>NZ_FOKV01000011.1 GCF_900112105.1 Zunongwangia mangrovi | reverse complement strand
AAGAGATATAAAAGAACAGACTAAAGAGTTACTTGATAAAAAAGGTTTTAATCGCAAATATTTAAAATTTCTTAAAGACTTTTTAAGTGATGATGTATTTATGGAGTTGGTCAGAAAAGATTATGAAACAGTCATTAGAAACTTATCCATTCCTACACTTTATTTTGTAGGTTCTGACGACGCAATTCTTAATGCTAAACTGGAATCCGATTATATAAAATCCTTTAAAAATGAATTTATTGAAGTTAAAGTTTTTGAAGATCTCAACCATTATTTGACAGAAAAAAATGCACCTGTAGGAACATCTTTGTATAAAATGGATAAAGCTCCATTGAACAAAATAATAGGTTGGATATTGAAAAAATAACTGTGGGTAACACCGTATAACAACAATTGCGCGGTTGTGTCCTGCGGACACAACCGCGCAAACATAAAAGTCGGTAATTTTAGCTATCTTAGTTTTTAACCAACCCGCAACTGATCGTTATACAAAACCGTTGTACCAAATTATAGTAAGTCAAATCCGAACTTATGAATTATATTAAATTTTCAATCTCCTTAATAATTTTATTCACCACTTTAAACTTTTTCTCTCAAGATAATTCACAAATTAATTCCAAAATTCATTCCTTCTTGAGTGATTTGACTTCAGAAGATTTTTCAGGCGCCATCTTAGTAGCTAAGAATGATAGTATTATTGAGCATAGAGCTTATGGTTTAGCTAGTAAGGAATTGAATGTAAAAAATAAAATTGATATGAAATTCAATATCGCATCAATTACAAAATCATTTACGGCAGTTGCAATTTTACAATTGTATGAACAAAGAAAAATTGACTTAAATACTCCAATTGGAAAGTACTTAAAAGATTATCCTAATGAGAAAGTAAGAAACTCGGTAACAATAGATCAACTCTTAACTCATACAGCCGGACTTCCTAATTTTTACGTCACTAACTTCCTAGAAAAATGTAAATTCAAATACAAACAAGTAAAGGATTTCCTTCCGTTATTTGTAAATGACACTCTTCTATCGGAGCCTGGAACTCAATATCATTATGATGCAGCCGGATATGTACTACTGGGATTAATTATAGAAAAAGTAACTGGTGAAAATTATTATGATTACTTAGAAAAGAACGTATTCGAAAAAGCTGATATGTCTAATACTACTGCATTTGAAATCGATGCTATTATTGAAAATAAAGCTAATGGATACACATTTGCTGGAGACACTAGTAAACCCTTAAAAAATAATATATACTATTTATCAAAAGCTTCTCCCGGAGGATTTCATTATTCTACAGTTGAAGATCTTTACAATTTTAATAAAAGTCTTTTCAATTATAAATTACTAAATAAGAAATCAGTAGATCTAATGATTGAGCCAAAAGTAAAAGGTTATAATACCCATTTAGGATATGGAATAGATGTAGATCAGCGTTATGATGAACCTATATTAGGTCATAGTGGAGGATGGTATGGAGTAAGCGGAGAAATAATTTATTTTCCTAAATCAGATTACACCATAACTATTTTATCAAATGTTGATACTGATTCAGATTCAGGAAAAGCAATGGTAACTGATTTTTTTAAAACCTTGATCGCAGGGAATTTCGAACAATAATAACTTGGTACAACAACGCGTATGGTCAATTGCGGCCAAATGCTTCGATATTCGATGTTTTTAGCTATATTTATTTTAAGCTGACAATACTTGGCTAGTTAACCCGCAACTGTCCATAGTATGCCGAGCAATCAATGACCGGCAATAAAAATCATTGTAACTTTAATTAAGATAGTATAACCTATCTAATAGTAGAAAACTTTTAGCTAGAATAAAATAATAACTACTGGAACATTTAAAGAAAGATATTGCTAAATTGAGCTTAAAACCAGCATATCTGGTGTTTTTACCAACCTTAGTTCCTACAAACTAATTTGACGTTAGTCAGAATCTTAGAATGAAAAAAATCTATATCCTATTTTTATTCACATTTTTAATCTCTTGTAAAAGTCAATATTCAACTACCGCCTTAAGCAATAATTTTTCTAAAGAACAGATTAAAGACTTAAATAAAATCACTGAATTCTTCAAAAATCAAATGTGTATTACGATGGATTCAGATTTCAAAAAGTGTTATAGAAAAATACCTCACGAATATTTAAAAGCAACTGGAAACGGATTTTGGACAAACATAGATTTTGATCAGCAAAAAGAATTATATAATCAAATTTCAAAATCAACATTTGATGAAATTTGGATGTTTAGCGAAGCAACATTTTATCCAAGCGGAACAAAAGCAAAAAGTCTTTCCGCTGTATCAACAGGAAAATACCAGAATTTTTTAGAGGATTTTGGAAGAGAGAATCCAAGGATTGCAAAATATGCAGAGCGAATAGAAGCTTCTGGTGATTTCGGCGGATTTGATTTTAATTATAGAGAAATATTAAAGGACAAAAAATCATTTGATTTAAAAGATCCCAATATCCAATTAATTTTAGCAATTCATTACTTATCTCTAAACGATCACGCCACAAGAAATAAAGCTCTGATGCGAACTAAAAAACCAAAATTCGATTAAAATACTATGTACAATAACTAAGTCTTCGTGTGGTCGGTACGACCTTACATGAAGAGGCTGTTTACTGCCAGTTATTTGGTAGTCTATTTTAATAGTTGCCGTTAGGTAGTAATACCTTTTGAGTGTTTAACTTTGCAAGCAATACTTGATGGGAAATACGGACTTATTAAGAATGACTAATTATAGAGTCTATCGCTTGATGAGAATAATTAAAAATTTCCTCTTCTTCAATTATATTAGAATTTTCGAAGCTTTCAAGCAGATAGATAGAATGATCATATTCTTTAAAAAGTTCTTTATTTTTTGGTTTTCCAACTAAGAAGTCAAATTTTAAAGATTCATTGATTGCCTTTTCTTTCAAATCGATAACTAATCCAATATTTCTATGAGCTTTCTCTGAAATATTCTTAGCATCAGCTAAATCAAAATTCAAAGGCTTAACCAAATGCCAATCCTTATTTTGCCAGGCATAATCAAATCTGAATTCGACACCGGATTTATTCTTTAATTTATAGTTCTTTTGAAAAAGTGAGGGGTCTAAATTAACACCTAGTTTTTTTTCTATATTTTGATAAAACTTACGTCCTAAAGCATATTCTTTATTAGTCCTGGACTCCTTTTTTTCGATGAGATATGTAGAGACCAGATAATCTATTATCTGCCTGTTTGATTTCTCGTATTGAAAATTTGTACGGATTTTAGAAAACTGCAATGAACTACCATCACTTGGAAGAATATAATTTGATATAAAGGCATCAAACGAATCTTTTATATCAGCGATAAAGAAATCATCGAGATTCTTTTCCAGCCTGGAGATGTTGGATTTTATCTGCTTTAAATAATATTTAATAGATTTTTCAGAGATATTTTCATAGACAGATTTAATTCTGGTTAATCTGTTAGAATGAGTGAAATATAATGAGTTATTATGCTCAAAATAAATAAGGACACCAACAATTAAGCTCTCTCCTAAAACAGCAGAGTGCCTGTAATGTAAAATACTATATTTATATTTCAACACATTCATAAAATTCTGTCCTTTAAAGACTTGGTGATATAAGATCTGTTTATTTTACACCAGTTTAAGTATGCAAAAATAGCGCTTTTTTCGCCACAATCAATATTAAATTTTCTAAAGTCCCGGAATAGATCGTCTAAAAAATTTAAATTTAGCGTACGTAGATTCTCATCAAATTCATCAAAAACATATTCTTTTGATTTCAGTTTTCTTAATAGTTTTAAAAATATATGATTATTAAAATAGTAACTATTAAATTTTAATTTATAGTCTGTTTCTCTTCCTGCAGATCTGATGTCAAAAAATTGAAATGTTTGCTCATGATCTATTAGCAAAAAGTTATCATCCGTAATTAACAGATTGGGTTTGTTTCTAAATCCCCCTCTGTCTGTATTTAAAATTAAATTATCAAAAGCAAAAACATTTTCAATATCGTAATTTTCGAGAAATTTACTTCTTAAAGAATCATTATATAACAAAGTTCCCTCATGATAGTAATTACAAAATTTATATCCGGAGTTTAATTCTCTGATGAAATCAGGATCATATTCCTCCAGAAGAAGCTCATTGTCTAAATCTATAACACCATATTTTGGGACTGGTAAATTAAATTGCTCTGCAAGTTCAGAAATAATTATTTCTTTGGCTATAGTAAAATAATCTGTGACGTAATCATTTTTGTAGAGTTTAAGAACATAGGAATTAATCCTTTGAGATTGGTCTTCAGCTTCAATTACTAAAGGCTTCGTACTTCCTCCTTTTAGCCTACTATGGATACCAACAAATTTCAGTTCTTCAATCACGAATTATTTTTTATAAATATGAATGTATTGAAAAAAACTCTATTAATTGAACATTCCGAGCAATAACTGCTTACAATCCTTAATATTGTCCTGACGGCACAGCCATACCTTAGATTTCTCTATCCTGAAACAATTATGATAATTACCGGGGGGCGGTTGTTTTCAATAGTGTGAGGATTATTTTTGATATCAGTTTTATTTGGATTAGTTAGGCCTTGGGAGTCATTATCCAAATAGGGTTTCTATTAGTCGAATTATTGAAATTTTCTGTTTTGCAGATAGCTTTTTTAAAGTTTATGGACCTTCCATAAAACATATTTATCTGAAGACATTCCACCCCCATGAAGCCGTAATAATAAACGGTTCAATAATACTATTGCCGCATTCTCTGTAATGGAATGGGTCTGTGTATTTAAGCTTCATATTTTTGTAAACAAAAGAGAACTACAATTTCATATTCATTCTGGCCGGTGTCGATGACTGTGCTCCTCAGCGATTATTTTAAAAAAAAATTGGCAGTCTGTATACTTTGAAAACCGACGTTGTCAAATTCCGGTAGGATAAGTTTTTATACAGAATATTTCTTTGGCTAAGCGTTTCATGATACTAAGTATTTATAAATTTATCTGTTACCGTTAGTATAAAGTGACTACATCCGGTTTTTTCAGGTTAATTTGGTGATAGAATCGATTATTAAGTACCGGAGTCAGATCAGATCATTAAAATAACTATTGATATTCCCTTACTGCATGCTTTTGTAATGAGGGAATTAAACAGCTTTAGTCCTGCCGGATCTGTCATGAAATTATTAAAATACTTTTAAAACCAGTTATGTGGTAGTCTATTTTAATAGTAGCCGTTAGGTTAAGGGAGAATTGAGGGTAATACTTTTTGATTTTCTAATAACAAACTAATCCTTACAAACTGGTGGAATTTATATGTATGTCACTATAAATGCTTTTTTAGAAATAAAATTACCTTTATGTTTCTATATATCGTTAAATGTAGATATGTTTGTAGTATGAATTTAAAATTGGCTACAGAAATAGGTAAGTGTTTATCAAACCAAACCAGAGTTCAAATTATGGAATGGCTAAAACACCCTACTAGGAATTTCCATCCACACGAATCTTTAAGGAGCTTTGAAGATGGAGTTTGCGTAACGGACATCAAAAATAAATCTGGCCTTTCACAATCGACTATTTCAAATTATTTGACAAATATGGAAAAGTGCGGGCTACTTATTATGACGAGACACGGAAAATTTTCATACTTAAAAAGAAATGAAAAACTGATAAAGGAATATTCAGACTTTTTGAAATAAAAAAAAATTAGCCAAACATATCGACATATATAAATATAACAAAATGAAAAAAATATTAATTACCGGAGGATTTGGAAAAATAGCAAAACACTTTGTTCAAAATTTCAATAAAAAATATGAAATAACCGTTGCTGATATTGTAACTAATAAAGTAAGCTTCTCCAATAATGTGAGAATCAAAGAAGCTAATTTATTGGACTATTCAATTTGCTCGAAACTATGTGAAGGAATTGACACGGTAATTCATTTGGCAGGAATAGTAGACCCCATTTCCGAATCTGACGAGATTTTAGAAACTAATATAAAAACTACTCAAAATATCTTTAAAGCAGCCGTGGAAGCTAAATGTAAAAAACTGATTTTCGCGAGTAGTGCTCAAACCATTGAAAGTTATCCAAGCGATATTCAGGTAAACAAGAATATGCTTGTAAAACCAAAAAACATTTATGGAGTCTCAAAATGTTTTGGCGAAGCTTTAGCCGCTTATTACTCATACAATAAAGGAATTGCTGCAATTTGCTTGAGAATTGGAGCATATGAGTTTCCTAAGGATTTTACCGAAATGAATGCTCGTGATTTAAGTGCTTTTTTGCATCCAGATGATTTTAATCAACTATTGATTGGCTGCATAGAAAGAGAAAATATACAATATGAAGTTCTAAATGCAATTTCAGATAACAGATATAAAAGATTGGATATAACGGAATCAAAAGAGAAAGTCGGTTATAAGCCAAAGGCAGACGCGTTTGAATTGTTTAACCTTACAAAAGAATAAAACAGCTTGAGATTGCATTCTATAAAGTGGTGTTTTAAAACACCAATGCATAAAAAAGGGAAAAATCTCTAACAGACTATAAAATTAATGCTCCTAAATGACCATCTGAAAAAGAAACACTATTTTTATACCTAACGTTGGGAGCAAGTATCAGAGAAATTTAATCTAATGAAGAAAATTTCACTTCTAATAATTACAATTTTATTCGTAAGCTGTGCTGTACAAAAAGTATCAAAACCTAAACTGGTAATGAAGTATTACGAAGGTTTTAAAAAATCAGATTATCAAGAAGTAAAAAATGTACTATCTATTAGTTTAATAATCACAGAAGGTGATTACCTAATGGAATTTACACAAGAGAGTTATTATGAACATTTCAAATGGGATTCTATTTTCAGACCAGTTTACAAAATTGTAGAAGTAAAAAATCAAGGGGATAAAGTGAGCGCAACTGTATCAGTTAAATCTTCGAGATTCGAATTTCTCAATAATAACCCATTAACTTGTAAACGTAATTTTCATTTTAAAAATGGAAAAATAAATAAAATTGAAAATTTAGATTGTATTGATATTAACTGGGAAATATGGCAAAGGCAAAGAGACTCATTAGTTAACTGGGTAAAACTTAATCAACCCGAATTAGATGGTTTTATAAATGATTTAAGTGAACAAGGAGCTAAGGATTATTTAAAAGCAATTGAATCATACAAAAAACAAAAATCGGACTAGATACCAGTTACCATTAACGGTCGGTACGACCTAACCTGAAGATCCTTATTACCGGCGTTAAGCGGTAGCTTATTTTTTGTTGAGCATTTTAAAAGTAGCCGTTAGGATAGGGGATGCCTGAGAGTAATACTTGTTGATTTATTACGGGCTTCTGATTCTTAAAAAGTATTGGAGATTATATGTATGGGGCTGCAGGCTTTTATATCAATTAAAATTGCGGTAGATAGTACTCTAGCTAAAATGAATATAGGACAACTTTTGTTGTGTGTTATAGATACGTTATTCAGAATTATTCAACAATAAGAATAGAAATTATTTAATGAAAAAACACTTAGGAATTCTACTTATATTGTTCTTCTCTTTTAATATTCAAGCACAGGGTTTTAGAACTTCACAAGACAGTATCAATTTTTTTTATGAGAATCTTTTCGAAATAATGAAGAGCGGATATCTATTCAAAGAAAAAGTCAATTGGGAAAAAGTAGAACCGGAAATTAAGAATAATTTAAAGCAATATTCCGATTTCAAAACCTCACTAAACGAAGTTTCTACATTATTCGACTTAACAAAAGCAGATCATTCCAGAGTATATTACGATAATCAACAGTTCAGTGGAAATTTTCCTGTTCCCACGAAAGACGATTTTACCGAACAATGGATAAAAAAGTATAAAACAAAACCGGAATTTGAGGTAAAAGTTTTAGATAATCGATATGGCTATATTCTGGTGCCTGGGATGTACATTGAGAAAAATCTACATAAACAATCACAAGAACTGTATGATCAAATTGCTGAAATTAAAAGGTCAAATAAATTGCAAGGATGGATTATTGACCTGAGGTTTAATACGGGCGGTGATATTCATCCAATGCTTTTAGCTTTGTATGATTTTTTAGGTGATAACGTGGTATGGGGAGTACTAGATATCAATAAAAATTTGGTTGATGAAATAGAATTAAAAAAAGGAAAATACAAAGCCAATTCGAGAACTGTTTCTTATATAAAACCCGATGGAGAATTACTTAATGAAACAAAAGTTGCAGTAGTTACCAATATTGCGACTGGTAGTTCTGGTGAAATAACTGCATTAGCCTTTAAAGGGAGAAAAAATACAATTTTCATTGGCGAAAAAACATTTGGAAAGACCACAACCAATAATAAAGCAGATTTGCCTTTCGGAGCATTTATGACTTTAATGACAGGGTATGACTGCGATAGAAACGGTAATTATTATGAGAAAATCATTCCCGACATAACTGTAATAGAAAAAGATAATTTCGATGATTTGCTTTTAGACGGTAATATTCACGAAGCAATAAAATTCATTTCAGAACAAGAATAACTGCGCCTAATAACTAAGATCCTTTGATTGCCAGTTATATGTTAGTTTATTTTCTAGAGAATCTTTTAATAGAAGCAGTAGGAATAAAGGACAGATTCACTTAAGCTAAAAACTCGAAGATTATAGCGATATTATTTTCCAATGAATTCGTATCTTATTTTAGCTAAAAACTATTGTTTGTAACTCTTCAAAAAACAACCAAACCAAATGAGCCAACATCCTTTAAGAACGCAAATAGAAGATATTGTAAAACTAAGCGATGCTGAGTTTGATTTTGTATTGGGACATTTTCAAGAAAATAACTTTAAGAAACATCAGATCGTTTTGCATCAGGGCGATTATGCTCATTTCGACTTCTTTGTGATCAAAGGATTAATGCGAGTATCAAGGGTAGATCCTGATGGCAAAGAACACATTCTACAATTCGGAATGGAAAATTGGTGGATCACCGATGCAGAGGCCTTTCATCACCAAACTAAATCAACACTTACAGTAGATTGCTTAGAACCCACAAAAACTCTTTCCTTAACCTTAGAAAACAAAGAAAAACTAAGCAAGGAATTGCCGAAAATGCAAACTTTTTTCTTTAAAAAAACAACGAACGGCTTTATCGCTTTGCAAAAAAGGATTCTTTGCTTTTTAAGTAGTAATGCTAACGATCGTTACCATAATTTGCTCAGCCTATATCCCGGTTTAATGCAACGTGTACCCAAAGCAATGATCGCCTCTTATCTTGGCGTTACCCGGGAAACCTTAAGCCGACTCACCAAGGTAGAATCGTAAAATGTGACATTCCTCACATCAAAGCATTGACAAATGTCCTGTGAAGGTAGGTAAGCCTTGCAGAACTTTGTCGTATGAAAAAGTACAGCATATACCTACCAAAACAAGCAGGTATGCCCATCGCAATATGGGCCTTAAGCCTAAGCGTTTTTGCTATCGGAACCACAGAAGTGGTAATGATTGGCTTATTGCCAAACATTGCTAGCGAATTTTCAATTAGCACCGCATCCGCGGGTTGGCTTGTTACCGCTTACGCTATCGGCGTAGCCATTGGCGGCCCAGTACTTGCCGCCTTTACCCACCACCTACAGCGCAAGAAATTATTACTTACCCTAATGTTACTGTTTGTGGCCAGCAATAGTGTAGCCGCAATTTCAACTGGTTTTGCATTATTGATTGTTGCCAGAGTATTATCAGGCGTCGCCCACGGGGTTTTTGTAGGTATTGGAGCCAATATAGCCAGCAGTCTTGTTTCTAAAGAAAAAAGGGCAACTGCTATTTCGATAATGTTTACGGGGTTAACCGTAGCGATGGTCACTGGTGTTCCTTTAGGTACGTATATTGGTCAGCATTTAGGCTGGAGATTTACTTTTGGAGTATTGCTGTTGTGGGGGTTCTCTGCCTATTAGCTAACCGATTTTGGCTGCCCAACGACATTAAACAAGGAAGTCCTATTGCACTTAAAGACCAGTTGAACATATTGCGTAAAAAATCGATACTTATAGGCTTCTCCTTAACTATCTTTTCTTTTGGGGCACTATTTGGGACATTTACCTACTTATCTCCAATACTATCCAATATTTCAGGATTTACAGAGAACCAGATCACACTCATATTGCTGCTGTATGGCGTTTCGGTAGGCTTTGGTAACCTGTTGGGAGGAAAGTTTTCCAATACAGATCCTGCTAAACTCCTGACCGTGTTGTTCGGCATTCTACTGCTAACCTTTGGATTACTGTTCTTATTCTTACCCTATAAAATCCCCACTCTCGTTTTAGTGGCTATAATGGGCTTAGCTGGATTTGCAAGTGTTCCCGTAATGCAGCTTTATATTATTCAGCTTTCAGAAAAATACTCACCCGGGACAGAAGATGTGGTTTCAGTACTCAATATTTCAGCCTTCAATATAGGGATTGCTGTAGGCTCATTTCTGGGAGGAATACTTATTTCCACCTCACTAGGATTACTGTCCATTACAATAATGAGTACCGTATTCTCTCTAATAGCCATGCTTATGGCCAGTATAAGTATACAAATAGAAAAATAATTTAATCTAAAATAGTTTAAAATGGAATATAGAAATTTAGGAAATTCAGGCTTAAAAGTGCCTGTGTTAAGTTTAGGAACCGGAACTTTTGGAGGAACCAACGAATTTTTTCAGCGGTGGGGACAAACTGATGTTGACGAAGCGAGTCGACTTATTGATATTTGTCTGGAAAGCGGAATTAATTTTTTTGATACCGCCAATGTGTATTCGCTTGGTGATGCTGAAATTGTTTTGGGAAAGGCCTTAAAAGGAAAAAGAAGTCAGAGTATTATATCCACTAAAGGTACCTTTCAAATGGGCGAACATCCCAACGAAAAAGGCTCATCAAGATATCATTTGATGAATGCATTGGACGACAGCTTAAAGCGATTGAATACCGATTATATCGATCTATACTTAATGCACGGTTTTGATCAAAATACGCCTATCGAGGAGACTTTAAGAACGCTTGAAAATATGGTAAAAAGCGGAAAAGTACGATACATCGGTTGTTCAAATTTTGCAGCCTGGCAATTAATGAAATCACTTTCTTTAGCTGAAAAATTAAATATTGAAAAATACGTAATTTATCAGGGTTACTATTCTTTGATTGGCCGGGATTATGAGCAGGAATTACAGCCATTAATAGAAGACCAAAATATGGGGTTAATGGTTTGGAGTCCACTCGGCTGGGGAAGATTAACCGGAAAAATAAAAAGAGGGATGGAAACTCAGGAAGGTCGAATCAAGTCGGGTGGAGCAGTGGGAGCACCTCCCGTTGATGATGAGTTTCTTTTTAAGGTCGTTGAGGTGTTGGAAAAGATAAGCGGTGAAATCGGGAAATCCATTCCCCAGATTGCTATAAACTGGTTATTACAAAACAAGAGCGTTTCCAATATTATCATCGGGGCAAGAAATGAAAAGCAGTTACGTTCTAACATAGCCGCCGTGGGTTGGAATCTGTCCTCGGAACATTTAAAAGAACTCAACCAAATTTCAGAACAAATCCCTATTTATCCTCATTGGGTGGGGGAGCGATAGATGAGCGCCAGCAATCATTGGATTTCTTTCCAATAATGATCTGATTTAATCCCATCGAAGAATATCTTAAATATTTAATAGCAAAGAGGAATACAATTAGTTGATTAAGAGAGGATGGATACCTGGAAGCCTTTTTAATTCTATGATGTTATATTTAAAGAAAGCTTCCCTGTTCTCCTTCCTGATCATCAACAGGTTGTAAAAATTCCGGAGTATTTGTATTAAAATCGCTTTTATAAAAATTTTCTACAGAATGTGCTTTGAAATCCTCTTTAATAAAACCATGATTCACGAGTTCTAAGATTCCATCATCATTGAGATCTTCTCGTAACCATTCCCCTTCGAAATCAGGATCTAAAACTAGGGGCATGCGCTTTTTCTTATTATGGATATGCGCAAAAAAATCATTTGCTTCTGTGGTAACCAGGCTTACATTCCAGTAATCAGAACCATATTCATTATAAATTCCGGCGAAGGTAAATAGTTTTCGGTCGGGCAGATAGCAATATTTAGGCACTGCACCAGATTTAAATTTGTTATTTGGATAATGCGGTTCAAAAAAACCATCAGCCAGAATTAAACATCGCCGTTTTCTAGCAGGGGATTTATAGGTGTTTGATGTTAACATTGTTTCCCCTCGAGCATTTAATGTGTTGTACTTTTTTCTAAAACCTGTCACATTATTTTCACCCCAGGGAGCAATAAGCCCCCACTCCATAGGGTAAATTTGTGATGGATCTTCCTGAGGAATACAGTACAAGTTAGGATGAACAAAACCTGAGACATGATAGTAGGGCTTGTATTCCAATTGAATATTGAATTTAGCTCCGGTAGCTTTTTCAATCTGTTTTTCACTTTTGGTCAATGAAGTTTCGTAGCACATATTTTAACTTTGGATTATATCCTAAATTATGGAAATATACCTAATTTTGAAAACTCGTATCATTATGAGTTATGAAAATTTACAAAAATTATTCTTTAGTTGTACTTCGCTTACCACTGTTTAATTGTGGTATATCAGCAGGTTTCCCATCACCTGCAGACGATCATTTAGAAGATAGAATTGACCTGAATCATGAGTTTATTAAGAACAAGGATGCCACATTTTTTGGTAGAGCCGAAGGGGATAGTATGGAAGGAGCAGGTATAAGTAATGGTGATTTACTGGTTATTGACAAAAGTTTGAAACCAAAAAGTGGACATATCGCAGTTTGTTTTTTAGATGGTGAGTTTACAGTAAAGAGAATACGAATTGAAAAAAATGTTATTTGGTTAATAGCGGAGAACAAGAAATATGCTCCCATCAAAGTAACCGCTGATAATGAATTCGTGATATGGGGAATAGTTACAAACGTCATTAAATATTTATAATGTTTGCACTAGTTGATTGTAATAACTTTTATGCTAGTTGCGAGCGTGTATTTAACCCCTCACTTCGCAACAAACCTGTTGTGGTACTTTCAAATAATGATGGTTGTGTCATCGCACGTTCCAATGAAGCCAAAGCCCTAGGTATTCCAATGGGTGCACCTGCATTTCAGTTTGAGAAAGACTTTGAAGCCAAGGGAATTCATGTTTTTTCGAGCAATTACGCCTTATATGGTGATATGAGTAATAGGGTTATGAATATCCTCTCCACCTTTACACCGGAAATAGAAATTTACAGTATTGATGAGAGCTTTTTAAAATTCGAAGGCTTTGAGCTTTATGACCTGGAAACTTTGGGAAAACAGATGATAGAGAAAGTATATCGCCATACCGGAATTCCAATTAGTGTGGGTTTAGCTAAAACCAAATCTTTAGCCAAGGTTGCCAATAAAATCGCAAAAAAATTTGCTGAAATAACAGGAGGAGTTTATGCTATTGATTCAGAATTAAAAAAGGAGAAAGCGCTACGCTGGACTAAGATCGGAGATGTTTGGGGTATTGGACGACAGCATGAAAAACGTCTTTTAAATATTAAAATTTATAATGCCTGGCAATTTATACAATTGCCTAATGAATATGCCAGAAAGGAAATGAGTGTGGTCGGTCTTCGGTTAAAAAGAGATTTGTCCGGAGAGTCTACTTTGGATTTTGAAGAAATTAAAAACAAAAAAAATATAGCTGTGACTCGTTCTTTTGAAAAAATGTATGAGGATTATGAAGATCTAAGAGAGCGCGTAAGTACTTATGCAGCAAAAGCCGCTTATAAATTACGGAAGCAGGATAGCAATTGCACGTTAGTGTATGTCTTTCTACTTACGAATAGGTTTAGAAAGGATTTAAGACAATATAAAGCGAATTTGGTGGTCAACTTATCATATCCGTTAAACTCTACTATAGTATTAACTAAAGCTGCTTTATATGGATTGAAACGAATTTATAGGAAAGGTTATCAGTACAAAAAGGCAGGAGTAATTATAATGGGGATAAGCCCGGCCTCAGAACGACAATTATCGCTATTTTCTAATGAAGATCCAAGGCATCATGTTTTGATGAAAGTCATTGACCGGTTGAATCGGACCGAGAATGGCAAGGTTAAATTTGCAGCTCAGGATCTTGGGAGGACCTGGAAAATGAAACAGGAAAGACTTTCAAAAAGATATACCAGCAGAGTAGATGAGATCATAAGAGTGAAATGTTAAGTTTTATTTAGGACTACTCTATATAAAATTGAATTATCTTAACCTAATGATAAATAGATGTTTATGTTTTTTAGTCCTTAGTTTTTGTTTTCATTCGTTGATTGGCCAACATTATACTTCTCCGTTTACACATTACCTGACCATTAATGAATTTGATGTAATTGATAGGGAGATCGATATCGACACCACTAAAAAGGAAATGAGGCTTACGACTTTTGATAATAAGGGTGATATCCCAACAAAAATTGTTCAAGCCTATACTATTATGGGAGAGGTGGAAGATTTACCTGATGGAGGAAAAGGCTATTTATTGGAACATAAAATAGGTAAATTAAAATACAGAGCCATGTATCTACCTAATGATGGAGCTCCTTATTTTCTGATGGAGCGATTTGAGGTACCTGTAGATCATTTGGAACGGATGGTAAGGTTTTTATTGGATTAAAACTGGTTTTATAGTATTATTTTAAATAGGTTATCTTAGTATATGAAAGTAAATCAGCTTTCCCCGGTATTATTGCAACCTCTATAGTTTTCAATCGTATTTATAGAAAACTTAGATCATATTGGAAACTTTACTATTTAAACCTCAAAACCCTTTATTAAAAAAGCATATTCAGTATTTTCTATTTTTCCGAAAAAATAGCAATAATCCGTTCGGCTATAAGAGTTTCGCAAATACTAATATATGTTTAGCCTTATATCAGGCTTCCACAGTCTTTTACAATCCTAAAGACTCAAATAGATGCACAGTATTAGCTAGTAGCGATGAACCCACATGCCGATTATACGGAGCCCATCAAAGCGCATTTGAAGTTGAGGTGCATGGCAGCTTGGATCAGGTTTGTGTTTTGTTTCATCCCGGTAGTTTAAAGATGTTTACCCGGGAACATATTGATACACTTTTCAATGAAGAACTTTTATTAAGTGATATCTTTAAAAATACGCATCATTCTTTTCTGAATCGGTTGTTTGATGAAAGAGATTACGCTACGAGAGTGCTATTACTAGAGTCTTTTTTTCTCAGGTTATTCAACGGCAACACAATTGATAAAAAACGCTTAGCCGAAATGCTCCAAGCTGAACAAAAGTATGGAGGCGTACAATATTCTGCAGGGATGAGTGCATCTACACTTTATCGGCGGTTTTTAGATCATTTTGGTCAAGGCCCCAAATCTTATCAAAAAACTATACGGTTTCGTAAATCATTGAATGTTTTAGCCGAAACCTCTGATTTTACGCAGCTCGCTCTTCAACTAGGATATTTTGATCAATCACATTTCATCCGGGATTTTAAAAGTTTTACAGGATTGGCACCTGGTATTTTCAAGGCTAAAATGAATCGCGTACAGAATGAATTTACGTGGATTACTAATGTATAAAATTGAATGATTTTTACAATTTTAAAAAATTTTGATGAAGTTTCTTTGTAGTCGAAATGCATCACCAAAATCAAATCATTATGTTTCGACGATACTACTCTTTAATTTTTTTCATTTTTTTAAGTGTTCAATTTGTAGCGGCTCAAGAATGTGACTGTACTCATGCTTTATCCGCATTGATTAAAAAGGTAGAAAACGAATATCCGGGATTTAAGGAAAAAACAAAAGATGCTTTAATCTACAATAATCAAAAGAATGCTCTTTACCAGCGAGCAAAAATCATCACTAAGAATTGCCTGCCTGTTTTGGAAGACTATGTAAATTTTTTCAATGATAGTCATATATGGCTTATAGAAAATAAGAAAGCACGAGATGTAAATGATGAATTAAAAAGCACAATTATCAACATCGATCAATTTTTAAGTCAATCCGAATCAACAGATCCTTTGGAAGGTATTTGGACTTCTGATAATTATAAGATAGGAATAAAAAAGAAGGGAAGAGTATATGAAGGATTTGTACTTGAATCTGAATCGGATGAGTGGCCTAAAGGGGCTTTAAAATTAAAGATCAAAGATAGTGTCATAGAGTATGCTTTTAATGATCATGTTTTTCGTGAAGATACATATTCCTTACACGACAATTCAATTCTGCATTTGGATAAGTTCCGCATCAATTTCATTCGGCAATCCGTAATCGCTCAGAATCCAGATAAGGATTCCCTGCAACTAAAGCTAAATAAAATTGATGGACTGTATTTTGAGAAGTTAAGTTCGAAGACTGCATATATAAGATTATCAAATTTCAGTTATAGGTTTGTTGAGCATATCGAGGCTATCATTGAAAATAATAAAAAACAATTAGAAAAAAGTCATAACCTAATTATTGATCTTAGGGGAAATGGAGGGGGCACTGATGACGCTTATCAAAAATTACTTCCCTATATCGCAACAAATCCTTTACGTCATATAGGTGTGGAATATTTGGTTACTCCAACACTCATTGAAGGTTTAGAAAATTATTTAGATAAGCTTGAAGATACAAAGGAAAATCGTGATGATATTATTCGATTAACTAAACAAATAAAATTATTTAAGGAGCATCCCGGAGAGTTTGTAAATCCCAAAAGTTATTCAGTGGAAGTTACTTCTGTTGACAGGGCAAACAATTCCCCTGAACAAATTGTTTTTCTTGTAGATGAAGAAGTAGGCAGTGCTGCAGAAAATCTACTATTACTTTCCAGACAAAGTAAAAAAGTTAAGATCATGGGTAGACCTAGTTATGGAGTTTTGGATTATGCTTCCGCTAGAATCTTCAATTTTGGTTGTACTGATTTTCAACTGGTTCTACCAACATATAGGTCTTTACGATTGCCAGAATATCCTATTGATAATATTGGTGTACAGCCTGATATTTATCTCGATAAAACAATCTCGAATTGGGTCAAATTTGCTATAGATTATTTAGAATTTTAATTAGTATTGAAAGAATGACTATTTTGCTTCCCGTCAGGATAGTAAATTACGACCTTATACATTCCTCGTGGTAAATTAATTGTAAGTCTATCAGAAGTCGAGTAGATATTGAGAATGGGAACAGCATTTTCTTTGTAGATAGAATACTCCTCCTGATTATAGAATTTCACTAATGCAGGATTGGATTTTGGAGTCGTTGTGGCTGTTATTTGAAAATCTTTTTCCGGGTACACTTTTTCCAAAGAAGGCTTTATTTGATTTATAAGGTAATAGTCATTTATTTTTTTGGTTTGACCTTTAATAAGTTCAAATGGGATAAGGCTTAATTCGTGGGAGGAACCACCTACAAATTCTACTTGGTTAATACTAAGCGGATCAATAGCCGACATTTCTTTAAAATGCGTAGCCATTCGTTTCCCGTTTTCGGTAGGGGATTCGAGAATATGATCAATACCGGCATGTACCAATACTTTTGCTTTCGGATCTTCAAGAATTTCCATAAGCTGCTGCGCTTGTCCTAATTCCCTATTGATTTGCGGATCTTGATTTTCATAAGACACCAGCTTAAAGCCTAATGCTGAAGCTTTTCGAACAAGATGTGCAAAATAAGCTTCCTGAATATAATAGCCCGAGTTGAGGGTAGGGTATGGACGCTTTTCATTAATTTTAGAAGCCTGTAAAGGATTGGTTAGTGCTTCCAATGCTAAATGAGTATAGCCTATTTCTTTTAAACCTTTTAATAGAGAAGTGGTGAATATCCGGTGTTTTGGATACCAATGATTTTCGTTCACCATGACTACCCGGGTGTGCTTTGCTTCACTTAAAATTTTATCAATGACTTCATCTCCGTAAAATACTTTCGTGTTATCCAGCTTTGAAAGCATTTTAGATTGTTTATCTATCCTTTTACGCTCGTATTGCTGTATCAGGCTGTCCTGAGTTGGATTGTTCTGCATAAAAGAATTAATGGTAGCAAGATATTGAAATTGCATCCATTGTTGTTGTAGGCTATCTGAAACCGGAGCATCGATAAGTGTTTTAGTAGCGCTTATATAATTGATATCCTTGCGTACCTGATTGAATACATCAGCATAGGAGAGGGCATTAGTAGAATCAATACGAAAGCTAACCGAATTCATGATATCTGCACCATCCTTAAGCATGCTTTTCAGTCCCTTGTTGTCGTTCATCGCTCGCATAAGCATGAAAAGCGATTGATCATCCTTTTGTAATTTATAGATTAGGCTCAATCGTGTCGAATCTACAGATAGCAGCCTTAGGGAATCATTGCCTTCCTTTTGATTGGATAAAAATAATAAGGTTTCATATTCAGGATTGACATTGGTTTTGGCATAGGCCAGCAGGTTTTTTAGCTCGAGTTGATTGTACGGACGTAATATAGTTTTAATATAATTTTTATCGACCTTTTCTAAATCTTGAAATTTGGTATCACCGAAGTATTTAATAGTTAGCGGTATTTCGGGGTTTATTAATCGAGAATCGTTGGTATAATTATATTTCAAAAGAGGATGGTAGGAAGTACAACTTGTTATGACCAGGTATAATATAATTATTATAGATTTTAATGAGGTGCTCATATCAGAAATTTGCTCAAATATATAAAACTAAATGATTAGTTGAAAGAGTGGGGCAAATTATTCAGATTTTTATAGAGAGTGTAACAGTTGCGGAAGTAAGCTGTCTTTAGAGCAAAGAGTTATGAAAAAGTTTTATTTCCTGGTATTTCTATCATCACTAAGTTATGGCCAGCATTCCGGGCTTGAAGAAATCCTCTCTCGGGAATTCGAAGCGGGACATTTTTTATAAATACAACTATAAATTAACTTCTTCAATCTTGAGTATTTTACACCTAAGAGTTAAATCTCGTGAATTTTTGTAACTCTCACGTTTTTACATAATATTATATGAATAATTAAAATTTTCAGCTTTAATATGTAAATAAAACTTAATACTTGATCAATTATCTTAGTTATTTAAAAGATTTAATTATTTGTGTACTATATAATAATTGTATGTCCAGTATAGTGGATTTATTCTTTTTATTTAGTTCAATTTTTTTATTAATCATATCCGCATTATTAGCTGCTATCTTTCTAAATTTTATTATTGAATCTAGAAATCGTTATAGTTATTTCTAATATTACGGTTATACCTAAAATTATCATTTATGAAAAAAAAACAAGTTAATCGAAGCATGGAAAAATGCAGACCTGAGCCTTAACATAAAAAACCCGGTATCTATCAATCGAAAATTACTAAATCAAGTTAGTGGTGGAGGCGAATCTGCAGGATACATTTGTACTATAAGTGCAGAATGTCACAATAGAATATTCTGTAATTTAGTGCTTTCCGAAAACGGGTAAGTCCTCAATTCGAATTGGTATCTAATCACTAAATTATTATATGAAAAAAGATTACGATTATTTTTAGAATTTAAAATAGATATATGGAGTAATAATTTATGGGCAAATTTAATTTTTACGGCATATTTTAAAAAAGAAAATTTATAAAGTGATATTATGAAACTTAACGAAGAAGACAGAATAGAAATTTTTGAAAATTCCATAAGTTGGATTGTAGTTTTAGCTATGTTTATTTATGGTTTCGGTAAAATCTTACAATTTGAGGGAGCTTCTGAAGTTGATAAAACAGTTGCTGAATTAAATGGAATGGAATTAATGTGGGCATTTTACGGTTATTCAAAATCCTTTGCAATTACGTTAGGCATTTTTGAAGCGGTTGGCGGACTACTGATCCTAATAAAAAGAACTCGAATTATTGGCTGTCTTTTCACATCTACCATCCTCATAAATGTTATCCTACAAGACATATTTTTTGAGATTCATTTAGGAGCCTTAAAAGCAGCAATTTTTTACCAAGTTCTAATCTTAATCATATTATGGTTAAGAAGAGAGAAAATAATTGAAATTATAAGGATATTAATAAATTCGAAAAAAGTTGAACAATCCAAATCTAAATATTTTATTAAGTTTATTATTGCTTTTGTGATTTTTGTTAGCCTTAGGATTTTAGAATATTATGTAACTATTAAATGGTGACTAATTTTATAAAATAAATTTTTTATTTAAAGTTAACAATTATTTACCCAAATCTCTCTAGTTTTAATTTGTCATATCTATCGGGAGGAGGTCATTTTTATAGTTCTGGCTGTACTACCAGAACTATGAAATTGGGCTTAGGCTACAGGTGCCATTTTTCCGACGGCATTATTAAAATTTGTGGAGTGCCAAATCACCTGGACTGAGGTGATTTTCGATCATTGGTAATAAGCACTTTATTTAAGATAACATCTTTCGAATATCATTATAGATTTGTTGCAGGTTAAACTGAAGGTCTTTGTCTTCGACACTCAGGGCGGATGGCGGTACTTGTTTTTCAATTTTCGGATGCCGAAAACGCACCAATTTATCCTTCCCATCGGCGAATGCTATAAATTCCCCCTGTTTGAGGGTAAAGAACAGGCTGGCACGTCGTTTAGCGATTTCCTTTTCCCCTTGTGTAATTCGGCTTTCCATACTTAGGCCACTACTTTTACTCACGCTTTTAGTAGGCGCTTTAATCAGTTCAAAAAAGCGTTCATAATAATTAGCGGTATCCGGATCATTTACCTTTCCAAAAAACTGGTAGGAGAGATTGCTTAATATGGCTTTACTGGCCTTATCCCCATACAACAGATCATTTTGTACCTTATCCTGCATCACGTAAACGGTACTGATATCATAGCTTCTTAGGGTAGCCGGGATACGATGCATATTGGGAAGTTTAAGGGTAGGGGCTTCTTCCATGAGCAGGAAGGAAGGATTTCGTTCACGTTCACTCATTTGTTTGATGATGGTGTGCATAATCATGGCGATAATCGGGGAGTAGGCCGTATCGTATTTCGGGTGATTCACCAGGGATATAATGGATTTATGTTCCGTTGTATTAATATCCAGTGGCACTTCATCTTTAGAGAGCACATACATCAATTTCCGGGAGCTTAATTTTTTCAGGGCGTTAGCGAGGCTACTTTTAATCCCTGCCGTTTGTTTTTCAGAATCGAGGCCACCGATAAATGCGGAGGCCATACTTCTGGCGGTAAGATCAGTTTTTAGCAGCGCGACTAGTTTTTTTGTACTTACCGATTGAAATAGAGCAATGATATGTGGCAGCGTACAATAGTTGGGATAAGCGGTTTTCATTTTCCAGATAATACCACTGAAAAGGCCTTCAACGGCGTCCGAGAAGAATTTATTGGTACCGGTAGCACTGGCCATATTATGATCCAGCAGGTTTTCCAGTAGTACCCGGGAGGTTTCATTCACACTCTCTTCATTGGGCAGGTATTTAGGAGCAATAGGGTTCACGCGATAATGGATCTGATCAAAGCCAATAGTATAGAAGGGAATGTTCTGTGCTTTAAAAAGGGGATACGCCATCTCGGTCAATTCAAAATCTTTGTAATCATGAATGACTCCGGCGAAATCATGCTGACTAAAATGCTGAAGGATGGTATAGACGACACTTTCCGTTTTTCCACTCCCAGCAGAACCAATCACGGAGACCCCTCTGCGAATATTGTCAGCTTTAAAATTTCCGTTTCGGAGTTTAAATCGTATCCGATAGCGTTTATGCAATTTTTCTGTGTCGCCTCCGGGAATCAGGGCATAAACAAGCGTGGCCAGAAATAGGACAGGCAGGAGAATAAAAATACAGATAGCTTCAAAGTTCCAGTTCATAGTTAAAAAGATTTAAATTCCGATAGATCCTGCCTCAATAGCACGTTTCACTCCACGTTTAAGCTGATGGATTGCTTTTAGGGTCAGTTCCAGGTTATTTTTAGGGATATGAAGTTTAGGAGCGTTGATCCCCGCTTTTTGTAATAGGGAGAAGGCCAGTTTCTGTTCCTTTATGGGAAGCTTTTGTAAGCTCAAAAAATACGATTTAGGCTCTTTAAGAAGCAGCTTCCGGGATTGGTAGGCTTCGGCAAAGTTCCGCTGGTAATTAAAAAGTCGGTCGAAGCTTTTTTCCGCATTGTTAAAAAACTGGTTACGATCAAAGCCCCGTTTAATACTTTTCCCATGAAGTTCCACTTCGGAAGCCCGGTGTTTACTTCCGGGGGAGAGGCTGTATCGATTTGAGCGATCCTTTCGACTAACGACAATATGGATATGACTCTGAAATCCCGGTTTTTCCATGCCGCGAACGATGCGTTGTCCACGAAGTTGATGCGGCGCTTTTTGTTCCAGTTTGATAATTTGCTTGTTCAGTGCTTTGATATTCCCGGTTTGTCGCCCCTGTTCAATATTCCTAATTTCATTTTTGAGTGCCAGGATTTTGGTAGCAAAGGATTGGTTTTCGCGGATCTGTAGATCATGGCCTTTAAAGGATCGATGTCGTTCAATTTTCGCATAATATTTAATATCATCAACCTTCACGGGGCGACCATCGATTTCACGGTGAAAAGCTTTAGCATAATCTTTCATGGCCTCCCGGGTAAATTCTCGCAAGGCCTGCGGAGCATCCTTTATGGCTTTTAATTCGCGCTCACTCGGGTTAAGGGTAATGGAATAGAATTTCGGTTCTTTTTGTTTCAGTTTAGCCGTATTATGATCAATTTCCTGAATCACCTGTTCCGGTTGAATCCGATCCTGTGACTGATCAAAGAAATATTCCATTTCATCGGGCTGAAGACCTTCATTTTCTTTTTCCAGGTATTTAACAAAAGAACCTGAACTTTTCGGGAATCCCGCATTTGTCTTTTGGGCAGATATAGTGATATACATAGAATAGATGTTTAGAAGTTATTTCGTAGTTTTTCAAACTCCTCGGGGGAGATTTCAAGTTTATAGAAGTCTTTACCAAAGGTATTTTTGGTATAGCGCAGCTGTCCCGATAATTGCAGAAACAGATTTTTATAGTGACTAAGTTCCTGTTGCATTTCGGTATAACGGTTTTGGTAATAGAGGAGCTGTTCATCACGGGTTAATTCTTTATTGTTCCCTGTATCAGGATTAAAAATCCCCTTCTCACCATCCTTCTCATTACTCTTCTCGCTACCCCTCTCACTACCACCGTCATTAAAGACTTCAAAAAAATCCTCTTCCTCCTCATCATGTTGGACCTGGGTGATTTCCTGGAATAAGGTATCGAGCATAGCTTTGGTAGGCAGGGTTTGTTGTTTTTCGATATTTCGGACAATGGCGATCAGGGCATTAATTCGCTTTCGGGTAGTATCACTTTTAATTCCCAAGTCATCGGAGGGGAGGAGATTATTGTAGGAAAAAAAGTTAAGCATAGCTTCCATGGTATCGGTATTGGATAGGGAAAGTTCACGGGAGAATTTTCGAAATCGATCCGCGACTGCCTTTTTAATACTGATGGCTGAAAACCGGTATTTTTGATATTGACTTTCCATATTTACTGTAAAAAATTGCCTGTTTACGGGGGATTTGAAGGGATTTACAGTAAAAAGCACTGATAGTCAATGTTTTGAGTAATTTTAAGTAATTGAAAACCAGTATTTTAAGTAGTAAAAAAGGACTGAGACATCGCTATGCGTGTCACCCTCTTGCTATTCCAATTTCCGTCCCGCAGGGACCCAAATTTCCAGACATCCCACCAATGTGAAATGCCTTTATTATTTTATGGATTGGTCATTTAAGGAAAGTCAAATCACCCAATAATCGGGATTAAATAATGACCAAAAGTGTTGTCAGTCAACTTTCTAAAGATACGATTTAAAAGAAATACCCCATAGAAAAAGCCCTCATTTAATAAGGGCTTGTTTGGTGGTTTTTAGTCGTTACATTTTGAATACAAAATAATAATTGTATAAATTTCGTATCGTTTGCTCTTCCAACAGTTTGTCGTAATTGGCGCAGTGATGTTGGGCATAGCTTTTTAACTGCTTGCCGAAGCGAATTTCAACTTCTTTTTTAGACATCGAAATCAAGCCTTCCTGTGTTTCACTATCAAGCTTAGTATAACTCAAATAGCCCATCATTGAAATTTCAAATTATAACAATCCATTATCGGCAAAACTGTAATAATCTCCATTAGGAGCGATAATGATATGATCCAAAACATTAATATCAAGAAGCTGAGCCGCCTCTTTAATTTTACGGGTCAATCGTCTGTCCGCTTCACTGGGTACAAGTTTATAGCTTGGATGATTATGGGCTAGTAGAATCCCTACGGATAAGGTCTTTAATACAATTGCAAAAAGAATGCGAATATCTACCAAAGTACCCGTAATACCTCCAACGGATAAAGGGTAAACCCCTTTCACTTTATTAGAATTATTCAACAACAGGATTTTAAAGCTTTCCTGTAAACCTATAGTTCCTTTATCCCAGTTATTATAAAGTAATTCCGCTGCGTGCTTGGAACTTTTGATCGGGTCAGATTTTAAGGTTTTGATTTTTTCCCGATAGCTTATCTGTATTTCATTAACTTTGTCTTTCATTGTTCATTTTTTTAAAGTGAATAATTAAAAGAGGGCGCAATTTTTGACGGTGACGCCCTCTTTGATTTTAAAGTTTACGCTTTACCACCTAATAATAGGATTTCAGAAGCTAGCACTTCGGTAACATATCTTTTTACCCCTTCTTTATCCTCATAGGAACGAGAAGTTAATTTTCCCTCTACGGCAATTTCTTTGCCTTTGCTTACATAATTTTCAATGATTTCAGCAGTTTTACCCCAAGCCACTACAGTATGCCAGTCGGTGGATTGTATCTTTTCACCTTTACTGTTTTTGTAGTTTTCATTGGTCGCCAATGATAAACGAGCTACTTTTTTACCATTGTCAAGCTTGGTGGTGCTAGGTTCTTGTCCTACATTTCCGATTAACTGCACTTTGTTTCTTAGATTACTCATAATTAAAAGTTTTAGAGGTCTACCCGGAGGCAGACGGTTACACATTGATTAAAAAAATTGATTTACTTATTATATCCGGAAGCGTTTTTCTATTTTTTGATTTTTTAGTTTCCTTCCGAATAGATATGTAGCTGTTGATTTCATATTGAACTGTTTTGATTTACTTCCCATAGTGCCGTATAGCTGTTATCTTTTTTTGATGCTTACACGTTTTCAATATTTTGGATTGATAAGGACTTATAAAAGCGAGTAGGGGAGCGGCTTATGCAGTCCGGTTCAACTTCAAAATATTGGTGTTTTGCAACCCAAAAAAAGAAGGCTAAGGGGCAACTGGAGTGAATTAAAAACCGGTTAGGAAGAAACAGTACCATAGCCGGAAGGGAAACTAAATGAAAAGTGAGATCGATTTAGGAGGAGCAATGGGGATGAAGACGTTATAAATAATATTTAGGGTTTTTAGATATTTATAATCAGGTGTTAAGAAACTCAGTGCTCTGTGGTAATGGAAATATATAGAATGAATCAATTCTTTAATAATCAATATTTCAGACGATAATGAGATTATTTTTTCGCAATTTAATTTGATCAGCGATAGCATTCATTTTGGAAAGTGATTGTTTACGATCTATATAAATTTATCATAGAACCCTTTTGTAAGGGTAATATCCCTACTATTTTTTGTATTCAGGAAGGCCAGATCTCAAAATTAGTACAGAATTTTCCGCAGCAATAATAATTTGAACAATAGTTAATTAGTTGTCAATTATGATTTGTTTAATTTTATATAATTATGATTAAACTAAATTAGGCTAAAATTGCGGATTGAAATAGAGTTGGTTAGTTACTTATTTAGTTTCTAAAAGGAGAGTAGCCCCAATTGCTCTCTTTTTCTATTTTCAGGATAACATAATATGAAAGAAATCAGTTCGGTAGAAGTATTATTTATCATGATTGGTTTAGTTGTCTTGATTCTGGCCATCATTCTCTTAGAAAAAACTATAAAATCCAATAAACGTTTAAAGTCCTTTCTAATAAAAAAAGGTTTCAGATTATTTTAAATTGAAATAGCTAATATGATTTTTGAACGTGTAGATCTTAGCATTGAAAATCGCTTAAATTATAACTTATGCGTGTTTTTTATAAGCTTTGATTGATATCTGATTATAGCTATGTTATTGCAATATGAGGTTGTCTACTGATCCTTTATTGTTTATCTGATTTTTAAAATTATTTGGAAAAAGTTATTGGTTTTAGATTAAAATGACAGGCAATCAAAGAATCGATTGGACATCGCCCATTTATCATTGAGACTGATATTATTGAATCTTCCGAGAGTAAAGCTATAAGTCTGTAAAGGCTGAATAAGCTTTTCGGACTATCTATCCGTGGAGATTGAAATTTAAGATTAAAAAGACCAACAAACTGGAAGTCGTAGCTAATCTGATTTATATTTTACTTATTTTAGTGGTAGAACCTGTTAGGCTTTGGAACAAAATATTTTAGATTTTGGTGTGAACTACGATGATGATATCATTAAAGAGATAGCGGAATTAATTGATTGCGGGCATATATGCTTTTTACATACTGAGCAAGCTTTAGTGGAATATTACCCAAAAGACATTGATTTGTTTTATGGTGAGTCCAACCCCTGGCAAGATATCATTGATAAGGTTGCAGGGGATCAGGAGCATTATATTCGAATAGAGCAAATGAGTTCCTTCCAATCTTTTCAGGTGATGGAAGATTTTGTAGCAAATAAAGTAGATTCTTTGAATTTTCGATCTTCCTTAGAAGAAACTTTGAGAAGACCCGGACCATTTCGACACTTTAAATATCAAGTGGAGCAATCGGCTTATCGGGAGGCATGGTTTGACTTTAAAAGCCAATGTAATATTGATTGGGTGAGATTACAACTGGCTGATCATGGGGTCTAGAACTATATAGTTAAAATGGTCTAAAAAATTTACGTTATTCTTCTACTTGCTTTCTTATATTATCGATTTGTTCCTTACGTAAGGGCTTATGATGATATCCTCTAATTTTAGAGCCATATTTTTTGACCCTATCTAAATCACGGGGATCAATAGAGGAGGAGGTCACGTAGATGGCGATTGGAGCCAGCTTTTCCTGAAGAACAAACCAATCAAGAAACTCCCAGCCATCCATTACCGGCATATTAAGATCTAAGAAAATAATTTCCGGCAACTTTTCATTTTTTTGTAGTTCTGCGATGGCTTCTTCTCCATTAGGGAAAGTTTTGATTTGCTGCGCAAAATTTTCCATATTCAGAAGAAACTTCAACCCAAAAATAAAGACGGGATCATCGTCAATGATATACGTATGAAATGTTTTAGGCATGTTTCAAAAATATCTTAAAAGTGGTCCCAATGTTTGGTGTGCTCTCGACTTCGATTTTTCCACCCATAGCTTCAATTTGATTTTTGGTGATAAATAATCCAATTCCTCTTGCTTCTTTATGCTTATGGAAGGTTTTATACATACCAAATAGTTTGTGACCATGCTTTTCTAAATCTATTCCCAGTCCATTATCTTGGATTTCCAACATCACGAAACTATTAATATACTTCGATCGAAAGCTTAATTTTGGTGCTTTATCGAAGGATCGATATTTAATCGCGTTAGTAACAAAGTTAAATATAATACTTTCTAAATAGGCTGGAATTACAAGGACCTTAACATCGGGAGCAACTTTATTTTCAATTTTTATCTTTGTTTCTTTGATATATGCGTTAATATTATGCAGTTCCTTCTCAATAACACTTGAAAGTCCCAAGGATTCCAATTCGTCTTCGTTAGTGTCGTGTAGTGTGGCGACTTCATTAAGATGAGAGATGGTTTCATTTAATTGTTTAGAGGCCGTGAGTAGCATTTGAGGAATTTCTTCCTGGCGAAGCTGATCATACTGACTTAGGAGTAAGTCAAGCAGCATACTAATATTTCCGGTGTGTGAGCGCAGATTATGCGAGACGATATGGGCGAAATTATGAAGGCGATCATTTTGTTTTTGGGTGATTTCCAAAACATTTTTTAGAGCTTCCGAGGAGGCTTTTAAAGAGCTAATATCTGTTAATTGAGAAATATAAAATAGCGGATTTTTCTGAGGATCACGTACTACGGAAACGGATAGTATAACACTAACTATTTTGCCGGTTTTATGAATATATCTTTTTTCGAGCTCATAACTTTTTCTTTTTCCAAGCTTAACTTCGTTCAATAAATAAAGGTCACTATCCAGGTCGTCAGGATGTGTGATTTGTTGGAAATTTGTTTTTAAAAGTTCCTCCTTCGAGTATCCTAGAATTTTACATATTTTAGAATTCACGCGCATCCATGATCCATCAAGATCAACAAGAGCCATTCCTATCGGCGCTTTTTTAAAACTGTTTTTAAAGGTCTGTTCGCTAAGACGTAGCTGATTTTCTGTCGCAATACTATCACTCATGTCGTAAAGTGTCATAGCTACTCCGATGATCTCACCTAATTCGTTAAATAACTGTATTCCATCCGCTTTAAGTGTTCTTTTGTATTGATCATTTTGAATGGTGAACTGTCGATTTTTCAGTTCTTCATTACGTAATAATTTTCGTAAAGGATGATCGGTAAAAATTTGATCTCCGGACAATTCATTTAATTGAATATGGTCGATAAATTGCGGTTCCCCAATCTCTGCCGATTCATTTAGGTGAAACCATTCTCTGGCGGTGTCATTATACAAAGTGAGTCGTCCCCGGGTATCACAGGCGATCATGGCTACAGGTAAGTTGGCACAAATCATAGCCATATATTGAAAATACTGTAATTTTTCAAGTTCCAGTTTTTTGAGTTTATTAAGGTTAGACACCTGAATGATCACTCCACCAATATGTTGTTGATCGTACCATGGGGTGATCTTCCATTCCCGCCAGTTATCCTGGAAAGAGTTCTCTTCTCTAATGATTTCTTCGAAGATCGGTATCTCATTATTGATGATCCTCTCTATTCCTTCAGTAATAGCTGGAATATGGGGAATAGACTCGGCGATCTTACTAACGCTAAGCTCCTGACCAGCATGAAATTCTTCCAACCATTCTTGAGTATAGGAAAGTATATCCAGTGATTTATTGGTCATCGCCACGGCAGCGGGGAATTGTCGTATAAAGGTTTTAAGGACTTCTTCCTGATTTTTTCTTTCCGATATTTGTTGATGAAAACCGATCATCCATTCTGGTTGATCATCCTTCCAGCTAACCACTTTCCCCTGGTCATATACCCAGATCAACCTTCCATTCCGGTGTCGCATTCGAGCTTCGCTTTCATAAATCAGGCTGTGGCCATCAAAATGTTCCTGTAATAGACGTTCACATTTTTTTGCATCATCAGGATGTGCTAATTCACTCCAAGTAGATACCGAAAAAGGTTGCAATTCTTCCATGCGGTATCCTAACTCTTGAGCCCAAAACGGACTTAAGTATACCTCCCCGGTTTGAATATTCCATTCCCAAAATGCAAGTTTAGCACTGGTTAGGAGACTTCGGATGGCAAGTATTCTTTGATCAATTTGATCGATATTTTTTGTTTTCTGCTGTAATCCAAGGATTTGAAATGTATCCTGCTGAAAAGTGGATACCTTAAAAGCGATGGACTTCCCTGATTTTGATAAAATATCAATATCCTGATGTTTTTTCTCCAGATGAGTTTTATTGATCCTATTGAGGATAGCAGGAGGAATATCCTCTTTATAGCCAAGTACATCAGCAAGTCTGGCATTGGCCCAAATTTCATTAGTGATGGAATTTAAAAGAATGATCCCATCATAGCCATGGTTTTGTGCAAAATCAAAACAGGCTTCCGATTTTTGGATTAACTGGTATAAGGGGGATCTCATAGGATAACATTAATTTGCTCGATAGATGAATTACGAAAATTTAATGTACAGAAATATTTAAGAATATAAGGTTTTAAATATAAAATTATCCAGTAAACTTTTGGTGTCTGATCTTCTTAGGAGGGAAAACTAGTGCTGGTGGTGATATGAAATGATTTTTTTAGCTTCTTGATTCTTGTATTTTACTATTAATGAGGTATGGAGTACGTCTGGAAGGGGAGCGTCGTTTATATTCACTCAATAAATCATGAATGTACGCTTGATTTATTTTGGCAGAAGCATCAACATTAGAACGCTGAAATTGTAGGTTAATATTATAATTATACATCCCATGTTGAACGCTAGGCTTAATGATAAGCTTCATCGAATAAAAGATGAGTTATAAATAAAAACAAAGAATTCTCTGGCAAGATTTATGGAATGCTTTATATACAGTGTCGTAGAATTTGTTAGTCCAACAGTATACCCATGAATTGACACTTTTTAAGTTTTTTAATAATAAAAATTTAGGGAAGGCTAGTCAGCACCTTTGTATTGTTGTTTTTCCGTTAGTATTAAAATTAAAACTCAATTAGGGATCGAAAATTGAAAAATCTTCGGTTAAATGTATAAATTATCGACAAAATAAAATTTCTTTTTAAATATGAGTTAAATATAGATTTGCTATTTCGGTCTGTTAGTTTATCACTTATCTTGATGAGAAATAATGATTATGAAGGGGCCGAAAATTAATTTTGTTGTGTTTATTTCGGTGATGATATTGGTAGTGATAATTATAATTTTTTATTTATTTCTGGAGTACTCAATTTTATCGTAGTGAAACAAATTTACATTAAAGCTACTGTAATTGTCAAAGTAAAGCATGATAAGTAAAATGCCTATGTTATGTATTTCAAAATTTATAAGCAGGAAGATGGTTTTTTTCGATTTGAATATAAAAGCGATCATGGTGATTTTTTATTTCAGGGACTAGGGGTTTTTCGTTCGTTAGATCACTGTAAGAAAGGAATTGATTACTTTAAAAATGAATCGATGTATGAAAGTTTCTTTTCACGCGAGACAGATTCAGGCGGCAATCCCTTTTTCTTAATGTTGGATCAAACAGCTAAGAAGTTAGGAATCAGCGATATTTACAGTAGTTTCACCTTAATGGAGCGAGATATCGATGTTCTAAAAGCGCAAATTTATGCTTCTCCCATAGACGAGGAGGTTGAGAGTGAGGAATGAAGCTATGATCTCTTAGTGAATGAGCACTAAACTATATTTCATTCTAACTACAGCAGTAGTAATATCTTAGAATTGTTGAATTTTTTTACATGATTAAACTTCTTTTTACGGGATTTAGATCCTAAAAAACATCAAAGTACCATTCAAATCATTTCCGGGGCTATTCGAATCATATCAAAAAAATGAGGCTTAATCTACTGTATCTTTGATTAAAATAATTTGGTAAAAAAAGGTAGCATATATTTTTTTCTTATTAAAGTTATTTGATTTAGCCTAAAAAAAAAAGCCTGTGGAAACACAGGCTTTTTCTTTATTGATATTGGAAGGATTGGCGTTTTAGATTGCTAGCTTTTCAGTAAAGGATTTACGATGTGATCTGCTTACATGAAATAATTTTCCATCTTCCATGCGAACATCCAGCTCTGATTTCTCAGAATGTATAATCTCCTGCAGAAAATTAATATTGATAATATAAGATCGATGAATTCTAAAAAAGTAATCTTCTTGAAGTAAATGAAATAGCTTTGTTAGTGATTCTCTAATGACATGCTTTTTATCTTTAGTATAGATTTCCGCGTAATAACGGTCTGCTATAATATATTTAATGTTGTTTACTTTAATGAACATGGTTTTATTTCCCAGTTTAACTGGTAAAGATCTTAAAAGGATGGGTACTTGCGGATTGAACTGCAAATTTCCCATAACCTGATCACCGAGTTTTAGGTATTCTTTGATCAACATCACTTTATCGATGCTTTTATAGAAACGTTGCTTGTTGAAGGATTCGATTAAAAAATCCTGCGCGCCGTAATCAAATGCATGTACAGCGTTCTTAGTTTCCTTCGAATATAAAATAAAGATCGACTTTTTCGGTTTATTTCTTATTTGATAGATAAACTGAGAGGTAGCACTGAAATCAGTATCCATGTTAAGAAAAAATAGATCAGGTTCCTTCGTTTCAGCGATATCGATTGCGGAGTTAAAGTCTTCAGCATCAAACACTTTAAATTTTTCTGTTTTATTATGGAGTAGATTACATATTTCTGATCTCTTACCAGGGTTTTCATCTACAATTAATATCTTCATAGTCCTTCATTTTGCGTTCGTTATTTCGATGTAAATAGCGTGTTCGATTACAAAAGTAGATAGATCACTAAGAAAAATACTGTAAATAAATTCATTTTCTATAGTCAGTATTTTTCTCAGAATTTCTTTTAAGTTTAATGTATATTAACTAATTCGATAATTTATTTTTTCAAAAACTTCGATCAGACTTTTATTCTTAATCTGATTGAGTTCTTTAGGGGTGATCCCAGTGAACCGAGCAAAATCTTTTTTAAGGTGTGAATAATCAAAATACTCATTTTGATAGATTGCCTCCTGAATGCTGTAAGAATTTCTAAGAATGCTACGAAGAAAAAAATTGAAGCGTATCAAGCGGATATAAAAATTAGGTGGCAAACCTATATATCGCTTAAAATATGAATGAAGGCTACTTTTTGATACAGGGAAGTGGTTGAGGATTTCCTGTATTGTTGTTTTGCCTTCTTTTTCAAAAATCATGTTAATAATTGGAGTAAGGGGTGTTGGTGCTGACCATTGATGAATAAATGGAGATAAATTCTTAATTATTATTTTTTCCGCCTCTTTAATATCAATCACATTTGAAAGACGGTTTCTTAATTGTAGAAAAAGTTCTTGAAGAGCAGGAGGAAGTAGCGGAAATAAATTTTCCGGAGGCATATTTTCCGGCAATTCGACAATATTATATAGGAGATCTGGTTTTATACCGATAGCAATGAGTTTGGAGTGATTTGAAGAACCCAGGTGATAAAAATTTTCTACAGGCTGGACTTCTACAGGTCCAATTTCAGGTTTAGATCCTTGCGAGGTAATTTTGCTGAAATTTCCATAAGTAAAGCATATAAATGCCTTTCCGGATCCGATCAATAAATCCTTTTCAACGGTATTTACATATTGAATTAAAGATAAATTGATAAATAATGGATGCGAATCCAGATCCTTATGTTGAAAAACAAATGGTTGCATAAAGGTGATGAGATGTTAGAGGTGATTATTCAATGATTGATGAATTATGAATAACGATAATTAAGATGATTTCTTTTGTGTAAAATTTCGAATTGTAATTTTTGGTCGACTATAGATACATTGCTTGTTTGAATATTTGATAAAAAACAACGTCAAAAATAAAGTATTTATTAAAATTTAAAGAATTTTATATGTCAAAGAAAAATTAATATTTACAAAAGGATTCATAAATGTTGTTGTTGGTATCAGATATTTTACCACTGGAATCATATTGCAAATTCGCTACTTTTTTACTGTTAGATTAGCCGTCCTAATTTTTAACGAAGTAAAAATTTATGAGAATTCACTACAATTTAGGGTGCTTGTTACTCTTTTTGCTAACAAGCATCTCAACATTTGCACAAAACAACACCATTACCGGGACGGTCTCTGACACCGATGGCATGCCATTGCCTGGGGTTAATGTTATTGTGAAAGGAACCAATAATGGGGTTCAAACAGATTTTGATGGAGAGTATTCTATCAAAGCATCGGAAGGTGATGTGTTAGTATTTTCATTCGTGGGAATGATTACTGCAGAGATCACCGTTCAACAAGCCACAACTATCGATGCCACATTAGAGCAAAACACGGCACAACTTGATGAAGTTGTGGTCACTGCTGTTGGTATTGAAAGAGAAAAAGCTTCTTTAGGTTCTGCTACCACCACTGTAAATGCAGAGGAAATAACCAGGGGTGCACAATCCAATATTGCCGATGCTCTTAAAGGGAAAGTAGCGGGGGTTAATATTTCTGCGGCTTCAACAGATCCTGGAGCTTCTTCCGGAGTAATTATTCGTGGTATTAGTACCATGGGAGGTTCAAATCAGCCTCTGTATGTAGTTGATGGAGTGCCGATCAATAATGGATCTGCATTTTCTAGCAGTCTAGGAGGGGGATATGACTTTGGTCGTGGTTCACAGGATATCAACCCGGATAATATCAAAAGCATGACAATTTTAAAGGGGGCATCTGCCACTTCTTTATATGGTTCAAGAGCTGCTAATGGTGTAATTATTATTACGACCAAAAGTGGTCAGTCCGGTAAGCTAAGTGTTGAGTTGGGCAGTACCTCATTCTTTACAAGAATTTCCAGAACACCTAATTATCAATCAACTTATGGGCAAGGATGGGATTTTACTCATCGTTTAAATGAGAATGGTTCTTGGGGGCCAAGGTTTGATGGAACTCCTCGAGTATGGGGAAATGTTGTGGATAATTCGCAACGTCTGAAGCCATACTTATTTCAGGAGGATCAATTAGAGAATTTCTTTGATACAGGGACCTTCTTCCAAAATAATATTGCGGTTTCCGGAGGTAATGAAAATTCTACGGTACGTTTATCTTATTCCAATTTACAACAGGATGGGATATACCCAACAGATGCTGATAGTTATGATCGTAATACTATTGGTTTAAGTGCCCAAAGTAAAATGGGGAAATTAAAAATTTCCGGGAATTTAAATTATGTAAATACGGAAGGTGCTTCTGTTGCTACCGGTCAAGGCTTGACGGTATTAAATAACCTATTACAGATTCCTAATGATTTAAACATTACAGAATTTAAAGACTATAATAATAAATTCAATAATATATCAAATTATTATACACCCTACGGTATCACCAATCCATATTTTACCTTAAATGAGGACGGATCGAATTATGAAAAGGAGCGTGTTTATGGTGCTTTAGAGGCCTCTTATGATCTGACTGACTGGTCAAAAGTAACCTATAGATTTGGTTTGGATCAATATACGGATAATACACAGTTTTGGACGGCTATTGTAGATCCTGAACCTGGATCTCCAAACGCTGGGTCTTCTACAGTTCAACCAGGTTCCTATTCTGAAAGTACAAGAATGGTTAAGCAGTTAAACCATGATATTCTTTATGATTTAAATGCTGAGGTAAATGAAAACTTAGGAATTCAATCTACTTTCGGATTCAATTATAATATCCGGACTTCAAGATCCCTTGCAGCTTCCGTAGGAAGTCAGGATCTATTTGGTTTTTACAGTTTAAGTAATTCCGGAGAAAATCCACAAGCTAGTTCATCTGAAAGCGAGCGAAGACTTTATGGTCTATATAATAATACGACATTTAGTTTTAAAGACCAGTTGTATTTAACCGGAAATATTAGAAATGATTGGTATTCCACGCTTCCGGAGGAAAATAGATCTGTACTTTACGGAGGGATAAATGCGAGTTGGTTATTTACAAAAACCTTTGAAGATATAAGCGAAATTCTGAATTATGGTAAGCTAAGAGCAGGCTATGGTGAAGTTGGGGTAGATACTGATCCATATCAGATTAATCCGGTATATGTAGCAGGAAGTGCCGATAATCAGGGATTTGGTAGTCTGAATTTCCCTCTAGGAGGTGTTAATGCTTATGAGGTAGGAAATCGTGCTGCGAATCCAAATTTGAAACCGGAACGAAGAAAGGAATTCGAGGTAGGTTTAGATCTTGAATTTTTCAAAAGCAGAATTTCCCTTGATTTCACTTATTATAATGCCCGTGTAGAAAATCAAATATTATCCTTACCTCTAGCGGCAACAACAGGTTACACAAGCCAAACAGCAAATTTGGGAGAAATTAGTAACGAAGGAATCGAAGCTCTTTTAAAATTAGCGGTTTTCAGAAACTCTAAAGGATTTAATTGGAATATGGCTTTTAATTTTGCTACGAACGATTCAAGATTAGAAAAACTAGATGAGCGTTTAACCCAGGTTTCTTTAGGAGGTTTAAGTACAACATCGCTGGTAGCTCTGGAAGGCATGCCTTTAGCCCTGATCGAAGGGTCTGTGCCACAGACTAATGATGAAGGACAAATCGTAGTAGACTCCAACGGTATTCCAATCGCGGCAAGTACTAAAGAAATATACGGCGATACACAGTATGATTATACACTAGGTTTTACTAATGAATTTTCATATAAGAATTTATCTTTAAACTTCACATTTGATCTACGTGAAGGAGGATTAATGTACAGTCGTACAGCGGATATTACCCGGTTTGTAGGAAATTCAGTAACTACGATGTATAATGACAGGCAACCTTTTATTGTGCCTAATTCTGTTCAGCAATCCGTAGCCGATGATGGCAGTATAACTTATGTAGAAAACACTACTGCAGTTTCCAGAGCAAATATCGACGATTACTATAGTGCCACTGCCTTAAGCAGAAATACGGTGATCGATAAATCATTTTTGAAACTTCGAGAAGTGGTATTGAGCTACAGTATACCAGGAAAAATTATGGATAAGACTTTTTTAGATAATCTTTCACTTTCCATAATCGGAAGAAATTTATTCTTATGGACTCCAGAGAGTAATCAGTTTATCGATCCTGAAATTTCCACTTTTGGTACGGATTTATCCAGTCAATTCGGAGAATTTAGTGCTAATCCAAGTACAAGAAGCTTAGGATTTAGTGTAAAAACAAGATTCTAATTTAGATATTATAATTATGAAGAAATTAATAAACTTACTTTTTATTTCATTACTCGCGCTTACGTCCTGTAGTGATGATTTAGATATAAATACCGATCCTAACACCCCCCAGGAAATCAATAAGGGGCTTGCATTATCAGCAGCTCAGGGATCAATCACAACGATTATGGGTGGTGAGTTTTTCAATCTAGGAGGAATGTATGCGCAGTTTTACACCCAAGCGCCTAGTGCAGGTCAGTATGAAGCTATCGATCAATATAATTTGGATACCGACTATGCTAATAGATTGTGGACAGAGCTTTATGCTGGCGCACTCAATGATCTAGAATTCGTGCTCAATGAATCTAATGAACAGGGAGATACGGGAACTTATCTTATTGCCACTTGTTTAAAGGCCTACACCATGCAATATCTTGTAGATGTTTTTGGTGATGTACCATATAGTGAAGCTTTCCAGGGGAGTGATAATATTTCTCCATCTACAGATCCAGGAGAGGAGATTTATCTTGACTTATTAAGTAAGGTCGATGAAGCATTGGCGGCTTATGAAGAAAGTCCTATGAATAGCGATGTCGGGCAGCAGGATTTAATTTTTACGGCAGACATGGATAACTGGGTACAATTTGCGAATACCTTAAAGTTAAAATTATATTTAAGAATGTCGAATACCAGTCAAGCCAACAGTGCGGCTGTGACTTCATTATTAAATGAAGGGAATTTTTTAAGTGAAAATGTATCATTTACGGCCTTCACAGATGCTACCTCGAAAAGAAACCCATATTATGAAGTTCAGATCCAGGAATTAGGAGATGTGAATGACGTAGCAAGTAATTCCTTGCTTGAATTTTATGCAAGAAACGATGATCCACGATTAGAAGCAGTTTTTAAACCAAATACGGAAGGCGAATATATTGGTATTGAACAGGGAATCGGTATACTGGCGGAACCTTATGGAGGTTATCAGGCACAGGAATTTGCCCGTCCTGATATCCAGCCAACCACTCCAGTATACCTTATGAGTTTACCGGAGAGTTCTTTCCTTCAGGCAGAAGCTTATGCAAGATATGGCAGCAGTGAGCAGGCGCAGCAGAAATATGAGGAAGGAGTGATGAGGTCTTTCGAATTATATGGCTTATCCACTGCAGATGCTATGGATCTGATCAATGCCGATGGAGCTTATGCTTTTGATGCAACAGCCGAATTAGAAGATCAGTTAGAAACGATTATGAATCAAAAATGGGCTGGTCTTGCCAATGTAAATAATATTGAGGCGTGGATAGAAACCAGAAGAACGGGATATCCACTTTTAGTAGATGCTCAGGATCCAGCTTACGAAGAAGGAAGGCGAATCTATTCTTTGGCTTCTGTACTACCAGGCGGTCAGATTCCCTCAAGTATATATTATCCAGATAATGAAGTTCAGAGAAATAGTAATTTGACACAGAAGCCAAATCTTTTACAGGAAGTTTGGTGGAATCAGGACTAATTAAAACAAGATAAAATGAATAAAATAAAATATATATTATTCTTTATGGCTACGGCAACACTTTTTAATAGTTGTAGCCCGGAAGACCCAATAACCTCAGAGGTAACCTATTATCCAGAATTAAATTTACTAGGTGATGCAACAGTTTTGGTAGAACAAGGAACAAGTTTTGATGATCCTGGTATTGAGGCTATTATTCAGGGTGAGAGTGTGGAATATGAAACGAATGGAAATGTAGATACTGCTATTCCGGGGATGTATTCTCTATCTTATAGTGTGGAGAATGAAGATGGTTTTGCGGCCACAGTGGATCGAACCATATATGTTTATGAAAACAATGGTAGTATTGCCGGCTTCTGGTATGGATCTTCAGGTAATGGTTCTGAATTTCCGGTACTGATCACTTCGACTGCTGATCCGAACGTTTTCAATATTACTGATGTCCTAGTGGGACACTATGAATACGGGGTAAATTATGGTCCCAATTATGCCGTACCGTCGACGATTACGGTGAATGGAGATAATATCAGTTCTCCTGGAGGATCAAATGCCTTCGGTGTTTGGACTGTTGATGCCCCTTCAATTTCAGCAGATAAGACGACCATGAACTGGGGAGCAACACTAGCTTCACAAAGTTTTAGTTTATCTGGATTAAGGCTTGATAAAGTAACTCCTTAAGTAAATTTAAAAATTAAAAGAAATGAATATAAGATATAATGCAATACTGTTGGTATTCCTGTCTTGCTTCTTTTTTTCCTGTGAGGATGATGGATATGCAGACTATGATGCCGGTCAAACGAATACAAAAGAATTAAGTGGAGAATGGTATGTGTCAATTTATTCCATGAGTGGAGAGGAACTATCTGGATACTATTTACTTTCAACTTATAATACTGCTGATAATGATAACACTATTTTTGTTGATGATAATGAAAATTTATTTCCCTTAAAGGTAAAAGCTACCGGAGATGTTGAAAATTTAAACTTTTCAACTACGGATGCTGCAAACCTTTACGATGAAGAAGGAGTGGCCACGATTACAGAAGGATTAATTATTCCTAATGGAACTAAGGCTTCAGGAAGTAGAACAGTTGTTGATAGTCTATCGTTTCAAATAGAATTGGCGAATGACCCTGATAGTCCTTATATCGTTGCAGGGTATAGAGATACTGGTTTTGCTGAAGATGATCATTAACATGATTCTTCTTTAGTTATATTGTTGAGTGAAAAGCAGGTAGAAATACCTGCTTTTTTTTAGAATTTAAGATGAGATTGATATGATTAAATATACCTGAAACTTACCTATAACTGGGTATTGCTTTCCATGTTAATTTAGCTTACTATTGTTTACTTAAGTTTTTAAAATTTGAGGTTTGAAAGCCTAGGTAAACCTAGCCGTTACGCTACAGAAATTTTGGGAAAGTCGTCTTTAGCTAACCAATTGGCTAATGTCGAATCGTATTTATCATCTTTATTAACGACAAGCTTATTGATTTCTCTGGATATGGTAGATCTAGCTCTGTTTAGTTTTTTGGCGATAAAGGCTTTCGGTTTTTTTGATCAATCAGTGTCTGAATAATGACTCTTTTTTTGAAGGATAATCGTTTATATTTTTTGGTCTTCATTTGAACAAATCTAAGGATATGATTTGTTGCGTTGAGTTATTGAATCCGGGAATGTTTCTTTAAATGTTGCCTAACGGTTCGCATATGGCTTGTGGCGGTTTCGAAGCACTTTCCTGTCTGCCCGTGATGAACTTTGCTACGGAGCGAAAACTTTGCTGGTAGCCGTTTACCCACCATAAGCTATATGCTTTGTTATGGGCTGCCTTTTATTTTTAATTCACTTTATAAATCATTTCGTAGTCATGGGCTGTCACAAACATTGGTATTTTGCTCCATTCACTTTCTTCGTTCATATAGGTCTCTCGAAAAAGTTCTTGTAATCGCAGGATAACAAGTAGTTCACAGACCTCATATGCCTGTTTAATATTTGGTTCTTCAAATCTGTTGTTTTCGTGAATGTCTTCAAAGGCTTTTTGAATGTCTTCAAAACCTGTAATTGTCAAGTCATTTGCAGTTGAGTCATAAAAGTCACTCAACCATTCCCAATCTGTCAAACTGTAATTTTTAAAAGAGAATAGGTCAATAAACCAACGGTCATAGTTGATTGTGAAACCATTCATTTCGCAATAGTATGCCGCAGGTTTTACTTCTTTTCCAGAGCCGAATAGATTTTTTATAAATCCTTGTTTCTTCCTTAAAACTTCTTTTGTCGACTTGTCAAATTCGTTTATGTATTTTGCCAAGTCAGAAGTCAAATGCAATAAGTTCTTGTCAATAATTTTGTGAAAGTCAGTTGTCGGAATCTTTTTCAATTCCTGTTCTGCCAAAGCAATTGCTTCGTCAAGTTTTTTGCTTTCGAGAAGTTCGGATAGTTTATCTGCTAATTCAAAGTTCATTGATTACAGTCGGTTTTTTAGGTTGCCCATACGCGTATTAAGAAGTTTTACTCTTTTTTGGAGTGTGATATTCTTTTCGGTATTTGGATGGAGACATTCCCATAAGTTTTTTAAATGCTCTTGAATAGTAATAAGGATCTTCGTATCCAATTTTATTACAGATTTCTTTCACTCTTAAATCTGTAAAATATAAGTATTGGCAGGATTTTTCAATTTTAAGCTTATTGAAGAATTGGATAGGGGAGTAACCGGTTTTCTTTTTAAATATTTCTGAATAACGAGAAACTGAAAGATTATATTTTTCTGCCAGAAATTCTATTTTGATGTTTTTATCCAGATTAGAGTTTAAATAATTGATGGAGTTGGAAATAATATCAGCTTTAACTTCAGTCGTGTTAATATCCTTATAATAGATCATTTCCATAACGGTATTAAAAAGGCTTAGATTTGCAAATTCAATACCGTAGATGTCGTAACCAGATTCCAGAACATTCATTACTTTAATGAAATTTTTCTGTCTTCTTTCGCTTCTGGGGATAGAGATCACAGGAAAGTTAGATTTACGTTTGTAGTGTTGGTACAATAAATTTCCTTTATCTCCCAAAAAATGACACCAAAAAATCGTCCAGGGATTATTTATAGAGCTTCGATAGTGATGTGCGATATCTGGTGGGATAATTATAAAAGAATTTGGAGGTAAAAAGTAAGTATTATCTGCAAGTTCTACGCTGCCTTTTCCTTCTACGCAATAAAGTAAAATATATTCTTTGCTGCCTGTTTTTCTTTTTCGGTCATGATAATGAGCCTGCGGATAATAGCCAATAGCAGTGGTATAGAAATCTTTAATTAATGGATTGTTTAGGATTTCGATTTTAATGTTGGGAGGGGTGGTCACCATTCGTTGTCCTATGAAGCCTTCTTTTACTTTTTTATTTTCCGAATGATTGTCCATATTTCAAATTTAGTAAAATAATTGTTTCTTTTAGAGATATTGAAGGTTGTTCTTAGAATTGTAATTCAGGCCAGTGGTATAAAGGCTTAGCACCTTTTTTATATAGATTTGTAATGACTTTTTCAATTTTAATAAAATAGAGACTTTCTTTAAAGGTCGTAATATTATCCATTTTATCAAAGGTTTCTTCCATTTTAGTAGGTTACGAAAACGTTATATTTGTTTGCGTATTTGTCATTTTTACTAGTATTTTTTTAGAGCAACTAAAAAAATAACAACTATAAATTAGTAATCTTAAAATATTTACTTTGAAGAAAATTACATTTTTTTTCGGTTTAATGATCACGATGGCTTTGATATCCCTTTCATGTAGCCAGGATGATGATCAGGTTGTAAATTCTTCCCCAGAGTTTGTAAACCTAATAGAAGAGATATCTTCTTTGCCGGGCCAGACGTTTAGAATACAGGGGACAATAGAAGATGCAGCGGGTATAAGGTCTATACAATTAGAAAATCAGGAATGGTTTTTAGATAAAAGCATCGTTAAAGATTCACTTCCTACGACTTATCAGTTAGATTATCAATTTAAAGTTCCAGATGGTGCAGTAGAAAATAGTGAACATACTATACTTTTAACTGCTGTAAACTCTGGAGGAGTTGCTACGCAGCAAGAAGTAGTGGTAACTTTAGATGCCGATATCCAAATTCCTGAAATTACCATTAATAGTCCTGCTAATGGAGCCACCGTTTTAATAGCAGATGGAGACGAAATACAATTAGATATTCTTATTAATGATAACAGGGAGTTAAGCCAGTTTACCATAGAGAGCGAATTACTTAGTGAAAGTATTAGCTATACAGGAACAAGTGCAAACTACCAAAATAGTTTGGATGTCGATGTGCCTGGTTTATATTCATTTACATTTACGGCTATAGATGCTTCAGGAAACGTGGCTACAGCTTCAACTGAAATAAGTGTAGTTGAAGACTTAAACTTCCGCAGAATGTATTTAGCAGATACAGATGGTGAAGCCGAATTTACTTCAGCTCTTGCCGGGTATCCTTATAGTACAAATGCAAGTACAGAGGCAGGGGAAGAAGGTTATGTTTTTAATGTAAGATATTATGCAGAATCGGCAAATACTAATGTAAGATTTGTAGCTCAGGATACTGGTTTTGGTCCATTTGTGTTTGGTGCTCATCCAGAAGATGACGGAGAATTAATGATTGGTTCGGATGAAACCATCACACCAATAGTATTACCAGAAATTGGATACTACGATCTATCTATAGATTTAAGAGATTTAAGCTACTCTGTAACTGCTGTAACAAATTTAGGTACGCCAAACATTGCAGGATTTACAGGAGTTTATGCTACCGGAACAGGTATGATTATTAATGGACAAAGCATAGATGCTTATAATCCTGCAGCCTCAGCTCCTTTAGAGGTAGATCCAAATAATCCTTTCCGTTATACAGCTACTGTACAATTTAATGCCGATAATGGTTCTTTCATATTTGTTGGAAACCAAGAGAATTGGGGAGTTTTCTGGAGATTGGATAATTCTTCTTTAGAAGATGCATCTGCAATTGTACCACAGGGCGGAATAGAATGTGGTTTCGATCAACAATACAATGGAGATTATATGCTTACCGTAGATATTCATTTAAACACATTTAGATTAACACAATTATAGTTTTGATAGGCTAACATATAATTCTTAGTAGTTAAAAACTAGAATTTTAAATAGCGGTCAATAAAACTTTTTAAATAGAAAATATGAAAATTATAAGCAAACTAATTCTTTTTCTATTGTTCAGTAATTCTGTTTTGTATGCACAAAAAGAAGTTACAGGAACGATTAAAGATGAAGCCGGTACTTTATTGCCTGGTGTAAATATTTCAGAAAAAGGAACAAGTAATGGTACTGTTAGTGATTTTGATGGAAATTTTACAATTTCAGTTGAGGAAAACGCAGTTTTAGTTTTTAGTTATCTGGGGTTTCAGGCTCAGGAAATTGAGGTATCTGGTAAAAGTGTATTAAATGTAGTAATGGCTAATGACCAGGAGGCCTTAAGTGAAGTTGTTGTAATTGGTTATGGTGCTATAGAAAGGGATAAAATTTCAAGTTCGGTTTCTACCGTAGAAGGGGAAGAATTAACCAAAGTTACGGCAAGTAACCCTGCTGAGAGTTTACAGGGTAAAGCAGCGGGAGTGCAGGTGTTATCTGGAGGAGGAAATCCAGGTGCGAGTCCGCAGATCTTAGTACGAGGAATTACTTCTAATAATGGAACGCAACCCCTAATTGTATTAGATGGTGTGCCATTAGCACAGGGAACATCGCTAAATTTTCTTAACCCAAATGATATTAAAAACTTCCAGATCTTAAAGGATGCTTCAGCTTCAGCAATTTATGGATCTAGAGCTTCTAACGGTGTAGTTTTAATTACAACGAAAAGGGGAGCTGCTGGGAAACCAACGATCAATTTCGATTTCTCGCAGGGATTCCAGCGTTTAGAGAAAATAAATGTTGCCAATGCAGATGAGTATATCCAGGTAATGAATTTAAGGAGAACTAACGATGGTAGTGCTCCTATTTATGATCAGGCAGACTATAATACAAGTACAGATTGGTGGGACGAAACGATAGAAAATTTTGCTCCGGTAACCAATCTTAATTTACGAGCATCTGGAGGTTCAGAAAACATAAAATATGCGGCTAGTGTTAGTTACTTTAAGCAGGAATCTAATTATAGTAAAGGCTTTTACGAAAAAGTAACCGCTAGATTTAATACAGATTTTCAAATATCTGATAAGATTTCGATAAAACAGGATATCAATCCAAGAGTTGAGAGCTATGGAAATACACCAAATGTATTATACAATGTTCTAAGAATAGATCCTTTAACTCCTGTTTATTTACCGCAAGACGAACGTACGGGTAACATTTTTAGTATTTATGAAGGGAGTAATAACCAGGTTCCAAATCCTGTTGGTAGCATTGCAAGACTTTTTAATGAGACCAAGTTTTTTGGATTAATGTCTAATACGCAGTTTAATTACGAAATAATTGATGGATTAAACTTCAATTCTCAATTAGGACTTAATATAAACCATGCCCGTCAGGATGTATTTAATCCTACATTTTTTACAACTCCAAACGAGCAACGACAAATTAATAATGTAACCAGAAGAGTAGATGAGAATTTTAATTATGTGTGGAATAACACGATTAATTATACTCAGGATTTCGGAAAACATTATTTGAATGTTTTAGGAGGAGTGTTATTCGATTCTCAAACTTACAATTACGTTTCTGCATACAGGGAAGAATTACCAAGTGATGAAAACCCTGATCTACGTTATATCGATGCTGCAGCCGGCGAAGGCGTTTCAGTAGGAGGAAACGAAGCTGTGGAGACCATTTTCTCTGGAATCTTTAGAGGGATCTACACTTACGATGATCGTTATTTCTTTACCGGGACGATACGTGCGGATGAATCTTCAAAATTTGCTGAAGGTAATCGTTTAGGTGTGTTTCCTAGTGTTTCTGTAGCATGGGATGTAGATTCTGAAGAATTCTTTAATGTAGATTTTATCAATAACCTAAGATTTAAAGCAGGTTATGGGCAAATAGGAAATCAGAATATCGATAGAAACGGACAGTTCTTTTCAATTGGAACAGGAAATTACGTTTTTGGCGGTAGCCGAGTAGTGTCTAACTACTTATCTCAGTTTGGTAATCCAGCTTTACAATGGGAGACTGTAGAAGATAAAAACGTAGGTTTAACGATGGCAATTTTTGATAATGCATTAGATTTCTCTGTAGAATACTATGAGAAAACTTCACAAGATCTTCTGTTTAATGTTGAGTTGCCTAACTATACCGGTATTCCTGGTCTTGTTGCCCAAAACGTAGGTAGTTTTGAATCTAAAGGATGGGATATTCAGGTTGGATACAATAAAACCTGGGGAGATTTTGATATGGATTTAAACATGAATGTTTCTACAAACCAAAGTAAAGCTGTTGCTCTGGCGCCAGGAAACGAGCAATTGTTTGGCCAGAATAGAGAAGACTTGGGTAACCGTTTTATTAAGATTACTGAATTAGGTCGTACAGTTGGATTGTTCTATGGATTTGAGACCGATGGAATATTTCAGAATCAAACCGAGATTAATGCACACTCTTCTGAAAACGGGCAGTTAATTCAGCCAGATGCACAACCAGGAGATTTAAAGTTTGTAGATACGAATAACGACGGTGTATTAAATGATGATGACTTAACAACAATTGGTAATCCATTTCCAGATTTTTATGGTGGATTTACCGCGAATATGAGTTATAAAGACTTTGATTTTTCAATGCAATGGTATGGCTCTTTTGGTAACGATGTGTTTAATTACCCTCGTACTTTTATGAATGCCGGTACGCAGGATGTAAATATTGCAGCAGGAACTTTAGGCAGAGTTTGGACTCCAGAAAATCCATCTGCAGAATTTCCAAGATTAACACTTAATGATAGAAACGGAAATTATCAAAGACCTTCCAGCTTATTTATAGAAGATGCGTCATACTTAAGATTACGTAACGTACAGTTTGGATATAATCTGGACATTAAAGGATTTCAGAAATTCAGAGTTTATGTTTCTGGTCAAAACCTGTTTACTATTACAGATTACTCAGGTTTCGATCCTGAAGTTTCTGCCGGAGGTGATATTATAAATGACTTCGGAATAGATTACGCAAGATATCCAGTGTCTAAAACGTATTTAGTTGGACTTAACTTAACACTATAGTAATGAGAAGAATATATATATTAATAGCAATTGTAGGAGGATTAGTGCTGAATGCCTGTGATAAAGATGATTTTTTAGATCAACCACTTAGAGGTAGACAGCAGCTTGATGATTATTTTAGTACCGCAGAGAATTCTGAACTTTTTGTAAACTCTATTTATTCACAGGTAAATGGAGAAAGTTGGTATCAAATCGAGTTTTTTAGGCAAATCTGCGAAATGTCTACAGATGATAACTGGGCAGGAAACACAGAGCAACCTAGGCCCGATATTACAGGTATCGCGGCGTATAACGTTTTTCCGGGTTCTTCGTATATTAACTCATTTTGGGAATTTACTTATATCGGGATTACAAGAGCGAATATTGCTTTAGAAAGAATTCCTGAAGTAGAAATGGACGAAGACTTAAAAAGTAGATTGTTAGCAGAGGCAAGATTTCTTAGAGCATGGTATTATTTTGATCTGGTAAGGAACTTTGGTGGAGTGCCAATTGTAACAACTTATACTGAATTATTAGAGCCAGAAATTCGTGATGTAACCAGATCTTCTGAAGATGAGGTTTATGATTATGTAGAGAGCGAATTGGAATTAGCAATTCCAGATTTACCTTTAAAAAGCGAGTATGCTGCCAATGATCTTGGAAGAGCAACAAGAGGAGCTGCACAAACTTTATTAGCAAAAGCTTATTTATATCGTGAAAAATGGCCAGAAGCAAGAGATATGGCGGCACAGGTAATTCAATCTGGGCAATATCAATTAGAGCCTAATTTTGCAGATATTCATTCTGTAAATAATCATCACGGTGTAGAATCTATTTTTGAAGTAGAAATGATCACTAATTTTCAGTTTACTGATATTGGCGGTACTATTTCTACAACTTCAGGAAGTAGAACCGATCAGGGTTGGGGTTGGTGTGTGCCAAGTAGCGATCTTGAGAATGCCTTTTTAGAAGAGGGTGATGAGGTTCGTTTACGTTCTACCATCATAAAACATGGTGAGCCTGTTTTTGGCGATCCAGAAGTTGAATCTTTTGATGCGGCACCTACAAGAAACAAATCTGGTAGAATTAATCGAAAAGCTTATATCCCAATTGCAGATAGAGAATCTCCATATATGATTGGGCAGCATGCTTTACCGGTAATTAGATTTAGATTGGCTGATGTGATTCTTATTCATGCAGAAGCGGCTTATTTTTCTGGAAATGAGCAGGCTGCATTAGAGTCTTTACGTCAAATTAGAGAACGAGTTTCTTTAGATACCGATATGTCATTAAGCGGGGTAGAACTTCGTGATGCCATCTGGAAAGAAAGAAGATTGGAATTAGCTTTGGAACAACAACGTCTTTACGATTTAAGAAGACAACGTGTAAATGGGATGCCTCGTATAGCATCTATTTTAGGACCAAATGGATCTTTCGTTGAGTACAATACAGAAGAAAGTACAGATCCTTTTGAAACTACAAACCTTGGTGAAGCTCAAAATAAAGGAGCTTTATTCGATCCAAGTGTACATATGCTTTGGCCAATTCCGCCAGAGGAAATTCAGCTTTCCAGAGGAAATATTACTCAAAACCCAGGATACTGATGAAATGGTTTGATAAAGGGATAAGTAGGCGAGAAATCAAATTCTTATCCTTTATTTTTTTAGCGGTTTTTGTTGCTTCTTGCGAACAAGATAACTTTACAGATCCAAATGCCGAGATTCCCGAAAATGACGGTATAATTTTGAACTTTAATACCACATTTCAATCAATAGATCATTTTGGAGCTTCGGGTGGTTTTCAGGATCAATGGGTTGGAGAATGGCCGGCAGAGAGTAAGGAGCCGATTGCTGAATTATTATTTAGTAATGAAGTAGATAATCAGGGAAATCCTCTTGGAATTGGTTTAACCTTATGGAGAACTGTTATTGGTGACGGTGCTGCAGATCAGATCAACAGTGGTTTTAGCCCAGCCGCCTGGTTTAGAGAAACCGAGAGTTACCTTAATAGCGATCTTACTTACGATTGGAGTAAGCAACAGGGCGAACAATGGTTTTTATCTAAGGCTAAAGAATACGGAGTCGAAAAGTTTTCAGCCTGGGCAACAACACCGCCTTACTTTTTAACTGAAAATGGATATACCTTCAGTACAAATGATGTAGCAGGGTTTAATTGTCCAGAAGAAAATTACCAGGCGTATGCCGATTTTTTAGCTGAGGTAATGAATTATTATGCGAGTGAAGGTTATGATTTTGAAACGGTTTCAGCCTTTAATGAAACTCAGTATGAATGGAATGCCAATATTGGGGAAGCTACCCAATCTGGAACCAAAGCTTTTAATGCTGAAATAGCTGAATTTTTAAGAGTAGCGAATGCTGTTTTTGATGAAAAAAATGTTAGTACCAAACTTATGATTTCTGAAGCTGCTCAGCTAAGAAATCTTTATGAAGGCTCAGATAATACAACAAATCAGATCGAAGAATTCTTCAATTCATCAAGTCCTAATTATATAGGTGATCTAGATCATGTATCAAATCACGTAGCTGGCCATAGTTATTTTAGTAATGCGACTACAAACGAGTCTGTAATGCAAAGAAGATCACTTCGTTCTAAGATCGAACAAATGGGGAGTGGTTTAGATTACTGGCAAACAGAGTATAGTATTTTAGGTAGCGATTATCAGCAAAATCAAAACATAAATTCTTTTGAAGAAATAGATTATGCGCTATGGTTAGCAAAGATCATTCATACAGATTTGGTTTTTGGAAATGCAACAGGTTGGAGCTTTTGGACAGCGCTTAATCAATCGTCTTACGAAGATCATCCATTTCGATTTAATTTAATTTTCTACGAGTCAAATGTCAATGGACCATCGAATACTAATGGTTCCTTTACACCGGTAAAAAACTTGTGGGCATTAGGGAATTATAGCCGATTTGTACGTCCAGATATGCTACGTTTTGAAGTCGTGGATCCAGACTATAGAGATGCTTTACAGTCTGTAGATAATTTTATGATTTCTGGATATAAATCAAATCGTGAAATAGTGCTGGTACTAATTAATAGAACGGGCAGTAGTAGAGCAATCAATTTTGAAGGATATGGAGACTCTTTTTCTGTAATTAATGATCGCTTCGAAATGTACACAACCTCCGGTAGTAGCAATTTAGAAAGAACAGAAGTAAGTCCTGTTGATCTTGAAATTCCTGCAAAATCGATAGTTACCTTAAAGGCGATATTGGTCGAATAACAAGCAATTTTTTAAAGAGGACTCCTGTCTAATTTTTGAATTTACTTTTAAGATACTTAAACTCCTTAAAATGGATATCAAGGTCTTAAAAATCGGAATATTATCCATTATTTGAATATCTCAATCCATTTTATGGGTGCTTATGTTCTGTTATTTTTGGATAAATGTCTAGGAACATTGTCATTTAATAATTATCATAGTTTGAACACTACATCTAATCTTTATACTAAAGCTTTTAGGTTTGTAATTTTTACAATACTATTAACTTTTAATTGCTTTTCTCAATCGATTGAAATTTCGATAGATCCAACAAAAAAGTTTCAGGATATCGACGGTTTTGGAGCTTCAGATGCCTGGAGAACTCAATTTGTAGGAAAGAACTGGCCTGATAAGAAAAAGCAACAAATCGCAGATTGGCTGTTTAGTAAAGAGATTGATAAAAATGGAAACCCTAAAGGAATCGGGCTTTCTATCTGGAGATTTTATATTAGTGCGGGAAGTACAGAGCAGGGCGAAGCATCTGGAATTAAGAATGAGTGGAGAAGAGGAGAATCTTTTATCGATGAATCTGGAAATTACGATTGGAATAAACAACAAGGGCAGCAATGGTTTTTAAATGAAGCTAAGGATGCCGGGGTAGATAAATTCTTAGCTTTTTCTATCGCAGCACCCTATTTCTGGTCTAAGAACGATAAGGCTTATGCGCCACTTACGGGTGGATCTATAAATCTTCAACCAAACTATTTTGATGAATATTCTCGGTTTTTAGTAGAAATTATAGATCATTTTGAGCAGGAAGGAATTCATTTTGATTATCTGAGCCCAATTAACGAACCACAGTGGGAATGGGAGAAAGGTAGCCAGGAAGGTACGCCTGCAAAAAACAATGAGATTAGTGATTTAGTAGCTATGTTGGATAAGGATCTGCGATCGAAGGATCTTTCAACTTCTATAATCCCAGGAGAGGCAGCAGATCTTAGATATCTGTATAGTCGCTTTGAAAAACCAGATAGAGATAATCAAATAGAAGCTTTCTTTAGCAAAGACAAAAAAGAGCCTGAAACATACATTAGAGATCTGCATTCAGTAGAACCTATTATTTCAGGTCACAGCTATTTTACGACGTGGCCGGTAGATTCTTTGATTACGATAAGAAGAAAACTAAATAATAAGTTACAAAAAAATGATCTTGAATACTGGCAAAGTGAGTTCTGTATTTTAGAAAATTCTGATGATATCGGTGGCGGAAGCAAACGTGATCTTGGAATTAATACGGCACTTTATGTAGCAAGAGTTATTCATGCAGATTTAACTTTAGCAAATGCAAGATCCTGGCAGTGGTGGACGGCGCTTACAATTGCAGATTTTAAAGACGGCTTAATTTATTTAGATACCGGTGATCCAAAAAATATGTATGATCAGGAATCTTTAAAATACGACGGCGAATTTCACGATTCTAAGCTTTTATGGGCTTTAGGAAATTATTCTCGATTTGTAACACCTAGGATGCAAAGGATCTCGGCAGTTAGTAATTCTGCTTTACCTGAAGAAGAACAGTTTAAAGATCTTATGGTATCAGCATATTACGATGCTACCAATAATAAATCTGTGGTGGTGTTGATCAACTATTCTGAAGAAGAAAAAAATATTGATCTTAAATCAACTAATCTGAACCTGGATTCGGCTTACGAAACTTCAGAAGCCAGTGATTTGGGTTATAGAGCAATTAATAAAAATCAGGTGAAGTTAGCACCAAAAAGTATAACTACTTTAACGGGGAAATTTCACTAAACATATATTATGGGGACATCTAAATTCAATTTTAAATACTTACTGTTTATTGCCCTTGTTTCGGCAATGGGAGGTTTGCTTTTTGGTTACGACTGGGTGGTGATTGGTGGAGCAAAGCCTTTTTATGAGTTGTATTTTGATATAAACGAAATACCTTCCTTACAAGGTTGGGCCATGAGTAGTGCTTTGATAGGCTGTATTTTTGGAGCGGTTTTATCTGGTGTTGCAGCAGATAAATTTGGTAGAAAAATTCCTTTAATCGTTGCTGCCACCTTATTTACATTTTCGGCATTTGGAACAGGCTATGTAGATAGTTTTACCTGGTTTATTGTTTATCGATTAATTGGCGGTTTAGGAATTGGTCTAGCGTCTACGCTTTCTCCAATGTATATTGCTGAAGTTACTCCTGCAAAATATAGAGGGCAATTTGTATCCATTAATCAGCTTACGATCGTTTTAGGGATGTTGGCAGCGCAAATTGCCAATTATACTATTGCTGAAGATATTCCAGATAGTTTTACGAGCCTGGATATTTTAAATTCATGGAACGGGCAATCTGGTTGGCGCTTTATGTTTTGGGCAGAGCTTATCCCGGCAGGTTTATTTTTCCTATTAATGTTTTTAGTTCCTGAAAGTCCAAGGTTTTTAGTAAGAGCAGGAAAAGATGATTCAGCTTTAAAAACTTTAGAAACCATTGGAGGCAAAGATTACGCGAATACTGAAGTTATTAGTATGAAGCAAAGTCTTGGCCAGACGAAAAAGAAGATTAGTCTTAGTGATTTAACCAGTTTAAAAATACGTCCTATTCTAATAATTGGGATCGTACTGGCATTCTTTCAGCAATGGTGTGGTATTAATATCATCTTTAATTATGCTGAAGAAATTTTTACGGCAGCAGGTTATACTGTTGGTGATATGCTTTTCAATATCATCATTACAGGGAGTGTAAATGTGCTATTCACTTTTGTAGCTATGAAAACCGTAGATAGCTGGGGACGTAGAAAATTAATGTTGTTTGGATCTTCTGGTCTTGCTATCGCCTATGCATTATTGGGAGGAGCATATTATTTTCAATTTAATGGATTTCCTGTTCTATTGATCGTAATTATAGCAATAGCAATTTATGCGATGTCTTTAGCACCAATTACCTGGGTAGTATTGGCCGAAATTTTCCCTAATCGTATTAGAGGAGTAGCAATGTCTATAGCGACATTCTCGCTTTGGGTGGCGTCATTTATTTTAACCTATACGTTCCCAATTTTAAATGAAGCTTTAGGAGCCTATGGAACATTTTGGATCTATAGCGGAATTTGTGTTCTTGGTTTCTTATTTATAAAGAGCAGGCTACCCGAAACTAAAGGAAAGAGTTTGGAAGAAATTGAAGCCGACTTCGAAAAAAAATAATCATATCTAAAAAATAAAGGTTTTTTGAATTCAGTCTAAAACTGATTCTTAATGCAGGAAAAAATTGTTTACTCAATAAAAGAAATTTGATCATTATGGAAAATGTAAAAGCTTGGAGGGATACGGTTGTAATACCAACTTATGAAGTTTATAAAGCTGAGAAATATCCCGTTTTTATCGAAAAAAGGGTTTATCAGGCAAGTTCGGGCGCAGTATATCCACATCCCGTTATAGAGAAAATTAGTGATGAGCCGGTAGATAAAGAATGGCAAGTAATCTATATTGAGAATGACTATATTAAACTTATGGTGATTCCAGCATTAGGCGGAAGAATCCAAATGGCTTGGGATAAGATAAGAGAACGTCATTTTGTATATTACAATCACGTGATCAAACCGGCTTTAGTTGGTTTAACCGGGCCTTGGATCTCAGGAGGAATTGAGTTTAACTGGCCACAACACCACCGTCCTAGTACTTATGATGCTACAGATTCTTATATCGAAAAAAACAAGGATGGTAGTGTAACTATTTGGGTGAGCGAGTTGGAACGTATGTTTAGAACTAAAGGAATGGCTGGTTTTACGCTGCATCCAGATAAAGCCTATTTAGAAATAAAAGGTCAGCTTTATAACCGTACGGTTCATCCGCAGACTTTTTTGTGGTGGGCCAATCCGGCAGTGGCGGTAAACGATCATTATCAGTCGGTTTTTCCACCTGATGTAAACGCTGTATTCGACCACGGAAAAAGAGACGTTTCAGAGTTTCCTATAGCAAAAGGAGAATATTACAAAGTAGATTATGCTCCGGGAACCGATATTTCCCGATATAAAAATATTCCGGTGCCTACTTCTTATATGGCGATCACGTCTAAATATGATTTTGTAGGAGGTTATGAAAATGATTCAAAAGGAGGATTATTACACGTGGCAAATCATCACGTTTCTCCCGGTAAAAAACAATGGACCTGGGGTAACGGAGATTTTGGACAAGCCTGGGATCGAAATTTAACCGATAATGATGGCCCGTATATCGAATTGATGTGTGGTGTTTATACCGATAATCAACCCGATTTTTCTTGGCTTCAGCCTTACGAAGAAAAAAGCTTTAAGCAATATTTTATGCCTTACTATAATGTAGGTGTTGTAAAAAATGCTTCCAAAGAAGCGCTTATCAATTTAGAAGAAGAGCAAGATGGCTTCAGAATAAAAGTTCACGTAACTTCAGTATATCCAAAAGCAACAGTGGTTTTAACTTCCGAAGAAAATGTGTTGTTTGAAACTGAAATAGACCTTGATCCGGCAAATGGATTAGAAGAACTTGTTGAAAAAAATGGAGCAGATTATCAAAACTTGCGTTTAACGGTGAAAACTGAAAAAGGAAAGAGCCTGGTAAGCTGGTCTCCATCTGATGATGAAGAAGGAGAAATTCCTGAAGCGGCTAAGGCAGCTAAAGAACCTAAAGCTATTGATAGTGTTGAAGAATTATTTTTAAACGGACTTCATCTTGAGCAATATCGCCACGCGACTTACGATCCTACGGCCTATTACCTGGAAGCTTTAAGACGCCAACCAGGTGATATAAGATGTAATAATGCAATGGGCTTATGGTATCTTAGAAAGGCACAATTCGAAAAAGCATTGCTTTATTTCGAAAAAGCCATTGAAACCTTAACGCTAAGAAATCCTAATCCTTATGATGGTGAAGCCTATTTTAATAAAGGAGTTACCCTAAATTATTTAGGCAGAAAAGATGAAGCTTACGAAGCATTTTATAAAGCCTGTTGGAATGCTGCATGGCAGGCCGCAGGATACTTCAACATTGCGCAGATCGATAGTTTTAAAGGAGATATAGATTCGGCTTTAGGGCATGTAGATAAGGCATTGGTATCTAACTGGCATAACCATAAAGCGAGACATTTAAAAGTAATTTTGTTACGTAAAGAAGGGCGTATTGAAGAAGGACTTCAGTTTATTGAAGATTCTTTAAAGATTGATCGTTTCAACTTTGGAGTTTTATTCGAAAAATATAAGATCAGTAATGCTGAAGAGGATCTTTCCGTTTTCAAAGAACTCCTTAGAGATTACGAGCATAATTACATCGAATTTGCATTGGATTATGCACAAGCTGGGGACTTTAATACTGCCATCGAATTGCTTTCGATATTTACTGAAAGTAAAGCGCAGTATTATCCTATGATCGCTTATTTTAAAGCCTATTTCTACGATCAGTTAGGAGATGCGGCAGCTGCTAAAAAGTATTTTGCTGAAGCGAAACAACAACCATCAGATTACTGTTTCCCAAATAGATTAGAAGAAGTATTGGTTTTAAGACGAGCGTTAGAAGTAGATAGTGAAGATGCCAGCGCAGCCTATTATCTAGGAAACTTCTGGTATGCCAATAAACAATATACTGAAGCGCAAAAATGTTGGGAACAGGCTGTAGAACATGGTGATCAAAATGCTATTGCGTACAGAAACCTATCATTACTTTATTACAATAAAACAGATCAAAAAGACCTTGCTAAAAAGCAATTAGAATATGCGTTTGAGCTTGATGGAAACGAACCCAGACTTTTAATGGAGTTAGATCAATTCTATAAAAAGACCAATGTTTCTATTGAAGATCGTTTTAAAATTTTAGAAAAGAATCTGGAATTAACCAATTTCAGAGACGATCTATATTTAGAATATATTTCGCTTCAAAACTTTAGAGGTAATCACAAAGAAGCTTTAGACTTAATTGAAAAACGACAATTTCATCCCTGGGAAGGTGGAGAAGGGAAAGTTTCTTATCAGCACGTAAATACCCACGTAGAGCTTGCAAAAATTGCTCTTAAAAATGGCGAATATCAAACTGCAATAACACATTTAGAAGCAGCACAGGTATATCCTCATAATTTAGGTGAAGGAAAATTATATGGCACTCAGGAAAATGATATTTTTTATTGGTTAGGTTGTGCTTACGATAAATTAGGTGAAAAGGAACAAGCTGAAGCAAGTTGGAAAACAGCAACTCAGGGAATTTCAGAACCTAGTCCGGCGATTTTCTATAACGACCAGCAACCCGATAAGATCTTTTATCAGGGACTGGCCTTCTTAAAATTGAACAACCAGGAAGAGGCTGAAAAAAGATTCCAAAAACTTTACAATTACGGTAAAGAACATATGGAAGACGAAGTGAAATTAGACTATTTTGCTATTTCACTACCCGATCTTCTAATTTGGGAAGAAGACCTTCAAGTACGTAATAAAATTCACTGTTATTACCTGATTGGTTTGGGAGCTATGGGACTTCAAAAAACCGAGGAAGCACAGCAGGCTTTTGATGCTTTAAAAGAATTAGATACGTATCATTTATCAGCACATATTCATGCTAAAATGATCAGTGATTTTAATACGGTAAGTTTATAAAACAAAGAGGCCTTTTACAAAGGCCTCTAAAAATGAAATACAATAATGTCATATTATACAAAAATCACCACTATTTTTTTGGTTGCTGTTTGTGTTTTGCAACTATCCTGTGTCTCAGAAAAGGAAGCAGAATCTAACAAAATCGATCTTTCTGGAGAATGGAGTCTTCGATTAGATTCTCTAGATACTGGCGCCAAGGAAAATTGGCAAACGGCCTGGGACGCAGAATCCCAAAAAGTGCAATTGCCCGGAACTTTAGATGAAGCCGGCATCGGTACAAAAGATACGCTTACGCCTGGGCTTAATAATTATGTGCTTTCCAGTCTAACACGTAAACGACAGTATATTGGGAAAGCCTGGTATCAAAAGCAAATTGAAATTCCTAAGAAATGGGAAGGGAAATCCTTGATGCTTAATCTGGAAAGAGTTTTATGGAAATCTACCGTTTTTGTGAACGGAGAAGAAGTAGGCTCTAGAGAAAGTTTGATCGGGAATCACCAATATGAGCTTTCAAATTTAAAAGCTGGCGAGAATACGATTAGTATTTTAATTGATAATTCAGATTTCTATCCAGATATTAATGTGATTGGCGATCGTTACCCGGTAAAAGTTAATCAGGAAATGGCGCATGCCTATACCAATCATACGCAGATTAAATGGAACGGTATTTTAGGAGATATTTCGATTAGACCTGTTAGCCAAAAGATCTTTAAAAGTGTTGAGGTTTATCCTGATACTAAAACTGGTATTTTGAATATTGAAGTTGCTACAGATAGTAGTACGTCTAAGCCAATTTCAGTAGAAGTTTTAGATAGCGAGGGAGCTTCAGTTTTTTCAGAATCTATTTCAGAATATTCCGAAGAAGAAAATAAAATTCAATTTCAGTTTTCCGTAGAAGGAGCTTTAGAAGAGTGGGACGAATTTAATCCGCAGCTTTATACGGTTCAGGTAGGTACTGAAGAAAAAAAGATCACCAAGACTTTTGGATATCGTAGCTTGAGCCATGATGGCGGAGAACTTACGCTAAATGATCACCGAATCTTTTTACGTGGGAATTTAGAATGCGTGATCTTTCCATTAACCGGCCGTCCGCCAATGCAAAAAGAGGAATGGTTAGATCTTTATCAAAAAGCTAAGGCCTATGGCTTAAACCATTTTAGATTTCATTCCTGGTGTCCTCCTGAAGCTGCTTTTGCTGCAGCCGATGAGATTGGAATGTACCTTCAGGTAGAATTGCCGCATTGGAGTTTAAAAGTTGGGGAAGACGAAAAAACATGGCAGTTTTTAGAAAGTGAAGCCGATAAGATCATTGCAGATTATGGGCATCATCCTTCGTTTCTATTTATGTCTATGGGGAACGAGTTAGAAGGAAACTTCGATTTATTAAATAATCTGGTTTCAGAATTAAAAGAGAAAGACACAAGACATTTATATGCGACTACAAGTTTTTCTTTTCAGCAACCGGTAGGAACTCGTCCAGAACCAGAAGATGAATTTTTTGTAACGCAGTGGACAGATAAAGGATGGATTCGCGGGCAAGGTGTTTTTAATGAATACAGCCCAAATTTTGAAACTGATTATACCGCAAATAGTCGTAATATAGAAGTGCCATTAATTTCTCACGAAATTGGACAATATTCAGTATATCCAGATATTAACGAGATCGAAGATTATACCGGTGTACTAAAGCCATCAAACTTTATAGCCGTAAAGGAAGATCTGGAAAAGAAAAATTTATTATCGCTTGCTCCAGACTTCACAAAAGCTTCTGGTAAACTTGCAGCGATG
>NZ_FOKV01000025.1 GCF_900112105.1 Zunongwangia mangrovi | reverse complement strand
CAATTTAAACGATTCACTGTAGCGTCTAATTACTTTGTCATTTTTGTACATAATTATTAAAATTATGTAGCCTTATTTCCGGACGGGTCAAAATGTGCTACAACGGTCTCGAGTATGGACAGTTGCGGGCTGGTTTTCCAGGTTTTGTCCGCTTGAAATAAATATAGCTAAAAACATCTAATATCGATTAAGTATTTAGCTGCAATTGGCTATACGCGTTGTTAGCAAATGTTTTTATATTAGAATAGCTCTAGAAAAGTTCAAATATTTCCTGTGAAATTTCATTAACATTTCCGTGTTTTTGATTAGTAAGAATCACAATTGTTAAGTCTTTTTGTTTAAATCTTCTTACAACACATTCATAATTGCCACTTGAACCATGATGAAGATGTTCTATAGCTAAATCATCATTCCAATCAAATCGTCCTAGAGGAGCTTGAATATTATGTCCAATTTTAGCCTCTTTGGATAAAATTTTGACTGATTCTTTACTAATGATGTCAAATGAATCTAAATGTTTAAACCATTTGTACATGTCCTGAACTGTAGAACTAAATAAAACTGTCGGCATTGAAATTTTGTAATTATCTATTTCATAATTTTCATCGAAGGGAATTGCCATGAGGGTTTTGTCTTTATATGGGAACTGATCACTAATTTTCGAACTGTTTAAACTATAAGGATTAAAAAGATTCTCTTGAGCATATTCTGTGAAATTTTGTTGCGTTATTTCTTCGACGATCTTTATTAGCAGTATCGGATTATAATTTGAATAGAGATAATCCGTTCCAGGGGAAAATTCTAGTGTTTCAATTGCTTTTAAATCATTAAATATTATTTGATCTGTGACCATTTCGCCATTACTAAAATGTCCCCCCCAATTTACTTTGGGAAGACCGCTAGAATACTGTAGGAGTTCAATAATGGATATATTGTCCGACCAATTTGGTAAGTCTCTAACATATTTACTTAACTTATCATGTAAAGTTAACGCTCCTTTTTCCTTAAGCTGCATTATTGCTACAGCAGGAAATTCTTTATAGATTGAACCTATATTAAATCTAAAGTTCTCATTTAGTTTTTGATTTTTATCGGCATCAGCAAAACCATAAGACTTTTTAAAGAGTTCATTTCCTTTATGAACTACTAAAACATTTCCATTTAATTTTCCTTTTTCATATTTTGAGGTAAGAATAGAATCGATTTTTTCTCTTAGTTTTTCGGTATCACGCTTCTGCTGAATTTGAATTTTGTTTGGTTTTAAATCAATTTGGTATTTCTTTAAGGGTAAAAAGAATGAGATGAGGATAATTGATGATAATAAATATTTCATATGATGATTTTATAAAGGGACATAATAGAAAATTATATGTTACACTTTTGAATTAAAATATTTGCTAACGGTCTCGGTTATTGCCAGTTGGCGGAGTAGGGGACGCGGATTTGTCGGCTTAGTATTGGTTGATTGGTCAAGATAATTATTTTCTTTCTAACGGTGCCGCTTATTGGCGATCAACCGATGTTAGGCGTTGTTATTCGCGTTCTGATATAAATTTTATTGCTTCACTTATATTACCGTCTAATAGTAAATTATCGAAATTATCTTCTTTCGTAATATTAATCTCGGGTATTATTCTTTCATAGTATTTACCATTCCTGTCAGAATCTAAACCTACACTCAAAGTCATAAAAGCTCCAAATGGTAAGTTAGCCTTGACATTTGAGGTGGTTTTACCATTTGTCGGCTCTCCAATTAAAATTGTGTTTGACCTTGGTTTAAATGCCAGAGCTACAATCTCTCCAGAACTACCAGTAGCGTTGTTTATTATTACTGCAACTTTACTATTAATTAATAGTTCACCAGTTGGTTTTATTCTTCCTTGATTCTTGCCGTCATAATTATACTTACCATTGTTTAATGAAATCATTGATTGTAACCGACGATCTTTCCCTAGCACACCCCAGATATCATTATCTCCTAGAAAATCGTACAATGCTAATAGCATAGGTTCACAATTACCACCAGTATTAAAACGAAGATCAATTATCCAACCTTTTACATCTTTCTGAGACTTTAAGTTATTAATCTCATCATACATTTGCTGCGCTAATCTTCTGATACTCTTAGGAGAATTTGCATCTGTTATTCCAGGCATTAAAATATAACCGTAGTTATCACCGATAAGTTTTACTTCAAAACCTGGAATAGCTTTATATTTTTTCGCCCATTGTTCACTGAAGTCATTTATTGAAGGTGTTTTGAAATTGCCAGAAATTTGTAATTCTTTGTAGTATAATCTAGAATGATCAGCTTTCGTGAGATCAAATAGAAGTGGTACTTCTTTTAAAGAGGAACTAAAATCTGAATATCCTTTCAGGTTCCTATTCAATTTAGTTTCAACATCTTTCCAATTAACTTCATCCTTATAAACATACCCATCTTTCATTGTTTAAAATAATTCTCCGAAAAATGTTCTAATACTGTCTTGTGAAGTATGTAGATCTTGTGCTTTCGAAATAGTTGAGTAGAACAGAAGTAATATTAATACTTGATAATTTTTCATGTACATTGTTGTAATTGCCATGTTGTATTATACTGAAATAGGTTGACCATTTTTGATTCAATTTTCGACAGATTAAATGGTCAATAGTTCTAAATTTTGTTTATTCCTTTTGTAGGA
>NZ_FOKV01000029.1 GCF_900112105.1 Zunongwangia mangrovi | reverse complement strand
TTTTTTTACGATCAGTTCGGTTTTTGGGAGTGATTGGATCAGGAGCAATTGAAGGTAACGGTCTCGATTATCGCAAGTAGCGAATTAACAGACACGGATTTGTCGGCTTATTCTTTTCTTGCTTGGTTTCTAAAATAACAATTTTTAATCTAAAAGCCGCTATTTGCGATGAATCGTTGTTGTAAGCAGTGCCTTAGTCATATTTCCCTTAACATTTTCTTTTTTGTCTATAATAAGCGACAAATATTAAAGAAATAGGAAAGAATAGAATTATTAAAATCCATTTAAAAAGATTTAAAATGATATTCATTTTTGAGCATTTTTATAAACAGTGTTTTTTTAGCATTTCTCGTGCTTCCTTATCACCCAATTTCGCAGACATAATAAAGTTTGAACAAGCATTTAATGAATCTTTTTTTCCAATATAAGCTTTACCTAGTAAAAAATAACAATTCTTTTTTTCATAATTTGCATCTAGTGACTTTTTAAAATCAGAAATTGCATTATCATATAGATCTGAATTTAAATACTCTATACCTCTCTCATACAGTATTTCATACTTCGGAACATAATAATACAAATCTTTGTCAGAGCCGTCAAAATATTTGGTTGGGTTAATCATTACTAGTCCTCCATTAGAAACAGTCCATTTTTTTATAGCACCTTCTGTATTAATTGCTTTTGAATAATATAAAATAGCATTATTATGTTCTTTTAATACACTGTAATTATTAGCAATATTATATAAAGCCGCTGTATTATTAGAGTCAAATTGTAAAAGATCAGAATAATCATCAATTGCTCCGTGAATGTCTCCAATTTCAGTCTTATAATAGCCACGATTTAGTAGAGCAGCACGGAATTGATTCTTTTTTTTAATTGCTTCATCAAGCATATCAATTGCTTTTTCATAATTCCCTCTCTCTTCATACTTAAATGCTTTACTATAATATTCCTCGGGAGAAGTTAGATTGCAAGAAATAAATGCAAACGAAAATAATAATATGTAAATAATTCTATTTGGCATTGTTTACAACGGTTTGCGGTTATCGCAAGTTGCGGGAGTAGGGTCGCGGATTTGTCGGATTAAGGATTACTTTTCTGGGTTACTAGAATTATACTTTTTCCACAATTACCCGTAATTTGTGATGAACCGCTGTTGGCAATAGTTATGGTTGAATTTCACATACGCAACGAAATCCCGTGACTTCATTCGGAAAATCAATCGGTGAAATACCTTTCCAGTTATCACCAAAAATTTCTTCAGAAATCGTGAATTCTGAAATGTTATATTTTATGAAATCACTAATTTTTTTATCTGTTTTAAATTTTGTTGGATTTCTTCCATTATCAAATTTGAATATTTTTCTTTTTGAGAAAATTTTTTGTGCCAAAATTAGCTCATCCTTTCTAGGTAATCTATATTGTATACTTTGAGTGACAGGTTTGTCCATATTTAACCAAAGATATTCTACCATTTCTGTTCTCCATGTACAAAAATCTTTTGCCTGTTCTTTGGAAATTCTTAATACTGGAGAATATTCATATTTAATATTTTCAAAATAACCCTTCTTTGTAAGTAAGCTTTTTTCTTTTTTCAAGTTTTTTAGAAATGATGGATAAAGAGTTATTATTTTATCAAATTTTTGATCTGTACTTTCGTGGAATTCTGAAAATGAATTAAATCCTTTTCTTCTAAGAAAGTGTTTTGCAGTTAAATACTCTAAGAACATTTTATTAGTAACAGGAGCTTTATCGATATAAAGACTATCTTCTAAAAAAATAGTTCCTGGTGGAGCTACTAATATTTCTTGACTTTTTACTAAAGTTGAAGTCAATATAAAAACTAAAATGGTGACTAAAATTTTCTTCATAATTATTGCCAACGTCTGCGGATATCGACTGTAGCGTTTTGGTTTTTTAGTTTTATCCGATATCACTGTTTCCAGTAAAAATAGTAAAAACTTTCGAATAGCTCG
>NZ_FOKV01000004.1 GCF_900112105.1 Zunongwangia mangrovi | reverse complement strand
CATAATCATTTGCCACCGGCACAGATCGCTGCCGATATGCAGTTCGATACCATCAGCCAGGTGTGGCTAAGCGGCGACCATTATAAATGGCGTGCGATGCGAACTTTGGGAATCGATGAACATTATATCACTGGCAATGCCAGTGACCAGGAAAAATTCGAAGCCTGGGGCAAAACGGTGCCACATACGCTTCGTAATCCACTGTATCATTGGACGCATTTAGAGCTGAAACGCTATTTTGGGATCGATGAACTTTTAAATGAAAAAAACGCTACCTCGATCTACCAGGAGATCAACAATCAGTTGCAGCAACAAGAAAACAGCTGCCGCGGCTTGTTGCATAAAATGAACGTCAATACGCTTTGTACCACGGAAGATCCTACCGATACTTTGGAACATCACCAGGCGATGGCAGGCGAGGATTTCGGAATAAAAGTGAGCACCGCTTTTCGTCCCGATAAATCTATTTTGATCGATGCGGAAGGTTATACCGATTATCTAAAAACACTGGGTAAAACCACCAATATCGCTATTGAAAGCTTCCAGGATCTCAAAGATGCATTATTGCAACGTATCGAATACTTCGATAAACATGGCTGTAAACTTTGTGATCATGGTTTAAATGCGATGAGCTATACTGAATTTACCGAAGCTGAGATCAATGCGATCTTTAAAAACAAACTGGCCGGGAAAGCAGTTTCAAATCTTGATGCTGAGAAATTCAAAACCGCGATCTTACTGTTTTTATGTGAGTGTTATCATAAATTCGGATGGGTACAGCAATTTCATTTAGGGGCGCTTCGAAACAACAACAAACGAATGCTGGCACAATTGGGCCCCGATACCGGTTGGGATTCGATCGGTGATTATTCACAAGCGGAAAAACTCTCTCAGTTTTTAAACAAACTGGATAGCCAGGATAAACTCACTAAAACGATCTTATACAATCTAAACCCGGCCGATAATGAAGTCTTTGCCACGATGATCGGGAACTTCAATGACGGTAGTGTTCGTGGAAAAGTACAATGGGGATCCGGCTGGTGGTTTTTAGATCAAAAGGACGGGATGGAAAAACAGATGAACGCATTATCGAATATGGGATTAATTAGCTGTTTTATTGGGATGCTAACCGATTCCAGAAGCTTTTTATCCTTTCCAAGACACGAATATTTTAGACGAATTCTATGCAATCTCTTCGGAAAGGAAATCGCTTCAGGCGAACTTCCTGAAGATATGGAACTCATCGGAAGTACGGTAGCTAATATCTGCTATGGCAATGCCAAAGAATACTTTAAGTTTTAAAAGGTGAAAAACTCAAACTCACATCACAAAATAGTTTCTTTTGGCGAAGTGCTGATGCGACTGAGTCCATCGGAGAACCGCAAACTCTCCCAAACCCACCAAATGGATTTCTATTTTGGAGGGACCGAGATGAATGTAGCGGCCTCGCTCTCGTATTTTGGGGAACATACCCAACAGGTGACTAATGTTTCTAATGATTTAGTAGGAGATGCCGCCATTGCGCAAATGCGTCAATATGGGATCGATACCTCGGCTATTAGCAAAGTCGATCATCCCTTGGGATTGTACTTTTTAGAAGTCGGTTCAGGGATGCGGGCTAGTAAGATCGCCTATAATCGCTTGCATGGCAGTTTTGCCAATATTAGCCCAAGACAGGTAAACTGGGATGAAATTTTAGCAGACGCCGGTTATTTACATTGGACGGGGATTTCCCCGGCGATCTCAGCAAGCGCTTATGAAACCTTGAAGATCGGACTCGAAAAAGCAAAAGCCAAAGGGCTTACGATCACTGCTGATCCTGCTTATCGCAGCAATCTTTGGCAATATGGGAAAGACGGTCATGAGGTTTTAAAAGAACTGGTAAGCCTATCCACAATTTTTGTGGGTGGGGTTAATGAAATCAATGAGATTTTAAAGACCGACTATGATTTTTCGAAAGAAGGATTTATTGAAGCCAGTAAAGCTTTGATCAAAGAATGCCCTTCGATCGAAAAAGTATTTGATAAGGTAAGAACCGGACTCAGTGCAAGCTGGCAGAAGGTGTACGGAAGAGCATGGACGGGGACGGAATACCTAGAAACCCAGGAACTAGAGATTACCGATGTGGTGGACCGAATCGGAACCGGCGATGCCTATGCCGCCGGACTGATTTACGGACTGATTCATTTTGAAGATCAAAAGGCACTGGAATTTGCCAATGCAGCTTGCGCTTTAAAACATACGATACTGGGAGATGTAAATCAGGTAAGTCCGGAAGAAGTTGAAGAAGTAATGGCCGGTAGCACCGGAGGACGAATTAAGAGATAAGATTTTAGAATATTGATACTAGATTCTAGAAATGAGATCTCGATACAAATTTCAATTAACATTGAAATTCACTCGATCTGACAATAGATGGAAAGCTTCTTATAAGGTTTAGTTAATCCAGATTAAGGCTTTTATGATTTAAAAAACATAACAAATAACCATTTAAAAAAATGGCACAATATTCAAGAATAGCGGTAGCAACACAGATGAAGGAAACGGGAATTGTTCCGGTATTCTATCATCAGGATGTGAACACCTGCAAAGAAATTTTAAATGCCTGCTACGAAGGTGGTGCGAGGGTATTTGAATTTACCAACCGCGGAGATTTTGCTCACGAGGTTTTCGCGGAACTGGTAAAGTATGCTAGCAAGGAGCTTCCCGGGATGATGCTGGGCGTTGGCTCGGTGATCGATGCGGGAACAACTGCACTTTACCTGCAATTGGGCGCTAATTTTATTGTTTCTCCACTGATCAATGCTGAGATGGCCAGGACCAGCAACCGTAGGAAAGTAGCCTGGATGCCGGGTTGTGGATCGGTCACAGAAATTAGTTATGCGGAAGAACTGGGCGCCGAAGTAGTGAAGATCTTTCCTGGAGCACAGGTTGGCGGCCCCTCATTCGTAAAAGCAGTAAAAGGCCCATTACCCTGGTCGAGCATTATGCCAACGGGCGGTGTATCTCCAACTGCAGAGAATTTAAAAGAATGGATTACAGCCGGGGTGCATTGTGTGGGAATTGGTTCCAAGCTGTTCATCAAAAATGAAGACGGTAGCTTCGACTATAAAAAAGTGCAGGAACAGGTGGCTTCAGCTATTCAAATCGTTAAAGAACTAAGAGGATGAAAATATTAAAAAAGCAGCGCCTTCTGATTTTGCTGGGCATTCTCGTAATGCTGGCAGGTTGCGAAGCTAAAGATCAAACAAAGGTTATTCGGTTAGGGCACGGGCTTGATACGTCGCACCCGGTGCATAAAGCAATGCTATTTATGGCTCAGCGTCTTGAAGAGAAATCTGGAGGGAGTATGACCATAGATATTTATCCCAATCAGCAATTAGGATCAGAACGTGAATGTCTAGAGCTTCTACAGATAGGAAGTTTAGGAATGACAAAAGTTTCTACGGGCGTTCTAGAGAACTTCGCGGCAGAGTTAAAAGTATTTGGGTTACCCTTTCTATTTCGTGACAGGGAGCATAGATTTAATGTTCTGGAAGGAGAGATAGGTCAAAAGCTTTTACTCGCGAGTGAACGAAATCGTTTGAGGGGACTTACTTTTTACGACGCCGGGAGTCGAAGTTTTTATAGTACAGAGCCAATTAAAAATCCTGATGATCTGGCTGGACAGAAAATTAGAGTAATGGAAAGCCAAACCGCCATGAACATGGTAAAGAATCTTGGAGGTTCACCAACTCCAATTAGTTGGGGAGAATTGTACACTGCATTACAGCAGGGTATCGTAGATGGAGCTGAAAATAATTTGCCTAGTTTTTATCTCTCTTATCATTATGAAGTTTGTAAATATTTTATGGTAGATGAACATACAGCCTTGCCAGACGAACTTATTGTAAGCACCGCAATTTGGAACAAGCTTACTACGCAACAACAAGACTGGCTTAAAGAAGCAGCGGTAGAATCTGCTGAATATGAGAAAACCATATGGCGTGAAGCAGAGCTACATGCATTAGAAGAAATACAGAAAGCAGGAGTAGAAGTAACTTATCCAGATAAGGAAGCTTTTCGCGAAAAAGTAGCTCCTATGTACGATAAGTTTAAAGAAGATCCTGTAATGAAAAAAACAATAGAAGCTATTCAGGCTGTAGATTAAGATTATGAAGAAAATTTTAGACAAATTACTGGGAGGCGCACTGGTCTTTTTAATGGGATTGATCGTGCTTGCTGTATTATGGCAGGTATTTTCCAGATATGTATTACAAAATCCAAGTTCGGTAACTGAAGAGATCGCCAGGTATCTTTTAATCTGGATAGGTTTACTGGGGGCAGCTTATGCTTCTGGACAACAGGAACATTTATCCATCAATATTTTACCACCTAAACTTAATCCTGAAAATCGAATAAAACTGATGATATTTATTAATATTTTGATCGTTGCATTTTGTTTTACAGTGCTAATTATCGGAGGTGGAAACCTGGTTTTGATGAATATTGAACTCGGTCAAAATTCGGCTGCACTTCATCTTCCTTTATCAGTAGTATACACGGTTATTCCAATAAGTGGTGTGTTGATCATCATTTATAAACTCAACGAAATATTCAATCCTAAAAAGTACTTATTATGATTACAGAAATACTAATATTGGTTATTTCCTTCGTGATTTTACTAAGTATCGGGGTGCCAGTAGCCTGGTCGATAGGGATTTCATGTTTGGTAACAATATTATTCTCTATTGAATCTATAGCTGCATTTACAACTGTAGCGCAACGAATGGCAACAGGATTGGATAGTTTTTCATTACTGGCTATTCCATTTTTTATACTGGCAGGACAGATCATGAATCAGGGAGGTATTGCCAACCGACTCATCAAATTTGCAAAAGCCTTGATTGGTTCACTCCCGGGCGGACTCATATACGTAAACGTGATTGCAGCCATGTTATTTGGAGCTATTTCTGGATCTGCCGTAGCTGCTGCTTCAGCAATCGGTGGAATCTTAGGTCCGCATATGGAGCGAGAGAATTATTCCAAAGAATTTGGTGCGGCAATTAATGTAACCAGTTCTACCACTGGATTAATTATTCCGCCTTCTAATGTTTTGATCGTTTATTCATTAGCTAGTGGAGGTGTTTCTATCGCAAGTTTATTTCTTGCTGGTTATATCCCGGGAATTTTAATGGGATTAGCTTTGATGTTGGTTGCATCGGTATGGATTAAAAAGAAAAAATATCCTGCTGGTTCAAAGTCAAGCCTAAAGATGATAGCGGTTAGTTTTTTAGATGCTTTACCAAGTTTATTATTATTGGTAGTTGTTATTGGAGGAATTGTATCTGGTATTTTTACGGCTACGGAAGCTTCAGGAATTGCAGTACTTTATACTTTAATTTTAGCTACGATCTATCGCGAAATCAACCTGAAGAAACTTTACAATATTTTCTTAAGTTCAGTAGGAACTACAGCAATCGTGTTACTACTTATCGCAACATCGATGAGTATGAGTTGGGTAATGTCCTTTGAGAATATCCCGCAAACGGTAAGTGATCTATTACTAGGCTTAAGCGAAAATAAATACGTAATCCTAATTATTATAAACCTACTTCTTTTATTCGTAGGAACCTTTATGGATATGACGCCGGCAATACTTATTTTCACACCTATTTTATTACCTGTTATGCAGAATTTGGGCGTAGATCCTATTCATTTTGGGATGATCATGGTAATGAATTTATGTGTAGGATTATGTACACCGCCGGTAGGAGCAGTTTTATTTATCGGGGTAGGAGTCGCCAAAACAACAATTCAGAAAGTGATGAAACCACTGCTACCATTATATGTGGTGATGTTTATCGTCTTGCTTTTAGTAACATATATCCCGGAAATTAGCCTTTGGCTACCAAAATTATTTGAATAAGATAAGAATTTAAATATGGAAAAATTAACTCGAGAAAACGCAAAACTTACAGAGGCTTTACCAATCAAGGTAGTCCAGTTTGGAGAAGGAAATTTTCTTCGTGCTTTTGTAGATTATATAATTGACAAATTAAACAAGGAGGCAAATTTTAATGCAGGTGTTGCGGTAATTCAGCCTTTAGCGGGTGGATTAGTAGAAATGCTGAATGAACAGGATGGCTTATATAACCTTTTTATGAAAGGGGTTAAGCAAGGAGAAGAAATTCAGCAGCAACGTACCATTTCCTGTATTCAGAAAGGAATAAATCCATATAAAGATTACGATGAATATCTAAAATTAGCTGAAGAAGAAAGTCTGGAATTCATTATTTCGAATACTACTGAAGCCGGGATAGCTTATGACGATTCAGATACATTAGAAGATACTCCGCATAAAAGTTTTCCGGCGAAATTAACAGCCTTGCTTTATAGACGATTTAAACATTTTAGTGCAGATGCTTCAAAAGGATTAACTATAATTCCTTGCGAACTGATTAATCACAATGCAGATACCTTGAAAAAAATTATCCTTCAATATGCCCAATTATGGCAATTAGAAGATGAATTTATTTCCTGGATCGATAACAGTAATAGTTTTCATAACACTTTGGTAGATCGTATTGTTCCTGGATATCCAAAAGATGATATCGAAGCCTACCAGAGTCAGCTTGAATTTGAAGACAAATTAATTGTTTCTGCTGAAGTATTTTTACTGTGGGTTATCGAGGGAGACGAGAAGCTAAAAGCTAAAATTCCTTTTGATAAGATCGACGAAAATATCGTAGTAGTAAAGGATATGCAGCCGTATAGAACAAGAAAAGTTAGAATCTTGAATGGAGCGCATACTACGATGGTTCCATTTTCTCTACTCTTCGGAAATGAAACTGTAAAAGAAACCGTAGATGATTCATTCACCGGAGCTTTCGTAAAACAAGCTATTTTTGATGAAATCATACCAACATTATCACTTTCAGAAGAAGAATTAAAAACATTTGCTGAAGAGGTTTTAGATCGTTTCAGAAATCCATTTATCAAACACCAACTGGCAAGTATTGCGCTAAATTCGATTTCGAAATTTAAAGTTAGAGTTTTGCCAAGTTTGCTTGTTTTTCAAACTAACTGTAATCGATTACCTTTGCATTTAGTATTTGCATTCGCTTGTTTAATAAGATTTTACAGAGGTGAATGGAACAATAAGGTATTACCGGTAAAAGATGATGAAGCCGTGATTAACGAAATTAAACGAATTTGGGAAAATCATAGTTACCAGGAAATTAGTCATGCTGTTTTGAGTAACGAAAAGTTTTGGGATGCAGATCTAACAGAGGTTCCTGAACTTCAGGAGAAAGTAGCATTAGCTCTAGAACTTATAGAGACTAAAGGAATTGAAGAAGCTTATAAAAATTTCACTGAAAAAGCATAGCAATCATTTCAGCATTTTTTCAGTATAAAACAAAAGAAGGATGAAGAGCAAACTAATAAAAGTACATCCCGAAGACAATGTGGCGATCGCCTTAACTGATCTTTGGCAGGGTGATACTATAAATTTTGAAGGGGAAGATGTAATAATACTTTCTGATGTTAAGGCGAAACATAAGATTACGATGGTCGATCTAGAACCAGAAAGTAAGATCTTTATGTATGGCGTTTTGGTTGGAAAAGCTACAGAAAATATTAAAAAAGGCGATGTTCTTACCGTAGATAATGTAAAGCATCAGGCTAGCACAACAACTGGTAGAACAGAAAAAGTAAGCTATAAAGAGCCAGATATTTCGAAATGGAAAGATAGAACCTTTATGGGATATCATCGTGAAGATGGGCAGGTAGGAACGGCCAATACATGGTTGTTTTTTCCGCTAGTTTTCTGTGAAAACAGAAATGTAGAATTACTAAAAGATGTTTTTGAGAAAGAACTTTCTTTTCATAAATCCACTAAACAGCGAAAATTACTGCGGAATTTAATTAGTGGGAATAATATAGAACTCAGCGAAGAAGAACCTGAAGAAGAGGATGCGATATTCGATAATGTCGAGGTTCGTTTTATAACTCACCAGGGAGGTTGCGGCGGTATTCGCCAGGATTCGGTTTCCTTAGCTAAATTGTTAGCAGGGTACGTAAACAATCCAAATGTTGCAGGTGCGACGGTACTAAGTTTGGGCTGCCAGAATCTTCAGATCGATATTTTTCAGAAAGCGATGGATGCTATTAATCCAGATTTGAAGAAACCAATCTTAATTTATGAGCAACAAGAGGAAGGTACGATTGATGATATGCTGAATAAGATTATTCTGGAATCTTTCGACGGAATTAAAAAAGCGAACGAAATTCAACGAAAACCGGCTCCATTATCTAAACTAAAATTAGGTTTAGAATGTGGTGGTTCAGATGGTTTTTCAGGAATTTCAGCAAATCCATCTTTAGGATATGCTTCAGATTTACTTTCGGCTTTGGGAGGTTCACCTATTTTATCTGAATTTCCGGAGTTATGCGGAGTAGAGCAGGAGTTAGTGAATCGTTGTGTAGACGACGAAAAAGCGAAAAGATTTCTAGAATTAATGCGTGCTTACGAAGATGCAGCTGAAGCTTCTGGTTCGGGATTCGATATGAATCCGTCTCCCGGAAACATCAAAGATGGTTTAATTACCGATGCGATGAAGTCTGCCGGAGCAGCGAAAAAAGGAGGGACTTCACCAATTCAGGATATTTTAGATTATGGTGAATACGTTACAAAACCAGGTTTAAACTTGCTTTGTACGCCGGGTAATGATGTAGAGAGTACAACGGCCATGGTGGGCTCTGGTGCTAATGTTGTGGTATTTACAACAGGTTTAGGAACACCAACAGGTAATCCCATTGCTCCCGTGATTAAAGTCGCTTCTAATTCGATTTTAGCGGGTAGAATGCCAGATATTATAGATATCGACAGTGGAGCCGTGATTAAAGGAGAAAAGACCATCGAAGAAATGGGTGAAGAGATTTTGGAATATATAATAGCCGTAGCTAGTGGAGAAACCATAGCTAAGGCCGATCAAAATAATCAAAACGATTTTATTCCCTGGAAACGCGGCGTTTCCTTATAATTTCCGATTAGAAGAATTTCTAACAAAAAGTTTGGGAGCCAGTATTACTTCCTTTTCTACAGTAAGTGTCTGGCTTCCTTCAATTTGTTCCAAAAATACTTGAGCTGCAATCTTACCCATTTCAAGCGGAGTCTGATCTACAGAGGTAATAGGCAGTTCCATATATTTCGTAAAAGGTTCGTTACTAAAACCTACCACACAAACGTCTTTTGGAATCTTAATCCCCATTTGTTTTAATTCCTGAATGGCTCCCAAAGCGGCATAATCACTAGACGAAAAAATAGCATCCGGTTTTTCATCAAATTCCCATAAGTCTTTAATTGCTGAAATTCCTGATTCTAGCTTACTATTTACCTGAAGACTAAAACGCTTTAAAGGTGTGATTCCATTATCCTTCAAAGCTTTTAGATAACCCTGATGCCTGTTTTTATAGATTTCAACATTAAGATCGCCAGAAAAATGAGCAATTTTTTTACAACCTTGTTTAATTAAATGTTCAGTAGCAAGATAACCTCCTCTAAAATCATCTATCACTACAGAGCTTAGACCTTTTACTTCTTTTTTACGATCAAAAAATACTAAAGGTGTATTTTCAGCAAGTGCTTTTTTTATGTGAGAAGTATCTTGTGTGGTTTTAGCAACCGACATAAATATACCGTCTACCTGAGTATTTAAAAGTGTATCGATTTGCTTAATTTCATTATTCACATCTTCATGAGTCTGGCAAATAATTACATGATAACCATGCGGAGAAAGTTCTTCTTCGATACCACGAATTACACTAGAAAAAAAGCTCCGGTTAATATATGGCACAATAACCCCAACATTATTGGTACGACCACTTTTTAAAGCTTGCGCCAATCTATTTTGCTTGTAATTCATTTCTGCAGCGGTCTTTAAAACCAGCTCACGTGTTTTTGCACTAATCTTAGGATTATCATTTAATGCTCGTGAGACCGTTGCTGCACTTATTTTAAGCTTTTTAGAAATATCATAAATGGTAACTTTTTCTGCCATTTAGCGTGAAGTATTATTAAATTTATTTCGAATAAAATATTTCACAATATAAGAATTAGATTTAAAAACCAGAGTGACTTCTAGTTATTATGGGTGTTTAAAAGGTAATTATCTATTATTTTTAAACTTCAGAACTAGAAAATGTTTATTTTTAAGTGGAATTTTTTGGCATATTAATAATTAAACTTTAAATTAGTGCAATCGATTACAAAAATATACCTGTAATTTTAATAATTTATGATTTCAAGATTAAGAATATTGATTTTTGCATCCTGTGCTATCCTGTTTTCATGTAAAAATGAAAAAAAGGAAAGTGAAAATGTTGCTGAAGTTAAAACAGAGGAAATCCAGGATTTGGAAGGATGGGATAAAGCTGAAGCCATTTTAAAAGAGATCAAAATTCCACAATTTCAGGATAAAAAATTCAATGTACTCGATTATGGCGCGGTTGCCGATGGAACAACGAAAAACTCTGAAGCTTTCAAAAAAGCCATCGCAGCCTGTAACGAAGCAGGAGGCGGGATGGTAATTGTTCCTTCAGGGAAATTTCTAACCGGGCCAATTCATTTAAAAAGTAACGTAAACCTTCACTTAGAAGAAGGAGCAGAAGTATTGTTTAGCAAAGAAAAGCAGGATTATTTGCCAGTGGTACATACTTCTTACGAAGGTGTAGAGCTAATGAATTATTCGCCCTTAATTTATGCTTTCGAACAGGAAAATATTGCGGTGACAGGCAAAGGTACATTTAACGGGCAGGCCGATAATGAAAACTGGTGGCCGTGGTGTGGTGCCGAAAGATACGGCCATAAGGAGGGAACACCACAACAAAAAGATGATCATAACTTACCTTCATTAAGAAAAATGAATGAAGAGGGTACTCCTGTTGCAGATCGTGTTTTTGGAGAGGGACATCAATTACGTCCTACTTTCTTTGAATCCTTTAGTTGCGAAAACGTTCTCGTTCAAGGAGTAACTTTTACCAATGCACCATTTTGGGTAATCCATCCTATAAAATCAAATAATATCACGGTAGATGGTGTGACCGTAAATAGCCACGGTCCAAATAATGATGGTTGTGATCCAGAATATGCTAAGAATGTACATATTAAGAACTGTTTGTTTAATACAGGAGACGACTGTATCGCCATCAAATCTGGTAGAAATAACGACGGTCGCCGGGTAAATATTCCTAGTGAAAACATCATCGTAGAGGATTGCGAAATGAAAGATGGCCACGGTGGAGTAGTGATGGGAAGTGAGATTTCAGCCGGTGTACGAAATGTATTTGTTAGAAACTGTACGATGGATAGCCCTAATTTAGATAGAGCCATTAGGATTAAGACCAATACTTTAAGAGGAGGTTTTGTAGATGGCGTTTATGTGAAAAATGTACAGGTTGGCCAGGTAAAAGAAGCCATGCTTAAAGTAAATCTTCACTACGGAATTTATGATAATCAGGATGGAGAATTTTTTCCTGAAATCTCTAATATTTACATGGAAGACGTGACGGTGAAAAATGCAGGTAAATACGGAATTTTAATCGCTGGCCGTGAAGGATCTAAAGTTTCAAATATTAATCTTAAAAATATAACTATTGATGGTGCAGATACTGCTGAAAAAATTACTGATGCAGATCCTGTGAATTATGAAAATGTGATCATCAATGGCGAAAAAATGTAGTTCTATATTACTACAAAAAATAAATTACTAATTAATTAATCTGGATGAACGATGAGAAAGAATGATAGAAATTACAGCAAATTTTTAATGGTATTTTTAGTAATGCTGGGGATGGGTTTGTTTAACCAAATAAATGCACAGGAATTTAAAACTATATCTGGTACCGTTACTTCAGAAGAAGGAAAGGCCCTGAAAGGCGTAAATCTTTTTGTTCCTAATACTGCTTATGGAAGTACTACCGATGCCAAGGGAAATTTTGAAATGCATATTCCGGCAGATTCTAAAGTTGTAGTTAATTATATTGGTTTTACTACGAAAACGATTGATGCTTCAAAAGAAGCAGATTTTCAATTAAAGCTTCAAAAAGAAGAAGATTTGCAAGAAGATACGGTTAAACTGAGTTATGCTAATAAAAAGAATAAACCTAGAACCCGCATTATCAAAATAGAGAAATAAATCGAACTTTAAACAGTATCCTATTTAAGTTAGTAGATGTTTAGATTATTTTAAGTTGATTGGTTAGTCATAAGGGAAGCGGCTATTTGCACGCTTCTCTTTGGCTTTTTTAAGTAACTATAACCAGTAAATTATGAATAGATTTTTTTTACCAACAATTTTCGCTTCTTTTTTAGTTTTAACCAGCTGCAAAGAAGAAAAGAAACAGGACCAAACTCAAACTGAAACAAAAGAATCACAAACCGAAACTGCCTGGCAAAAACCAGATAAGGACGCAAAAACTTATGCCGAGTTGTCCATAAGAAAAGGTGACGATTGGAAGCCAGAGAAATTTGGTGGGGGCGAGTTTATGAATGTCGATTCGTTACAGTTGCCAGAAGGCCATAGCGATCATGCTTATTATATTCGGTACGAAGGTCCGGGATGGGAAAATAGTCAGGTTGGATTTAGATTTTATCTGGATTGGAGAAACGCTATAGATATTTGGGGAAAGAAAGAAGATACTATTGTACTGCCTTATGTTGGGCAGGAAAATTATGAAGATTACCACCACGACTCAGGATGGGGGCAGGATATTTTAAAAGCGGGAAAATCTGTAGGACTTGGCGGTTATGGGAGATACATGAACGATTCTGTCGCTCATTTTAGAAACGTAGGTAACACCATAGCTTCCATAGAAAATAGCGAAAATAAATCATCAGTTTTTATCGATTATGATGATTGGGTAACCGGAGAAGACTCCATCGATCTTGATGCCACTTTCAGTATTTATCCTGAAGGAAGATTTAGTAAGATAGATTTAAAACCTTCCGCAGAAATAGAGGGGCTAACTACCGGAATTGTAAAATTTGAAGATATTCCTTTAACGGAGAAGAAGAGTGAAGATGGCGAGTGGGGTTATATCGCAACTTATGGTACACAAACACTGGTAAATGACGAGGATCAACTGGGTATGGCGATATTTTACAAAACTTCAGAAGTAGAAAAAATTCAGGAAGGCCCACATGATCATTTAGTAATCTTTAAACCAACTAAAAGCACAGTTTCTTATTATATTTTGGCAGCTTGGGAGCAGGAAAAGAATGGATTAGCAAGTGAAGAAGAATTTGTGCAAAGTTTAGATGAGCATTTAAATACACTTCAGGAAAATGGTAAATTAAATTAACATGAAGAAAAAAGAATATAGTTTTGCTCTTAGTACGGCAGTAATTCTGCTGGTTATTTTAATGATGTTTTCATGCAAAAATGAAAACAAAAATACCGCTGAAACATCTAATATTGATACTACAGAAGAAGGTATTTCAAAAGATCTTAAATGGTCTGAGCGTATGTTGCTTTCAGAAATAAAAAGATTTCCAGAAGCATCAAAGCTGGATTTTGTAGATAAAGCTAGATGGAGTTACACTAATGGTTTGGTTTTAACAGCAGCTAAAGGTGTTTTTCAACAAACCAATAAGGAAAAATATTATGATTATATTTATGATTATGCCGATGTTTTAATAGAGGACAATGGGACTATAAAAACTTACGATATCGAAAAATATAATCTGGATATGATAAAATCTGGAGATGTTTTACTGTATCTATATCCAAAAACTAAAGAGGAGCGCTTCAAAAAAGCAGCTGATACTTTACGAAAACAATTAGAAAATCAACCTAGAACTTCAGACGGAGGATTTTGGCATAAGAAACGCTATACACACCAAATGTGGTTAGATGGTTTATATATGGCGGAACCTTTTTACGCGCATTATACGCAAATGTTTAGTGAAGGTGAGGAAGCTCAAAAAGCTTACGACGAAATTGTACGTCAATTCGATCTTATCCAGGAACATACATTAGATGAAGAAACTGGACTCTTATACCACGGTTGGGATGAGAGTAAAGAGCAAAAATGGGCAAATAACGAAACCGGTACATCGCCAAATTTCTGGTCTAGAGCAATGGGTTGGTACGGTATGGCTATGGTCGATGTGTTGGATTATTTGCCAGAAGACCATCCCGGAAGAGAAAAATTAATTGGTTATTTAGAAAATTATGCTGAAGCTTTATTAAAAGTTCAGGATCAGGAAACCGGGCTTTGGTACCAGGTTTTGGATAAAGGTGATAAAGAAGGGAATTACCTGGAAGCTACGGGATCTTCTATGTTTGCATACACTTTCGCCAAAGCAGCTAATAATGGTTATTTACCAGAGAAATATTTAGCTGAAGCTGAAAAAACCTACCAGGGAATTTTAAATAATTTAATCACTGTTGAAGAAGACGGAACTGTTAATCTTAATCAGTGTTGTGCGGTTGCGGGTCTTGGCGGAGACCCCTATCGCGATGCGTCTTTCGAGTATTATGTAAACGAAGAAATTCGCTCTAACGATCCCAAGGGAACAGGGCCATTTATTTTGGCCAGCTTAGAATTGAATAAATAAAAAGTGACTAAAAATTTCATTGTTGTGTTTGTAATTTTGGTTTTAGGCCAAAGCACCTTTGCCCAAAAAAAGGTAGAGGTGCGGCCTTATACCATTTCCACAACTGTAGAAAAATATAAAAAGGATTATCCGTTTATAAAACCTATTAAGCCTCTAATTTCTGAAAATATTATTGCTGAAGAAGATATTGAATATAAAGAAACAGCAAGCTCAATACTCAAATTAGATATTTATCGACCTGTTTTTTCTGCAGAAGAAAAAGCGCCTGTAATTTTGTTGATTCACGGTGGTGGATGGATTTCCGGAAGCAAAGAAAATCAGCGTATAATGGCGCAAAACCTTGCTGAAAATGGATTTGTAGCCATAACTATTGCTTATAGGCTGAGTCAGGAAGCAGTGTATCCTGCCGGGGTGATCGATATTAAAGATGCCATACGCTGGATAAAATCTAACGCAAAAGCCTACAATATCGATTCAGATAAAATAGCAGTTTTAGGAACTTCTGCCGGTGCACAACTGGCGACTTTGGTTGGTGTAACTCCAAATTCAGAAATCTACAACGAGGAGGATGAAGAAATTTCTTCGAAAGTTCAGGCGATCGTGAATGTAGACGGTATTGTTTCTTTTGTTCATCCTGAAGCGAGCGCGGAAGGTGAAATTGCAGGACTTTGGTTAGATGGTTCTCGAACGGAAAATCCTAAAAATTGGAAAGAGGCTTCACCACTGGAATATGTAGGTGAAAATACGCCACCAACTTTATTTATTAATAGTTCGATGCCAAGATTTCACGCGGGGCGTGATGATATGATCAAAATAATGGATAAATATGGTACCTATTATGAAGTACATACATTAGAGGATTCTCCGCACTCTTTTTGGTTATTAGAGCCTTGGTTTCAACCGACTTTAGATTATACTGTTTCCTTTTTGAATAAAATTTTTAGAGAATAATGATATTAAGATTGTTTAAAATATGGATACTTTTTTTCGCTGTTCAAATTGCTTCAGCACAGGAACCTTATCTTAAAATTACTGTAGCAAAAGACGGATCAGGAGATTTTGAAACCATCCAGGAAGCAGTAAATTCCACTCGGGATTTAGGTCCTGGGGAAGTGGAGATTTTTATCAAAAATGGAGTTTACAACGAGAAAATTATAATCCCAACCTGGAAGCATCAACTTAGCTTAATTGGTGAGAGCCAAAAGGGAACAATTATTCAGGGGAATGATTATTCGGGGAAGATCGATAAAGTTACCGGAGAAAAACTAAACACATTTGCTTCGTTCACCGTTTTAGTTCAGGGAGATGATATTCATTTTAGAAATTTAACGATTCAAAATACCTGGTGTGAAAGTGGGCAGGCGGTTGCGCTTCATGTAGAAGGTGATCGATTTATTGCTGAAAACTGTAATTTATTAGGATGCCAGGATACTTTATACACGGCAACAGAGGGCAGCCGCCAATATTACAAAAACTGCTATATCGAAGGGACAACCGATTTTATTTTTGGGCAAGCCACTTGTGTTTTTGAAGAGTGTACGATCAAAAGTCTGGCGAATTCTTATGTCACCGCAGCTGCAACTCCAGCCAATCAGGAATTTGGCTATGTATTTTTTGATTGCGAGTTAATTGCTAAAGAAGGTGTCGATAAAGTTTATTTAGGAAGGCCTTGGCGTTCTTACGCCAAAACGGTGTTTATCAATTCAACATTAGGTGAACATATTGTTGAAAAAGGCTGGGATCCGTGGACGGGTGATAAAATGTTTCCGCAGAAAGATAAAACAACTTATTACGCAGAATATCAAAGCAAAGGCAAAGGAGCTTATCCTAAAACTCGAGTGGACTGGTCACATCAACTCACTGAAGCTGAAGTAAAAAAATATACCATTAAAAATATATTCTCGGGAAACCAAAACGACTGGAATCCTAACAATTAAGTTTAATTGCATTAAGGATCGAGCGACGTGTTTAAGCTCTTTTGCTTAGCCTTTTTTCGGCTAAGCAAAAAGCGAGTAGCGAGAGCCTGACCCTTAGCCCGAATGGGATAAAGGGAATGCCCAAATTATACAATTATGAGATCAAAATTCTTTAGTTTTTTAGCCATTTTTTTGATGGTGATTTCGGTAAAGGCGCAAACATTATATCTTATCGGCGATTCTACAATGTCCGATAAAAAGAATCCCGAAGGAAACCCTGAACACGGCTGGGGACAAATGTTGCCTGAGTTAATGAGCGATGAAATCACAATCGAAAATCACGCGGTGAATGGGCGTAGTTCCAAAAGTTTTATTAGCCAAGGAAGATGGCAAACGGTTTACGAAAAACTTAAACCGGGCGATTTTGTGATCATTCAGTTTGGGCATAACGACCAGAAAATCAAGTCGCCCGATCGATTTACCAATCCATTTACCGAGTACCGTTATAATTTAGAGAAATACGTAAAGGAAACTCGAGAAAAAGGTGCAACGCCAATTTTAATGAGTTCGATCGTTCGTAGAAATTTTAATGAACACGGCACATTGGTCGATACGCACGGTGAATATCCTTTGGTAGTTCGAATGGTCGCTAAAGATCTGGATGTTCCGTTTATCGATATGCAATGGTTAACCGAGCAATTAGAAGTGAAATTTGGAGCTGAAGAATCGGCCGATCTGCATTTACATTTCGAACCGGGAGAAGTGGCTTATTATCCCGATGGGAAAAGCGATAACACCCATTTATCTGAGCAAGGCGCTACTTTGGTCGCTAGTTTGGCGCTACAGGAAATCGCTAAAAAAGATTTAACTTTAAAGAAATACATCAAAGAATCTACCCTTAAAAAAGAACTTTTATAATGTACACACCACCAATTTTTTTCAAAGACAACGAAAGCGAATGGGAATTTGCTGCGGAAGGAATTACCCGAAAATTCATCGGTTATAATCCGCAGTTAATGTTAGTGAAGGTAAAGTTTGAAAAAGGTGCGATTGGTGCTTTACACGATCATTTTCATACGCAGGGATCGTATGTGGCTTCTGGGAAATTCAGAATTACGATCAATGGCGAATCGAATATTTTAGAAGCCGGCGATGGTTTTTTTGTATTACCAAATACCGAACACGGCGCTGAATGCCTCGAACCCGGAGTTTTAATCGATGTGTTTAATCCTATTCGGGAAGATTTTTTGGAAGATGAAAAATAAAATTAGTCTATTTCTACTCGTATTATTTCCAATGCTGAGTTTTGCTCAGCTTTCTTCGGAAGAAAAGCAAACTCAAATTGATGAAATCGTTAACCGAATTCAGTTGCCTGAAATTCCTGAAGTTGAGGTTTCGGTTTTAGATTACGGCGCAAAACCAAATTCAGCAAAAGACAGTAAAAAAGCTTTTGATAAAGCGATAAAAGCACTCAAGAAAAAAGGCGGCGGAAAATTGATCGTTCCAAAAGGCGAATATCAGCTGGAAGGACCAATTCATTTAATCAGTAATATGGAACTTCATTTAGCTGAAGGCGTATTGCTTGATTTCGGCACCAATCCTAAAGATTACCCGATGGTCTTAACCAGTTGGGAAGGGACGATGTTGTACAATTATAGTCCGTTAATTTATGGTAATAATTTAAAAAACGTTGCCATTACCGGAAGCGGAACCATAAACGGAAACGGAAAAGAATTCTGGCAAAGTTGGAAAAGCAAAGAAGATCCTGCCAAGCAAAAAAGTAGGGAGATGAATCATAATTCGACTCCGCTTCAAGATCGACAATTTGGAGAAGGTAATTATCTGCGTCCGCAATTATTACAATTGGTGAATTCAGAAAGCATTTTAATTGAAGGTTTAAGAATTAAAAATGCGCCGTTTTGGTGTGTTCATCTGCTAAAATGTAAAAGTGCCACTTTGCGCGGCTTGTCTTACGATTCGCACAACAGTAATAACGACGGCATCGATTTAGAATATACCAGCGATGTTTTAATCGAAGACGTTACTTTCGATAATGGCGACGACAACGTAGCCATAAAAGCCGGTAGAGACGATGAAGGAAGAGCAAATGCAGCGACACCTTCAGAAAATATAGTGATGAGAAACTGCCTGCTGAAAGGTTTACACGCTTTTGTAATTGGGAGTGAAATGAGCGCCGGCGTGCGAAATGTATTTGTACAGAATTGCAAAGCACACGGCTATCTAAAACGCGGAATTTACTTTAAAACCAATCCCGATCGTGGTGGTTATATCAAGGATATTTACATCGATAACCTGAAATTCGATAAAACCGAAGATCTTTTTTACATCACTTCGTTCTATCACGGCGAAGGCGAGGGACATAATTCAAAAATCTCTGATATTTATATCAATAATATTAAGTGTGAAGAAGCCACAGGAACGGCTGTGGTGATTCAAGGTTTTGAAGATAGCAAGGTGGAGAATGTTCAGCTTCAGAATATAAAAGTAAAGAAAGCAAAAAACGGAACTTCGATCACCAACACCAAAAATGTAGTTGTCGATAATTTAATTATCGGCGAAGAAGCCGGAGTCCCAAGCGCAGCAGGAAAAGATGTAGGAAATAATTAATCTCAAAATTTAAAACATGGCAGAATTAGGGAGATTTTCATTTGGAACAGGAGATCGATTTGGAAAAGAAGGAAAAGCGCAGTTAAATGCCATTTTAAAAATACAGGAAGATGGTATTCCGGTAACTCCGGTTTGGAATAAATCAAACCGTGAACACGAAACGGTAAATACAAAGCCAAAAAGTGTGTTAGAAGAAGCAAAAAATGCTATCAAAGCTTTAAATTTTACCCAAGATTATTTTATCGATGCCGATCATATTGATAGAGACACAGTAGATCCTTTTCTGGAAAACAGTAATTTTTTTACCATCGATGTTGCTAAATTTATTGGTGAACAGTCCATTTCAGAAGATATTGTAGGATTTAAAAAGTTTTTTCAGCAGTATTTATCATCTTTTAATATTGAAGGAATAGACGCGAAAATCGATATTTCTGAAGCAGATTTTAAAGAAATGACCAAGACTTTTCTTTTTGCCATGAAAAAAGCTTCTGAAGTGTATTTCTACATTAAATCAAAAAAGGAAGAAAGGTTTTTTACTGAAGTTTCTATCGATGAGGTTGAAAATCCACAAACACCAACCGAATTATTTTTTGTTCTTGCCGCTTTAACTTTCTATAAAGTTCCTGTAAATACAATTGCTCCAAAATTTACTGGTAATTTTTACAAAGGGATCGATTACGAAGGTGATTTAGACCAATTCAGTAAAGAATTTGAAGATGATTTATGTGTGTTGAAATTCGTGAAATCTGAATTTGATATGCCTAAAGAATTAAAGTTAAGCGTGCATAGTGGGAGCGATAAATTCTCAATTTATCCAATCATCAATAAACTGATAAAAAAGCATGATAGTGGTTTACACGTAAAAACCGCAGGAACCACCTGGCTTGAAGAAGCTATTGGTTTAGCTGAAAGTGGCGAGGAAGCTTTCAAATTTATTCAGAATTTGTATAATGAAGCCTTAGATCGATACGAAGAACTTACAGAAAATTATACGGAAGTTTTGAATATTAAAAAAGAAAAACTTCCGCAGAAAAGTGCATTTGAAAACGGAGCAGCTTTTGCAAGTGCGCTACGACACGATCAAAAAAATGAAAATTATAACCCTCATTTTCGGCAATTGATGCATTGTGCTTATAAAATTGCAGGTGAAAAAGATGAATTTTATTCGTTATTGGATTCTTGTCGAGACAAGATTGAAGAAAATGTAACTTTAAATTTGTACGAACGGCATTTGAAGGTATTGTATAGTTCGTAGCACATTAATAATATTTATTGAAATGTCTAAAATCATATTTGTAATAAGTTTTCTTTTTGTTTCAGTCTCAAATGCGCAAGATTTTAAAATAGACCTATGGAAAGGGAAAATTCCCGGAAGTATTGAAAATAATGAATACCAGGAAGAGCAAAAGTTTGATAGCGATCAATTAACCGGTGTAAGCAAAGTTAAAGAGCCTAAACTTTATGCGTATTTGGCAAAGGGAGATTCGTTAAAAAGCGCGGTTATTATTTTTCCCGGTGGCGGTTATAGTCATTTGGCAATCGATAAAGAAGGTTTTAAACTGGCAGAATGGCTGGCTTCTGAAGGAATTTCAGCATTCGTTTTAAAGTATCGCTTACCTTCAGATGAAATCATGGAAGATAAATCTGTAGGCCCATTGATGGATGCACAACGCGCTGTAAGAGTCTTGCGAACTAATGCAGAAAAATGGAATCTTGATTCTAACAAGATCGGGATTATGGGCTTTTCTGCAGGCGGGCATTTAGCAGCAACGCTTTCTACACACTTTGATGAAAAAGTTTATTCTGCAGAAATAGAAAAAAGTGCACGACCAGATTTTTCAATATTGGTTTATCCTGTTGTAAGTTTAACCAATGAAATTACCCATCGAGGTTCCAGAGAGCGCTTATTGGGGAAAACACCTTCAGAAGAATTAGTACAACATTTTTCTAATGAAACTCAGGTTTCAGAAAATACACCACCAACATTTTTGATTCATGCGATGGACGATCATGCTGTTCCGGTAGAAAATAGTCTTAACTATTTAAAGGCACTGCAAGAACATAAAGTTCCTGCTGAAATTCATATATTTGAGAATGGTGGGCACGGCTTCGGGATGGGAATACAGCTTACCAATAATACTTGGCCAACTAGCTTACTTAACTGGCTAAAATTGCATCACTTCAAATAACTATTCACTCAAAATTGGTACTGGAAGGCACAGGATAGGAATTACATTGTAATATTTTAAGTTTATAAAATTAATGAATTTTTTCTATGACACTTAAATGTATAGCTTTTGTAACTTTTCTTATACTTGTTTTTCCGAAAAATGCCTTCGCTCAAAATAATAGTGATCATGATCAAGATCAGAAGGCATCAAAGTGGGTTTCAAGTTTAAAATTGAGAGATAATGAGAAAATAGAAAGTCTCGAAAAAATTATTTCTAATCATCTTAAGCTTGTTCGTGATTATCATAATTCCCATCCATATACTGAGGTTCCTAATGGAATAAATCCGAAAAATGGAGATCAGCTCTCTGAATTGGATAGAAGAATAATTGCACATTCAGCTAAACCAAAAGCTATTCATGAAAAATTTATGTCTGGATTACGTAAGCACCTTTCTGAGAAAGAAGTAATTCAAATTTTGGATAAATATACCGTTGGTAAAGTAGATTTTACCATGAAAGGTTATCATGCTATAGTGCCAGATTTGAAAGAAGAGGAAGCAGTTTATATTAGAAAACTTTTAGAAAGTGCTAGGGAGCAATCAATCGATTATAAAAACATGGAAGAAATATCTGCAATATTTGAGATATACAAAACCAAAGCTGAGCAGTATCTAAATTCTAATGGAAGAGATTGGCATCAATTATATAAAGATTATGTTAATAGGAATAATTAGAGTACTATGAGATCAGAATTTAATTTAGCAAATAAAAATGTAGTCATTACTGGTGGTGCAAGCGGAATTGGTGAAGCAATTGCAAAAAAGTTTATCTCACATGGTGCACAGGTTTTTGTAATAGATCTCAACTTTGAATCATTTAATATAAAAACTGAAACGATTACTTTTATGTCCTGCGATGTGTCTAAGTATGAAGAGGTAAAGAATGTTTTTCTAGATATATTGAAAAACAATTCTATAGATATTTTAGTAAATAATGCGGGTATTGCACATGTAGGAAACCTAGAGAACACTACCGAGGAAGATTTTGACAGGATCTATAAAGTTAATGTAAAAGGTATATTTAATTGCTCCAAAGCTGTACTATCGCATTTTAAGAAAAAAAATGAAGGTGTAATACTAAATATGGCAAGTATAGCTTCAGTTGTTGGTATTCAAGATCGGTTTGCATATTCAATGTCAAAAGGCGCAGTTTTAACAATGACCTACTCAATTGCTAAAGATTATGTAAATAATGGCATAAGATGCAATTGCATCTCTCCTGCAAGAGTACATACACCATTCGTGGATAGTTTTATTAGAAAAAATTATCCCAATGAGATTGAGGATAAATTTGAAGAACTTTCAAAAACTCAACCTTTAGGCAGAATGGGAAAACCTGAAGAAATAGCAAATTTAGCACTTTATTTATGTTCCGATGAAGCGGCATTCGTAACAGGTACTAATTTTCCTATAGACGGTGGGTTTATTAAACTAAATGGGTAAAATAATAAAACATGAAATTAATAAGATATGGTCAAATTGGTCAGGAAAAGCCTGGAGTGCAGCTTAAAGACGGAACGAGAATAGATGTCTCTGGATTTGGGCTTGATTATGACGACCAATTTTTTGGTAATAACGAAATTGAAAATCTATCTAAATGGGTAGAAGAGAACAAAGAAAAATGTAAAATAATTTCCCCCGATACCCGATTGGGGTCACCTGTCTATAAGCCATCTAAACTTATTTGTATAGGTCTGAATTATGCAGAGCATGCCAAAGAAAGTGGAGCTCAAATTCCTACAGAACCTGTTATCTTTTTCAAAGCTACAAGCGCAATCGTAGGCCCAAATGATAACTTAGTTATACCTAAAAATAGCAAAAAAACAGATTGGGAAGTTGAGTTGGCTATAGTTATAGGCAAAAAAGCAAAATATGTATCCAAGGATGAGGCTATGGATCATGTAGCAGGCTATACCTTGCACAACGATTATAGTGAAAGAGCCTTTCAATTAGAAAGATCTGGACAATGGGTTAAAGGGAAAAGTTGCGACACATTTGCTCCTCTAGGCCCTTTTATTGCAACAAAAGATGAAATACCTAATCCGCAAGATCTTGACCTTTGGTTGAAACTTAATGGCGAAATCATGCAAAAAAGCAATACTTGCGATATGGTTTTTGGAGTTGAAGAAATTGTTAGCTTTTTAAGCCAATTTATGAGCTTAATGCCAGGAGATATTATTTCGACAGGTACGCCATCTGGGGTAGGAATGGGATTAAATCCTCCACGCTATTTAAAACCTGGTGATATTGTAGAACTAGGTGTTGATGGTTTAGGTTGTTCTAAACAAATTGCAACTTCTTTTGATTAAAAAGCCTTTAGTTAGCTAGTGCCAAGACGGTACAGGATAGTTTTTATCTAAGTAAATAATAAGTTTGATAGAAACCAACTTACCTATTTACTATATGGCTGTTAATATTGCTAGTAGTCAATTTAGGGGAATTATTCCTCCTATGATTACACCCTTAAACAACGAAAGTGAACTTGATTTAAAAGGGCTTAGAAATTTAATAGAACACCTAATTAAAGGAGGTGTTCATGGACTATTTATACTTGGAACTACTGGGGAAAGTACCAGCCTACCCTATGCCTTAAGACATCGTTTGATCGAGGAAACTTGCGATATTGTAAAAGGTCGAGTTCCCGTTTTGGTAGGTATAACGGATACAGCAGTTTCAGAGAGCTTAAGGTTAGCTGAAACTGCTAAACAATGTTGTGCATCAGCTTTAGTTGCAGCCCCGCCTTACTATTTTAGTTTAGGACAGCCTGAATTAATAGAATATTACGAATACCTAGCTGATAGAATACCTTTGCCACTATTTCTTTATAACATGCCTTCTCATACCAAAATTAATATTGAGCCAGATACGGTTGAATATCTATCTAAGCATGAAAAAATTATCGGACTAAAAGATAGTTCTGGTAATACCGCTTATTTTAATAAGTTACTTTATAAAATGAAGGATTATGATGATTTCTCACTTTTTGTAGGTCCTGAAGAAGTTACAGCAGAAACCGTTATGTTAGGTGGTGCCGGAGGGGTGAATGGTGGAGCTAATATGTTTCCTAGGCTTTATGTCGAGTTATATAGTGCTGCTGTAGCCGGCGATATTGAAAAAGTTAGGGATCTACATGATCTTGTCATGGAGATTTCTACAGAAATTTATTCTATTGGTAAATATGGTTCAAGTTATCTTAAAGGTTTGAAATGTGCACTAAACCTTATGGGGCTGTGCAGTGGTTATATGTCATCACCATTACATCAGTTCAATAAGGAAGAAAAAGATCGGCTAGAAATAATACTTAAGAAAATTCAAAAGAAAATTCTATAATGGGGTTACCTCTTGTTGATCTGTTGGTTTTTATTCTCTATTTGACGGCTATTCTTTTTTTTGGGATTTCGTTTTACTTCAAGAAGAATAGAACTACCAATGATTATATGACTGGAGGACAGCGAATACCATCTTGGGCTATTGGGATGTCAATTTTCGCTACCTTTGTAAGTAGTATAAGTTTTCTTGCGCTACCAGGAAAGGCCTATTTAAGCAATTGGAACAGTTTCGTGTTTAGTCTTTCTATTCCTTTAGCTGCTTTTTTTGCAGTAAAATTTTTTGTTCCGCTCTACAGAAAAATCAACAGTCAATCAGCATACTATCATTTAGAGGAGAGATTTGGTTCATGGGCAAGAAATTATGCGTCTATATGTTATCTTTTGACACAGCTTGCTCGTATGGGCACGATTTTATATTTACTGGCTTTACCAACTAATGCTCTTTTAGGGTGGGATATTAATACAATTATAATAGGTACAGGCCTTTTTGTAATTGTATATGCCGCTATGGGAGGAATAGAGGCCGTAATTTGGACAGATGCTATTCAGGGCATTGTTTTGATATCAGGAGCAATAGCTTGTCTTTTGTTAATAGTTGCCTCCATGCCAGAAGGAACCGACCAAATAATAGAAATAGGCAGAGACAATAATAAATTCGATCTAGGAAGTTTCAATTTCAAGTTTACAGAGTCTACTTTTTGGGTTGTTCTATTCTATGGATTCTTCATTAATCTTCAAAATTTTGGAATTGATCAAAATTACGTACAACGTTATATGAGTGCAAAGACCGAGAAGGCAGCAAAACGTTCTACTTGGTTTGGAAGTTTACTTTACATTCCTGTTTCCCTCTTATTCTTTATGATAGGTACGGCTTTATTTGCTTACTACAAGACTTTCCCTGAGCTTTTGCCAAGTACATTGGGTAATATAATTGAGGCGGATAAGATTTTCCCATATTTTATAGTAGCTGAATTACCTAAAGGAGTAACAGGATTATTAATTGCCTCAATTTTTGCAGCAGGAATGAGTACTATTTCGACTAGCATTAATAGTAGTTCTACAGTTATCTTAACTGATTTTTTCAAAAGAAATAATAAAGAGTTTTCTAGTAAAAATGAATTTAGAATTTTAGCAATTTCAGGAATAATAATGGGAGTTTTAAGCATTCTAGTTTCTCTGGCTATGACTTCTGTAAAAAGTGCCCTAGATACATGGTGGGCTTTATCTTCTATATTTAGTGGAGGTGTACTCGGACTTTTCTTACTTGGCTTTTTATCAAGAAAAATTAAAAAGATTGAAGCTACAATTGCAGTAATCATAGGTATTCTGGTTATAGCTTGGATGAGTCTCACACCGGTATTTGTAACCTCAGAGAAATGGATTTTATTTAAAAACCCTCTGCATACCAACCTAACAATCGTAGTCGGTACAATAGTAATATTTCTAAGCGGTTTTCTTTTAAATATTTTATTGCATAATAAAAATAATGGTCTAATCTAAAATTAGCAAAATGAACGCCAAATTACTTTCAAAAGAAATAAATCAGAGTACATCCCAAGCTGTAATTGGTGTGTTTGCACCATGTGATCCAAGAATAGATAATAGTAGTCGAGAACGGTGTAAAAACTTGGTAGTACATGTTGCAGAATCACTTGCTGGAACAATAAAGTTACCAGATAATAGTTTTGTAGATGTAGTATATTCAGATATATTAGTAGATTTAGAACCTCAAGCAGATCTAGTTGCAAAACAATTTTTACAGGCGGGCGTTAATGTCTTGGTTTGTGTGCCAGATACCTGGTCATTCCCTCAATTGACTACAATCTCTTTACTATCTCACTTTCCTAAAGACATTCCGATTAATTTCACCACTGGAAATTCTGCAACCAGACCAGGTGTAGTCTATACTCATGCAACAAATGGTGCAATTGCGCAATACGGTAAACTTTCACATATAAATATAGGATCATGGCCAGATAAAGGAGAATCCCCTAGGATGAGCGAAGATACATTATCATCTTTGATAGATTGGTGCTATGCAGCATCTACTTTCCAGGGTTTAAAAGGTAAACGAGTTGTGGTATTTGGACACGATTCTATGGGCATGGAAACGGCTTTACCTCATGTTATGGAAACAAGAAATCGTTTTGGATTAGAAATAACTCGTTTAGATATGAAGCTTTTAGCAGATATGCTTCAAAAAAAGTCTTACGATATAGAAGAAGTCCAAAAACTAAAAAGTTGGTTATTTTCATACGGTAAAGACAAAATCGAACTTCCTGAGGAAAAAGATGAAGAGTTACTAGAGAAAAGTTTAGCTTTGTATTTAATTGTTCGAGATCTTCTTGATGATCTTGATGCGGTAGGTGGAGGTTTTATGAGTCAATTGGAGTGGGGCTCTGATGATCGAGGGATACAATTACCAGTGGCAGATATTATGGAATCTCTATTCAATTCAACTTTTGACCATAACGGAGAAAAGGAAGTTATTCCATTTGCAACAGAGGCTGATGTTCAAGGGCTCCTAACTCAATTATTCATGACCTGGCTTTCAGGTGGTAATCCTCCATTGTTTATGGACTTTAGGAAGGTATATGAAAAGGAAGATTCAAAACAATTAGCTCAAGAACATGAAATCAAAACTGCGGGCAATGAAAAATGGATGCAGAAAGGCTTTGTAGATGGCGTAAATTCAGGTTCGGCTTCATTTAATTGGGCTGCAAAACCCGGAGCTTCAGAAAAGGAAATTATGAGTAAAATAAACTTCCCGAAGGCAGTAGATTATTTTTATTACTTAGGAAATTCGGTTCATTTTAAATCACCAGGAGAAATTAAGGGAATTGCAGCAAGACTTTCATATTCATCCTTAAACGGAATGTTCTCTATGATTTGGGACGAGGCTGAAACTGTCGAGCTACCATCAAAATTAGCTCAAATAATTTGTGATGGTGCCAACCCAACATGGCCTCACACCTTTGTCATACCCAGATATGCATCGATGATTGAATATAAACAATATGCTCCTGCAAATCACTTTCACATGACATGGGGTTTAAAGCCTTCAAGATTACAATATTGGATGGATTTTACTAATGTTCTATCCATTACTCCATGGCAAAATCGTCCTCAGTTCATAGAAAATCAAGATAGACCTTTGCCGCTGGTTTACCTGCTAAATGGAGGGGAAGAAAGAACAAAAATGAAGCTAGCAGGAAAGTAAGATTAAAAAACTTATCATGAATAAATTATTCAATCTTATTTTTTTAATGATTTTAATATCTTCAGTTGTTTCTTGTAAAAATCCTGAGAAAAAGAAATTATCTCAGATTAAAAATAAGCAGTATTTTTCTTTAGATAGCATCGTAAAGATAGATGAAGTTGGAGCTGATAATATGCCCGATACCATAGCTCCCATACAAGCACCTTTCAAGATGCCAGGCTTTAAAAGACCAGTTTTTGAAGATAGAGAAGTAAATATTAGAAATCAAGGAGGGAAAGAAGGTCAGATAGTCACAAGTATTATTCAAAAAGCTATTGATGAGGTTAGCCAGCAGGGTGGTGGAAAAGTTATTATTCCAAATGGTAAATGGAAAACTGGAAGAATTGAACTAAAAAACAATGTGAACCTATATCTGGAGGAAGCGGCTGAACTATATTTTTCAGGACAATTAGAAGACTACAGACCTGCTGTTTTTACACGACATGAAGGCGTTGAAGTGATGTCTCTTGGAGCTTGTATATATGCTTATGAACAGGATAATATTGCAGTGACTGGAAAAGGAACCATATACGGGCCGGAAGAAGGCCCTGTGAAAAGCCAGATGATGACGGAAGATGTTACTGAAAATTTTGTTCCTATTGAGAAGCCTGTGGAAGAAAGAGTTTACGAAGGCTATAATGGGGAGTCCATTTTTTTACCGATGCTAATATCTCCAACAAGTTGTACTAATGTTTATATTGAAGGTGTTACTTTGGAAAGGACTGCTTTCTGGAATATTGTTCCGGTCTATTGTGATGGAGTAATAATTAGAGGGATTACAGTAAATTCTGTTGGAATACCTAGAGGAGATGGTATCGACATCGAATCTTCAAAAAATGTTCTTATCGAATATTCTACCCTCAATAGTGGAGACGATTGTTTTACCATGAAAGCCGGAAGAGGCGAAGATGGATTAAGAGTAAATATGCCTACAGAAAATGTTGTAATTAGATACTGCCTAGCCAAGCAAGGACATGGTGCAGTTACTGTAGGTAGTGAGACAGCTGGGGGTATTAAAAATCTTTATGTTCAAGATTGTGTTTTTGACAATACTGGAGTAGGTATTCGATTTAAAACCAGAAGACCTCGGGGAGGCGGAGGTGAGAACCTGTATTACGAAAGAATTCGAATGAATCTTCATGGAACAGCATTTAAATGGGATATGCTTGGACAGCCTATGTATGTTGGAAATCTAGCTGAAAGGATGCCAAGGCGAGAAATCAATGATCTTACTCCCCAATTCAGGAATATTTACATGAAAGATATTCTGGTAGAGAATGCAAAAACTTTTTTAAAAATTTACGGAATCCCAGAATCACCTATGACTAACCTTCAAATGAAAAATGTTAGTGTTAGTGAAAGTGAAGAGCTCTTTGTTGTTAATGATGCTACTAATCTATCATTTAACCATATAAAGGTAAAAAGTAATGATTCGTTAATGATATTTCTAGACGCAAGAAATATCAGTTTTGAAGACGCAGTTTTTAAGGTACCCGGTGATAAAATTGTATTGAAAAAGAGTGGAGATTTAACTGATTCAATTCAATTTAATTGAACCCAAATAATTTTAGAACTATAAACTAATAGTAGAAAAGGTGAATTACTCTAAAAATATTATTCTTGGATTCTTATTTCTGGTATGCGTATGGGCACGATCGCAACAAACCCAAATTGAATACCTGTCAGGTACCGGTAGTGATCAAACCGTAAGCTGGAAATTTAAAGTTGATGAAGGACGAAAAGCGAATGAATGGACTACGATTCCTGTACCTTCCAATTGGGAGCAATTTGGTTTTGGTACCTATAATTATGGACATGCAAAGGACGAAGAACGGGGAAAAGAAACAGGATATTACAAATATGAATTCAGTATTCCTTCAGACTGGCACAAGAAGCAAATAGAAATCGTTTTTGAAGGTTCAATGACAGATACCGAAGTAAAAATCAATGGTAAACTGGCAGGCCCGATACATCAAGGAGCTTTTTATCGGTTTAAATATAATGTTACTAATCTACTTAACTACAACGCCACTAACCTACTCGAAGTAAAAGTGAAAAAACATTCTGCTAATGAATCCGTGAATCAGGCAGAAAGACATGCTGATTACTGGATTTTCGGAGGTATTTTTCGCCCGGTTTATTTACAGGCAAAGCCGATTCAGAATATTGAACGAGTCGCGATCAATGCCGATGCTGATGGTAAATTTGAAGCTCACGTTTTTTTCAATAATATCGAAATCGGAGGAAGTTTGTATGGGCAAATCATCGATGTGGAAGGCAAAAAAATCGGTGAGCCATTTTCGGTTAAAGTGAATAAAAATTTAGAATCGGTAAAAATCCAATCTAGTTTCAAAAATATTAAACCTTGGAATCCAGAAGATCCTTCTCTTTATAAAGTTCAGTTTAGTTTAAAGGAGAGCCGAAAAATAATTCATGAGGTTATTGAAGAATTTGGTTTTAGAACAATAGAATTACGTGAGCGAGATGGAATTTATGTAAATGGAACTAAAATAAAATTTAAAGGAGTAAACAGGCATACTTTCTGGCCTACTACGGGTCGTGCGTCAAGTAAAACTAGAAGTATCGAAGACGCTGAATTGATTAAAAGTATGAATATGAATGCAGTGCGTATGTCACATTATCCACCAGATCAACATTTTCTTGACGTAGCCGATTCTTTAGGTCTTTTTGTGCTTGACGAACTTGCTGGATGGCATGCATCTTATGATACTGAAACGGGTAAGAAGCTAGTAAAGGAAATGGTGATTCGGGACGTTAATCATCCTTCCATTTTATTTTGGGATAATGGAAATGAAGGTGGGCATAATACAGATTTAGATTCACTTTTTCAGAAATACGACATTCAGAAACGTAGGACGATTCATCCATGGCAAACATTTAATGGATTATCAAATGAACATTACCGGCCTTATAATTATGGAGTAGGTACATATTGGAATGGTCAAAATGTTGTTTTTCCAACCGAATTTTTACATGGAATGTACGATGGTGGTGCGGGAGCAGGACTTAATGATTTTTGGAATAAGATGATATGGGATAATCCTCTTGCTTCAGGTGGTTTTATTTGGGTTTTTGCAGATGAAGGCGTAAAACGAACCGATACCGGGGAAATTGATACCTACAACGGTTCAGCGGCCGATGGAATTCTAGGTCCATTTCATGAAAAAGAGGCCAGTTATTACGCTATTAAGGAGATCTGGTCTCCCGTGCATTTTCAGGATATAAACCTCACTGAAAATTTCAAAGGAAAATTTCAGATTGAAAATCGGTATTTTTACACCAATTTAAAAGAGGTTGATTTCAGCTGGGAACTGAAAAAATTTCCTTTACCTGGAGGAAACACTTCAGCAGTAAATAAAAAGGGAAAAGCCAGTTCACCAGATATCGAGCCCAACCGAATAGGGGAATTACAACTCGATTTACCTGAAAACTGGTTTACCTATGATGCGCTCTATATCACTGCAACCAATAAATTCGGAAAAGAAATTTACAACTGGAGCTGGCCTATCAAATTACCGACAGATATTATTACTGAAATGATGAATAAGATTGAAAAGAACTCTCTGAACATCAATGAAAAAAGTGATCAGTTTATTATTAACGCTGGCGATATTGAATATCGAATTGGAAAAGATGATGGTAAACTGAAGTATGTGGCCAATGAAAATGGTGAAATTCCGTTTAAAGAAGGGCCGCACTTGAGTGCCGGGACAGTGATTTTTGATTCTATCTCTCTTCAAAAATCGCAGGATTCTATTTCTATTATTAGCTCATTTACCGAAGAATCCAGGATGAAAGAATTTACCTGGACTTTTTATCCATCGGGATGGGCTAAACTGGATGTATTTTACAAACCTGAAGAATACGACGTAGATTTCGATTATATGGGCCTGGATTTTTCATATCCTGAAGAGTTAGTAAAAGGAGTAAAATGGTTAGGCAAAGGCCCGTATCGCGTTTGGAAAAACAGGATGCATGGTGTAGAGTTTGATATTCATCAGAAAGATTATAATAATATGATTACTGGTGTTTCTCCAATGGTTTATCCTGAATTTAAAGGATATCATGCCAATTTGTACTGGGCGGAAATTCAATCGGAAGAACAAAATTTCTTGGTAGTGACTTCAACTGATGATGTTTTTCTAAGACTTTTTACTCCGGAATATCCCCATGACATATATGAGGCTAGAACTTCACCGGCATTTCCTGAAATGGATATTTCCTTTATGCAGGCTATTCCTGCAATAGGAAGTAAAACGAATCAGCCGGAACGTTTGGGGCCTGCCGGCCAAAAGAATATTTTCTTTGATTACGGCACTTTTGATGACTGGAGAATTCGTAGTAAAAAGATGACCCTATTCTTCAATTTTTCAGCAGATCAATAAATTTTCTTACTGCTGAGAAGCGGCGGAAAATTTTCGTTTTCAATCGTGTAGGTACAGGATAGGATCGATACCCACTTTGGTTATTATTGAATGATAAATTCAATTGATCTGCTCATGTTTTCTAAATACGCACTCATAATTTTATGTATTCTTATGCTTATTTCTGGGTTTTCCATAAATGCTAGGGAAATTTATGTTTCTTCCAGCGGAAATGATTCAAATTCTGGTAAAAATGGAAGTCCGTTGGCTACGGTTTCTGCAGCATTACGCAAAGCAAGGGAGTTACGCCGACTCAACAAGCTGGAAAAAGATGAGAATATCGAAATTATCGTAGAGAAAGGAATTTATAGGCTTTATGAACCAATTTTGATACGTCACGAAGATTCCGGAACTGAAAATTCTGCAACAATCATAAGAGCAGCTGATACTTCGAAACCTATTTTATCAGGAGGGGTTGAGATTAAAGAATGGAACAAAGCCCATATTTCTGATCTTAAAATTTCTTCGGAAATAGCAAACAAACTCTGGGTCGCAGATTTGTCAACTTTCGGCGGTAATACAGTTGAATTTCGCCAGATGTGGGTGGACGGGAAAAAAGCTAAAAGAGCGACCAATTTAGGAGAACAAGAATTAGACAGAATCCTTTCCGCAGATACCAAAAACGAAATCATGTGGATCCCTACACCAGAATGGGACTTTGAAAATCCGGAAGACCTGGAATTTGTAATTCACCAATGGTGGGCAATCGCCAATTTGCGGGTAAAATCTATGGAGAATCATGGCGACAGTACCGCAGTGAAATTTCATCAGCCAGAGAGTGAAATTGAATTTGAACATCCATGGCCGGCGCCATTTATAGATTCAAAAAATGAATATAACGGAAACTCTGCGTTCTATCTTACCGGTGCTTCAGAATTGTTAAGTGATCCGGGTGAGTGGTACCTGGATAAAAGAAATCAGAAAATCTATTATTACCCAAAGCCCGGCGAAGATCCAAATGATGCCGAGATTGTTGTGCCGGTTCTGGAATCGCTGGTAAGAGTAGAAGGAACATTAGATAATCCTGTAACCAACATCCGGTTTGAAAATATCAGTTTTCAGCATACTACCTGGATGCGTCCATCCAAAAAAGGTCATGTTCCTTTACAGGCTGGCTGGTCTATTGTAGATGCCTATAAACTTCAGGAGCCGGGAACACCCGATAAAGCTTCACTGGAAAACCAGGCCTGGATTGAAAGGCAACCAGCGGCTTTTAAAGTTTCAAATGCTAAAAATATTCAAGTCAGAAGTTGTGATTTTCAACATATGGCTGCAACGGGACTGGATTACGTGACTGGCGTTTCTGAAAGTGAGGTTATCGGAAATGTTTTTAAAGATATTGGAGGTACTGCGATCCAGGCGGCATTTTTTGGTAGTCCGGCTTTTGAAGCGCACTTGCCTTATCATCCGGATGACGACCGGAAGATCGTTCATAATCTAAAAATTCAGAATAATTATATCGAAGATGTAACCAATGAAGACTGGGGCTGCGTAGGGATTAGTGTGGGTGTAGCGCATGATATCAATATTTCACACAATGAAGTTTATGATGTCAATTATAGCGGAATTTGCGTAGGTTGGAGTTGGACAAAAACCATCACCATCGCCAGAAATAATACGATTCATGCCAATCGTATTCATCATTTTGCCAAGCAGATGTATGATGTTGGCGGAATTTATACTCTTTCAGCTCAGCCTAATACGGAAATCAGTGAAAATGCCATCTATGATCTGGTAGAAGCGCCTTATGCGCATATGCCACACCATCATCAATACATTTATTATGATGAGGGTTCTTCCTATATAAGAGCTGTCAATAATTGGACGGAAAGAGATAAGTTTTTTGAGAACAGTCCTGGACCCGGCAATCTATGGGAAAATAATGGGCCAGATGTTTCTGAAGAAATAAAGGAAAAGGCCGGTCTACAGCCTGAATTTCAAAATATCAAAAATTAGCATGAAAGATAAAAAACTCCGATTGGGAATACTTGGATTAGGCGAAGGTCGAAGCACAATTTCAGCTGCCTTATCCAGTCCAAAAGTGGAACTGGTTAAAATGTGCGACCTGAATATAGACGTTTGTAAACAACGCGCGAAGGAGTTTGATTTTCATGACTATACCACAAAGTATGAGGATCTTTTGAACGATGCCTCCATCGAGGCGATTGCGATCTATACTCCAGATCATTTGCATGCATCCCACATCAAACTGGCTTTGCAGCATGATAAGCATGTAGTGTGCACAAAACCTTTGATCGATGATCTTAAAGATGCCGCGGAACTGATCGAAATTCAGAAAAAGACCGGGAAAAAATTATTTGTAGGTCAGAGTAGCCGGTTCTTTCAACCAATGAAGCGACAGCGAATGGACTTTGAAGATGGGCTAATTGGCGATTTAGTTACCGTGGAAGCCTATTATAATGCAGATCATCGCTGGTTTCTCGAAAAACCCTGGGCTTTGGAAGATTCTTTTAAATGGCTCTATGGAGGGTTGAGCCATCCCGTTGATTTCATCAGGTGGTATCTACCAGAGGTTGAAGAGGTGATGGGCTACGGAATGCTTAGCGAAAACGGCAAAAAGGGTGGGCTAAAGAATTACGACACCATGCAATTCATTTACAAGTCCAAAGATGGTAGAATTGCCAGGGTTGGTGGCGCCTATTCGGGACCTGTGCAACCCGTACAGCGAGATAGTGAAATGAGTTGTATCCTTCGCGGAAATTTAGGTTGTAGCCAGGGAGATTATATGGATCTGCGCTACGCGATTACCGATAAGGACGGTGAAGAAAGAATGATTACCTGGGAACATAAATTGAAACATTTCTTCAGGTTTGAAGGCAAAAGCCATCATGCGGGAGAATATGAAAATTACCTCAATTATTTCGCAGATAGTATTCAAAAGGACTTTACGGCCTATCCAGATTTAATTGAAGGAATCGGAACTATTGTGCTTCTGAAAGCAATGGAACGATCGCTTGCATCTGGCAAACCAGAAAAAACTTCAAAGATCATTCAGGAATTCGGCCTTGAAGAGTATCTGCAATAAATTTTAAATTACTATGGAAATTCACGAATTATTGACAGTAACCGACTTTATTGTAGTTGGGGTATATGTACTCATCCTAATCGGAATAGGTTATTGGGCAAGTTTTCGTGATAAGAAGGGCGTTGATGAAAACCTTTTTCTGGCAGGAAATTCTCTGAACTGGACCAGTATTGGATTTACCATGTGGGGAACTAACGTGGGGCCTTCCATGCTTATCGCTTCGGCAAGTATTGGTTATACTACGGGTATCGTGGCAGGTAATTTTGCCTGGTATGCCTTCATATTCATATTTTTACTGGCAGTGGTTTTTGCCCCTCGCTATCTGGGCGCGAGAACACAAACTTTGCCCGAATTTATGGGTAAGCGTTTTGGTGATTCCACCCAAAATATTCTTGCCTGGTACACTATCGTTACTGTTTTAATTAGCTGGCTTTCGCTTACACTTTTTGCCGGGGGAATTCTAATTCAGCAAATTCTCGGTATTCCAATGTGGTTATCGATCATCGTTTTGATCATTATCGCTTCGTTTTTTACCATCGCAGGCGGACTCAAAGCTATTGCAGCTACCAATGTTTTCCAGATGATCTTGCTGATCGTTGTTTCTTTAGCTTTAACCATCACAGGCATTTATAAGATTGGAGGAATAGATACACTGGTTTCCGAAACACCTTCAGAATACTGGAATTTATTTCTTCCGGCAGATGATCCTAACTATCCCTGGCTTGCCATTCTTTTGGGCTACCCGGTAATGGGTGTGTGGTTTTGGTGTACAGATCAGTCTATGGTGCAGTCGGTTCTTGGGGCGAAAAATATTAAGCAGGGACAGCTGGGTGCAAATTTTACCGGATGGCTAAAGATTCTGGATGTTCCCTTATTTATTCTGCCGGGGGTGATCTGTTTTATTTTGTACCCGGAATTGCAAAACCCAGATGAAGCTTATATGACGATGGTAACCAAAATGTTCCCGGTGGGAATGACCGGTCTGGTGATGGCGGTATTGATCGCTGCCTTAGTAAGTACAATTGATTCGGCATTAAATGCATTGAGCACCGTGTTCACCATGGATATTTATGTAAAGAAATTTAAACCGGAAGCTAGCCAGAAGCAGGTGGTGAAAATAGGAAGAATCGTCACCGTAGTAGGAGCGATATTGGCCATTTTTATCACTCTTGCCATAAATAGCATTAAAGGTTTAAATCTTTTCGATGTTTTTCAATCCATTCTAGGGTTTATTGCGCCACCTATGTCCGTAGTTTTTCTTTTCGGTGTTCTCTGGAAAAAAACTACCACGCGAGCGGTTAATACCATTCTTATTTTAGGAACAATTTTAAGCATGGGTGTAGGAGTGTTTTACCTTTGGATATTTCCCGCAGCGGACTATGATTTCTGGCCTCACTTTTTATTACTTTCTTTTTACATTTTTGTATTTCTTTCGGTGCTTATTGTTATCCTTTCTCTTACTGATAAATCCAAAAATCAGTATGTAAGTACGCTGGATTACGGGGAATTGCCAAAATTGAAGCCTTCAGCTAAAGTGATGTGGGCAGCCTTATTTATCGTAATGATAGGTCTCTATATATTCTTCAACGGAAATTAAAAAACATTCATGAGAACCATTTTAAGCCTATTTTTTATCGTTTTTTCATTACAACTGAATGCTCAGATTGCAATTTCATTCGATAAAGAATCGCCAAGGATCAATTTTGGTTCTGAAAAGTTAATTGAAGCACTTAAGAACGAGGGAAAAGAGGTTCAATTTTTTCAGAATACTCCGAAGAATCATGCAAAATTTAAAAAACTCATCATTATTGCTGAAAAAGATTCGGACTGGTATAAGAGTAGTATTTCCGAAAAAGATCAGTCCAAAATTGCCAATTCTAAAGAAGCATTTAGAATTTTTTCCGAAGACAATACAATATATGTCATTGGGAATAATGAATCTGGTGCTCTTTATGGAGCAATGGAGCTTGCCGATAGAATTAAATCTGAAGGAAAAATACCGGAAAATATCGATTTTAGCGATAAGCCCGAAATGGTTTTACGGGGAACAGCTATCGGGATGCAAAAAATGAATATTCTTCCCGGGCGACATGTATATGAATATCCCTATACTCCGGAAAACTTCCCCTGGTTTTATGATAAGCAACTCTGGATAAAATACCTGGATATGCTGGTCGAAAATCGGTATAATTCCCTTTATCTATGGAATGGTCATCCTTTTGCTTCCCTGGTGAAACTGGAAGATTATCCTTACGCTCTGGAAGTAGATGAAGAGACCTTCAGGAAGAACGAGGAAATGTTTGAATTCCTAACTACTGAAGCTAATAAAAGAGGAATTTGGGTGATCCAGATGTTCTATAACATTATAGTTTCCAAGCCTTTTGCTGAACATCATAATATGGTTACCCAGGATCGCGGACGTGAAATTACTCCGCTATTAGAGGATTATACAAGAAAGTCCATTTCAGCATTTATTGAAAAATATCCAAATGTTGGATTGCTGGTTGCTTTAGGAGAAGCCATGAGCGGGATTGAAAATGATATTGACTGGTTTACGAATACTATTATTCCCGGGGTAAAGGATGGTGTGCAAAAACTGGGAAGGGAAGATGAACCACCAATTATCCTACGCGCCCACGATACCGATGCACCGAAGGTTGTGGAAGCCGCTTTTCCGCTCTATAAAAATTTATATACCACTCATAAATACACAGGGGAATCGATCACTACTTATGAGCCCAGAGGTCCATGGACGAAGATTCATCAGGATTTGAGCAGCCTGGCATCGGTCCATATTTCAAACGTTCATATTCTGGCCAATTTGGAACCTTTTCGTTTTGGTTCGCCAGATTTTATTCAGAAAACGGTAAAAGCCATGCATGACATTCATGGTGCTAACGCGCTGCACTTATATCCGCAGGCTTCGTACTGGGATTGGCCATATGCGGCAGATGACACGGAACCACGTTTGTTGGAAATGGATCGCGACTGGATCTGGTATGAGGCCTGGGGAAGGTACGCCTGGGAAAAAGAAAGAGACCGAAATGAAGAAATTGAATTCTGGAGCGATGAATTTTCTGAAAAATACGGTACTGATCGGGCTGCTTCAGAACAGATTCTAACAGCCTATGAGGAGACCGGAGAGATTGCTCCCAAAACCCTGAGGCGTTTCGGAATAACCGAAGGAAACAGGCAGACGTTGTTACTAGGTATGTTTATGAGTCAGCTGGTAAACCCATACAAATGGAGGGTTTATCCCGGGTTTTATGAGTCTACCGGTCCAAAAGGAGAAATTCTGATTGAATATGCGGAGAAAGAGTTTAATAAGGAACCTCATGAAGGAGAAACTCCGCCGCAAATTATTCAGGAAATTATGGCTCACGGTAAAAAAGCTGTTGAAGCGATTGATCAAGCCGAAAGTAGTGTTCGTAAAAATAGCGAAGAATTTAACCGACTTCAGAATGATATTCATGCGTATAAAGCATTTGCCGATTTCTTTTCAGAAAAAGTAAAAGCGGCAATGCTCGTTTTAGAATATGATCATTCAGGAGATAAAAAAGCACTTAATAGGGCCATTCCACACTTGGAAAAAAGCCTCGAGCATTATCGGAAACTAGTGAAGCTGACAGAAGGTAAATATCGATATGCAAACAGTATGCAGACTTCCATGAGAAGAATTCCGATTGGTGGCGATGAAGGAAAGTATAAGTTATGGTCTGAAATGCTGCCGCTTTACGAAGAAGAATTGGAAAATTTCAGTAGAAATCTAAAACAATTAAGCCTCTTTGGAAGCGAAAATCCAGTAAACGAAAAAATCGATGCATGGCAACCTGCTGAAGTTCAAATAATTTCTAATCAAGAAACGTATCCGGTTTCCACAGGTAGCCTGGTATATGATAAAATGAGTGCGCAGATTATCAAAACAGCTCCAGAAATTTCGAAACTTACCGGTGTGAAATTTAAAGAGCAGGAACAGATAGAAAGTGGCACCGTATTAAAGTTCAAAAATCAAAAACCAGTTAAAGTCGTGGTAGGCTTTTTTGAGGATGCCACCGATGATGAAAATCTTGTTGCGCCTACATTGGAAAACCACGCCGCAGGAAATGTTCGTGGGCAGGCGGATATCGCTTTAGCGAATGCCTTAAAACTGGATGATTACCCAAAAATTAATATACATACCTATCGTTTTGATGCCGGAGAAAATGAACTTAAACTTGAAAAAGGGCGAGTTTTAATTCTAGGTTTTATACCCGCAAGTCAAAATATAAAAAGCAGGGATGCCGGGCTAATAGGAAAAAGAGCCATAGACTGGTTATTTCAGGATCCAGCTTCAAAACAATAACAGGGAGGTACAGGATATATTCAATATTATTTTTCAGGATATTTCAACAATAACTTAGGCTTATTAGTTGATGAAATCATTGAGATACTCCTTTGCCAAAATTGCGGCTATTGTTTTAGTTTTATTTTTCGGATTAAATTCTGTAGTCTCCCAAGAGCAGAATTCTCAAAAAAATGATGCGACCTGGATCTGGTATCCCGGGGATTTTGAAATCTGGCTGAGCAATAAAATGCAGGTGCGACGAACCGAACGAGAGGCTGTTTTTCCACCGCTGTGGCGTTATTATAGTCCATTTCCCTTGGTCACTTTCCAGGCGGAAGTAGATTTACCCGAAGCAGACGAAGTAAGTATTCACTCTGAAGGTTCATTCCAATTACTGGTTGATGGGAAACAAATTTACGGTCAGCCACAATCCATCACCATTGAACCAGGAAAGCATACCATATCCCTGAAAGTGTATAACCAGGAATTTCTGCCATCCATTTATATCGATGGGAAATATGTCAATTCAGACGAATCATGGATCGTTACCAACGAAGATAAACTATGGATCGATGAAGAAGGAAATGCACAACAATCGGGCACACCCTGGAAAGCTGTGGGTTCCTGGAAATTTGATTCGCCCGATGAGAATCCTTCAGATTTTAGATTGGAAACCGAACCCTGGAATGCGAAGAAAAGAGAGAAAATTGGAGACGGGGAATTGGTCGATTTTGGTAAAGAAACTTTTGGGTACATAAAAGTTCATGGCCTGGAAGGAGAAGGGCAGCTTTCTTTATATTATGGAGAATCCCGCGAAGAAGCGATGGATTCTGCCAGGTGTGAAACGCTGGATTATATTCAGTTTGATGGCAATCAACCTACAGAATATACTCATGATGAATCCAAGGCATTTCGCTATGTCCAGGTGCAGGCAGATCCTTCCATTAAGTACGATTCCATTTCAATGCTTTACGAATATCTTCCGCTGGACTATCGCGGGGAATTCAATTCTTCAGATGAATTGCTGAATGAAATCTGGGATGTTTCCGCCTACACTATGCACCTTACCTCCCGAGAATTTTTTATAGATGGAATAAAAAGGGATCGCTGGATCTGGTCTGGTGATGCTTACCAGAGCTATTTGATGAATTACTACCTGTTCTTCGATAACAATTCCGTAGAAAGAACACTTTTGTCGCTTCGCGGAAAAGAACCGGTCACTGCTCATATTAATACTATTATGGATTATTCGCTGTACTGGTTTGTGGGGATTTATGACTATTATATCTATACCGGAGACACCAAATTCATTAAACAATTTTATCCACGTATGAAGAGTCTTATGGAGTTTGTGCTGGGAAGAAGAAATGAAGCAGGCTTTTTAGAACCGTTGGAGGGTGACTGGGTCTTTATAGACTGGGCAGATGGTTTACCAAAGACAGGAGAAGTAAGTTTTGAACAAATGCTACTGGCCAGAAGTCTGGAGGCCATGGCAAAAAGCGCTGAGATCGCGGGAGAAAAAAGTGATCAAACCAAATACGAAAATCTTGCTGCAGATATGCAAAAGAAATTGTTTGAGGTTTTCTGGGATGAACAAAATCAGGTCATGAAACATCAGCGTATTGATGGTGAAATGCAGGATATCGTAACCCGCTATGCAAATATGTTCGGGATTTTCTTCAATTATTTTAATGAAGAGCAACAGCAAAGTGTAAAAGAGAAGGTGTTGCTGAATGATGATATTCTCCAGATTACCACGCCATATATGCGTTTTTATGAATTGGAAGCACTTTGCGCTATTGGAGAGCAGGAATATGTTCTGGATGAAATCAGGGATTATTGGGGTGGAATGTTGGAATTAGGAGCCACATCATTCTGGGAAAAATACGATCCTTCAGATAAAGGGGACGAGCATTTATCGATGTATGGCCGTCCATATGGTAAAAGCCTATGTCATGCATGGGGTGCCAGCCCTATTTATCTCTTCGGAAAATATTATCTGGGCGTTCAGCCTACCGCTCCGGGTTATTCGGAATACGAGATCAGGCCCAACCTTGGCGGACTCGAATGGATGGAAGGGAAAGTACCTACTCCAAATGGTGATATCGAGGTTTATGCCAGTGAGAAAGAAATTCGGGTAACCGGAGTTGAAGGGAAAGGGAATTTGATTTTCAAAAGTAAATCAAAACCGAAGAGTTCAGAGGAAATTTTAGAGATTGGAGATAGTGAATATCAAGTTCAAATAATTCCTTCTGAAGAACTAACTATAAGCTATGAAGCAATATAAAGCGAATCCTATTTTTGTTAGGTTGAAGTTTCTACTAATACTAATTTCTCTGATAAATTCTGAATTAAGTGCTCAAAACTTAGATTCAATAGAAGTTCCAAATCTCCTAATCGCAGAAAACGGAGATAATATTCTCACAAGTTTGGAGTGGGAGGAAGAACGTCGTCCAGAAATTCTTAACATGGTTAAGAATTTGATGTATGGCACCTCGCCTGAGGCTCCTGGTAAGCTAAAATTTATAAAATTTGATGAAGATAGTACAGCTTTAAAAAATACGGCAATACGTAAACAAATTGCTATTTATTTGCCAGGAAAAACTGATTATCATTTACTAGATTTATTAGTTTATCTTCCAAAAAATATTAAAACTCCAGTACCTGTTTTTTTAGGTTTAAATTTTGAAGGAAACCATTCAGTTAATTTAGATTCTGCTATTCGTTTATCTGATAAGTGGGTTTGGATAGGAGCAGGTGGTTCTAAAAGAAATCACCCAACCAATCAATCTAGAGGAGCAGTATCTTCGAGATGGCCTATTGATTTGATCCTTAAAAACGGTTTTGGATTAGCAACTATATATGCTGGTGATTTAGATCCTGATTATTTTGATGATTTTGAAAATGGAATACATGCTTTATACCCCAAATTACAAGATCGCGATGATAATTTTAGCACTATGAGTGCCTGGGCATGGGGTTTGAGTAGGTGCATGGATTATTTTGAAACTGACAGTGATATAGATCAAGATAAAGTTGCTGTAGTTGGATTTTCGAGGATGGGAAAGGCCGCGATATGGGCCGGTGCGAACGACAAGAGGTTTGGAATGGTAATTAGCAATGAATCTGGCGGTGGTGGAGCAGCACTTTCTAAGCGTAAAATGGGAGAAGACCTTACAAAGCTTAATAAAGGTAACCGACATTGGTTTAGTAAAAACTATAGTAAGTTTAATGGGAAGGAAGAGAATTTGCCTTTTGATCAACATATGGTTATTTCACTTATTGCCCCTAGACCTGTTTACATCGCTAGTGCAGAAGGCGACCCTGGATCTGATCCTGAGGGAGAATTTCTTTCTGCGAAATATGCTTCTTCAGTTTACAATTTATACGGGAAAAAGGCCTTAAAAAGTATTGATTTTCCTAATATAGATCAACCGGTATTCGAAGAAGGTATGGGATATCATATAAGATCAGGATCTCATGATATTACCAGGTACGATTGGATACAGTTTTTGAAATTTGCTGATAGAACTTGGCAGTAAATGGTATCAAGTAAGTACAGGATAGCAGGAAGTTTCAATCCTCCTATATTGCAATTACTTCTTAATTATAGTTTAATTTATATGTAAATGAAAAATTACTACTTAAAATTTTTATTTATAACAGTGATAGCTTCAATTGTAGCCTGCGCTTCAAAATCTGAGGATAAAAAGTATAAGAAAAGAGAAATTACCGATGCTGTAATGGAAGAAATATATAATGAAATTAAAACTCCTTTTAAATACGGTTTGGTAATGGTTCCTGAAGATAATTCTTACAAAATGGATTGTCCAAGTGTTTATCAAATAAAAGATGTTTGGTACATGACTTATCTTATATATGATGGAAGGGGATACGAAACTTGGATGGCTAAAAGTAAAAACTTGTTGGATTGGGAGCATTTAGGGAAAGTCATGTCTTTCTCTAACGATACAACTCAATGGGATAGAAATCAAAAAGCTGGCTATATAGCACTTCAGGATCCAACATGGGGAGGAAGCTATAAATGGGAGACCTACGATAACAAATATTGGATGAGTTATTTTGGGGGAGATAGTGAAGGCTATGAAGCAGGAACTTTATCTCTCGGAATGGCCTATACAGAAAAAGTTCCAGATGGGCCCATCGAATTTCAAAGACTTCCTGATCCAATATTAACTCCAAATGATGAAGATGTAAGATGGTATGACAACAGTACTATGTATAAGGAAACTATTATTCGCGATTTTCAGGGAGAGACCAATCATGATTTTATTATGTATTACAATGCTCGTGGAGACAGCATCAATCCTGGACGAGGAGCAGAGCGAATAGCTATGGCGGTATCAAATGATATGAAAAATTGGAAGCGATACGGTGATAAACCACTTATAAACCACCATACTGGAATTTCTGGAGATCCTTATATTCAGAGAATTAATGATACCTGGGTTATGTTCTATTTTGGAGCATTTTGGAAAGAAGGAGCCTTTAATAGATTTGCGGTATCAAATGATCTAATTAACTGGAAAGACTGGGATGGAGAAGATCTAATTGCTCCCTCTGAGCCATATGATGAATCTTTTGCACATAAATCTTTTGTAGTAAAACATGATGGTGTTGTTTATCATTTCTATTGTGCAGTTAATAAGCCATTTCAGCGAGGTATTGCTGTAGCAACCTCAAAAGATTTAGGTAAAAGTGATATTCATTTTGTAGCCCCAAATGAAAAGAAAAAAGATTAAAAATTTTTACTGTTTGCTTTTAGTCTGTACGTGTTTGCCAATTTTTGGGCAAACCGTTACAGGCGAAAAAGCAGGAATTCCAAAGTCACCTGAAATTCATCAGTATAATCCTTGGGAAAATCCATTAATTACGAGTATAAATAGGGAACCTGCACGTGCTACAGCATATTCCTATACTTCAATTGCAGATGCCTTGGATGGGAACCGTGAAAAAAGTAGATTTAAATCGCTAAATGGATTATGGGACTTTAAATATTCTCTTAATCTACAGCAAGCACCTAAAGATTTTTATGAATCTGAAGTAGAAGCTTGGGATAAAATTGAAGTACCTTCTAATTGGGAACTAAAGGGATATGATATACCTATTTATAAAAGTGCAGTATACCCATTCAGACCCATAAATCCACCTGTTGTTCCAAAGGATACTAATGGGGTGGGATCTTATCAAAAAAAATTCATACTTCCTATTGGTTGGAAAGACCAAAATGTAACACTTCATTTTGGAGCTGTGAGTTCAGCATTCAAAGTCTGGTTAAATGGTGATTTTCTAGGATATGGGCAGGATAGTTTTCTGCCTTCAGAATTTAATATCACGCCATATTTGAAGAATGGTGAAAATGTACTTTCTGTGCAGGTTTTACGCTGGAGCGATGGTTCTTATCTGGAAGATCAGGACCATTGGAGACTAAGCGGAATACAACGGGAAGTATTTCTTATGGCCGAACCCAAATTGCATATCGAGGATTTCTTTTTTCAGGGAAAACTGGATAAAAATTATGAAAACGCGCTGTTTCAGTTAAGACCGGAAGTTGAAAATTTGACCGGGGATACGATTAAAGATCACCGTTTGGAAGTTCAGTTATATGATGCTGAAAATAAACCGGTTTTTGAAAAGGTTTTGGATACAGCCGTTTCAGAAGTTATCAATGAAAGCTATCCGCGGTTGGACAATGTAAGATTTGGCTTCTTTGAGAAGATGATTCAGGATCCCAAAAAATGGAGTGCTGAGGTTCCAAATTTGTACACCATGCTGCTTATTTTGAAAGATGGCGAAGGAAATGTTACTGAAGTAAAATCCTCGAAAATTGGCTTTCGTTCCATCGAATTTTCCGAAAAGAATAGTAAGTTGTTAATCAATGGAAGAGAAACATATGTTTATGGTGTGAATCGTCATGATCATCATCCTACAAAAGGCAAGGCTATGAGTCGAGCAGATATGGAAGCTGATATTCGAACGATTAAAAAGTTCAATTTTAATTTAATTAGAACAAGTCATTATCCCAATGATCCATATATCTATGATTTATGTGATAAATATGGTTTGATGGTGATGGATGAAGCCAATCTCGAGACACATGGTATTGGTGGTAAATTGAGCAATGATCCTGAGTGGAACCATGCATATATGGAAAGAATGACAAGAATGATTGAACGTGATAAAAATCATCCTAGTATCATATTCTGGAGCTTAGGAAATGAAGCCGGTACAGGGCCCAATCATGCAACGATGGCGGCGTGGACTCATGATTTCGATATTACCAGGCCGGTACATTATGAGCCGGCACAGGGTGATCCACGGCTAGAAGGTTATTTAGATCCTCTTGATGAAGGTTATCCTTCAACAGGAGATCACTCACATCGATTTGAAAATCCTAAAGACAAACCTTATGTAGATATTGTTAGTCGCTTTTATCCCGGTGTATTCACCCCGAAATTTCTTGTAGATAAACAGGCCGATGACAGACCAATAATTTTCGTAGAATATTCTCATTCCATGGGAAATTCGACCGGTAATTTAAAGGAATTATGGGAAGAGTTTCGATCCCTGCCCAGAGTTATTGGTGGTTGCATCTGGGATTATAAAGATCAGGGACTCGTAAAAACCGATGAAGAAACTGGTAAAGAATTTTATGCTTATGGTGGAGATTTTGGAGAAAAACTTCATGATGGAAACTTCAATGTTAACGGAATAGTAGCCTCAGATGGACGGCCAAAATCGGCCATGTTTGAAAATAAATGGGTATATCAACCAGCAGCTAGTAAGTTAATCAACGAAAATACCTTACAAATTAAGAATCGAAATTCGGTGCAGAATCTATCGGTTTACGATTTGGTTTTGATTTTGCTGAAAGACGGAAAGCTAGAAAAGCAAAAAACCCTGGATAAGCTGAATGTCGCTGCCGGAGATAGTACTAAAGTGAACATTCGTTCATTTTTGCCGAAACTGGAAAAAGACGCCGAATATTTGCTGAATTTGGAATTCAGGTTAAAGGAAAGCAAACCATGGACTGAAAAGGGATATGTTATCGCTGCAGATCAGTTTGTGATCCAGAAAAAACCGGAAGTGGTTATAGATTCAAAAGGGAATTCTGATGTGGATATTTCCGAAGATTCTGATAAAGTCATCGTAAGATCTCCAGTTTTCAAGGTTGAATTTGAAAAAAATAACGGAGCCTTATCTTCTTATGTTGTAAATGGCGAGGAGCAGGTTTTTGCACCACTTTTGCCGAATTTTGTTAGACCCTTAACCGATAATGATCGTAAAGGCTGGAAACCCAATAAGGTTCTAAAACAATGGTATGAAAATGAGCCGAAACTTACCAATTTCAAGGTTGATGATTCAAACAATAAAATTACCATAAAGAGCAGCTATGAACTTATAAAGGACAGTGCTTCGGTTGTGGTTAATTATTCAGTTTTACCGCAGGGAATGATCAAGATAGATTACCAATTAAAAGCTTCTGAAGATTTGCCAAATATTCCGAAGGTGGGCATGCAAATGGGTGTTCAGGAGAAATTTGATCAGGTAAACTGGTATGGTAAAGGGCCTTTGGAAAATTATATTGATAGAAATCATGGTTTTACTATAGGTAAGTATTCAGAAAAGCTGGAAAACTTTATTGAACCTTATGTAATGCCGCAGGAAAACGGAAACCGAACCCAGGTGCGCTGGATGGCCCTAACCAATCCAAATAAAGAAAACGGATTTCTGGTAGTATCCCAGGAAAAACCTCTAAGTATGAGTGCCTGGCCTTACACCCAAAAAAATCTGGATGAGGCCCAACATACAACAGATTTGAAAAACCCTGGTTTCATTACCCTGAATATTGATCTTATCCAGATGGGAGTTGGTGGTAACGACTCCTGGTCTTCGGTTGGACAACCACTGGAAAAATACCAAGTTCCATCAAAAGACTATAATTACAGTTTTTATATTATTCCTTTTGGAAAGAAGGACAACCTTGAAAAAACATTAGAAAAAATAGGTTATTGATGATCAAAAAAGGCATCCTGTTCATATTATTTTTATTAGGAATTTTTAATGTTTCAGATTCATATGCTCAGCAAGATGATTTGGCCTATGAAAATTCTAAGCCTTGGGTGTACTGGTACTGGATGCATAGTGCCTATTCCAAAGAAGGTATTACAGCAGATCTCGAAGCGATGAAAGACGCCGGAATAGCCGGCGCTTATTTAATGACCATTAAAGGACCTACCGATCCTCCGTTGATCGACCCCCCGGTTTTACAATTAAGTCCTGAATTCTGGGAAATGGTTGGATTTGCCTTAAAAGAAGCCAATAGATTAGACCTTCAAATCGCCATGCATGCAGCAGATGGATTTGCTGTTGCTGGAGGACCCTGGATCGAGCCTGAACAATCCATGCAAAAGGTGGTTTATACTGATACCATTTTGAGCGGTGGTAAATATCTTAAACTGAAACTCGAACAGCCGGAATCCATTGAACATTATTATATGGATATCGCCACTTTCGCGATTCCGCAGCGATCTGATGAAACATCATCTGCCGGTAAATCTCCAAAAGTAACGTCTACAAAAGAGGATGTAGAGCTCAATTTTCTCACCAGTCAAACAAAAAACGATGAATTCAAACTTTCGGAAAAGGGATGGGTTCAGTATGAGTTTGATGAGCCTTTTTTATGTAAATCTATTAGAATCGAGACGAATGGCGTGAATTACCAGGCGCACAGGTTAAAGATTCTAGTAAGTGACGATGGTGAGAAATTCAAAGAATTGGGAAGGCTTACCGCTCCCCGTCACGGCTGGCAGGATTGGGGAATTCCCTATACGCATAGTATTGAGCCGGTAAAAGCAAAATATTTCCGATTTGTATATGATCCTGAAGGTTCAGAACCGGGTTCTGAAGATCTGGATGCAGGGAAATGGAAACAATCCTTAAAGGTGAGCAAGATCATCCTCTCCAATCAGCCGAAAATTGGCAATTATGAAGGGAAATCTGGGTTGGTCTGGAGAATAAGCCCGGAAACAATGAATATTCAGAAAGAGGATTATATTTCACAAAAGGACATCATTAATATTTCTGAATATGTAGCTGAAAATGGAATTCTGGAATGGAAGGCTCCTGCCGGAAATTGGAAGATCATGCGCTTTGGGCATACGACCACGGGACAGGAAAATGAAACCGGGGGAGTAGGAAAAGGACTGGAAGTCGATAAATTCGATACAGAAGCCATTAAATTTCAGTTTCAGAAATGGTTTGGAAAATCTACTGAAATTGCTGGTGAAGACCTGGTTCCGGAAGTCTTGAGTATTCTGCATATCGACAGTTGGGAGGCTGGTAGCCAGAATTGGAGTCGTGTTTTTCGTGAAGAATTTAAAAAAAGAAGAGGATACGATATTGTTCAATTTTTACCGCTCATGGCTGGAATTCCCATCGAAAACGAAGAAACTTCAGAGCAGGTTCTTTATGATGTGCGCAAAACCATTTCAGATTTGATTGTAGATCATTTCTTCGGCACTATGAAGGCTGAAGCTGATAAGCTTGGAGTGAAATTTAGTTCAGAAAACGTTGCTCCAACGATGGTGAGCGATGCCCTAATGCATTTCAAGAATGTGGACTATCCGGGAGGTGAATTCTGGCTGAATAGCCCAACGCATGACAAACCGAACGATATGCTCGATGCTATTTCTGGTGGACACATCTATGGGAAAAATATCATCCAGGCTGAAGCTTTTACCCAGTTAAGAATGGATTGGAATGAGGATCCCCAGATGCTCAAAAGACTTGGGGATTTAAATTATGCTTTGGGGATCAATCGGTTTTTTTACCATGTATTCGTACATAATCCCTGGTTAGACAGGAAACCAGGAATGACCCTGGATAATATTGGTACATATATTCAGCGTGATCAGACCTGGTGGGAGCCCGGAGCAGCATGGATGGAATATTGCCGAAGAGTGCAATTTCAACTTCAGAAAGGAAAACCGGTGGTAGATCTAGCTGTATTTACCGGGGAAGAATTGCCTTCTCGTTCAGTATTGCCAGACCGATTATTACCCTTTATTCCTAACATTTTTGGAGATGAAAGGTTAGCCTCTGAACAACTCAGGCTTGAGAACGAAGGTCAGCCTACCTCAAAAATGCCAAAGGAGGTGACCTATTCAAAAAATATTACGGACATGACCCAATGGGTTAACTCGATGAATGGTTATAAATATGACTCTTTTAATCCAGATGTATTGCTGAATGATGCCCGGGTAGTTGATGGAAAAGTCCGGTTCAAGGGTGAGATTGATTATAAAGCATTGTTATTTCCGGGAACCAGAAATATGTCTCCAAACTCGATGATTTCTACGGAAGTAGCTAAAAAAATACTTCAGCTTATTGAAAATGGAGCCACAGTATTCGTTGCTGGAAAACCTGTGCGAATTACAGGATTTTCGACGAATGCAGATAAGCAGGAATGGCAGGAAATAACCGATAAAATATGGTCTGGATTTAATCCAGGCTTAACTGCAGAAGAGACCAATTTCTGGAAGATCGGAAATGGTAAGGTCATCCAGTTGCCCTATATGGGCAAGGATTTTTCTGAAGTTGGGGTTGAACCAGATGTCTTGCTACCCGATCTGGAGCTTTCAGAGGCGGGAAAATTAGCCTGGAATCATAGAAGTTCCGAAATTGAAGAGATTTACTTTTTATCAAATCAGTCTGGTGAAGAATTTCAAACCATTGTTTCCTTCAGAACCACGGGTCGCGTTCCTTATCTATATGATCCGTTAATTGATGAAACCACAGCGATTCAAAGTTGGAAGGTTGAAAATGATCGTACGCTAATCCCTTTAAATTTCAGTAAAGATGGCGCACTGTTTATTATTTTCAGGGAAAAAACTGCGAATCGTACTATTGCCAAAGGTGACAACTGGAGCAGTTTTGAATCAATTAAAACTTTGAGTGAAGACTGGGAACTAAAATTTTATGAAGCCTATCACGGACCTTCAGAGGTACAGGAAATTAATCAACTTTTTGACTGGTCAAATTCAGAAAACAAGAAAATTAAGTATTACTCGGGAACATCAACGTACACCAAGACCTTTAAATTTAAAGGAGAAACTGAAAATATTTGGCTTGACCTTGGTGAGTTTTCAGATATTGCTGAAGTCGTCCTAAATGGGAAAAATGTCGGTGTGATTTGGACGTTTCCGCATCGCATTGATATTTCCGAAGCACTTAAAAATGGAAAAAATACGTTGGAAGTAAAAATTAGCAATACCTGGGCGAATCGGTTAATAGGAGATCATTTGTTACCGGAGAAAGAAAGGCTTACCTGGAGAATGGCAGATTTCCGACTTAGTGAAGAAGAGTTAAATTCATCTGGATTATTGGGGCCAGTAATTCTCAAAAAAAGACGCTAGTACCTGAAAGAACAGGATGCGAATTCATTTGATTTAAAGGAAATTTAGTCTTAGCCTAAATTTTCTTAATAAATGGATAGAATTACCGCGCATTATTTAATTGAAACACCTTATGATCTTGCTGATGCGGCGGCGGTGCTTGCAGGAGAACAATCCAGTGGTACCTTTGTTTCGGTCCCTGGGGAAACCGAGGAACTGAAAAAACGCTTTGCTGCCAGGGTTGAAAATATTGAAGTGTTAGAAACTGTTGAAAACCCCAGTATTCCTGGTGATGTTTATAATTCAGAATTCAAACGGGCTAAGGTGAGCGTATCTTGGTCTATTGGTAATTTTCAGGACAACATTCCTACGTTAATTTCCACATTACAGGGAAATCTATACGAATTACGACAATTTACAGGTCTAAAACTGGACGACTTTGAATTGCCCACATGGTACGAGGGTAAATTCAAAGGGCCGGCTTTTGGCGCAGAGGACACGAAAGTTTTGGCTGATGTGAAACCAGGGAGGCCTATGATAGGTACGATCATAAAGCCTAGCATAGGAATGTCTCCGGAAGAAACCGCAAAACTGGTAAAAGATTTAATAGAAGCTGGGATCGATTTCATAAAAGATGATGAATTAATGACCTCTTCTTCTAATTCTCCATTTAAAAAGCGGGTAGAGCTGATCATGAGGGAAGTCAATCATTTTCAGCAGAAGACCGGCAAGAAAGTGATGTATGCATTCAATATTTCCGGAGACTTGGATACGCTGAAAAAAAATTACGATACGATACTCAAACACAAAGGTACCTGTGCAATTCTAAGTATAAACAGTGTGGGCTGGAGCGGAGTAAAAGAAATTGCCGATCGCGGTCAGCTTTCCATTCACGGACATAGAAATGGTTGGGGCATGCTCAATCGGCATCCTTTGCTGGGGATCAATTTTCCCGCTTATGCAAAGCTTTGGAGGCTTGCCGGAGTCGATCAGCTTCACGTGAATGGTATTCGCAATAAATTCTGGGAGTCAGATGAATCGGTCATACGATCCATAAAATCGTGTAGTACGACATTTCTAGATCATAAAAAGCTGCTTCCCGTGGTTTCTTCGGGACAATGGGGAGGACAGGCTTTTGATACCTACAAATTTACCAATACCACAGATTTGCTATATATGGCCGGTGGCGGGATTATGGCCCATCCATCAGGGCCAACCGGAGGCGTTAAAGCTTTAAAACAAGCCTGGGAAGGGGCGGTGAATGGAAAAACTCTTGAAGAAACAGCAAAAGAGCATAAGGAATTTCGAGAATCTGTAGAAAAGTTTGGAGGTAAATAATGGCCAGAAATAAAGAACTTTTATTAGTTTTTTACGGTGATGATTTTACCGGTTCTACTGATGCACTTGAGTTTATGACCAGGGCAGGCGCCAAAACCATGCTTTTTATGGAACCGCCTTCAAAGGAACTATTGGCAAATTTTAAAGATCTGGATGCCATTGGAATTGCAGGAATGACTCGCTCGATGGATCCTGAAGAAATGTCTGAAACACTCCGGCGCGATTTTCAGAAAATTACAGAGTTGAATCCGCGCCATGTTCATTATAAAGTATGTTCTACTTTTGATAGTTCCCCGGAAATCGGAAATATTGGAGTTGCGATTAAAGCAGGTTTTGAGCAATTCGGTAACCGTTTTGTACCTATACTCGTTGCTGCGCCACATTTGGGCAGGTATATGGCTTTTGGAAACCTGTTCGCTCAAATGGGCATCGGAAGTAAGGGGGCAGTTTATCGAATAGATCAGCATCCCTCCATGTCTAAACATCCCGTGACTCCGGCTAAAGAAGGAGATCTTCGTGATCACCTGTCCTTACAATGCGATTATAAATCTGGATTGATAAATGTGCTGGACCTGCAGCTGCCTGTGAACGAACTTCAGCAGAAATTAGCGAAACTTTCAGCAGAAAATGAGGTGGTGTTTTTTGATGGCATTTACGATAGCCAGATGAAAATACTGGGCGATCTACTGGAGAACTCTATTGAAGCTAAAAAGCCATTTTTTACCGTAGGCTCCTCCGGAGTTGGCAAATCTCTAGGGGACCACTGGCAGGAAACAGGCCAGCTTTCAGAAAAGAAGAACTGGGAAGAACTGGCGGAAAGCAAACCGGTTTTGGTGCTTTCCGGAAGCGTAAGCCCGGTAACAGCAGAACAGATCGAATACGCTCTCGAAAATGGTTTTTCTGAAGTGGAAATTGAGCCGGAGTCTCTCTTCGGAAAAACGGAAGAATTTATCCAAAAATATGCAGATCACGCCATTCAGCTTTTGAATGAAGGTAAAAGTGTCATTTTTCATACTTCAATTGGTCCTGATGATCCAAGGCTTCAGAAGACAAAAATGATTACAGAAGAAATAGGCTGGAATTCTGTCCAGGCGCGAAAGGAACTACCAAAACGTTTTGGAGCGATCCTGGGGCAAACAGCAAAAAAGGTATTTTCAGAAAAGCAGTTGAAAAGGCTTATCATCGCTGGAGGAGACACCTCTAGTTATACGGCAAGAGAACTGGGTATTTCGGCTGTGGAAATGATCGTGCCTCTATACAAAGGCGCACCGCTTTGCAGGGTTCATTCTGAAAACGCTTCCATACACCAAATGGAAATTAATCTGAAAGGCGGGCAGGTAGGCAGCAGCGCTTATTTTGTCAATTTACAGAAAGGAAAATTAGAATAATTAAAGTGAACAATATGAGTAAGAAATTAGCATTGATCCATACTTCGGCTACGCTGGTGCCGATTTTCCAGGATCTCGTTGATAAATATTTAAAGAATAAGGATATCAAGGTTTTCAATATCGTAGATGATAGCCTGATCAAAAATACCATTGAACGCAATGAACTCACTCCAGATACTTCGCGACGCGTGGTGAATTATGTTGGTTCTGCGGAAGAAGCCGGTGCCGATTATATCATGGTTACATGTTCCTCCATTGGTGCCGCGGTAGAATCTTCGGAATCGCTAACGTCTGTCCCGGTTTTACGAGTAGATCGACCTATGGCTGATAAAGCCGTCGCAGAAGGGACTAAAATTGGGGTAGTAGCGACGCTGCCTACAACCCTTGAACCTACCAGCGATCTTGTTAGAAGACGCGCCCTGGCAGCCGGAAAAGAAATTGAATTAACCTCGAAACTCTGTGAAGGCGCGTTTGAAGCCTTAATGGGAGGGAACCCTGAAGAACATGATCAAAAAGTAGCGGCAGCATTAAAAGAGCTTGCTGAAAAAGTGGATGTCATTCTTCTGGCGCAGGCTTCCATGGCGAGAGTTGTAGACCAGCTGGACGAAGCTGATAAGAAAGTTCCTATCCTGGCCAGCCCGCCGGTAGCGATGGAATATCTGGCAAGCATCTTATAAGATGAAGCAATTGTACCGGTATGCGTTATGGATAGGAATTACAGCCTTGGCCTTGATTTTAATAATCTGGGCCATGGGTATTTTGAACTTTATTCCGCCATTGGCCGTACTGGCTGCAGTAAGTATCGCTTTAGGTTTTGGTGCTTTAAAAACACTGAGGACATACCAGTATACCGCGTGGATACTGGTCGCGATTCTCTGCGGAATGCTGTATCCTTCTGCTTTTTTAAGCTGGGGTGATCTTGATTTACGCAACCCCTGGCTTATTCTGATCATTGTGCAAATGGTTATGTTTGGAATGGGAACGCAAATGAGCCTGAAAGATTTTTCGGGTTTGCGAACCATGGGAAAAGGGGTTTTAATTGGACTGATTTGCCAGTTTACCATTATGCCCATAATTGGTTTTTTACTCACCAAAGTTTTTGACTTTGAACCCGAAATCGCTGCCGGAGTGATCCTTATTGGTTCCTGTTCCAGCGGTTTGGCTTCTAACGTCATGGTTTACCTGGCCAAGGCCAATCTAACCTTATCGATTACCCTCACTGCAATGGCAACGCTGGTTGCTCCGTTAATGACAACTTTTCTGATGAAAATGCTGGCCGGCACCTATGTAGAGATCAATTTTCTGGATATGTGTTTCCAGATCATAAAAATTGTTCTGGTACCCATTGGCGCTGCCCTTATATTTGACGGAATGCGAAAGGATTTCGGAAGTTTTAGAAAAGTGATCAATTCTATTTCTGTTCTTTCGATAATCTGGTTGCTGGGAATGCTTTTTGGTTTATGGAGTTATTTTTCTTCTACGTTTTCAGAACAAACCATGGAAGTGATCGCTCTGATAAACTTTCTTTTTGGAGCGATGTTATTCGGAAACGTTTATTACCGAATTTTTAAGATCATTCCGAATATTCAGAATGTTATGCCGTTGATCTCTATGTTCGGGATCATTTATTTTACCACGGTGACAACGGCCGCCAGCCGAGACAATTTACTGGCGATTGGCTTGTTTTTATTACTGGCCTCCATTATCCATAATACGTTGGGGTATACTTTGGGTTACTGGCTCAGTCGCCTATTAGAACTAGATAAGGATTCTTCTCGCACCATAGCATTGGAGGTAGGTATGCAAAATGGAGGAATGGCTTCCGGGTTGGCGGGGGTCATGGGCAAACTGGCTACCCTCGGTTTAGCCGCTGCGGTGTTTAGTCCGTGGATGAATATTTCCGGGTCTCTTTTGGCCAATTACTGGCGAAAAAGGCCAGTTAATAGGATGAAGAAAGACACCACTGGCAAGTAGGTGCAGGATGGTTTGGCGTTGTTTATTCTTAAATTTAGGTCATCTTATCCTTCAGTCTAATGAGATTTTTGAAAACAATACTTATTTGCGTCTTCCTGTTTCTTGGTTTCCAGGTAACTGCACAAATTGAATTGCCAGCCTTATTTTCAGATAATATGATCCTTCAGCAACAAACGGTAGTACCGGTTTGGGGATGGGGGCAGAAAAATTCAGAATATACGATTGAAACTTCCTGGAATAAGAAATCTTTTCGGGTAAAAAGTGATCAACAAGGAAAATGGAAAACCCGAATCGAAACTCCTGAAACCGGAGGCCCTTTTACGATGACCGTTTCAAACGATAATGATCAAACAACCTTAGAAAATATAATGATCGGTGAGGTGTGGTTGTGTTCCGGGCAATCCAATATGGAGATGCCCTTAAAAGGCTTTCCCGGGCAACCTGTAGCAGGCGGAAATGAAGAAATTGTTCGTTCCAGGAATAAGAACATCAGGCTTATTACCATTCCAAGGGATTCAAAAGTGACGCCGAAGAATGATTTTGATGGCGGCTGGCAGGAGGCATCGCCGGAATATGTTTCAGATTTTAGTGCGACAGCATGGTATTTTGGATCATTGCTGAATGACGCGCTAGACGTTCCTGTAGGCCTTATTCATGTATCCTATGGAGGGTCGAATGTGGAGGCCTGGATGAGCGAGGAAATGCTCAAGGATTTTGATAGTATTTCTGTTCCGCAAAAAAAGGAAGATATCGGTGAGCCAAACAGGACCGCAACCGCCTTATATAATGGAATGCTTTCTCCTGTGATTGGATACGGAATCAAAGGCACGATCTGGTACCAGGGAGAATCGAATTATGACCGGCCTTTTCAGTACAAACATTTATTTAAAAAAATGGTTTCTGAATGGAGAAGAGAATGGAAGCAGGGAGAATTCCCTTTCTATTTCGCGCAAATTGCACCCTTCGATTACAGTGTTTTTACACCAGATACCATGGTGGAGAAATATAACTCGGCCTACGTAAGAGAAGCACAATTACAGGCTTCCAAAGAAATTCCAAATTCGGGAATCACCATTCTTACCGATGTTGGGGAGAGAGATAATATTCACCCGGCACAAAAGAAAAAAGGCGGGGAAAGACTGGCTTATCTGGCGTTGGCAAAAACCTACGGACTAAAAGGATTTGAGTATGAAAGTCCGGAATTCAATGCGCTGGAAATTAAAGACAATACGGTAATCGTATCCTTTAATAATGTACCTAATGGAATTACATCTCGAGGCAAAAAGGTGACGGGGTTCGAAATTGCCGGTAAAAACAAGGTGTTTCATAAAGCTGAAGCTGAGGTAAGAAGAAAATCGGTGGTATTATCCTCTTCAGAAGTTAAAGATCCGGTGGCGGTAAGATATCTTTTTGATGATTATGTTGAAGCACAATTATGGAGTACAGGCGGACTACCGATTTCCTCCTTCAGAACCGATGACTGGTAAAATAGAGATTTGAAAAATAACATTGTTGTCATATTTCTTTTAGCCTGTATCTTAGGGCAGGCGCAAATCCCAAAATTAGAGGATTACCATCCTGTTTGGGCCTCACAGAGTAAAAATAGTTCTGAATCCATGCCTGTTGGAGGGGGTGACATTGGGATGAATGTGTGGGTTGAAAACGGCAATATTTATGCTTATTTCTCTCGAAGCGGCACTTTTGATGAGCATAATACTTTTTTAAAACTGGGCAGGTTGAAACTGGAACTAGACCCTAATCCCTTTGCGAATTCTGAAGGTTTTAAACAGGAATTAAAACTGAATGATGGTTATATCCTCATTAGCCAGAATGAAACGAAAGTCAAGGTGTGGGTAGACGTTTTCAACCCAGTAATTCATGTAAATATTGAAAGTTCAGAGAAAATTACGGCTACGGCTTCTTATGAAAACTGGCGGTATCAAGATCGCGAGGTAAAGGGACGAGCAAATAACGCCAATTCCTATAAATGGGCTCCGCAGGGAAACATTATCACTTATGCCGATTCCATACAATTTAAGGACGAAGGTGTGATTTTTTACCATCGAAACCGTGATACCACGGTTTTTGATGTTTCCGTGAAGCAGCAGAAGATGGAAGCGGTCAAGGATGAAATGATCAATCCTTTGAAGAATCTAACCTTTGGTGGATTAATGCTTGGTGAAAACTTTGAACCTGCGGGCACGTATAACGGAATTTACCAGGATACAGATTTTAAGGCCTATCGGTTAAAAAGTAACGAACAGGCGAAAAAACACCAGCTTAAAATTCAGTTGTATACTGCTCAAACCGAAAATATCGAAAACTGGAAAAATTCTTTATTCCATTCGGTTGAGGATTATAAAGGAGAGCATTCCAAGGCCGAGAAAAAATCGAAGAATTGGTGGAATGATTTCTGGAATCGTAGCTTTATTTATGTTCAGAAGAATAATTCAAAAGAAAAAGATTCGGTTTATCAAATAGGTCAGAATTATCAGTTATTTCGGTATATGTTGGGATGTAATGCTTATGGAGAATACCCCACCAAATTCAATGGCGGACTATTCACTTACGATCCGGTTTTTGTTGATTCAGCTTACACCTTTACACCAGATTTTAGGAATTGGGGTGGTGGCACCATGACGGCGCAAAATCAGCGTCTGGTTTATTTTCCCATGCTGAAAAGTGGGGATTTTGATATGATGCCTGCGCAATTCAAATTTTACCAGCGAATACTGAAGAATGCCGAATTACGTTCTGAAGTCTACTGGGATCATGAAGGTGCTTCCTTTACTGAACAAATCGAAAATTACGGATTACCAAATCCATCGGAATATAGCTGGAAGAGGCCTGAAAATTACGATCCGGGAATGCAGTATAACGCCTGGCTGGAGCATCAGTGGGATACCATTCTCGAGTTTTGCATGATGATGCTGGACCAGCATTATTATGCGGAAAAAGATATTTCAGAATACCTGCCGCTTGTGATTAGCAGCTTAAAATTCTTTGATGAACATTATCAATATCTCGCTGGAAAGAGAGGTAGCAAAAAACTGGATACTGAAGGGAATCTTGTGTTGTATCCGGGTTCCGCAGCAGAAACTTACAAAATGGCCTATAATGCGAATTCGACAATCGCCGGTTTACAGGTGGTTTCCGAAAAACTACTGGAGCTACCACCAAAATACCTAAAAGAAGAATGGCGAGTTTATTTAACGGAATTTCAGGATAGAATTCCGCCAATTAATTTCAGGGAAATCGATGGGGAAAAAGTAATAGCTCCTGCCAAAAGCTGGGAACGTATCAATAATACAGAAGTCCCGCAGCTCTATCCCGTTTTTCCTTGGGGAATTTATGGGTTGGGAAAACCGGGGTTGGAAATCGCTCTAAATACCTTTAATCTTGATCCTGATGCTAGAAAATTTAGAAGCCATGTAGGATGGAAGCAGGATAATATATTTGCCGCTCGTTTAGCATTAACTAATGAAGCAAAAAAATATACTAAGTTGAAATTAGCAAATTCCGGCCGAAGATTTCCGGCTTTTTGGGGCCCTGGGTTTGATTGGGTTCCAGACCACAATTGGGGAGGTTCAGGTATGATAGGTCTTCAAGAAATGTTATTGCAAACTGTTGATGGAAAACTTTTACTTTTCCCAGCCTGGCCTGAAAACTGGAATGTTCATTTTAAATTACATGCTTTAGACGGTGTTATTATAGAAGCCAAAGTAATAGATGGCGTTCCTGAAATAATTGAGATAATGCCGCAGAATAGGAAAAAAGATATAATAAATCTTTTTGGTTTATCCCCAAAAGAAAAAATCAAATTATAAATAAAATAAAATGAATTTTAAAGAATATAGACTCATTGGACTAGCTTCATTTTTCCTTTTAATTGGAATGAATTTTCAATGTAAATCACAGGAAGATTTTGAAAAAAGAAATTTTAAAACCTTAAAAGTTGATTTAGATTTTAACGGAAGGAGAATTAAGGAGATTAATGATCCTTTATATGAATCTTGGGTTATTGAAGAACAAAGAAAAGTAAATAAATCTTTTGGTGAAGTTAATATTGAATTCGAAGGTGATCTCAGTTCTAGTTGGTACAAATCTGGGATTCAAGCTCCTAATTACGCACAGTTGGTAAGTGATGGACTTGTCGCTGAAGGCAAATTAACAATGACTATTTCTGGTTTAGAGAACGGCGTACATTCATTACTTACTTTTCATAATACTTTTGACAGTCCGGAAGCAAATAGTTTTGCACCTGTCGATATTTATGTAAATGATAAAAAAGTGCGAAGTGTAGAACCTTCTAACCGAGTTGATGCAACCGTTAACGCTGCAATGGCTTATATAAAGTTCAATGTTGAGAATGAAAATGAAGTGCAAATTAGATTTGAAGCTAATAGCAATACAGGAATTAAAAATGATGTTACTGTTTTAAACGGATTTGAATTAGATGGCGAAAATATGATGAGCCAGGCACGAAGCCCCTTTCCTGAAAATACTGATGAGCATGTAGTAATCAATGATAATTTAGTATTGAATTGGGAATCCCCTAGAGGAATTAAATCTCATAATTTATTTTTTGGAACAAAAAAAGATAAAGTTCTAAGCGCTACTGAAAATTCTTTGGAGTTTAAAGGGAATTTTGATGATAACAGCTATGAAATATCTGATTTATATTCGATGCAAACTTATTATTGGAGAGTAGATGAAATTGATGAGAACGGAGATTTAACTAAGGGTGAAGTTTGGTCATTCAAGCCTGCACAATTAGCCTTTCCTGGAGCACAGGGATATGGAAGGTTTGCAATAGGTGGTCGAGGAGGAAAAGTAGTTGAAGTTACTAATTTAAATGATGATGGGAAAGGAAGTTTACGATATGCGGTTGAAAAAGTTAATGGTCCAAGAACGATTGTTTTTCATGTTTCTGGGAATATAGAATTAAAATCCCGGCTTGTAGTAAGCGATAGGTATGTAACCATTGCAGGACAAACAGCGCCTGGAAAAGGAATTACGATTTCCAGAGCTCCAATAGGCTTGACAGGGGATGATGGTATTCTACGATTTTTGCGAGTTAGAATTGGAGCGGGAAGGACTTATGATGGTATGGGTTTAACCGGAGCTAATCATAGTATCATTGATCATAGCTCTATTAGCTGGACAATAGATGAATCTTTTAGTTCTAGAGGGGCGCATAATATTACTTTACAGCGTACGTTGATTGCTGAAGCTTTAAATGTTGCCGATCATGGGAAATATGAAAAAGGTAAAATGCATGGTTATGCAGCAACCATTGGTGGGGATATTGGTAGCTTTCACCATAATCTTTTGGCTCACAATTATGGGCGAAATTGGAGTCTAGGTGGTGGATTAACTGGCAATGGTTATTATGCAGGTCGATTGGACATTCGAAACAATGTGGTTTATAACTGGGGACATAGAACTACAGATGGTGGAGCGCATGAAGTAAATTTTGTAAATAATTATTATAAACCAGGACCTTCAACAGATTTATTTTTCGCTTTAACAATGGATCATGAAGGAGTAGGTCTTGGTTCTCAAAAGGCATATTTTAATGGTAATTTGATGCCTGGGACATTTGGACTAGAGGATCAGGAAAAAGGAAGACGTTCGAAAATTTCCAATAATGAAATTGTAGATTACAAAACATTTGTTGATGAACCATTTTTTCCTTCCTATGTAGAAACGCATTCAGCGACGATGGCATATAAAAGCGTACTATCTGATGTTGGTTCGAATTTACCTTTAGATGATCATGATCAAAGAATTATTCAGGAAACTATTGATAGCACGTATAAATATAAAGGTAGCATTAGTGGACTTGCCGGTATGATTGATACAGAAGAGGATGCTGGTGGATGGGAAAACTATCCTGAAGAAAGCAGACCTTCAGATTGGGATACTGATCATGATGGTTTACCAAATTGGTGGGAAACGGCAAAAAGCTTTAATGTAAATTCTGAACCCGGAGATTTTTCTGATGCGAATGCAGATAAAAATTTGGATGGTTTTACAGAATTAGAAAATTATATGAATTGGCTGGCAGCACCACATTATTTCTTGAGCCCAGACGAACAAGTAGAACTTTCAGCAGAAGAGCTTTTTAGAGGCTTTACTAATGCGCCGAAATATTCAGTAAAAGGTAATTCAGCTAAATTGAAAAATGACCGAATTATTATTACTTCCGAAGAAAAAGGATTTCATGAAGTTGAGGTAAAAGTAGTAGACGCAGATGGCGATTCGATGACTAGAAAAATAAATGTATTCATTAAATAATATAGAGAAATGAAGAGGGGATTAGTTGCAGCAATAGGTTTAGTTATTTTAGGCATTTCTTATGGCCAGGGACAGGGATTAACTGGTAATGAAAACAGTCCTTATGCGAAACTAAAAAGTGTAGGACTGGCTGATGTAAAATGGACGGATGGTTTCTGGAAAGAGCAGTTCGATGTAGAAACCGAGCATACCCTGCCTTATATGTGGAAATTGTATCATAATGAAGAGATTACACATGCGTATCGAAATTTTGAAATTGCAGCCGGAATTATGAAAGGAAAGCATGATGGACCTTCTTTCCATGATGGAGATTTTTATAAGGTTTTTGAAGGTATGGCAGCAACCTATGCGATTACTAAAAATGAAGATTTGAATAGGCAAATGGATGAAGCGATCGACATGATAGATAAAGCACAACGTGAAGATGGTTATATTCATACCCCTGTGGTTATTGAAGAGAAATGGGGAACTTTAGGAGAAGAATATCTTCAACAACAGTTGGGATTTGAGAAATATAATATGGGACACTTAATGACTGCAGCTTGTATTCATTACCGTGCTACTGGAAAGGAAAATTTTCTCGATATAGCTAAAGATGTAGCTAATTATTTATACGATTTCTATAAAAAAGCTTCGCCAGAATTAGCTAGAAACGCAATTTGTCCATCTCATTATATGGGAGTGGTAGAAATGTATAGAACCACTAAAGATCCGCGCTATCTTGAACTGGCTAATAATCTTATTGATATTAGGGGAAAAACTAAGGATGGAACAGACGATAATCAAGATAGAATACCTTTTCGAGAGCAAACTGTAGCGATGGGGCATGCGGTTAGAGCAAACTATCTTTATGCAGGGGTGGCGGATCTATATGCCGAAACAGGTGAAAAAAAATTATTAGAAAATTTAGAATTGATCTGGGACGATGTTACTAATAGGAAAATGTATATTACTGGTGCCTGCGGAGCTTTATATGATGGCGTTTCCCCAGATGGTACCGTTTACGATCCTCAACAAGTACAGAAAATTCATCAGGCTTACGGGAGACCCTACCAATTACCTAATGCTACTGCGCATAATGAAACATGTGCAAATATAGGCAATGTCTTATGGAATTGGAGAATGCTTCAAATTACCGGCGACGCTAAGTATACCGATATTTTAGAATTAGCACTGTATAATAGTGTTTTATCTGGAATAAGTTTGGAAGGAGAGGAGTTTTGTTATAATAATCCCCTAAATGTTTCTAAAGATTTGCCGTTCGAGCAAAGATGGGGTAGTGAAAGAAAAGGTTATATTTCTTTATCTAATTGTTGCCCTCCAAATGTAACAAGAACCCTTGCAGAAGTAAACAACTATGCTTATAGTTTATCAGATAGCGGTTTATATATCAATTTATACGGAAGCAATCATCTTGACACCAAAAATAGCAATGGCGATAGCATAATAATAAATCAGGTATCAAATTATCCATGGGACGGGAGAATTCAAATTACATTGAACGAGATGCCTGAAGAAAACTTTACTCTAAACCTTCGAATTCCAGGGTGGAGTGATAGTGCATCATTAACAATCAATGGTAAAGATTACGAGGGAGTGATTACTCCCAAGGCTTACCTGGAGATCAATAGAAAATGGAATAAAGGAGATGAAATTTTATTGAATTTACCCATGCCTGTTAAAAAAATGATTGCAAATCCATTAGTAGAATCAGTAAAGGGGCAAATAGCTATTAAAAGAGGGCCATTGGTTTATTGCTTAGAATCAAACGGGGAAAATTTATGCCATAGCGTTAATTCAATAAATTTAGAGTTAAATTCAAATTTTTTGAAGGAACAAATATCTATAAACGGACGAAATATTGTCGCAATAAAAGCAACGACCAAATGCTATGAGAGACAATGGGGGAATGATCTATATAGAACTTTGGAAGTCGAAAATTTTACTACCCAAGATATTACTCTTATACCTTATTTCGCATGGGGTAATCGAAACCATGAAGAAATGAGTGTTTGGTTGAATTATGAATGATCATACATTTTAGTTTGTTCTGAATACTAAAAATTCTATTATGTAGTACTATGAATTTAACATTCTATATTACCAGTTAAATTGATAAATTATTAAAAAAAAATACTGTTTAAAGTAATTTAAGCAGTATAGTGCAGGATAGGTTTCGGAATCCTTATAAATATCTTTGAGTTAAAGAAATCTGAAGTTTTTCGTAAAAAGCTTAAAAAACGTTAACGAACGAAGAATTTCTAATTTATACGAAAACGATTGAATTTATTAACTAACTAATTTCTAACAAGTATTAATAACAAAAAACTAATACCTATGAAACAAATAATTACAAAGGTATTTACTATTTTTCTTTGTCTTTTGGGCGGTCTTTTATATGCTCAGGATCTAGGAGATCAGAGAACAATATCTGGTGATGTAACCGATTCGAATGGGGAAATATTACCGGGAGTAAATGTGTTCGTTAAAGGCACTCAAAATGGAGTGGTAACAGATATGGAAGGACACTATACAATTAGAGCTTTTGGAAGAGATACTCTAGTCTTTTCTTTTATCGGAATGAAGAGTGTCGAACGCTATATTGGCGGAGAAAGTAATATCGATGTTGTTTTAGAAAATGATAATGAACAGCTTGACGACGTAGTAGTTGTAGGTTATGGAGAGCAAAAGAGGGAACATTTAACAGGTGCTGTTGAAACGGTTGATATGGAAGAAATAGAAGATCTTCCTGTGGGAAATCTTGCTACTGCTTTAAGAGGGAAATTGCCAGGTGTAAATATTTCAGGGGGATCTGTTCGACCAGGTCGAAAACCTACGTTAACTATTAGAAATCCTATCACGCTTTCTAAAGACGGTGGAAATAATCAACCGCTTTATATTATAGATGGCGTTTTACAAATTGACGCTCAAGGACTTAATGACAATACTTTATTTAATCAATTAGATCCATCAGAAATACAAAGTATAAGTATTTTGAAAGATGCAGCGGCAGCTGTATATGGTTCTAGAGGTGCTAATGGAGCAGTTGTAATCAAAACTAAAAGGGGGCAAGCCGGACCTCCACAATTTAGTTACAATGGTTCTTACGGTATAACTGATGAACAACAAAGAACAAAAATGCTTAGTGGTGCCGAATTTGCAAGATTTATAAACGAATTAAATGGTCCTTATGGTAACCCTAACGTAAGTAGAGAGGATAGTAATAGTGATAATTATTTTTTCTCTGATGATGAGATAGCCTATTTCGAGGATAACGAATATGATTGGCTGGACAGAGCGTGGTCTTCCGCCAGTACACAAAGACATTCTGTAAATGTAAATGGAGGAGCAGAAGGAGCAACCTATTTTGGAGGTGCTTCATATTACAAACAAACTGGAAATTTAGCAGAAGTAGATTATGATAAGTGGACGTTTCGAGCGGGAACAAGTGTGGATATAACAAGAGGCCTAAATGCCAATTTACAGGTTTCTGGAAATTTTTCTAATCGATCTTCCACTTTTAATAAAGTAAGTGGAGAAAATGAAGAAGATGATTATAATAATCTGCTTCGTGCGCCTGGATACGTTCCTCCTTATATAAATGGTTTACCTGTAAATATTCCGGGAGGAGGAGTAGGTGGTGATGGATATCACTATTTTGCTATTCAAAATTTAGATAACTATAAACGAGATCAGGATCAAACTTTAACATTCAATATGAATTTGGAGTACGAAGTGCCTTTTGTTGATGGTTTAGCTTTTAGAGCTACCTATGGTAGAAACATGGGAGCAGGAAAATATAGCCAACTAGGATCTGTTTATCAACTTTACAATTTTGAAACCACCGGAGAAAATGGCCATATTTATTTGCCAGATGCACAAGTGGTTGGAGACCCTATAGAAGTTGAAAATGGCGATCGTATTTTCTATCGAAATTCTGACAACTTTTCAGAACAATATAACTTTGTTGCAACATACAATAATACTTTTGGGAAGCACGCGATAGGAGGATTGGCCACTATTGAGCGAGGAGAAACTGAAGGTACACAACAACAAGTTTTGAGAGAAGAAGTTGCTGCAAATTCTAATGGCCAGTTTAATTCTGCCTTCGGAAATGTAGATGGTTATACATGGAAATATGAATCTGGTTCTTTATCATATGTGGGAAGATTAAATTATAGATACGATGATAAATACTTACTAGAACTTTTATATAGATCTGATGCTTCAACAAAATTTGCACCTGAGAATTACTGGGGTCATTTTTATTCGATCTCAGGAGGATGGATCATTTCTAAGGAAAACTTTTTTAATTCAGACGTATTCGATTTTCTTAAGATTAGATTCTCACATGGTAAGCTAGGGAAAGATGACACTAAAATGTGGGCATGGAGACAACGATATACTTTTCAATTAGCTCGAGGAGCTGTTTTTGGTGGAGATGCACCTAGATCTGATGGTTTCAAGATGGAATTATCACCTAATAGGGACGCAGTATGGAGTGACGATTACAAAAATAACTTAGGAATTGATATGCAATTCTTTGATAGAAGATTGAATGTTACTGTTGATGCTTTTTATAACCAGGGAAGAAATATGTTAATTGAAAGAACTGGTGCGGTACCCTTCTCTATCGGGGGAACAGTAGCTGCAGAAAACTATGGCGAAGTTAATTTTTGGGGAGGTGAATTTTCTGTTGGTTGGCAGGATAATATAGGCCAGGATTTTAGTTACGGTATTGATGTTAACAGCGGTTGGAGTACAAATAAAGTATTAGTAGGTAACTTCGATGAAACTTCGGTACTACCTTGGAATGCAAGTCAGGGTGAAATGTCTGAGGTTGGAACATGGGGATATGACTATTTAGGAATGTTTAAAGACCAGGCCGATATCGATGCTTATGTAGATCAATATAATATTCAACAGGTATTTGGAATCCCTGCAGAAAATTTACGTCCCGGGATGCTTTATTATCGTGATGTAAGAGGGGAGCATTTGGGAGATGGTGAATTTGCTGATCCAGATGGTATAATAAACGAAAATGACCGTGTAGAACTAGAAAGACCAAATTCAAGTTTTGGATTGGGATCTACGATTCGATTAAAATATAAGAATTTTAGTCTTCAGGCAACATTAGGAATGTCTTGGGGAGGTTTTGATGCTATAGACGCAAGAGATATAGATATTAATTCACAAATAGATCAGAGCTTTCAAAATGTACCAAAGATTTGGAACGACATCTATAATCCAGAAACTAATCCAAATGGAAGAATGCCTAACCCTTATTATTCCCAGATAAATGCAGTGGCATCAGAGTTTTGGAGAGTGAGTAGTTTTCGATTTACAATGCCTAACCTAAATATTGGTTATTCATTGTCTAAAGATGCTGCACAGAGTTTAAATTTATCAGCATTAAGTGTTAGACTTACTGCCCTTAATCCTATCAATTTCTACAACCCATATTCCTACAAAGGCGCTAATGGTTCGTGGTATGGTTATCCAGTTTTACGAACTTTTTCTTTAGGACTTAATATTAGACCGTAATAATTAAAAAAGAAAGCAATGATGACGATAAATATAAAAAACACAAACAAGTTAGTTTTACTCGCGTTGGTATTCCTTTCGGTTTCCTGTAGCGATGAGTTCCTTGAAGAGAAACAAGACTGGACAGGAGTTAATGAGCAGGTATTTCAGGATGAGATGAGAGCTACAGCATATATAGATTATGTGTATGGACTATTCCTTCCAGGGGATGGCAATGTTCCACAGTGGTGGTATCATTCGCATAATGATGATTTACTACAAACTAGTGATGAATATTATGGCCAAACAAGATGGAATCAGGAATGGGCGAGTATTTCGCCAAATGAAAGCCATGCCTGGGATTATATTGGTCGAAGAATGCAAACTAATATAAATAACTCTACTTACACAAGAATTCGTCAAATTAATCTATTTATTAATAATGTTGATCAATATGATGGTATAGAGGAAGAAATGAAGAATTACCTTAAAGGTCAGATGTATTTTTGGCGTGGATATCAGTATTTTGATTTGGCAAGCTGGTATGGCGGTGTTCCTATCGAGTTAGAAGCACAAAATCCAATTGTTGATCCCGCGGGACAAACGCCTAGATCATCAGCCCAGGAAACATTGGCTCAGGCTATGGCAGATCTAGATATGGCAAAAGATTTATTACCGGGAAGATGGAGTGATGCTGCAGATTGGGGACGCGTAACTAGCGGAACAGCAGCAGCTTTAAAAGGTAGAGCTGCCTTGTTGTGGGCAAGTCCTCAATTTAATAGAGATGACGATCAACAAAGATGGCAGGCTGCTTATGATGCCAACTTAGAAGCTCGTAATATTTTAGAAGAAAATGGATTCGGTCTGTATCAGGGTGAATGGGGCGATATTTGGAGTCAGGAAGTTGGAAATCCAGAAGCTGTTTGGGTATGGAGCTTTAATACACTAACAAATGATCGACAGTTAAATAGTGGTTGGGAAACTATAAGTCGCCCGAGTGATCAGGAGTCTTTTTATCAAGCAAAACCTACTAAACAGACTGTGGACGCTTTCCCTATGAGAGATGGAAGGCCTATTGGTGAATCAGATACCTATGATTATGACCTACAGAGCTTTTATAAAAATCGAGATCCTCGTTTTTATGCCACTTTTGTGATTCCAGGAGATAGATTTCCATATGAAGAAAGACAAGATTATAGGTCATGGAATTATACTTGGTTTAGTGAAGAAAATATTGAAACTCCAAATGAAGATACTGATGATGCTGCAAATGCTAGTGGTTTCTATGTGAAAAAAATGACGGATCCTAACGCTTCGAATACTGATTTTTTCAGGGAGGCAGGCAATGATTATATAGAGATTAGGTTTGCAGAAGTTGTGTTGAATCTGGCTGAAGCTGCGATTGGTGCAAATAATTTGGATGAAGGCAAGCAAGGGATAATTGAAATTCGAGAGCGTGCTGGTTTAGAAAACCTTGATGGTAGTTTTGGTTTAGCAGACGTTAATTCTAGAGATGAGTTATTTGGTGCTGTTGTAAAAGAAAGACAAGTTGAATTAGCTTACGAAAGACAAAAAAGATACTATACCTTAAAACGTTGGATGTTATTTAATGACGATTTTGGAACTTGTACCAGGTTAGGAATAGAACCAATAGATGGTACAAGAAGAACCGGTTTTTATTTTATAGCTCAAAGCGAGGATGGTGATGATTACATTGGCACAGAAGATCCTTTTGAGCCAAATGAAGAAGGAGTTGCACCAGTAGTAGACCGGATGCCAGAAACGTTTCCAGAAGGTATTAGCTCAGAGGAAGAATACGTTGAATGGTGGAGAGATAATTATTTCCGAATTCAGGTTAGGGATAATTTAGACCCAACAGATAATAACTGGACTTTTTCCTGGTATAATGAGTACTATTTCTTAGGAATTTATCAGGATTTGATTGAAACAAATCCATATTTAGAACAAACTATTGGATGGGGCGGAACCTTTGATCCACTTGAATAGCCTTTAATATTAATTAAATAAAGAAACTTATCTCTAGTAGGGATAAGTTTCTTTTCTATTTCCGAAAATTTTGAATTTAAAATTATTATTTGATGATTAGAAAAAATTTGCTCAAAGCCCTATTTTTATTTGGAATCATTAGTACTGTAAATGCGCAATACCCAAGTCTAACTGAAGAAGATAGAGCAAAAGAAAAAGAAATTAAAACTGAAGCATATAATCACTCTGACGAAGTTTGGAAGGAAGCTTTTAAAATTGTTCAGAAGGAAGTTATGGAGGGAAAACCTTATGTTCCCTGGGCTTTTAGGCCTAGCGATATACCTCAAGCAAAAATTCCATCTTTCCCGGGAGCTGAAGGTGGAGGAATGTTTACGTATGGAGGTCGAGGAGGCGAAATTTATACGGTAACAAATCTAAAAGATAGCGGACCTGGTTCCTTTCGTTGGGCGTGTGAAAAAGGAGGAGCTCGTACAATAGTATTTAATGTAGCAGGGATCATAAAATTAGAAACTCCATTGATAGTACGTGCACCTTATATTACAATAGCTGGGCAAACCGCACCTGGCGATGGAGTAGTAATAGCTGGAGAAACCGTTTGGATCGATACTCACGATGTAATCATAAGACATATGCGTTTTCGTAGAGGAGAAACATTTGTTGGTAGAAGAGATGATGCTATTGGAGGTAATCCTGTAGGAAATATAATGATAGATCATGTTTCTGCCAGCTGGGGCTTAGATGAGAATATGTCTATTTACCGGCACATGTATAGCCCAGGTGGCGACTATGATCAGGAAAAATTAGGTACTGTAAATGTTACTATACAAAATAGTATTTTTTCTGAGGATCTAGATACCTATAATCATTCTTTAGGTAGCACATTAGGTGGTGAAAACTGTTCTTTTATGAGAAATTTATGGGCCAGCAATGCAGGAAGAAATCCTTCAATTGGATGGAACGGTATTTTTAATTTCGTAAATAATATCGTTTTTAACTGGAGCCATAGAACTACTGATGGTGGCGACTATAAGGCCAAGTACAATATTATAAATAATTATTATCAACCTGGTCCAGTAACCCCGAAAGATCAACCGGTAGCTCACCGTATCCTGAAACCAGAAGGAGGATTGAGTGATTTAGATACACTTTTGTTTGGGCGAGCTTATGTAAATGGGAACATAGTTGAGGGGTTTCCTAAAGTAACTAAAGATAACTGGAATGGAGGTGTTCAAATGGAAGGTAAAGATGGTCAACTTTTAGATTATGAACAAGCCAAAACCTTGTTTCCTGCAATAAAGGTAGATGAGCCAATGCCCATGCCTTATTTGACAATTATGAACACTTTAGATGCTTATGGATATGTCCTTAAAAATGTGGGGGCAACTCTTCCCAAACGTGACCCTGTAGACGAACGGGTAATTAAAACAGTAAGAACCGGAGAGGCCATTTATGAAAAAGGTTTAGATCCAGATTCTTTTTATCAATTTGAGCATCGAAGATTACCAGCCGATTCATACAAAAATGGTATTATAACTGATATTTCTCAGGTTGGAGGTTTTCCAGAATACGAGGGTAAAAAGTATTTAGATTCAGATAAAGATGGCATGCCAGATGCTTATGAGGTTGCAGTTGGATTAGATCCAAAGGATTATTCTGATGCTAAGAAAGATCTTAATGGTGATGGATATACTAATATTGAAATGTATATCAATGGAATTGATCCCAACCGATCTATAGATTGGACTCAACTAGGGAATAATTATGATACGCTTGCAAAGTTAGAAAATGGCCTTAATAAGTTTAAAAAATAATTAAGATGAAAAATGTATTTTTAATAATATTGGTCATATTTAGTTCTTCGATTGGATTTTGTCAGGAAAATTTTGATCCAGAGTACGTTAAAGTTACTAACGAACGTGCACAGAAAATTGTTGATGGTATAGAAATCGGGAACGATGAGAAAAGTGTATTAGTTAGAAATATGATAGCTGAACAATATCGATCTTTAAGCCGAATTCATGAGAAAAGAGATGAAAAAGTAGAGGAAGTAAGGGCTGAATTTCCTAAGAAAGAGTTTCCAGAAAAATACGAAAAGAAGGTTGAGGAAATCCGGAGTGATGCTGATAAAGAGATTTTAAAGCTACACAATACTTTTCTAAAAAGATTATCTAGAGAATTAAGTACTGAACAAATAGAAGCCGTAAAAGATGGAATGACTTATGGAGTCGTTCCGAAAACTTACCTGGCATTTCAGGAAATGTTACCTAATCTTAAAAAAGAAGAAAAAGATTTTATTCTTACAAATTTAAAGGAAGCCAGGGAAAAAGCGATGGATGCTGGTTCTTCTCATAAAAAGCACTGGTGGTTTGGGAAGTACAAAGGTAAAATAAATAATTATTTATCTTCTAGAGGATATGATCTGGCAAAAGCAGGGGAAGAATGGCAAAAGAGAATAGAAGAAGAAAAGAAAAAACTAGCATTAAGAGAACCACCGCACCCTCCACGTCTACCTGAAGAAGTTATACCGGCATTCCCTGGGGCATGGGGAGGTGGTATGTTTACCTCTGGAGGTAGAGGAGGTAAAGTTATCGCTGTAACTAATCTTAATGATAGTGGGCCTGGTAGTCTTAGAGAAGCACTTGAAGATGATGAACCGCGCACAGTTGTTTTTCGAGTAGCAGGAACTATAAAAATAGATGAAGATTTAAATATAGATCACCCAAATTTAACGGTGGCTGGACAAACAGCACCTGGTGACGGTATATGTATAGCAGGGACAGTGAATATAAATACGCATAATGTTATACTTCGGCACCTTAGGGTACGACGTGGTGTTTCCTCTGGAGGTCAAGGAGATGATAATATAGGCGGTAATCCAGATCATCATATTATTATAGATCATTGTTCTACCAGCTGGGGGATGGATGAGAATATCTCCATATACAGACACATGAGATCATCTTTAGATGGTGAATCCCGAATAAAAGACCCTTCAGAAAATATAACCATTCAATGGACAATTTCTAGTGAAGCTTTAGATGCTAAAGGCCACGCATTTGGAGGAACCTGGGGAGGAAATCCTTCTACATTTCATCATAATCTGTTTGCTAGTAATACAGCAAGGAATCCATCTATAGGAATGTCAGGTAATTTTGATTTCAGATATAATGTAATTTTTAATTGGGGGCATCGATCTATTGATGGAGGTGATGAAACTTCTATGATTAACCTAATCAATAATTATTTTAAGCCAGGACCTGCTACTAACGAAGACATTAAGTCAACTTTTGCACGTATTGAGGAGAGACATATGTATTCACCGGGTAGTGCCTGGGCAGATGGTGGTTGGTATCCAGAATCTCCAGACCGGCCTGGAAAATGGTTTATTGATGGTAATGTAATGCATGATAATAATATCTTGACCGAAAATAATTGGAGGGGTGTTCGTGGTCAAAATCTTGATATGGAAAACGTTGAACATCTTAAGGATATGGCTCGCGTAAACACACCTTTCGTTGGATGGCCTGTTGCTCCACATCATTCTGCAGAAAATGCTTATGAAGTAGTATTAAAGAAATCTGGAGCCACTTTGCCTAAAAGGGATCCTGTAGATGCAAGGGTTATTGATATGGTACGTACAGGGAAACCAACTACGTCCACTGGAATTATCAAGAATATTTCTGAAGTAGGGGGCTATCCTAATTTATCTTTCAATCCAGATGAGGTTCCAATAGATTCTGATGGCGATGGAATGCCAGATGATTGGGAAATTGAGAATGGATTAGATCCTAAAGATCCGAAAGATGGTGCAGAAGATACCGATGAAGATGGGTATACTAATCTGGAAGAATTTCTAAACGGAACTGACCCGAATGAAAAAATTGATTACCGCAATTTGGGTAATAATGTTGATACTATTAGTTGATGCTATCGAAGCATTCTCATTAATTCGGTCCCAAAGATATTTATAAAATGTTTTTGGGATTTTTTTATTATACGAGTAAGTGCAGGATACATTACTTACATGTGAAAACTATATTGCATTAAGAATTTAAATAAAATGCATGCTTTCTAAATCTATCTACTTAACAATAATTTTTTGGTTTTGTCTTTCATCATTCGTTTCGTTGGCTCAATATCCAGAAATTCCAGAGGAAATGCAGGCTAAGACTGATGCCTGGATGTCGATTGAAGAGGAACGTTTGCAGGAATTGTGGGATAGCGAAATTTACGATATCGTTAGAGCTGAGGCAAAGGAAGGACGGCCTTATATTCCTTCGGGATCTCATCCCGATGATTTCATCAAGGCTGATATTCCGGCATTTCCAGGTGCTCAGGGAGGAGGTATGTATACTCCTGGAGGTAGAGGAGGTAAAGTATTTGTGGTGAAAAATTTAAACGATAGCGGTCCTGGTTCGTTAAGGGAAGCTTGTGAAGCAGGTGGTGCCAGAACTATTGTATTTAACGTAGCCGGAATCATCAAATTAGAGAAGCCAATAAGTATTCGTGCTCCTTACGTAACTATTGCAGGACAAACTGCACCAGGTGATGGTGTTTGTGTTGCTGGAGAAAGTTTCAAAATAGATACCCATGATGTGATTATTAGACATATGAGATTCCGTAGAGGAGCAACAGATGTAACTCGTAGAGATGATGCGCTTGGTGGTTCACCAATGGGTAATATTATAATAGATCATGTTTCTGCTAGCTGGGGACTCGATGAAAATATGTCTCTTTATCGTAATATGTTCAAAGCAAATAAAAATTCCGATCGGGAGAAATTACCAACTTCAAATTTAACGATTCAGAACAGTATTTCTTCAGAAGGGCTAGATACCTATAATCATGCCTTTGGTAGTACAATTGGCGGTTTAAATAGTACTTTTATTCGTAACCTTTGGGCGAACAACATTTCAAGGAATCCTTCAGTTGGAATGTACGGTAGTTTTAATTTTATAAACAATGTACTCTTTAATTGGTGGAATAGATCAATTGATGGGGGGGATTATCGCTCTCGATTCAATATCATTAATAATTATTTCAAACCTGGACCAATAACCCCGAAAAATGAACCGATTAGTTATCGAATATTAAAGCCAGAGTCTGGGTATCTAGATCCCAAAACCTATGGAAGAGCATTTGTTTCTGGGAATATAATCGAGGGAAATACAGAAGTTACTAAAGATAATTGGAATGGTGGCGTACAACTGGAAGATATCTCAGAAGCTGAGAAAAAAGATCGTTTTGAATATATAAAACAAGATAAAATGTTTGCTATGAATAATGTGCAAAAGATGGCAGCTAAAGAGGCTTATGATTTTGTACTTAATAATGCAGGTGCTACACTTCCAAGAAGAGATGCTGTAGATAAACGAGTAATTAAAATGGTTAGAACTGGTGAAATTAATGTTCCAGATGGATTAGAAACGAAAATAGGCACAGAGTTTATCAATAGAAGACTTCCCGCAGATTCCTACAAAAAAGGAATTATTACCCGTCCAGAACAAGTAGGCGGATATCCAGATTATAAAGGAAATCCTTATTTAGATTCTGATAGTGATGGTATGCCAGATACATGGGAAGAAAAATATGGATTGGATCCAAAGGATTCATCAGATGCTATTAATGATATGAATGGTGATGGATATACTAATATTGAAAAATATATCAATGGTATTGATCCGACTAAAAAAGTAGATTGGACTAAGTTTGAGAATAATGTAGATACACTTTCAGAATTAAAAGGTGGATTGAATAAATACAAGAAATAGCCATCAACTTAATTAATATTATACTTCTAGTGATATCTATTAAAAATTTTAAAATAGAATATTGATGATAATGCATAAAAGCTTAGTTGTCCTATTTTTATTACTCATTGGTATCCTTGAAGTCCAAGGACAGCAGGATTATCCAGATTTAAGTAAGGATGAAAATGGCCAGATCACCTATTTAGCTGATAAATCTGGTAATAATATTCCTGATTTTTCTTATTCTGGTTATCAAATGTCTTCTGAAAGCATTCCTAATGTACCGGCGAAGGTCATTATTTCTTCTATGGATAGTGATGCAACCCAAACTATTCAACAAGCTGTAGATTATGTCTCTAACCTGAAGCCAGATAAAAATGGATTTCGAGGAGCAGTGGTCCTTAAAGAAGGTACATTTCATATAAATGGAACAGTGTATTTAAGATCATCTGGAATAGTACTTCGTGGATCAGGAAATTCAAAAAATGGTACCGTTCTGCTAGGAACAGGTGTGAAAAGGGAAGCAATGATCCGGATTTTTGGTGAAAAGGATTTTAAAGTAACTGATACAATTAAATTATCTTCAGATGTTATTCCATTAGGAACTGATGAAATAAAAATTGTTCCTAATAATTTAAATTCTGGTGATCAAATTTTTGTTCAACTAAACATGAGTCAGGATTTTATTGATACTCTGGGAATGAAAAATTTTGGAGCTGAGACAGGTTGGATAGGATGGAAGCCTGAAGATTGGAAGATTAGTTGGGATCGAGAAATTACAGGTATTAATTCTGATAAATATCACTTAAGTGCCCCTCTTACCATGAGAATGAATCCTAAGAAAGACAGTATTCAAATTCTAAAATATGAGTGGCCAGGCAGAATAGAAAATGTAGGTATTGAAAACTTGAAGATTCAATCTCAATTTGAAGAAGGTAATGCAAGAGATGAACAGCATCGATGGCTCGGTGTTTCTATAGAAAATGCCAGAAATGTTTGGATTAGAAGATTAAATTTTGAAAATATGGCTGGAGGTGCGGTTCATGTCCTAAAAACAGCTAGTTTAGTTACAGTAGAAGATTGTATATCTAAACATCCGGTTTCTGAAATAGCCGCGTTTAGAAGGCATACATTTTATACTGAAGGGCAGCTTACACTTTTTCAAAGGTGTTATTCAGAATTCGGATATCATGATTTTGCAGTTGGCGGTTATGGTACTACTGGTCCTAATGCTTTCGTCCAATGTGAAGCATATTTACCTTATAGTTTCTCTGGAACGATTGGTAGCTGGGCCACCGGTGTACTTTTCGATGTAGTAAATATAGATGGTGAAGCATTGAGTTTAGGCAATCAAGGACAGTTAGCTAGAGGTTCTGGTTGGACTTCTGCAAATTCAGTTATTTGGGAAAGTTCAGCATCTATGATGCAAGTTCCAAATCCTCCAATCGCCCAAAATTGGGCATTTGGTGTATGGGGGCAATTTGATGGGAATGGGTATTGGAAAGAAGTTAATAGTCACATTAAACCCAGAAGTCTTTTTTATGCACAGCTCAATCAAAGATTGGAATCTTCAGAGATTAATGCAGATATTCTTGAAATAGGAACAGAACCTTCATCAAGTCCAACCATAGAAGCTGCTGAACAGCTTACTCAGGAAGCTGAAAGTGAACTAACAGGCTTAAAGCAGTGGATTGAAAATGTAGATAAAAGAAAACCGTTCCGCTACAATAATGATAATGCGAAGAAGTTTCAAAATATAAAATTATCTAAGGCAGAAACTGTTGAAAAAGACGATAAAAAAATTGTTATAGAAAATGGGATTATCACATTTGATGGGAAACTGCTTGCAGGAAAGCACATGTCTGTTATGTGGTGGCGGGGAAGCTTAAGAGACGATGACATTCGTAAATCTACTCCGCATGTCACCAGATTTGTACCCGGAAGAAGAGGAGTTGGTCTAACCGATAATTTAGAGGAGACCGTTTCTTGGTTAAAAAATAATAATATTGTCGCCATAGATCACAATTATGGTTTATGGTATGAAAGACGAATGGACGATCATCAGCGGGTCCGTAGATATGATACAGATACTTGGCCACCATTTTACGAACAACCTTTTGCCCGGAGCGGAAAAGGTACTGCCTGGGACCACCTTAGCAAATATGACCTTACAAAATATAATAAATGGTATTGGTCAAGATTAAAGCGCTATGCTCAACTTGCAGAGAAGCAAGGACAGATGTTATTTCACCAGCAATACTTTCAGCATAATATTCTGGAAGCTGGAGCACATTGGTCTAGCTCACCATGGCGATCTGCGAATAATATTAATGAAACAGGTTTTCCCGAACCACCTCCTTATGCAGGAGACAAAAGAATTTTTATGGCTCGGCAGTTTTATGATGTGACCAACGAAAACAGAAAATCCTTGCATAAATCTTATATTGAAAAATCATTAGAAAACTTCAAAGAAAAGAGTAGCACCATTCAATTTACCAGTGCCGAATATACCGGTCCTGTTCATTTTACTGAGTTTTGGGTAGATGTTATAAAAGATTGGGAAAGTAAAAATGATAATAAAGCTTTTATTGGGCTTAGCGCAACTAAAGATGTACAGGATGCTATTCTTAATAATGAAGAGAGGGCATCAGTAATTGATGTTATCGATATTAAATATTGGTATTATAGGCAAAACGGAGAGGCTTATGCTCCAAAAGGTGGCAAAAATCTTGCGCCCAGGCAGCATTCCAGAAAAATGGAAAATGGCAAGGAGTCCGATAGATCAGTTTACAGAGCGATACGCGAATATCGAGAAAGGTTTCCGGAAAAAGCAGTCCTTTATAATACTAATAGTGCTCCAAGATTTGGATGGGCGCAATTAATGGCAACTGCTTCGCTTCCCGCTATACCAAAGGTTGATCTGGAAAAATTTTATGACGAAATTCCCGAAATGACTTTTTCGAATAATGAAAATTATAAAAGTGATTTCTGGACTCTTCAGAATAATGATCGAGCGTATTTAATTTATTTAAATGAGAACAGAATGTTTTCCGTAGATCTTAAAAATTTTAAAGGAAGATTTCAGGTGTATACAATCGATCCGGAAACTGGAAAATCCGCAAAAAAAGAAATAATAAAAGCTGGTTCAAAAATAGAGATTGAGCCTGGTAATAACGAACGTTTATTTTTTATAGTCAAGATTTAATTTATGATCAAACTAATATTCTTTAAATATCTAACAATCGCATTTTTGTTGATTGCATTTTCTGCCTGCAAGAATGAGCAGGAGAACAAAGAACAGGAAACTTCAGAAGTTGAGATGGATACTGCGCTAATGGGCTTATCTCTTTCAGAAAATCAGCATTATTTTCAGAAAGAAAATGGAGATCCATTTTTTTGGCTGGGTGATACGGGATGGCTAATGTTCAATAAGTTAGACCGTGATGATATCAAACAGTATATAGAAGATAGAAAGAAAAAGAAATTCAATGTAATTCAGGCCATGGTACTTCACACACTTGAAGCGGTAAACGTTCATCAGGATAGTGCATTGGTGAATTTGAACGTTGCTGAGCCTTTAGTAACCGAAGGTATTGAGGTCTCCGATTCCTTGCAGTATGATTTTTGGGATCATATAGATTATGCTGTAAAAACTGCGGAAGAACATGATATCTATATGGCGTTGGTTCCGGTTTGGGGAGGGAATATCAAAAATGTGACGGAAGAACAGGCAAGAGCTTATGGAAAGTTTCTGGCTGAAAGATATAAGGATAGCAAAAATGTGATCTGGTTGAACGGTGGAGATACTTTTGGAAATGAATACAACAATGTTTGGAATGCCCTTGGGGAAAGTCTGGATCAATATAATCCAGATAAACTTATTACATTTCATCCGCGAGGAAGACATGACTCTTCAGATTGGTTTCATAATGCCAGCTGGTTAGATTTTAATATGTTCCAGTCTGGTCACCGAACTTACGATCAGGATGACACCGAAAGAAATTACGGAGAAGATAACTGGCGCTATGTAAAAACAGATTATAGTTTAAAACCTGTTAAGCCAACTTTAGATGGTGAGCCTTCTTACGAGGGAATTCCTTACGGACTTCACGATACGCTTCAACCTTTTTGGAAGGCCCACGAGATCAGACGCTATGCGTATTGGTCAGTTTTTGCTGGTGCAGCCGGGTTTACATATGGCCATAGCGCTGTGATGCAGATGCATCGTCCTCAGGATAAAACGGGGGCTTATGGAAATAAGAAATTATGGACTGAAGCTTTGAATGATCCTGGTGCGAAACAAATGACGCACCTTAAAGAACTAATGCTCGATTATTCCTATTTCGACAGAAAACCAGATTCTACACTGGTTATAAATAGCGGCGAGCGATACGATTTTTTATCGGCCACAAGCGGTAATGGATATGCCATGGTTTACACCTATAATGGTCAAAATATTGAAATAAATTCTGAAAAATTACCTTTCAAGGAATTTGAAGCCTATTGGTTTGATCCTAGAAATGGTGAAAAAACGGTGATTCAAAGCCTTCCTGAAGCGAAGGAAGGAGTTTATATTTTTGATCCTGAAGGTGAAAAGGAAAATGGAAACGACTGGGTATTAGTCTTAGAAGAGAAAGCTTAAAAGATGAGTAAAAAATATCAATTTCTGGTTTTAGTATTTCTGCCATTTGTCACGTTTGCGCAGGCAGATTGGATCAATATTGCTGAAAAGCGGAAAAGCGTACAGGATTCTGTCATTACAGATGTAATTCAGTCGGCTATAGATGAAGCCTCGGCAAAAGGCGGTGGAACGGTTTATTTCCCTGCCGGGGAATATCTTACCGGTGCGATTCGTTTGAAAAGTAACATAACCTTGCATCTTGATGCCGGAGCCATACTGCGTTTTTCAGATGATTTTAATGATTATTTGCCTTTCGTGGAAATGCGCTGGGAAGGTACTGTCATGAAAAATTTCTCACCACTCATTTATGCTTATGAAGTTGAGAACATTGCTATTACCGGAAGGGGAACGATCGATGGCCAGGGTAGAAAATGGTGGCTAGAACTGTACCGAATTGAAACTGCGGAAGAAAAACCACCAAGAACAAAATTTCAGAAAATGTGGGTGGAGCAGAACAAAGGACTGGAAACTTCCGATTATTACCAGAGAACCATGAGCTGGGAATTCTTCAGACCTCCATTGTTCCAGGCCTATCGTTCAGAAAATATCCTAATTGAAGGCGTTACGATTCAAAATAGTCCTTTTTGGACTGTAAATCCTGCTTTCTGTAATAATATTAGAATAACCGGTGTGACCATTTTCAACCCAGAATCACCGAATACCGATGGGATCAACCCAACCTCCTGTAAGAACGTGCATATTTCAGATAGCCACATCAGTGTGGGAGATGACTGTATTACCATAAAGTCTGGTAGGGATGCAGATGGTAGAAAATGGGCTACCCCAACCGAAAATGTAACTATTACCAACTGTACGATGTTAAGTGGTCATGGAGGAGTGGTGATTGGAAGTGAAATGAGCGGTGGTATTAAAAAGATCACGATCTCTAATTGTGTTTTCGACGGTACCGATCGTGGAATCAGGCTAAAAACTGCGCGTGGTCGTGGTGGAGTTGTTGAAGATATTCGGGTTTCTAATATTGTGATGAATAATATTCAGGAACAGGCCATCATGATGAACATGTTCTATGATCATAACGAAACCATCGAACCAGTTAGCGAACGCACCCCTACATTCAGAAATATTCATTTTTCAGGAATTACAGGTAAGAATATTAAAAATGCTGGGCGAATTGCCGGAATCGAAGAAATGCCAGTAGAAAATATTACTTTTTCCGATATCGATTTTCAGGCGGAAGAAGGCTTTTATATTTCTGTAGCTAAAAACGTGGAATTTCATGATGTTTCGGTAACGACCAAGATGGGTCCTTCTTTTGAAATTCTTAATTCTGAAGATATCATCCTTGATAATGTGGAAACTGAAAGTCCGCTGGAAAATATGGCTGTAGTTAAACTAGAAAACATCAAGAACTTTGTTCTGAATAACACGGCCATGTTCATGTCTTTTGATCTTTTCTTATCTATTTCAGGAGAAAAAACCGAAAACATCTATCTTCAGAATAATACCATGCCCAATGTTAAAAAGGGGCTGAATTTACAAAAGGGAGTTGCTGAAAATTCGATCATTCAAAAGAAGAACTGATGAACAGAGGATTTTTAATATTGTTGTTGATCTTTGCCTTTTCCTGTAAAAATCACGATAAAAAGACTGATAATACAAATGCAGAAACTCAGGGTAATTCTGAAGTCATTCAGAAAAATAAATCAGATTCAGTATATCTTTTCACCACTTTTCGAGAACCGGCAGATGAAGGTTTGTATTTGGCATACAGTGAAGACGGTTATAAATGGAAAGATCTCGGCGGGCCATATTTGAAGCCTGTGGTGGGAGAAAGTAAGATCATGCGAGACCCTTCTGTAGTAAATGGAAGGGACAGCACTTATCATATGGTTTGGACTACAGATTGGCGAGGCGGTAACGGGTTTGGTTACTCCAGTACGACTGATTTTATTAACTGGAGCCAACCGAAAATGATACCGGCCATGGAACATGAACCAGAAGTGGTAAATGTTTGGGCGCCCGAATTATTTTATGATGAAAACCAGAACAGGTTTATCATTCTTTGGGCTTCAACCATACCTTTTCGGTACGAAAAAGAGCAGGAAGAGGAGAAGAACAACCATAGGATGTATTTTACTACAACCAAAGATTTTCAGGAATTTACAGATACCCAATTATTGATGAATGCCGGTTTTAGCATGATAGACTGTGTGATCGTAAAGAGAGGAGAAGGTGATTATGTTTTGGTGCTGAAAGATAATACCAGGCCAAACAGGAATTTGAAGGTAGCGTTTGGATCAGATCCGCTTGGACCTTACTTGGATATTTCCAAACCTTTTACTGGTTTTCTTACCGAAGGTCCCACCGTGATACAACAGGATGGCAAGTACATAATTTATTACGATAATTATGGTGAGAAAACTTTTAGTGCTGTGGAAACCGAAAATTTTCAAAATTTCACAGATATAAGTGAAAAAATCGAGTTGCCGGAAGGTCATAAACACGGTACCATAACAAGAATTTCAAAAGAGGTTCTTGAAGGTCTTATCACTAAAAGCGAAAATCTAAATTAAATTTTCAATTAGCTTTTAATATTTTCTTTTACATGCGCATCAATCCAGTGAACATCTATAAGATAACTGCAGTCCTGATCTTCAGTTTATCTACCTCCTTTATCGTTTCTTCTCAGGATGTGGATACCGCAAAATATGTTGGAACAACCTTATCTAATATAGATTATCATCACGGGCAGTTAAGACCTGCGGTGGGAACCCATGCCACGCAAATTATGAGAGCTTCCAGGGAACATCCTGAAACTGCAGATGGTAAGGGATGGACCTATAATCATGCGCCAAATATGGCTTACTGGAATAAAACGTTCTTCGTTCAGTATTTAAATGATTCGATTAGCGAGCATGTGCCACCAAGCACCACTTTGCTCATCACTTCTGAAGATGGTAAGAACTGGAGCAAACCTGAAGTTATTTTTCCGGAATATAAGATACCTGATGGCTGGACCAAAGAAGGTGTTGAGGGGGAAGCAAAAGACGTTAGCGCCGTAATGCACCAGCGTATGGGGTTTTATACTGCATCGAATGAAAAATTTCTCACGCTGGCCTATTATGGGATTGCGCTCCATGAAAGAGATGATCCTAATGATGGAAAGGGAATTGGCCGCGTGGTTCGTGAAATAAAAAAGGATGGAAGTTACGGGCCCATTTATTTTATCAGGTATAACAAAACCTGGGATCAATCCTTATCTGAATATCCATTTTTTAAGGAAAGTAAGGACAAGGCCTTTGTTAAAGCCTGTGAAGAATTGTTGTCCAAACCTTTAATGATGCAGCAATGGGTGGAAGAACAGGATCGTGACGATCCACTTATTCCGCTTAAAGATCAATTTAAGGCATTCAGTTATTATCATTTGGATGATGGTAGGGTAGTTGGCTGGTGGAAGCACGCGCTTACTTCGATGAGCTTGGACGGCGGTAAAAGTTGGGAATATCACCCAATGCGAGCACCGGGTTTTGTGAATAGTAATGCAAAGATCTGGGGTCAGAAAACTTCAGACGGGAAATACGCAACAGTATATAATCCTTCAGAATATAGATGGCCTTTGGGCATTTCGACCAGCAGCGATGGGTTGAATTTTGATGATCTTTTTCTAGTTCATGGAGAAATAAGTTCCATGAGATATGGAGGAAATTACAAATCTTATGGACCACAATATGTTCGAGGAATTCTTGAAGGGAATGGAACTCCACCTAATGGAAATCTTTGGTTAACATATAGTGTGAACAAAGAGGATATTTGGGTAGCTAAAGTTCCGGTTCCCGTGACCGCAACGGCTGAAGCACATGCCTCTGATAATTTCAATGATATGCCAGACGGTGAAGAGCTGAAAATGTGGAATTATTATGATTTGCAATGGGCTTCTGTAGGTATTGAAAGCAAAGACGGTAAAAAATGGCTGGCATTAAATGATAAAGATGCTTTTGATTATGCAAAAGCAGAACGGATCATTCCTGAAACGGAGAACCTTATAGCTAATTTCACTGTAAAACCTGGCCAGAATGATCACGGAATGCTACAGATCGAATTTCAGAATTCAAAAGGTTTGCCTGCAGTTCGGTTAATTTTTGATGAAAACGGAGAATTCATCGCGAAAGCGGGAGCAAGATTCAGGCATATACTCGATTACGAACCCGATGAGGAATATGAAATTGAGGTTAAACTGGAACCTTCGAAAAGATGGTATATCGTAAAGGTGAACGGTGAGCAAAGAACGCAGAATGTTTTTTATGCACCAGTGCAATCTTTTGAACGCGTAATGTTCAGAACTGGAGAACAAAGGCATTTTCCAACGCCAGATACTCCGGCAGATAATTATATAGACCTTAAAAATGCTGGAAAACAAATTCCAGAAGCTGTGTTTTACATTAATGGGCTCCAAACCAAAGAATTTTCGGAATAGATGAAAGGGAAATTTTCCTATATAGTACTAGTTTTTGTAGCATTACTTACCGCTTGTGGAAGTAAGCCGGAAAATAATGAACAAAAACCCACAGCTTCCCTAAGCGTAGTCAATCCTGAAGTTGCAATGCAATCTCATCCAGTTGGGGTTTCTCCTGAAGATATTCGTTTTGGCTGGCAATTGAAATCTTCAGATTTCGATGTAAAACAAACAGCCTGTCGAATTCAGGTTTTTGAAAACAGGAATTTTGATGATCAGGTTTGGGATAGTGGAAAGATTAGTTCCGAAGAGAGTCAGCATATTGATTATGCTGGTACGCCATTAAAAAATGCTAAGGATTATTATTGGAAAGTTGAAGTATGGAGCAGTAATTCAACTTCCGCTGAAAGCGATATTGCCTATTTCTATACCTCTCCGGAAGAAAAGGATCTTCAAGCACAATGGATTGGCGCCATTACAAGGGCAAACAGCCATCTTCCGGAAGGTCGTAATATGCATACGCCTACATTTAAGAAGTCAAAACGTGATTCTATTGTAGGCGCTGTAGATTCTCTGGCCTATCGAAGTATCATGCTTCGGAAGGAATTCGAATCAAAGAAAAATATCAAATCTGCCAAGATATATGTGTCGGGATTGGGACATTATAAACTCTCTCTAAATGGGGAAACTATTGGCAATAGTGAATTTGCTCCACTTTGGACTGATTATGATAAGACGGTTTATTACAATATTTACGATGTTACCAAACAAATTTCTGATGAAGGAAATGCCATTGGCGTTATGCTTGGTAACGGGATGTATAATGTTATTGGAGAGCGGTATTCCAAGTTTTTTGTCAGTTTTGGTCCCCCAACTTTGTTTCTCCAAATGAAGCTCACTTACGAGGACGGTTCAGAAGAAACGATCGTTACCGATAAAAGCTGGAAATATGCTAAAAGCCCGATCACTTTTAATACCATTTTCGGTGGTGAAGATTACGACGCAAGGCTGGAACAGGAAGGATGGAATGAGTCTGGTTTTGATCAATCTGGCTGGCAGGATGTAGTTATTCAGAATGCACCGAAAGGTAAACTCACACCACAACAAGCACCTGCTGTTAAGGTTTCTAATAGCTTCGATGTAGAGTCTTCATACAAGATAGCAGATACCACTTTTGTGTTGGATATGGGACAGAATCTTTCCGGGTTTCCAAGCATCAAAGCTCGGGGTAAAAAAGGGCAGAAAATAAGGATCTGGGTTGGTGAAAAGTTGAAAGAAAACGGCACTGTTTCCCAGGGAGGTTCCGGTAAACCCTACTATTACGAATATACCTTCAAAGGGGAAGGAGTGGAATCCTGGCGTCCCTATTTTAGTTATTACGGTTACCAGTATATTCAAATTGAAGGAACGAATTATAAGTCTCAAGAAATTCAGAATGTACCTACGGTCCTGGAAGTAAAGTCACTTTTTCTAACAAATTCTTCCAAACCTGCCGGGACTTTCGAAAGTTCAAATGAAATTTTCAACCAGACGCATCAACTTATCGATGCCGCCATAAAAAGTAATTTTCATAGCGTGTTTACAGATTGTCCACATCGTGAAAAATTAGGCTGGCTCGAAGAAACTCATTTAAATGGACCTGGTTTATTTTACAATTATCAGCTGGAAGGATTTATTCCGAAGGTGATGCACGATATTGCCGACGCGCAAAGGGAAAACGGGTTAATTCCGAATATCGCTCCAGAATATATCGTATTCGGTGGTGATTTCACCGATTCCCCGGAATGGGGGCTTGCCGGTGTAATGCTTCCCTGGATGTATTACGAATATTACGGCGATGCTTCGCTAATCGAAAAATATTACCCGGTGATGAAGAGATATGTAGATTATCTTTCTTCAACTGCAGAAAATCATCTAGTAGATCATGGCCTTGGCGACTGGTATGATTATGGGGAACATGCGGCAGGATATTCCAAGAACAGCCCCATTGCACTTTCAGCAACCAGTCATTATTTCTACGGATCAAAATTATTGGCTAAAGCCGCCAATATGCTTGGTAAATCGGCAGATGCTGAAAAATATACAGCGCTTACCCGGGAGATCAGAACAGCTTTTAATGCCGAATTTTATAATGCTGATAAGGGTAGCTACGCAACTGGAAGTCAGTTTAGCAATGCGGTGCCTGTTTATATGGGAATTGTCCAGCCTGAGAATAAAGAAAAAGTTTTGAAGAGCCTGATGGATACCATTCAGTCGAATAACTATAGACTTACTACGGGAGATGTGGGTAATCGATATTTATATCAAACCTTGGCTGAAAATCATGAAAATGAGACCATGTTTAAATTGCAAAATCATTACGACACTCCCGGCTATGGATTTCAGATAAAATTTGGATTAACTACGCTTACCGAGCAATGGGATCCACGAAACGGGAATTCCCTCAATCATTTTATGATGGGACAAATCGAAGAATGGTTTTATAAAAGCTTGGCAGGTATGGTTCCCGATCCAGAAAACCCAGGTTTTAAACATTTTTATTTAGAGCCGCAATTGGTGGGAAATATGGAATTTGTAAATGCCACTTACCAATCGCTTTATGGAGAAATTGTTGCTGAATGGAAAAAGGGTGAAAATATGACCAGCTATAACTATACGATTCCTGCGAATGCTTCAGCCACATTAAAACTACCAGCATCCATAAAATCTGAAGTCTTGGTGAATGGCGAAAATTTGAAAGATTATATGTTCAGAAACGATAAAATCGAATTTAGATTAGGTTCAGGAGATTATCAAATCGTAATTAAAAATTAATGAGTTATTACACCAAAAATAAGAATATTATTGTTTTGATCTGGAAGATACTTATCCTTTCATTAGTACTTCTTGTAGGTTCCTTTTCATGGTCTCAAAATTCTGATAATAATTTTAATGAACCAATATCGAAAACGATTGAAAAAATAGAAGAATTGTATAAAATACGGATAAAAGATGATCGAAATCTTTTAGATGACAAAATGTTGGACTATGCGAGTTGGCGTATTCAGCAAGGTAATCTTGAAGCTTCACTAACTGCGATTCTTGCTCCGTTTGATTTAGTATATTGGAAGGAGTCAGATTCGGTTTATAGTATTCGAAAATTCGATTATACTAGGCGGACATTACACGTAGGTAAAAATCGATTGAACTATTTGAACAGTCTTTACTCCAATAAAATGGAATGGGAAGATAGAAAGTCTATCCTTAAATCTTGTATCATAGATGCTTTACAAATAGAGAAAGCATCAGATTTGAGCAATCCAAAAATTATTCTGACAAAGAAAAGAAAGTATAAAAGTTACACTGTTGAAAATATTGCATTAGAGGTTGTTCCTGGCGTTTATACTACAGGTTCAATTTATAAGCCTTTAAGACCTGGTAAAAAAAATGCTGTAATTCTAACACCAAATGGCCATTTTGGAGATGGACGCTATCGGGAAAGTGAACAAATACGATGCGCAAATCTCGCTAAAATGGGCGCAATCGTGGTAAGTTATGATCTTTTTTCCTGGGGTGAATCTGCACTACAGTTTCCTTCGGAATATCATAAAACGAGTATAGCGCAAACCGTTCAGGTTTTAAATGGTAAAAAATTACTGGACTATCTTCTGAAGCTTCCGCAAACTGATTCTAGTCGCGTTGGAATTACCGGTGGTTCCGGTGGAGGTTCACATACGTTGTTTCTTACGGCTATTGACGATCGCATTAAGGTTTCGGTGCCGGTAGTAATGATATCGTCCTATTTTTCTGGAGGTTGCTCCTGTGAAAGCGGTCAGCCTATTCATCTTTGCGGCAACGGAACTAATAACGCAGAAATTTCAGCAATGGCAGTTCCAAGACCTCAACTTATTATTTCAGATGGGCTGGATTGGACGCAAAATGTTCCGGAACTGGAATTTCCCTTTATCAAGAATATATACTCCTTTTATCAAGCTAAAGAGAAGGTTAAGAATGTTCATTTCCCGGAGGAAGGTCATGATTACAAGGAATCCAAGCGAAAAGCGATGTATCAATTTATGGCTGAACATTTAGATTTGGATCTATCCAAAATCATGAAGAATGGAAAAATTTTTGAAGAAATCAGCGTGGAAACTGAAAATCAAATGAAAGCTTACGGTTCAAATGCAGAAAATTTTCCGAAGAATGCGATTAAAGATATCACTGAGTTATATGCGCTGTTTGGGCAAAATTTCGAAAAAAGGAAACATGAATAAAGTTTTAAAAACAATCAGTTTTTTGATGATTTTGACGTCTTCAGGAATATCTATTCAGGGACAGACTGAAAATGATTTAAAACTCTGGTACGATGAACCAGCTGAAAATTGGAATGAAGCCTTACCTATTGGGAATGGACGCATAGGGGCTATGATTTTTGGAAACCCTTCTTTAGAACGTTTGCAATTGAATGAGGAAACCATCTGGGCAGGACAACCTAATAGTATTGCTCATGATAAAGCCCTTATGGCTTTGCCAAAAGTTCGAAAACTCATTTTTGATGGCAAGTATAAAGCAGCTCAGGACCTGGCAACGAGTGATATTCGATCTCAAACCAATAATGGGATGCCGTATCAAACTTTTGGTAATGTCTACATTTCATTTCCCGGTCACCAGGATTACACCAACTATTACCGCGATTTAGATATTCAAAGTGCGTTAGCTTCGGTTTCTTACAAGGTTGATGATGTAACTTACAAAAGAGAAATTATATCCGCATTTAAAGATGATGTGGTTGCGGTAAAACTTTCCGCAGATCAACCCGGGAAGATCACTGCCAATATTTTAATGAATAGCCCGTATGACAAAACCGATCCGGTGAGCAGGGATGATATTATAATGCTTGACGGAACTTCCAGTAACCATGAAGGATTGCGTGGCGGGGTGGATTTTGAAGGTCGTGTAGCAGTGTCCACTAACAGTGGTTCTGCTGTTTCTGAAAATGGAAGTATCTCGATTAAAGAAGCAGACGAAGTAACTATTTATATTTCTATCGCGACCAATTTTAAGAATTATAAGGATCTTTCTGAAGATGTTCGGAGTAAAACGATCAGCTTATTAGACGCAGCGCGAAAAAGAGATTTTGAAACGATCAAAAAAGATCATGCTGACTATTATCAGAAATTTTTTAATAGGGTTTCCCTGGATTTGGGAAAAACAGATGCGCTTGATCAGCCTACAAATCAGCGAATCAAGAATTTTTCAGAGCAGGATGATCCGCAATTGGTAGAATTGTATTTCCAGTTTGGAAGGTATTTGCTTATTTCCAGTTCTCAACCGGGTGGTCAGCCTGCAAATCTTCAGGGAATCTGGAATGATATGCTTTTCCCACCATGGGAAAGCAAGTATACCATGAATATCAATGCTGAAATGAATTACTGGCCAGCCGAGCTGACCAACTTACCGGAAATGCACGAGCCATTCATTCAGCTGGCTAAAGAGGTAAGCGAGACCGGTAAAAAAACTGCCAGGATTATGTATGACGCTGATGGATGGGTGTTGCATCATAATACCGATATCTGGCGAATTACCGGGCCAATCGATAATGCCCACTCAGGCATGTGGCCGAGCGGCGGTGCCTGGTTAATGCAGGATCTTTGGGAACGATACAATTATTCCGGCGATAAGGATTACCTGCGGGAGATCTATCCCATCATGAAAGGTTCTGCGGAATTCTTTTTAGATTTTATGATTCCGCATCCCGAATTTGGATATATGGTAGTGATACCTTCCAATTCTCCTGAAAATTCACATGGAGGCGGTGAAGGAAATGCCTCTATTACCGCCGGGGCTACCATGGATCAGCAATTAATGTTCGATCTTTTTACGCATACTGCAGAAGCTGCTGAAATCCTAAATCAAGATGTAGAATTTGTTCAGAAATTGAATGGTGCAAAGGAGAAACTAGCACCAATGCAGATTGGCCGCTACGGACAATTACAGGAATGGTTAAAAGATTGGGACGATCCTGAAGATGACCACCGTCATATTTCACATTTATACGGTTTATTTCCCAGTAACCAGATTTCACCGTTCAGAAATCCTGAATTATTTGAATCTACCAAAGTGGTGCTGGAGCATCGCGGAGACAAATCTACCGGTTGGTCTATGGGCTGGAAAGTGAATTTGTGGGCGCGATTACTCGATGGAAATCATGCTTATAAATTACTGAATGATCAGCTTAGCCTGGTGGGAAGCGATGGTGGTGGAAGTTATCCAAATATGCTGGATGCACATCCGCCTTTTCAAATTGACGGAAATTTTGGTGTAACCGCAGGAATTGCTGAAATGCTAATGCAAAGTCATGAAGGAGCAATCCATATTTTACCGGCTTTACCAGACGCCTGGGAACAGGGATCCATTCAGGGAATTCGCGCAAGAGGAGGCTTCACCATAAACCTCCTGGAATGGGAAAACAACGAAATTCAGCAATTAACGGTAAAATCTAATCTTGGCGGAAATCTTCGGCTTCGTACGGCTTCAAAACTGGATTTTAAAAATCTGAAAACGGCAAAAGGAGAAAATCCAAATCCTTTTTTCAGAATTAATCCAATTCAGAAGCCAATCGTAAAAGATAAATCCAAAACAACGCAGCCTGATTTGCCAAAATATTACGAATACGATATTAAAACTGAAAAAGGTAAGACTTATACATTTTCAGCAAAATAAAATTTTATGAATTTGAATTATCTGAAAATATTTCTACTAACTATCATTTTAACTTCACAGGTTTCCTGCGATTCTCAAGATGAAAATGATGATGTAAAAACAAAAGCTTCAAAAGCATTTATTCTAAAACCTGAAAATTTCAAGGATTATGTTGATAAGTTCAACACTATGGAAGGCGAGAATATCGTCCAGGCCATACCAAACGACAGTTCCTTGAATTGGATGCAGGAAAATATTCCGCTTTTTGAAACTTCTCAGAAGAGCTTTGAGGAAATGTTCTATTACCGCTGGTGGACGGCCAGGAAGCATATTAAAGAAACCCCTGAAGGTTACGCAATTACAGAATTCCTGGTGGAAAGGTCTTATGCTGATAAATGGAATTTGATTAGCTGTGCGTTGAGTCATCACATTCATGAATTCAGATGGTTGCATAACCGGGATTATATTGACGAGAACGTGCATGTATGGTTTCGTGGAAATGATGGTGAAAACATGGAAAAATTGCGGTCCTTCAGCAGTTGGACTGCAGCGAGTCTTTACGATAAATTTCTGGTAGACCAGAATGAGGATTATTTGTTGGATATGTTTCCAGATCTGGTAGAAGAATATGAAGCCTGGGAAGGAGATCGGAGAAGGGATGACGGGCTTTTCTGGCAATATGATGTTAAAGATGGCATGGAGGAGTCCTTAAGTGGTGGCCGACACGTTAAGAACACTCGTCCAACCATTAACAGTTATATGTACGGAAATGCAAAGGCACTTGCGGAAATGGCTCGTATGAAAGGAGATGAAGAACTCGCACAACGCTTCGAGAAAAAAGCAGATACGTTGAAACAGCTGGTAGAGGAAAAATTGTGGAATCCAAAAGATCAATTTTTTGAAACTTTTACTGAAAATGATACCTGCGCGAATGTTCGGGAAGCCATTGGGTATATACCATGGTATTTTAATCTTCCTGATGAGAATGCAGAATACAACGAAGCCTGGAAACAGGTCAAGAATGAAGAAGGATTTTTAGCGCCTTTTGGATTGACCACGGCAGAGCAAAGAAGTCCGCGATTTAGAACGCATGGTACCGGCACCTGCGAATGGGATGGAGCGGTCTGGCCCTTCGCCACTTCTCAGACGATGACCGCGCTGGCAAATTTCATGAATAATTACAATCAGGATATCGTTCAGAAAGAGGATTATTACCAATTAATGGATCTGTATGTGGAATCTCAATATTATCGCGGTAGGCCTTATATTGGTGAATACCTCGATGAATCTACGGGTTACTGGCTCATGGGAGACCGGGAAAGAAGTCGGTACTATAATCATTCCACCTTTAACGACTTACTCATTACCGGGTTGGTTGGTTTGCGTCCCCGTGCAGATGATAAAATTGAGGTGAATCCGCTGATTCCACAAGACCAGTGGGAGTATTTCTGCCTAGATAATGTGCTGTATCACGGTGATATTCTTACCATTTTATGGGATAAGAACGGCGAGCGATACAACAAAGGAAAAGGATTTAAGATTTTCAGAAATGGAAATGAAATTGCTTCTGCGGACAGTCTAAAACGAATAGTTTCAGAATAAATGAAAGAGAGGATGAAAAGTATTTTTACACTAATGGCAATCATTTTAAGTTCAGGATTTGTTTTTCCGCAAAGCGGAATAAATCTTCAGGAACTGGAATGTGAAATGCTCGAAAACCCTTTAGGGATAGATGTGGTGCAACCACGACTGAGCTGGAAAATTGAGACCGATAAATCACAGGTAATACAGGAAGCTTATCACATCATGGTGGCTTCCAGCAGGGAAAAACTGCAAAATAATGAAGCTGATCTCTGGGATTCTGGAAAGGTTAAAAGTGATCAATCCATCAATATCACATATAATGGCAAAGAGCTGGACAGCAAGGACAAAGCCTTCTGGAAAGTGAAAATCTGGACAAATAAAGGAGAGTCAGACTGGAGCGAAACGAACTTCTGGAGCATGGGAATCCTTACCTATGCTGAATGGAAATCTACTCGATGGATTGGTTACAATCAGCTTTTTCCTGGCGAAAGCGTAAGTCAGTTTTCAAGACTATCCGCAAGATATGTGAGGAAGAATCTTGAGCTTGAAAAACCGATCAAAGAGGCCAAAATATACCTGATGGGAATGGGGCTTTATGAGCTATACATCAACGGCAATCAAATTGGAGACCAGGTATTGGCTCCAGTTCCTACTGATTATACCAAAAATGTGAAATACAATGTTTTTGATGTGACCGAAGAGCTCTCTGAGGGGAAAAATGTCATAGGAACTATTCTGGGTAACGGTCGGTACTTTGCGATGCGGCAGGAATATAAGCCTTATAAAATCAAGAATTTCGGTTTTCCGAAGATGGCTATGCAACTGGTCGTAGAGTATGAAGATGGTTCTTCTGAAACCATTAAAACCGACGAAAGCTGGAAGTTTACCGCGAACGGTCCTATCAGAGCCAATAACGAGTATGATGGGGAAACTTATGACGCGCGTATGGAAATTCCTGGTTGGAACACGGTTGAGTTTGATGATTCAGACTGGATGAATCTAATGTGGGTTCAGGAACCTGGCGGATTTTACGAAGGCCAGATGACACCGAATATGAAGGTTAAGGATACCGTTATGCCTACTTCTGTAAATAAAAAGGATGATGGTTATATCCTGGATATGGGGCAAAATATGGTAGGCTGGCTTCAAATTAAAGTAAATGGCAAGAGAGGCGATACGATAAAGATGAAATTTGCTGAATCTCTTAAAGAAGACGGAACATTGTATACAGCAAACCTTCGGGATGCCAGGGTAACCGATCATTATATTCTGAAAGGAGATGGAACTGAAACCTGGGAACCGAAATTTGTCTATCACGGTTTCCGTTTTGTGAAAATTACCGGATTGAATTCCAAGCCTGAAATTAAGGATTTTATAGGGAAGGTAGTTTATGATGATATGAAAACGGTGGGAGAATTTGAGTCTTCTGACCCAATCATGAATCAGGTTTATGAAAATGCCTTTTGGGGAATCCGTGGAAATTATAAGGGAATGCCCATCGACTGTCCGCAACGAAATGAACGTCAGCCCTGGTTAGGTGATCGTACTACTGGAGCATACGGGGAAAGTTTCCTTTTTGACCACCAGACGCTTTATTCAAAATGGCTGGATGATATTAAGTATTCACAAACCTTAGATGGCGGAATTCCAGATGTTGCTCCGGCATTTTGGAGATATTACGGTGATGGTGTGACCTGGCAGGGAACCTACATCACTGTTGCTGATATGCTTTACCGGCAGTATGGAGATGTTTCCGGAATCCGAAAGCATTATCCGTACATAAAAAGATGGGTTAAGTATATGGAGGCTAATTATCTGAAGGATGATTTGATGACCAAAGATAAATATGGTGACTGGTGCGTACCACCGGAATCACTGGAGATCATTCGCGCGCAGGATCCAGAATTACTTACCGATGGGGATGTTCTCTCCAGTGCATTTTACTATTATCTGCTGAATCTAATGGAAAAATTTGCTGGACTAATTGATGCTGAAGAACAGGATATTGCTTATTACCAGGATCTATCAGAAAGAGTGAAAACCGCTTTCAATGAAAAGTACCTTGATCAATCAAAACTGGTGTATGCAAATAATACGGTAACCGCAAATGTGCTTCCATTAGCTTTTGGGATGGTTCCTGAAGAACATGAGCAGCAGGTTTTCGAAAATATGACTCGTGAAATCGAAGTGAATAAAGACAGTCATATAAGTACTGGAGTAGTGGGAACACAGTTTTTAATGCGCACGCTAACCGAATTTGGTAGACCAGACCTCGCATTTACATTAGCGAGTAATAACACCTATCCAAGTTGGGGATATATGGCAGAAAATGGTGCAACCACCATCTGGGAACTATGGAATGGTAACACGGCCGATCCAGAAATGAATTCTCAAAACCATGTGATGCTCTTAGGGGATCTCATGATCTGGTATTATGAAGATATGGCGGGAATAAAATCTGATCCCGAAAACCCTGGTTTTAAAAAGATTTTAATGGAACCTCATTTTGATGCAGGGTTGGATTACGTAAATGCATCTTATGATTCCAGTTACGGTGAAATAAAAAGTCACTGGGAAAAGAATGGAAAGAAACTGAATTGGGAAATTACCATTCCACCGAATACTTCCGCAAAAATTAAAGTTCCGGTTTCAAAAATTTCCAATGTAAAGCTCAATAACAACCAACTTGAAAGTTTGGCTGAAAATGTTTCGGTACAAGAAGAACACGTCATTTTCGAATTACTATCAGGCGAATATACGATCAATATTAACTAAAAGAATTTCAGTAAAAAAGATATGAGAACTTACCAATTATTGATGGTCTTAATAGTAGCAATTCTTTCAGGCTCCTGCCAGGATCAGGATAGGAAGAACGATATGGCTAAGAATGAAGAAATAGCTTTGGAAGATAAAACCTGGAAAGAAGGAATAGTTTCCGAAGAATACATCTATAAAACAGCGCCTTATCCATCAGCACACGCTGCAACTATTGAAGAAACTACATCGGGGGATCTTATCGCTGCCTGGTTTGGTGGTACTCACGAGCGTAATCCAGACGTTGGAATATGGGTAAGCAAGCGTACCGAAAATGGCTGGACAGAAGGTGTTGAGGTTGCTAATGGAGTGATTAATGATACGCTGAGGTATCCAAGTTGGAATCCTGTTTTATATCAGGTACCAGATGGTGATCTATTGTTGTTTTATAAAGTAGGACCACACCCATCTTCCTGGTGGGGAATGATAAAGAGGTCATCAGATGGTGGAGAAACATGGTCTGAAGCTGAAGAACTTCCGGAAGGATATTTAGGGCCGATCAAAAACAAGCCGGTTTTAGCGAAAAATGACAAATTAATACTTCCATCTAGTGTGGAAGGAAACGGCTGGAATCTGAAAATGGAATCTACTTCAGACTTCGGTAAAACCTGGAATACTACAGATACGATTCCGAATGGTCCAGAAGAGATTCAGGCGATACAGCCCAGCGTTCTGGTTCACGAAGATGGAAGATTACAGGCCGTTGGTCGTACAAAAAACAGGGCGCTATTTTCTACGTGGTCTGAAGATAATGGAGAAACCTGGTCTGAAATGGAATTACTTTCTATTCCAAATAACAATTCCGGGACCGATGCGGTAACTATGGATAATGGAAAGCACGCTTTAATCTACAATCACGTACTTCCTGCGGGTGATAATTACAAGGACAAACGGTCACCATTAAATCTTGCTATTTCTGAAGATGGTATCAATTGGGAAGCGGCTTTGGTATTGGAAGATTCTAAAATAAGTCAGTATTCCTATCCGGCGATCATTCAGGGGTCAGATGGAATGCTTCATGCGGTGTATACCTGGAGAAGGCAACGTATCAAATATGTGAAAATTGATCCTGAAAAGCTGGTAACTTTTCCTATTGAAAACGGGGAATGGCCAGGTCCTGTTAAGGAACGTTACAAAATTGGAGTTTCAGACTGGATGATCATGAAAAGACAAAAATTAAGCGCTTTTGAACTGGCACAGGAAATTGGTGCTGATGGAATTGAGCTGGATATGGGTAGCCTGGGTGATCGGGATACGTTTGAGAGCAAATTGGGAAATCCTGAAGAGCGAGAAAAATTCTTGAATAAATCTGATTCTACCGGGGTAGAAATTGCCGCAATTGCTATGTCTGGATTTTATGCCCAGTCCTTTGCTGAAAGACCTACCGTGAAGCAAATGGTAGGAGATTGCGTGGAAACCATGAAAAACATGAATGTTCCAGTTGCCTACCTGCCCCTTGGAGTAACCAATGACCTGAACAAGTACCCGGAATTGCGACCTGAGATTATTAAACGCTTACGCTGGGCAGCAGAGCAGGTAAACGAAATTGATGGTGTGATCGCTATTGAGACTAGCCTACGAGCTTCAGAAGAAAGAGAATTGTTGGAAGAGATAGGAAACCAGAATATTAAGATCTCCTTCAACTTTTCGAAAGCGGTGGAAAACGGCTGGGATATTTCCGAGGAACTAAGAACGCTGGGGCGCGATAATATCGCGCAGATCCATGCTTCGACTACCGATGGGGAATGGCTGGAAAATAATGACAAAATTGATATTCCGAAGATCAAGGAAACGCTTGATAATATTTACTGGAAAGGTTGGCTTATTGTGGAACGTTCACGGGATACATCCATGGTTCATGACGTTAAAGCCAATTATGGCGCTAACGTGAAATACTTAAAGGGGATTTTCCAGGAGAAGGAGCAGGAATAAAGCCATTTCAATTTGTTGAATATTAATAATTTATGATTAAAAATCGCTTCATAGTATTTTTTATTTCGTTTTTGATGCTTTCCTGTAAATCTGGGGAAGACCGAAGCACAAATAACACTATCGATGAAGATCAGCAGGAAATAGTTGATCATCCGAGATGGGTAATTTCTTTAAAGGAGAACTGGAGAACTATTCGAGAAGACTCTGAAATATTAAAAGATACAACTAATATTCAAAATGTAAAGTTTGATGATACTTCCTGGGAGAAAGTAGATGTGCCTCATAACTGGGATCAGTATTATGGGTATCGCCGAATGAAACACGGGAACCTGCATGGCAATGCCTGGTATCGTAAAGAATTACAATTAGATCCTAAGCTTGAAGGTAAACGTCATTTTTTATTTTTTGAAGGGGTTGGTTCTTATGCGACGGTGTGGGTCAACGGTAAAAAAGTGGGTAGCCATAAGGGTGGCCGAACAACCTTCACCTTAGATATTACAGATGCCTTAAACTTTAAAGGGGAAAATAGTATCACGGTTAAAGCTGAACACCCCCCTTTTATTGCGGATTTACCCTGGGTTTGCGGTGGATGTTCAGGGGAATGGGGTTTTTCTGAAGGATCACAGCCTATGGGAATTTTTAGGCCGGTTTCATTAATTGTTACCAACGATATTAAAATTGAACCTTTCGGTGTTCATATCTGGAATGATAAGAATATTTCTGAATCAAGCGCTCAGCTCTATATTGAAACCGAAGTAAAAAATTACAGCAATACTGATGTTGCCAGCATTACCATTGAAAATCAGCTTCAGGATGAAAATGGTGCAATTGTCGCTACAGTTGCTGAAAATGTCGATTTAAACGGAGCAAATCCTGAAAGTTTTCAGCAAAAATTACCGCTATTAGATAGTCCGAAGCTTTGGTCGCCCGAACATCCGTACCTCTATAAGCTGGTAACCACCGTAAGGCAGGAGGGGAAAGTTTTGGATCATCTGGAAACACCTTATGGCATCCGTTGGATCAGTTATCCGCAAAACAGGAATGATGGCGATATGCGTTTTCACCTCAATGGGAAACCTTATTTTATTAATGGTACCTGCGAGTATGAGCATAACATGGGACGTAGCCATTCTTTCACCGAGGAAATGATCGGAGCACGAGTAAACCAGATGATTTCCGGCGGATTTAACGCTTTTCGCGAGGCGCATCAGCCACATAATTTAAGATATCAGGAACATTGGGACAAAGAAGGGATTTTATTCTGGAGCCAGTTTTCAGCTCATATCTGGTATGATACGCCGGAGTTTAAAGAAAACTTTAAGCATTTACTACGCGACTGGATCAAAGAAAGAAGAAATAGTCCTTCCGTTATCATGTGGGGATTGCAGAATGAAAGTACCATTCCAAAGGATTTTGCTGAAGAATGCACTGCGATAATAAGGGAAATGGATCCAACTTCTTCCCAACAACGACTAGTGACCACTTGCAACGGAGGTGAAGGAACCGACTGGAATGTTATCCAAAACTGGTCTGGTACCTATGGGGGTGATCCCTATAATTATTCAGAAGAACTTAAAAAAGATCTTCTAAATGGCGAATATGGAGGTTGGAGAACTACGGACTTGCACACAGAAGGCCCATTTGATCAGGATGGAGAATATAGTGAAAATAGGTTTTCCCAGCTCATGGAGATAAAGATGCGGGAAGCTGAAGAAGTTCGCGATAGTGTGGTTGGCCAGTATAGCTGGTTGTTCACGTCTCATGAAAATCCTGGAAGGATCCAGAATGGCGAGGCTTTTCGCGATATAGACCGGGTTGGGCCGGTTAATTACAAAGGATTCTTCACGGTTTGGAGTGAACCAATTGATGCCTATTATATGTATCGCGGGAATTATGCTCCCAAGGAAACCGAACCAATGGTTTATATCGTTTCACACGGGTGGCCAGATCGCTGGACCGAAACTGGCAAAAAGGATAGCATCGTTGTGTATTCGAATTGTGATGAAGTTGAATTATTTAATGATGTTACCGGTAAATCTTTAGGCAAAAGAAAGAATCCAGGAGTGGGAAGGCACTTCCAGTGGGATGATGTAAATATACAGTACAATGTTCTGAAAGCTGTAAGTTTTGTGAATGGAAAAGAAGTCGCAACCGATGTTGTTCTTCTGAATAATTTACCCAAATCACCAGATTTTCGACAGTTATTTACCGGAAAGGAAGTTCTAATATCTGAAGACGATAATTATATATATCGTATAAATGCCGGCGGACCAGAATTTATCGATGACTCTGGAAATACCTGGATGGCTGATGTTCACAAAACTGATGATAAAACTTGGGGATCCCGCTCCTGGACCGATGATTTTGAAGATCTACCTGCTTTTTATGCGAGTCAGCGTAGAACCTGGGATCCTATTTCCAATACTAAGAACTGGGAGTTATTTCAAACCTTCCGTTTTGGAATGGATAAACTGAAATATGAATTTCCTGTTGAAAATGGTGAGTACGAAGTTGATTTATATTTTATCGAACCCTGGTATGGTACAGGAGGCGGATTAGATTGCACCAACTGGCGTAATTTCGACGTAGCCGTAAACGGTAATACCGTAATTAAAAACCTGGATATATGGAAAGAAGCTGGTCATGATACAGCAATTAAGAAAACTGTTTCTGCAACAGTGCAAAATGGCGAATTGACAATCTCATTTCCTAAGGTAACATCAGGACAAGCGGTAATTTCAGCAATAGCTATTAGAGGAAAGAAACAAACTGCGGCAAAAGCATCTTCAGGAATTTTTAAGCATATTTATTCAAAAAATATAGAAAAGAAAACCTGGCTGGATATTGGGCAAAAACAATATACAGATTCAGAAAAGAAATGGACTAAACTGCCTTATCAGGTTTTTGGTACAGAATGGCTAAGTTTTCCTTCTGAAAATTTAAACCGTTCTGGGGGTTTCAAACTGAAAGAAACTTCAAGCGTATATATTTTAAGCGATACCGATACCCTTAATAAGCCAAATTGGATGCGCGATTTCAGGAAAATATCGGGAAGAGCAGTAAATTCTGAAGGAAAAAAGTTTCATGTTTATCTAGATACAATTTCTGCTAATAAAACTTTTCAATTTGGAAATGAAGATGAATCTGATTTTTCCATAGTTGCCGTTCCCTTATATAATATGGGAGAGGGTGAGGAATCGCGACCTTCTGTAAAATTTGAGGCAGAAGATGCTTTGTTTACAGGAGATAGTATAAAAAATTTCAAGGATAGCGATTATTTGGATTTTGGAAATAAAAGTCCGGCAAGTATTGAATGGAAAGTAAGTACCGGCCTAGCTGGAATTCATTTGATGCGTTTCCGGTACATGAACGTAAGCGAAAAGCCAATTGATGTAAAGTTTGAAATTATTGCTCCTAACGGTGCCATAGTTAGAAACGACCAGATCACCTTTCCTGTACGTGACGAAAAATGGAAAATTCTGAATACTACAACCGGAGGATACATCAATGCAGGAACCTATACGATTAGAATTTCTGCAGAGAGTTTAAAAGGTTTATGGTTAGAGTCGTTTGAATTTCAATGATTGAAATTATTCAAAAATAAAAATGAAACAGTATTATAAAAATGTTCAATTTAAAGAAGCAATTTATTGTCTGATACTCCTTTGCCTTTTTTCAGCCTGTGATGAAGAACAGGACACGAATGAAGTAGAGGGAAGAATTGTGCAAAATTTTAATGCCAACTGGAATTTCCAATTAGGAGAGCATCCGGAAGCAAAGAATGATTCCATAGATTTATCTAACTGGAGAAAACTAGATGTTCCGCATGATTGGAGTATTGAAGGAGAATTTAGCGAAGAGCATCCTACAAAACCTGAAGGTGGCGCATTACCGGCTGGGATTGGCTGGTATCGTAAGACTTTTGAGGTTCCAGAAGATTGGAATAATCGAAATGTATTTATTTCTTTTGATGGGATTTACCGGAATAGTGAAGTTTGGGTCAATGGAGAATATTTAGGCAAAAGGCCATTCGGCTATATTTCTTTTCAATACGATTTAACTCCATTTATCAAATTTGGGGAATCTAATGTTATTGCTGTTAAAGTGGATAATTTGGCACAACCTAACTCACGATGGTACACGGGTTCTGGAATTTACAGAAACGTACGTTTAATTGCCAAATCTAAGATTCATATTGATCATCGGGGGACTTTTGTAACTACACCATATGTTTCCAAAGATTCTGCAAAGGTTAATTTAAAGGTGAATATTAAAAGCAGCCTTACAGATACCCTTAAGGGCCTTAAGCTAAAAAGTGTGATTTTAGATAAGGATGGCATGGAGATAGCTGCTCACGCACAGGAGGTTCAAATGTCCGGTAAGGATTCGCTGGAAATTGCACAGAATTTCAGCATTTCCAATCCTAAACTATGGAGTCCGGAGAACCCATATCTATACACCATTAAAACTTCAATTCATCAGGACGGAAAGTTATTGGATCATACCGAAACTCCTTTGGGTATTCGAAAATTCCATTTTGATGCGAAAAAAGGATTTTTTCTGAATGGTGAATCAACAAAGATCAAAGGTGTTTGCCTGCATCATGATAATGGCGCTTTGGGTGCAGCCATAAATATTCATGCCCTCGAAAGAAAGCTGAAACTTCTGAAGGAAATGGGAACGAATGCCATACGTATGGCGCATAACCCACCTTCACCGGAGATGCTGGAGCTTACCGATAAAATGGGATTTATTGTTCAGGATGAAGCATTCGATGTCTGGAAAAAAGGAAAAGTAAATCAGGATTATCAGACAGATTGGGATGATTGGTATGAAAAGGATCTGAAAGCGATGTTGTATCGCGATAGAAATCATCCTTCCATAATGATGTGGAGTATAGGGAACGAAATTCGGGAGCAGTTCGATAGCACCGGTGTGGAGATGACAAAAGAACTAGTGGATATTGTAAAATCTGTTGATACTACTCGACCCGTAACCCTGGCTTTAACTGAAAATGTACCGGAAAAGAATTATATCTGGCAATCGGGAGCGCTGGATTTGCTCGGATTCAATTACAAACATGAAGCTTACGAAGATCTTCCAAATCGATTTCCCGATCAGAAATTTTTGTCTTCGGAAAGCGTTTCCGGGTTGATGACCCGCGGGCATTACGATATGCCTTCTAATGAACGCAGAAATTGGCCGCCTGCGCACAATGAAGAGTTTGATGGAAATGATGATTACACCGTTTCAGCGTATGATCAGGTTTCAGCTTACTGGGGTTCTACTCATGAAGAAACTTGGAAAACAGTGAAAAAACTGGATCATATGGCCGGAATGTTCGTATGGACGGGTTTCGACTATTTAGGAGAGCCTATTCCTTATCCATACCCGGCAAGAAGTTCTTATTTCGGAATTATTGACCTGGCCGGTTTTCCGAAGGATATTTATTACATGTACCAAAGTGAATGGAGCGACGAGGATGTGCTGCATATTTTCCCACACTGGAACTGGGGGAAAGGCGAAACTATTGATGTCTGGGCTTATTATAATAATGCCGATGAGGTGGAGCTATTTCTGAATGGAAAATCACTTGGTATTAAATCAAAAGAAGGCGATGACTTGCATATTTCCTGGAGCGTAGAATTTGAGCCGGGAACTCTAAAAGCAGTTTCCAGAAAAGATGGTCAAACAGTCTTGGAGAGAACAATTCAAACTGCCGGTGAACCGGCGAAAATTGAATTGAAAGCCGATAAAAAAGAGATGATTTCAGATAAAAATGACCTCGTATATGTCACGGTGAATATTACAGATAAAAATGGTGTGCTCGCTCCACGAGCAGATAATCTCTTAAAATTTGAAGTTTCCGGAGGAGGTAAAATAATTGGTGTCGATAATGGATATCAGGCAAGCCTGGAGTCTTTTAAAGGCAAAAAACGAAAAGCGTTTAACGGTAAATGCTTAGTGATCATTCAATCCAATGGAAAAAGTGAAATAGTTCAATTACGAGTAACTTCAGAAGGCCTGGAATCAGAAAATATAACAATTCAGATTAAGGATTAAAAAAGCTAAAAATGAAATATATTGTTTGTGAGGAGCCAAATAATTTTCAGTTAAAAGAAAAGGAAGCACCGCAAAAAAAAGAAGGAGAAGCTTTACTAAAAGTACATCGGGTAGGAATTTGCGGGACCGATCTGCATGCCTATGCCGGTAACCAGGCATTTTTCAAATATCCGAGGATTCTGGGGCATGAGCTTGCTGCTGAAATTCTTGAAATTGATGAAAATGAGCAGGGTTTAAAAAAAGGAGATCACGTGATCATCATGCCTTACGTAAGCTGCGGAAAATGTATCGCCTGCCGTAATGGTAAAACTAATTGTTGTGAAAATATTCAGGTGCTGGGAGTCCATACAGATGGTGGAATGCAGGAAATTATTTCTGTTAGAAATGATCTTTTAATTCCAGCCAACGGACTCGATTTTAATGAAATGGCTATTGTAGAACCTCTTGCAATTGGTGCACATGCTATTAGAAGAGCCGGCGTTAAACCGGGAGAAACTATCGTGGTTATTGGATGCGGGCCTATTGGTATAGGGCTTATGAAATTAGCTCAGATTTTTGGAGCGGAAGTGATTGCACTAGATACTAATAATAACCGCCTCGAGTATGCGAAAAATGATATTGGTGTTAAGAACACATTTAATGTCATGGAAAATCCTTTGGAAAAAATTGATGAAGTCACTAGTGGTGATCTGGCAACAGCAGTTTTTGATGCTACCGGGAATAAACGGGCTCTCGAGTCGGGAACAGATTATATGTCACACGGCGGGCGTTTTGTATTAGTTGGACTGTCCAAAGGAGAATTGACCTATGAACATCCAAAGATTCACGCGAAGGAAACTACACTTTTGTGCAGTCGGAATGCTACATTGGAAGATTTCCAGTTTGTAATTGATCATCTTAAAGAATTTCCAACAGCATCTTTTGTGACCCATCAAGTGCATTACAATAAAATGATTCAAAGTTTTGATTCTTGGTTAGATCCAAAAGCCGGTGTCATCAAAGCTATGGTAGAGTTTGATTAATTTCTAAGATGAAAAGATTCTGCTTTACCTGTGATTTAAAAGATGATCCTAGATTGATAAGTAAGTATAAATTTTACCATTTAAAAAAGAATGCATGGCCGGGGAGGTAATTGAAAGCATCAAGAATCCTGGAATTCTAGATATGCAGATTCTTAATCGATACCCGTTTATTTATGATTGTGGATGCTGAAGATCATTTCAGTCTTGAAAAGAAAGCTATAATGGATACTCAAAACAAAAAGGTACAGGAATGGGAAAGATTGATGGATACTTTTCAGCAAAAACCTGAATTTTCAAAAAATGGTGAAAAGTGGATTTTAATGAATAAAATTTTTGATTTATCTGAATACGAATAGTTATGATAATTGATACACATCAGCATTTTTGGAATTATGATCCTCAGAAACATGAATGGATCAATGATAAAATGCAGCGAATCCGGAAGGATTTTCTGCCTGAAGATTTGGATCCGATTTTGGAAAAAAATGGTGTGGATGGCTGTATTGCCGTTCAGGCAGACCAAACCGAAGCTGAAAATGATTTCCTTTTACAATTTTCCGAAAAGAATGATTTTATAAAGGGTATAATCGGTTGGGTAGATTTCTGTTCAAATAACATCGAGGAAAGACTCGAATACTACTCAGGTTTCGAAAAACTGAAGGGTTTTCGGCATGTTGTACAAGGTGAACCAGATCCTAATTTTTTACTTCGGAAAAAATTCTGTAACGGTATCGTAAAATTGGAACAGCTTGATTTTATTTATGAAATTTTGGTATTTCCACATCAATTGGGAACAGTTCTCGAGTTTGTTCGCAGATTTCCGAATCAGAAGTTTGTGATCGATCATATGGCCAAGCCTTATATTAAAGATGGTTATATGGATGGTTGGAAAACAATGATTACGAAAATAGCCAAATGTGACAATGTTTTTTGTAAACTTTCAGGAATTATCACCGAGGCAGATTATAAAAGTTGGAATTACGAACAGCTGGAGCCGTATATAGAAGTGGTTTTAAATTCTTTTGGATCCAACCGTTTGATGTTTGGATCTGACTGGCCAGTATGTTTGGTGGCGGGAGAATATAGTGAGGTGAAATCAGTTGCTGAAAAGGCAGTATCAAAATTTAGTGATTTTGAGAAGGAAGCTTTTTGGGGAGATAATGCAGTAAAATTTTATAATCTTTAAAAATGGATTTAAAATTAAAGGATAAGGTAGTATTGGTAACCGGTGGAGCCGGTATTGAAGGTAGTATTGGGCATACAATAGTTTTTGCCCTGGCAGAAGAGGGTGCTGTTCCAATTATTTTGGATAGGAATAAGCGTGGATTTGAATATGAAAAACAGCTTCAGGACTCGATACCAAATGCAAGATTTTTTCAAACTGACTTATCGAAACCTATGGAAATTAAGTCTTCCGTGGAAAAAATCAGTCAAAAATTTTCAGGGATTGATGTAATTATTAATAATGTGGGTGTGAATGATGGTGTTACATTGGAATCAAGTTTAGAGGAGTTTATCAGCTCTATACATTTAAATTTGATAAGTTACTACGCCACTGTGAAATATACTTTACCGTTACTAAAGAAGAACAAAGGCAATATCTTAAATATTGGTTCTAAGGTAGCTGTTACAGGTCAAGGAGGAACTTCTGGGTACGCAGCCTCTAAAGGAGGTGTATTAGGACTAACTAGGGAATGGGCAGTAGATTTAATTCAGTATCAAATTAGGTGCAACGCATTAATTATAGCAGAAAGTATGACTCCGGCATATCAAAATTGGTTGGATACTCTGGAAGATGGAGCTGAAAAAAGAAAATCTATCGAGGAAAAAATTCCGTTTGAAAACCGAATGACTTCGCCGCAAGAAATCGCCGATATGGCTATGTTTCTTATTTCAAAGAGATCGAGCCATACAACCGGTCAGTTTATCCATGTAGATGGAGGCTATGTTCATCTAGATCGTGCATTATTAAAATAATTACTATGAGCCAGGCATCCGTTGTATCTAAAAAAGTATTACTTCCATTTATTCTGGTTACTTCCTTATTCGCCCTTTGGGGTTTTGCGAATGATATTACAAATCCCATGGTTTCAGCATTTAAAAAAGTTCTAGAGCTAGACAATTTTAAGGCATCATTAGTACAATTAGCATTCTACGGTGGATATTTTACGATGGCTTTACCTGCAGCAATTTTTGTAAATCGTTATTCCTATAAGAAAGGAGTATTGCTGGGGCTCGCATTATATGCTCTAGGTGCTTTGCTTTTTTATCCAGCCGCATCTTATGAACAGTTTTATTTTTTCCTTGCCGCTTTATATATTTTGACCTTTGGATTGGCTTTCCTGGAAACAACAGCTAACCCGTATGTTTTATCAATGGGTGATCCCAAAACGGCAACAAGGAGGTTAAATCTTGCGCAAGCTTTTAATCCAATGGGTGCATTGGCAGGCTTAATAGTAGCTCAGAATTATATTCTTGCTGCTTTGCAAAGTGATGATATTACAGAAAGTGGAGCATTAATTTATGAAAACCTTGAAGAAGCTGAAAGAAATGCAATAAGAACAGCAGATCTAGCAGTTATAAGAGACCCTTATGTAATTTTGGGCTTTTTAGTGATAGTTTTTTTCTTAGTTATATTGTTTACAAAAATGCCACAAAATGAAAGTCAGGAGTCAAAATCTAAGATTGGAGAGTCTATTAAACGCTTATTTAAAAATCAAAAATTTGTGGTTGGAGTCATCGCACAAATGTTTTATGTAGGAGCACAAATAATGGTTTGGACTTATCTGTATCAATATGCAGAATCTATCGGGATAAGCAATACCTCTGCTGTTAATTATGGCATTGCAGCGCTTTTATTTTTTTTATTAGGACGGTGGATTGGCACTGGAATGATGAAGTTTATCGATTCTGGAAAGTTACTGATGTATTTTGCCGTCGGAGCTTCAATATGTACTCTTATAACTATATTTTTTCAGGGTAATATTGGACTGTATGCTTTAGTGGGAATATCATTATTCATGTCTATAATGTTTCCCACGATATATGGGGTAGCTTTAGATGGTTTAGATAAAGATGCTAAATTTGGAGCTGCTTTCTTGGTAATGGCAATTGTAGGTGGAGCGTTAATGCCCACTCTTCAGGGATTGATTTTAGACATTGGAGGAACTGGATATTCAGACGTATTAATTTTTGGAGTTCCAGAAATCAATTTTTCATTTATACTTCCGTTGATTTGTTTTCTAGTTGTTTTCTATTTTGGGAAAATGGTTACAAAATTCTAAACAGAATTGCGTTCAATATATTTAAAAACATTCTTAACTTTCTCTTTTTTATTTTTAAGTACCATATAGGCGGCAGATTCACCCATGGCCTTAAAATCGGTACTAATAACAGTTATACCTAATAATTCCTTTAAAGGTGTGTCATTATATGATATTACACCAATATCATTACCTAATTTTAAATTCTTTTCTCGAATTTGTTTAACTAGATTTACTAAATCACTTTCCTCGATAGTAATATATACATCTAGTTTCTGAAGCTCCATGTCATCGTATATCTCATCTAAAATTTCAAAATCAAAATTATTTTCGATGCAAAATTGTCTAAATCCATGCATTATTCTTTTAGGGTAAGGGAATACTGATTTTTGAGGATAAACCAATATTAATTTATCATATTTTTTAAGTTTTTGTAAACCTTCTTTCAAAGCTTCGTAAATGTCACTTCTGAAGTCTTGGTAAACACTACCGTAAATTCCTTTGATATTTGGTTTACCATTATCTAGCAAAATCAATTTGTCTTTGGGAATATTTTCTAGGGTAGTAATAACCTCTGAAGTGTAACTAGCATGATTCAGGTTGTTGTCTTTAAAATGAGGCATTATTACATAATAATCAAAGGCATTGATATTTTTTTCAATAGCTTTGACAAATAGAGATTCCTCACAATGATAAATATAGAGATTAACATGACCATTGACTCCTAATGCATTTACAAAGGAATTATAAATACGCATTTTATAAGAGCTGGGTTTATTAATTAAAAAGAACACATTTACCTTAGATATCAAATCATTTTTAGCAATGTAATATCCTTTACCTTTTACTGATATTATTACTTGTTGCTTTTTAAGTTGTCTGTATGCCTTTTCAACGGTATCTCTAGACAGGTAACAACTTTCACTTAACTCATTTATTGAAGGGATCTTTTGATCAACCTTTAAATTTCCCCTAGAAATATCATTAATTATTGAATCTACAATCTGTTTATATTTCGGTATTCGAGAATTTTCTCTTATTTTAACATCAATCGTTTTCGTTGACATAGGGTTTTACTGTTAGAGTTATTGATGTAAATGTAATTAATTTTAGATTATATATTTAATCTTTAGTGCTTAAGATAGCAGGGAACTACAGGATAGGCTTAGATGTTTATTAACATAAATTTGAGATAAACACATAATGATAAATCATGGAAAAAACTTTTCAGTACGTAGACTATCTCTGGGATGAAGCTAAAGCTGCCGAATTGGGTGACGATCAGGTAGCTTTGTTTTTATACCGATCAAATATATTAGGTGCCGATCTTAGAATCACTAATTATGGCGGTGGAAATACCAGCTGTAAAACCATCGAAAAAGATCCACTTACTAACGAAGATGTAGAAGTAATGTGGGTTAAAGGTTCTGGTGGTGATATTGGTACGTTGACTCGTAAAGGAATTGCCGGTTTATATACTGAACGCCTTAGAAACTTAAAAAATGTTTACGGTGGTTTAGAAGATGAAGACCGAATGGTAGGACTTTTTAATCACTGTATCTACGATCTGGATAGCAAAGCGCCTTCCATCGATACACCACTTCACGGATTATTACCTTTTAAACATATCGATCACCTTCACCCAGATGCGCTTATCGCGGTTGCGGCTGCAAAAGATAGCGAAAAGGTTACCAAAGAAATTTGGGGCGATACCATGGGTTGGGTTCCGTGGCAACGTCCTGGTTTCGATTTAGGGCTTCAGCTTGAAAGATGTTTAGAAGAAAATCCCGGAATTCGCGGAATCGTATTGGGTAGCCACGGTTTATTTACCTGGGGCGATACTTCTTACGATTGCTACGTAAATAGTCTGGAAGTTATCGAAATGGCTTCAGATTATATTGAAAAGAAAATCAAAGAAAACGGAGAAGTCTTTGGCGGACAAAAACTAAAATCTTTACCTGCGGAAGAACGTAAAGAAAAGGCTGCCGAGTTAATGCCGTTACTACGCGGACTGGCTTCTTCAGAAAATCAAATGATCGGTCATTTTACCGATAGTGACACCGTTTTACAATATATTAATAGTAATGATCTGGAGCGTTTGGCGCCAATGGGAACTTCCTGTCCAGATCATTTTTTACGTACTAAAATTCAGCCGCTCATCTTGACGTTAGATCCATCAGATGATGTGACTGATACGGAAGCTACACTGAAAAAATTAGAGCCTTCTTTTGAACAATATCGAGAAGAATATCGGCAATATTACGAAAATCACAAACACGCCAATAGTCCGGCGATGCGAGATCCTAATCCGGTGATCATCATTTATCCGGGTGTTGGGATGTTCAGTTTTGCAAAGAACAAACAAACTACTCGTGTAGCTAGTGAATTCTATGTAAATGCGATTAATGTGATGCGTGGAGCTGAAGCAATTACTGAATATACTTCCCTGCCAAGACAAGAGGCTTTTGATATCGAATATTGGTTATTAGAAGAGGCTAAATTACAACGTATGCCTGCGGAAAAACCACTTTCTCGCAAAGTAGCGATCGTAACCGGTGCTGCCGGCGGAATTGGAAAAGCTATTGCTGATAAATTGGTTGCTGAAGGTGCTAACGTAGTGCTAACCGATATTAGTCAGGAGAATTTAGATAAAGCTTTATCGACTTACAAACGTGACGAAGCTGCGATTGCACTTTGCGATGTAACCAAAGAAGAGTCGATAGAAAAGGCTTATAAAGAAGCGAATCTTGCCTTTGGTGGTGTAGATATCGTGGTGCATTCAGCAGGATTGGCAATTTCAAAATCTTTACCGGATACTTCGTTGAAAGATTGGGAACTGCTTCAAAATGTATTGGTGAAAGGTCAGTTTTTGATGGCGCAAAAAGGAGTTGAAATTATGCGCAAGCAAGGTCTAGGTGGTGATATCGTGAATATTGCCAGTAAAAACGGACTAGTTTCTGGCCCCAACAATGTTGGCTACGGAACTGCAAAAGCGGCACAACAACATATGACGCGTTTATTAGCTGCGGAATTAGGTAGCGATCATATTCGTGTGAATACCGTAAATCCAGACGGAGTTATCGTTGGAAGTAAAATTTGGGAAGGCGATTGGGCTGAAGGTCGAGCAAAAGCTCACGGAATTAAAGTTGAAGATCTTCCTGCGCATTACGCCAAAAGAAACTTATTAAATGAAATTATCTTACCAGAAGATATCGCTAACGGCGTATTCGCCTGCGTAGGCGTTCTGGACAAAAGCACCGGAAATACCATTAATGTAGATGGCGGTATGGCGAATGCTTTTGTGAGATAAAGTTTAGATATGAGTAATTAAATTAGATTTTAGAGAATAGATAAAGTGTAATTGAGTCAAGAAATAAGAAAGATTTAAAACGGCCTATCGAAAGCTTATCGTAAAATTTGAAGTGATAATGCCGTAAAATTTCAGGCTGTTTGAGCGATAGCGAGTTCCTGAAATTTAGGCATCGAACGATAAATTTAGATAAGTGTTCGTAAGCCTTGATTTTTTGGTTCGTTTTGTATCAAGACAAAATGAACAGATAAGATAGTCTAAATTCTAAAAGCGAAGCGATCTAAAATCTTAAAATAATAAAGATGAAAATAAATACTGATCAACTATCAGAATTCAATAAAAAGCAAAACGATTCATTCGAAAATGAAATCGATTACATTAAAAATAAGTTTGCTAAAAAAGGAATTTCGATAGATGAAATTATACAAAAATTAGCCGATTTTCAGGTGGCGATTCCAAGTTGGGCTTTAGGTGCCGGCGGAACGCGATTTGGTCGCTTTTCTTACGGAGGAGAACCGTCTTCTTTAGAACAAAAGTTAGATGATATTGGCATTTTACACGCGCTCACCAAAACGGCGGGTGCGGTGTCGTTGCATATTCCTTGGGATATTCCAGAAGATGTAAACGCGATCAAAGATATTGCTAAAAGTCACGATATCATTTTCGATGCGATGAATTCGAATACGTTTCAGGATCAACCTGATTCAAAAGAGAGCTATAAATTCGGTTCACTGAACAGCATCAATGAAGCTTCTCGTGAATATGCAATAGAACACAATAAAGAAGTAATTCGTATTGGAGAACAATTGGGGTCAAAAAGTTTAACCGTTTGGTTGGCAGATGGAGCTAGTTTTCCAGGACAGCTGAATTTTCAAAATGCGTTGCAAAACACCGAAAAAAGCCTAAAAGAAATCTACGCTTCAATGCCAGAAGACTGGAAGCTTTTTATCGAATATAAACCATACGAACCTAACTTTTATAGCACGACCATTCAGGATTGGGGAACATCATTTATGTTAGCCAATGCTTGTGGGAATCGCGCTTTCACTTTGGTCGATTTAGGGCATCATTTACCAAATACCAATATCGAGCAAATCGTAGCCACTTTAATGTATAAAGGCAAGTTAGGCGGATTCCATTTCAATGATAGTAAATACGGCGACGACGATTTAACGGTAGGTTCCATTAAGCCTTATGCCCTGTTCTTGATTTTTAATGAATTGGTCTACGGAATGGAAAACAATCCGCAAAATCCTTATCCGGCGTGGATGATCGACGCGAGTCATAATATCAAAGATCCGCTGGAAGATTTATTACAATCGCTGGAAGCTATTTTGATTGCTTACGCTCAGGCTTTACTAGTCGATCAAAAAGCATTAAAAGAAGCGCAACAAAATGATGATGTTACTAAATGTCAGGAAATTTTGCAGGATGCGTACAGAACAGATGTCCGCTCAATCGTAAAAGCAGCAAGAGCTAAAAGTGGCGCAGCGGTAAATCCTATTGAAGCCTATCGCGCATTCGATGTTCGTAAAACACTAATCGAAGCCCGCGGATTAAAAACGGTAGCAACGGGATTGTAGAAGTTAGAATTTAGATTTGAGAAATGAGATTTGAGATGTTAGAAAATAGAATATAGAGAATAGACTTAAGCTATTACAAATCATAAAGATTTAAAATGGCCTATCGAAAGCTTATCGTAAAATTTGAAGTGAAAATGCCGTTAAATTTTAGGCTGTTTGAGCGATAGCGAGTTCCTAAAATTTAGGCATCGAACGATAAATTTAGATAAGTGTTCGTAAGCCTTGATTTTTTGGTTCGTTTTGTATCAAGACAAAATGAACAGGTGAATTCAATAAAGTCCATTTTCTAAACTCTAAAAGCGAAGCGGTCTAAAATCTAAGAAACTGCGCGAGGGATTGAAGTGGAAATCCCGGATTGCGACCGTAGGAAGCAAACGGAATTGCAGCGTAAAGCCCGACCTGTAAGGTCGCGTCCCAAATAAGATTACAATTAAAATGAATAAAAAGAAAGTAACTGCTGTTTTTGATATTGGGAAAACCAACAAGAAATTTTTCCTGTTCGATAAGGATTATCAGGAGGTTTTTCGGGATTATACGCGTTTGCCGCTAACGGTAGATGAGGATGGTTATCCTACCGAAGATATTACGCTTTTAAGGCAGTGGATCAAAGATACATTTCATTCGATTTTAGAAAGTGAAGAATATGAAGTGAAGTCGATCAATTTTTCGACTTACGGAGCGAGTTTGGTGCATTTAGATCATCACGGAAATGTGTTGACGCCTTTATATAACTACACGAAACCGATTGAGAAGGAAATTACCGATGAATTTTATGCGAAATACGGCGGCGAATTAAAGATCGCCAAAGAGACCGCTTCACCACAATCGGGAATGCTAAATTCGGGATTACAGTTGTTTTGGCTGAAGAAAAAATACCCCGAGATTTTTAACAAAATCAAGTATTCGCTTCATCTTCCACAGTATTTATCGTTTTTATTTACGGGTATTCCGGTGAGCGAATATACCTCGATCGGTTGCCACACCAATTTGTGGGATTTCGATAAGGAAGATTATCACGAATGGGTTTATGCGGAAGGATTCGATCAATTATTCGGGCCAATTATTCCGACGGCGAGTAGTATTAACACCTCTTACAAAGGGAAAAAGATAAAAATTGGTGTGGGAATTCACGATAGTTCTTCGGCTTTGTTACCTTATATTTTAAGTAAGAAAAAGCCATTTTTATTGCTCTCTACCGGAACCTGGAGTATTTCATTGAATCCATTTAACGAAGAAAGCTTAGGAGAAGAAGATATTAGAAACAATTGCCTGAATTATCTACGTGTCGACGGGAAACGGGTAAAAGCTTCTCGTTTTTTTATGGGTAATGAATACCGAATTCAGGTCGAAAAACTCGGAGAATACTACGGAAAAGAATACGGGTATCACCGTGATGTAAAGTTTGATCAGGAGCTATATTTAAGACTGATTGAAAAACCTTCGATTTATTTCAAATTTGAAGGGATTTCGCTTCAAAGAAAAGAATTACACCAAACCGATTTGAAGCCTTTTCCAACTTTTGAAGAAGCCTATCATCAACTAATGATCGAGCTGATGGAACTACAGATTCACACCATTAGAAATGCAATAGGAAATTCACCTATTTATAAAATTTACATCGACGGTGGTTTTACCGATAATGATGTGTTTATGAAATTAATGGCACATCATTTTAGCGAATTTAAGGTATTATCGACGCATTCACCTTTAGGTTCAGCCTTAGGTGCGGCGATGGTGATTTCAAACAAAAAGGTAGATTCTAAATTTTTAAAAGAAAACTACCGAATGAAGAAGTTAGTTCCGCTACTGTTGACGAAGTAGTTTTTAAGTAGTGACAAGTTAGTATTGAGAGATTAGATGCTAGAAAATAGAGAATTAGACCAGTGATTAAAGAAACAAGAATCAGGAGGAATATTAAGCTAAAAATAAGCGTCATCCCGGACTTGATCCGGGATCTCATCTATTAAATACTGAATGAAGAAAATAAGAGAAAACTTAAAGCTGAATACATTCAATTTTAAGCTAAAAAATATTAACTGTTAACTAGTAACCGTAAACAGTAAACTAAAATAGACCTATGGCCTTTCCATTTAACACCGAATATCCGTCGATCGAATCGCTTCGTGAGCGTGCGCAAAAACGTATGCCGCGTTTTGCATTCGAATACCTGGACGGAGGCTGTAATGAGAATATCAATATCAAAAGAAATACCGATGAAATTAGGGAAATTCAGCTAAAACCTAGATACCTGAAAAACTACAGCAAATCGAGGTTAGAAACTGAATTGTTCGGTATAAAATATGATGCCCCTTTTGGGATTTCACCCATTGGTTTACAAGGTTTAATGTGGCCTAATGCGCCCGAAATCTTAGCCAAAGCATCATTGAAACATAACATTCCATTTGTTTTGAGTACGGTGACTTCCACAAGTATCGAACGTGCAAGCGAACTAACGGAAGGTCGCGCCTGGTTTCAGCTATATCACCCTACTGAAGATTGGTTACGTGACGATATTTTAAAACGTGCTGAAGCTGCTGAAGTTCCGGTTTTGGTGATTTTATGTGACGTTCCCACTTTTGGCTATCGTCCAAAAGAGATAAGAAACGGACTCGCAATGCCGCCGCAAATGAATTTCAGAAACGTATTGCAAGTAATGGGTAAACCTGCCTGGGCAATGGAAACCTTAAAGCGCGGTGCCCCAAATTTCGCGACAATGAAAAAATATATGGAGAAAGGAATGAGCATTAAACAGCTTGGCGCCTGGATGAATGCTACTTTTTCTGGAAGATTAAATGAAGAAAAAATTAAACCGCTTCGTGATCTTTGGAAAGGGAAATTGGTCTTAAAAGGAGTCGTTTCCGATGAAGATGCTGAAGAAGCGATTCGATTAGGTTTCGACGGAATTATCGTTTCCAATCACGGCGGAAGACAATTGGACGCAGGAGAATCGACTATAAAACCACTTTCGCATATTGCCGAAAAATATAAAGATCAAATTACGGTAATGATGGATAGCGGAATTCGTTCCGGTCCCGACATTGCTCGCGTTATGAGTAGCGGAGCCGATTTTAGCTTTTTAGGACGATCGTTTATGTATGGCGTTGGCGCTTTAGGCGATAAAGGCGGTGATCATACCATTGCAATGCTAAAAATGCAATTACAACAAGTTCTAGAGCAAGTCTGTTGCGAAAAAGTAACCGATTTACCGAAGTATTTAGTGAAGGAATGATTAGAGTTGAGATTTTAGATTTTAGAAAATAGAATATAGAGATTAGACTTGAAAGCTTAGAGATGAGAATAAAGAAATAAGGAAAAGCGTCATCCTGGTTCTGACCGTACGGCAGGCGGGCTTGTTTCAGGATCGCATATAGCTGAGAAGTTCAAAAAATTTCTTGTCAAGTACGTAGTGATAATTGAAAAACGTTGGAATTGACAAAGTGTTTGGTGTCCTACTTTTTAATTCCGTAGTAATTGTAGTAAAATAGCGCAGCGATGGCTGCGGAGCAAGGGATAAGTGAAACGGTTTCCCTTGCGCAGGATAAGCTATTTTGCTAACAATTCAAGGAAATAAAAATAAGACTAGACTTTTTTGCTACTTTTTTTGGTAATGAAAAAAAGTAGAGATTTTAAATGATAATATGAATATGGAATAGTTTGGAAGTTAAAAAAAAATCAACTAAATCGATTGAAATAAAGTAATAACAAAATAAAAGCTGAAAGCTAATTGCTGATAGCTAACATCTAAAAAAATGAGTCAGGCACAAATAGAAGAAGAAGTATTAACCGAAGAAGTTTCGGGAGAATTTGAACGCGAACGTGTTCCTGAATCCAAGCTAAAAAGTTGGAAAAGCTTTTTAGGAATGTATGCCGGTGAGCACGCCGCGGGAACAGAGTTTGTGATCGGTCCGCTTTTTTTAACTACCGGTGTTAGTGCTTTCGACTTGATCATTGGATTGCTTTTTGGAAATTTGATGGCGGTTTTAAGCTGGCGGTTTCTCACTGCAGAAATTGGCACCAAATTTAGATATACACTTTATTATCATTTAGAGAAGATATGCGGAAAACGCCTGGTTACAGTTTATAATCTGGCTAATGGAGTATTATTCTGCTTCTTGGCAGGAGCAATGATCACTGTATCCGCAACCGCGGTAGGCGTTCCATTTGATATGGAGATGCCGAAATTAACCGATACAATGCCTAACAGTGCTACTTGGGTGATTATCGTATTAACTATTGGGGCGGTAATCTCAATAATCGCGGCCAAAGGTTATAGCACGGTAGCGAAAGCCGCCAATTGGATGAGTCCGATTATCGTCCTTGCCTTTGTTATTTGCGGAATTGTTTCGCTAGTAAATTTAGACGTCCATAGTTTTTCTGATTTTTGGAATATTTGGGGTGAAGGAAGCGAACCTTTTCCTGGTCAAATAAAATATACGTTTTGGCACGTATTCTTGTGGTCTTGGTTTGCCAATGCAGCAATGCATATTGGGATGTCAGATCTATCCGTTTTTCGATTTGCCAAAAATCCAAGTTCTGGTTGGACAACAGCTGCAGGAATTTATATAGGGCATTATATTGCTTGGATCGCAGCTGCATTGTTATACGCCGTATACTTAAAATCTCCTGAAGCTCAGGCTATTTTAGCAAGTGGAGAAGCACCTTCGGTAGCACCAGGTCCGTTGGCTTATAATGCGATTGGTGTTTTCGGAATTATTGCGGTGATTCTCGCTGGTTGGACAACGGCAAACCCAACAATTTACCGAGCTGGATTAGCATTTCAGGCCATCATTCCAAAAGTTTCTACGGCTTGGGTCACTATCATTGCAGGATCGGTAGCAACAATCGCAGGATTATTCCCTGCTTTTGCAATGAAATTATTAGGTTTTGTAGCACTTTATGGGTTCATTTTAGCACCTATCGGAGCCATTATCGTTTTTGAATATTTCTTCGGAAAGAAATTTGGCATTCAATCTTTCTATGCTGAAAAATCGGGAACTAAATTTAATCAGGCGGTCTTTTGGGCTTGGGTAATAAGTTTTGGAGTATTCTACTTTATTTCAGTTCAATTCGATGTGTTCTTATCTTTTGTTACACTGCCCGCCTGGCTTTGCTGCGGAATTCTATATTTAGTTTTCAGCAAAATGCTGCAGAAGAAACCATTTGCAACTTAGAAAGTTATAATAATTTAAAAAAATTAAAGCGACTACTTAGATATGGTCACTTTTTTTATCAATCATTATCATACTCGATCCTAAGTGTTTCGAAAAGCTTAGCGATCGCAAGGTTTAATTCGTTGTTGATCTTATTCATTTTTAGAATAGAATCTATAAGTTTATTTTCCCGAGTATTAATGTAGAAAATGGAGCTTTCACCCATCTCGAATAGACGTTTTTCTGCTTCAACCATGATCTCACTTTCGTCTACAATATTTGTGACAATGGCCATTTGCTCCTGTAAACTAAGAATTTCCCTTTCGGTAGCCTTAATTTTGTTACTTAGCTTCCAGGCGTTTTCAGACAATTTATATTCAGCCTGTTCCCGTTTAACTTTTGACAATCGTAAATCACCGCGTTCTTTCCGAAGAAATAAAGGAAAACTTACTTTAACTCCGGCTTTATAATTATTCGTGTTGATATAATCTGGTTCGTCAATTTCTTCAGAAAGAAAATTATATTCAACATCGATCTTAGGTAAAAGTTTGTTTCTTTTTAATCGAATATCAAGATCATAAGATTCCAAATCATAATTTAAAGACTGTAATTTAGGATGATCTTCGATATCTGTTGCGTTTCCTAATAATTGCTCTATGCCAAGAACAGAAGTGAAGTCTAAGGTTTCTGGAGACGGAATCATACGATCTTCCAGTTCGATTGGGATATCTTCGATCCAAAGATAATTACTAAGCGCCAGTTTAGCTTTTTGAAGCTTTAATTGTGCTTGCTTAAGATCTAATCTTCGTTTTCTTACCGTAATCATTGTTTCTACAGTATCGATCGCTGGTGTTTCACCCAATCTACTGGAAGTTGAAATACCATCGAATCGAATGATCGCATTTTCCAAAAATTCGTCGTAAACTGTAGCATTTTGAAAATAATATACCCAATCTGCATAGGCTTTTGTAGCATCTGCAAGCACCTGGTTTACCTGTATATTTCTTTCTACCTGTGATTGTTGCTGAAAGATCTTTGCCTGCTTCAGATTATTCATTCTTTCGTTATAAAGTAAGCCCTGTGCAAGTCTAATATTTACACCGGCACTCCAAAGACCATCATTTGGTGTGGTGTTTTCTGGATTAAGATAATAACCTTCATTTTGTTCATAACCGGCTTTTAGATCAATACCATACCATGTGGGAACTTTAAAAGTTCCATGCCAGAGTGAATAATACTCGGTTCCATGAAAGTTCTTTTCTTTCATTCCACCTTCCAGTTTAGGATCAAAGGCTCCTCTAGATTTTAATAATTTTGCTTCTGCAGCAGAAAGATCAAGATTTGCCTGGGCAACAATAGGATGGTGTCTTTTAACCATCGCTAAAAATTCTTCCAGTGTGAAGATCTCCGATTCCTGCCCCTGTGCATTTCCGAAGAAAATAGCAAAAACCGAAAAGTAAACTAGACAAATAAACTTTCGCATGTTACTTATTAGCATCTTTGGAATCACTTTTTTTTCCGTCTTTTTCCTTTTCTGCGCTGGTATAATAATTAGGTGGAAATCCATTTAATTTTCGCCATAATTCATACCATATAGGCACATCATCCAGTAAAGCTAGAGTTCTGGCACCAGATCCTACCCGAAGTGCTTCTGGCCATTCGTGCTTATCTCTTTCTTTAAGATCTGGAGCAAGCAGAATTCGGTATTTACCGTTATCACTTATAAAATTTTCTATCGCAACTACTTTTGCTCCATAAGTACCAAAAGAGGCATTTGGCCATCCACTAAAAACGATCGCAGGCCAACCATCAAATTGTACTCTTACATGATCGCCAATATTTAGAAGGGGGAGGTCTATAGGCTCTACATAAGTTTCCACAGCAATATCGATATTAGAAGGCATAATGGTAACCAGTTTTTCACCTTCTTTAAAGGTTTCACCGATACCTTGTTTTAGCGCACGGTTAATGTAACCGTCCTGCGGAGCGCGGATATAATAAAGATTTTTTCGAATTTGGTAATTAGAAAGAGAATTTTCTAATTTAGAAACTTGTGCTGCAGCATCGAATCTTGACGAATTGGCCGTAGAGATCTCACCCTCGATCTTATTGATCTTATCGATATAGTTAGCTTCAATACGGTTTACTTCCATGATCGCATTGAGTAACTGATTTTTGCTACTTAGTAATTTATTTTCAAGATCGATAACCTTGGCCTGAGATTCTTGAAATTTAGACTGTTTTGTTTCAAGATCTAGCCTGGATTTAAGTCCTTCTTCGTAAAGCTCGGCAATACGAGTATATTGCCTGTCGGCTATGCTTAGGTTTACTTTCGCCGCTTCTAAAGAAATACTATCACTATTGATCTTAAGCTCGGCTTGCTTTCTTTTGTTTCTTGTTTGTTCTAATTTTAATTCACGCTCGCGATTTACAGCAGCTAACTGGCGCTGTAATGCTTCGATCTTTTGCCCGTAAGATTCTAAAGAACTATTTTTTGAAGTTAGCTGATCACCGGTTCTTTCTACAAGAAGCGGATCAAAATATTCATTTTTTACCTCAGCAATATGTAAAATTGTGTCTCCTTTTTCAACATAGTCACCTTCCCGAACATACCATTTTTGGATTTGTCCCGGGATTGGAGATTGCAGGGTTTGGGGTCTTTGATCAGGTTTTAGGGTAGTTACATAACCTCTACTGCTAATGGTTTGCGTCCAGGGGAAAAACAGTAGAATTAGTAAAAACACAAAAGTTCCTAATAAGATCCTGGAAAGAAGCTTGTGATGACTTCTTTTCACGATCTGAGAAAAGGCACTAAACTGCTCGAAGTTTACCTTTTCACCCAGTTTTGTATTAGAAAGATTAAGCATTTATTGTTTAATTTTTTATTTCTGTTCTAGGTATAGAGGTTCAAATTCGTCTAATCGATGTGCATCATCAGCAAGTAAAACACAGGTGTTTTCTCTTTTAATATGCTTCATCAGGGCTTGTTTATCATTTTCTGAAAGTATATATCCTTTCTCGATCATTAAAAATTTTGGATCTTTAAGTAAGGCTCTTATCAAACATATCTTTTTCGCTGTTTTTGCACCTATTTTTTTACTGCCAGAGAAAATATACGTGTTTAATGACTCCGGAAGTTTATTGATATGATCCAGAACATTAAAATCTTCTAGCATTTGGTAAACCCTATCTGAACTCATATTTGGATTACTCAGCGTTAGATTTTCCCAAATAGTTCCTTCAAAAATGCTATCGGTATTTAAAAGCAATGCGATCTTGTTTCGGTAATTATCCAGATTTACATTGGCGATCTCTTCCCGATTAAAATAAATTCGACCTTTTTTGGTCTTTTTCATCCCAGAGAGGTAATGGAAAAAGTCGTTCACTACAATTTCTGCACCAACAATATTAATAAGATCACCTTCATTCACTACTAAATCTGGAACAGTTGTTTTCTCGATATGCAGATTTTCAATTTTTAAAGGAAATAACTGCACATCATTATTATTCACACCAGTTTTACGATCTATTTTTTTAGAAGTTACTTCACTAATTTTTTCGACTGCAGTGACCACATCATAAATCGTTTCTAAGCTAAGCCCTATTTTTTCTACGGAATTAATAACCAGTACGATAATAATTTCAGCAGCAACAAATTGTCCAATATTCATTTGCTGATTAAGTACCAGTAAGCCACCAATTAAAAGCAATCCTAAAGTCACAATAACTTTAAAAACAACCATTTGCTTATACTGGTTCTTTACAGTACCGAAATGCGCCTGTCTATCTTCTAAATATTTCTGAACAAGTCTATTGTTTTTATTCTGCTCATATTCATCTGGAAAAATCTTGAAGGTTCTAAAGTTTGCAGCCACCTGCTGAATCCAAAAAGCAACATGATATTTCTTTTTGGACTCCAGGATACTTGTATCGACCGCTTTAGATAAGCTAAACTTAAAGATGATATAAATGAGGACTACTAATAGAATACCAAACGCAATAAAAAACGGGTGATAAAATGAAAGTAGTAAAAGACCAAAAATAATCTGAATCACAGCAGCAGGAAAATCTAGCAATAGCTTTTGTAAACCTTTTTGAAGCGTTAACACATCAAAAAAGCGATTGGATAATTCTGGCGGATAATAATTTTCTAATTCTCTCACTCGCATTTTTGGGAAGCGATAGATAAACTCGAACGAAGCACGTGTGAATACTTTCTCCTGAATATTCTCTACAAGATCTAGTTGTAAAACCTGTAGCGCTCCATTAAATCCAACTCCAAGAGTTACCAGGCAGGTAAGTAAGATCCAGGATGTAGAAACCTCTGCACCCTGAATTAAATTTATAATTGCCTGTATTCCCAATGGTAGGGTTAAGCTAATAAGACCTGCAAAAAGCGCGTAATATAGAACGTGTAAAATGTCACGTTTTTCGAGTTTTAGCAGGTTCCATAGTTTAGTCCAGGGAGAAATTGAACTTTTGGCCATATATAATTCAATGTTTTTTGTAACTGGTTAAAAATGATTGAAATAGGTTTTTCAATCGATAAAAGTAATTAAAAGTTGCGTTCTTTTCTAAAGCTTCAGAATTTTATAACATTTCTTCAGCTGCATGCGAAAATAGAGTGGGATTATTAAAAAATCTTTATATCGAGATTAAAATGCCATTAGAATTTCTTAATAACTACTAATTTATTACTCGATAATCGAGATTAAATGCTTCGAGGCTTGCCTCGGTACAAAGACGCTTTAAAAAAAATGCTTTATGGCTTGACCTGTGTAGTCTACTTAACAGGCTTATTTTGCTACGCTCTTCAGTAATAATTTTAATTTAATGTAAACTTACAATTTATTCATTTAGTAACGATTGAGTATCTTTTAAATTGCAAAAAGAATCATATTTCGCCTTATTTTAGCCATATGAAATTAGATCTTAAATCCCTTGTTTTTGGCTTTTTTATACTGAGTATTTCCCTGCAGGCTCAGGAAAACGATAAACTTATTATTATCACTTTAGATGGCTTGCGCTGGCAGGAACTATTTGGCGGGGCAGATTCTCTGCTGCTAAATAAAGATCGTTTTGTAGAAAATAGATCGGGTTTAAAAGATGATTTTTGGGCTGAAACTAAAGCAGAGCGTCGTGAAAAGCTATTTCCTTTTGTGTGGAATTTTATAGCTGAAAATGGTGTGATCTTAGGTGATCGCTGGGAAGGTAATAAAGTGAATCTAACCAATCGCATGGTATTCTCTTATCCTGGCTATAATGAAATTTTAACCGGTAAAGCAGATGATGATCATATAAATAGTAACGATAAAATTTATAATCCGAATAAAACGATCCTGGAAATCGCGAATTTCAGTAATAAGTATCGCCGTAAAGTTTTAGCTTTTGGAAGCTGGGATGTTTTTCCTTTTATACTGAATGAAAAACGGAGTGAAATTCCGGTTAATGCAGGATATCGATCTTCATTATCTAAAAATCCTTCAGAAAAAGCGCTGTTTTTGGATAAAATTCAGCAGGAAACACCAAAGCGGTGGGGCGGGGTAAGATTCGATGTTTTTACCCATAATTATGCAATGGAAGCTTTAAAGCACGAAAAGCCTGATGTTTTATATATCGCCTATGGAGAAACCGATGATTTTGCGCACGACGGTCGCTATGATGAATATTTAAGGTCTGCACATCGCACCGATAAAATGATCCAGGATATTTGGGAGTTTGTGAATTCAGATTCTTATTATAAAGGTAAAACGAGTATTTTGATCACCACAGATCATGGTCGCGGAGCAGGAACTGGAGAAAATGATACCTGGAGAGGGCATGGTACTTCAATTAAAGACGCAGATCAGGTTTGGATCATGGCTTTAGGAAATCACATTAAGTCTATAGGAGCATCGAGAAAAAATAAGCAATATTTTACCTCTCAGTTTGCACCAACACTTAATGAAATTTTAAAGCTGGATATTGAATTTGAAGAAAAGGCTCTTCCTGTTTTAGACTAAATTCCGAAATTCTAGAGCTAAATTGTTTATTTTTAAGCTACTGTATTTTATCTTCAGTTTTCGTGAAATTTTCGTTTTAGATAAATCAATTTCAAGTTGAGGTTTCTTTATATTTGTAATGCATTTACCCATGTCTTCACAAATAAGTAAATCATTATATTTTATTCGCTTACAGATTATTTAGAATTGCAAAGTTTACATTTTTTGTAAACAATTTAGCAATGTTGAAAAATTAATAATCTGATTTTCAGAATTTTAAAAATTAAAATATAAAACTTTAAAAATCAGCGGTTTCTGGATTGTTCACAAAATTGTGAATAAGTATGCTAAGATTTCTAAAAAAAGTGTGCTCTTAGATTGTAATTTTGATTTGAAATTATTGAACGAAATTTCATATGAATTTAAGGGGAATCATGTGCAAATCATGAGCTGTTGCGCAACTGTAAATTAGCGTTGCTGATAAGCCAGAACACCTTTTTTCGTTTCAATGACTTTTACTTTCGCATAAAAAGTAATGGTCGTGGATACTAAGATTCGACATTTTAAGACTAAAATCTTATCGAAGATCATCCTTCCATTTCATTTTATGCTCTTGGTTTTTTGTTTCATAAATAACACAACAGCAGTATGAGTATTTTTGATAAACGGCTAAATTATAAGCCCTTTGAGTATCCGGGAGTTTTAGATTTTACAGATGCTATTAACCAATCTTTTTGGGTACATTCTGAAGTAGATTTTACCGCAGATGTACAAGATTTTCATTCACATTTAACCGTAGGAGAAAAAGACGTAGTAAAAAAGAGTTTGCTAGCGATTGCACAAATTGAAGTTGCTGTAAAATCATTTTGGGGAGATTTATACAAACATTTACCAAAACCAGAATTTAACGGATTAGGAAGTACTTTTGCTGAATGTGAATTTAGACATTCACAGGCTTATTCGAGACTTTTAGAAGTTTTAGGGTATAATAACGAGTTTGCGCAGGTAGTAGAAGTTCCTGCGATTAAAAAACGTATCGCCTATTTAACTGAAGCTCTAGAGCATACCAAAGCCGAGGATCCTAAAGATTACGTTTCTTCTTTGATCTTATTTTCTATTTTGATTGAAAACGTATCACTTTTTAGTCAGTTTGCTATTGTGTTATCCTTTAACCGTTTTAAAGGAGTGATGAAGAATGTGAGTAATATTATCGCATGGACTTCAGTAGACGAACAAATTCATGCTAATGCCGGGATCTATATCATTAACCAGATTCGTGAAGAGTATCCAGATTACTTCAACGAAGAAATGATTCAGAAATTAACAGATGTAGTTACCAGATCTATTGAAGTTGAAGAAGAAATTATCGACTGGATTTTCGAAAATGGTCAGTTAGAAACCATTAATAAAAAGAATCTAATGGATTTTATGAAATTCAGATTAGATGATAGTTTACAAAGTATTGGTCTTCCAAAGCAATATAATATTACTGCGGCCGAATATCAGCCAATGCTATGGTTTGAAGAAGAGGTTTTTGCAAATAGCTTAGACGATTTCTTTGCAAGACGTCCTGTAGATTATACCAAGCATGACAAAAGTATTACCGCATCAGACCTTTTTTAAATAATCGCCAAAAATTAAATACCTGAAACTCCCATGACAACGAACGTAGAAACTCAGCCTTTAATCGCAGACGAACCAAAGAATAAAAGACTTTGGTGGCTTAATGATGAAAGTCAGCAAATCCTTAATCGTGGTTACTTGCTAAAAGGAGAAACTGTAAAATCTGCTATCGAGCGTATTGCAAATGCATCGGCAAGAAGATTATATAAGCCAGAACTTGCTGAAGCTTTTATCGAAATGATAGAGCGAGGTTGGATGAGTTTAAGTTCACCAATTTGGGCAAATATGGGAACCGAGCGTGGTTTACCAATTTCATGCTTTAATGTTTATGTACCAGACAATATCGAAGGAATCACGCACAAACTTGGTGAAGTAATTATGCAAACCAAAATTGGTGGTGGTACATCTGGATATTTTGGAGAATTACGTGGTCGTGGTAGCGCTGTTACCGATAATGGGAAGAGTAGTGGAGCGACAAGTTTTATGAAACTTTTTGATACTGCAATGGATACCATTTCTCAGGGAGGTGTTCGTCGTGGTGCTTTTGCAGCCTATTTAGATATCGATCACCCAGATATTAAAGAATTTTTGGAAATTAAAAGTATTGGGAATCCTATTCAGAATTTGTTCTACGGTGTTTGTGTGCCAGATTACTGGATGCAGGAAATGATCGAAGGCGATATGGAAAAACGTGAAATCTGGGCGAAGGTGTTAGAAAGCCGTCAGCAAAAAGGTTTACCATATATTTTATTTAAAGACAATATTAACCGATTTAAGCCACAGGTTTATAAGGATAAAAATAGAACCATTCATTCTAGTAATCTTTGTTCTGAAATTGCTTTGCCTTCTACGGAAGACGAATCATTTATCTGTTGTTTATCATCGATGAACCTGGAGCTTTATGATGAATGGAAAGATACTGAAGCCGTAAAGCTAGCGATCTATTTCTTAGACGGCGTACTTCAGGAATTTATCGCAAAAACTGAAGGAAATCACTATTTAGCTTCAGCAAATAGATTCGCAAAAAATCACCGTGCGCTTGGTTTAGGAGCGATGGGATGGCATTCGTATTTACAGAAAAACAGAATTCCTTTTGAAGGAATGCGAGCAAAAGGTCTAACGCACCAGATCTTTGAAGATATTAGCGCTAAAGCTACCAAAGCCAGTAAAGAGTTGGCTACCATTTATGGCGAGCCAGAAATTCTTAAAGGTTATGGATTGAGAAATACGACTTTGATGGCAATTGCGCCAACAACTTCGTCTTCTGCGATCTTAGGACAAACTTCACCAGGAATCGAACCTTTCAGTAGTAATTATTATAAGGCTGGTCTTGCGAAAGGAAACTTTATGCGTAAGAACAAATATCTTAAGCAATTGCTTGAGGAAAAAGGTTTGGATAATGAAGATACTTGGAGAAGCATTATGCTAAATCATGGTAGTGTTCAGCATTTAGAAACTTTAACCCAGGAAGAAAAAGATATCTTTAAAACCTTTAAAGAAATTAGTCAGTTGGAGATTATTCAGCAGGCATCGGTAAGACAGAAGTTTATCGACCAGGCGCAGAGTTTAAATCTTAATATTCCTGCGGGAGTAGCGGTAAGAGATGTGAACCAGTTAATGATCGAGGCCTGGAAATTAGGCGTAAAAACTTTATACTATCAAAGAAGCCAGAGTGTTTCTAAAGAATTTGTATCGAACATTGTAAATTGTTCGAGCTGTGAAGCTTAATTACAAATTGAAATAAAATTAAAAAGCCACCTGAAAAGGTGGCTTTTTTGTTTTTTCAGATTCGAAACAACTAGTTTCTTTTATTAATCTTTTCTCTTTCGATATCCATTTGTTCTTGAAAATGTTCTTCAAGAATTTTCTTTTCATCAATGCTTAAATTTTCCGAAAAACCGATACGATCATAAAAATTGATCATTTCATCCTCTATATGAACCAATATGACAACAGGATAGCCTTTTACATCTTCCAGAATTTCAAAATTTTCTTCTATTCCGCTAAGAGGTTGGTCGCGGTCTAAAAAATACTTGTAATGTACATCCTTGGCTACGTGAAGATCATAAGGATCATCGGTAAGCGGAGCATGTGTGACTAGGCCTTGTACTTCGTAAAAATCATTTTCATTATAATCAGTATATTTTTTTTCTTCCTTACAGGAAATAAGAATAGAAGAAATCACGATTAGAATTGCTAAAATCTTTTTCAAAATTAAAGTGCTTTTTGAGAAGCGTAAAAGTAACTTTTTGTTTGAGCTAACAAAAATAATTAGCCTTGAAATAAGTCTCTTCTCAATTTTTCTTACTTAATAAATGTTTTAAAGCGTCTGTAGACCATAAGGCCCAGAAGATTAAAACAGGCTGAAAGAACAATCTAATTAGCCTTTTTTGATCGGTATCCAAACCAAAAGCATCAATTCCGTTAGTGTACTGAGAAATGTTTCCTGGGAAAATCAAAATATAAAATATGGCCAGTAAAATACCGATTTTTACTTTTTTGCTTATCCAAAAGATTAGGCATAATCCTAAGAAAATTTCTACGATTCCTGAAGCAAGAACAACCACATCCATAAATTCCTGAAAATTTGGTAGCCACCTTGGCACTTGTGCTTGAAATTCTCGCCGTTGAAAAGTAAGATGGCCAATACCGGCAAAAGTCATCATTGCACCTAAAAGAACGCGCATAATATTTTGAAAAGTTGAAGTTCTCATTTTTTTAAATCTTTTAAGATTAAATCGTTTGCGATATAAATATAAGTAAATTTATAATATATCAATAATTTAGTTCTTAGTTGTTCAAATTAGACGTTTACAGAAGATTTCTAAGTGCGTTTTTTTACTAAATTTGAGTTCTGTCTATTCAAATATTTGATATTTATCCCTAAAAATTTCGATAAGTGTCGCAACTGCCTTTGTTTCATCTACTTCTGGGATTTTTTTGTAGTAAGAATCAGGTAAAGCATAACTTATCTTGTTGTATTTTTGATCTTTATCTGTCCAGATCTCAATTTCGTCGGATTCTCCTAAGACTAAAAAATGATCTTCCAAAAGTTCAGTTCCATTTCCAAGATCGGCTTCCAAAAAAGTTGAAAATTTATATTGAATATCTTCCCAATCTGGTAAAAAGTGTATTTTGGTTTTTAAGACTTCAAACCAAAGACTATCATTTTGCAGGGTTTCAAGATTGATCATTTCTTGATCGTTTTGGTATGCTGTATAATCAATATTCCAATCCTCATTTTCGTCTTTAGTCATTTTCACCTTCTCTTTTTTATTACCGGTATGGCCAATGCGAGTTATTGTTAATGCAGTAAAAGAAGGCTTATTTATCGACTTTTTAATGCTATCGTTGTCGCCATAAAATATCTTTGCATTGCAAAAATTGATAGATAAGAGTAATGCGAGTGAAAAATAAATTGCTTTCATAGGAAATGATTTCGTATTAGATATTATGAAATTGAGCGTTTGGAAGACGCTCCTGAAATATACCTATCATCTTTGCCCTATCTCGATAATGTATATCGGATAGATCAAAATTGTACGTTTTACCATTAGATTTAATAATTTCTAAGGTTTTATTATTGCAAGTACAAGCTGCTACTTTCGGAAATGGAAAATGTGCATCTTTAAACCATTTTAGCCGAATATTGATACCGGCTTTATTCCAATTTACCGTGCGTTTATAAATAAAGTATTTTCCGAAAAACATCAGCTGGTAAATAAAGAAAGCTTTATCAATAATAACTTCATAAACACCAAGACGTTCTCCAAAAGTAGCCGAAGTAAATAATAGCGCTATAGAAGCAAATACTATGATAGTATTAAACCAATTATCTAGTCTGTCAAAAAAAAATGCGCTTCATCTGCCGAGGTTTATCATAAATATAATCAATATTTAATAATTAACGGTGGGTGATAAAATTTTTATCAGAGATCATCTAATATCGTTCAAAGGCTGTGCTGTTCTTTTAAGTATTAATACAAAATTATGAATAGCAACTCCCTATGGTCGTTTTGAAATTCTTAATTTTGTAATATGAACGCAACATCAAGAAGATCGGTATCTGAGTTTAATAACGAATTAAAATTAAAAGGTTTTAATGTATTTAGGATTGAAGATGATAGCTCTTCAACAAAAATATATAGCCGTAAGGATTTTTATAAAATCTGTTTAACGACAGGGCAAAGTGTAATTCATTATTCAGATAAAAGTTTTAAGACCGATGGTGAAACCGTGCTGTTTTTTGGGAATCCACACGTTCCATATTCCTGGGAAACACTTTCCAATAAATACGTAGGATATACCTGTTTGTTTTCAGAAGAGTTTTTGATGTTATCAGATCGTTCAGAGATGCTGCAACAATCACCATTATTCAAGTTAGATGGTACTCCGGTATTGCGAATCTCGAATGAGCAACGTGTTTTTTTAAATTCGATGTTCGAAAACATGATTAGGGAACAACAAAGCGATTATAGTCAGAAAGACGATGTAATTCGTAACTATATCAATTTGATTATGCATGAGGCGCAAAAATTAGAGCCTTCTAAAAATTTTCAGCAAAATCAAGATGCGTTGTCCCGACTTACAAACGTATTTTTAGAGCTGCTAGAACGACAATTTCCTATAGAGGGGATCGATCAGCCTTTAAAATTACGTACCGCAAAAGATTACGCGAATAATCTGGCCGTGCATGTAAATTACCTTAACAGGGCAGTGAAAAAAGTTACCGGTTATCCAACAACCTCACATATAAATAATCGAATAATCAACGAATCTAAAGCCTTGCTACTGCATACCGATTGGAGTATTAATGATATTGCTTATTCCCTCGGGTTTGATTATCCTACTTACTTTAATAATTTCTTTAAAAAAGCCACGGGAACTAATCCGGGTTCTTTTCGTAAATCAATCGCTTAGGTAATTGTTTTATTGATTGAATTCTACATTTAATTCTGAATCTATATTGTATAATTTCAGCTTTCATTTTATAAAAGTTGCTGAATTCCTTAGTGGATCAAGTTTATAATATTCAAACCACTTCTGAAATATTGAGTTTGTTTTGAAATACCGAAATATTTATTCAGTATACGTACAATCTCACCTATTAAAGCTTGTTACTTGTTTTTTAAATTATTATATCTCAATTTATTGTAATCGTGTTTGTTATGCGAGATTCGATTTAACAGTTCTTTACGATTTTATATTGTAATTTTTAAGACGCTTAGATTGAAATTCTTACTTTTTGATTTGAATTTTATTACTATACAGCTTGGCTTTCCCAGTATCTTTGTGTAAGATTTAAAAACTAAAAACCAAAATAATTAATTATGAAAAAGATTAACCTTAGAAATTCCTTACTAGCAAGTTCATTATTTAGTGTGTTGCTATTAGGAAGCTGTAAAGAGAATACTTCAACAGAAACTAGTGAAGTAGCTTCAGAAGAAACGGCACAGACAGAAACTTCAACTTCAGAAGACAGCGATCTTGATTTTATCTTTCCGAAGGGAGATAAAGGACCAGAGAAAAATTTTACGGGTAATGCATTTAATGTTGGTTTGGTAGCACCAGATTCTACGTATACCACTGCGGTTGGAAATGTATATTTTGAGCCAGGCGGAAGAAGTAACTGGCATACGCATCCGGGCGGACAAATTTTAATTATTACCGACGGGAAAGGTTATCACCAAATTGAAGGTCAGCCAAAAGAAATTATGGAAAAAGGTGACGTAATTAAATGTCCACCAAACAAAAGACACTGGCACGGTGCAAGTGAAGATACCGGCGTTCAGCAAATGTATATCGTTCCAAATACTGAAAAAGGTATTGTAGAGTGGATGGAAGCTGTAACCGATTCAGTTTATACAAAATAAGAAAGTATTTTAATAAATCTCGGAGCACGCCTGTAGGGCATTTCTTGAAAATGTCTTTATATTGAGGTAAGCCTCGTAGTATTTAATCTCAATTATCAAGGGAAATCAAGATCTCAAGTAGAGATTTAGAAAAACGTATTTCAATTTTTCATTGCTTCGATATAAAGCTTTGATGAAATGAATTAAAAGAAAACAAAATGAAAGATAAAGTAGCACTGGTTACCGGTGGTTCAAAAGGAATGGGCGAAGCAGCAGTTAGAATTTTTGCTGAAAAAGGAGCTTCTGTTGCCATTTTAGATGTAGATATCGAAGCTGCAGAAAAACTCTCGGCTGAATTAAACGAAAACGGAGCAAATACAATTGCGATAAAGTGTGATGTTTCTAGCGAAGCACAAGTTGAAAAAGCGATTGCACAAGTTGTTGAAACTTACGGAAAATTAGACGCTGCATTTAATAATGCAGGTATTCAAATTCCGGCTCAGGATATTACAGAAACTAGCGAAGAAGATTACGATAAGATCCTAAACGTAAATTTAAAAGGAGTTTGGTTGTGTATGAAACACGAGCTTATTCAGATGAAAAAACAACAATCTGGAGCCATAGTTAACAACTCTTCTTTAGCAGGTAAAGTTGGTGTTCCCGGTAGAACTCCGTATGTCGCTGCAAAGCACGCAATATTAGGAATCACCAAAAGTGCCGCAGCAGATTACGCTTCACAGGGTATTCGTATTAATGCGGTTTGCCCGGGTACAATTGAAACTCCAATGGTTAATGATATGGTGAATAGCGGTGATCTTAAAAGAGAAGATTCTATAAATGCTGCACCAATTAATCGTTTAGGAAAAGCTTCAGAAGTGGCAGACGCGGCGGTTTGGCTATGCGGTGAAGAATCGACTTATGTAATAGGTCAATCTATCGCGGTAGATGGTGGATATACCATTTTATAAAATCGAAAAAAAATAATAAGGGAAAAGAATAAAAGGAAAAGAAAAATTATGAGTGCAACAGTAAAAACAAAGGGTTACGCAGCAAAAGACGAATCAGGAAAATTGAGTCCTTGGGAATTTGAAAGAAGACCTGTTGGAGATGATGATATTCTTATCGATATCAAATTTGCCAGTATTTGTCATTCAGATATTCATCAGGAAAAAGGACACTGGGGAGAACAACAATATCCGCAGGTTCCGGGTCACGAGATCGTAGGTGTAGTAGCTGCTGTTGGTAAGAACGTAACTAAATTTAAAGTTGGTGATCGCGCAGGTGTTGGATGTATGGTAGATAGCTGTATGGAATGTGATCACTGTAAAGGTGGTGAAGAGCACTATTGTGAAAACGGAGCTACAAAAATGACTTACGGAATGCCTTCTGAAGCTGAACCAACCGGAATTACGCAAGGTGGTTATTCAGATAAATTGGTAGTAAGAGATCATTTTGCAGTGCATATTCCAGATCATATTAGCTTTGAAGAAGCCGCTCCACTTTTATGTGCAGGGATCACGACGTATTCTCCATTAATGAAAGAACAATTTGAAATAGGAGATAAAGTAGGTGTTGCCGGTATTGGTGGTTTAGGTCATATGGCCGTAAAACTTGCAGTTTCTAAAGGAGCTGAAGTTTATGCATTTACGACTTCAGCAGACAAAGTTGAAGATATTAAATCTTGGGGAGTAAAAGAAGTGATCGTTGTTGATGAAGAATTAAAAGCGCTTCAGAAATATGCGAAAACCGTAGATTATATGATCTCTACGATTCCTTACGAATTTAACTTAGGAGCTTATGTTGCTTGTATCAAACCAGGCGGAACTTTTACCTATGTAGGAATGCCTAAAGCATCTTCAATCACAGTAAATAATTTAGCGCTTGCAATGGCAAAAGTAAATTATAACGCATCATTGATCGGCGGAATTCCAGAAACTCAAGAAGTAGTTCACTATTGTGCAGATAACGGTGTTTTACCACAGATCGAAGTCATTAATGCTTCAGAAATTAATGATGCCTGGGAAAAAGTAGTGAACAAAGATGCACGTTACAGATACGTGATCGATGCAGCAACTTTTTAATTATTAACTCAAAATCACTTAAAAATTCATATAAAATGAAAAATAGAATATTCAGTCTGATGTTGTTGATGGTATCAGCAATGTCTTTCGCTCAACAAAGCGAAGCTATTCCTGCCATTGGTTTAGCAACTAAAGCCAATTCAAACTTTGAAAGAATTGAATTTGAACGTCATCCGGTAGGAGACAGCGATATCGAAATTGAAATCTTATATGCAGGGATTTGCCATAGTGACTTTATGGTGAAAAGTCAACCAAATCAGGTAATTCCCGGTCACGAGATCGTAGGTAAAGTAACTGCAGTTGGTGACGATGTAAAAGATTTTAAAGTCGGTGATTACGCCGGAGTTGGTTGTATGGTAAATTCTTGTGGCGAGTGTAAATACTGTGAAGCCGGGAAAGAGCAATATTGTGCAAACGGAACCGTGTTTACGTACGGTTATCCAGATCGTTTTCACGGTGGAGAAACTACTCAGGGTGGATATTCTAACATCATAACTGTTTCAGATGAATTTGCGATCAACGTACCGAAAAGTGCAGATATAAAACGTACCGCTCCACTAATGTGTGCTGGGATCACAACTTGGTCACCAATTAAATTTAGTGAAGTTGAAAAAGGAGATGTTGTTGGTGTTGCCGGTTTTGGAGGTTTAGGTCATATGGCTGTTCAATACCTGGTAGATCTAGGAGCAGATGTTACTGTTTTTGATATTACCGATGAAAAAGCTTCAGATGCTAAACGTCTTGGAGCGGTAGATTATGTGAATGTAAAATCGACCGAAGATTTTTCAGCATTATCAGATAAATTCGATTTTATCATCAGTACAATTCCGGCAGATTACGACCCGATGATGTATGTTAAAATGCTAAAAATGGATGGTGGTGAACTAGCCATCGTTGGTTTACCGGCAAACGCAAGCATCCCGGTTTCTCCCTTAGTAATGCAATCTGCTCATAGAAGAGTTTATGGTTCATTGATCGGCGGAATCCCGGAAACTCAGGAAATGTTAGATTATTCGATCAAACATAATATTTATCCTGAAGTAGAAGTAATTAAAGCTGAAGCTACTGAAGTAGACGAGGCTTACAAAAATATCGACGAAGGAAAAGTGAAATTCCGTTACGTGATCGATATGCAAACTATCAAGTAATTAATGAAGAATAACTCGAATTTCGAGTAAAAAGTAGAAGATTATGGATATTACGAAGAATAAAAACATCGATTCTGTAAAAGGACCAGAAGATTATTTTACCGGAAGCGTAAGATTAGATCCTTTATTCAGTCAAAAAGAAGATATCACAAAAGGAGCCGGAGCATTGGTGACTTTTGAAGCCGGAGCAAGAACTGCGTGGCATACGCATCCTGCCGGTCAAACCTTGATTATCAATTCTGGTGCTGGTTGGGTACAACGTGAAGGCGGCCCAATCGAAGAAGTTGGTCCTGGTGATGTGGTTTGGTTTCCACCAGAAGAAAAACACTGGCACGGAGCTTCTCCGAACAAAGCAATGAGTCATATTGCGATTCAGGAAGAGAAAGACGGTAAAGTGGTAGACTGGTTAGAAAAAGTTTCAGACGAACAATACCAAAAATAGATTTTAAACAGCTGCCTCGGGAATGTTCTCGAGGTAGTTTTTTTAAAGCTATTTTGAATCGAACCAAAAATACTTCCGAAGAAAAAAAATTTCGGAAAAACTTCAAATTTCACCTTTTAGAAAATAGGTGAGTTAAACCAAAAAAAGAAAAGTTATGTTCAATTTTAAAGATAAAGTAGCCATTGTAACCGGTGCCGGTAGCGGTATGGGGCTTGCAGCAGCCAAAGCTTATGCAAAAGCAGGCGCAGCAGTTGGCTTAGTAGATATTAACGATACCACAAAAATAGCTGAAGAGATCGAAGCAGATGGTGGTAAAGTCATCGCGATCAAATGTGATGTAAGCGACGAGCAAAGCGCTAAAGAAGCGGTGAAGCAGGTGGTTGATAAGTTTGGTCGTTTAGACTTTGCATTTAACAACGCAGGGATTCAAAACGATGCTAAAGATATTGTTGAAGTAAGCGGCGAAGAATACGACCGAACTTTAAATATCAACCTTAAAGGAGTTTGGAATTTTATGAAATACGAACTCGAGCAAATGGGGAAACAAGAAAGCGGTTCGGTAGTGAATAATTCTTCTTTAGGAGGCCTTGTTGGTGTTGCTGGTCGTGGTGCGTATCACGCGGCAAAGCACGGTATTCTTGGACTTACCAAAAGTACGGCTTTAGAGTATGCTGATAAAGGAATCAGAATCAATTCGATTTGCCCTGGGATTATTGAAACTCCAATGGTAACCGAAATGTTAGATCGCGAGCCAGATGCAATGGATTATTTAATCGAAGCGGTTCCTGCAAAACGTTTAGGTAAAGCTGAAGAAATTGCAGATGTGGCAATGTGGCTTTCTAGCGATTATTCAAGCTATGTTACCGGGCAGGCCATTCCGGTAGATGGAGGTTATACTTCTAAATAAAAAGCTGAAATTATGTAAATTCAGAAGTAATTTTTTCTGAAATAAAATTTAGGAAATGCTAGTAATTTAATTGCTGGCATTTCTTACCTTAAAACAAAGATTAGATAATTTATGAGTGCAACTAAGAAAAATATTTTCGAGCGATTACTGGCTAATGAAGTGATCCCGATGGACGATCCCGATTATGGTGATGTTCGCGTAGCAGTTGAAGAAACAATGGACTTAAATCTAAAACTGAATAATGCTGAAGGTCTAGATGAAGTACGAAAATATCTGAGAGAGATCATAGGCACTGAAGTCGACGAAACCACCACTTTGTTCACTCCGTTTTACACCAATGTGGGCAGGCACATCAAATTGGGAAAAAACGTATTTATCAATCACGCGTGTAGTTTTCTGGATCTGGGCGGAATAGAAATTGAAGACAATGTTATGATTGGTCCGCGTGTGAATATTTCTTCGGAAAATCACCCTACAGAAATCGGAAAACGAAACACGATGGTTCCGCAGAAAGTAACCATTAAAAAAGGAGCCTGGCTGGGCGCAAATGTAACGGTCTTACCCGGAGTAACCATTGGTGAAAATTCAGTAGTTGCAGCCGGAGCTTTGGTCAATAAAGATGTTGAGCCCAACAGTGTTTACGCCGGAATTCCTGCCAAAAAGATTAAAGAATTATAAAATTGAGAACGATGAGTTTAACAACAGAAGAAATAAAAACAATCGCAGCAGAAAATGATTTTCATATCGCACCTTTTCGTGCCGATGGAAAAACCTACGGAACCCTAACCTGGATCTGGTCTGTTGAGGTTGAAGGTGAATTATTTGTACGTGCGTATAACGGCACAAGCTCACGCTGGTATCAATCGGCCTTAAGTCAAAAAGCCGGAAAAATAAAAGCTGCAGGCATCGAAAAAGATGTGGAGTTTGAACCGATCAAAGGCGAAGAGATCAATGAAAAAATTGACGAAGCTTATCGCGAAAAATACAGCAGCAGCCCGTATTTAGGATCAATGATCAGCGATCGCGCAAAAGCGGCAACGGTTCAGGTGAAATAATTATAAAAGCGGAGTTCTAATACAACTTCAAAAATTTTGATTATTAGTTTTCGAAGCCTCATTGATCGTATTCAATGGGGTTTTGTTTTTTATAGGTTAAAAGTTTAATGAAAAATTATAAAAATCAAATGTCTGAAAGGTGTTGAAATTTATAAAAACACCTCATTTTCTTAAAGTTTAGTTAAGCTTAAGGAGGTTTTAAGTTGCTGTAAATCAGTAATTAGTTAAAAATAGTTAAATTAAAAGGATGTTTGATTTCCATAGTTTTCAGTTTGAAAAGCTTAAGTTTAAGAGAGTGATTCTTGTTAATTTTGAATAGTGAAATCAAAACAAAAAATGAGTCAGGATCGGCAAAAATCAACTGAAGTAATTCTTAAAGTAGGACAGAAAGAATTCAAGGCAAAATTCAACAATTCTACGACGGCGAAAGATGTACTTTCAAAGTTACCTTACACGGTAAATCTGGATCAGTACGAATTTGATTACTGCGGAATTATTCCTGCTCCATTAGCTTTTGACGAAGCAGATAAACACAATGGCTGGACTAACGGTGATATTTGTTTAGCCGATAATTACTTTACGATTTTATATGCCGGTGAAGAACAATCGGCTTCGCACACCGGTTTAATCAAAATAGGTGAAATAGAAGACAAAGAAAAGCTCTCAGAAATCGCAGCTTTAGGAAACAGTATTCAGCTAACAGTTATTTCTGCATAAAACTATTTAATGAAAAATTACATCACATATCTTGTTTTATTAACGGCTTTAATTTTTACGAGCTGTAAAACTTCAGATGGTTCTTCAGAAGCTATTACTGAAAACACTTCCGAAGAAAATGAGGAGGTGAATACCGAATTTCAGTTCAACCGAATTCCGGAAGCAGAGAAAACAGCCATTGAAAACGGCGGAACTTTGCAATTATTAAGTTACACGACAGAAGACGCAGCAGGAAACAAACTTGAAAAAGAGGCTTATGTTTACGTTCCGGCAAGTTATGGTGATTCAGAGAAGTATGATATCGCTTATGTGATGCACGGTGGTGGCGGTGATAATTCGATCTTGATTGGAACACCAGAAAATCCAACATCTTTAAAGAACGCGATCGATCACCAGATCGAAAATGGTGATTTAGAACCGATGCTTTTAGTGTTTCCGTCATTTTATCCAAACGGTCCTGACGGGGTGGAAATGGATCAGGTGGGCGATTTGACGCATCAATTTCAAACTGAATTAAAAAATGATTTGATTCCGGCAGTAGAAAGTACGTATTCAACGTATGCAAATAGTACGAGTGCAACCGATTTAACCGCATCCAGAGATCATCGATTATTTACCGGTTTTTCAATGGGAAGTGTAACAACTTGGTACGCTTTTGCTGAAAATCTAAACTATTTTAAATATTTCGCACCGGTAAGCGGCGATTGTTGGGCATTGCAGATGATGGGTGGCGCAAGGCAACCCGATGAAACCGCAAAATATCTGGCAGATGCGGTTGAGCAACAAAACTATTCCGCAGAAGATTTTTACGTATTTGCTGTAACCGGAACAGAAGATATCGCTTATGAAAATTTGAGTCCGCAAATCGCTTCAATGCGCAATTTGGAGGTTTTTAATTACGGTTTAGAGCGCGAAGAAAACAACTTGTATTATTTAGAAATTGAAGATGCCGTACACACCAACGAATGGTATTTTGAATATGTATATAACATTTTGCCCTTCTTTTTCGATAAATAATGCAAGGTTTAAGAATATATCGAATAGTATCGATTTTGGTCGTTTTGATCGGGTTTTTTATAAGTCCGGTTTCGGCTCAAGATCAACTAGAAAATAATAAGAAAATGAGATTAAAAATAACGATAGGAGATACCGAGTTGATGGCAACTTTATACGACAATGCCACAGCAAAAGATCTTATTGCGCAGTTGCCGTTAACGGTAGAATTGGAAGATTACGCGAGCAACGAAAAGATCTTTTACCCAAATCCAAAGCTTTCTACGCAAGGTGCGCCGGCGGGTTACGATCCTTCAGCAGGCGATATTACGTATTATTCGCCTTGGGGAGATATCGCGATTTTCTACAAAGATTTTAAATATAGCAGCGGATTGGTGAGCGTTGGTAAAATCGACAAAGCAGACGTGAAACATTTAAAATTCTCTGGAAATAAAGAAGCGAAATTCGAATTGGTAGAAGAATAATTTCCGTAGAAAAAAATTGAAAAGAAAAAGAAAATGCCACATATACATTTAAAAATAGCAGCGGGACAATCCGAAGAAAACAAACAAAAGTTAGCCGATTTATTTACCAAAGTAATTACTGAAAATACCGAGAATCCCGAAGAAGCGGTTTCGGTAGCGATCGAAGATGTTCTAAAAGAAGATTGGAAAGATGCGGTTTACTATAAAGAGATCAAACCCAATATCGAAGCGCTCTACAAAAAGCCGGGTTATTCTTTTGATGAGTAAGTGAAATTTAAAAAAGTTTGAAGATGAGTAAAGATAAAATTAGAGTAGGATTTATAGGTTTAAATCCAGATAGTCACTGGGCAGCAACTGCACATTTACCGGCTTTACAATCTTTACAGGACGATTTTGAGATTGTAGCGGTAGCCAATAGCACGCTAGAAAGTGCACAAAAAACAGCAAAAGCACTCAATTTACCCCACGCTTTTGCGAGTTATAAAGAATTAGTAACGTCTGATCAAGTAGATCTTGTGGTGGTAACGGTTAAAGTTCCGTATCATTTTGAGATGATTTCGGCCGCTTTAAATTCCGGAAAACACGTGTACAGCGAATGGCCTTTAGGGAATGGTTTGGAAGAAGCTCAAAAATTAGCCAAACTCGCTAAAGAAAAGAATGTTGCAGTCGCTATTGGCACACAAATGCGCTACGCACCAGAAGTTACGTATCTTAAAAATTTGATCGAAGACGGTTATGTTGGCCAAGTGCTTTCTACCAGTTTAATTGGTTCTGGCGGAAACTGGAGCAATCAAACGGCAGAAGAATATTATTATTTGTTCGATAAAGCGAACGGAGCTTCAATGCTTGAAATTCCGGTAGCGCATACGCTGGTTGGTGTTGCTGAAGTTTTAGGTGATATTGGTGAAATTTCGAGTAAATTATATTCCAATTTCAACGAAGTAAAGATCGCTGAAACCAATGAGATGAAGCCAAAAACTGCCGAAGATCAAATCCTGCTTCAAGGAAAATTAGAAAGCGGCGCAGCATTTTCGGTACATTATCGTGGTGGCGTTTCAAAAGCAACCAACTTCCTTTGGGAAATCAACGGGACCGAAGGCGATCTGCAAATCACCGGAGATACCGGTCACGGACAAATGGCTAACTTCAGCATAAAAGGAGCAAAATCTGAAGATGATAGTTTACAGGAATTAGAAGTTCCAAAAGAAGCTTTAGAAGGCTGGCCAGAGTTTCCGGGTGCAAGAAACGTTGGTCATATTTATCAATTATTAGCTGAAGACATTAAAACCGGATCGCGCAAAGCACCCAACTTTGAGGACGGTGTAAAATGGCATCAATTGATTGCTGAAATAGATCCTTCAGCAAAATAAAAGAAGTAAAGAATTAAGAATAGAAATAAGTTTAACCAAAAAAGAAGATTATGATTTTAGAAGAAAAATTCACTTTAAATAACGGAGTAGCAATACCAAAATTAGCTTTAGGAACCTGGATGGTCGATAACGACGATGTGAGTGAAGCTGTAAAAGAAGCTATAAAATTAGGCTACCGCCATATCGATACCGCGCAAGCCTATCAAAATGAAGAAGGCGTTGGTAAAGGAATAAAAGCAAGCGGAATCGACCGTAAAGAGTTATTCATCACCACTAAATTGGCTGCTGAAGAAAAGACTTACGACGACGCTAAAAAAGCGATCAACGAGTCGTTCAAAAAATTAGATGTAGATTATATCGATCTAATGATCATTCACAGTCCACAACCTTGGAATGATTTCCGTGGCGGGAATTATGACGAAGGAAATTTAGAGGCTTGGAAAGCATTAGAAGAGTTTTACGAAGCAGGAAAAATCAAAGCGATCGGATTGTCAAACTTTGAGCAATCTGATATCGAAAACATTTTAAACAACGGTCACGTAAAACCAGCGGTAAACCAGATTTTGGTTCATATTGGTAAAACGCCAAGCGAATTAATCGAGTTTGCTCAGAAAAACGACATCTTAACGGAAGGATATTCTCCGCTTGGTCACGGTGTATTGATGGATCACGAGACTGTAAAAGAAATGGCAGACAAGTATAATGTAAGCGTTGCGCAGTTAGCGATTCGTTACAGCCTGCAATTAGGCGTGTTGCCATTGCCAAAAACCACAAAATCAAAGCATATGCTCAACAACGCAGATGTAGATTTTGAGATTTCTGAAGAAGATATGACAACCTTGAAAAATGTTGAGGAGATCAAAGATTACGGTGATGCAAATCAAATGCCTGTATTTCAATAAGATTGAAGTTTAATAAACTTTAAAACAAAACCTCTCCGGAGCTCATTTTATAGAATTACGGAGAGGTTTTTTTATGCTGAAAATTATTCAGCTGCTGAAATAGATAATTTCTGAAAAATGAAAAATAACATAGAACATAAGTCTGCTGAAGATCGCGATGCAATCATCAAAACCCTGAGAGATCAACAAAGTGTTTCGATGAGCGATCCCGATATGCCGAGATTGGCTGAAGTTGCGAGCGAAGCTTTTAAAGTTTTAAAAGACTTCAACCTAGAATACAATCTTGAAAAAGGCAGAGCACTATTTAGCGAATTGATCGGGAAGGATTTAGATGAAACAACCACGGTTTATCCGCCATTTTATACCAATTACGGCAAAAATATTTCATTAGGAAAAGGCGTGTTTATCAATCACGATTGCTCGATGCTCGACTTAGGCGGAATCGAAATTGAAGATGAAGTAATGATCGGTCCGCGAGTGAGTATCACTTCAGAAAATCATCCTATTTCACCGAAGGAGCGCAAAACATTGGTTCCTGGGAAAGTGACGATCAAGAGAAATGCGTGGATCGGTTCTAACGTAAATATTTTACCAGGCGTCACTATCGGTGAACATTCGGTTGTAGCTGCAGGAGCGGTGGTGACCAAAGATGTTCCACCACGAATATTAGTCGGGGGAATTCCAGCAAAGGAATTGAAAAAATTAGAAGATTAATTCAACCAAAATCAGCTTTTTATGTTTCAAAAAGATGCCTTCAAAATCACCAATATCAGCTTATTGCTAATGCTGTTTCTTATGAGCTGTAAGCAGGAAACCTCAACAACTCAAACTGAAGAAAATAAAAAACAGTCGACCGTGAATGTTGAAGAAATTCAGCAAGGCGCTTTAGCTTCCGCAGAAAATAATACAGGTAATGTTTGGGTAAAACCACACGTAATGCAAGATTCGATCTACGATATAATGTTGGTTACCGAAGCTTTTGAACCCGGCGCAAGAACCTATTGGCATATTCATCCTGCGGGTGAAATTTTGGTCGTGACCAAAGGAGAAGGTTATCATCAAATCAAAGGACAAGAGCTTGAAAAAATTAAAAAAGGCGACGTGATCAAATGCCCACCCGGAGTTTCACATTGGCACGGCGCGGTAAAAAATAATGTAATGAGTCACCTGGTTATCCTACCAAATATCGCAGAAGGCGGCGCGATTTGGCAAGACGAAGTAGCATTTAAAGAAGAAAAATAGGTTGGTTGAACTTCAAAAGGAGGGAATAACAGTTTTATTTCCTTCTTTTGTTTTTCTTGATCGAGTTTTAGGTTTTGCGCCTGTGCTGTCTTCTTGTACTTTTTATTTGTCATTTGAAATTGGTCTACTTTTTAATTCAGTAGTAATTGTTAGGAAAAATTTCAGTGTAGGATGTGGAGCTAGGAATTAGCACAGCGGTTTTCCTAGCGCTGGCAGAAATTTTTTCTCTACAATTCAAGGAATTAAAAATAAACCTAGACTTTTTTGTTACTTTTTTTGGCAATGAAAAAAAGTAAGGGGTTAGTTAAAAGTACTAATGATTGAAGTTTGTATAAATTAAAATTATGGCAAAAATATTTATTACAGGATCCAGCGACGGTTTAGGTTTACTCGCTGCAAAAGCTTTGGCAGCACAAGATCACGAGGTTTTTGTTCACGCTAGAAATGAACAGCGAGCGAAAGATCTAAAGGCAGAATTACCCAATGCTTCAGCAGTTTTGATCGCCGATTTAGCAAATATCGATGAGGTGAAGCAGTTGGCAAAAGAAGTAAATAGCTTCGGAAGGTTTGATGCGATCATTCATAATGCAGGAATTTCTTCCGGAGAACTTTTCAACATAAATGTCTTGGCACCTTATGTTTTAACTGCGGGAATTGAAACTCCAAATCGGTTGATTTATTTGAGTTCAAGTATGCATAAAAGCGGAAGAATGCTGAAAAATGAAGCTGAAATAGCGAATATCAGCTATTCAGATTCTAAGTTTTTGCTCACACTTTTAATGGATTATGTTGCCAAAATTTATCCTGAAACTTATGTAAATGCGGTAGATCCCGGTTGGGTTCCTACAAAAATGGGAGGACAATCTGCTCCCGATGATTTGCAAAAAGGATACGAAACACAACTTTGGTTAGCAACGAGCGAAGAAGATGCTGCAAAAGTTTCCGGGAAGTATTTTTTCCATCAGCAACAACAAAAACCACATTCAGAAATCACGAATACCGACTTTCAGCAACAATTAATTGCTATTTGCAAAAACCAAAGCGGAGTCGAATTGAGCAAAACAATATAAAAACAGCATTTTAAACCCCTAAATGAAAAACACTTCAACAATAGCAAACGATACCAACGAAGTAGGAAAACTTTATTTTATAAGCGTTTTAGGCGCATTAATGGCGTTCACATCACTTTCTACCGATATCTATTTACCGGCAATGCCGCAAATGCATAAAGATTTGCAAGGCGACGTAGAATTAACCATTTCCGGATTCTTGATCGGTTTTGCATTGGCACAGATCATTTGGGGACCTATAAGCGACCGAATCGGGAGAAAAAAGCCGTTGAGAATCGGACTCATTTTATTTATTATCGGTTCGATAGGTTGTGCGTTTTCAGAAACTATTTTTCAGATCGTTACGGCTCGGGTGGTGCAGGCTTTTGGTGCTTGCGTAGGGCCAATGTTGTCGCGAGCGATGATTCGTGATCGTTACGATCGAACGCAGGCAGCCGAGATGCTTTCAACTTTAATGGTGGTGATGGCGATCGCGCCGATTGCTGGTCCGTTATTGGGAGGTCAAATTATAAAATTCAGTACCTGGCCGGTGGTTTTTTGGGTATTGGCAGCATTTGGCGCGGTGATGTTTATTGCGATTCAGCGTTTGCCGGAAACCCTTCCGCCAGAAAAACAAGCCAAAACTTCGTTGCTGGAAACCTTTAAAAAATACGGCCGACTTTTTAAGAATTCAGATTTTATGGTGTATACGCTTTGCGTGACCTTTTTCTATATGGGTGTTTACGCTTTCGTTACGGGTTCGCCGGCGGTGTATATCACGTATTTTAATGTCGAGCCGGAATATTATGGTTGGTTATTTGCGATCAACATTTTAGGTCTTATGGGCTTTAGTATCGCTAACAGAATTTGGGTGCGAAAATATTCGCTGGATAATTTGTTGAAGATCGCAACTTCGGTAGCAATGCTGGCGGGAATCGCTTTAGCGTTATTGGTGAAATTTGAGATTGGCGGAATTTACGCTGTGATAGGCACGGTATTCTTTTTCTTTTCGATGAACGGCATAATCGCTGCTTGTACCAATGCCGCCGCACTTGATAAAGCTCCGGAAATGTTGGGAGCCGCCGCTGCGCTTTTAGGAGCCTTTCAATATGGGAGTGGCGTGTTATCTTCAGTTTTGCTGGCTTTGTTTGGAGAAGATAATGGTTCGCCGGTTACGATGGCTTACATCATGGCTTTTTTCGCAACCGCTTCCGCAGCAGTGATTTTTGCAAGAAGTAACCTAAAAGGCAGCAAAGTTTAATAGAATTTTAAAACAGATTCTCTGAAAGAAAAATTAACTTGAAAATAAACGAAAAAGAAAAATTGATATGAAAGTTTTAATTATTGGAGCACACGGAAAAGTTGGACAACGAATTTCCAAAGCGATGAGTGCTGCAGAAGATGTTGAACCTACGGCGTTCATTAGAAAAGAGGAGCAAAAGCCACTTTTTGAAGAAATGGGCGTTGGTACGGTGGTAGAAAGTTTAGAAAATACGCCTGAAGCTATAGGCGAGGTGATTAAAAATTACGATGCTGTGGTATTTACGGCAGGATCTGGCGGAAAAACCGGTCACGATAAAACAATGGAAATTGATTTAGATGGCGCGATCAAGTCGATTAATCAGGCTGAAAAACACGGCGTAAAACGTTTTGTAATGGTAGGCGCTTCGCATAGTGACGATCGTTCGTACTGGGGAAAAGTAGACGGAATGAAACCCTATTACACCGCAAAACACTATGCCGATCTCGAGCTGAAAAGAAGTTCGTTAGATTATACGATTTTACGTCCCGTTCTTTTAACCGATGACGATGAAGCCGGAAAGGTTTTAATGACCGAAAACCCGGCCGAAGTAGGATCTGAAATTCCACGTCAGGCAGTTGCAGAAACCGTTCTAGCCGTACTAAAAGATCCAAAAACCTACGGAAAGGTAATCGAAATGAGCAAAGGTGAAGACAAGATCGCCGATGCTTTAGCGAAAGTTTGTTCGTAAGAAGATCTTAACCTAAATAAAAAAGCCTCCTACTGAGAAATTAGTAGGAGGCTTTTTTATTGCCGCTGCCAAAGGGTATAATACCCTGAGGCTTGTTTCGAAATTAAAAATTTGTTTCCAACTAATGCCTCGTTGGCTTGCCCCGAGGTAGTTTACTTGTTTCAGATTAAAAAAATAGAGTCAGAATCTTCAAATATTAGCTTTATCGATATTCGATATTTTCATTAATAGTTTTTAAATAGCTTTATTAGATATCGATTCAAAATGGCATAATTTTTTTATATTAGTAAATGTAAATTTTACATTTATAATTCAGGTTGAGTTTCTTCGGCCTGAAACATTTTAATCAAATTCTGTCTTAAATGATATTCAAAAAAATTATTGCTATTCTTTTAGTATTGCTTTCTGCCTCGGCATTCGCCCAGGAAAATTTAATCGTAAACACACATAATCGTAAACAGGTTTCGCTTAACGGCACTTGGCACTATATTATCGATCCTTATGAAACTGGTTTTTATAATTATCGATATACCGAGAAGGGAGAAAAAGATCCTGAAGCTTATTGGAACAATCCAGAGCCACATGGTAAAACCGATAGAAAGGAACATGGTTATAGTGAAGATTATACAATTCAGGTTCCTGGAGATTGGAATTCTCAGGACGATATTTTTAAATATTACGAAGGGACAGTTTGGTATCAAAGGGATTTTGATAAGCCGAAATTAGAGGAAAATGAACGTCTTTTTTTATACTTCGGTGCGGTAAATTATGAGGCGCATGTTTATCTAAATGGGAAAAAACTAGGAATGCATAAAGGTGGATTTACGCCTTTTAATTTTGAAATTCCGCAAGAGATGCTTCAGGATAAAGGAAATTTTCTTGTGGTAAAAGTAGATAATAAGCGTCATGCAGATGAAGTTCCAACCTTAAATACCGATTGGTGGAATTACGGCGGAATTACTCGTGATGTGAAATTGGTGATTACACCACAAAATTTTATTCAGCAGTATGCTTTGCATTTAGAGCAGTCTCAGGATATAGAAAAAGCAAAGAAGCGTAAGAAATATAAAATTTCAGGTCACTTTAAACTGAATTCAGCTTCCGAAGAAAAAATCACTATCGAAATTCCTGAAATTGGTCTTAAAGAGAAAGTTGATATTAACGGTTCTGAAGCTTCTTTTAATTTCGATGCAAAGAAACTTGAATTATGGTCGCCTAAAAATCCGAAGCTTTATGAGGTGAAGTTTACTCTGAATGAAAACACCTTAACTGATAAAATAGGCTTTAGAAAAGTAGAAGTTTCAGGAAAAGATGTATTGCTGAATGGTGAAAAGATCTTTATGCGCGGAATTTGTATTCACGAAGAAATTGCTCCTGAAGTCCGCAGAGCTACAAACACTGCCGATGCTCATAAACTTTTAGGTTGGGCGAAAGAGCTAAATGCAAATATGGTTCGCTTGGCGCATTATCCGCATAACGAATATATGACACGTGCAGCAGATTCTTTAGGAATTTTAGTGTGGAGTGAAATTCCGGTGTACTGGACGATCAACTTTAAAAGCGATGCCGTTCTAGAAAAAGCGAAGAAGCAGTTAGATGAAATGATTATTAGAGATCAAAATAAAGCTTCAGTGGTGATTTGGTCTGTAGGAAATGAAACTCCGGTTAGCGAAGCCAGAACCGAGTTTATGAAAAATCTGGTGATGCACGCTAAAGAGAAAGATGATACAAGAATGATTTCTGCTGCTTTAGAAGTTGGTTATAACCGCGGAACAAACTATATCGACGATCCACTGGGAGAGTATACAGATATTGTTTCTGTAAACGAATATTTGGGCTGGTATGGTGATTTGCCTCATGCTAAAGTGAAATCGAAATGGGAAACGGCGTACAATAAACCGCTATTTTTTAGTGAAACCGGTGCGGGATCTAAAGGTGGATTTCATGCCGATAAAGAAACTCGCTGGAGTGAAGAATTCCAGGAATGGTATTTTGAAGAAACACTAAAAATGATGGAAAATATGCCAGATAATTATATGGGAATCGCACCTTGGATTCTGGTAGATTTTAGATCTCCAAAACGTAATAATCCTAAATATCAGGAAGGTTGGAACCGTAAAGGTTTAATTGATGATAAAGGCAATAAAAAGAAAGCTTTTTATACGCTGAAAGAATACTACGATAAGAAAGAGAAGGAATTTGAAGACAAATAATTAAGCTTAAAATAGCATAAAAAAAGCCCGATTTTTTATCTGAAAATCGGGCTTCATTTTTTTATAATCTTGGTAATTATTCTTCCGGGTTTAGAAGAACAGGTTCCCCGTAACCAAGTTCTTTTAGTTTCTCAAGCTGTGTTTCAGCATCACCAACAATTAGATAATACATCCGGTTTGGATTAATGTATTTTTTGGCCAGATCCTGAATGTCAAGAATGTCTAAATCGTTCACCAATTTTTCCTGTTGTTTTATATAATCGTAATCACGATCGTAATTGCTTATTTCGCTTAGCATATTAAGTTTTGCGTCTAATGTTTCAAACTTTCGCATATTACTTTTAATCATGTAACTTTTGGTTACATCAAGGTCGTGCTGATTAAAATTCTCTGAATAATCCTGCAATATCTCCTGTACTAACTTGGCAGCATCGTCTGTGATATTGGTTCTTACTCCAGTTGAAATCATGAACGGCCCAACATACTGATCTCCAAAAAATCCAGATCTAATTCCGTAAGTATAACCTTTCCCTTCACGTAGTTGTTGCGTAAGCTGTGAAGCAAAACTACCACCACCCAAGCGGTAATTCATTACTTCAGCAGGATAGAAATCTTTGTTAGTTGCTGCCATTGCTGGAGCTCCAAATCTAAAAACAGATTGTTTAGCTCCCGGAACATCATAAAAATAAACCTTAGATTTCTGCGGAAGTTGAGGTTCTGAAATTTTAGGAAGTTGGACATTCTTTGCTGGCCAGTTTGCTGAAAGTGATTTTAAAGCATCTGTAGCATTTTCTTTATTTAGAGCACCAACCACCAGGAACTTTGTGCGTTGTGGTGTTAAATTCTCTTCGTAATAGTTTTTTAGATCCTGAAGACTAATTGCTTCAACGCTAGACTTTGTGCCTAAAGTGTTTTTAGAAAGTAAGCTTCTTTCCCCGTAAATTAGCTTTTGAAACTCAAGATTTGCGATCACATTAGGATTTGCTTTTTCTTCTTCCAGCTGGCTAAGTACTTTTTGTTTTGCTAGTTTAAATTCATCTTCGTCCCATCTAGGTTGTAAAAGTATTTCCTCAACCAGAGCGATGGTCTTTTCAAAATTCTTAGCTAAAGTACTTCCAGAAACACTAATTTGAGTTTTACTAGAATTGATTCTAATATTTGCCCCCAGTAGAGCGATAGTTTCTTCTAATTCCTCTGGAGTTTTATTTGCGGTTCCTTCTCCTAAAATTTCTGCCAGTAAATTAGAAACTCCCGTTTTGTTTGGGTCTTCCAAAAGTAATCCACCATCCATCTGAAATTCGAATTTTACCAAAGGAACTTCACTGTTCGTAATTCCGTATACCTGCATTCCAGAAGGCATAAAATCTTTCCAAACTTCAGGAGTTGTAAGTTCTGGCGTAGCAGCATAAGGTGGTTCTACACTTCTATCAAAGCTGGAAGGCGTTTTTTCGTAATCGGCTTGTTGCGAGGCATCAAAATCTTCTTCAGCACCTTCAACGATTTTTTCTTCTTCAACTTCAGCAGGTTCAGAATTTTCTAAAGATAATTCAATTTCACCTTTAGGAACAAAACTCGTCGCTACGTAATTTTGATCTTTGATGTATTTATTAAAAACTCGCATTACATCTTCTTTGGTCACTGCCAAAAGCTTATCCATTTCTTTATTGATAAAGTTAGGATCGTTAGCGAAAATCTGATATTGGGCTAATTGAAAGCCTTTTCCAAGAACGCTGCTAATACTATTATAAAAGCTGGTTTCCTGCCCGGCTTTTATACGCTTAAGATCTTTTTCTGAAATTCCATTTTTAGCGAATTCAGCAAAAGTTTCATCGATAGCTGCGGCAACACTATCCAAATCTTTTCCATCGTATGCTCTAACCTGAAGTAGGAGTTTTCCAGCAAGTTCAGAGGTGTAATTATACATTCTGACCGATCCTGTTAACTCTTTTTCTTCGACCAAATTTTTATAAAGCGGAGCGGTTTTTCCGCTGCTTAGATATTCAGCAAGAATAGAAAGGGCATACAAATCTTCGTGAAAAGAATATACACTAGGCCAGGCCAAAGTTAATTCTGGTAAACGAGCAAAATTATCCTCGTAATACAGTTTTTTGGTTTCTTCCAGGCTTACCAGTTGCTTTTCCTGTCTTTCTATTTTTTCTTCGGAAGGGATTTCATCAAAATATTTATGAACCCATTGTTTTGCCTGTTCTTTATCAAAATCTCCGGCAATCGTTAAGATCACGTTGTTAGGAACATACCATTTGTTATAGAAATCTTTTACATCCTGAAGCGTCGCATTTTGCAAATCTTCTAAACTACCAATTACCTGCCAGTTGTAAGGATGATCTTTTGGATATAGATTTTTATCGATTACATACATGGTATGCCCGTAAGGTCGATTATCGTAACTCTGGCGTTTTTCATTTTTCACCACCTGCTTTTCTTTGGCCAAAACAGGTTCGGTTACCGTATTGATAAAGAATCCTAATTTATCAGCTTCAGCCCAGATCATTTTTTCCAGAGCATCTTTAGGAACGGTTTGGAAGAAATTTGTACGATCGTGACTGGTAGAACCATTGGCACCAGAACCACCAATTCTTGCACTCATTTTATCGAGTCCGCCTTTTCCCAGGTTTTCAGATTCCAGGAATAATAAATGCTCAAATAGATGAGCAAAACCAGTACGATTTTCGATCTCCCTGGCCGATCCTACGTGCGCAGTTAAAGCTACGGCCACCACAGGATCTGAATGATCTGTGTGTAGAATTACCGTTAAACCATTGGATAATGTAAAACTTTCGAAGTTCACTTTTAATGAACTATCTTCTTGTGCATTTAGCGTAAAAACTACCAAAAAGCACAAAAAAGCAAATATTTTTTTGAATGTCATTGTTTGAGTTTTCAGTGGTACATATTTCTTTTGAATAAGTTAATTAAAACGTTATTCCTACAGAAAGTCCATATCCGTCGGCGGGATAATTATAGCTAACATCCTGCACTTCACTGGTATAAAAGGTCTTAGATTTTTTGAAAATTTCGATCGTATACTGGAAATTATAATCACTCTCGAAATTATAGCCTACACCTAATTTGGCAGTCTGACCCGGTAAAAAGCTACCGATTTCTATATTTTTCCCTGTATTCAATAGAACAAAAGGACTGTTAATTCCGTAATCATAAAGGTTGAATCTAGCTTCTATTATAGCCGGAATTGACTTGTATTCTTCATTAATATTAAAGTTTATTCCAATTCCTGCAGACAAAATCAATTTTTTCAAAATAAAAATCCCGTGAAGAGAATTCAGTTCAAACCCCCAGCCTTTATTAAGCTGATTTTGTTGATGAATCAAAGTTTCTTCCGTGTTTTTATAAATTTCCAGAATATTTGTAGAAGTGTAAAATTTTCTATCTTCCTGCGCATTTAGCGTACAAGCAACCAAAAAGCACAAAAAGGCAACTATTTTTTTGAAATTCATTTTTGACAATTTAATTTTCAGCATTCAGCATTCAGCATTCAGCATTCAGCATTCAGCATTCAGCATTCAGCATTCAGCATTCAGCATTTAGCAGGCTTGTCTAGACTCTAAGTTCTAATATCTAAAATCTAATCTCTAGCTTCTAGAAAATTACTTCACCATAAATAATGCGTTGGCGAAAAATAATTTCCCGTTTTGCCAGAATGATCTGAACAATGGATTATCTACCATATAAATTACGCTACCTCTGCCCATATTTTCCTGAGCAAAAACTACTGAATTTTCCAGAGTTTTATAAGCTTCGCTACCAACAAATCCTGAAACAACTTTTGGCTCCTGCATGTAAGCAACATTGTACCCATTATTAAGCAAGCCAAAATTGCTACTGCTTAATTTTAAGCTGAAATAAGTATCATCGTATCCAAAAGCAAGAGGATGTGTATTATCTACTGTAGCTTTAACAATACTACCAGGGCTGTTTCCTTTAATGCGCTCTCTGGTTCTCATGTTATACGGAGTAAGATTTGGTGAATTTGCGTCTTCTTTATTTTCTTCAACACGATTTTCTTTAATGCTGAAACCGTCCTGACCAGCAAAATACCCTACAGATCTACCAATAGTGATCATTTTACCGCCACCGCGAACAAAATCTTTAATTTTATTTACTCCGCCATTTCCCAAAGCGCTACCATAATAACCTTCAGGAACAATTAAAACATCATAAGAACTAAGGTCGATCCTATTGAAATAATCTGTACCAATTGCGGTTACGGGATAGTTTAATTCCTGTTCGAAGAAATACCAAATCTCACCATAGTTAAGAGAAGAAGTTCCTTCACCACGTAACATCGCGATCTTTGGATTTCCGATTAATTTTACATCAGGAGAACCAAAATCTGGTCCGCTACTGGCGAAACTTGTGTTTGCCACCGTCAATTCTCTTTCAAAATCATTAGCAGTTTCAACCACAATTTCGTTGAAATCGGTTAATTTTTGATTATCACTTTTAGTAATAATTAAACTACCGGCGTTGAATTCTTTTCCTTCCGAAGAAAAAGGAAGTTCGCTAAATCTAACTTTTACATCTTGTTTTAAAAGAGCAGCAAGGAATTCGGCATCTTTTAAGCTGTTCCATTTTGCAATATAACCGGCACCTTCAGCATTCACAGTATTGCTAATATTCGATGTTTCAGTAGTATTTTTTCCTGAATAGCTTCTCGAGCTTGCAACGGCATCTAAACCATAAGCATAAGGTAAACTCCATGCTGTGATATCGTAAGTAATTGAATCATTCAGTTTGGTTTTAGGTTCAAAAAGAACTTCAACCATGTGACCTTTTGGCTGCTGAGTGGTAACCAGTAAAGTTTGATCTGTTGTCGTTAAACTTCCGTCCTTATTATCTGTAAAACTGTATCCCGAAATCTTTTCGCCTTTATTAGCGGTAGAATATTCGATTTCGTGACGGTCTAATAATTCTTTTAGATCGGCAATTTTGTCTTTATCTCCGTTAAGAGCAAAAGTTTCGTATTTTCTGTCGGTATTATTAAAGTAATTACTGAATTCTTCAGCAAGTTCTTCCGCATTTTTTGAAGCCATTTCTACTGTAGAAATTCCAGTAGTAAAATGGTGCGCAATTCGGTCTTTTAAAGTCAGGGTACTCTCTTGGTCGGTTTCAATTCCTAGTCCGCCACGGCCATGACCCGCTTGCTCGTAAGTCATCCCAATAGCTCCCATGTACGTTGGATAGGTATCGCCATAACTTGGGTATAATAAATCGAAACGCTCTTTGGTAAAGAACAACCAACCTTCTTCATCAAAATATTTAGCGTTGTTTTTACCGATTCTCGTTTGGAAATCTCTCTGAAACGGAGTGATGATATCGTGAAAAGGCTCGGCTGCAGGAGCAAAGTAATACGGATTATTAATTCCCTGTTCGTGGAAGTCTACATGAATATGGGGCATCCACTGGTTGTAGATTTTTAATCTACTTCTGGTTTCAACCTGTGTTGCCCAAACCCAATCACGGTTTAGATCGTACAAATAATGGTTTGGTCTACCGCCTGGCCATGGCTCGTAATGTTCTGCAGCATCTTGTGACGTACTAAATGGCGTTTGTCTCACCTGGTTGTACCAGTTAGCGTAGCGATCACGACCATCTGGATTCACACAAGGATCGATAATAACGATGGTGTTTTTTAACCAATCTTGCTTTTCAGTAATTAAGTTATAAAGAGTTTTCATCGAAGCTTCTGTACTCGAAGCTTCATTACCGTGCACGTTGTAACTTAACCAAACGATAGCTTTATCGGTAGTGGGGTTACCGTCTAAAATGCCGGTTTGGCGTAAATGATTTTTTCTAATTTCTTCAATATTTCCTAGATTTTCTTCTGTAGAGATCACCGCATAGGTAAGTGGTCGTCTTTCGTTGGTTTTACCATAGGTGTGATAGGTAACCAATGGAGAATTTTCTGCGATATGTTTAAAATAATTTACAACATCTGCATGGCGTGAAAACTGGCTGCCAAGTTCGTATCCTAAAAATTCTGATGGTGATTTTACCTGTGCTTTTAGGTTTAAAAAGCTTAAAAAAGTGAAGGTGATTAATAGTATTTTATTCTTCATAAACAAGTGAGGGGTTAAATTTATGGTAGTAAAGATAGGGTAGACGGGCGAATTAACTAAAATTTAGTTGATAAAAGTTATATCTTCGGTATCTTTGCAATCTCAAAAAAAGTGTATGCCAACCGATTGTATTTCGTATTCCGAAACCAATTATTTTTCCAAGCTCATTTTGGATTATTTGGATAAAAAGGAAGACCTGTCCCCATTTTATAATCGCTTTCCTGAAATTGGAAATTTTGAAGCTCAAATTAAAGAAAAGCAGCAAAGTTTTTCTGAAGAAAATAGGCAGGTTTTAGTAGAAAGTCTTCAAAAACAATACGAAGGTTTTGACGTTTCTGAAGCTACTTTAGCCAATATCGAGGCACTTTCTAAAGACACTACTTTTACGATCACTACCGGGCATCAGCTTAATCTTTTTACAGGGCCGCTTTATTTTTTATACAAGATCATTTCAGTAATTAATCTTACAAAGATTCTTAAAAAAGAGCATCCAGAATATGATTTTGTGCCCATTTACTGGATGGCTACAGAAGATCACGATTTTGCTGAAATCAATTATTTCAATTTAAATGGAAAGAAATTTCAGTGGAATTCTACTGAAAAAGGTGCTGAAATTGATGCTGTAGGTTATCTTTCTACGGAAGGTTTAGATGAAGTTTTCGAACTTTTTTCAGCAGAAATTGGGGGCGGAGAAGCTGCAGATCATCTGAAATCTTTGTTTAAAAAAGCCTATTTAGAACATACAAATTTAACTGAAGCGACACGTTACCTGGCCAACGAGCTTTTTAAGCAATATGGTTTGGTGATTATGGGAGCGCAACAAGCCGAGTTAAAAAAGCTGTTTATTCCTTATGCTGAAAATGAATTGCTAGAACAGCGTTCCTTCGAAAAAACAAAAGAAAAGACCGAAAAATTATCGAATCTTGGTTATAATGTTCAGGTAAATCCACGAGAGATCAATTTATTTTATCTGAATAACGGCTATCGTGAGCGTATAATTAAGCGAGACGGGAAGTTTTATGTGCACGAGAAGCAAATAGAATGGACTAAAGACGAGATTTTGGCAGAATTGCATGAAAATCCGCAATATTTTAGTCCGAATGTGATGATGCGTCCGCTTTATCAGGAAATAATTCTTCCAAATCTATGTTATATCGGCGGTGGAGGAGAATTAGCGTACTGGTTAGAGCTAAAAGATTATTTTGAAGCTGAAAATGTGCCTTTTCCGATGCTTTTATTGCGAAATTCAGCATTACTTCAATCAGAAAAGCAAAAAGAAAAGCGAGAGAAATTAGATATTTCGAATAAAGAATTGTTTTTGAAACAGCACGAACTGATCAACAGAAAAGTGCGAAAAATATCGAATATCGATATAGATTTCAGTAAACAAAAAGAACATTTGCAAAAGCAGTTCGAAGAGATGTACGAACTGGCCGAAAAAACCGATAAATCTTTCTTAGGCGCGGTAAAAGCACAGGAAGTAAAACAATTAAAAGGTCTAGATCATTTAGAGAAACGATTGCTAAAAGCGCAGAAACGAAAGTTGAAAGATGAAGTAAGCCGAATTGCAGATTTACAAAATCAGCTTTTTCCAAACCGAAGTTTGCAAGAGCGACAAACCAATTTCTCTGAAGTTTATGCGATTTACGGGCAGGAACTTTTAGATACACTTTTTGAGCATTTAAACCCCTTAGAACAACATTTTAAAATCCTCACTTTTGGAACAAAATAAAATGCATACGATAGATATGGATCTGGTAGAAATGACGCTAGACGTTATGAAATATACCATAGATCGTATCTCGAATGTAACGCCAGAGCTTGGCTCTCCTAAAAAAGAAGACGAATTATTACGAATAGTAGGTGAAACCATCACTCCAAATGGGATTGGTGGCGAGAATGCCTTTAAACTTTTTAAAGATGTTTTGGTAAAGGCCTGTGTGCCTATCGATCATCCAAGGCATTTAGCATTTGTACCGGCAGCGCCAACTCGGGCTGCAATCATGTTCGATTTGGTAACCTCGGCTTCCAGTATTCATGGAGCTTACTGGATGGAAGGTGCCGGTGGAATTTTTTGTGAAAACCAGGCGATGAAATGGCTGGTTTCGCTTACCGGTTTACCAGATACCGCTTTTGGTGTTTTTACCAGTGGTGGTACGGCGGCAAACCTATCGGCGATGGTGGCGGCAAGAGAAGAATGGCGAAGAAGATCTTCAGATAATGTAAGTGTGCGCGGATTGTTGTTAACATCAGATGGTGCGCACAGCTCGGTACAGGCGATGGCAAAAGTGATCGATGCCGATGTGGTAATGATCGATAATGATGATGAAAGAATTACCGGAGCAGAACTCCGCAGAGCAATCGACGAGCTGGAAGAAAAAGATAGAAAGCGCTTATTTGCGGTTGTAGCTACAGGCGGAACAACGAATGCGGGAATTATAGACGAATTAGATTCTATCGCAGATGTTTGCGAAAAGGAAAATGTCTGGTTTCATGTAGATTGTGCTTATGGTGGTGGCGCTTTAGCCGCAAATTCGGTTCGACATTTATTTAACGGAATCGAAAAAGCAGATAGTATCACGATCGACCCTCATAAATGGTTATTTTCTCCATACGATTGTGGAGCGGTAATTTATAAGAATTTAGAGCATGCTAAAAATGCACATTCTCAAAAAGGAGCTTATCTAGAAATTTTTAAAGATGAAGGTGCGCAGGGCTTTAACCCGGCAGATTATCAAATTCAGTTGACGCGCCGTGTAAGAGGAATGCCTTTATGGTTTTCTTTGGCAATGCACGGAACCAACAAATATAAGCAAGCGATTGAACGCGGAATCGAATTGGCAAAAATCGCTGAGCAAAAAGTAAAAGACAGTGATCATGTTGAAGTGGTACGACCTTCTAGTTTATCTGTAGTTTTATTCCGAAGAAAAGATTGGACACCAGATCAATATAAAGATTGGACGTATAAAAATCATAATTCTGGTTTTGCATTGGTGACACCAACCAAATGGAAAAAGGAAACCGTAGCTCGTTTTTGTTTTATCAATCCAGATACTACGGAAGATGATATCGATGAGATCTTAGAATCGATGAAATAGCTTTATTTTTTCTGAAATTCAGAATTAAATAGAAATAAAAAAGCTTCAGGTTGTTCCTATAAAACCTGAAGCTTTTTTATTTTATAATTATTCTTAAAATAAGAATTTTACTCACTACTCACTACTCACTACTCACTACTCACTACTCACTACTCACTACTATTTTATTCAATCTCATACTCTAAACGCATAGTGATGCTCGCAGTTTTACGTTTATCGGCAGTATTGTAGGCGCCGCTCCAGCTATAATCTTCGCCACTATTTTGCCCTGTGATCTGGAAAACTCCCATGTTAGCGCTTTTCAGGTCACCTAAAATTCCTCCGGAATTTTCTGCAATTTTTTCAGCACGCACTCTTGCATCTTCAGTAGCTTTAGAGATCATTTCAATTTTAAGATCGGCAAGTTTGGTGTAATAATATCGAGGCGGAGTAGAATTAAATTGAACGCCTTTATTCAGTAATTCGGTTATTTCTCTGGAAACATTTTCGATCAGTTCAACATCATTCGATTCGATCTTTACACTTTGTGAAAGCTGGTAACCTTTAAAGATACTACCTACGTAATTTCCGTTTTGATATTTTTGTTCGCGCTGCTCGTTAGTTTGTACCGAATTAAAAACGATATTCTCTTCTTTAATACCTTTTTCGATTAAATAATCTTTTACGGTATTTTTATCCTGGTTAAGATGGTTGTAGGCTGTTTCGAGATTTTCGCTCATCTGGCTAAACCGCCCTTCCCAAACAATAAGATCTGAAGTGAAATTTTCGCTACCCGCACCGGTAACAGAAATCGTTCCATCTGGATTAGCTCTATCAACGTAAGAGTTGCCTAAAAACCAGGCTGCGATAACGATAGCAATAGAAAAAATGATTGCGCTTAAATATTTCATAGTATAAAGAGGTTATACTATAAAAATAGCGATTTTGGATCTAAGTTTTTTATAAAAGCTGAAATATTATAGATACGATTCCAATGACACAAATCACGGTCATTATATAATAGATAAGCTCTAAAACAGATCGGGAAGGATGTAATGAATTCATATATTCCTCTTCCTGCTGATTATTCATGCGATTGGGGATTTTGATAAATAGTTAAAGTTAGGTTAAAACAAATAAAATAATAAAATTGGAAAAAAGCAACTTGAAGTTTAGACTTAATGGGGAGAATAGTATAAAGATCAAAAAATAAACTTTAATTATAGTTTAAGAAAAGATATGATAATAGTCTGGCGAAAAGCTGATATTTTGCAGGTAGACTAATAACTGGAAAATAATTGTGGTTTGTATTTTATTTTTAGCTCAAATTCTTAATTTTGCGCATGCAAAATAACGTACTCATCTTAGACTTCGGTTCGCAGTATACGCAATTGATTGCAAGACGCGTAAGAGAATTGAACATTTACTGCGAAATTCACCCTTTTCACAAAGTTCCACAAGACCTTTCAGGCTTTAAAGCGGTTGTCCTTTCAGGAAGTCCGTTTTCAGTAAGAGCAGAAGATGCTCCTCACCCTGATCTGTCTCAAATTAGAGGTAAATTACCAATGCTGGCGGTTTGCTATGGTGCGCAGTACCTGGCACATTTTCACGGCGGTAAGGTAGAACCTTCTGAAACCAGAGAATATGGTAGAGCCAATTTATCTGTAATAAAAGATGCCGAGCCACTTTTTGATAATATCAAAGAGAATTCTCAGGTTTGGATGAGCCATAGTGATACGATAAAAGAATTGCCAGAAAACGCGGTTAGGCTAGCCAGTACAACAGATGTACTAAACGCAGCTTATCGTATAGAGGGAGAAGAGACTTTTGCGATTCAGTTTCACCCAGAAGTTTATCACTCTACAGATGGTAAACAATTATTAGAAAACTTTTTAGTGCATATTGCTGGTGTAGAACAAAGCTGGACGCCAGGTGCATTTGTAGATCTAACTGTAGCCGAGTTAAAAGAGAAGATTGGTGAGGACAAAGTTGTTTTAGGACTTAGTGGTGGTGTAGATTCTACAGTAGCAGCGATGCTTTTACATAAGGCGATTGGTAAGAACCTGTATTGTATTTTTGTAAATAACGGTTTGCTTCGTAAAAATGAATTCGAAGACGTTCTTCATCAATATAAAGACATGGGATTAAACGTAAAAGGAGTAGATTCTTCTGCACGTTTTCTTGATGCTTTAGCAGGTGTTAGCGATCCAGAATTAAAAAGAAAAGCGATAGGAAACACTTTTATTGAAGTTTTTGATGATGAGGCGCACGAAATAAAAGACGTAACTTATTTAGCACAGGGAACTATTTATCCAGATGTTATCGAATCGATCTCAGTTAATGGTCCTTCAGTAACTATAAAATCACATCATAATGTAGGTGGTTTACCAGACTTTATGAAACTTAAAGTTGTTGAGCCTTTACGAATGTTATTCAAAGATGAGGTAAGACGCGTTGGTGCCGAGTTAGGGATTGATAAAACCTTATTGGGACGTCACCCATTCCCGGGGCCAGGTTTAGCGATTAGAATACTTGGAGATATCACGGCAGAAAAAGTTAGAATATTACAGGAAGTAGATCATGTTTTTATCCAGGGATTAAGAGACTGGGGACTTTATGATCACGTTTGGCAGGCTGGTGCTATTTTACTGCCAGTACAATCTGTAGGAGTTATGGGAGATGAGCGTACTTACGAGCAGGTTGTTGCCTTAAGAGCTGTTGAGTCTACAGATGGGATGACGGCAGATTGGGTAAATTTACCTTACAAATTTTTACAAAAAACTTCGAATACAATAATAAATAGAGTAAAAGGCGTTAATAGGGTAGTGTATGATATAAGTTCTAAACCACCGGCGACGATCGAATGGGAATAGAATTTGTATAGCACCTATAAAGTCTAAAATTCAATAAAATGAGATACCTTTTTTTAATTTGCTTCTTTTGTATGATGAGTGTTTCTGCTTCTTCGCAGGAATTTAAATATCATACAGTTAAGAAAGGAGAGACTGTTTACAGTATTTCTAAGGATTATAATATTTCTGAAGATGATATTTACAAATATAATCCCGATGCAAAAAATGGTATCGACGAATCTTCTAAGCTGGTAATTCCTTTAGCTAAAAAAGACAAAGGAATGCCAGCTAAAATTGGTTCACCAAGTTTAGATCCGATTGAATTTAAAGAGCACACCGTAAAAAAGAAAGAAAATCTATTTCGGCTATCACAGCAATACAATGTTGAAGTTGACGATATTAAACGTTATAACAAGCATTTATATTCTAAAGAACTTCAAAAAGGAGAGACTATTCGTATTCCTGTTTTTAGGAAATTAGATCGTGTAGTCGCAAAACCTAATAATACTTCTAAAGAAGAAATTCGTCAGGAATTTGACAAAAACGAAGTTAGAGAGCATGTTGTCTTACCAAAAGAAACCAAATTTGGCATCGCCAGAAAATATGGTTTAACGGTAAAAGAATTAGAAGCTTTAAATCCCACAGTAGATGTTTTACAGCCTGGTATTATGCTTAGGGTGGGAACCAATGTTTCTCCAGACCCTGTGGTGCTTTTAGATAAGAACTTCAAGTTCTACGAAGTAAAACCACAAGAAACTTTATTTGGTTTAGCGCAACGTTTTCACGTAACTCAGGACTCTATTTTAGCGCTTAATCCAATTGTAGAAAAAGAAGGATTAGAATGGGGAATGGTTCTAAAAGTCCCAAACCCAGAAGAGCAGGATCCAGAAGATTGGTTAGAACCAACACTAAGTAGCGAAGCTGAAGAATTACAGGGAAAGAAACTGAATTTAAAAGATTCATTGTCTAATTTTAGTCCGAAGAATTTGGTTTTTATGTTACCATACAGTTTAGATAATGTGGCTGTAGACTCTATTGGGACACCAGATTACGACAATGCAGTTTTAGATGATCGTGTTTTAAGAATAAGTCTTGATTTTTATAGTGGTGCTAAATTAGCGATAGAAGATGCTAAGGAACTTGGGATTTCTACACAGGCTAAAATTTACGACACCAAAAGAAATGCTTCAGAAGTAGCAAATATTATCAATACGAATAACTTCAGCAATGTAGATGCGGTTATTGGTCCCTTGCTTCAATCTACTACAGAAGCTGTAGCACAGCGTTTAAGAAACAGAAATATCCCGGTATTTACTCCGCTTTCAGATAAAGAAATGCGCGGTGGTAATAACTTATTTATCGCCCGTCCTACTCAGCAGGAGATGAGCAATACAATGTTAGAGTATCTTCAGAAATTTGGCGAAGGTAAAAATATCATCATTGTTGCAGATGCTAAATCTTTTGAGATTAAAAATAAACTGAATCAGATTTTTCCAGCGGCAAGAACGGTAAATGCCGTAGATGGTTATGTTTCAGAAGAAAGTTTAAAAAATGCACTTTTACCAGCAGCACAAAACTGGGTGATCTTAGAATCTAGCAGCGTAGGGGTAATTAGCAGCACCGTTTCAGCATCAAACAGATTGCTAAGAGAAGAGTTGGATATCACATTATTCACTACCAATAAAAACGATAGCTACGATAATGAAAGTATTTCGAATGAAGATCTTGGAAAACTATATTTTCACTATCCATCTGTAGATAAAGAATATAATATTGAAGTTTCTGAAGATTTTATAAGAAAGTACGAAGAAGAATTCGGGGTAACACCTAATCAATATGCGGTAAGAGGTTATGATCTAACGATGGATGTTTTACTTCGCCTGGGAGCTTCAGAAGATATTTATGCTTCCTTCAATGATTTTAATGGCTTTACTGAATATAACGAGAACAAATTTTTATACGAACCACAGCCTGGTGGCGGTTTTAGAAACAAAGCGGTTTATATTCTTCAAATAAATCCAGATTTAACTTTACAAATAGCCGATGACAGCCAAAGTAACATATTTAGGGAGTTTAAGGACTGAAGCAGAACACCTGCAAAGCGGAACTAAAATTTTAACAGATGCCCCGGTAGATAATCATGGGAAGGGAGAATCTTTTTCTCCTACAGATACAGTTGCAACTGCTTTAGCCACCTGTATGCTTACCATTATGGGAATAAAAGCGGAAGCTATGGGAATTTCTATAGAAGGGACCACTGCTGAAGTCACTAAGACTATGGCTGCTGAACCTCGAAGAATTTCAAAGATCGAAGTGGTGCTAAGTTTGCCAAAAAAGTATGAGGATAAAGAGATGAAAATACTAGAAAACGCAGCTAAAACCTGTCCTGTTTTATATAGTTTGCATCCAGATATTGAAAAAGATATTCGATTTGTAGTGTAATATTTAATTTTATATAAAATTATATCAACGCCTCGTTCTAATTGAATGAGGCGTTTTTTTTATCTAACTACTTCGACTATAAATTTTAGTTTTTTGATTAGCTTGCAGGATATATTAATTTACCTAATCTAAAGACCATGGAAGTTTACAATCAACCGGAACAACCAAATTTAATAACTCCCCAAAAATGGGCTCTATACATCTTTGTAGCAGGATTACCATTTATAGGAATAATAATGCTTTTAGTATGGGCTTTTGGAAGCGACCTTAATTATACGCGTAGGAATTGGGCAAAAGGTATGTTGCTACTTTATGTAGTAATGATCGTACTTTTTATAGTATTCTTCGTATTCCTCGGCGGAATGGCCTTTTTAACCGGAATAGCTTCTCAAAACTATTAGAAAGTTATCTTCTAGCTTTAGAATAACTTCAAATTTCAGTCTCAAAAATACCGGTCGATTTTATCGATTTTCGGCTAGGTGTTTTGAGACTGTTTTTAATTGTAATAAATTGTAAGTGAATTGACTATGATTTTAGGTGGGAATATAATTTATTTCAAGAAATTTTAAATTGAATGAGATAAGCTAATCCGTTTATCAAAGTTTTTATTTCAGGTTAGTCATCAAACCCAAGCTTCATTTGCTATGCAATCAAAAAACTACTTATTCTTAATCATCTTTTTAGCCTTTTTAAAAATAGGATTTGCTCAGGATGAGCGAGTGCTTTCTAAAGCTGCTTATGCTGAAAAGATTTATCTGCAATTTGATCGGGAAAATTATGCAGCAGGAAGTACAATATGGTTTAAAGCTTTAGTAATTAATGCCGTAGATCATAAACCATCTAAACGATCTGGAGTTTTGCATGTAGATCTTATAGGACCAGAAAAACAAATAATAAATCAGAAACTTGTAAAAATTGTGGACGGTAGTGGCCATAATCATTTCGAGATTCCCAAAAAAATGCCCGCCGGATTATACAAAATAAGGGCTTATACCAGATGGAACCGTAACTTCGACGATGACTTTATTTTTTCGAAATATTTTAGAATCTTTCCTAATTTGCCTAAAGAAGAAAATGTTATTCAGAATATCAATATTGTAGACAGAGAAGGAAAATTTTTTCTTGAAGCCTTTTTTTACCCTAAAGAATTAGATAGCCTTCAAAAGCGCAAAATATTAGTTGGTTTAGATTTTAACGCTGCTAAGCAAGATTCTATAGAGATAAAAGAGAACGATGGAAAATACAAGCTCAGCTATAAGTTAGAAGATAAGCCAGACTTTGTGGGCATTAGGATGCTTACTGAAAATGGATTTACCTCTGGCAAAACCATAAGTTTGGATGAAAGCAAGATCGACCTCCAAATATTGCCAGAAAGCGGAATTCTTTTATCTGGAAGCACCAATTTTTTAGGAATAAAAGCACTAGATTTTAAAGGAGAAGGAATTTATACTGAAGGTGTTATTCTGAATGAAAAGGAAGATACCGTCACTAGGTTCAAAACAAATAAACTCGGAATGGGAGTTGCCGTTTTAAACCCTAAATCTTCAGAAAAATATATAGCTAAAATTACCAATATCGATGGAAATACTTCAGTGTATCAATTACCAGAAGTATCAAAAAAAGGCAGTATCATTTCAGCAAGAAGAACAGGAGATAGAATTAGTCTAATAGCCTCTACTACACAAAATGTAGATTCTTTGATTATCCGTGCCAGTTTTAGAGGTGTTCAACTTTTTGATATTGTAGGCCCAGTAAAAGATGGGAAATTTTATACGGCTTTACCTTCAAAGGGATTTCCTAACGGAATTGTTTGCTTTACCCTAATTGATAAAGATGAACAACCAGTGGCCGAGCGTTTATATTATAATGATCTTGGAAAAGAACCACTTTCGATCGAAGTCACAACAAATAAAGATGAATATACTTCCAGAGAAAAAACTATGCTGAATATTCAGGTTAGGGATAGTACAGGAAAACCTGTGGATGCAGAGTTATCGATTTTGGCACTTGCACAAGATCCTTTAGGTTCAAATCAGAAAAAGCGTAATTCTATTTTGCCTTTTTTTTATCTAAGCTCTGAGCTTCGCGGTAAAATAGAAAATCCCGGTTTATATTTTAATCGAGATGATAATTATCGTTTACGCGATCTTGATGCGCTTTTGCTTACCCAGGGTTGGCGTAATTATAAATATGATACCACAAGAATTCATTTTAATTATCCTGAAGAACCGGTTTTAGCAATAGATGGAAAGGTAAACAGCACTATTTTTAATAAACCTAAAGAAAACGTAGAATTGTCTTTTATGGCACTAGGTGACGAACCGGTAGTGCAAACTTTTCAAACAGATAGCCTAGGAAGGTTTATTTTTAATATTGATTTTCTGGAAGAAGAAACTCGAGAGATCGTGATACAAAGTAAGAAAGGTGGAAATAAAAGAAATTTTGATATCCAGATTCGAGATCCTTTGAAGTTACCTGTAGTATTTGAAAAGCGATTAACAATCGAAAAGCCAGATAGTGTTTATACTGAAATTGTGAATTACGAACAGCGCCAGCAGCAAAAGCAGTTTTCTTATGAATTAGCCGAAGGAGTTACCCAATTAGACGAAGTTGTACTGGAAGCATATAAAATGACCGAGGAGCGACAAAAAACAGCAGATCTTGCCGGTAAACCAGATGTTGTGATCGATGGTAAGAAAATTCAGGAGAAAGAGAAAGATTGGTCTTTTGGGCTTTACAGCGTATTAATGTTCAATTTTCCAGATGATATTAGAATTCAGCGTGATATCCAGGAACCGGGTGGCGATTTGCAAGCTAAAGTTCTGGGTGGCGGCGGAACTACCATTTTAATGATGGATGGGAAGGTGGTGAACAACCTTAATTATCCACTAATTCCTAATATTCCACCAAGTGAAGTAAAAAGTGTTGAAATTATACGTTTTGCAAAACATTTTAACCGACTCTACCAACAAGCCTATCCTTTTGTGAGTCCGATGGAAATTCCACCAACAGGAGATGTTATTTCAATCTATACACATGGTAAAAAGGGAATCTTTGGAGCTCAAAAGCCTAAAGGCATTTTACGAACTACCATAAAAGGTTATTCACCCGAAAAAGAATTTTATCAGCCAAATTATGCAAACAAAGAACGTTTGGAAAGTGAGGAGCCAGACTTAAGAAGCGTGGTGTTTTGGGAGCCACAAGTGAAACTCGAAAATGGAGAAACATCCCAGATTTCTTTTTATAATCCAGATAACGTAGAAGTAGTTTTGGTTGTTGTAGAAGTAATCACGCCAAATGGTAAAATTGGGTATCACGAGATCTCTTATCCTGTAAAGCAAAGAAATGTCGATGCGGCTAATTAAAACTGATTTATCTGTGATTTAACTTTTTCAAATTCTTCGATAATCTCGGTTACAATATCTGCAGCAGGTTTGATATTTTTAATTAATCCTGAAATTTGACCAATCTCGAGTTCACCTTCAACCAGATCGCCTTCGAACATTCCTTTTTTAGCGCGGGCGCGCCCTAGAAGTTGTTGCAATTCTTCTTTTGAAGAATTTTTGGCATACAATTCTTGAATATCGTCGAAAAATTTATTTTTAAGCAAGCGAACAGGAGCCAGTTCTTTTAAAGTCAATTTGGTGTCACCTTCCTGTGCGTTCACCACCATTTCTTTAAAACTGATATGCGAAGAAGCTTCATTTGAAGCCACAAACCTACTACCAATTTGTACGGCATCGGCGCCTAAAACCATAGCCGCCAGCATCCCGCGCCCGGTAGCAATTCCGCCTGCTGCAATAAGAGGAATATCCAACTTTTCTTTTACCATTGGGATAAGGGTAAAGCTTGTGGTTTCATCCCGGCCATTATGGCCACCGGCTTCAAAACCTTCAGCAACTACAGCATCAACACCGGCTTGCTGAGACTTTAAGGCAAACTTTACACTACTCACAACGTGTACTACAGTAATGCCATGATCTTGTAGAAATTTTGTCCAGGTTTTTGGATTTCCGGCAGAAGTAAAAACGATAGGTACTTTCTCTTCAATAATTATTTGCATGATCTCTTCCACGTTAGGATAGAGCATAGGCACATTTACTGCAAAAGGTTTATTGGTTGCTTTTTTAAATTTTAAGAGGTGTTCTTTAAGTACTTCAGGATACATAGATCCTGCACCAATAATCCCGAGTCCGCCAGCATTACTAACAGCACTTGCCAGTTTCCAGCCACTTGCCCAGACCATTCCGGCCTGGATAAGTGGATATTTTATATTGAAAAGTTTGGTAATCCTATTATTGGTAGACATTGCAGATTTGTTTCCTGCAATTTAAGAAATTACACCAGATCCTAATAACTCTTCGCCATCATACCAGGCAACAAACTGACCTTCTGTAATAGAGGCTTGCGGAGTTTCAAAAACAATGTACATTCCTTGTTCAGTTTGGTGTAAAATTGCATCCTGTAAAGGCTGGCGATATCTAATTCTTGCTTTTAGCTTTAAGGTTTCATCTGCTTGCAAACTAAGATCCTTTCTCACCCAATGCACTTCATCTGCATTGATAAAAAGCGCTTTTCGATAAATTCCAGGGTGATTTTTTCCCTGTCCTGTATAAATTACGTTTTCTTCAACATCGGTGTCGATCACAAAAAGAGGCTCTGGAGTTCCGCCAACGGCCAAACCTTTACGCTGTCCTTTAGTGAAATAATGGGCACCTTGATGTCTCCCAACAACTTTTCCGTCATTTGGCTGATATTGGTGCTTTTGCGCAAGAAATTTTAATTCTTCAATTTTAGAATCAAATTCAGGAGTATCGATATTGTAGGTTTCGATATCAGATTTTATTTCAACAATATTACCTTCTTTCGGTTTTAATTTTTGCTGAAGAAAATCGGGTAATCGTACTTTTCCAATAAAGCAAAGTCCCTGTGAATCTTTCTTATCTGCTGTTACCAATTCCTGTTCCGCAGCAATTCTACGTACTTCAGATTTTTGAAGCTCGCCAATAGGGAAGAGCGTTTTTGAAAGCTGTTCCTGGGTAAGCTGACATAAAAAGTAAGATTGATCTTTATTATTGTCTTTTCCCGATAGAAGTTGATAGATCTTTTTCCCATCTTTTTCGATCTCTCCCTTTCGGCAGTAATGGCCGGTCGCCACATAATCTGCGCCTAAAGAAAGGGCGATCTTCATAAAAACGTCGAATTTGATCTCACGATTACATAAAACGTCTGGATTTGGCGTTCTACCACGTTCGTATTCGTTAAACATATAATCTACGATACGCTCCTTGTATTGTTCGCTTAGATCTACCGTTTGAAAAGGAATTCCTAATTTTTCTGCAACGATCATCGCATCATTGCTATCTTCTAGCCATGGGCATTCATCTGAAATGGTCACCGAATCGTCATGCCAGTTCTTCATAAACAACCCAATAACCTCGTAGCCCTGTTCTTTTAAAAGATAGGCTGAAACACTACTATCTACACCTCCCGAGAGTCCTACTACAACTTTTTTCATAGAATTTAAACTTGATCGATCATGCTATTTTAACCTGATCTTTTATAAAGTCGAAATAAAGTGTGTAAAATTACGAAATAAAAAAAGGTGGCGAAAGCCACCTTGAAAATTGTATCGATAATCGATGAATTTGGTACTAATTTTTAGAATTAGTTTTGGTCTTCAATTCGTCTTCCGTTTTTATAATCTCCTTCAGCAACTAAACTGCCATCGGGTTTATAATAGGTTTGATGGCCGTCTAATTCTCCGTTTTCATAATTAAGATCCTGTAGTAGTTGTCCGTTATCAGCATAGATCTGGCTGCTGCCATCTTTTATGCCATTTACATAATTTGTTTTTTCGCCAAGTTTTCCGTTTTTGAAGTAGGTGGTTTGCAGGCCGTTTAAAACATCATTTTTGTAATATTCGGTCATCATTATTTGGTCACTTTGGTTGTGGTAGGTCGTCCATTTGCCAGCTCTCTTTTTATTCAGCATCATTCCTTCGCTAATAACATCACCTTTTTGAGTATAATATTTTACAGCTATAGAATCACTGCCGGTATCAAAATTCATGATGGCGCTTGGATGTTTTTCGTAACCTTTTTTAAAGAATTTAAATTTCCCGGTTTCTTTACCATGATTAAAAGTCCCTTCGAATTTTGTTTGAGTACTACCCGGAAAGTTCACTTTCCATTCGCCGTGTCTTTTACCCTGTGCATCGGTTAAATTTGGACCTTCCTGTGCATTTATACTTTGAAAAGCTAAAAATGTTAAGCTAAAACATGCAATTTTAACTGCAAGGCTTTTTATTGAAAAATTAGAAAGGCTCATGATTTTGTCTATTTTCATATTAACAGATATTACACAAATATTAATAAATCTCTGCTTATTTTAGTCTTTATATAAAACTAAAATTGATGAAATTTATTCTGAAATTAGCAAAGATCGTACTAATTTTTATTTTTTGCAGCTTGCTTTTCTCTTGTGGAACTTCAGATGATCCTGGAGACGTGATTATTCCCGATAACACCATAAATAATTTTATTTTTAATAACTCAAATTATTCGGTTTTAGCCACGGCTTTAAATAGGACCAGCTTAGATTCGGTTTTAAATATTACCACACAGCAGCATACCATTTTTGCACCCAATAATGCTGCTTTTAATAGTTTTCTTTCAGAAAAAAATTATACTAACATCAATGATGTTCCTTTAGATGAATTAGAAAATTATCTAAGGTATCACATTCAGCCCGGTGCAAGTACATTGAGCGAATTTCCAGATGGCTATATTCGTAGTTTAGGCGTTGGGAATGCATCGAATCGATTACTTAGTATGTATACCGCCACTGCAGATGATAGTTTTTTTATTAATAATGAAGCTGAAGTTGTGCTAGCTCAGGGTGATATTTTATTGGATAATGGTTATTTAAATCCAATTTCTACATTTTTGTCACTACCAAGTATAAGCGATTTTTTATTGGTGAGTCAACAAAACTCTAACCAAAGTTTTGCTAGTATTTTGGCTGAATATAGTGCTGAAGATTATTTGGATATTTTAGAATCTGAAGATGTCGTTTATACTATTCTTCAAGCTTCAGAAGATGCTGTGGCTACATATTTAGCTGAAAATAATTATGCTGAAATTGCTGATATTCCTCAAACGGAGTTACAGGCAATTATCGATCATCATGTTATTCCACAGGAAAATTTAAGAACAGATGCCATTGAAGATACGCTGCAAGTGACTACAAATAGCGGAGCAATCCTGAAGTTTTTTGAAAATGACGGCCCAAAAATTCAATTACAGAATGAGGAAATAATTACGATCGTTACACCAAACATTCAGGCAGTAAATGGAGTTATCCAGGAAGTAGATCGGATAATTAAAGAATAAATTTTTCAGAAATATAAGGTATAAAAAAAGCCATTCAGATCGAATGGCTTTTTTTATATAATTTCAATATAATTATTTTTTATTTCGTTTTTGCTGTTCTTCAGCCTGCTCCATCATTTCCTGCATTTTTCTGGTAAACCTATTCTGCTTTTTAGGTTTTGCCTTGTTTGCCTGGATTTTCGCATGGATCTTATCTTCATCTACGATCACGTTTTTGATCACTAACATAATCCCGATAGTAATTAAGTTAGATGTAAAGTAGTATAATGATAACCCACTCGCGTAGTTGTTAAAGAAGAATAACATCATGATAGGAGAGAGGTACATTAAAAACTTCATGTTTGGCATCCCTGGTTGTTGGTTCGCCTGCATGCTTTGTCCCGTGGTCATTTGCATGTAGATGAATATTGCTACAGAGGCCAAAATTGGGAACAAACTTACGTGATCACCATAAAACGGAATGTGGAATGGTAACTCTGCAATAACATCATAACTTGATAAATCGTCTGCCCAAAGAAAGTTCTTTTGTCTTAACTGAAATGCACTTGGGAAGAATTGGAATAACGCATAGAAAATAGGAATCTGCATTAAAGCTGGCAAACATCCACTCATTGGGCTGGCACCTGCTTTACTGTACAGCTTCATAGTTTCCTGCTGCTTTTTCATCGCATTATCCTTATACTTCTCGTTGATCTCGTTAATTTCAGGACGTAAAACCTTCATTTTTGCCTGAGATAGATACGATTTATAAGTAACAGGAGAAAGTACAATTCTTACTACTATGGTCATTACAATGATCGCTAGACCGTAGCTTGGTAAGAAACCACTTAAAAATGCAAAGAAAGGAATGAAAACATATTTATTGATCCATCCAAAGATTCCCCATCCTAGTGGTACGATTTCATCAAGGTTTCTATCATATTCTTTAAGAAGCTTATAATCTGTTGGCCCGTAGTACCAATTCATATTATAATTTAACTCACCGCCTTGAAGCTCTAAAGGTAAATTGGTAGCAAAAGCTTTAGTAAATGTAGTATCAACTTCTTCGTCTTCAACTAGATTATTTGATTCGAATCGAGCATTTTTAAACGGAGTGTCCGTTAATAAAATAGAACTGAAAAAGTGCTGTTTAAAAGCGATATAAGAGATATCTTCATCGGTTTCTTCATCGTCACCATGTCCAAGATCATCGTATTTATCTCCTTCGTATTCGTAAGCCAAAACAGTATACTTATTTTCATAAGAAATACTTTTGGAATGGCGGAAGCCTTTTAATTTCCAGTTTAGATTAATAGGCTGTGAAGAATTAAAAGTACTGGCAAGACCTTGTGATCTTATATTAAAATCCATCATATAATCGCCAGGCTTAATTGCATAACGGTATTCCAGAAATTCGGTTTCAGAAACCTTTAATTTCATTGATAATACCTGATCGTCTCCACTTTGGGAAATACTTGGCTCAAAATATAGATTTTCAGTATCTAAAGTTCTACCATCTGTAGTGGTAAAGTTTAGATTGAATTTTGCATTTCCATCCTTAACCAGATAAACAGGAATCGAATCGTATGTTTTATAATTCTTTAAAACAGCTTCTTCGATATAACCACCTTTATTAGCAACTTCTAAGCGCAATACATCATTTTCTATAACGGTTGTATTATCTTCTGCAGAAGCTAATGTAGCCGAGTAACCAAAAGCTCCAAGTCTGCTTTGTGCCTGTGCAATAGATGCTGAATCTGTTGCTGGCGCAGTTGAGTTATTTTGATTTGCTAATTGCTGATTTGAATTTGCGGGAGAGGTAATCTGCTCAGTAGTTGCAGGAGTGTTAGTTTCTTCCTCTGGTTGTCCCAAACTATTGGTGTACAACATCCAGATTAAAATTCCCCCAATTAAAATAAATCCAATGATGGATTGGATATCAATCTTCTTTTCTTCCATTCTATATTGTCCTAAAGTCTTAAATCCCTAAAAAGGGTTTTATTTGATGTCTTTTTAATTAGTCAAAAAAATGACCAATATTAGATTTAGTGCCAAACTGGCATTATGCTTTCTTTTTTGAGTGTTCGTAAGCAGCTTTTACAAAGGCCACGAATAATGGATGAGGACTTGCTACCGTACTTTTATATTCTGGGTGATATTGAACGCCTACAAACCATGGATGGTCTTTAAGCTCTACAACTTCTACAAGTCCTGTTTCAGGGTTTATTCCTGTGCTTAGCATTCCTGCTTTTTCTAACTGCTCTTTGTATTTGTTGTTGTATTCGTAGCGATGTCTATGTCTCTCTTTAATATCTGCCTTACCATAAACCTCATGAATTGCAGATCCTTCTTTTAAGTGACAATCCCAAGCACCAAGACGCATTGTACCACCCATATGGGTAATATTCTTTTGCTCTTCCATAATGTCGATCACGGGATGCTTGGTAGATTGATCCATCTCTGTAGAATTGGCACCTTTTAGCTGAAGTACATTTCGAGCAAATTCGATTACTGCCATTTGCATACCTAAACAAATCCCAAGGAATGGTAATTTATTTTCTCGGGCAAACTGTACCGCGTCGATTTTTCCTTCAATACCACGTTCCCCAAAACCTGGAGCAACTAAAACACCATCTAAATGCGAAATTTTGTTTTTGATGGTATTCTCATTTATAAATTCTGAATGAATACTTTCTACAACAACTTTAACTTCATTCTCTGCACCAGCATGAATAAAGGCTTCTAAGATAGATTTGTAAGAATCCTGAAGTTCAACATATTTTCCGATAAGACCGATTCTAATCTCGGCTTTTGGATTTTTATGGCGATCTAAGAATTTATTCCACTGTTCTAGATTAGGCGTAATTTCGTCTGGAAGATCTAATTTCTTTAGCGTAACGGTGTCTAAACCTTCCTTCAGCATTAAATTTGGCACATCATAAATGGTAGGTGCGTCGATAGACTGGATTACAGCTTCTTGCCTAACATTACAAAATATAGCTAGTTTTCGTCGAATATCGTCTGATAGTTCGTGCTCTGTTCTACAAACCAGGATATCAGCTTTAAGTCCGCTTTCCATCAACGTTTTTACACTATGTTGGGTAGGCTTGGTTTTAAGCTCTCCTGCAGCCGATAAAAATGGAACTAAAGTTAGATGAATAACCAATGCATTTTCATCTCCCAATTCCCATTTTAATTGGCGAACTGCTTCAATGTATGGTAAAGACTCGATGTCGCCAACAGTACCACCAATTTCAGTAATCACTATATCATATTCCTTCTTTTTACCAAGAATCTGGATACGTTCTTTTATTTCGTTCGTGATATGCGGTACAACTTGTACGGTTTTTCCTAAGAATTCTCCACGGCGCTCTTTTTCGATCACACTTTGGTAGATTCTACCAGTAGTCACGTTATTTGCCTGAGAAGTGTTTACATTTAAAAATCGCTCGTAATGGCCAAGATCAAGATCTGTTTCTGCTCCATCTTCAGTCACATAACATTCGCCATGTTCGTATGGATTTAGAGTTCCCGGATCTACATTGATGTAGGGATCTAGTTTCTGAATAGTGGTTCTAAAGCCACGAGCTTGTAATAATTTTGCTAAAGATGCTGCGATTATCCCTTTTCCTAAAGAAGAGGAAACGCCACCGGTAACAAATATATACTTGGTTTCGGCCATTTTAAAAGAGTGTTTGAAGCGTTCCAATTATTCAGGGCGCTAAATTACGAAGAAGAATAGAAAAAGCAGCTAAATTTAAAGGCTAATATTTAAGCTTTCTTTAAGTCTATTTAAATCTAATGTTTTAGAAGAAATTTTACTTTATATAGGATTGAAATTAGCGATTTCTAGGATATCTTTTTCTAATTTCTTTCAGCAAAAACTCCATTCCGTTTACTTTTAGTTCGTGCACCTGTCGTAGCTGATCTCCAAATTTGCCCGCAGGAAAACCTTTTTTATTGAACCACACATAGTAGGGTTCTGGAATATCTGATAAATACCAGTCTTTATACTTACCAAATGGCATTTTGGTATAAGCCAATTTTAATAACTCTTCCTGATTGCTATTCATATTGAAAAAATAAAGCCACAAAGTTAAGATTAGCTTTGTGGCTTTACTCGATAATCGAGATTAAATGCTCCGAGGCTTGCCTCGATACAAAGACGGTTTTCAAAAAAATGCCTCAAGGGCTTGCCCTGAGGTAGTTTACTATATAAAAGGTTCAATTTTATCCAGCTTTTAAATAACTTGATATTTTGTTGAATTTCATCTTATTAAGTGGTTTTACCACATAATCGATCACGCATGGATACTGTTTTGCTTTTTCAATATCCAATTCGCTGGTGCTCGACGAAAGAATAATAGTTTTATGGGAAAGACCAAATTTTTTCATTTCCTCTAAAAAATCCCATCCAGACATTACCGGCATGTTAAGATCTAAAAAGATAATTGCAGAAGCTTCAGCTTTTATATTTTCAAAGGCACTTAAAGCGTCTGTATAATCTTTTACATTTTCTTTATAACCTTCTATTTCCAATAATTTCTTGGTAATAAAATTAGCGATGGGTTGATCATCAACTAAGATAATTGGGGTCATTCTTTTGCTTTTAATTCTATTAATTCTTTAGAAGCCATTTCTATTACTTCTCTTACGATCACATCCATTTCGTCCACAGAAGATTTTAACCTTGGTAACAATTCTTCTCTGCAACTTTGATCGTCCATTATATCAAATAACTCAATAATTCCCTGGATTCTGGATAATGGCTCTTTTACGTTATGAGCATTAAGTACAGAGATCTTTAAAAGTTTTTCATTCTTTTTTAAGATCTCTTCAGTTCTTTTTCGAATTATCTTTTTTTGATTTTTATTGATCTTACTAATTTCTGCATTTTGATCCTGAATCGTGGTAAGTGCACCTTCCAGGATTCTGTTTTTCTTTGCTAATTCTCTTTTAAGATTTAACTCTTTAAACTTAGCATCAAAACAGTCTGCAGCCAGTTTTAATATTTCAATATCTCTACTGGTAAAAACACGGTTTTCATCGGCGACTAAAGAAACGATCATTTTGTGATCATCTTTATTAAAAAGCCATGCCCATAATTGTGGATTTTTAAGTTTAGAAATATCTAATCTACCATCTGCAATATCCTTGGGGATATTACTTGTTCTTATGGGAATACCTGTTTTAGCAAGATTTAATTCTTCCTGGCTTAAATCTTCCAGTTTCTTTTGTTTAAACCAAATGTCACTTCCGCATAAAGAATACTCAAAAAGAATATTATCTTTCTCAATAAGCAGTTTAATGACATGAAAGTTTAAGATATACTTTAAATGCTTTTCAACTACTTTTCCTATCTCAGGAAAACTTGTACATCCATTAATTCCGTTAGCAAACTTAGAATAAGCCTCGTAGGTTATTCTATATAATTGTGATACGTTATTTTGAATAGATGACATTAAAGCAAATCACCGATGTTTATTCCGGAGTTTCTAAAAGTTCGTTATCAATTTTAATTCCAGAAACATCTGCAATGGTGTTTAGCATATTTACCAAATCTGCCTGTGCCATTAATTCCTGAATTTCAGCGCTGGAAAATCCAACGGCTTCAAGTTCAGCAAAATCTTCGTCAGAAATTTCACTGTGCTGCAAAGCTGCTTTTGTCACGATAGTGACCGCTTTTCTATAACTTGCCGGCATTGATGGAGAATCAATATTTTCTGTAGCTTTAAAACCTTCTTCTTCAGAGATCATAGAACTCATACTATCAGCAAAAATCCCGTGTGCATGCGAGCAATAGTTGCAGCCTCTGGATTTTGATACGTTATAAATAATAAGCTGCTTTAAAACGTTAGGAACATCACCTTTCATTAAGGTGTTTTTCAATTTGTTCCAGTTTCCTTCTAAGAGTGTCGCGTTGCCACCCTGGCATTTAAACCAGTTTAAAACAAACGGTAGTTGTAGGGTTTTTTTGGTATCGTCATAAATCGATTTAACTTCTTCTGAAGCTTCTTCGTAAGAAACCATAGGATACCTTGAAGGTTTCTGTGTAGTAGTTGTACTCATAAAATGTAGGGTACTTAATTAATATTTTTTTAGGGCCGTAATAATCAACAGGCAAAATAAACAAAAAAATAAATTAAAATTGCTATAGGTTAGAAAACATTTGCAATTATTTATGATTCATAATGAGAAATTGGTTAGATGACTGATTATAATGTCATTTAGCGTTAAAAATTATATAAATGAAATCATTTTGGAACGTGGAAATTCGAGATTTGAGTATCTTCCATCTCAAATAAAAACGACCAAAAAATGGCTATTAGAGGATCGATTATTAAAGGTCTTATAGATTTAAGAGATACTATTGTTTCTGAACCAGATGCTGTAAAAGCACAACAAGATGTACTTAAAAATTTATTAGAAAAAGCAAAGGATACCGCCTTTGGAAAATTCTATAAATTCTCTGAAATATTATCATCAGATAATATGGCAGAAGCATTTGCTGAAAGTATTCCTTATTTTGATTACAATAAGCTAAACGAGCGCTGGTGGTCACAAATACATGAGGGAGCAGAAGATATTACCTGGCCGGGTAAACCTCATTACTTCGCATTAAGCTCTGGAACTACCGGGAAGTCCAGTAAACGAATTCCTGTGACAGACGAAATGGTAGAAAGCATTAGAAATGCCGGTATAAAACAAGTTGGTGCTTTATCGAATTTCGAATTAGAACCAGAGTTTTTCGAAAAAGAGATCATGATGCTTGGTAGTTCTACAGATCTACAGCATGAAGGTGATCATGAAGAAGGTGAAATTAGCGGAATTAGCGCTAGTAATATTCCATTTTGGTTTAGAAGTTATTACAAACCCGGCGAAGAGATCGCGAAGATAGAAGATTGGGATAAGCGTGTAGAAAGAATCGTGAAAAATGCGAAAAACTGGGATATAGGTGCTTTAAGTGGTATCCCATCGTGGATGGAATTAATGATGAAGAAAGTAATCGAATATCATAAAGTTGATAATATTCATGATGTTTGGCCAAACCTTCAGGTTTATGCCAGCGGTGGAGTCGCTTTTGAACCTTACGAAAAAAGTTTTAATGCGTTATTAGGAAAACCTGTACAGGTAATCGATACTTATTTAGCTTCAGAAGGCTTTTTGGCGTTACAAGAGCGTCCAGATACGCATAGCATGAAATTAATACTAGATAACGGTATTTATTTTGAATTTGTTCCGTTTGAGCCAGATTATATAAATCAGGATGGATCTTTAACCGATGATGCGCCAGTGGTTCCTTTAACCGAGGTGGAAGAAGAAAAGGATTATGTGCTCTTAATTAGTACAGTTTCTGGTACATGGCGATATATTATAGGTGATACCATTAAATTTACCAATAAAGAAAAATACGAGATACGAATTACCGGAAGAACCAAATTTTTTCTGAATGTAGTGGGATCTCAACTTTCAGTAAATAAAATGAATGATGCTGTTCAGGAGCTAGAAGAGAAATTTGATATCAAGATTCCAGAGTTTACCATCGCAGCTAAACGTTTTGAAGATGGAGAATTTTATCATTCATGGTATTTGGGTACAGAAACGTCGGCATCAGAAGAAGAACTTGCCGAGGCTTTAGACCAGAGTCTTAAAGATGCAAATAAAAATTACGGGGTTGCCAGAAGTAAGGCTTTAAAAGGAGTTAAGGTAACTGTAGTGCCTCCAGTAATTTTTCCTGAATGGAGTGGCGCAAATAAAAAGAAAGGCGGACAGGTAAAAATGGAAAAGGTAATGGACGAAGAAAAGTTTGCTGAATTTGAAGCATTTGTTGAAAAAGAGCTGAAATCTAACAAATATTAGTTTTAGTCTTTTTTCTTGGCTTCTTCTTCAAGTTCGTCAAGATCTTCGACAAGCTCTACGATCTCTTCTTGAGATAAGTAGAGCTTCTTTATTCTATTCTTATATTTTTCAGAAAGATCAGATTGATTTAGAATGAAATCTTTGGTCGCAATGATGTATTTACCAAGTCCGTGATTTACCGCGTAAGTATCTGCGGCTCTTTCAGCTTCGCGAATATAATTGTGCGAAGTAAGATATTTTACACCAAACCAAAGCATATTTATTCCGCTACGATTTCTGTAATCCATAATATGACCAAGCTCGTGGCCAATCCAACCAATTATAACGTCTTTTGGAGCATCAGTAACGGTAAAAACTTCGTCTTCAATTTTTATTTCTTTATTTATAAACACAAAATACCCTCTTTTCTTACGATTTTTGAAAATTCCAGAAAAGCTGGGTTGCGCCTGCATAAAGGACTTTTTAATATTATTTTTAAACCTAAAAGTTATAGGTGTGTCCTTTAATTCGGGATAATGGGAGAGTGCTACGTAAGCTTCACGCCAAATAATATCTGGTACTTCCTTATTAGTAAATTTTAAACTGTCTTTCTGCTTCATGTCTTGGGCTTCACAAATCCTGGGGAAGATACAGCATAATGCAAAGAGAATATATGTGATCTTGATTATTTGTGACTTCACAATTTTATTTTAATTCAATTTACGTAAAGCTGAGATTTGTTAAAAAGAGTAGCTGTTAAATTGCATTTAAAATTGAAGAGTTCTTTCAAATTCATTCATAAAAAAAGCAGCAATTTTAATTGCTGCTTTATATCTTAAAAGTTGCATTGGGTTTTATCCTTGTCCCTGTTGCATCATTTTTTGTAAACGTGTTTGTAATTCTTGATCAGACTGTAATGCCATTGCCAGTTTTTGGTATCTTTCTACAGTTAATCCCTGATCTTTAATTGTGGTTTCCATTTTTTTCTGAAAATCACCCTGCATACTTTCAATTTCAGTAAGAATTGTTTTGTGCTTTTCTAATTCTTCTTCACTAGCTTCTACTTCTTTATTAGGATCCTGACTAGCCTGGTGAATTTCGTTAAAACGTTGCACTTCTAAACCACCGTCCTGTACAGTTTTCATCATTTTTTGATTTACCTGTTGGTTCATCATTCTTAATCCTTGATATGCTTTGGCAAATTTAGAAAGTTCTGCATCACTTACATCTACATCTACTGTTTGCTGTTGCTGCATTGTAGAGTTTTGAGCTATCGCAGCCGAACCTGTTACTAGGGCAAAAACAAATAGTAAACCTGCAATTTTTTTAGACTTAAACATAAATTTTGTCGTTTTTCTTTAATTAATATCCCGTAAACCTATAATTTAATCGTTGGCCTTCAAAACAAATTTTGTTAAGAATCTAGAATTTTAGAGGGTTTTAACAGCCTTCAACTTTACGATGTTAAATCCCGACCTATAGACAATAAGCCTACTTTTTCCTTGTTTGCGACTCGTATATCGCAATCCATTCTAAAGGTTTCAATTTTGATGCCAAGTCTCCAATTAATTGATACGGAATTTCCTGTGTCTTACTAAATCGAATACAGCTTTTACCCATATTCGGCTTTTTTGGACTAAATTTTTTAAACTCATCCAAAAACCATTCTAAAAGTTTAGGCTGGGCGTACATCCCAAGGTGATATACGGTGATATGATTTTTTTGAGAGGCAATATTTATAAAAGGAAGTGGCATCGAAGGATCGCAATGATATCCATCTGGGTATATTGAGTGTGGCACAACATAGCCTATCATGCCGTAATTCATGGTTTCTTCAAAGCCTTTAGGAAGATTTTGTTTTATAACTTCTCTTAACTTCTGCAGTTTTAGCTGCCTATCTTCTGGCAGATTCGATATATAATCATCTGGTGTTAGAGAATCATTTTTCATCCTTATGAAGATTCGGCTTTACTAATGTTTTCTTTTAAATCTTTTTGTAGTTTAAAGATAGAAACAACTTCGATCAAAAAGAAGAGTACAATTACGATCTTAGCATATTCCCAAATCATAGCGCTATATGCCATATCCTTAAAACCGGTGATAAGTACCGCCGCAATAAAAACGATAATTCCCAGTACTGCTAAGGGAACTTCAGGATAAAATCTAAGATTTGCCTTTTTTACTAGTTTTTTGAAATCCTCATTATTTGTTGAGTTGATCTTGGGTTTTTTCAGAAGAAATTTTTCGTGTTTAATCAATTGAATTTGGCTCAGTATCTTCGAGCAAAAAGTTAAAGCAACGATCGCCATCATTACCAAAACACCAGCTTCTGTCCATACCAAAAGCGTAGTATTGGTAGTAATATCCAAAACAATTGTAATAAGAATAAGCGACCATGCAAGTACACAGTAAAAAAGGATAAAATAAGACCATCTTTTTAGTCTTTTAATTTTCTTATCATAATCGTCTATTTCCTTTTTATTAAATCTGAAAATATTGATGATGTCTAAACGTTCTTGCATGTTTATTAAGTTAGCGAGCGAATTTCAAATATAATTATTTCTGAAATTATCTAAATTGAGCGTTGTTTTAAAACTTCGTAATGCGGAATACATTTTTCTAAAAGGGGTTTTAATTGCTTTGGAACTTCTTTTTCTTTTGGTTCATATTTATTGAAACCGGTAGAATTATGTACATTATTATACCAATGTGGTGCCCAAACTCCATCTTCTGGTAATGGCCCCGATTCCCAGTGTAACATATTTTCTTCAAATGGAATTCCTATAAAATCACATAGCTTTTTGAGTTTAGCTTCAGGATCCTTTAAGGTTTCAGTAGAATCCAGGACGATAGTTTCAGCATTTAATTTATCCAGTTCTTTTAAAATTTCAGTATGTGCTAAATAGCCAACATCCTGCATCGTTGGATTTTTGATCACTTGGTGGAAAGATGGAATCATATCCCTGGGATCTCTAGTAAGTAATACGTTTGTTACCTCTTTAAGAAAAGAAGTGTCAAGATTCAATAGATGATGCGTCATATTCTTAAAAAATAGCACAGGTTTTTCTGTGTTAGAGAGCATCATCTCTACAACTTTATTTCCGTCACATTCCATGCTATCAATAATTTCCTGTGCTCCCGGATGATAAGCTGCGGCATTGGTTTCTTTTAGATAATATCCATAAAGAGGTTCGTCATATACTTTGGTATCCCTACGCTGAGCAAAAGAATACATGGTCGCCGTAGAAATATTACGAGGGCAGGACCAAAGGCATATTCTTTTAATATCTGGTTTAATCATCTTGGTTAGTTGCTAATATTAGGTGTTTCTAAGCGCATTCTTCTTCGATCAATAGCTCGTAAAAATTGCTTAGTTTTTTGGTAAACTCACCGTATATACCTTTACCAATAATACGGCCATCGATTTTAGTAACTGGTGTGAGTCCGCCAAAAGTTCCGGTAACAAAAGCTTCGTCTGCGCTGTATACATCAAATAAAGAAAAGTTTTTCTGCCTACAAGCCACATTATGCTTTTCGCAAACTCTAATAATATTTTGGCGTGTGATGCCGTTCATGCAGTATTCTCCGGTAGAAGTCCAAACTTCATTATCACGTACTATAAAAAAGTTGGTTGCGTTACAGGTACTCACAAAACCATTAATATCTAGCATAAGAGCCTCGTCTGCGCCGCCTTCGATCGCCTGCACCAATGCCTGAACTTCATGAAGTTTAGAATGGCAGTTTAAACGTGGATCTAAATAATCTGGGCTTCCTCGTCTTATAGTGCTGGTAAATAATGTAATTCCTTTTTCTTTACTGTTTTCACTTGCTTTTTTATGTTCAGCAATAATGACGACATTAGGACCACTAATGGTTAATCTTGGATCTTGTGATGGCGTTTTTTTAATACCGCGAGTAATCATAACTCTAACATGAACATTATCCTGCATGTTGTTTGCCTGGATAACTTTCCATACTTTATCGAGTAATTCTTTTTTGCTAAAAGGAAAGCTCATACCAACGCTGGCAGCAGCACTCCACAATCGATTTAGATGCATGTCTGAAAATGCCAGATGACCATTATGCAATCTAAAAGCCTCCCAAATACCATCACCAACTAAATAACCGCTGTCAAAAACAGATATTTTGGCATCCTGTCGATCATAAAGTTCATCGTTTATCATGATCTTTATATTGGCATTTCTAGGATCTTCTATAGCATTGTGTGTTCCGTGGATCATATTATTCAATCTTTATATTGAAGCTTTGTAGTAGTCCGCTTAAATTATCTGAAGCAAAAATGGCTTTAGAAATTTGATTTTCTGCGGGATGGATATTATAGTTTGTGGCCGATCTAAAATCACATTTCTGGAGATTGGTATTTTCGAAAATAGCTCCCTGTAAGTTACAGTTGCTAAATGTTGACTCTGAAAAATCGGCTTCTGTAAAATCAACTTCTTTTAGTGAGCAACTTTCAAAAAAAGTATTCTTCAACTTAAGATTGTAAAAAGAAGAAAAATCTAAAGAGCAGTGATGAAATTGAAAAGAAAGTAAAAAATCGTTACAGCCATCAAAACCTAAACCTATAAGCTTACAATTTTCGAAATTTATCTGATTGAATTGTACATTTTTAATGTTTGCATTGCTGAAGTCGCAATCCACAAATTCACATTCAGAAAAGCTTACGGCCGATAGATTTACAGTATTGAAATTGCAGTTTTTAAAAATGCAATACTCATAATCCCCTTTTTTAAAACTTGTTTTTTGGAAATCTATATTTACAAACTCCTCTTCGTCACAATAAGTTCTATTGGTCATATTTAGAATTGGTTAACCGGTTGGGCAGAAATAAAGAGGCATTGCGAAATATCATCTTTTATGTTATTCTACGAAAGAACTACAAAGATACTCAAAGATCTCGCAAAAATCGGCTCTGTAAACTGAGGAGGAAATTTAGTAAAACTAAATTATAAAAGGAAAGTTAGAGCGCTTTTTTAGTAAGCGGAATAAAAAATAAGCTAACACCTAAGCCGAGAAGAGCTCCAGATACCAAAACAAGATCTCCGCTTCTATCTAATTCAAAAATAATCAGTGCGAATATTAGTGATACAGTTCCTAATATTCGTTGTTTTTTCATGCGTGGCATAAAAGGCCGGTTTGATGGTTAGGTTAGGAGCTTAAAGCTCGAAACAATAATTAGTTAGGTTAGGGTTATTTTTCGGTATGACCGCAATATATATCTAATTTTGGAAAAAATAATGCTAAAAATGTTAATATCGACTATAAAGCTAAAATTTGAAGTCAATTTTTTAACTAATCGAAAATTAATCCATTATTTTTTCGATTTTCATATGTTGCAAGAGCATGATCGTTTTGGCGTCTATGATTTCGCCTGTAAATATCATATTGTAAGCTTCGTCAAAATCATACTCTAAAACCTCGATTTCTTCACCTTCGTCTTCTAAACCACCACCTTTTGCAACTTTCATAGATTCATCGTAAGGAGCAACGAAGAAGTAAATTATTTCTGTTACGGCACCGGCTACCATATAAGAATGGAATAGCCTTTTTGGCGTTTCTATCTTATACCCGGTCTCTTCTTGTGTTTCTTTTACGACACATTCTTCGGGAGTAAGGCCATCTAAAAGCCCTGCACAGGCTTCGATCATATAACCATCATTATTTCCGTTTACATAGGTAGGAATTCTGAATTGCCTAGTTAAAATGATCTTATTGGTTTGTTTGTTATAAAGAATGATTGCAGAACCATCTCCCTTGTCGTAAACTTCTCGGTTATGTATCTGTTTGGTGCCATCTTTACGTTCAAAACTATAAACGTATTCATTTAGTGTTGCCCATTCTTTGGATAGTACTTTCTTTTCTAAAATTTCAATTTTCTTCAAGATCTCAACTTTTCTGGTAAAGTTATCATTTTTGCATTCCGCAGAAAACAGTTTTAAGGGGATTATTATAAAAGTAGTAACAAGCGGGATAATAGCAAATCTGTTTATCTTGCATTTTATATAGAATAAAAACTTTAAAATATTATAAGATGGACAATAAAGATAATTTCGGTTTAGAAAAAGATCATGATGCATTACTCGTTCAGGATTTAGAGGATTCGCTACAGTTCTATCGAGAAATTATGGGGTTTAAGGAAATCTACAATGCTGGTTTAGGTGAAAAGTTTAAATGGGTAAAGGCCAGTAACGATGTGCAAATTCATTTAATTGAAAGTACCGAGAAACCACAGAAAAATAAAGGAGTTCACCTGGCGTTCAATACTCCAAATTTAGATGATTTTATCGCATTGCTTCGGAATAAAAATGTTCCGTTCGAAAATAGTAAAGGTACACCAGATACTACCAATACACGTCCCGATGGTGTAAAACAAATTTATTTTCAGGATCCAGACGGATATTGGATAGAAGTGAATAACAGCAAGTTGGAAGATTTTTAAAGCTTAAGTATAGAATTTTACAAATTAAAGCTGAATTTTTAGAAAACTAAGGTCTATTTTTGAGAGTAACCAAATTAAAAGATGAATGAGAATTGAGCATGATTTAAAACTTGGATTTAAGGATGTAATGATACGACCCAAGCGATCTACTTTAAAAAGTAGGTCTCAGGTAAGTTTAGAAAGAGAATATACATTTTTACATAGCAATATAAAATGGACGGGCGTTCCTATTATGGCCGCCAATATGGATACTGTTGGTACTTTTGAAATCGCTAAAAAGCTGGCAGAAAGAAAATTGTTTACTGCGATCCATAAACATTATTCGATCGAAGAATGGTCTTCATTTTTAAAAGAAACTTCTGCAGATCTTAAGAATTACATAGCGGTAAGTACTGGAACAGGAAAAGAAGATTCTACAAAGCTGAAGGAGATCTTATCGCTATCTGAAGATTTAAAATTTATATGTATAGATGTTGCCAATGGATATTCTGAACATTTTGTAGAGTTCGTGAAAAATACACGTGAAAGTTATCCAGATAAAGTGATCATTGCGGGCAACGTGGTTACTGGAGAAATGGTAGAGGAATTACTTATTGCTGGCGCAGATATTATAAAAGTAGGGATTGGACCAGGATCTGTTTGTACTACTCGTGTTAAAACAGGTGTTGGCTATCCGCAATTATCGGCGATCATTGAATGTGCAGATGCTGCACATGGTTTGGGCGGACAAATAATTAGCGATGGTGGTTGTGCTATTCCCGGTGATGTAGCGAAAGCTTTTGGTGCTGGTGCCGATTTTGTGATGCTTGGCGGAATGCTAGCAGGGCATGACGAAAGTGGAGGGGATATTATCGAATTAAACGGAGAAAAATTTAAACGTTTCTACGGAATGAGTTCTTCTACCGCGATGGATAAACACGCTGGGGGTGTAGCCGAATATCGAGCGAGTGAAGGTAAAACCGTTGAGGTGCCTTATCGCGGTCCCGTTGAAAATACATTACAGGATATTTTAGGCGGAATTAGAAGTACCTGTACCTATGTTGGTGCAGCTAGATTAAAAGAATTAACTAAAAGAACCACATTCATTCGGGTGGCCGAACAGGAAAATAAGGTCTACAGCAAATAAACAAGAAATCTGTATAAAAATAAAAACTCCTGCTATAAGCAGGAGTTTTTATTTTGGTCGAAAACGTTATAGTCAATATTAAATATTTGACTGAATCTCTGTGTTTAAAACTTGTTCTCTTCCGATCGATAGGTAAAGGAATGATCCTATAATAGGGATTAGAATCACAACCAAAGTCCACATCAATCGCATCTTCTTCTTAAATGAATTAGAATTCCTTACAATACTCAGAATACAAAATGCCGGAAAAATTATAGCCAGCAATCCTAAAGATTGTAGAATAAAGAATTGTAATTCTTGATCTATAAAATTCATAATACAATGTTAAAGTGTTTGGTCTTACGAATATAATAAAAATATAAGACAAAATTAAGTTTGTGTTAATTAAATTCCATCTAAATATTAAATATTCATTTCTGAAAAAACCATTAAAAGTTTCTAGATGAAGCAATAGTAGGGCTTTTGGAAAAGTCTAGATTAATTCAGGTATCTTAAAATAATCTTAATTTTAACATTTGAAAAGAAAGAAGTTAAACGAAAAAAGGAACAAAATTCATCTAATTTTAGCTTTTGGATTAGATGAATTTGCTCCTCTTTTTTTATAATAAGAATTTAAGTTGAAGCTTATTTTTCTTTTTTAGCGGCGAAGTCTAGTTCTACCTGGTGTCTTAAAAGGTCATCAAATGTTTCTCTTTCTCTAATAAGATGAGCTTCGCCATTGTACCATAAAATTTCAGCAGGGCGGAATCTAGAATTAAAATTGCTGGACATGGAGTAACAATAGGCTCCGGCATTGCTAAATGCAAGAACGTCTCCTTCAGTAATTTCAGTAATTCTGCGATTTGATGCAAAAGTATCGGTTTCACAAATATATCCTACAACCGAATAGAATCGTTGTTTTCCGTTAGGATTAGAAATATTATGAATTTCGTGATGCGAACCATAAAACATTGGTCTTATCAAATGATTAAAACCAGTATCGATACCTGCAAAAACCGTCGATGTTGTTTGTTTGATCACATTCACTTTCGCTAAAAACTTTCCAGATTCGCTAACCAAATATTTTCCTGGCTCGAAAGCAAGTGTGAGTTCTTTACCATATTCGGCACAAAAAGCTTTAAATTTTTTAGAAAGCTGGGCGCCTAATTCTTCAATATCGGTTTCAATATCACCAGGTTTGTATGGCACTTTAAATCCGCTTCCAAAGTCAATAAATTCAAGATTCTTAAAGTTTTTAGCGGCATCAAATAAAATTTCAGAAGCCTGAATAAACACTTGGATATCCAGAATATCACTACCGGTATGCATGTGAATTCCGTTAATGGTCATCCCGGTATTTTCAACAATCCTCTTTAATAAAGGCATTTGATGAATAGAGATTCCAAATTTAGAATCGATATGTCCAACAGAAATTTTAGAATTTCCTCCAGCCATCACATGAGGATTGATCCTTATACAAACGGGAGTTTTAGGATGGCGACTTCCAAATTGTTCTAAGATTGATAGATTATCAATATTGATCTGAACGCCAAGTTTTGCCACCTCTTCAATTTCTTCTAAAGAAACCCCATTTGGTGTAAAAATAATTTTAGAAGGATCTACACCCGCTTTTATACCTAGTTGTACTTCCTGAATACTTACCGTATCAAGACCGCTGCCCAAAGTATTTAAAAGTTTAAGAACAGAAATATTAGAAAGCGCCTTTACCGCATAATGAATTCTTAGGTTTTTAACGCTGCTAAAAGCATTGGTAAGACGTTTATACTGCGCCTCGATTTTTTCAGCATCATACACATAAACAGGGCTACCATAATCGGCGGCAATAGCAAGAAGATCTTGATTTGTCATTTCTATTCTCTAATTTTTTCTGAAGCCAAAAATACAGGGCTATTTGTTTCCTTAGCAAAAGAATGCTAAAAAAATAACGAATTCAAACAATTTGTTATTTCTGTAGATTTAAGACTGTGCGGTTTGGGTGGCTTTTTTATTCTTCTTTCGTATGTAAATGACTACAAAAGTGATCACGATACCTGCACTGGCCATCCCTGCACCTACAAGATCTGCAGATGTATATGCGTAACCTGCAGCGATAGGTAAGCCTGCCAAGTAAGCACCAGAAGCATTTCCCATATTAAAAGCACTTTGATTTAGGGAAGATCCCAGCATCTCTGATCCTTTAGCCGAATTGATCACCGCCATTTGTACTGGTGTAGAAAGGCAAAAAGCAATCGTTCCAATTAAAAATGTCATTACCAAAACACCAATTTTATCATAGGCGAGATAGGTATTAGACACTAAAGCTATTACCATCAAAATAAGAGCGATTAATACTGCGTAAATAGGAGAGAAGCTTTCAGCTAATTTGGCTCCTATAAAATTACCTGTTACCATTCCTAAACCTGCGAGGATCATTGCGTAACTAACGATAGTTTCAGGATGTCCGGCAACTTCAGTAATTAAAGGAGCGATATAACTATACCATGCAAAGAAACCTCCGGTACCAATGGTTGTAAGTAAAATAACCATCCAAAGCTCTAATTTCTTTAAAACTTTAAAATCTTTCGCGATTCCATCTGGCGAACTTTTTGGAAGCTCTGGCATCCAAAACTTAATCCCAAGTATAGCACAAATGCCCACGATACCTACCAGCATAAAGGCAACATTCCAGCTAAAATTATGTCCAAAATAAGTTCCAAGAGGGACACCAATCACATTTGCCAAAGTAAGTCCTGTAAACATGGTAGCAATGGCTCTGGCCTCTTTGCCCGGTTTCGCCAGTTTGCTGGCCACAACGGCACCAATCCCAAAGAATGCACCATGGGGTAATCCTGATAAAAATCTAGAAATAAGTAAAAGCGTATAACTATCTGCAAAGGCAGATAAAGAATTAAAGACCGTAAACCATAGCATTAAAAAAAGCAAAGTTTTGTGTGCCGGCCATTTGCCGCCGATACCGGTTAAAAGTGGAGCACCAACAACAACACCTAGAGCGTAAGCCGAAATAAAATGTCCTGCCTGCGGAATGCTAATATCTAAAGCTGTGGCAACATCTGGTAGAATTCCCATAATTACAAACTCGGTCATTCCTATACCAAATCCACCTATAGCTAATGCGATTAATCCTTTATTCATATGCTATCCTAATTATTCCCAGGTTAGGGAAGCTGTTAACTATTTAAAATTCAACTCCCTATTAATGCTTTAAATTGAAGCGATTAATTGAGTTTGAAATAAAAGCGCAAAAATAGTTGAGAATCCGCAGAAATAAGAAAATACTTGGCATTATTTACGATAACCTTATAGTCTAATAGAAAATATTATGGGATCTAGCACTAAATCCTTGAATTTAGCCGGCTTTATTTCAATCTTAAGGAAAATTTGTTGGTCTAATACTTTTACATTTGTTACTTTTGTTTACCATAATTAAAACTGAAGAAATACCTGATTATGAATATACACGAATATCAAGGAAAAGAAATTCTAGGTAGCTTTGGAGTACGTACTCAAAGAGGGATCGTAGCCCAAACTGCAGAAGAAGCTGTAAAAGCCGCAAAAGAATTAACAGAACAAACCGGGACTGGATGGCATGTGATCAAAGCACAGGTTCACGCTGGTGGTCGTGGTAAAGGTGGCGGTGTTAAGCTTGCAAAAAACCTAAAAGAAGTAGAGCAGATCGCAGGAGAGATCATTGGGATGAATCTAGTAACTCCTCAAACTTCTGCTGAAGGTAAAAAAGTTCATCAGGTATATGTAGCAGAGGATGTTTATTACCCGGGAGATAGTGAGCCAGAAGAATATTATATGTCTGTTTTACTAAATCGTGCTACTGGACGTAATATGATCATGTATTCTACAGAAGGTGGGGTGGATATCGAAACTGTTGCTGAAGAGACTCCGCATTTAATTTTTACTGAAGAGATTGATCCTGCAACAGGAATTTTGCCTTTTCAGGCTAGAAGAATAGCATTTAATCTTGGTCTTAGCGGGACTGCTTTTAAAGAAATGACAAAGTTTGTAATGTCTCTTTATACTGCTTTCGATAAGTCTGATTCTTCTTTATTCGAAATTAACCCAGTGCTTAAAACAAGTGACGATAAGATATTAGCTGTAGATGCTAAAGTTACTTTAGATGATAACGCACTTTTCCGTCACAAAGATTACGCAGAAATGCGTGACAAGCGTGAAGAAAATCCAACAGAAGTAGAAGCTAAAGAAGTTGGCCTTAACTATGTAGATCTAGACGGTAACGTAGGATGTATGGTGAACGGTGCAGGTCTTGCAATGGCAACTATGGATCTTATCAAGCAAGCAGGTGGTGAACCAGCAAACTTTCTTGATGTAGGAGGTACTGCAGATGCTAAACGTGTAGAAGAAGCTTTTAGATTGATCTTAAAAGATGATAAGGTAGAAGCAATTCTAGTAAATATTTTTGGAGGTATTGTTCGTTGTGACCGTGTGGCGCAAGGTATTGTAGATGCTTATAAAAATATGGGTGATGCGATTAATGTACCAATTATTGTTAGATTACAAGGTACTAATGCAGATGTTGCTAAGAAATTGATCGACGAAAGTGGATTAGCAGTTTCTAGTGCTGTGCAATTTAAAGAAGCAGCAGATAAAGTACAGTCTGTACTTTCTTAATCTGTTTTTATATAAAAAACCAGAAAAAGCTCGCCTTTGGCGGGCTTTTTTTATGTCTATTAACAGGATCTTTAAATGATAAAACGTTAAAAACATCTTAAAAATCAGCGAATTGTGTAACAAAAGATGTTTTAACACCGTCTTTTAGATGTATTAACTTTTTAAACATTTTTAATCATGAAAAGATTCCAATCTTTATTGCTAGCCTTAGCAATCGCAATTTGCAGCACGGTAGCTGTAAATGCAAACAATCCAGAAGCGGCTACTCAGCCAGATCCAAGAATGATGAGTATAGAAATTTCTTCTTTACTAAAACATCACAAATTAAATCTTAAGAAAGATGCTCGTGCCAATGTACTTTTAGCTATTAACAAGGATAACGAAATCGTTGTTTTATCTGTAGAAGCAGAGAATAAAGTAGTAGAGCGCTTTATTAAAGAAAAGTTGAACTACAAGAAAATTAACTGCCCGGTTAATCCAGAAGTAGAAGAATTTAAATTACCAGTTACCCTTAAGGCAACCAAATAACCGCCCTGTCCTAAATATCAATCAATAAACGTAGAAAACTACAAAGGCTGTGAGCACATCAACTCACAGCCTTATTTTTTGTATTAAATTGAAATAAAATTTATACTCAAAAATTACATTTCTGGATACCAATCTAATAGAACCACTTCTATGCTATCGCTTTTTTCTTCTACAAGCGATTTAAATTTTTCAACATCTGCTAGTCCGTCTTGTCCACGATAATGATAAGGATATACTTTTTTAGGGGCAAATGCTAAAACTCCTTCTGCAGCCTGATCTACCGGCATGGTATAAGGAAGATTCATACAAACGAGTGCAGCATCGATATTTTCAAGATTACGCATTTCAGGAATATCTTCTGTATCTCCAGAAATATACAAACGCTTTCCACCTTTTTCTAACACATAGCCATTACCGCGACCCTTTACATGCATGGCATCTTCAGCTTCTGGTAAATTATACATTGGGATAGCTTCAATTGTAAAACCTTCAATTTCCATTTGATCGCCATTAGCCATAACCAACAATTTACTTTTTAGGGTTCCGGGTAATTTTTCCTCTACAGCTTTTGGAACAATAATTTTGGTATTTCCTAATTTAAGACCTTCTAGTGTTTGTGCGTTCATATGATCGCCATGAATATCTGTAACTAATACAAAGTCTGGTTTATCCATTTCAGCAAAAAGTTCGGCTCCACCTACAGGATCTGTATAAAAAACAGCGTCTCCCCAATTAATAACAGCGGTAGCGTGAGAGATAGGTTCGATATTAATGCTGGCATCTTCAGCCATACGCATTTCTTCGTTTGATCCAGTTGTATCTTCCGCAGGAATCATTTCGCCAGGTTCAGCTTCAGACTTATTGTTCTTGCAAGCCATTAAAGCTGATATTGTAAAAAGACTTAGAATTAATTTTTTCATTGTGCTTGATTTTGATTGCTGTATAAAATTACAGAAGACATATAAAATAAGAGCTTGTTTTACAAAGATTTAAGATAAGCTGAGTTTCATTTTAATATCGCCACGGGCGTAAGGATTGTTTTCTTCTATCGGTATTTCTATAAAACCAAACTTTCGGTAGATATGCAATGCGTTTTCTAGCTTTCTACTGCTGTAGATGATAAGTTCCTGCCAATCCTGATCTCTTGCAAAATTGATAGTAAACTTCATTAATTTCTGGCCAATTTGCTTTCCGCGGTGATCTGGGGAAACCGCCATTTTTGTTAATTCGAAAATTCCGTCATCGATCTTCATCAGCGCTACACAGCTAATGATCTGGTCGTTATTCTTTACAAAGAATATTTGTCCACCAGGCTCAATAATATACTTTTCAGGTTTTCCTAAAACTTCTTCATCGTGTGGCTCTACCCAAAAGAATTTTTCTAACCACTCGATATTCAGATCTTTAAAGTCTCGACTATATTTAGGTTCAAAACTTATAATTTCCATGTCTCAAATTTTTCAGCTAAAGTATCATTTTAGGAAATAATCGCGACTTAAATATTTAATTTCTTAGTCTTTATCACCACTTCAGAATCTTAAGAGATGATTTTCGATCTGACTTTATTTCAACCAATCTCTATTCTACAAATGAATTGAATATACCTGCTACTGGGTATTTTTATTTATATTGATTGTCAGTATATTACATGTGATTTAGATGGCGCTTAGCTTATCTAATTTCTAAAATTGTTTGTCTTAGCCTTAAGATATCTGCTAGCTCTTCAAAGAATTAAACGCATTTGTAGCTTAATTATAACGAATACAGAATTAGAAATTAAAGCTTTACTTGTAGATTTTTTTGAAGAGCATTCAGCAGATCTACACCGAAATTGCTAAAAACCAGATCCATTTTTTACAATATTAATCTCTTCTGGATTTCTAACTGTAGATCTCAAAAAGTGCTTTAAAAAAGTTTGCTAAATATACTTTTTAAGGAAATATCCCCTTGGGTGGGTATGTCTTTACATTTCGCTTTTAACTAATCTTGTATCGATCATCTAACCTAACCATAATGAAATTATTTACATCTATTAGTATTTTAAGTATTATTCTTTTTCTGGCCTGTAGTGGTATTTCAGGAGAAGAAAGTATTCATTTTTCTAGTCCTCAAAAAAAGCAATTAAATAAGAGTGATGTAGATTCGGTGCGTTTCTTTTATAATGGTTCGCATCGTATTAAAAGAGGACAACGCTCAATTAAGCGAACATAACTTTCCTAAAGTAAAGGATCTTATCTATATTTATATACGTTCTAACTGAATTAAAAAATATGATAAGATTTCAACTAAAATCGGTTTATACATTTCTAATTTTTCTTTGCTTTTTAGGTTGTAAAGAAGAGGCTGGGCAAGAAACTACAGCAGTAGAGAAGGAAGTTGTGATTCTACCTCCTGAAGAATTATACGGCGATCTATTTTATGATATTCAGCAGAACGAAAATCTCTTTAGTGATAGTAAAACCTTTGTAGATGCTGTTCCAGAGAAAAATATTGACAGTATAAAAACCGAATATCAGAAATTTAAAACAGAAGGCGACTCAGCGATTTTAGGCTTTTTGAAGGATAATTTTCAGATTCCCGGAGAAGAAGAATCAAAAGAATATCAAACAGATTCTTCAGATATAGATTCACACATCAAAAAATTATGGTCGGTTTTAAAACGCCCGGCAGACGAGGAGTTAAGCGGAACTTTAATTCCGTTGCCCAATCCATATATTATTCCCGGTGGCCGTTTTAGAGAGATCTATTATTGGGACAGTTATTTTACGATGTTAGGACTTCAGGTTGATGGAGAAGTGGAAACCATTCAGAATATGGTGGATAATTTTTCCTTTTTAATTAACGAATTTGGATTTATACCTAACGGAAATCGCACCTACTATTTAAGCAGATCACAACCACCATTTTATGCGCTAATGTTAGATGTTTTAGCTGAAGAAAAAGGAGATAGTATTTATGCTGAATATTTACCAGAATTAGAAAAGGAATATCAATTTTGGATGAAAGGAGCGCAAAATCTTTCTGAAAATGATTCGGTTGTAAACCGTGTTGTGCGAATGCCAGACGGAAGTATTCTTAATCGATATTACGATGATAATAATACACCGCGACCAGAAAGTTATCGAGAAGATATAAAAACTGCGGAAGAAGCTGTCGCTACAAATGAAGATCTAACCGAAGAAGAAGTTTACCGAAATCTAAGAGCTGCAGCCGAATCGGGTTGGGATTTTTCAAGCCGTTGGATAAAGCCAGATGCTAGCGGAAACTTCAATTTATCTGCTATTCATACTACAGATATTTTACCGGTAGATTTAAACAGTTTGTTATATCACCTGGAAAAAACGATCGCAAAAGCATATTTAATTAGCGAAAATCCAAATAAAGCCAGGGAATTTAAAGAACGTGCCGAAGATCGCGCAAATGCTATAGAAAAGTACTTTTGGGATGCTTCAAAAGGATTTTATATGGATTACGATTTTACTACAGGAGAACATACTTCAGTGGTTTCTGTAGCCGGAGTTTACCCCTTATTTTTTGAAATATCTTCCGAAGAAAAAGTAAAAAAAGTTGCTGAAATTATCGAATCTCAGCTTTTAATGGAAGGTGGCGTAGTAAGTACCCCAAATCATAGCGGGCAGCAGTGGGATGCACCAAATGGTTGGGCACCGCTACAATGGATGGCCTATAAAGGACTTCAGAATTATGGAATTTCAGCATTAGCTAATACCATTAAAGAGCGTTGGACAAGCCTGAACGAAAAAGTTTATAAGAATACTTACAAAATGACCGAAAAGTATAATGTTGAAGATCTGTCTAAAGAAAGTGGTGGTGGCGAATATCCAACGCAAGACGGATTTGGTTGGAGCAACGGAGTTTATAAGAAATTAACGTCTAAATAACATAAATTGAGTTTCAATCTGGCTAACTTTAAAATAAAAAGTTATGTCGAAGGAAAATCAAAAATTAAGTGGCCAAACATCGATTATTACCGGATCTAGTTCTGGGATTGGTAAAGCTATGGCCATTGCGCTGGCCAAAGAAGGCTCTAATGTGGTGATAAATTATCACTCTAGTAAAGAAGAGGCCGAGGAGGTTGCGCAAAAAATTAGCGAAGAGAAGGGATCGGGTGAAGCTATCGTGATACAGGGTGATATGAGTAAAGAAGATGATGTACTTAATCTTTTTAAAACCACAATCGACAAGTTTGGAACGCTGGATGTTTGTATTCCGAACGCCGGAATGCAAAAAGATGCTGCTTTTCACGAAATGACTTTGGATGATTGGAATGCGGTGATTAACCTAAATCTTACCGGGCAGTTTTTATGTTGTCGTGAAGCTATTAAAGAATTTATGCGTCGCGGTATGCGACCGAATGTTTCAAAATCCTTGGGGAAAATTATCAATATGAGCTCTGTTCACGATATAGTTCCATGGGCTGGCCATGCAAATTATGCGGCTTCTAAAGGCGGAATTCAGCTTTTAATGAAAACGCTTTGCCAGGAATATGCCAGTAAGAAAGTGCGAGTAAACAGTATTGCTCCCGGCGCGATAAAAACAGATATCAATAAAGATGTTTGGGAAACCAAAGAAGGTCGTGAGAAAATGAAAGAAACTATCCCTTATGATAAGATTGGGGAGCCAGATGATATTGGCCGTGTAGCTGCCTGGTTGGCTTCAGACGAAGCTGAATATATAAACGGAACAACCATTTATGTAGACGGCGGAATGACCTGTTACCCTGGTTTTAAAGGAAACGGATAATTTTTTAATAAAAATTGTATCTTTTTAGAGCAATTACAGTCTACATTTAAAAGTTTAGATATGAGTAAATGTAAATGTACACAATGTGAATGTGATAAGTGTAATTGCGTGAACTGCGCTGCAGCAAATTGCCCATGCGATACCTGCAATTGCGATAAATGTTCTTGTTGCGCTTAGAAAAAGATTGTTATGGATACCAGGGAAGTTTGGGATAAATATCAGAAGGAATTTTATTTTTTTATTCTGAAGCGAGTAAAGAATGAAGATGCTGCTATGGATATTTTACAGGCTTCTTTTTTAAAGATCCATAAAAATTTGGATAAACTGAAAGATCCGGGAAAATTGAAATCCTGGGCCTTTCAGATTATTCGAAATGAGATAAACGACCAATTTAATCATTCAAAAATTTCAGTCTCCACTACTGATTTTCAGCAATCTGAAGAAGTTTCTCATCCATTTATAGAAGTTTGCTGTTTCGATAAATTTTTAAATGAATTGCCACAGGAATATCAAGAAGTCATGAAATTGGTATATGTTGATGGTAAACCACAAAAGGAAGCGGCAGAACTAGCAGGTATTTCATTAGCAAATACGAAAGCTCGAATTCGACGTTCTAAGACTATTATGAAAAATCGCTTCAAGGAATGTTGCAAATACGACACAGATGTTAACGGCAGACTAACAGGGCAATCCAAATGCGCGTTGTGTGAATATTTTTATATTTAGTTTTTATCTAAAACGTATCGATCTCCAATTTTATTAGTTAAAATACCTTCATTATCCTGCAAAGTAAACCTCCAGTCTCCGGTTAAGATCAAAGACCAGTCAAATTCGGCGGTCCAAATGCATATATTGGAGAACGAGATTGTATAATTATTTACAACGTAGTTTCCTTCACTAATCGCCGGAAATTTTGCAAATTTAGTTGCACCGATATAAATTCCATCAATAAAACTTAAACTGACTTCCCCGGGACGCTCACCGCTTTCAAAAAAATCCTGTATAATTTCCATTAATTTCAGAATACAGATCATCACCACTACAGCTGGTAAGAAAGATACAAAGGCCTATTAAAAGTAGTTTTTTCATTTTTAGTTTAGTATCTAATTTCAAGATGCTAATAATACTAGATGGTTGCTTGAAATTTAAAATGCTATAATTTTCTTCGGAAATAAAATTATAGCACGAAAGCCGCTAAAATCTTCTGAACTTCATAAATATCTACACTGGTATTAAACTTTTTGCAAATTGATGGATGTTGCTCTCCAGAGATCCAGATCTTAAGCTCGGCATCAAGGTCAAAACTACCGGCAGTTTCAACACTAAAGCGAGAAATGCTTTTGTATGTAACCGAGAAATATTCAGTTTTCTTACCTGTTAAACCCTGAATGTCTACCAGGATTAGTCTTTTATTGGTGAAAATAAAAGTATCCCGAACAAGTTTGAATCCAGCTTCAATAGTTTCTGAAGGGATTAGTAGTTTGTGATATTTCTCTTCTAATTTTTCTTTGCTTATGGCTCCCGCATTACCTAATAATGATGAAAATATGCTCATGATTTATTTGAATTTAATGAATAAAAAAACTGCCAATAAGTTACAAATCCGAAGATCACAACTTAAAGGCAGTTTTATAAATCTTTGTTATATTTTATCGAATCTTAATTCGATACCTAAACTCAAATTAGTTTTTAAGCGATTGCATATCGATTACAAAACGGTATTTTACATCGTTACTCGTTACACGATCGTAAGCTTCGTTGATGTTTTGCATATCGATCATTTCGATATCTGAAACTATATCGTGCTCACCACAGAAATCTAACATTTCCTGCGTTTCTTTAATTCCACCAATTAAAGAACCGGCAACACTTTTTCTTCCCATAATCAATCCGCCCCCATGGAATTCTAATGGTTCTATAGCACCAACTAACACCATTGTTGCATCTCTTTTTAATAACCCGATATATGGATTAATGTCGTGCTTAACAGGAACTGTATTTAGTAAAAAATCAAAACTTCCTGCATGTTCAGCCATTTGCTCTTCATCTTTAGAGATCAAAACCTCGTCTGCGCCTAATCTTTTAGCATCCTCGCTTTTACCAGGAGAAGTAGTGATCATAACCACTTTTGCACCTAAAGCATGCGCAAATTTAATTCCCATATGCCCAAGGCCACCAAGACCAATAACACCTACTTTGTCACCTTCTTTTACATTCCAGTTTCTAAGAGGAGACCAGGTTGTAATCCCAGCACAAAGAAGCGGAGCTACACCTTTAGTATCTAAATTTTCAGGAACGTTTAAAACAAATTTTTGGTCAACAACAATTTTTTCAGAATATCCACCAAAAGTGTGGCCACCAAGATGTTCGTCCTTACCATTGTAAGTTCCAACCATTCCGTTTTCACAGTATTGCTCTAAACCATCTTTACAAGACTGGCAATGCTGGCAGGAATCTACCATGCATCCAACACCAACAAGTTGTCCTTCTTTAAATTTTGAAACATTTTTCCCTATGCTAATTACTCGTCCAATAATTTCGTGACCAGGCACAACAGGATATTGAGAACCACCCCAATCGTTTCTTACGGTATGGATATCACTATGGCAAACTCCGCAGTATAAAATATCAATTTCTACATCATCAGCTAGTGTTTCGCGACGATCAATTTGCAATTGCTCTAGATCTGCTGTATTCGTTTTTGCACCGAATGCTTTTACTTCTGTACTTTTCATAATGTTCACTTTTTTGCCAAATTAGCCGAAATGTGATCCAATTAAATCGCGCACGCTAGGTTTAACTCATTTTTAACGAAGGATCTTAACCTAGATCAATTTTTTAGGTTTAGAAGATCTCTTTTAGATATTTCATATCAGATTTTGCAGTATCGATCACATCGGCGGTTTTTCCATTGATCATCATTTTACTCATGGTCTTAGCGAAACCTTTTACCTGTTCAAAATTGATTTCTGGTGGCATCGCTAAAGCATCGGGATCGGTAAAGATATTGACTACTGCCGGACCTTCGTGTGCAAATGCTTCAGATAAAGCTTGTTTCACATCTTTTGGATCTTCAACAACCCAACTGTGGATATTCATGGCTTTAGCAATAAGTGCAAAATCTGGATTTACCATATCGGTTTGCCATTCAGGATAACCTTCAACCTGCATTTCTAATTTCACCATGCCCAAAGAAGCATTGTTAAAAATAACAATTTTCGCCGGGATGTTATATTGGCTAATGGTCATTAAATCGCCCAAAAGCATCGAAATTCCACCATCACCACAAAGTGCGATCACCTGGCGGTCTGGATGTCCTAAACCTGCACCAATAGCCATTGGCATTGCATTGGCCATCGATCCATGATTAAACGAACCGGTTAAATATCTATTTTTCTTCCCTTTAAGATAACGAGCTGCCCAAACAGCGCTCATTCCTGTATCTACAGTAAAAATAGCATCGTCTGTAGCGATCTCATCAATTACCGCAGCAACATATTCTGGATGGACTTTCTTTTCCTCGCCTTTAGCTAAAACATAGCTGCAATATTTTTCTTCAACCTCTTTGTGCACTTCTCTCATGTCTTCCAAAAACTTGGTTTCACTCTTCGTTTCTATTAGTGGAAGAAGCGCTTCTAAGGTATCTTTAATTTTACCGTGATAACCAAAATTAACTTTCGCACGACGACCAATACGTTCTGGCTTTTCATCGATCTGGATAATGGTATTTTTTTCAGGAAGAAAATTGGTGTAAGGGAAATCTGTACCTAGAAGCACTAAGGCATCAGCTTCATGCATGGCTTTAAAACCAGATTTTGTTCCAAGCAATCCATTTAATCCTACAGCATAAGGATTATTTTCTTTATCGAAATATATTTTTCCGCGGAAGCTAAAGCCCATAGGAGCATTTAGTTTTTTTGCCAGTTGCATTACTTCGTTCTGAGCATCCTTACAACCGTGACCGCAGTAAAGCATTACTTTTTTATTCTCGTTAATTACTTTTGCAAGAGTTTTTATTTCTGAATCTCCTGGTTGTAGTTTAGAGCTCGTAAAATAGTTTTGTTCTGAAGTGGTAATGTGAGTAGCATCTGCTGAAGCAACATCGCCAGGTAAGCCCACAACGCCAACACCTTTTTGATGGATAGCATGCTGAATCGCACTTTGAAATCCATGTGCTGCCTGTGCTGGAGTGTTTGCCATAAAGCAGTATTTGCTACAATCGTCAAATAACTTTGTCACATTAGTTTCCTGAAAATTTTCAGTACCCAGTTTATCGGTTTCTACTGTCGAAGCAATTGCAATAACAGGATTGCCTGCTCTATTGGCATCATAGAGTCCGTTTACCAAATGGACATGTCCCGGGCCACTACTTCCCATACAACATCCTATGCCGTCTAACTCGGCATCCATCGAAGCCGCATATGCTCCGGCCTCTTCGTGACGTACATGAATCCATTGTAACCTGCCATCACGGCGAACAGCATCGTTAACTGGATTTAGGCTATCGCCAGTAACCGCATAAACACGTTTTACACCAGCTTCTACAAGCATTTTCACTAAAAGATCTGCAACAGTATTTCCCATAATTTTTCTTTTTCTTTATGTAATCTAAAGGTAGTGCGAAAGCCCTTTTTTTGTTGTTAAACAGGTGGTAAAGCGAAGATTGTAAATGCTAAGAAATTTATAAAATTTAAGCTGAAAGTAAGGCGAATTCGATTTCGGATAAAGATTCTCTTAAGACTTTATGGGAGAAAGGCAGTTAATCTATAGTAAATACAAGCTTAACTTCTTAAATTAGTTGCCTTAAATTAAAGAAGTTCATGGATAAAAAATATAAAGGCATTAATACGATCTGTACTCATGCCGGAGAATTAGAAGATACACAATTTAAAGGAGCTGTTTCCCCATTATATATGTCAACATCTTATGCTTTTGAAGATGTTGAGGTAAAACGCTATCCACGATATTTTAATACGCCAAATCAGGTTGCTTTAGCGAAAAAAATGGCTGCTTTAGAACATGGTGAGGCTGCACTGATCTTTGGCAGCGGAATGGCGGCCGTGAGTACGGCTTTGCTTTCTCATGTTCAAACAGGAGATCATGTGGTACTTCAAAATACATTGTACGGTGGAACCAGTAATTTGATCACTGAAGAATTCGATAAGTTTAAGATCGAATATAGTTTTACTAAAGATGCGAGTCCTGCGTCATTTGAAGCTGAAATTAAAGAAAACACGAAGGTAATTTATATCGAAACTCCTTCTAATCCTTTGCTTACCATTACTGATGTAAAAGCTGTGGCCGATTTAGCGAAACAGAAAGGTTTGGTAAGTATGATCGATAATACTTTTGCTTCACCCGTAAATCAAAATCCAATAGATCTAGGGATCGATATTGTGATCCATTCGGCAACAAAATATATGGGAGGTCATAGTGATATTCTTGCAGGCGTAGTTATTTCTTCTGAAGAAAAAATCGATACCGTATTCCAAATGGCTAAGAACCTTGGTGGAAATTTAAGTGATTATACGATCTGGCTTTTAGAGCGAAGTTTAAAAACCATGGGACTTAGAGTAAGAGCGCAGAACGAGAATGCACAAATTCTTGCTGAATTTCTACATGAGAATGATAAAGTTGCCAATGTTTATTATCCAGGCTTAAAATCACATCCAGATCACGAATTGGCGAAAGCCCAGATGAAAGGATTTGGAGGGATGCTTTCTTTTGAACTTGCTGAAGGTTTAGATGCTGAAGTATTTCAGAAAAAATTGAAATTGATAAAATCTTCGATGAGTTTAGCGGGAGTAGAAAGTACGATACTTTCTCCGTCAAAAACTTCACACGGACTTTTAACTCAAGAGGAAAGAGCACAACAGGGAATAAAAGACGGATTATTAAGATTTTCTGTAGGAATCGAAGAATCTGAGGATCTTATTGAAGATATACAACAAGCCCTCGAAGTGATAAGCTAGAATAAATATTAAAAAGGCTATACCTTTGTTGCAAAAAAATGAAATAGAAAAATGATAAAGCTAGATATTTTGGCCGTAGGTGCTCATCCAGATGATGTAGAACTTAGTTGCTCTGCCACTTTGGCCAAAGAAATAGATCGAGGAAAAAAAGTTGGGATCTTAGACTTAACAAGAGGAGAGTTAGGTACTCGCGGCACTGCTGAAATTAGAGATAAGGAATCTATAGATGCAGCAAAGATCTTAGGTGTGCATGTACGTGAAAATGTAGGTTTTGCAGATGGTTTCTTTACGAACGATAAAGAGCATCAGCTAGAGATCATTAAGATCCTTAGAAAATATAAACCAGAGATCGTTTTTTGTAATGCCATAGACGATCGTCATATCGATCATGGTCGTGGATCTAAATTAGTGAGTGATGCTTGTTTTTTAAGTGGTTTACGCCGAATAGAAACTAAAATGGATGGCGAAATCCAGGAAGCCTGGAGACCAAAACAGGTTTTTCATTATATCCAGTGGAAAAATATAGAACCAGATGTAGTGGTCGATGTTACCGGATATATGGATAAAAAGATGGAATCTGTAAAGGCTTATAAGAGTCAGTTTTTCGATCCTGATAGTGATGAGCCAAATACGCCTATTTCCAGCAACAACTTTTTTGATAGTGTGATCTATAGAGCACGTGATTTAGGCCGAATTATCAATACTGAATATGCCGAAGGTTATACTGTAGAACGCTATGTAGCAGTCGATTCGATATTTGATTTAATTTAATTGAAAATTTTTCTTTGCGGAATTGTTTAAATAGCTTACATTTGCAACCGCAATTTGAAATGGTGGATGTAGCTCAGCTGGTTAGAGCGCTGGATTGTGGTTCCAGAGGTCGCCGGTTCGAACCCGGTCTTCCACCCTTATTTGTAAAACCTCGCTTTTAAGCGGGGTTTTTTCATTTCTATACAGACTTTATAGAAATATACATACTTCAGAAACACCTATTTTCGCAGATAGAAAGTACTTTTGCTAAGTTAAGTTTACGAATGGCAAAGTTCAACTTTATAAAAGGAATAAAGAAACCATCAGAGTTTTCCTTTCAAATGAATTCTTACTCACTAAAGAAAGACTAGAAGAAGAATACTACATCATTTTAAAGAGATCGATTAGGATTTATTTTACAATCTCCCCGCCCTTGCTTTTTTAATAAACTTAAGACATAGAATTGACAACATTACAGAAGAAATCTATTTCCAACTACAAGCGCATTGAGTTGATTTTAAAGTAATGGATGAGGGTAAAGTAAAAATAATCCAACCAGAATAATAAATGACTATTATTATATCAATAGTAGCTGGTAGATCGGGACTGAGAAGTGTTTCTAGGTTGGCGAGTGATCTCGATAGAATTTTTTTAGATGTAGAAAATATCGATATAAATTGGATTAAAAATAAAATGGAGGATTATGGCATTAAAAGAAAGTATCTCATTGAACAGCATGAAATTATTTAATCATATTCAAGCCGGGTGTTTTTCAAAAGATAAGAAGTATTCTGTAGATTTATCAAAACCAATGAGAGCAATATTCTTTTATCATTTTCTGACCTATGACTAAATCAAAATTTAAGAGCACAAATATGAAATTGAAAGCTAAGCATATTCTAATAACCGCATTTGTTTTTATCCTTATAATTTTGAGCGGACAAATATTTGCAGTTTTTTGCGTAAGTCCAGATAGTAGATATTTAGATGCTTCTAACTATTTGAACAATTTGCTTAGTCCCATCATTTCCATAATTGCATTATTAGGTGTTTATTACACATATAGTCAACAGCAAAAAAATCATAAGGAACAAATTGATCAGGGTAGGCAAGAATTTGCAATAAATCATTTATCCTCGATATATCTAGAATTTAAGGCATATTATGAAAGGGAGGTTGATGAAGATTATTTATCCGATTTAAGCAAAAGAGCTGAAAAATTAGATCATTGGTATAAAACTTATCGGCCGGAAGAGCTAACAAATCAGCTTAACATAGAAGATGAGATCAGGGGACAAAGAAACTTTTTAGTTAAATTAAATGAGCATATAGATAATTACAATTATCTCGTTGATTATATCTCAAATTCTCGATATATAGATATTCAAGTAAAAAAATCATATTTAAAAAGAATTTTATATGATATCGAAAAAATCTCAATCAATTACGAGAGAATGAAATACTCTAATTATATTCCTTCTGAAATTGTAGAACTATATAAAGAATATTATCACCAGATTGAAACTATAATACAAAAAGCTAATAATAACATTAAATAAAATTTGAGTTTTATTTTCTCATTTGCATTTTATATATGTTCACGTTTACTGTTTATAAAGCCTCAAAAGTATTATGAATAGAGAAAAGTTATTTGGATTGTGGTTCCAGTGGTCTGCGGTTCGAACCCGGTCTTCCACCCTTATTTGTAAAACCTCGCTTTTAAGCGGGGTTTTTTGTTTTTGGGCAAGTTTTCACTAAACTTTAGCAAATCGATCTTTTTAGTCGATGTTATTATTTTTTACATTTAGCTTTTCTAACAAATGTTTAATGATAACAAGAAATAAGATAAAGCGTATCGAAGCTTTTCTTGAAGCACATGATAAAGTAGAGGCAAAACTGGAATTTTCGTTCCCGTTGCCTAAATTCGATAGTCTTGTGATCATTTTAAACACCTACGCCGAGTTGGAATTATTCTCTGGTTATTTTGAGGATTTAGATATCCCTACCGAAGAAGAATATGAAGAAATGTGTAGTTCTAATAACTATTCGGTTTCAGCTTATCCAAAACTTAATCTGTACGCAGTCTAGCATATCAAGTTGTATAATTTTTTGCCGTTTCTGGTCTTCCTTAGGTGAATATCGTATTTTGGTCTTTTAAAAAAAATACAATGAATTCCAGAGAAGATCAGCTAAAAGCCTTTGATAGATTACTTACCATAATGGACGAACTTAGGGAGCAATGTCCCTGGGATCGTAAACAAACCATGGAAAGTTTGCGACATCTTACGATCGAAGAAACTTACGAACTTGGTGATGCCATTTTAGATAAGGATATCGAAGAGGTAAGAAAAGAGCTGGGAGATCTTCTTTTACACCTTGTTTTCTATGCAAAAATAGGTAGCGAAACAAATGATTTTGATATTGCAGATGTAGCTAACGGAATTTGTGAAAAGTTAATTTCCAGACATCCTCATATCTATGGTGATGTTAAGGTTGAAGATGAAGAAGATGTAAAAAAGAACTGGGAAAACTTAAAACTGAAGGAAGGAAAGAAAAGCGTTCTGGAAGGCGTGCCAAGATCGCTGCCCGCTCTGGTAAAAGCAAGTCGAATTCAGGATAAGGTTGCTGGTGTAGGATTCGATTGGGAAGAGCCACAACAGGTATTCGAAAAATTACAGGAAGAGTTGGGAGAGTTGCAGGATGAAGTCGATAAGGCCGATAAAGATAAAATGGAAGCCGAATTTGGCGATGTTATGTTCTCGATGATTAATTATGCTCGCTTCCTAAAAATAAATCCTGAAAACGCCTTAGAACGAACCAATAAAAAATTTATAGCTCGTTTCAAATATTTAGAAGAAAAAGCTGCTGCAAGTAAAAAAGCTTTAAAAGATATGACGCTTGCTGAAATGGATGTGTATTGGAATGAAGCTAAGAAATTATAACTACGAAATAATCTTTAAAACAAAAAACCGTCGATCAATTCGACGGTTTTTTTGTGCTGTGTTTTAACTAAAACTAGTAAAGAGACTTTACTTTCTTTAGTTTTTCACGCCATACTTTTAGCTGTGCTTTATGATCGTCTATATTTTTATGAACTTCTTTAACTAAAGGATTATCATCATCTACATTAGAGAAGAACTGTAAATTGTTCTCTAATTGTCGAATTTCAGCCTGAGTTTCTTCAATCTTTTTAGAAAGGAAGAAATGTTCATTTCTAATTTTATTGTCATCATCAGCATCGTTAAGAGCCTGGATCTTATTCTCGTATTTCAGCATTTCTGCTTTTGTACGATTTACGTCCAATTTTTTAAATAACTGATCTAAAGCTTTATTGAATTTACCTTCAATAAAACGCTTGTTAAACGGAACTCTACCTAAAGATTTCCATTCAGCAATAAAAGATTTAATGGTTTTAAGATCTTCTTCCTTGTTTCCGGAATGCTCAAAAGAACGTACTTTATCAAGTAAGTCTTTTTTCTTACCAAAAGCTTCCATTTCTTCTTTGTTCTCTTCACTTCTGTTTTCATGAAGACGATCAAAGTAATAATTACAGGCTGCTTTAAACTGCTTCCAAACCTTATCACTATCCTTTCTTGGAACGTGACCTATTTTTTTCCAATCAGATTGGATCTTTTTCATAAGAGGTGTGATGGTTTTAAAATCATCACTATCCTTGTTATCTTCAGCGATTTGGATCAATTCCTTTTTCTTCTCAAGATTATCGTATTGTTGCTTTTTAAGATTCTTATAAAAAGCATTTTTCTTACGATTAAAACGTCTTACCGTTTCTTTAAAATCTGCCCAGGTTTCCTCGTTTTTACTTCTTGGTACTTTACCTGCCTTAAAGAATTCTTCGCGTAAAGCTTCAATTTCTTTGATCTTTTGCTGCCATTTGTTGTGGCTGCTGAAGTCCTGATCTGCAATTTCCCGAATCTTTTCGATGATCTGCTGCTTCTTTTCCCAGTTCTTTTCGAATTCTTTATCTAAATTTTCGAAATAATCCTGACGGCGATCATGAATTACTTTGGTCGCATTACTAAAACGTTCCCAAATCTCTTCACGATAATCTTTAGCTACAGGTCCCAATTCTTCTTTCCACATCTTATGGAGCATTTGAAGCTCTCTAAAGGCACGGTTAATATCCTGTTCCTGAGCTAATTCTTCAGCGCGATCTATAACTTTAAGCTTTTGATCTAAATTATGCTTAAAGTCCATATCCCTAAACTCACGATTTAAGTGTAGAAAATCATAGAAATTCTCTACATGGTGGTGATAGGTATTCCAAACATTATTATACTTATCACGAGGGATAGGCCCGGCAGTACGCCATTTATCCTGAATTTCTTTAAAGTGATTATAGGTGGTATTGATGTTTTCTTCTACATCAAGTAGACCTTTTAATTCTTCAATGATCTCCAGACGTTTACTAAGATTCGCATTTAGATCCTGCTTTAATTGCTGGTAGTACTTATTTCGCTTTTCACGATAATCAAAATACAATGAATTAAAGCGATTTTTTAACGGAGTAGAGTAGTGGAAATCGATAATGTTACCACCATCGGCAAGAAAATCTTCTTTCTTTTCTTCGAATTCTTCATCGAATTTCGCGTTAAATTCGGTTCTAATTTCGATCACGTGCTCTTTAATCGCCTGGATTTTCTCATTCTTCAGCAATCGCTCTAACTCATCTGTTAGTTGCTCTTTGCTCATCGAATGGTAATCTTTTTTTGGAATGGTGTGGCGCTCTGTAGCGCTTTCATCTTCACTATCCTCGGCAAGAGAATCGTCTACTCCTTTTTTATGCTCTTCGATAATGGCATCTTCATGGTCATCATCGTCGTTGGTATCTTCGGCGTTCGCTTTTTTATTGTTTTCAGTATCCTGAACAAAAGTAGATTCGGCTACCATGGCTTCTTCAAGCTCGTTTGTAGCGTCTGGATTCTCAACCTCTTCCGAAAAAGATTCTTCTACCTTCTTTTCTTCTGTTGCACTTTCTGTAGTAGATGCTTCCTGAGGCTGAGTGGTTTCAGTTGTTTCAGGGGTCTCTTTTTTAGAAAGTTCTTCTTTCTTGTTTTCGTTATCTGATTGAGACATATCTTTCAATGTTAAAGTTCTGCATGGTTATTAAAGCTGAAAGATAACAACTACACGAAAATTGGGCAAGCAAACCCAATTTTTTATGACAAGATAAGAACGAAAAAGCTTGATTCTTTAAGAATTCCATATTGCCCAGGCAGCTTCGGCCTGTAATTCGAGCATTTTATGCCCATTTACCGCAGTTGCGCCATGTTTCTTACTGTTACTCATAAATTTTGTTTCTGCAGGATTATAGATCAAATCGAAAACAAGATGATTTTTAGTGATATGCTGATACGGAATATCGGGGCATTGATCTGTGTTAGGAGCAGTTCCTAGTGGCGTGGTATTGATGATTAAAGAATACTTCTGAATAATTTCTTCGGTTAATTCTGAATAAGAATATTGTTCTTCTGAAGCCGATCTGGATACGAATTTATATGAAATCCCCATTGTTTTTAGAGCATGCGCTACCGCTTTTGAAGCGCCACCGGTTCCCAATATTAAAGCGTGTGTGTGCTGAGGTCTAAGATGAGGTTTTAAAGCGTCTCTAAAACCAATAAAATCGGTATTATGGCCTATAAGTTTTCCTCCGTTTTCAAATTTGATCACATTTACAGCCTCGATTTCTTTAGCATCTGCTGAAAGGTCATCCAAAAACTTCATCACTTCCAGTTTATAGGGAATGGTGACATTCATTCCTGAAAGTGTAGGATTTTTAGTGATAATTAATGGGAAATCTGTAATTTCAGGAATATCAAAATTGACATATTCTGCTTCGATTTTTTCATTTTCAAACTTATCATTGAAGTATTTTCTTGAAAATGAATAAGCTATATTTTTACCTAAAAGTCCGAATTTCCTCATTTTTTTAATCTTTTTTCGGTGTTTTCACCAGTTTTTATGGTCTTTTCTCGAGTTTAGCTTGTTTTCTGGCATGTTCTCTTTTTTCGTAAAACGCAAGCCCAAGAACAATAAAAATACCTACCAAAATAAAGAATATCGCCAAATAGGTTTCGGTATCTGTAAAGTCTGGAAAAAATCTATTGTAATTATCTATAATTTTATCTCCGTGACTATCGATAAGATATTCTCCCGCTTCGTCGGTCTTGTAGATCTTGGTTTTCCAGGGCCAAACCACGCCCAAAGAGCCTGTAATAAAGCCAATTATAGTGGCGAAAGTGTCTTTTTTGTAATTCTTCAGCACAAAACCCAGTAAATGGGATAGGGAAACCAATCCTGCCAGTGATCCCAAGGCAAAAACAATCATTACCTGTAGCAAATGCATTCTGGATTCGTTGGAAGTAAAACTGAAGTCTAAACTTACAATATCGGCCATTGTATCGTACAAAGCATTAACCGAATCTACCAACAGCAACACGTAATTTCCAAGCAAAATAAGGATGAAAGATCCACTAAGCCCAGGGAGCGTCATCCCCGAAACGCCAATTATTCCGCAGAAAAAAACAAACCATAAATTATCATTTTCGCGTGCAGGTTCCAGCATACTAATGGCTACCCCAAAGATAATTCCGAGTGTGACAAATAGAATACTGCGCCGGCTCCATTCATCAAAATCTTTACTGATGTAGTAGATCGAACCAATGATCATCCCAAAAAAAGCAGACCAGACATACAGCTCGTAGTGCACAATTAGGTAATCTAAAAGTTTAGAAACGCTAAAATAACTTATAAGCATTCCCAGGATAAGCAATCCTAAAAATTTGCCGTTAATGTAATGATAAAGGCTACGAAATCTACCCGCGATCAAAAGCTTGCCGGCTTTAAGATTAATCTTTTGCAGCGAGTAAATAAATTCTTCGTAAAAGCCGGCGACAAAAGCCACAACACCACCAGATACCCCGGGAACTTTATTAGCAGCTCCCATGGATAATCCCTTTAAAATAAGGAAAATTTTATCTGTTAATGTTCTAGTTTGTTGCATCAGACTCTTCAGGTTGGTTGCTTGCTAAGCTTTCCAGAAGAAAAATGAGTCCGAATCCTGCTAACATGAGGATTACTGAAAATAATAGTTGAGCATCGCCCTCAAAATTCCATGGTAAAACAGAAGTCTCGTTTATAACAATTTCTTTATCGTCGAACCTGGCCACTTCCAAAACTTTTTTCCAGGGCCAGATCTTATTTAAAGAACCTGCTATAAAGCCTGTTAACACCGCTAAGGTTAAACTGGTATAATGCGTAAAAAGCCATTTTAATATCTTAGAAAAACTAAGTAAACCAAATACAGCGCCTGCGCCCACGATTGCTAATGTTTTAATATCGAAATTATGAGCCGCTTCGGTTACCGGGCGGTATGCCCCAAGTAATACTAATATAAAAGCACCGGAAATTCCTGGTAAAATCATTGCACAAACGGCAATGGCTCCGGCAATGAACATAAATAATGTACTATCTGAACTTCCCATTGGCGGCAAAGAAGTAACGTATAAAGCGACCGCAGCGCCAAGAATTAAGGCGATAATGATCTTAAAATTCCATTTTGGGATTTGTTTTCCTACATACCAGATACTGGCTAAAACCAATCCAAAGAAAAAAGACCATATTAAAACCGGATGATTTTGAAGCAAATAATTTGCCAGACGCATTAAAGTAAATACGCTGATAAGAATTCCTAAAAAAAGCGATACAATAAAACCGCCGTTTAGTTGAAGCCACATGGCTTTGAAGCCTTCATTTTTCCAGGTTTTTAAAAGAGAAAGATCTACACCGCTAATGGTAGAGATCAATTCTTCGTAAATTCCTGAAATAAACGCGATGGTACCTCCCGATACACCGGGTACAACATCTGCGGCTCCCATAGCCATACCCTTTAGCGTGATGCTAAAGTATTCCCGTAAGCTTCTTTGCATGTTCTAAAAATTAGATTCGCCCAAAGTTAGGAAAATACTACGAAGCCTTTTGATAAGAATCTATTAATTGTTTAACACTTTTCCTTTTAAAGATTTCAGGGAAAAGTTCTTCTATGATAATGTAATATTCAGAATCGGCTTTTAATCCATTTTCCAAGTGCTTATAACCAAATTCAGCATTATTCAGCATAAAATATAATCCGCTTAAACGATATTCGATCTCTGCAATACCGGGATAGAATTCGTTCGCCTGTAGTAGGTTTTGAACCGCAGTTTCCCATTCAGCAAGATTGATAAGAATATCACATCGTCTAATCCAGGTTTCTAACTCGTAGTTACCAAGATCTAAGGTTTTACGATAACCACGTTCAGCTTCTCTATTTAGCTCTAAGCGATTATTGATCTTTGCGTAACGCTTCCAATAAAGCACATTTTCCTCATCAATATTTATCGCTTTGTTGATATAATAAAGTGCTTTTTTAAAGTTTTTCTTTTTGATATAAAAATCGGTGATCGCTATCCAGCCTTTGTCTAAAAGCGGATCTTCATGTACCGTTTTTTCGTAATTAGATAAAGCCAGTTTATCGTTACCTAACTTTTCGAAACATTTCCCAATTCTTAAGTATGCGAAAGAAGTAGGATCATCTAATTCTAAGGTTACATTGTAGTTTTCGATAGCTTCAATATATCGCTCTAGTTTTTCCAGTACTTTTCCTTTTTCAAGGTAAGCACCTATAAAATATTCGTCACTAATTATCGCAAAATCAAAAGCTGCAAGGGCTTTTTTATAATCTTTGAGATCGAAATACTGTTTTCCTACCTGGTGCCAGGCCACTTCGCAATATGGATTTTTATCCAAATACATATTCAGATATTCGATAGCTTCTTCTTTTTCTCCAAGAAAATCGAAGCAATACATCACATTGTAAAGTGCAGAATAATCTTCTTCATCGGCTTCAAGACAATTCATAAAATTGATCTTGGCATTTTCAAAATCTTCAAGAAAAAGATATTCCATCCCTATCATCGAATAAATTTCGGCAGCTTCATCAGTAACATCTAAGGCCAGTTCTAATACCTGGATGGCTTTTTGATGCTCGTCACGTTTAGAGAAAATTTGTGCTTTTTGGATGTAAACTTCCTCGTTATTAGCTTCTAGATCCTGTACTTCGGCTAATAAACCATCAGCAAGATCTAATTTGTCTTCAAAAACAAGAATTTCAACTTTAAGAAGTTTAAGGTTGATTGATGATGGATGCTGAGAAAGTCCTAATTTAACTGCCTTCTTAGCTAGGTTTATCTTTCCTATTTCTAGATAATGATGAATTATATTTTCGAATTCATTCGAATCAAAGAACAATACATCATTGGTCTTTAACATAGATTCGAAACGGGAAAGTGAGAAATTGTTATCTTCGTTATGACTTAACTGCATAAGCAAGTTGTTACTGGATTTCTACTTTACTAAAGTTAAAAAAGGATTTAACTATGTATCGTAGACGCTATAATTGTTGTTAACAAAGTAATCAACAACCTAAGCTTTGTTTTTTATTTTATTTAAAACGTCAATTATAATGCCACATCCTTCTTCTATTTCTTCCATAGAAATCGTGAGTGGCGGGGTAATTCTAACAGCTCTTTTTTCGAATAGAAGCCAGAATAGAATTAGTCCTTTTTCTTTACAATCTAAGATCACCTTATTGGCGATTTCTTCAGATTCTACAATAGCTGCGAGCATTAAACCTTTTCCCCTTACTTCATGAATTAATGGATGAATCAACAATTCTCTAAAGCGTTTTTCTTTTTCTAATGTTTCTGCCATTAATTCAGTTTCCAGAATGGTTTTTAGAGTGGCATGACAGGCAGCTGCCACCAACGGGTTTCCTCCAAAAGTAGTTATATGTCCCATTTTTGGCTTGTCTGAAAGCAGATCCATCAATTCTTCTGAAGCAACAAAAGCACCCACAGGCAATCCGCCACCCATTCCTTTACCAATCGCCATAATATCTGGAACGACCTCGTAATTTTCAAAACCGAATAATTTTCCGGTTCTTCCAAAACCAGGCTGAATTTCATCTAATATTAGTAATGCGCCTACGGCTTCACAACGCGCTTTTACTTTTTTTAGATAATTATTTTTTGGCTGAATAAATCCGCCACCACCCTGAATGGTTTCTAAAATAACCGCAGCAGTTTTTTCTGTAATTTGGTTTAAATCTTCTTCATTATTAAACTCAATAAAATCCACATCCCCAACTAATGGTCTAAAAGGCTTTTGGCGTTCTTCAAAATTCATCAAACTTAAAGATCCCATAGTATTACCATGATAAGCATTTTTTGCTGCCAGGATTTGCGTTCTTCTAGTAGCACGTCTCGCAAGTTTTAAGGAGCCTTCGATAGCTTCTGTTCCAGAGTTTACCAGGTAAACTTTGTTTAAAGGATTTGGAAGATTTTGTGCCAAAAGCTTGGAAAATTCTACCGCCGGAGCCTGCGCATATTCCCCGTAAACCATTACGTGCAAATATTTATCTGCCTGCTCTTTAATAGCTTCTATCACGGCTGGATAACAATGTCCCAAACTTGTCGCCGAAACACCAGCTACAAAATCCAAATGCTTTTGCCCATCTGAAGTATATACATAAGATCCCTTGGCATCGATAACTTCTAAACCTAATGGATGAGGCGTTGTTTGCGCCTGATATTGTATAAAATCTTTATTCAATTTTTAAAGAAGCTTTTGGGTTTGTTACGGTATCTTTTTCTTTTGTAGATTCTTCTTGTTCAGACTTTAAGCTATTAAATGTAGCCGGATCTTCCTGAATTCCCTGAGGAATCGCGGGAACACTTGGGATGCTATCCCGCGCCTTATCTTTAAGATCTTGTGGCCTTAATCTGGAATTTTCATTTAACAACATATCGCCATCTTCTCGTTCATCAAAGAAGTCATCTATTTGTTCAGGTAAAGGAATTCCCTGAATTTTTACCAACTCAGGTGGTTCTTTGCCTTTAAAGAGATCCTGTTTTTTCTCTAATCTTTCGTCGCCACGCCAGTTAAAACCTTGCAAAGTTCGATTACTTTCTAAAACCTGTTCTTCAGGCTTTAAATTTCCATCTACCGCCTGGTAGTAATAAACATCTTCGATCTGGCGCTCTTTAAAATAGACTTCGATCCTGCTGGAAAGGGTTTTGTTGATACCAATTAAGTCTTTATCTTCGGTTCTGCTATAATATAATGTCTCGGTATTTTTATCAATATCAACTTTATATAATTCATTTTCTTCAAAAAGACCGATTAATATTTGTCCTTTTATTTGGTTATAACCATCAATACTATCTTTGTTGATTAAGAACGCATTATTAAAAACTCTTAAGCTATCTAATTTTTCTGTTTCCTTATTACTAATTAGCTGAATCGTATCTCCCGTCATTTGATTGAGACCAGACCATAATACCGGATTTCTTTTTACTGAAGTAGCCGAATTTTCACCAGGATTTATATTGATAAGCTTAGTAATTCCGTCTTGTTGGTTTACAAATATAGAATCACTTTTACCGCTCATATCACTTTTGTACATTCTAACATCGTAAAATCCGCGTAATTTTCTATTTTCAGGTTTTCCGGTGACAAGCAGTGTGTCGCTATGAATAAATACTGAATCCTGATCCTGAAGGCTGGATGCTACCGGCCATTTGGTAATTATAACTGAATCTTTTTCTCTAAAAACTTCAGCATAATGCCCGGTAACTTTACTATTATTTGCCGTATCAATAACCTGGATATTGTTAGTTGCTGAAGCAAAGCTTTTATTTCGGTCAAAAAAGAGACTGTCTCCTAGAACAGTTCGATTATCGTAATCGATCTTAGAATTTTTCACAAAATATCCAGTATCACCACGGGTATCATAGAAACCACGTTCACAATACACCGTACTTTCTTCTCCTTCAATAGTAGAAGGCCCATAGAGGTAGGCATGCCCACTTTCAGAATAAAAATCGATATGGTCTGAATTTACAACGTAATCTGGATTGGTGATCTTTACATTCGATAAAAAGGTGTACTTATCTTCTTCAAAATAGTATCTTCCAATTGTACTGGTAAGAACGCTGGCGGTATCGGTAACTTTTCCTCCACTCCTATAATAAGCTTCCTGTTTTATCCGGTCAAAAAATAAGGTATCTGTTTCTAAGGTGGTTTGTGGTCTTTCCATTTTTACTGTACCACTGGCAAATGCAAATTGAGTGTTACCATTATATTCAGCATAATCACTGTTCATGCTTACCGTATCTCCCTGCTTCATTCTAACTTCTCCGTATGCTTTAAAGAAATTATCACTTTCGTAAAAAACAGCATTATTACACCATACTTCTATTCCCTGGTGAGTGAAATGTACCTGGTTGCTAACTTTACTCATTACTAGAGCGCCGGGATATTTTTCTTCATCACGATACTGGCGGTCATTTTCGTAATCGATTTTTCTGCCATTTTCCTGCGATAAGGCATTAAAACTAATTAAGAGAAGGGTTATATATATGAGGTTCTTCAACATTCAAAAATTTGTGCAAAAATAAGGAAAAATGATTTGATCATCTTTCTAAGATATCGAAGTAATTATAACGTTGGAAATCGGAATTATTTCAATTTTCAGACATAAACAAGATAAAATGATTTCATAATGAATAATAAAACTTTTAAAAAATTGGCAATATTTAAGTTTTTAGAAATCGCTTTAATAAAACATTAACGATTCAATTAAAACCAGAGCGTATTTCCCTCCGTATGTTTAGTGTAAACTAATAAGATTTAATTATGAAAAAACCAGTTGTAAAGTTGGAATTACAGGATGGTAAGAATTCTGGAAGTTCCCGAAGAAGATTTATTAAAATGAGTAGCCTTGCCTTTGCAGGTTCAACATTACTATATGCATGTAGTGAGGACGATGATTTTAATCCAGGTATGGAACCAGAGCCAGAACCAGAACCAGAACCAGAAGTTTTTGATTTAGGTAGCGGCGATCTAGGTATTTTAAATTATGCTTATGCTTTAGAACAGCTTGAAGCAGCTTTTTATACAGCGGTACGCTCAGGAAGTTATTATTCTGGAGCGCCAGCTGAAGAACAAGAATTATTCGACGATCTTTATAATCATGAGGTAATTCACCGTGAATTTTTTAGAACTGCGATCGCAGCTGCAACAGCAGATACTCCAGAAGCTATGTTGCCAGATCTAGAATTTGATCTGGAAGCAGCAGGTATCGATATAAATAGTAGGGATAGTGTTTTAGCTACCGCAATGCTACTAGAAGATACAGGAGTAAGCGCTTATAATGGTGCAGGAGATCGTATTGCGATGGCAGATTATTTAGTGATTGCTGGAAAAATAGTTTCTGTAGAGGCTAGACACGCATCGGCGATTAGATCTTTACTAAATCCAAATTCTCCAGATTTTGCAGGAGATGATGTGATAGATGAAAATGGATTAGATCCAGCTGCAGATCCAGCAGATATCTACTCTGCTGTTGTAGATTTAGATGTGGTTGCAACACCATTCACAGCGAATAACTTACCAGCACCACAGCACGAATCGTAAACTACTAACTTAAAACGAAAAAATTATGAGTATTATAAAGATGTTAGATGAATTTTCATCTGAGAATTTAATGAGTAAAAAGTCATCCAGAAGAGACATGTTTGGAACATTAAGCTCTTTTGGTAAAAAGGCCGCCATTGCTGCCGTACCTTTTGGATTAGCTTCAAAAAGCACAAAAGCTTCTGCTGCAACATCAATGTTTTTTGACCATGTTGGGCCGCTTCAGTTAGCCTTAACTTTAGAATATCTAGAGGCTGAATTTTATTTGAGAGCTTTAGAATCTGGAGTTTTAGAAGGAGGATCCAGAGAAGAAACTGCTTTTATGCAGATCTCCAAACATGAATCTGCACACGTAGATTTCTTAATGGCTGCTTTAGCTGAAGACTCTATCGATTCACCAACCTTCGATTTTACCGCAGGCGGTGCATTTGATCCTTTTAACGAAGGAGATACTTCTATGGAAGTGTCTAGAGCGCAAATGTTAGCTTTAGCACAGGCATTTGAAGATACTGGAGTAAGAGCATATAAAGGACAGGCGGGAGCACTTATGGGAACTCCATACTTAGAGCCTGCGCTTCAAATTCATTCTGTAGAAGCGAAGCATGCTTCAGAAATTAGAAGAATTAGAGGTCTTAAGGGATGGATCACCGGAAATGATAGGGGTGATGGTATGCCAGAAGCAACTCAAGACGTTTATGATGGTGAAGAAGTAACTTCACAGGCAGGAATAGATCTTGTAGGCTATGATTATGGGGATTCTCCGATCGCAGGAGATGTAACTGCCGCAGTAACACAGGCTTTTGATGAGCCTATGTCAGGAGAAACTGCTACAGCGATTGCAAGTTTATTTATCGTAGACGAATCGTAGTATTTCATAATTTCCATATATAAAAAAGGCTGTTGAAAAACAGCCTTTTTTTATATCAAAAATCGATAATTTCGATCTACTTTCTTGTAATTGTTTGTGTTCTATCTGGCCCTACAGAAACTACAGAAATTGGTACGTTAAGTTCTTTCTCTAAGAAATCTACATAATCGTTAAATTCCTTTGGAAGCTGAGAAGCTTCGGTCATTCCAGTAAGGTCTGCAGACCAACCTTTTAATTCAGTATAAACTGGAGAAACATTTTGTTCTTCAATATTATAAGGAAGGTGCTTAATTTCTTCACCACGGTAATTATAAGCAGTACAAACTTTCAAGGTATCAAAACCACTTAAAACATCACCTTTCATCATGATCAATTGTGTGATTCCGTTAACCTGAACAGCATATTTAAGTGCTACCAAGTCTAACCATCCACAACGTCTTGGTCTTCCGGTAGTCGCACCAAATTCGTTACCTACACGTCCCATAGTTTCACCATCTTCATCAAAAAGTTCAGTAGGGAATGGGCCGCTACCTACACGAGTAGTATACGCTTTAAAGATACCAAAAGCTTCGCCAATTTGTCTTGGAGAAACACCAAGCCCGGTACAGGCTCCTGCAGCAGTTGTATTAGATGAAGTTACAAATGGATAAGTACCAAAATCGATATCTAAAAGCGATCCCTGTGCACCTTCAGCAAGAATAGTTTTACCATTAGCCTGGGCTTGTTGTAAATATTCTTCACTGTCGATAAATTTAAGAGACTTCAAAGTTTCAACTGCTTCGAAAAATTCTTTCTCTAATTCATCAAGATCATATTGAACATCTGCATCATAAAAATCGATCATTTTTACATGTTTATCTACAAGCGCTTGATAACGATCCTTAAAATCGTCTAATTCCAGATCACCAATTCTAATGCCGTTTCTTCCGGTTTTGTCCATATAAGTTGGTCCAATACCTTTAAGGGTAGAACCAATTTTGGCTTTACCTTTAGAAGCCTCAGAAGCTGCATCTAATAAACGGTGGGTTGGTAAAATTAAATGTGCTTTTCTAGAGATCACTAACTTGCTTTTATAATCTACATTATGTTTTGCAAGATTATCTAATTCTCTTTTGAATATTACAGGATCTATTACCACGCCGTTACCAACAAGGTTTACAGTGTTTTCGTGAAATATTCCTGAAGGGATAGTGTGTAATACGTGTTTTTGCCCGTCGAATTCCAAAGTGTGCCCTGCATTTGGACCACCCTGAAAACGAGCAATAATATCATATTTAGAGGTGAAAACGTCGACAATCTTTCCTTTGCCTTCGTCACCCCATTGAAGCCCGAGTAGTAAATCTACCGCCATGAAAATTATACTTAATTGGTTGTTTTTTTATTACCGTAAAAATATAAAGAATGTTTGTTTATTTCTATATCAAACACTTCTTCTATTGTTTGTTTAATAGATTGGATTCGAGGATCGCAAAATTCGATTACTTCCCCGGTATCGGTAAGAATTATATGATCGTGTTGTCTGTCGAAATAAGACTTTTCATATTGAGCCTGGTTTTGCCCAAACTGATGTTTACGTACCAGACCACATTCTAATAATAATTCGATCGTATTATATAAAGTAGCACGACTTACGCGATACTTTTTATTTTTCATTTTGATATATAAAGATTCAATATCAAAATGCTCATCATTATCATAGATCTCCTGTAAAATAGCAAAACGTTCTGGGGTTTTTCTGTGCCCTTTTTCTTCCAAAAATTTGGTAAATACGTTTTTAACTACTGCCTGATCGTTCTTATTTACAACTTTTTTACTCATAATTTTTTACTGCCGCACAAAGGTATGCGATTATTCACGGCTAACCTTATCTATCCCGTTAATTTTTTTAAGCCTGTTTATAATTTTGGTCAATATATCGTTGTTTTTTACCACAACAGTTATTCTTCCGCTAAAGATTCCGTCGTCACTTTCAAAATTAATATTCTTCATATTAACATGCATATTACTCGAAATCTCTCGTGTTACGTCACTTACAAGACCAATATTATCTATTCCGTTTAGCTTAATTACTGCTTTAAAATCCTGTTGTGAACTGTCTACCCACTTGGCCTGGATAATACGATACGCATAATTACTTTGTAATTGAATCGCGTTTGGACAATCTGTTTTATGAACTTTTATACCTTCATTCACCGTAACAAATCCAAATACATCGTCGCCCGGTATCGGGTTACAGCAATTAGCCAATTTGTACTCCAGTTCGTCTTCTTCTTTACCGAAAACCAATTGATCATAATTGGCGGTAATTTCATCTTTATTTAGATCCTGGCTAACCTCTGGTTTTTTGCTGATCTTACGTTTTATATAACTTACCAGGGCGTTACTTCTGGAGGCCGCAAATTCTTTTAAGGCCTGGTTGTCGATTTTCCCGATTCCTACCCGGTAAAATAGATCCAGACTTGTTTTTAGATGAAAATGAACCACAAGCTCGTTCACCGTTTTTTCACTAAACGGAATCTTTTGAGCTCTTAACTTACGGGTTAAGATTGCTTTACCTTCTTCAGCAATTTGCTTTTTCTCTTCTTTAAGCGATGATTTTATTTTGGCTCGTGCTCTTGCCGTGGTTGCATAATCTAACCAGTTGATATTGGGTTTGGCGCTATCTGAAGTTATAATTTCTACCTGATCGCCACTTTTTAAAACATGACTTAATGGAACCAGTTTGTTATTTACTCTTGCTCCACGGGTATGCGCTCCAACTTCAGTATGAATGCTGAATGCAAAATCGAGCGGAGTAGAGCCTTTTGGTAATGATTTTAAATCTCCCTGCGGAGTAAATACAAATATTTCTTTAGAATATAAGTTCAGTTTAAATTGCTCTACAAAATCCACCGCATTTACCGTAGGATTTTCCAATACTTCCTGAAGGCGATTTAACCATTCTTCTATTCCCTGTTCTTCTTTCTCGCCGGCATTCTTGTATTTGTAATGCGCTGCATATCCTTTTTCTGCAATTTCGTGCATGCGTTCACTACGAACCTGCACTTCTACCCAGCGACCTTTTGGCCCCATTACTGTAATGTGCAACGCTTCATAGCCGGTAGATTTTGGAGAAGAGATCCAATCACGTAATCGAGTTGGATTCGGTCTAAAATGATCTGTTACGACAGAATATATTTTCCAGGCCAAAAATTTCTCATTTTCCTGGTCACTTTTATAAATGATCCTGATCGCAAATTTGTCGTAAACTTCATCAAAACTGATATTTTGAGCGTTCATTTTACGACGAATCGAAAATATAGATTTTGGACGTCCTTTTATTTCGTAATCAAGATTTTCCTTATCCAAAGAGTCCTGGATTACCCTGGAGAATTCAGTAATATAGGCATCCTGTTCTTCCTTACTTTCCTTGATCTTGATTAAAATATCCTGATAAACTTCTGGCTCGGTATATTTCAATCCAAGATCTTCAAGCTCTGTTTTTACATTATAGAGCCCAATTCTATGTGCTAAAGGCGCATAAATATAAAGTGTTTCTGAAGAGATCTTCAATTGTTTATCCCTGCGCATTGCATCCATGGTTTGCATATTGTGCAAACGATCTGCAATTTTGATGATAATCACTCGAATATCATCATTAAGCGTCAATAACATTTTCCTGAAGTTTTCAGCTTGCAGAGAAACATCTTTATCCTTTTTAAGGCTTGAAATCTTGGTTAAACCATCAACAATTTTGGCAACGGTTTCTCCAAACATTCTTTCAAGATCATCCAGCGTGTATGAGGTGTCTTCAACGACGTCATGGAGTAGGGCAGCGGCAATAGAAGTCGCATCCAATCCAATTTCTGAAGCTACAATTTTAGCTACTGCAATTGGGTGGAAGATATAGGCTTCTCCAGATTTTCGACGCTGATCCTTATGCGCGTCAACAGCCGTATCAAACGCCGATCGAATAAGTTTTTTATCCTCATCGGTTAATGTTTGATAGCTAATCCTTAGCAGTTCTTTGTACTGCTGTGCGATCTCTTTATTTTCTTTTTCTATAGCTGCCTCTGTCATATTTTAAAAATACATAAACAAATTTCAATAAACAACGTTCATATAGCAATAAACAACAATCAGTTATCAATAATCAATAAAAAAATATCGTGCTAAAAACATTCAATATTGTTATTTGCATCTAAAATCTCATATCTAATCAGACTTACTCATCAAATTCCGGTAACGCTGTAAAAGACTTGGATGCGAATAATGCCAGAAAATATAGGTTTTATGCGGAGTTAAATTGCTTAAACTATTTTTACTGAGTTTCTTTAAACTACTAATCAGGTCTTTTGCGTTATAGGTTTCTTTCGCGTAATTATCGGCCTGATATTCAAATTTTCTGGAAATAAGGTTCATTATGAGTCCGGTTATTTCTGAAATTGGACTGTATAAAATTCCGAAGGCAATTAAACCAATATGAAAACTTGGAGTTTCTACACCCAAAGCCTGTGATAAAAGCGGATTACCAACAAATAGACTCAACAACCAAAGTGTAAAACCTGTGGTAAGTACTGAAGCAAATAGATTAAAAATTATATGTTTTTTCTTGTAATGGCCAACCTCGTGCGCAAGTACCGCAACAATTTCTTCTTCCTCTAGATCATTTACTAAAGTATCGAAAAGCGTAATACGTTTTTCACTGCCAAAGCCAGAAAAATAAGCGTTTGCCTTGGTACTTCGTTTAGAGCCATCGATGATAAAAATATTATCTAGCTTAAACCCTACACTTTTAGCGTAGTTTTCGATTTTGGTTCTTAACGAGCCATCTTCAAGCGGACTTTGTTTATTGAATAATGGCACAATAAGTTTGGCGTAAAACATATTCAGAAAAACTGAAAAAGCAGCGATAAGTATCCAGGCGTACCACCAAAAATCTGAACCTGCAAATTGATAGAACCAAACGATAAGCGCTAAGATGCCTCCACCAAGAATAGCCATTAAAAGCCATCCTTTAATTTTATCGACTAAAAATGTCGATTTTGAGGTTTTATTAAAACCATATTTTTCCTCGATCACAAAAGTAGAGTAGTAGGAGAAAGGCGTGGTTAAAATATCACTTCCAATCATTATAATTCCGAAGAAAATAAGTGCAATTAGAATTTCATTATCAGAAAATCCTCGGGCGATATTATCTATCCATTCAAAACCATCAAAAAATAGAAAACCAAGCGTGAGGAGAAGTGAAAATCCAGAAGTTAAGATTCCAAATTTATAACGCTCTTTTTTATACCGTTGTGATTTCTCATATTCTTCCTTGTCGTAAACATCAGATAATTCTGCCGGGATGGGATCGTCAAAATGCCTTGCATTTAAAGTGTCCAGGATTTTATCGAAAATAAAATCAGCCAAAATAATTGCGACGATAATGTAAAATAAAGTTTCAGGATTCAAATCGAGATTTTTAAAAATTTGATAGCAAAATAAATGCCGAATCTACAAAAATGATCGTTGTCTTTTGGCTTCGAAAATAAGAATTCCCGCCGCTACAGAAACATTCATGCTATCGATGGCGCCACTCATTGGGATAATGATATTTTGCTTTGCCGCATCGCGCCATTCCTGGTTTAGTCCGGTAGCTTCGGTGCCCACAACGATGGCTGAAGCCTGAGTGAAATCCATTTCTGTATAAATTTCTGAAGCCTGTAATGCCGCAGCGTAAATAGAAATGTTTTTTTGCTGAAGAAAATCGATAATTTCAGCTGTAGTTCCCGTAGCGATGGTATTGGTAAAAACGCAACCCACACTAGATCGTATGATATTAGGATTGTAAAGATCTGTTTTTGGGTTGGCGATGAAAACCGCATCTACATTTGCAGCATCTGCCGTTCTTAAGATCGCGCCAATGTTTCCCGGCTTTTCAGGAGCTTCAGCAACTAAAATAAGCGGATGATTGTTGCTGAAATTAAACGTTTTTAGACTATTTTCTTTTGAAGCGAATACCGCGAGTAAACCTTCAGTACTCGAGCGATATGCTAATTTTTTATAAACTTCTGAAGAGATTTCGATAATCTCGGCATTAGAATTTTCGAAATTTGGAATGGATTTGAATTTATTCTCAGAAAAGAACTCGGGACAAAAATATACTTCCAAAAGATCAAAACCTCCCTTTAGTGCCAGGCCTGTTTCTCGCAATCCCTCGACCACAAATTTGCGCTCTTTTCTACGATTTCTGGATTTCTCCTGAAGCTGTAAAAGGTTTTTGATGCGTTTATTTTGGGTGCTCGAAATTTCTGTATTCATAAAGGCAAAAATAATAAAAAAAGCTGCCCGATTTCGAGCAGCTTTTGGTTGAATTTAAAGGAAGTTTTAAGGATTATTCTCCTGCTTCCTGTCTTTCGTATTTTTCCATATATCTTTTCCAAAGCTTGGTTTGTCTGGTATCCAGGCTAATTTTTCTACCCTGGATAAAAGCATCGGTAAGAATATTGGTTCTCATATCTAAAGCATCACCTTCGCTAATAAAAAGTGTAGCGTCTTTACCTTCTTCTAAAGTACCGGCAAAATCATCGATTCCCAGGATCTTAGCAGTATTGCTGGTGATAAGTTTTAAGGCTTCTTCTTTATCAAGACCATAAGCAGCTGCGGTACCCGCATAAAAAGGAAGGTTTCTGGAATTCATACGTTCCATGCTTCCGCTGCCTTCGATTCCTACAAGAATTCCTTCTTTAGCCAATTGAGACGCTAATTTATAAGGAAGATCATAATCATCGTCATCGCGATTTGGTAAACTGTGTGGTCTTCCGGTTAATACAGGAATATCATTCGCTTTAAGTTCATCGATCACTTTTAAACCATCGTAAGCTCCAACGATCACAAGATTTGCTAATTCTTCATCTTTTTTAAACTGAATTACATCAAGGATCTCTTTTTCTCCATTAACATGAACATAAACTTTTTTATCCCCAGAAAAAACTGCTTCCATCGCTAAATAAGGAAGATTATTTTCTTTTTGATCACCGGCTAAATATGCTTTAGCTTCAGCAAAAAAGCTTTTTAATTTAATGATGTTTTCCTGGTATTCTTTGCTAGGTTTTACTCCAGGATCTTCACCCATCCACCAGCGACCACGACGAACGCTGTTTGGCCAGTTAATATGAAGTCCGTCATCCTTTTTTACAGCAGCATCTTCCCAGTTCCAGGCATCAAACTGTACAATAGAAGAAGTTCCAGAGATAAAACCTCCTCTAGGCGCGATTTGTCCTAAAAGCACTCCGTTCGGACGCATTGTCTCGGTTACCTGGCTTTCTGCATTGTACGCTACCAAACTACGAATATGTGGTAGCATTTCACCAATTTCGTCCTCATCGTCTGTAGCTCTAACTGCATCGATCTCTACTAAACCTAGGGTAGCGTTAGGAGCGATAAAACCTGGATAAACATGTTTTCCTTCAGCATTAAAAATTTCTCCCTTGGCTTGTGAAGCTGCAGCCGAAGCATCGCCTACAGATGTGATCTTACCATCTTCAAAAATGATAAGGCTGTTTTCGATCACCTCGCCATTACCAATGTGAGCGGTAGCACCAACGATGCTAACAGCTTCAGATTGCTTTGCGGCGGGCATTTGTTGCGCATTTAATCCTAAAACAGAAATAAATGCAAGTATAAATGTGATATTAAATATTTTCATTTTCTGAATTTTTTATCGGATTACTCCCATAGTGTTACAATGCGCCTCAACTTTGTCTTTTTTCACAACTGGTTGCGTTTTAACGCCTTTGTTCTTCGCCTGAAGCATTTGTGTTATCAATTCGCTTTTCTGTTTTTTGATCGATTCTCTTAATTCTTTGTCACGATCAATATCAAAATAAACAACACCTTCGATCAATGTTTTTTCCGCTTTTGCATAAACCGATAGTGGGTGGTCACTCCAAAGAACCAAGTCGGCATCTTTACCTTCTTTAATACTTCCTACTTTATCATCGATATGAAGTAATTTTGCAGGATTTAATGTGACTAGTTTCCAGGCTTCTTCTTCGGTTAATCCTCCATATTTCATTGTTTTTCCAGCTTCCTGATTAAGACGACGGCTCATTTCTGCATCATCACTATTTATTGCAGTGACAACGCCCTGGCTATGCATGATCGCTGCATTGTAAGGAATAGCATCTTCAACTTCATATTTATAAGCCCACCAGTCTGAGAATGTTGCACCACCAATATTTCTTTCGGCCATTTTATCGGCGAGTTTGTAACCTTCAAGAATGTGGGTAAATGTATTTATTCTAAAATCCATACTATCTGCAACATGCATTAGCATATTAATCTCGCTTTGCACATAAGAATGGGAAGTAATATTTCTTTCGTCACGAAGAATTTCTGCAAGCGTTTCCATCTCGATATCTTTACGGTAAGAATCTGGATTGGCTTCTTTATTCTTCATGTATTCTTTAGCGCGACCAAAGTAATCCATAAATACCTGCTCTACACCCATTCTTGTAACCGGGAATCTATTACCGCTTCCCCAGTTAGATTGTTTTACGTTTTCGCCTAAAGCAAATTTTATGAATTTTGGAGAGTCTGGGAAAATCATATCCTCTGCAGAAGATCCCCATTTTAAACGAACGATTGCAGATCTACCTCCAATTGGGTTTGCTGAACCGTGCAACAATTGTGCAGTAGTAACCCCACCGGCAAGATCACGATAAAGCGCGACATCTGTAGGATCGATAACATCTTCCATAGTAACTTCAGCAGAAGAATTATGACCACCTTCGTTTACCGAAGAAAGTGCAATATGAGAATGTTCATCTACGATACCTGAAGTTAAATGTTTACCTGTAGCGTCGATCACCGTTGCTCCTCCAGCTTTAAGATCTTTACCGATTTTAGCGATTTTCCCTTTTTTTACCAGAACATCTGCATTTTCCATAATGCCCTGTTCCTCGTTAGTCCAAACGGTTGCATTTTTGAAAAGTATATTTTCTGCTTCCGGAATTTCCTCGAAACCATAAGCGGCGTTAGGGAAAGTAACCGGTACAACTTCAGGATTAGAAGTTTCATCTTCTTTCTTATCCTCGCTATCTTCAGATTTTTCATTTGAAGATTGTTTTGTAGCAGTAAACGAAGTGGTGTCTCCGTTCGGTAATATTGCTTTACCGCTAATCTTATCTGAAGCTGAAGCCACTTTAGCAGTTAACCTGATAAATTCTGTTTTTGTAGTATCTGGAGAAGAGATCAACAAATTCATCCAGCTATCTTCAAAACTTAATTTAGATCCTACTTTCACATCTTCGGCTTCGATTTTAGCCTTTGGTTTTTCAGCAGAACCAGTGATATTTAAAGTATATTCTTTTCCGTCTAATTCCAGATCATACTTACCAGTAATATCTGTGGTGTTCATAGTGTTAATTACCGCTTTTTCACCCTGAACCCAGTTTTCGAAGATTTTTGAGTCTTTTTCAAAGAAATCTCCAGAGGTGATGATAAAGTTTGCCCAGGCACCTTCTTTAATTTCTCCAATTTTACCGGCCTGGCCAATTACTTTTGCAGGAGTGGTCGTTAATGCAGCAAGAGCATCTTCTTTAGAAAGCCCATATTCGATAGCTTTTAAGAGATTTTCTTTAAATTCTTTTGCTGGGTCCAGACCTTTGGTGGTAATTGTAAACGGAACATCTGCATCAGCAAGCATTTTTAAATTTGCAGGAGCCTGATTCCATCTTTTCATATCGGCAAGACTTACATATTCTGCCATAAAACCATCTTCTACATCGTAAGCTGCAGGAAAAGTTAAAGGAATAAGATATGTAGCCCCGGTTTCTTTAATTTGGTCTAGTTTTTCGTATTCGAAACCGCTACCCAAAATTACATATTGCACACCAAATTCGTCACCTACTTTATCTACTCTAAGCTCGTTTAGCAAATTGTCTGTAGCGAAAATCTGGGTTAGATTTTTATTTCTGTTTAAAGCTTCTAAGGCAAGATCTTTATTATCTGCATGGCCATCTGCATACCATTTTGCATCAAGGTAAGCCTGTCTTATCAAAGCCATAACCCCCATTGTAGAAGATGGATAAGATTGTGGTGATTTAACACTTTTATCGAATGATAAATATTGTGCAGAGCGATCTTTTAAAATTCGGTCTCCTTCTGTTCCGTTTGGATTTAAAGCAATTAAAGCTCCGGTTCCACGAATAATTCCGTCTGCGATATGAGTATTCACTACTCCAAATCCTCCGTTATGATATTTTCCGGCTTCTCTGGCATCGTAGCTAAAACTTTCTACGGCATTTTGCTCTGGTCTTACATGGTCGTTCCAGTAAAACCCTTCGCGAGTTGCTTCATATTGTCCAGATCTTCCAAAGCTAGATTGCCGTTCTGGCTTTTTGATTCCGAATTCACTATAAAGATCAATAAATGATGGGTAAACATCTTTTCCTTCAAGATCGATCACCACGCTATTTTTTGGTGTTGAGATCGATTTACCAACAGCCGTGATCTTTCCATTTTGTATCGCAAACATTCCATTTTCAATTGTAGATGTGGGGTCTACATGAATATTTGCATTTTTAAAAACAGTATAGTTGGTATTGGTGGTTTTGACTCCCGAATTTGTGGGAAAGTAATCCTGAGCAGATAAGTTTGTGACACCCAGGAATAGAAAACATAGTAGAAATTTAAATTTCATAAATGTTAGGGGTTTAGTTACAATGTGGTTGAAATTATAAAAAGCAGAAAATTAAGAAAAAATTAATAAATCTTTAATGTTTTTAGAATGCATTTTCTACGTCCTCGTAATAATTAACGAGCAGGGCAACTACGTAACTATAACTGCGTAGACCTTCCTGTTGATTATTAACCATTAAGAAACGGTTGTAGAAAGCCTGAAACATAGGCTCAAAAGGATTTTGATGCTGAAGCCAAAAATCTTCAACTTCCTGGTAGTTTTTTAGAATACCGGGGTTAAGTGTTTTTATCAGCTTTTCACCCAATTCGCGGTCTCTTCTAAAAAGTTCTGCCAGGCAATATCTAAGCGCAAAGGTAAAGCCGCAATATCTAAAATATGGATCTGGATGATTGATCGTGACGAGGCAGGCAATAAAATTCGCTTCGTTTTCTTTAGCAAAACCCAATTGATGCCCAACCTCATGGCTTGCAGTCGTTGGAATTTTAAAAGGTAATATTGTGGTGTTTACTTGAGCTTCTGAGGTAAGTGGGTTTAAATAGCCATTAAATCCCATATATGTAAGTGGCCAGCTAAATAAAGATCTTTTTAAACTTCGGCCGGTATAAGTAAGCTCTGGGAAATTTGTTTCGATATGATCATAGCCTTCAACAGTAACGTCAAATATTTCAGCCTTAGAATATGGAATATCAACTTTTACTGAGTCATTTTGTACAATTTCACGATGAATTTTATTGGACTCTTCAATAAGTTTTTCAGTTAATAAAACTAATTCTTCCGTAGAATATTCATTATCGATATCTAAAGACTGGTGGAGTGGCAGACGGTAATAATTGAAACCCCAAAATAGATGAAAACAAAAGTAAACGATAGAGAGGCTCGCAAACATCTCTACGATCCATTCTTTTGGTTTTTTAAACCGCGTTTTAAATCTTTTAATAAGCCAGCGGATACTAAAAATTACAAGAAGCGTATATAAAACATCGCCAAAGGAAAATGGTAAAATACCAAGTGACCAACGCATTATTCTAGAGATATACGGATAAATTCCGCGACTATACCAACTTTCTATCAGCCATTCGTTTCCTGCCAGTAACCTGATGAATATAATCTGGAGCGGCAGTAAAATGGCCAATACTATTTGGGACTTCTTTTTCACAATCTCAAAAATAGGATTTTTAAGCCTAGTATAAAGAAATTGTTTTCTTCTAAATGCTAATTTAATCGAAGGATGGGGGAAAATAATAGGAATTTAAAATGAACAGACTTTATAATATTGATGTTTATTCTAACCTACTTAATATAAATTTTTATGAGATTACTTAAAAAGCTAATTATTCTATTGCTTTTGAATCTATTTTTTGTGAATTGTTCTTCAGATGAATCTTTCGAAGATCCTGTTGGAGGTGAAGAGGAAGAAACTCCTGTTGAAGAACCCGAAGAAGAGCCTGTTCCAGAAGAAGGAGAGCTTTCAATTTACATCCCCAATGAGTTTAGCGAAATGGATTTTGAAGACCCAGAAAGTACGTGGACTTATAACCGCAGCCGTGAATCAGAACATTTTATTGTTTTTTGGGGAGCAGGCTATGGTGATAACGCTCCGGGATCTGCAGATACGCCTGCGCAGTATCGTGTAGATATCGACGACCTATTGGATCGAGCTGAAGATTTTTATGCGCTAAATATTGGGGAATTAGGTTTCGCAGAAACTGGAGTAGGAAACTCTAATCTTGACCAGTATAAAATGATGATCTTTCTATTTTATCAAGAAGAGTGGCTGGCTACAGGCTCTGGCTACGATGATACGATTGGTGCTTTATGGATAAGTCCTAATACTGCGCAACCCGTTGGCCATACTATTGCGCATGAAATAGGTCATAGTTTTCAATATCAGGTATTTTCAGATATAGCAAATGGTCATGGCTTTCGATATGGTTTTGGCGGAAATGGCGGAAATGCTTTCTGGGAGCAAACTGCACAGTGGCAAGGATTTCAGTCGTATCCAGAACTTGCATTTACCGTTGGGGATTTTGGAGTGTATATTGAAAATTATAATAAACATATTCATCACGAAGATTATCGTTACGCTAGTTATTTTATTCATTATTACTGGACTTCTTTACATGGTAGGGATTTTATTGGTCGTTTATGGCGAGAAGCTCGGGAACCAGAAGATCCAATCCAGGCATATATGCGAATTACAGGCATAAGCGTAGATGATCTAAATGCTGAAATTTACGATGCAGCAACAAAATTTGTAACCTGGGATTTGGACGATCTTAGAAGTTATGGCGAAGACTTTATTGGCGCTCAAAATTATAATTATACCAGTCAGCAAGATGGTAGCCATATTGTGAGTCCAGATTATGCTCCGCAAACAACAGGATATAATGTAATTCCTTTAAATGTTCCTGAAGCAAATACCGAGGTTAGCGTAGATTTTACTGGGATCCCCAATGCAGCTGGGTTTAATACTGTAGATGCTTCGATCGCTGGTTGGCGTTATGGTTTTGTCGCACTACAAGAAAACGGAACTCGTGTTTATGGCGATATGAATAATGATAGTGATGGATCTGCCTCTTTTGTAGTGCCAGAAAATACAACAAATCTATGGTTTGTGGTGACCGGTGCTCCAAGCGAATATTCACCGCACGCATGGGACGATGATAATAGTAATGACGATCAATGGCCTTATCAGGTTTCTTTTGCTGAAACAAATATTTTGGGAATTGTAGATCTTCCTGAAGATGGTGAACCGCAAAATGTTGATCTAAGTTATGATATTTCGTTCCCTGCAGATACCGAAAATTATACAGGAACAAATGTCACCTTAAATACTGAAGCAATTGCGGAAGCTTTCTTAATGCAGCCTAATCAAATAGCACAGGAAATAGGGAGTTCAATTCAGTTTTATGCAGTAAATAGCAACGGAGATCTAATTGCTGAAACGACAGCGAATGGTTACGGACATTGGTTTGACGCTGCCGGTGACGTGATTGGCTGGGGAGATAATGCGGTAGTATATTCAGAATTTACTGAAAGCAACTTTAATTTTGAAATTGGTCAATTTCCGGGGCATTCTGTTTCAGGAGATATTTACACGATTAGTCAGGCTTTAGTCTACGAATACGATACTGGTGAGTTTGCTCAGGCAACGATCACTTTCAATATCACTATTGAATAATTCTACTCGAAAATCGATGTTTTTAGGACTAAATTTAAAAGCTGTCTGTGCCTTTGAAAAAGTAAAATAGTTTACTCTGAAATCATCAAAAATGGGATTCGTAAGGATCCCATTTTTGATTTTAGTCCTTAAATTAAGATATTATTATAATTCTTGTCTTTAATTCTCAATTAAATAGCATTATTTTTGAAAATACATCAAAAAATATAAAAATGAATGATGAGATAAGGGATTTACAACCCAAAGCGCTTTGGAATAACTTCGCAGATCTAAACGAAGTGCCTAGAGCGTCTAAAAAAGAAGACAGAATAATCGAATTTATCAAAAACTTTGGGGAGCAGTTAAGTCTGGAAACCCAGGTTGATGAAACCGGTAATGTTGTAATCCGTAAAGCGGCAACAGCTGGTTTAGAAGATCGAAAAATGGTTGTTTTGCAATCCCATTTAGATATGGTGCATCAAAAAAACAACGATACAAAGTTCGATTTTGATACCCAGGGAATAAAAATGTATGTAGATGGCGATTGGGTAAAAGCAGATGGAACAACACTTGGAGCCGATAATGGTCTTGGAGTTGCAACGATAATGGCTATTTTACAAAGCGATGATATTGCACACCCGGCGATCGAAGCTCTTTTTACCATAGATGAAGAAACAGGAATGACAGGGGCAAAAGGACTTTCTTCAGAATTATTAAAAGGTGATATTTTATTGAACCTAGATACCGAAGAAGATGATGAAATAGGTATTGGCTGTGCCGGTGGTATCGATATTACAGCTTTGCGTGAATACGAAGAAGAAAATGTTCCCGATAATAGTGTTGGCTATAAGATCGTAGTAAAAGGCCTGCAAGGTGGACATTCTGGAATGGATATCATTAAAGGTTTGGCCAATGCCAATAAATTAATGGCAAGATTATTATATACTGCTTATCGCGATTTTGGATTACGAGTATCTGAATTACATGGAGGCGGACTTCGAAATGCCATCCCTCGTGAAAGTGAGGCTTTTGTAACGGTAGATAAAGAAGATACCAACTTTTTTGTTCAGCAGATGTTGATGTGGATCGATGAGATCAAAAAAGAATATGCCAGCCTAGAGCCTAATATGGATATTAGTATTTCTGAAGCTGAAATTAGCGGAAAACTAATGAAGGTTGAAGATCAAATGGAGATCATAAAAGCGATTGCATCTGCACATAATGGTGTTTATAGAATGAGTCCCGAGATCGAAGGTTTGGTTGAAGCTTCAAATAACATCGCTAACGTAGTGGTCGCTAACGGAAAGGCAAAAATAAAATGTCTTACAAGATCATCTGTAGAGTCTACAAAAAGTGATCTTGCACATAGCTTGCAGGCAAGTTTCGAGCTAGCTAAGTTTAAAGTAAAACAATCTGGAGAATATCCTGGTTGGGCGCCAAATCCAGCTTCTGCAATTCTTAAAGTTTTAGATGAAATTTATCAAAAACAACATGGCGAAAAGGCTAATATTGCTGCCTGTCATGCAGGATTGGAATGCGGAATTATAGGGAATCATTATCCAGAAATGGATATGATCTCTTTTGGACCTACAATTAGAGGAGCACACTCACCAGATGAAAGAGCAAGTATTTCTTCAACACAGAAGTTCTGGGATTTTACGCTAGAAGTGCTTAAAAATATTCCGAAGAAATAGGAATTATAAAATTTCCTTCTGAATAAGTTCGTAGCAGCGATAGCTGAATTTGTTCAGAAGGTTTTTCCATACCTTATTTAAATTTGTGTTTTTATTATCATAAGCGACATACTTTTTGATAATCATACCTTCTCTTGGTGTAGCTTCAAAATTTATGTCAGATTCAATAACTGCAGAAGTATCTACTGTTTCTACCTTACCAATTACTTTGAAATTTACCGCATATTTCTCATAAATTCCTAAGAAATCTCTTTCTTCATAGGTATAGACATTTTCGTTTTTAACTATTTCTTTAAAAATTAAAGTGTCTACTGAAATTTTATAATTTGGAGTTTTTGCTGAGAAATTGAAATTTCTTTCTTCAAGATCTTTAACTAGAATTTTATTGAAATTATTTACAATTTTTTGAGAGTCTTTTTCGAAGAATTTTTTCAGGAAATAAGAATCTTCATTATAAGTCTTAATCAATTCTGGTTTGAAATTTAATGAAGTGTTTTTCGGAGTTTCAAACTTTCTATTCTTCCACCTAAAATCATTATTTAGGTTATTTGTATTTAATAGATTGCAGGATACAAAAGTAAGCGCAAGCAGGGCAAAGAAAAATTTTCTCATTTAGATGATAGTTGATGAAACATTTTACCTAAAAAGCAAAAAGCCTGCCAAGTGGCAGGCTTTATATTATTAAATAAAAGCTTTTATTTAATATCCACCAGATCAACAATAAAAACTAAATCGGTATTTGGTTCGATTGGTCCACGACCTCTTTCGCCATAAGCAAGATGACTTGGAATATATAAAATAGCTTTATCACCAACTTTCATTTGTTCGATACCTTCATTAAACCCGGCGATCATAGGTGCATCTGGACCGTAGGGAATATTTAATGGAGCATAACCACCTTGCATACTTCGCATTTCATTGAAGATGTCGAATTTCTTGGCAACATCCTCTTTGCTGGTATCAAAGATGCCACCATCTAAGAAGTAACCTTCGTAATCTACACCAACTTTTTGTCCAATTTTAGGTTTAGGTCCATCTCCTTCTTCAAGAATATGAATTCCTAGTCCGCTATCTAAAGTTTCTGCTTCGTCACGATATTTATCGAACATAGCTTTATTTTCGGCTTTTGTTTCTTCAAGTTTTCTGGCAGCTTCTGCTTCAGCATCTTTAATTTTCTGAAGTTCATCTGCAAAAACCTGTGGCGCATCAAATTTTCTGGCTGCTTTTCCTTTTCTGATAATTTCAACCTCATTGATCACAACATCTTTTACAGGACGATCACGAGGATCTGTCTCTACTTTTCCTATGGCATCAACAACATCCTGTCCTTTTACTACTTTACCAAAAACGGTATGTCTTCCGTCTAGATTGGTAGTAGGAGCTAGGGTTACAAAAAATTGACTACCATTAGTTCCCGGCCCAGCATTAGCCATAGAAAGAATTCCTTTAGAATCATGACTTAAACTATCGATGGTTTCATCTGGGAAACGATATCCCGGGCCACCACGACCGGTTCCTGTTGGATCACCACCCTGTATCACAAAACCATCAATGATTCTGTGAAAAATAATTCCATCGTAAAAATTCTTGTTTTTATAAGTACTGTCTACCATAGTGCTGGTTCCTTCAGCAAGAGAAACGAAACTGGCAACGGTAATTGGAGTTTGTTCGTAATAAAGTTCAGCTATAAAAGGCCCCATAGAAGTATCGAATCTTGCATACATCCCGTCTTCTAGATCTGGGTAATCATCTTTACAGGCTGTAAAAGCCAAAACAATAGCGCTTAAAAGTAAAAGGCTAAATTTCTTCATTATATTGATTTTAATTTTGGGTAAAAATAAATAAGATTTTTAGTTTATAGAATCTATCTCCTGGATACTATGTAAAGTTACAGTTGTTTTAATGGGAATATTGGTTCCAATGCGATCTTTATCGCCATAATATCCAAAAGCTTTGTACGACGGAAATAAGAACGTAACAGTTTCACCGGCTTTTATAAGTTTTAATCCATTTCTTAAACCACTAAATAAATTTTCTTGATCTATAGCGTATTCCTTTGTTGGCTTTTCACCTTCAGCATAAATTGTTTGATCATCCAGAGTTTTAATGTGATAGTCGAAACTTACAATATCACCAAATTCTGGTTTTTTGGTAGAAACAGAATCGGCTACTTTTTTATTGTAGAAATACCAAAATCCGCCGTTGCTGGCGATGTAATTTGTAGTACTATCTTCTGCAATAATTTCTTTTATTAAAGATTCTTCCTGCGCCAGTAGCTTTTTATTTCGTGTTACCGATTCATTAATGTAGCTACCTGAATTCTGACTTACAGGATAACGTGCTTCTGGAGATTTGCAGGAAATTGCTGCTGAAATTATTAAGAAACTAAAAATTAGTTTTTTCATGCCTGAAGTTGTTCTTTATATTCAGGAAGTAATCGATTAAATTCTACAATGGTGTCGTTCATAGAGACTTCGCTTCTTCCGCCGGCCGCATTATTGTGTCCACCACCATTAAAATGTGCGCGAGCAAATGAGTTTACTGAAAAGTCACCTTTAGAACGGAATGAAATTTTAATGATTCCTTCTTGTTTATTTTCGATAAAAATAGCTGCAAAAATAATTCCATCAAGAGAAAGTCCGTAATTCACAAAACCTTCAGTATCTCCTTTTTTGAAATTGTGAGTATCTAATTCTTCTTGAGAAATGGTAATGTAAGCCGTTCTAAATTGTCGATTAACTTTTAAATTTTGAAGCGCTACGCCCAGTAATTGCAATCTGCTTTCAGAATTAGTATCAAAAACATCCTGATGAATTTTGCTATTTTCAGCACCTTTTTCAATAAGATCTGCTACCACACGATGCGTGTTTGGTGTAGTGCTCGAAAATCTAAAAGATCCGGTATCGGTCATTATCCCTGTATAGAGACAACTTGCAATTTGCGGAGTGATTTTCTTTTTGGCGCGGAGTCTTTCTATAAAATGGTACACCATCTCGCAGGTAGAGCTCATGCTGGTATCACTATAGGTGTAATCTGCATAATCTGCAGGTTCCTGGTGATGATCGATCATTATAAAAGTTGCTTCGCTTGCCTGCAAAGAATTTTGCATATCACCACAACGAGAAAGGTCATTAAAATCTAGCGTAAAAATGATCTCAGCTTTTTCGATAATTTCGTCTGCTGTTTTTTTATCCTCTTCGTAAATAATTACCTCGTCGTTCCCGGGTAGCCATTTAAGGAAGTCTGGATATTCGTTAGGTGCAATTACGGTAGCATTATGTCCTTTATCTTTCAGGAAATGCATTAAGGCCAGGGTGCTTCCCATGGCATCACCATCTGGGCCTTTGTGCGGCACGATCACTATGTTATTAGCATTAGCTAATTCCGCAGTAATTTCTAAAATATATTGCTCTATCATAAGATTGGTAAAGATACAATTTAATGTCTTATTAAGCTTTGCTCGGTAATCACGATTTCATCCTTCTTTAATCTATTTCTGCTATAATTTTTTTCTAGATCAGCATTTGTTTAATTATGGGTAATTTACCATTTCGTTAAACTTAGCTTCGGTCTTTAGAAGTTGGCAGTCAATGTTTATTTTTATTGGACACAAAACAACAAAAATGCTTAGAATTTTACGATTTTCAGTTTTATTATTTCTTTTAGGTTGTAATTCTACCTCTAACGTCGTTAATACCGACGAGCAGGAAATCGATCCAAAAGAGTACGATTATACCATTGTTTTTGGTAGTTGTAACGATCAGGACAATCCGCAACCACTTTGGGACCCAATTTTGGCTCATAATCCAGATGCTTTTATTTGGGGTGGTGATAATATTTATGCCGATACGCCAGATATGGAGAAGATGAAAGAGATGTATAATTTTCAGAATAATGTTGAAGAATATCAGCAGTTGGTAAATTCTACAGTGATGCTGGGAACCTGGGACGATCACGATTTTGGAAGTAACAATGCCGGGAAAGAGTGGGGCAAGAAAGCTGAAAGTCAGCAATTATTTCTTGATTTTATGAATGTGCCCGAGGATGATTCGCGTAGAGATCGAGAAGGCGTCTATTATTCACAGAATTTGAATGCTGAAGGGAAAACCATAAAAGTGATTTTGCTGGACACTCGTTATTTTAGAGATCCTATTAATGAAGGGCGAGAAGGGACCATTTTAGGAGAAGCACAATGGATATGGCTAGAGAATGAATTAAATAATAGCACGGCAGATTATCATGTTATAATGAGCAGCATCCAGGTGTTAAGTCGCCAACACCGTTTTGAAAAATGGGCGAATTTTCCAGAAGAGCGTGAGCATTTATTAGATATAATTGTGAGTTCAGGAATTAAAAACCCGATCATTATTAGTGGTGATCGTCATATTTCAGAATTTTCGAAAATGGATATCGAAGGTCTGGAGGCGCCATTGTACGACTTTACTTCTAGCGGAATGACACATGTTTACGATGGGTTTAGTGGAGAGCCTAATATGTATCGTGAAGGAGAGGTGATTTTTCAGTTAAGTTTTGGTGTTTTGAACTTTGATTTTGAAAATCAGGAAGTTAATATGCAAATGAGAGGCATAGAAAATGCGCTTTTGCAAGAAACAAGCGTCAAATTTTAGAAAATTGATATAAAGTTTTAATAACCTTGTATTTGGAAGAGAATTGGTTATTTTTGCTCAAAATTTAAAAAACACGAAATGGCAGGAAACAGAACTTTCACCATGCTTAAGCCTGATGCTGTAGAAAAAGGGCATATTGGTGCAATTTTAGATCAGATCAATGCTTCAGGTTTTAGAATCGTAGCCATGAAGTTAACGCAAATGACAACAGCAGATGCAGAGACTTTTTACGCGGTTCATAAAGAGCGTCCGTTCTTTGGTGAATTAGTAGAATTTATGACAAGAGGACCAATCGTTGCTGCGATCTTAGAAAAAGAAAACGCAGTTGAAGATTTTAGAACTTTAATTGGTGCTACAAATCCTGAAGATGCTGCTGAAGGAACTATTAGAAAAAAATATGCTGCTTCTGTAGGAGAAAATGCAGTTCACGGTAGTGATAGCGACGAGAACGCTGCTATCGAAGGTGCTTTTCACTTTGCAGGTAGAGAAATGTTCTAAGAATATTTTTTGTAATAAAAAGAAAAGCTATCCAGTTTCGGATAGCTTTTTTTATGCTTTTTTCTGATTTTTTTTTGTGTTTGATCTACCGAAGAACCAGTTTTTCTATAAGCGCTTTCCCTAATTCTTCGTTTAGCATTTTAACGATCTTTTCTTTTCCGTAGCTTAATTCTTCGCGTAAAACAGAAGAACTTAATTGAACGTACAAAGTGCTTCCCTGTAATTTAATTGCAGTGGTATATTTTTGGATGGCAGGCCCCATTTGCTGATTCCATGCATCACGAACATGAACTTTATCCAAGCCCTTTTCAAGATTGTTCTTTTCAACAAACTCTTTTAAAACGTCTCCTAAACTTAGATTTTCGTTATTCCTCTTCATTGGTTTCGATATTTATGGGGCTGTATTTTTTGTAATGATATATTTTATTCTGAGCATTTTTTATAACCAGGTTTTCTTCTGAAGCTTCAAGAACAGTTTCCTTCCAGTTATCGTAAGGAGTTTTATAATAAATTCTTAGACTGTCTTCTTCAATTTTTAGATCAATTTTTTCAGCAGAATTGGTGGTTTTAAATGTGGCATCCATCTGGGGTCGCAGTTTTGTACGCTGGCCTGATGATTTGGATGAATCGCTTAGTTCAAAATAATCGACATTCTCACTCATTCTATAAGTAATGGTAGAATCTGGACTTACTTCAACTTTATCAATTTCCCAGTAGCCTTCTAAAAATTGGATCTGTTCTTTTGGATCCTGTTTATTACAACTTAATAGAATTATACTTACTACGAAAAAAAATACTCCTTTAATTTTCACAATTTGAATATTTTATAGGTTTGATTGCTTTCTTTTACCACTTTTTCGGTACGCTCGGCATGCGTATCGCTTATAAATATTTGGCCTAAATCTTTTGTGGCTACCAAAGCTACAATATGCGCAACGCGCTGTTCATCCAGCTTGTCAAAAACATCATCTAATAGTAATATTGGGTTTACGCCGCTTATTTTTTTAATAAAATCGAATTGAGCTAATTTAAGAGCCACTAAAAATGACTTTTGCTGGCCCTGAGAACCAAATTTTTTAATAGGATGACCTTCAATTTCAAAACTTAGGTCGTCTTTGTGCGTTCCAACGCTGGTATATTGCAAAACCATATCTTTTTGAAGCTGATCTTCCAAAAGTTGGGATAAAGGCTTTTCAGCAAGCTGACTTTTATAATTAATGCTTACCGGTTCCTTATTGTTGGTAATTTCAGCATATCTTTTATTAAATATCGGAACAAATTCTTCTAAAAATTCAAGGCGTTTTTTGTATAATTTCGATCCGAGATCATTAAGCTGAAGATTATAAACTTCTAAAGTATCACGATCGAAGGTGTGATTGGCTGCAAAATATTTTAAAAGGGAGTTTCGCTGTGATACTACTTTAGAGTAATTTATAAGATTATTTAAATAGGCATTATCACTTTGGGAGATCACGCCATCCATAAACTTTCTACGAGTTTCGCTACCTTCTATAATAAGGTCGCGATCTGCGGGAGAAATAATCACGGCAGGTATAAAGCCAATATGCTCACTAACTTTCTCGTAAGGCTTTTGGTTTCTTTTGATCACTTTCTTTTGCCCACGCTTTGCGCTCACTAAGATGTGTTCTTCTTTTTCGTTTTTCTCAAACGTACCATCTACCACAAAAAAGTCGGCATCGTGATTAATATTCTGGCTGGTAATCGGGTTAAAATAACTTTTTCCGAAAGCCAGGTGATATATGCTATCTAAAACGTTTGTTTTTCCCACACCATTATGCCCAACCATACAGTTAATCTTAGGATCAAAGTCGAAAGAAGACGACTCCAGATTCTTATAATTTAATAGAGAAAGCTGTTTTAAATGCATAATTTATTGAAAATCAATGTGGTTTTGATCTGCCTGGCAGGCTAGAAATTGCTAAGCGAAAGAGCTTAAAATATTGAAAAAATACAAATAATTTCCCTTTTAATTTTCACAAAATATTATATTTTTGCCACGCATTAAAAATATCTTATGGCAACGTATAAGAAAAGAGGATATAAACCACAAAAGGAGAACATCCAGGACGTAGAAGAAACAAACGAAAACGAATATGTAGAAGGTCAATCTACTACAGAGGAAGTTTTTAACACTCTAGATGAAGGTGCTAGTCGCACAGAGACCTGGGTAGCAGATAACCAAAAATACATTTATATCGTATTAGGCGTTATTGTTGTAGCTGTTTTGGGATATCTTGGATACGAGCAATTTATACAAGAACCAAAAAGAGCCGAGGCTGCTAACGAAATGGCGCAGGCTCAAAACTATATGCAGTCTGCTATGAATGCTGGAGCTACAGAGAGCGATTCTCTTTATAATCTGGCTTTAAATGGTGGAGAAGGTAAATACGGTTTCTTAGATATTATCGATAATTACGGTGGTACTGCTAGTGCTAATATTGCATCTTATAATGCTGGTTTCGCTTATTTATACACAGGTAAATACCAGGAAGCTATAGAGTATCTAGAGGACTTTAATAGTGATGATGAGGTTTTAGCTCCTTTAGCTACAGGTGGTATTGGTGATGCGTTTATGCAACTAGAGCAACCAGAAGAAGCTTTAGATTATTACGTGAAAGCGGCTAATATGAGATCTAATAGCTTTACTACACCAAAATTCTTACTAAAAGCAGCTGTTACAGCGCTAGAGTTAGGAAATGCTGAAGATGCTTTAGAGTATCTTAATAAATTAGAAAATGAATATCCAGAGTCTCCTGAAGCAGAACAAGCTCCTGTATTTATTGGTCAGGCTCAGGCAATGAACTAACATATAAACATATATGGCAACCGAAGGAAATAATCTATCGGAATACGATAAATCTTCAATCCCAAACGCGAAAGAATTTCGGTTTGGGATTGTTGTTTCAGAATGGAATGAGAAAGTAACTGAAGGTTTATTTCAGGGCGCTTTCGAAACATTGAAAGAACATGGTGTATTAGAGAAAAAAATAGTGCGTTGGAATGTACCAGGAAGTTTCGAGCTAACTTACGGCTGCAAGAAAATGCAGGAAACTTATGATATGCTGGATGGTATCATTGCAATTGGGAGTGTGATTCAGGGAGAAACCAAGCATTTTGATTTTGTATGCCAGGGAGTTTCAAATGGTATTACCCAGTTAAATGTAAATAGCGATACCCCGGTGATTTTCTGTGTATTAACAGATAATAACATGCAACAGGCCTTAGACCGTTCTGGAGGAAAGCACGGTAATAAAGGAACTGAAGCAGCAATTGCAGCCATCAAAATGGCACAACTAAGAAAAGAATCCAGATTTTAATAATCTTAGATAGTATCTTATCATAATCCACATGCCGCTTTTTTAAAGCGGCATTATTATTGCTTTTTTAATTTTATAGAAGAGCTCTTCTATTTTAGAAAGCTTTTAAGTAAATTTGATGTACCACGTTTTAAAGCAATAATTTTGAGAGTCAATTTTTTAAAAACCAAAAAGAACGTCCGTTACAATTATACTCCTCGTTACTATAACGGTAAGGATACGGGTAATATTTACGATTTTGATTCGAAATTTAATAAATATAGGGAAGCTACAAATGCGATAGATTTTGGTGCACAATGGTCTAGAGATCGAAAGGCCAGCCGAAATCGTGGAAATAGAGAAATTAACCGTCGTGTGATTTATGTAGCGCTTGTCCTTATTTTTATTTTTTTGTGGATTATAGATTTCGATTTGTCTATCTTCTCGAATCCTCGTTAAATGAGTGATATAATACAACTTTTACCAGATCACGTTGCTAACCAGATTGCAGCGGGAGAGGTAGTACAGCGCCCAGCATCTGTTATTAAAGAATTACTGGAGAACGCTATAGATGCTTATGCTCAAAATATTCAGGTTGTAATAAAAGATGCCGGCAAGACATTAATACAGGTTGTAGACGATGGTGCCGGTATGAGTCTTACCGATGCACGCATGTGTTTTGAGCGGCATGCGACTTCAAAAATTAAAGCGGCTGAAGATCTTTTCAGTTTAAATACTAAAGGATTTAGAGGTGAAGCCTTAGCCTCGATCGCGGCAATTGCTCATGTAGAATTAAAAACCAGGCCAGAAAGTGAAGAAGTTGGTACCTGTATTAAAATTGAAGGAAGTAAAGTTACCTCTCAGGAGCCTTGCGTAACACCCAAAGGAACTTCACTTTGCGTGAAGAACCTTTTTTATAATATTCCCGCAAGGCGGAATTTTTTAAAGTCTGATGCGGTAGAATTACGTCATATAATTGACGAATTTCAGCGAGTGGCGATGGCACATCCGTCGATTGCTTTTTCACTTTTTCATAATGGTGGTGAACTGTTTCAGTTACCAGCAACCAATCACAGACAGCGAATCACCAATATTTTTGGAGCCAAAACTAACGAAAAGCTCGTTCCGGTAAATGAGGATACCGAGATTGTGAAAATTTCGGGCTTTGTTGGGAAACCAGAATTTGCGAAACGAAGCAGGGGAGAACAGTTCTTTTTTGTGAATAACAGGTTTATTAAAAGTCCGTATCTAAATCATGCAGTTTCTGCAGCTTTTGAAGGTTTACTGAAGGAAAAAACTTATCCAAGTTACTTTCTTTACCTAGATGTAAATCCAAAAAGTATAGATATCAATATCCATCCCACTAAAACCGAAATTAAGTTCGACGATGAGCATGCGCTTTATGCTATGTTAAGAAGTGCTATAAAACATAGTTTGGGACAATTTAGTGTGGCACCGGTGCTAGATTTTGATCGTGATTCTAATCTGGACACACCTTACGATTATAAAAATAAAGAGGCTGAAGTTCCTAAAATCGAAGTAGATCGTAGTTTTAATCCTTTCGAAAATGAGTTAAATACATCTTCAATTCGATCTGGCAAAAGTCATAGCTTCAGAAAAGAAAACACACAATCCTGGGAAAGTTTATATGCTGGTTTAAATGCTATTCCAGAGGCAGACCAAACGCAGTTTAAGCAGGTCGAGTTTGAAAGCGAAGAAGTAACCGGGAAGCTTTTTGACGATAATCATAGCGAGCCCGAATCGGGGACTTTTCAACTTCAGAAAAAATACATCGTTTCTACGTTGAAAAGTGGAATTTTGGTAATCGATCAAAATCGTGCCCATACCAGGATTTTATATGAAGAGCTTTTAAAGAATATTACGATCTCTGCGGCGGTTAGCCAACAGCTTCTTTTTCCATTACAGTTGCAATTCAACACGAATGAAATGGAAATGCTTAAAGAAATTAAGGAATCTTTAGAACAAACTGGTTTTATTTTTTCTAATATTGAAGTTGATAATGTAGAGATCACTGGGATACCAACATTAATTAGTGAAAGTGAAGTTGGTATTTTGCTAGAACAGTTGTTGTCTGACTTTGAAAATGAAGTTCCCGATAACGGATTTTCGCAAACCGATTTGCTGGCCAAATCGCTTGCAAAAGGAATGGCAGTAAAATCTGGAACTTTATTAAACAGTACTGAACAGCAACACATTGTAAATCGATTGTTTGCGTGTAAAGAACCAGATGTTAGTCCGTTTAACAAATCGGTCTTTGTCACTTTAACCGTGGACGAATTAGATAAAAAGTTTACCTAAATGGGAAGAATTTCTGAATCTGTAAAAGTAATTTTAATAGCAAATATCCTATTTTTTATAGGTAGCCAGGTAATTGGTGGTAAGGCTTATGATTTATTTGCTTTATGGTTTCCAGAAAATCAAAATTTTCAGTTTTGGCAGGTGATCACCCACATGTTTATGCATGGGGGCATTTCGCATATTTTCTTTAATATGTTCGGCCTTTATATCTTTGGAAGTTTTTTAGAGCAAAGTATTGGTCAGAATCGCTTTTTATTCCTTTATTTTTCTGCCGGTCTTGGTGCTGCCGGACTTCAGATTCTATTCGCTTATCTCGACTTTAATTCCGCTTATAATGCATTGATAGAAAACGGAGCGAGTGTTTCCCAAATTAATGAATTACTAAATCAATTTGATGGGCAGGCTTACGGGATGATGTATAATGGCGGTAATGCTTTAGTAAACGATCTTGCAAGCTCATTTATGGTGCCTATGGTTGGAGCTTCTGGAGCCATATTTGGAGTCACTGCTGCCTTTGCTGTGATCTATCCTAACCTACCTTTGTATATCATGTTTATACCAATCCCAATTAAAGCAAAATATTTAATTGGTGGCTATTTTCTATTGAATGTTTATTCAGCGGTAACTGGACAAACGCTTTTAGGACCATCAAACACCGCTTACTGGGCGCATATTGGAGGTGCAGTTATTGGATTTATCACAATGTGGTATTGGAAGAAAAATCAGTTTAATCAAAATAGATGGGACTAAATGAGAACATCTGATAGAATACGATATAAGATAAATACGGCCTCTGTTACAGAGAAACTCATCGCTGTAAATGTGATCGTATTTCTATTCTTCGGAATTTTAAACACGATTTTTTCCCTTTTTGAAATTCCGGGTTTTGCTAATTTTTATGATTGGTTTGTTTTACCTTCAGATCCAGCAGAATTTATTCTGAAACCCTGGACGATCATTAGTTACTCATTTTTGCATGGCGGGATCTTTCATTTGATCTCTAATATGCTGATATTGTATTTCTCAGGAATATATTTTTTAAATTTCTTTTCACCAAAACGACTTTTAAACTATTATTTTCTTGGAGTTATTATTGGTGGATTGGTTTTTATGCTGAGTTACAATTTATTCCCAGCATTTGCAGGTGGTAAATCTTACCTTGTGGGAGCTTCAGCCGGTGTCATGGCTGTTTTAATTGGCGTTGCAACGCAAGCGCCAAATATGTATGTTAGATTACTAATATTAGGAAATTTAAAATTCTGGTGGATTGCGGCCGCATTAGTGGCAATAGATATTATTCAAATTCCAATGGGTAATGCAGGAGGTCATCTGGCGCATCTTGGTGGAGCAGGTTTGGGGTATCTATATACTACGCAATTGCATAAAGGTAATGATATAGGTGCGTGGTGGGAGAATTTAATGGACGGCATAGCTAATCTTTTCAAAAAGAGAGAGAAGAAAGCTAAAATGAAAACAGTACATCGTACTTCCAATAAACGGTCTGGAACTTCATCATCAAGCTCTAGATCAACATCAATGTCTAAATCTGAAAAGCAGCAAAAAGTTGATACGATTTTAGATAAGATCAGTAAAAGCGGTTATGAAAGTTTAACGAAAGCAGAAAAGGATTTTCTCTTTCAGGCAGGCAAAGACGATTAAATGAAAAAATTATCCTGGTTTGATAAACTTATTTTCTTTTTAAATTCTTTATTGGCTATCGCACTGATCCTAGCCTATTTTCTCCCGTATATTCCACCAAAAAGTTATCCGCTTATTTCGGTTCTCACTTTAGGTGTTCCAATCTTGATCATTGCGAACCTTGTTTTCTTTTTATACTGGCTGTTGCGTATGAAGCGACAGATGCTCTTATCGCTGATCATTATGATTGTAGGCTTTGGTTTTGCTTCTAAGTTTTATAAATGGCCATTTACGAGTGAAGATAGGGCTGGGAAGTATTCTATCATGAATTATAATGTTAGGATGTTTAATAAATCTGTTTGGACAGAGGAAGAAAATATTCCTGAAAAAATAAATGCGGTAATAGATGAATCAGATCCAGATATACTAACGATTGAAGAATATTATAAAAATGAATATCTGGAAAAAAAATATCCATTTAAATTTATCAAATATCGATCTGAAAGGTCATCTTTTGGTCAGGCTATATTTTCAAAATTTCCATTAATTGGTAAGACCTCTTTAGATTTTAATGTAGATGATTTTACAGGGGATAATAATAATGCGATTTTTACAGATGTTCTTATTGAAGAGGACACCATCAGGCTGTACAATATCCATTTTCAAAGCTTAAAAGTTACGGAAGATGTTCAGGAAGTAGATAATTTTAAAGATAAGCAAGAATCGAAGAAAGTGGTTAAGAATATTTCTAGTGGTTTTGTAAGACAACAAAATCAGGCTGAAAAAGTATATCAATCCATCAGGGAATCTGCTTATCCAATAATTATTAGTGGAGACTTTAATAATACTGCGTTTTCTCATACTTATAAACATGTTAGAAATGATCGATTTCAGGATGCTTTTGTAAAAAAAGGTGCAGGTTTTAGCAGCACTTATAATCTGAATTATTTCCCTTTAAGAATAGATTTTCATCTTTTAGACACGGTGTTTGAAATCAACTCTTACGAGCGAATTAAAGTGCCGTATTCAGATCATTATCCTATTCTAACTACTTTTTCATTCAAAAATTAAAGTCGGGAAGTTTTTGATTTTCCAGAAAATCTAAGCTTCGGGGGCCCAGGTTAAAAATTAAATCTAGGATGCTCAAATTATTTAAAAATCCGTGTTTTGGCTCAAATACTTGCTGGTAGCGTTCAGATAAAAAATTAAAATCTTTTTTTGCTGAAATTAGATGCCTTCCGTTATCCATTGCTGTAGGATTTCTAAAGTATTCATCAGTTTGTTTTATTTCAGCTTCAATTCCTATGGCATCAAAAACAAAGGACTGGCATTTTAAATTAAAATCCATTAGATGAGAAAATTGATTTTCATATAAATATATGATATCATCTTCATAAAACTCGAAGAACGGAGAGGTTTGGTAAGATGCTTTTAAAGCACGCCAATGTTGCTTCTGCCATTCAAAAGAGTTATCAATCAAAACATCCTTGTATAACTGATTTCCATCTGAGGCTTTACCTGTAAGTGAGGATTTATGTTTTATAGGAATATTTAGTAATAATTTACCGTTAGCATCATAAATATACATTCGGTTACGATAAGTCTGTTTTTGATAGCTGTCAAAGTTCTCTAAAACAATCTTTTCATATTGGGTGATTACAGTATATTGCGAGACAGGGCCGAAATAGGCCGGATGTAATAAAACAGTATTCATTTTTTAAGAATCTGATTTTTTACGTTTTCTGAAGTAATTAAATCCGAAGAAAATTACCACTAAAATTAGAAAATAAGGTAGGTAGGAAACTGGTTTACCATCACCTTTTACAGTAGTGAACATTCTATCCCATCTTATGCCATCAAAAAATCCTGAAGCATATTTATCTTTACTGAACCATATAAATACCGGTTTTCCAACAACGTGATTATAAGGTACATAACCCCAGCTTCGGCTATCTTCACTATTGTGACGGTTGTCACCCATCATCCAATAGTAATTCTGTTTAAAAGTATAGGATTCTATAGGTTTACCGTTTAAAAGTACCTGTGTACCATTAAGGCTAATAGTATTATCAATACCCATTTCACTTCCTTCATAGACTTCGATAATTCTACGGTAAAACGGTAAAGATTCAGGAGTGATCGCTACTGTTTTTCCCTCTTCAGGAATATATATTGGTCCAAAATAGTCTAAATTATAACGCTTTTTATTATCGTTAGGGAATAGACTGGCTGACTTTTGTTCTTCAGGATAAATACGGCGTTCCAGTGATTTGATATAAGGGTTATTACGTAATCTTTGTGCAGTTTCTTCAGTTAATGCAGAAATTACGAATTCGTTAGTCGCACTATTAAAGTAGAAGCCATCAGTAATATCATACATTTGATACATGTACTGTGCATTCAATTGCTGTCCGTCGGTAGTGCCTTCGTAAGAATATTGTGGTTTTGCTCTTTCTGAAAGTTGAAGTTGTTTCCCATTTATAAAAACTTTCCCTTCAATGATCTCTAAAGAATCCCCCGCCACGGCTACACAACGTTTTACATAATTGGATTTTTTATCAATAGGTTTGTGATAATATTTTCCGTCACCATATTGCTGAAAAGCATTTACGGTATCAACAGGCCAGTTGAAAACTACAATATCATTCTTTTTTACTTCTTCGAATCCTGGTAATCTTAAATAAGGCACCTGAGGCTCTGTAGAATAGGATTTAATTCCAGCAACCGGAATAGTATCATGTACCATTGGGAAGGCAATAGGAGTTTGTGGTATTCTGGCTCCATAGTGAAACTTACTCACAAAAAGATAATCTCCCACTAAAAGTGTTTTCTCTAGAGATGAAGTAGGTATTGTAAATGGCTGCATTAAATAACCATGGACGATGGTCGCTGCTACGACCGCAAACAAAATAGAGCTTACCCATTCTCCGGCCGTAGTTGCAGGCTTAAGGTTTCTATCCTTAACATGTTTTACATCCTGAGTGTAATTAATATAATAGATATAGAATCCCAGTGTAAGAATCGCTAACCACGTATCTGCGGTACTTTTTCTTCCAAAACTTCTTAAGGTCTCTACCCAAATTACAGGGAACATGATAAGATTTACAATCGGAATAAAAAGTAAAATAACCCACCACCAGGGACGGTGAATAATTTTCATTAAGATCACAGCATTGTAAATAGGGATCATAGCTTCCCAGGCTTTTCTTCCCGCCTTTTGATATAATTTCCAGGTTCCGGCAAAATGAATCACTTGCACAACCAGAAAGAAAATAAACCACTCTGTAAATGTCATATCTTATTATTTCCCTGTTAGTATGCCTAAAAGGCTATTCGTTACGCGATAATGGAGATTAATATTCTATAACCTCGATATTCAAATTAATTTTTAACAAGAGACTCAACAGATTAAACTGAGGTAGTTTACTCAAAATTTATTCTGAAAGTAAAACTAAAAATATTGATGTCTTTTGCTAAAATTCGATAAAATAGAAGTCTTTTTATTCAAAAAGACTTGATAGAACATCTTTCATCGTATGTACTCCTTTTTTATCTTTTAACCATTCTGCTGCCACTACCGCTCCTTTTGCAAATCCTTCTCGAGAATGCGCTGTATGCATGATCTCGATATCATCGATTCTGGATGTATAACTTACCGTATGGGTTCCCGGCACATCTTCAATTCGTTTTGCAAAAACCGGAATTTCATTATCATTCGCAGTTTCTAAATGCCAACCTTTCTTACGTTCATTTACATCTATGATCTGCTCAGCTAAACTAATTGCCGTTCCGCTGGGAGCATCTAATTTCTTGGTGTGATGAATCTCTTCAATTTCTACGCCATATTCTTCAAGATTCTTCATCATGCCGGCTAATTTTTTATTCAGCTCAAAGAATATGTTCACTCCTAAAGAAAAATTACTGGCATAAATAAATGCAGCGTCGTTATCGTTACACATTTCAACTGCTTCATCATATTTATCTAACCAACCGGTTGTGCCAGAAACTACCGGAATACCGGCCTTAAAACAAGATGTAATATTTTTAAAAGCGGCATCTGGAATACTAAAATCGATGGCTACATCGATTCCTATTTCTTCCAAGCTATAACTTTCTATATTTTTATCGATCTTCAGAATAATTTCGTGTCCGCGTTCTATAGCAATACTTTCTATTGCCTGTCCCATTCTTCCGTATCCTAAAAGTGCTATTTTCATTTTTAAAATTTAAAATTCAGTGAAAATCCGTAATTTGATTTTCCTGTAAATTTATCGAGATTATAATTTGGTTTTAAACTTAGATCTTCGCTTACATTAAATTGTTGTAGGTGTGCATCTACGTTAGCATCGATAATGTTTAGCGCATAAAATCCTATGGCTACTAAAATCGATATTTCTTTATTTCTCTGGTAAAGTTCCTGGGCGCTTCGCAATCCCTGGTCTGATATTCGCCCGGCAAACTCATCTTCACGACCTGCTAGTCGTTGTTTGTAAGCTGTACGGTAGCGATCATACTGGCGATCGTTATCGATGTAGAAATAAATAGGAATTCCTATCCCAGCATAAACCAAAGGTACTTTCCAAATTCTGCCATTATAAATCTGACCTAAACCGGGTAGAATTGCCGAGTAAAATGCAGCTTTTGCAGGTGCCAAAGCATTATATGGTTTGTAATCCTGTTCTTCTTCAAGATCTTGTGCTTCTTCGGGATTTTCAATTAGCCTTGGATTTTCTACAGAAAGAGAATCCTGAGCGCTAAGTTGAATTGTTAACAGAAGCAATAACAGTACAGGAAGTAGCTGCTTACTCTTCACCCTGGATCAATTTTTTAATTCGGTTAAATTCCTCTTCAGAAGAAAAAGGGATCGTAAGTTTTCCTTTTCCGTTTTTCTGCACCTTCACATCGACTTTTGTCCCAAGATAATCTGTAAATTCCTTGATACTTTTTTTATAGGTTACCGGTATTGAAGGTTTTGAAGCTGTTTTTTGTTCAGGTCCGTTTTTGGCCTCTTTTACCAGTTTTTCAGTATCCCTTACAGATAATGAGTTTTTTAAGATCTTTTCGTAGATCTCTAACTGTATTTGAGGATCATCTACATTAATTAGGGCTCTACCATGTCCCATTCCTAGAAATCCATCACGCATTCCCGTTTGGATAATTGGATCTAATTTTAAAAGCCGTAAGTAATTCGCAATGGTAGACCGGTTTTTACCTACACGATCACTAAGTTGCTCTTGCGTAAGGCTAATTTCATCAATAAGGCGCTGATAGGAGAGTGCAATTTCTATAGGATCAAGATCCTGGCGCTGAATGTTTTCAACTAAAGCCATTTCCAGGCTTTCCTGGTCGTTGGCAATTCGAATATAAGCCGGGATGGTCTCCAGACCAATTAGTTTAGAAGCTCTAAAACGACGCTCTCCAGAAACAAGCTGATATTTATCGAAATCGAGTTTTCTAACGGTAATGGGCTGAATTACCCCAAGTTCTTTAATAGAACTTCCCAGTTCGCGTAAGGCATCTTCGTTAAAACTGGTTCTTGGCTGAAATGGATTGACTTCAATAGAAGATAATTCCAATTCAACTATATGCCCCACCAACTTATCTGCATTTTTATCTTCAGCTGAATTTATATCGTTTTGAGGATCTTTCAATAGCGCAGAAAGACCTCTACCAAGTGCCTGTTTTTTTGTAGCCTTCGCCATCCTCTAACTGTTTTTCTTAATAATTTCGTGCGCCAAACTTAAGTAATTTGTAGCCCCTTTACTAGACGCATCGTAATTAATTATACTTTCTCCATAACTTGGCGCTTCACTTAAACGCACATTTCGCTGAATGATTGTTTCAAAAACCATTTCATCGAAATGTTTTTGAACTTCTTCTACAACCTGATTAGAGAGTCGTAAACGGCTGTCGTACATGGTAAGCAATAAACCTTCGATATCCAGTTTATTATTGTGTATTTTCTGAACGCTTTTTATAGTATTCAATAATTTACCTAAACCTTCTAGGGCAAAATATTCACATTGAATAGGAATAATTACTGAATCTGAAGCTGTTAAAGCATTTAAAGTTAGCAATCCTAGGGAAGGAGCACAGTCTATTAATATGTAGTCGTACTGATCTTTAAGCGGAGTGATTGCTTTTCTTAGCATCGACTCACGATTTTCCTGATCAACCAGTTCAATTTCGATAGCTACTAAATCGATATGGGCAGGTATAAGATCTAAATTGGGTGAACTTGTTTCCATGATCGCTTTTTCTGGAGTAATAGAATGTTCCAAAAGCTGATATGTTCCCAATTCTATTTCTTCAACATCAATTCCTAATCCTGAAGTTGCGTTTGCCTGGGGATCGGCATCAATAAGAAGTACTTTTTTTTCTAAAACACCAAGGGAAGCAGCAAGATTTACTGAAGTTGTAGTTTTTCCTACTCCACCTTTCTGATTGGCAATAGCGATGATTTTACCCATTAATTTGTATCAATTTTTGAAGGTAAAAATACAATTTATTATAGGTTTATAAAATCATTTTGTTAACAGGTTTTTCAAAAACTTTAACAATCGCAAAAGTTTTAACCTCTTTTTTTTGCTTTAATCATCGCTTCTAGCTGGTCCCATAATTCTTCGGGGATCGCTTCCAGCAAATTAAACTGCCCGGCGCCCTTTAACCATTCACCACCATCGATGGTGATAACTTCCCCATTTAGATACGCAGAAAAGTCAGATACCAGATAGGAGGCAAGGTTTGCCAGTTCCTGGTGATCACCAACTCGTTTTAGTGGAACTTTTTTAGCTAGATCGAATTTATCTTTTAAATCACCCGGTAATAATCGATCCCAGGCACCTTTAGTTGGGAATGGGCCCGGAGCAATTGCATTACATCTAATACCGTATTTAGCCCATTCTACCGCTAAAGACCTGGTCATTGCCAAAACTCCTGCTTTTGCGGTGGCGCTTGGTACAACATAAGCAGAGCCCGTCCAGGCATAGGTAGTAACAATATTTAAAATTGAGGTATTTTCGGTTTTTTTATCAATCCAATGTTTCCCAAAGGCTAGCGTACAGTTTTTACTTCCTTTAAGAACAATATCGATAATGGTATCAAATGCGTTTGCTGAAAGACGCTCGGTAGGAGATATAAAATTTCCGGCAGCGTTATTCAGCAAAACATCAACTTCTCCAAATTCAGCCAAAACCAGTTGAAGCATTTTTTCAACTTCATCATAATTTCGAACATCACATTGCACAGGTAAACACTTTCCGCCGGTTTCGTTTTCTAGTTCTGAAGCTGTATTCTGAAGTTTCTCCAAATTCCGAGAAGAAATCGCCACATTAGCGCCTAATTCTAAAAAATGCTTAGTCATTGATTTTCCAAGACCGCTACCACCACCAGTTACAACAATAGTTTTACCGGCTAAAGCATCGTCACGCAGCATTTTTTTTGTGAAGTCCATTATTCTGAATTTGTAAGTTTAGCAATGAATTTACTTATATTTTTTCAGAATTTGTGATAAAAGATGCTCAAAATTATGCATTTTGAATTATTCATCACTCGTCAATCAAGATTTCTAATAATTGTACTGCGGCATCACTAATTTTTGTACCTGGTCCAAAAACAGCTACGGCACCGGCATCAAATAAATATTGATAATCCTGCGACGGGATCACGCCACCAACAATCACCATTATATCTTCACGACCTAGTTTTTTTAGTTCTTCCAATACCTGTGGTATTAAAGTTTTATGCCCGGCTGCTAAAGACGAAACACCAAGAATATGAACATCATTTTCTACCGCTTGTTTTGCCGCTTCTTTTGGCGTTTGAAAAAGCGGACCAATATCTACATCAAAACCTACATCGGCATAAGCGGTAGCTACAACTTTTGCTCCTCGATCGTGCCCATCCTGTCCCATTTTAGCGATCATAATTCGTGGTCGGCGACCGTCCTGCTCGGCAAATTTATCGGTAAGTTTTCTGGCTTTTAAAAATGTTTCGTTGTCTTTCATTTCTTTAGAATAAACTCCGCTAAAAGATTGAATTTTTGCCTTATATCTTCCAAAAGTTTCCTCTAGCGCATCGCTTATTTCTCCTAAAGTTGCTCTTTTTCTGGCAGCTTCAACGGCTAGAGCCAATAAATTTTCTTGCCCGGTTCGAGCCGATTTTGTAAGATTTTCGAGTGCTTTTTTTACTTCAGATTCGTTTCTTTCGGCCTTAATTTTTTCGAGGCGTTCTATTTGTTGATTGCGTACACTTTGATTATCAACTTCAAGCGTAAGCAATTCCTCTTCTTTTTGTAAGCGATATTTATTGGTTCCAACGATAACATCAGTTTCGTTATCAATTCTGGCTTGTTTTCTTGCAGCAGCTTCTTCGATACGCATTTTTGGAATTCCGGCTTCGATGGCTTTCGTCATTCCGCCAAGATCTTCAACTTCTTCAATTAATTTCCAGGCTTTTTCAGCAATGTCATTCGTTAAACTTTCAACATAATAACTACCGGCCCAAGGATCTACAGTTTTAGTGATCGATGTTTCCTGCTGAAGATGTAACTGCGTATTCCTCGCGATTCTTGCTGAAAAATCTGTAGGCAAAGCAATTGCCTCATCTAAAGCATTGGTATGTAAACTTTGCGTGCCACCAAATGCCGCAGCTGCCGCTTCTATGGAAGTCCGTGCTACATTATTAAAAGGATCCTGTTCTGTCAAACTCCATCCGCTGGTTTGCGAATGGGTTCTAAGCGATAAGCTTTTTGGATTTTTAGGATTGAATTGTTTTACCAGTTTTGCCCAAAGCATGCGTGCTGCTCGCATTTTAGCAACTTCCATAAAATGGTTCATACCAATTGCCCAAAAGAATGAAAGTCGGGGTGCAAAACTATCGATATCCATTCCGGCTTCTAAACCTTTACGAATATATTCTAATCCGTCTGCAAGTGTGTATGCCAATTCGATATCGCTCGTTGCCCCAGCTTCCTGCATGTGATAGCCAGAAATACTAATGCTGTTGAATTTAGGTATGTGTTGCGAGCTGTATTCAAAAATGTCTGCAATGATCTTCATCGACGGAGTAGGAGGGTAGATATAGGTGTTTCTCACCATAAACTCCTTTAAAATATCATTTTGAATCGTTCCTGAAAGCTGCGCTGGTTTTACGCCCTGTTCTTCTGCAGCGACAATGTAAAAAGCTAAAATGGGTAATACAGCGCCGTTCATCGTCATGGAAACCGACATTTTATCTAACGGAATCTGATCGAAAAGGATTTTCATATCCTCAACCGAATCGATTGCAACACCGGCTTTTCCCACATCGCCAACCACACGTTCGTGATCACTATCGTAACCGCGGTGCGTTGCCAAATCGAAAGCTACCGAAAGGCCTTTTTGTCCGGCAGCTAAATTTCTGCGATAAAAAGCATTACTCTCTTCTGCAGTAGAAAATCCTGCATATTGTCTTATCGTCCACGGGCGCTCCACATACATCGTACTGTAAGGGCCACGTAAAAATGGTGGCGTACCGGCAACAAAATTAAGATGCTCAAAATTTGCAATATCTTCTTTGGAATATGAAGATTTGATATGGATTTCTTCCGGAGTTTTGTAGGTCGAAATTGTGGATTTTTCGCCTATTTTTTTTTCGATTAACTGTAAATCTTTAAGGCCTTTTCTTCCCATAATTATGCGTTTACAGTTTTTTCGGTTGCTAATCGTTGCTCTTCCAGTTTTTCACTTAATCGGCGTTCTAAAATCGGTTCGATCAAGGTTTTTCGGGGATTTTTCTTCAAGAACGGATATAACTGAATCTCATCCTGCATTTTATCTGCCGGATTTTGATATTTGTTGGTACCAATTAAAATAAGTTCCCCAGCATCGAATTTCGCCTGTTCTTTTTCAGCCGATTCTCTTATTTTCTTCTGGATAATACTTTCCTTCAGTTGTTTTAAAAATCCGCCTCCATTTTCAATATCCTTAAAAATTGCCAGTGCTTTTTCAGCAAACTGTTCAGTTAGGTTTTCGATATAATAGGCACCTTCCGCAGCATTTTTTACTTTATTTAAATGCGCTTCGTGCTTCATAATTAAAAGCTGATTGCGGGCGATTCTATTCCCAAACTCGTTATTTTTATGATAAACCGCATCGTAGGGTAGATTAAAAATAGCATCTGCACCACCAAGAATTGCACTCATACTTTCTGTAGTGGTGCGCAATAAATTTACATTGTAATCGTAAAGCGTTTTGTTACGTTTTGAAGGTTGGGCGAGAATAAAAACTTCTTTGTTGAATCCGTAAGCTTCAGCGATACTTGAAAAAAGCCATCGTAAAGCTCTAATTTTAGCAATCTCGAAAAAGTAATTTGGCCCCACGGCCACTAAAAATTGCAATTTGAGCGCTTTTTTTACTTCCGAAGAAAGAAAATTCACCTCGTTAATATGATTAAGGTATTCGTTTGCATGTGCGATCGCATAAGCCAATTGCTGCGGAATCGTAGCGCCGGCGTTTTGATACAGCATGGTATCTACGGAAATAACCGATTCGAAATTCGACGAATCTTGAAGAATTTGATCTAAAATTTTACGATCACTTTCTAAGTTAGCAAACCAGTTTCCTGTAGCCGCTAAATTGCCAATAATATCGATCTGCAAGTAAACTTTTGCATTTTTATCCTGAAAAAAATTACGCAAACCTTTTAGAAATTCTTCAGAAAAAAAAGTGAATTTCAGGTAAATAGGAGTAGAATGAAAATCGAAGTTTTTGAATAGTTTTTTTAGATCGGTCTCTTCCGAAGAAATGATAAACCAGATACTTTCAGCTCCTTTTTCGACTAATTTTAAAGCGCGGTAGTTGCTTTTTTCTTCTGAAACAACATAAATTTGGTCGCAAATCGACCAATCTTTGCTAGAATCTATCTGTAAAGTTTCAATTTGATCATCCTGATGGTAAAATGGCCTAATATCTATGCCATCTAAAGTATGAGTTACCAGGTTTTGATAATCTGAACCCTGTAGCTCAAACTGAATTTTCTGTTTCCATTGTTTTGCAGAAACTTCATCAAAATCCTGAAATAATGATTGCTTCATAATCGTGTGGTTTTAAGAAAACAGGCGAAAAATGACCAATATTAATCTATAGTATCGTATTCGATAATGTAGATTTCTTCGTTAGGACGTTTCATATAATATTTTTGGCGAGCAAATTTTTCTAATTCTATAGAATCGCCTAAAGTGCCAATGATGGCTTTATCGTGAGAAATCTCCTTTTGGTAATATTCCTTGTTTTCTCTAAGCTCGTTAATTTCCTGGTTAAGTTCGTGATGGATAAACCAGGAATTACTATCTAAAAAGAACATCCAGATAGCAAAAATAAGGCCTAGCAAAACATATTTATTGCTAAGTATTTTAAACCATCTTTTATTGCGAAGTTCTTTTAATTTCATGTGCTTAAATATACAAAATTAGGACAAGCGATCTTTTATAATTGTCTGAACGATATCAACAGCTACCGTATTGTAACGATTGGTAGGGATTATAATATCTGCAAATTCTTTGGTAGGTTCTATAAACTGGTTATGCATTGGTTTAAGCGTTGTTTGGTAGCGCCAAAGCACTTCTTCCAGATCACGTCCACGATCTGCTATATCACGTTTTAATCGTCTAATTAAACGCTCGTCACTATCTGCATGCACATAAATTTTGATGTCGAACATATCGCGAATATCAGCGTGGGCAAGGATTAGAATGCCTTCTACGATAACCACTTTACGAGGATGAACTTCTATAAATTCTCCTGTTCTATTATGTTCTTTGAATGAATATACCGGCTGCATCACATTGTTACCGGCTTTTAATTCCTGAAGGTGAGAAACCAATAGATCGAAATCTATAGATTTTGGATGATCAAAGTTGATCTTTTTACGTTCTTCGAAGCTTAGATGGCTGGTATCCATATAATAGGAATCCTGGGAGATTACATCTACTTCTTCATTCTTTAACTCGTCGATTATTTGATTTACAACGGTAGTCTTTCCGCTACCTGTACCTCCGGCAATTCCAATTATAAGCATCTGAGAAAATTTGGGGCAAATTTAATTATTTACCCCAAAAATTAAATTTTATTCAGATTTTTCTACTGCGGCAACTTCTTCTTCGGTTACCATATCGTCGATATTGTTGCTCCAAGAGTTCATTGCGTAGTTAAGTGCATCTGCAACTTCCTGGTTGCTTAATCCCATAGGAGTCATTACGTTATCGTATTCTTTACCGTTTACGGTGATTGGTCCCTGCATACCGTATTTTACACCACGAATACTTTCAGTTCTTTTTTCTCTTAACCAGTTAGAACCGTCGAGTGGAGGATAGGTTCCCGGGATTCCTTTTCCGGTAGGAAGGTGACAGGTAACACATAGCTGAGAATACACTTTTTTACCTCTTGCGATACTTTCGTCTAAAGGTGTTTTTTCTGCTGAACTGTTATCTGCCGGGATAGTGTAGGTATCTTCCTCTTCGGTAGATTCCTGCTTTTTGTCTGATTTGCAAGCCATAGCTCCCAGAATCACGGCAATACTTAGTAACTTTTTCATTGTTTATCGTTTGTGTTTAATCTAATTATTCTGCTTTTTTACTAACTTTAATACGCCTTTTCCTTCCACGCCAAGATATATATTTCCATCGGGTCCTTCAACAACTTCTCTTAATCTTCCAACATTTTCGACTAATTTCTCTCTTTTGGTGATTTTCTTTCCGTCTAAAATCAAAAGTTCTAAATACTGAAATTTAAGGGAGCCGGCTAGTAAATTCCCTTGAAGTTCTGGATATTCTTCAGAAGTTACATATGCGAATCCACTTGGTGCGATTGAAGGTAACCAGTAAAAAATAGGATCTTCAAACTCTGGCCGGCTACGCTCGTCTGTAATAGGAGTGCCATTGTAATTTTCTCCATAGGTAACAACCGGCCATCCGTAATTAGCGCCTGCTTTTACAACATTTATTTCATCACCGCCCTGTGGCCCATGTTCGTGAACCCAAATTTCGCCAGTTTCAGGATTTGATATCATTCCTTGTGGGTTACGATGCCCGTATGAGTAGATCGCTTCTTTAGCATTTTCCTCTCCAACAAATGGATTGTCCTGCGGAATGCTTCCATCATCATTTAAGCGATAAACTTTACCGTTATCTCTAGTAATATCTTGTGGATTTTCGTCGCGAGCGCCACGTTCTCCAGCTGAAAAATATAAATAACCTTCTTTATCAAAACTAATTCTGGAACCAAAATGCTGTCCTTTTGTGGTATTTGGACCAGTCTTATATAATACTTCTACATTGGATAGCTGAGTTCCGTCGATCTTAGCTCTGGCGATTGCTGTATTTCCACCTTCACCTTCACCCTCAGAAGAAGCATAAGTAAAATAAATCCATCCATTATTTGCATAATCTGGGTGTACAGCGATATCTAATAATCCGCCTTGGCCACGCACATAAACTTCAGGAACATTAGAAAGTTTTTGCTTTTGTCCGTCTCTGTAATGATAAATATCCCCAGATTTATCGGTAATTAGCATACTATTATCTGGAAGAAAATCGATTCCCCATGGGATGGCAATACCTTCTACAACAACCTCTGTGTCATAGTTATCATTAGTTTCAGCAGAGATAGGATCTGGTACTTCTTGTTGAATATCTTCTGGAGTTTCTACGGTAGGATCTGTTTTTTCAGCAGTATCATTATCTTTTGAACTTTCACCACAAGCGATTATACCACAAGCGATACCAATATAGATTATTGTTTTTTTCATGAAAAGCTATTATGAGATTGGTTGTAATTTAAAGGATTAAAAGCTATTTACTGAACTAATATATAAAAAATCTCAACTTTCTATTGTGGTGCTAAAAGAATTATTATATTTGCACCCGCAATTGAGAATAACAATTGTAAAACGGGGTGTAGCGTAGCCCGGTCATCGCGCCTGCTTTGGGAGCAGGAGGTCGCAGGTTCGAATCCTGCCACCCCGACAAATTTTATAAGATATTATCATAAAACCACTAAAAATCAATGTTTTTTAGTGGTTTTTTTATTTCCTATATCTTCAGGTTCTGTTCTTATAATCTTCACTATAATGAGCTAAACATGGGACCTCCTCTTCTATCTGCTTAATATTTCTTCAAGTTCATTTTAATAAAACGTTTTATAACTCTTCATAGAGTATGAACGTTTCTAATTTCGTTATTTTGACTCCAGATCTGAAATTTTAACTTTAAAGGTGCTTCTTAATACTAAAAAATGTTAATTTATCCAGGGTTTTGAATACAGATATACCGAATATCCTTAGTTTTACTGCGGTTTCAGAGTATTTCTATAACTTTAATAATCATCTAGTTCTATCTATAATCTGAAGAAATGCGAATTTCATTGTTCGCGATCACTTGAACATGGAAAAAGAATATATGCTCGAAAAAGAACGCTTAAAAGAACTCTATAGTTATCAGATTTTAGATACAGATCCTGAATTGGAACTAGATGAAATTACGCAGCTGGCATCTCTAATTTGTGGGTTACCAATAGCTTTAATTGGCCTGGTAGATAAAGACAGGCAATGGTTTAAGTCTACTTTTGGTATTGCAGTTTCTGAAATTCCTAGAAAAGAAGCCTTTTGCCATCGTTTAATATCTGAAGATCTCGAGCTTTTGGAGATCGAAAATACGCATGCAGACGAAAGATTTAAAAATGATCCTGTAGTCGCTGCAGCCTTACATATTCAATTTTATGCAGGTGTTCCTCTTAAAAGCCCTGCAGGACATGTATTAGGGACACTTTGCGTTATGGATACACAGCCTAATAAACTTTCAGAAGATCAGAAAAAAGGTCTGTTGCTTTTGGCCAAAAAGGCAACAGATTTTTTAAATACGCGTAGGACCTTAAGAGATCAAAAAATGCATATTGATCTTAGCGCATCTCGACTAAAACAAATCATGGATAATGTTCCCGGCGTAGTGTTTCAGATAAGGATCGCCTCGAATCTTGATTTTAGTTTTGATTTTTTAAGCAAAGGGATAGAAGATGTACATCCAGATATCGAGCAGCAGTGTGTAGTTGAAAATCCTATAAAATTTATTGATTACATTCATCCAGAAGATAAAAAGGAATTTTTGCAAACGGTAGAGAAAGCAGCAAACACCTTGTCTTCTTATAAATTTACGTTTAGAATTGTTTGGCCAAACGGGCAAACCAAATGGTTTAAGCTAAGAGCATCACCAAAAAAGATCGATAACGAGATCATTTTGTGGTTTGGAACTTTATTAGACGTTTCTGGAATTATGGAATACGAGTCTATTTTAGAGCAAATTACTTTTGATATTTCACATGTGATTAGAAATCCTCTTACCAATTTACAGGGATTAAGTACGGTGCTTAAAAACGAAGATAAATTAAGCGAATGTGATCTTCGAAATTATGCAGAGATGATTAGTATCGTGATCGAAGAGCTGGATATTTTTACTCGAAAATTAGACCAGTTCTATCAACTAAAGATCGCTGATCATCAGGCAAGAATTTAGATTTTTATGGCTAAGATCTAAAATGCTACCTGAAATTGTATGAGTCCGCGGTTAGAGTCGTATTGCGAAGTATTTTCAAAATTTTTTTGGTAGTCATAAAATACACCAACAAAAGACAATTTAGCATCATAATCACCGGCCAAAACCAGACTGAACATTGGGATGTGCGAACGTAAAATATCTCCGGTAACCTGGCTATTGGTATCTAGATATTCTTGCCTTATGCTAAACTCTAAAGCTTTTAAATAGGGGAGATGAACGTACTTTTTCGCCCTAATCAAGCTGTAAATTCCTTCCATATAGAAATCGTTTAATTGCAATTCCTGCTCTAAAATATGAGGATCAAAAAGATCATTATAGGCTGTAAAATTGGTACCTCGTTTATATTCCATATGGGCATCGATTTCCCAGGAAGAATTTACTGGATAATTAATTTTTAGATCGGCACCGTAGGCATTAGCATTTTGCTGATTTTTTTTAGTGATCGCGCCGTTTATACCAAATTGCACAATATCTAAAGGTAATAATTCTAGACGCAGACTGTAATTTTTGTGGTTATCGTTATCCTGTCTTTGATTTCGGTTATTTCCGTTGTAAACCGTGAAGTAGTATTTAAGCGGAATTTTATTTTGAAATAGATCTCCGTAAACCGCAGCACCTATCTGAAAACTTTGCCATGCATTTTGACCAAATAGAAAATACTGGTTAGACCAGCGGTACGAATTATTAAGCTGAAATGGATGCAAATCTTCTAAACCAAAGTACGGTCTAAACTGGCCAAGCCTGAAATTTAAATAAGGATTCATTTTATATTGAACAAATGCATTTTCTAATACTTTTCTCGAAACAGATTCATTGCTGAAATTGGCCAAATTCAATAAAATTGAAGTCGAAATTCTGTCATTTATATAAAAGCTAGTCGAAAATCGAACATATTCCATTTGAAAAGAATTATTTACGATTTCCTGATCAGTTTCAAGTTCTTCAGAAAAATGATTGCCTTCAAAATCGATATTTTCATCAAAAGATGCGGCATATCTACCAACCACTAATGCTTTTAGTTGCATTCGCTTTTCAAATTCAGCAAAAAGTGAAGAATCCTGGGGTTGTTGTGCGTAGAATGGAAGCATTAAAAGCGCGAAAAATGCCTGGATGAAGATTTTCATAATAGCTATGATTTACATGCTGTGGGACTTGTAAAATTAGAGGTCTCTTTGGCAAGATTGTATGATTTTTATCAGCTTTCTAAGCGATCTTGTATGTTTTAAGCTCCTATTTTATAAGTGAATTTGTGTTTTAGGATCATTAGCGCTTTTAGCACCAGTGCTTCAGTGAATATTGATTAATTTCTGAAGTTTTTATGCTGAATTTTCTGTTAGTCTTTTTCAGAAAAAATCACTGCAAAAAACATCGAATTTGAGCATTGATATCTTCCGCAGAAAAAAATATTGAAAAATTTTCTAAAGCTGATATTTATCAGGTTTCTTTAAGTAGATAGTATATACCTTTAATACTGTAAAAATGATGGAGGAATTTGTAAATCAGTTATTTAAAAAGATCAATTTTTAGACCGATTTATAAAGAACGACGCCCCAAAAGAGATTGAAATTCCCCGAAGTTTAGCTTCGGAAATTTAAATAATCACTGAATAGAAATTTAAACCAAGCGTCATGAAAGCCAAGAAAAATCCCAAAGCAGACCTCAACAGAGGAAGTTTGATTTTCTTCCAAATTGGTCTCATCATGATACTGTCCTCTGTGTATTTTACTTTAGAAATGCGCACAGCTGTAAATGATAGTGTCGATAATTATACCGTAGAGGTCGATGAAGAAATGATCGTGGATATTCCAATTACCCAAATGAATACTCCGCCGCCTCCACCACCTCCACCGCCACCTGTAATTCCAGAAGTGATCGATATTGTAAATGATGATCTGGACATTCAAGAAGATGTAATCGTCTCTACAGAAAGTGACCAGGACGATAGAATCGAAACCATTGCAGAAGTAGCAGATATTTCAGACGGGTATGGCGAAGAAGAGGTAGAGCAAGTTCCATTTGTATTCGTAGAACAGGTGCCAATATTCCCTGGATGTGAGGATCTTAAAGATAATGAAGCTCGTAAAAAATGTATGACCGAGAAAATAGACGAATTTGTTAGAAATGAGTTTAATACCGATGTAGGAACAGATGCCGGAGTATCTGGAATAAACCGAATAATCGTAGTCTTTAAGATTAACGAATTTGGAAAAGTAACCGATATACAATCCAGAGCACCAAACATTTTGTTAGAAGAAGAAGCAGAGCGAGTGATAAAACTTCTGCCTCAAATGCAGCCTGGTATGCAGCGTAATCGCCCGGTAAGAATTTCTTACTCCCTACCAATTGTGTTCGAATTTAGAGAACGCAGTTAGGAGAAACGGAAGATAGACGGCCCTCAAAATTTTGAAATATATCTATGGAATTCAATTAAAACCAAAAAACATGAAAACTGTTCTTATCCCTTTCGATTTTTCAAAAGCTTCTTTAAATGCACTAAAGTATGCTGTTGAATTTGCAAAACAAAAACCAATTGTGACCGTGTATTTACTTCGCATCTTACCAGAAAATGCTAATGAGGCTGAGGTAAAGGCAAAGTTAGATGAAGTAATCGCTGATTATAATAAACCTGGATTTCCAGAGATCAAAACGCTTGTAAAACAAGGAGAAACCGCACCCGTAATTGTAGAATTAAGGGACGAACTAAACATTGATCTTGTGATCATAGGAACTCGAGGCTCTAAGGTTAAAAGAGAAGATATGACTTCTAATACCTCTAAGTTTATTCAGCAAGCAGATCTTCCGGTCTTAGTGATCCCAGAAAATTCTAAATATTTCAGTCTAAAAACGATCATTTTAACCATGGGTAAAGAAAAAATAGCAGATAGAAATGTGCTCTTTACTTTACTAGATGTAGCAAGACGTTTTAAAGCAAAAGTTCATTTACTAACCGTGGATAAAGGTTCTAAATTAATGGGCTATTCAGAATACGATGAGATCAATGAAAGAACCATAGAATACTTCCTAGAAGATTTCTATTCTCACCATGCTTATCTTGAAAATGAAGATATTGAAGAAGGAATAAAGCAATACCTGGAAAGTCATAATATAGACATGCTTGCCATAATGCCTAAAACACATTTAGAAAATGGTAAAGCTTCTAAAGGTAAGCTAACCAATATTTTAACATTGCATAGTGATAAGCCTTTGCTGGTGTTAGATTAAAAAATTAGCATATCAACTAAACTTAAAATAAAAACTGTACCAGTTTACTGGACAAACTAAATGTTTCACTTAAATTCTATTATCATGAGTACTTCTCTAGACTACCCAAAAACAAAAGAACTTTTAAAATACGGAATAAAAGACACTAAGGTGCTGTGGAACCTTAGCGGTGAAGAACTACAAAAACTAACGGTAGAAAAAGGAATGGGGAGAGAATCCTCTAACGGAACTCTTGCCGTGAATACAGGAAAATTTACCGGAAGATCGCCTCAGGATCGATTTATCGTAAAAGATGATTATACCAAAAATGTTTGGTGGGGAAAAATAAATAAACCGCTTGCTCCAGAAAACTTCGATAAGCTTTACGATCGAGTTACAGAATACCTTTCTGGAAAAGAAGTGTATGTACATGATGGATATGTTTGTGCCTACCCAGAATACCGCATGAATGTTAGAACAATCACAGAGTATCCATGGTCTAACTTCTTCGTGAAAAATATGTTCTTAAGATTGAATGAAGAAGAGCTTGAAAATTTTGATGAAGAATGGTTAGTGCTTTGTGTACCTGGTTATGTAGAAGAAGATCCTGCTTCTTATGGTTTGCGACAAGGAAACTTTAGTATATTAAACTTCACCAGAAAAATAGCTTTAGTTGGCGGATCTGCTTACACAGGTGAAATGAAAAAAGGAATCTTTTCTGCATTAAACCTTATTTTCCCTAAGGATAAAAATGTGTTGCCAATGCACTGTTCTGCCAACGTAGGTAAAGATAATGATACGGCTATTTTCTTTGGACTATCTGGAACCGGTAAAACAACCCTTTCTGCAGATCCAGAAAGAAAGCTTATTGGTGATGACGAACATGGCTGGACACCAGACAACGTGATCTTCAATTTTGAAGGAGGCTGTTATGCAAAAGTGATTGGTCTTACTGAAGAAAAAGAGCCAGACATTTTTAGAGCTATCAAACCTGGAGCTTTATTAGAGAATGTGATCTTCGATGAAAATGGAGAGGTAGATTTCTTTGATAGCAGTATCACACAAAATACAAGAGTGTCTTATCCAATCGAGCACATTGAGAATATTCAGGAGAATTCTTATGGTGAAAATCCAAAGAATATTTTCTTCCTAACCTGTGACGCTTTTGGAGTATTGCCACCGGTTTCTAAGCTAACTCCTGGACAAGCAGCATATCATTTTATCTCTGGTTATACCGCAAAAGTAGCAGGAACGGAGGCCGGAATTACAGAACCTGTACCATCGTTCTCTGCATGTTTTGGAGAGCCTTTTATGCCATTACACCCAACAGTGTATGCAGAAATGTTGAGTAAAAAAATGCAGGAAGCTAACGTAAATGTATGGTTGATTAATACTGGATGGAGTGGAGGCCCTTACGGGGTTGGATCTAGAATAAAATTAAGATACACTCGTAGTATGATTACTGAAATTTTGAACGGGAACCTTGAAAATGTAGATTTTGAAATGCATCCAATTTTTGGCTTGAACATGCCTAAATATTGTGCAGGTGTACCTTCAGAAATGCTGAATCCAATTAATACTTGGCTTCAAAAAGGTGTGTATATTCAAAAATCAATTCAACTTGCACATTCGTTCCATTTAAACTTTGAAAAATTTGCGCAAAAAGCATCGCAAGAAATTTTGGAAGGAGGCCCACTTATCGATGAGCACCACCATATTTCTTCACATCTATAAAGTTTTTTTTGGGGATTTTTTGGTTTGAGAAGGTCGTAGTCTATTTGGAAGACTACGATCTTCTTTTTTAGAGAAGTAAAAAGCACCGAGAATATCGGTGCTTTTTTTGCTTTCTGGCAGTATTTAGATAGGAGAATAATTGAGATTGGAAATTGTAGTGACTAATGATTCGATTGTCAAACTATAAAGGCTCTGCCAGATTCTCCTAATATTGGTATTAAAGTTATTCTAAAAGTTATTTTTAATTATCCTGTAGTATCCTGATGCTTATTGACTTAATTGGAAACAATCGTATGCTTAGCATTTTGCAATCAGTAATGATGATAAATAGGTGTAAATTAGTATCTGACAAAACCTTATAGAATTAGTATTTCCAGATTATGGCTCTATTTGATATTTAAAATTTGCTTAAAGGAAATTTGAAAAGTGTTAATTTATTATACCACGAAAGCTTAAAAAACGAACACTTTTAATTTATGAAGCTTATACAGAAGTTAAGGTTTATTAATCATATGAGATAAGCCAAAGATCTTGAGTATTTTTAAAATATGATAAAAGAGAAAATATTCAACGATACAGAAACGGCTTTCAAGTTAAAATCTGATATGGAAATAAATAGAGCCGTACTTCTTTTTAGTGTGATGGGAAAACCTTCATTAATAAAACCAGGAATCGGACTTACAAAATTTGCTCTAAAAGCAAAATTGCCTATTACACCAATCATTAAAAATACCATTTTCGATCAATTCTGTGGGGGTGTGACCATAGAGGATTGTAAACCAACCATGGATCAAATGGATGAGGTAAATCTTTCCAGTATTTTAGATTATTCCGTAGAAGGAAAAAAGACAGAAGAAGAATTTGATTCTGCTTACAAAGTAAAGTTAGAACTTATTGAATTGGCCAAGGAAGAAAATGAAGTTCCTTTCGCAATTTTTAAGCCAACTGCTCTAGGTAGATTCAAAATTTGGCATAAAGTAAGTTCCCATGTAAGTCTTAATGATAAGGAAAAAGAGGAATGGGAGCGTGTCCAGAAAAGGGTAGAAGGGCTATGTGAAAAGGCGAATGAATTGAAAGTAAGATTATATGCAGATGCTGAAGAATCTTGGATGCAGGAAGCTGCAGATAATCTAATGGAAAAAATGATGGCCAAATTTAACCAAAATGAAGCTCTAATTTTTAATACTTTTCAATGTTATCGTTGGGATCGTCTGGAATATATAAAGGAACTACATACAAAGGCCAAAGAGCAGGGCTTTAAAATTGGGGCAAAGATCGTGAGAGGTGCCTATATGGAAAAGGAAAATAAACGAGCTAGAAAAAGAGGTAAAAGATCACCAATTTGTGAATCTAAAGAAGCGACAGATGTTAATTTTAATAGCGTGATGGGATATTGTTTAGACCATTTAGAAGATTTTTCACTTTTTATCGGAACGCATAATGAAATTAGCAATTATTTGGCTCTACAGATCATGGAAGATAAAAAAATAGCGAAGGATGATCAACGAGTTTGGTTTAGTCAGCTATACGGAATGAGTGATCAAATAAGTTATAATTTGGCAGCCAGAGGATATAATACGGCAAAATTAGTTCCGTTTGGGCCTGTTAAGGATGTTGTCCCTTATCTATTAAGAAGAGCGGAAGAAAACTCTTCAGTAAAAGGGCAAACAAGTAGAGAGCTTAATTTGCTCACCAGAGAAAAAGAGAGACGTAAAAAAGCAGAAAATCTTGCTCAAGCTTAATTCGTTAAACTTTAGTAAGTTTTATTTTCTCTACTTTTCTATAATATTGATCAGCCGCTAAATAAAGTTTAGTGGCTTTTTTTGAGTCAGATATAATACGCTTTAAACTAGCGAAGATGACTAAATTAAACTTCAAAAATAGCTTCGTAGAATTATGGAGTTTTTATTACTTCCCGATACAGAGAAGGTGGTTTCTAATATACTGTAAAACAGTGATTTAAAAGATGAAAAGTAGCTGTAAACGTTTGTTTACTTCCCGAAAACAAAATCTAAAGTAAGGAAAATATCAGATTAAATTTCAATATTTTTTTAAATTTTCTTTCAATTTCTCAATGACCATTTTCCTAAGATTTAATGGAGCAATCACTTCAACATCACTTCCGTGTGATAAGATCTCCTGAATAAAGTCGAAAGTTGGTTTTAATTGATATTCGAATCTTATTTCATTATCATTCTGGCTAATGAGTTTCTGGCTATGGTGAAGAGGTAAAGATTTAATATATCTACCCTGATCAATTTTAAAAGCTAGTATGATACGAGATACTTTGTCATTTGTGCCATTTATAATACCAAAACTATTTTCAAATGCTTCATGTATATTGTATTCGACTGAAGTAAATCTTAGCTTAGTAAGCTGAAGTTCACTCATTCTATCTAAGGAGAAATTTTTGATGATATTATCTTTCGTATCCTTGGCAATTAGATACCATCTATTTTTTGATTCTTTAAGAGCAATTGGCTTTACAATTCTATTAGTTAAAGAGGCATCCCAAAACTTTTGATATTTAAATTTTACTTCTTTTCTATTCTGAATAGCATTTAAAAGATCTGCCATGTGTTGGGTACCCAAAGCTTTTCTTTGTTCAAAAAACAAGCTTTCACCCATTCCTTTAGACATACGGATGGCATTTATAATATCATAGTTTTCCCTTAGTCTTTTTTTATATTCATCTTCAGCACTTTCTTTAATATAATAAACATTTTTACTTTTATCTGAAGCTATTTCTATTTGATGGGTTTGTGCTATTTCCTGAATGTCTCGCTGAAAAGTTCTTTGAGAAACTCGAAGATCTTCTGTAGCATCTTGTTGGTTAGCTAGTTCATCATTTATCTCTTTAAAGCTTCTGGGCTTATTTTGAAGCAGAGAAATGATTTTGTAGTGGCGACTTAAAGTTTTACTAAAGGACATAATTTTAATTTTTTCAAAAATATTAATTTATAGCGACATTTTTTGACGTGATGTAAACATATAATTGTGCTATAAATAAATAATATGAAAAAACTAGAAGTTCAGATCAACGATCATCAGTTTGGTCAAATATGCAAAGCAATTAACAGTTCAGTTCCCAAAAATGACGATGCAGTTGTATCAGGTAATTTGGATATTATCCTAAGTATAGATTCTCTAAATATACATAGAGCTAGACTACTAATTAAGCGTGATAAAAAAATTAATTGCGGATGGGTGGACTATCAACTAACACCAATTGCTGAAAAATTCCAGGAGCTAGAATGTTTTAGAGGTTTAAATAAAACAGAAGCATTTTATAAAATGCTTGAAGTAGATTTTGTAAAACAAGCATTCTTGGAATCGCTAGGCTATAAGAATTATAAAGATTTCGAAATTAATTTATACGGTAAACGATGTATTACTTGTAATGATGCTCTCACAATTCTATTTGTATTGCTAGAAGAGCCAAATGATGCAGTAACTAGGGAGATATGTGAATCCTTTTATCTAATCGATCATTTCAAAACAAAATTAATCCTTATCGATCGTAATTTTAAAGTGGGATATATTGAACATATCACATTAAGCTCCCATAAAATATCTGAAAGATGTATACAGAATGAAGTTCCCGAAAACAACCTTTTTCTTCAATATATTCAAATTCTTTTTCAATAGTAATGCAATGGAAAAACTTAACGGCGCTAGTATAGGAGATTTAATTGTTGGAGTTGTATTCGATGATGTAGCACTTCGTATTGATAGCTTTTATAAACTTTTAAATCACGATTATATCAAGAAAGCAATAGTAAAGTTTCTTGATCCAAAGGCAGATCATGATTTTTCTAACATTTATTTTATAGATCATAGTTATGTGATGATAGGAAATATATTTGATTATTATATCCTCTCCTATGAAAAACCTAAACCTGAGTTTATTGAAAAAATTAAGAGCGGTAAAGAAAACGGGTACTATGGTAATGTAAATTTTGTGATTTTGGACGGAGCCTGGAATATAGAAGGCTTAAACTGTATAAAATTGGATTACCAAAAAATAGAGGACGATTTGGTGGATCAAGGTTTTCAGAGCGATGATATATTTTGGTATTGTGTCAAGTATATTTCGAATAAAGAATAGGTGTTTTTAAACGCTTAAAAATTTTTAATGTAGATTTACTGAATCCCTACCTAAATACTTTACAAACCTTTGAAAATTTGAATGAACGAAATTTTATTAATAAAAGATTTAGTTCGAATGACATTTTTTACTCCTTTGGAATTTAAAAATCAACTTACGGTTATCCATAAAAGTTTTCAAATATTTAATCTATCTTTTTACACTAAATATACATTTAATAACGCCACTTATAATGAACAAGGAATCTCTCTCTAAAAAGCTATCAACTGTAAGTAATGGTTTAAATAATAAAATTAAGGACACAACTAAAAAAGTGAAAGAGTCCAACAACTTTAAAAAAGTAGTTAGAGATGTTAAAACCTCTTCAAGTCAACTTACAACCTTAACCAAAAACACGTCCAGTAATGTGATAAGTACGAGTAAAAAGGTTATAGAGTCAGATCAATTAAAAAGGGGTGTTCAAAATGTTGGAAATCTTTCAAAACAAGCTTTCGTAGAAAGTAAAAAAGTAGCTTATGACATTGCCTCAAATATAGCACTGGTTGCGGCTGCATTTTTCGCTCTGAATCTAATTTATATTCTATATGCACTTTCGAATATATTTTCAGATTTTCAGGCCACAGACATACTTGTATTCCTTTTAGCATTAGGCGTGGCCATAGTATTTAGTATTAAAGTTGGTATCAGAAGCTACAAATATACTCGTTTTAAGATAGGGATGAGTGTATTTTTCATACTTGAGAGTTTTTTTAAAGAGCTCATAAGTGAAAGTTTAAGCAATATTGAAAACTTAGGGACAGAGAGATTAAAGAAGAACAACATTTATTCGATTCTTAAGATGGATAGCAACAAAATAATTGAAAATTATAAAATTAAAGTTCCCTGGATTTTAAGGCAATCTATTTCCTTCCTAATCGAATTTATTCCATTAGCAACCATAATAATGGAAATTAAAGAAAATGCGAAAGATAAATCTCAAAAAAGTTTAGAAAAGAAAACAATATCTCGACTAAATTCTTTCGTTAGAAATATTGAACCACAAAAGAAGTTTACCTCATTTATGACGATAAGCTTTATAGCAAATGTAATCGTTATGAGTATTTTAATGAGTTGGCTGTAAAATATTCTTTTAATTAAAATAATTTTTATGATTTCCTATTATAAATATGGTAACGGCAATCTATTGGCTTGTGAAGATAGCTTAACTGCCGCCGTTTTTGATATATTAAAATATTTGCCTTCTGAAATCTTTTGGGATATTCTTAAAAAAGCAAGTGTTAGAAACTCTTTGCCAAATGTTGCTGGAGAGATGCTATCTATAGAATATTGGCCTAAATGGGATGCTACGGAAACTAATAATTCAAATTACGTAGAACCAGATGTTTTTATTCGTTTTCAGGATTTTGATTTAATTATTGAAGCTAAACGTTATGATGCTGATATGCAAAGAAATTATCAAATAGAAGCTGAAATTCAGTCTTACAAAAACGAATATGGAGACGAAAATAAAACAGTTTATCTTATTCAGTTAGGAGGTTTGAATGAGTTTGATCTAGATCAAATCAATTCTGAGAATATAATCTCAAAAATACGATGGATGGATTTACTTCTCGAAATTCATAAGTGCAGGGATAAACTTGGGGAACTAAACATCTCAGGATTTAAGCATCAGCAATTAATCTTTGAAGATGCTATTACTGCTATGGAACTACATGGCTTTTTTATTCAACCATGGTTAAAAGACTTGAAAACATCTTTTATTAATTATAAATCAGAAAATAAAATTTTAGAATGGACAAAGGATTATCTCTAGAAGTTAGAAAAGCATATAGGCTTCTTTTCGACTATCAGGATAGAATTTTAAATTTATTGAATTTCATCGGTAAAACCTATGAAATGCCTTATGCTGGAGGATGGCAAAAATTTACGCGAGGTGCTCCGAGAAGTGGACAAGGAAGACTTGATTTGTGGGCTTGGGATTGGTTAGGAATGTATTATTATGAATTTAACTTTAAAAAAAAAATAGTTGATAGGGATTTAATGTTTTCAGTATTTTTACTAAACGACGACGGTTACTATCGTAATATTAAAGAGGGTAAAAATGCTATCAAGAATGATTTGAAGGATTTTGCATCTGTTGAATCAAGTGAGACTAAGTTAATATTTGTTTGCAGTTTTTTAGAAGATTGGGACGAGCCTTGGAAAGACTGGCAGGATCCTAAATTTACATCGGAAGATGAAGGCAAAGCTGATGATAAGAATCTTATTTTCAAAAGTTATTCGTTAGAGAAATTTCTTTCAGAAGAATCTACTTTAAAAGCTCTAGATGACTTTTCTAAGTATGCGAACCAGTATAAATTGCCTTTAAATATTACAAATCATAGATTAAATAAATAGTTATGGAAATAGAATGTCCAAAATGTGGATCAGATCAAGCTTATTTTAATGGAGTAGCTTATGAATGCCCAGATTGTAATTATGAATGGGGTTCAGTAATCTAACATTTTTCCTATATTTACTGCACATCGAGATGACCAACCACTTATGACCAAGTTTTCGTTTCTTGAAGAATCGTATCCAGAGCTTTTTAAAATTTGCGAATTATCTGAGAAATTAATCGAAATAGATCCTAGTTCCTGTTTGGGGAAATCGCGTTTGTTCTCAGAAAAGCTGGCTAGTTTAATTTGGGAATTCGAAGATTTAAATGAATTTCAGGGAACGCAAGCAGAGCGTATTCAACAACTGTATTATAGAAATATAATTCCAGATGTGGTGAAAGATCTTCTTCATCAGGTGCGTCTTTCAGGAAATAAAGCTACCCATGTAGGAAATTCAAGTAAAGCTGAAGCGCTATTTATTTTAAAGAAATGTTTTCAGCTTGCTCGTTGGTTTTATGAAACCTATGAGAATGAATATATAGAGGTAACCGATTATCAACTTCCGCAGAAAAAAGAAGACAAGTCTGTAGAAAAACTTCAGGGAGAATTAGAAAGATTAAGTGTAGAAGTTAAGAATTACCAGGAAAAGATTGCATCATTTAATGCTAATGATCAGGTTAGGGAAGATCGTAAAAAGCGAGCCGTTGTTAATGCTAATAATATTCATAAAAGTGAGTCTGAAACTAGGGAGCTTATTGATGAGCAATTAAGAAATGCCGGTTGGCAATGTGATACTGAAGTTCTAAATTATAAAAAGCATAAAACCTTACCAGAAAAAGGAAAATTTATGGCTATTGCAGAATGGCCTTGTGATTCGAAATATGCTGATTACGCCCTTTTTATAGGCAAAACCTTATATGGTTTAGTTGAAGCAAAAAAATATGCGAAGGATATAAGCACCAATTTAGGGCAGCCGAAAGTGTATGCAGAATGCATTAAAAACTTAAGTGATATTGAGTTTTTGAAATCCTGGGGAAATTTTAAAGTTCCATTTCTATTTTCTACCAATGGGCGCTCTTACCTGGAGCAACTCAAAACGAAAAGCGGAATCTGGTTTTTGGATATTCGTAATAAGCGAAATCAATCTAAAGCTTTAAGAGGTTGGTATTCTCCTGAAGGGCTTCAGGAAATTTATAAACGAGATGTTGAGGAAGCTGACAAAAAATTAGAAGATAGCGATATTGGCTATTTACAGAGTAGAACAGGTTTAAGTTTGCGTGACTATCAAATTGAAGCAATTTCTTCTATTGAACAAAAAATAGCAAATCAGCCAAAAGATCCCAGGTCTTTGCTGGTCATGGCGACGGGTACAGGGAAAACCAGAACTACTATTGGTTTAACTTATCGACTTATAAAGTCCAATCGCTTCAAACGAATATTATTTTTAACAGATAGAACCTTACTTGCCCAACAGGCTTTAGGAAGTTTTCAGGATAATAAAGTTGAAGATATTAATACATTTTCTGCGATCTATCAGATAGAGGAGATGAAAGAGCGGTTTCCCGATACTGAAACTCGTTTGCATTTTGCTACAGTGCAAAGTATGGTAAAGCGTCTTTTCTATAATGAAGAAAACCCTATTCCTATAGATACTTACGATTGTATTATTATCGATGAAGCCCATCGTGGTTATAATTTAGATCGAGAGCTAGACGAAGACGATTTAAATTTTAAGGACGAGAATGATTACGTTAGTCAGTATAAAAGAGTGATTGAATATTTTGACGCCTATTTGATTGGACTTACGGCGACACCTGCATTACATACCAAAGAAATATTTGGAAAACCGGTGTTTAGTTACTCATATCGCCAGGCAGTGATCGACGGTTTTTTGGTAGATCATGAACCTCCTTATTTAATTAAAACTAAACTTTCTGAAGAAGGAATGCTTTGGAAAAAAGGGGATAAACCTAAAGTTTATATTTCTGAATCGAATACTATTGAAGAGCTAAGTGAATTAGAAGACGAAATGCATATTGAAATTGAACATTTCAATAAAATGGTAATTACAGAAGCCTTTAATCGTGAAATCATAAAACAACTGGTTAAAGAAATTGATCCTGAAGGTGATGAGAAAACCTTGATTTTTGCCGTTCGAGATTCACATGCAGACATGATCGTAAAAATGCTTTATGAGGAATATGCTGAATTAGGTTCAGATCTTCAAGATGGAACCATCGAAAAAATTACAGGAAATCGCTATGATCCTTCAGATCTTACTAAGCGATTTAAAAATGAAAAATTTCCAACAATAGCGGTAACAGTAGATTTGTTAACTACCGGGATAGACGTACCACAAATCACCAATCTAGTTTTCTTGCGCCGCGTTAAATCCAGAATTCTTTTTGAACAAATGATTGGTAGAGCAACACGGCTTTGTGATGATATTGGTAAAGAATTCTTTAAAATTTATGATGCGGTTAGAGTTTATGAGGCTTTAGAAGATTACACCCAAATGAAAACGGTCTCTAAACCTTCTACGTCATTTAAAAAATTAGCTGAAGAATTAGAGATTATCGATACTCCAGAGCGAGCAAAGCAGCAGTTAGAAGAGATCGTTGCGAAAATGCAGCGTAAAAAACGAAAACTTAACGACGATCAATTAGAGCATTTTGCGTATTTATCTGGTGGGCAATCTCCAGACGAATTAATTTCTGCCTTTAAACAGGTAAAGCAAGATGAAGTAAAGAAAATCATTTCAGAATATAAAGGCTTATGGAATTTTCTGGATACTAAAGTTTATCAACCAAAACTTCAATATGTTTCAGATCATAAAGATGAATTTGTAGGGATTGAAAGGGGTTATGGTAAGGCAGAAAAACCAGAAGATTATATCGAAGGTTTTAGAAAATTTATAGAAGAAAATAGAAATAAAATTTCAGCATTAAATATTGTTTGCACAAAGCCTGAGTCTTTAAGTCGCGAATCATTAAAGGAGCTTAAACTTTTATTAGATGAGCAAGGCTATAGCGCAGTTAATCTTAACACCGCCTGGAAGCAAACTAAAAATGTAGAAATTGCCGCAGATATTATTTCATATATCCGCACTATGGCTTTAAATACGTCTTTACTAAATCACGAAGAACGCATCAAAAAAGCAGTTTCAAAAATTAAAGAAAGTCGAGATTGGAATAAAATTCAGTTACGTTGGTTAGATCGTTTTGAAGCACAATTAATAAAAGAAACGATTATCACTAAAGACGATCTGGATAAAGAACCTTTTAGAAAAGATGGCGGTTATAAAAGACTGAATAAAATTTTTGAAAATAACCTGGATGAAGTACTGGATAAGTTAAATGATAATCTATATTCGGCTTCCTAAAAAATAACAGTTGCAAATAAGAGCAACTGTCGAAGAAATATATCAAGATGAGCGCAGATCAAATCGCACAAAAGTTATGGAACCTTTGTAACGTTTTACGTGACGACGGGGTTACCTATCACCAATATTTGAATGAATTGACTTATATTCTTTTCCTTAAACTTTCTGAGGTTAAAGGTTTTGAAGAACATATCCCTGAAGAATATCGTTGGCGAGGTTTTGTTGAAGAAGAAGATAATAACGAAGCTTTTGTAAGATACCGTAAGTTTTTGGCTGAAATTAGCAATCAGTCTAGCAGTGCCTCTATACAGGAAATTTATACCAATGCTTCTACCAGCCTTCGTAAACCGGTAAATTTTAATACGCTGGTACAGGCGATTGATAAAATCGACTGGTACGAAGAAGACGATCGTGATACGATGGGAGATATTTACGAAAGTCTATTAGAAAAAAATGCCGGAGAAAAGAAGAGTGGTGCCGGGCAATACTTTACCCCAAGACCACTAATTAACGTAATGGTGGATCTACTAGTTCCTAAAATTGGGGAGCGTTGGAACGATCCTGCAGCCGGCACTTTTGGCTTTATGATTTCGGCAGATAAATATTTGCGTGACAAAACAGATGATTACTATGCGCTAGATGAAAAAGAGCGCAAATTTCAGGAAGAAAAAGCCTTTAGCGGGGTAGAGCTTGTTGGCGATGCACACCGTTTGGCATTAATGAATGCACGCCTGCATGGGATGGAAAGCACCATTTACTTAAATGATACCTTAACCGAATTTGGTAAAAGCATTAAAAATTTTGATGGTGTTTTGGCTAACCCGCCTTTTGGAACTAAAAAAGGAGGCGAACGCCCAACCAGAGACGATTTTACCTTTCCAACCAGTAACAAGCAGCTCAACTTTTTACAACATATTTATAGAAGTTTAAAGAAAGACGGTAAAGCTCGTGCTGCGGTAGTGTTACCCGATAATGTTTTATTTGAAGATGGCGACGGACAAAAAATTAGGCGAGACTTAATGGATAAATGCCATCTACATACCATTTTGCGATTGCCTACCGGAATTTTCTATGCGGCCGGTGTTAAAACGAATGTGTTATTTTTTACTCGTGCTACCACCGAAACCCAAAATACACCCGGAGTTTGGTTTTACGATATGCGAACCAATGTGCCTAGCTACGGAAAGCGGACTCCTTTTACCGAAAAAGCTTTTGAAGATTTTATAAAAGCTTATACCGGTGGGATCACTTTCGATAAAATAGAAGATGATTTTAATGGAATTGTAGATCATAAAAAAAGACAAAAAATAAAATACGAGCGTTGGCAATATATAACCAGAGATGAAATTGCTAAAAAGAACGATAGTTTAGATTTAGGCTTAATTGCAGATGAAAGCATTAGCCAGGCCGAAGATTTAGGGGAACCAATTGCTATTGCTGAAGAAGCTTTGGCGGAAATTAACAGCATTACTGCCGAGTTAAATGCGATGATTAAAGAATTAAAGTAATGCCGAAAGAATTACCAAAGAATTGGGTTGAAACAGAATTAAGAAATGTTCTTATTTTAAAGAATGGATTTGCTTTTAAAAGTAAAGATCTCTCTGCGGAAGGAGATATTCCCGTCATCAAAATTGGCAATATAAAGAATTACGGAATTGAAGTTAATGAAGATTATAAAATAAAATTAGAATTAGCTAATTCTAATTTTTTTATAAATAAAGGAGACATTTTAATTGCCATGTCTGGTGCTACCACTGGTAAATTTGGTATTTATAATTTAGATAAAAAAGTATTACAAAATCAACGGGTTGGTAATTTTAAGTTACATTCAAAAAAATTGTTCAATTACAGGTTTCTCTATTATTTACTTTGGGAACTAAAAGGAAAAATAGAGGATTTAGCTTATGGAGGAGCACAACCTAATATTTCTTCATCTAAAATTGAAGGTTTAAAATTTCCACTTACCCCACTAGCCGAGCAGGAGCGAATTGTCGCCAAATTAGATGATTTATTTGCAAGATTAGATAATATTAAAGCCAGTTTAGATAAAATTCCGGTGCTTTTAAAGAATTTCCGACAGCAAGTTTTAACCCAAGCCGTCACTGGGAAATTGACGGAGGAGTGGAGAGAAGGAAGGGATTTGGGAGCGTGGGAAGAAAAAAAGGTAGATTCTTTAATCACCAAAATTCAAGCTGGAAAAAACTTTCGATGCCCAGAAATTCCTGTTACCAAAGGACAAGTTGGTCTAGTGAAAATTAGTGCAGTTACTTGGAACATCTTTGATTCTAAAGAAACAAAAACAGTTATAGATAAGGATAAAATAAATTCAGATTATTTCATTAAGTCAGGAGATTTTTTGATTTCTAGAGCTAATACAATTGAATTAGTGGGGAATTCAGTTATCGTTGGAGATCTAGAATACGATATTATGATTAGCGACAAGGTATGGAGAGTTTTCTTTCAAGAGGAATTGGATAAAAAATACTTGAACTATTATTTGAAATCGAAAAAAGGAAGATTTGAAATTGAATCAAGATCATCAGGGAATCAGATGTCAATGAGAAATCTTTCTCAAAAAAAATTTAGAGATATAGACGTTTTTTATCCCCCATATTTAGAAAAAAAGGAATTAGTAGATAAAATTGATAATTTATTTCTTAGAGCCGATGCTATCCAACAAAATTATGAAGTTTTAAAAGCTAAAATTGCGCAATTACCACAAGCAATTTTACATAAAGCTTTTAAAGGTGAATTGGTGCCGCAATTGGCAAGTGATGGCGATGCCAGGGATTTGTTGAGGGAGATAGAAGAGTTAAAGAAACAGGCCACCAAAACAAAAAAGCCTTCTAAAACCACCAAAATCAAAAAATATAAAAACTCTACAACTAAACTTAGTAAAGCTGCTGAGGTTGAGGGGAAATATAAGTAAATGAGTTTGGAGAAATTAGATATATTGTAATAGCGTTTATGAATTATTAATCGCCTAAGATTTTTACATAAGCATTGCGGTCTAAACAGGTGATTAAAATAGTTAAGATATAGCAAATGAATTTACATGATGCGATTATTCAAATTCTTCAAAGAAAAGGGGAGCCGTTGTCCTTTGCAGAATTGGCCTTTGAAATTAATCAATCTGAATTGTACGAGCGCAAGGATAGAAAGTCTGTCAAAACAAATCAAATACAGGCAAGGGTTAATAGGTATCCGGATAAATTTATTACTATCAATGGTTATGTGATTGATTCTGGAGATCAAAAATGGGGCTATTTACTATCGACTTATTCAACTTTAAACTCATATCTTCGAGAGCACTTCACAGGTTCGGATATTGAATTTATAATTAGCTCTTTATTTTTTTACAAAAGAATAATTGATTCTAAATCAATTGATTCACACTTATTTCATTATAATACTGAAGCCTACAAGGGTCAGCATTTCATTTCATTTAGAACTAATTACGTTAATGATTGGTTCGAAGAGTTATTTCGGTTAAATAATTCTAATTTTTTTGAAGTTCAATTTGTAGATGATTTAGTCAATTTGATAAAAAGATTGGACATAAAAATATTGCTCGATATAATTGAGACTTTGCGTGATTTTAATTCAAATTTTTTTTCGAAGCAAGAATTCGGAAAAGCATTTGAATATATTCTAGAAGTTGGAGATTTAAATAATACTAGGTCTAATCTTGTAAGAACCCCAAGAGGAATTATTGAATTGATGACAAAAATTCTTAATCCAATAAGTGGTAAGCTACTTGATCCAGTTTGCGGTACGGGAGGATTTCTAACTGAAGCGAATAGGCTTTCAAGTGATTTGGATTTACTTGGAGTAGAAATTAGCTATGAAGTTTCTAGAATTGCCAAGATGAATTTAATTGTAAATGGGGGAGTAGATAATAACATTAAGCATGGTAACTGTTTTAGTTTATTACATGAAGATACGGGATATGACTATATCATAGGAGACTTACCTATAGAAGGAGGGAATTTAGGAGACTTTCATTATCATCTTTTCAATTACTGGGGTATAGATTTGCCGAAAAAATCTAAAAGTTTTGGAGCATTTCTTTTATTTTCATTATCGAAGTTAAGTTTTAATGGAAAAGCAATTTTTACTATTTCTGATAGTTTTCTATATCGTAAAGGTTCAGACCAGAAGATCAGAAATTTATTATTAGAAAATGATGTTTTGGAAACAATAATAAGTTTGCCAGGCGGAGCTTTGAAACCCTATACTAAAGGTAAAGCTTCTATAATTGTTTTAAATAATAACAAGCATGAGCAACTTTTAGGTCGCGTAAAATTTATTGACGTTTCCAATCAAAATATATATGATAATTTAGGTTTACAGGAAATTATTAGCATGTATGAAACTCATGCTGATAACAAATATTCTCAGATAGTTTCATTAAGAGAAATAATAGAATTAAAGACTCTGAATCCGAGATTTTTTACACAAGATTTATCTTTATTAAGAGATTTATTACTATCGGGTGATGGTAAATATTTAGGAGAAATTGTAAATATAGAATCTGGTAAAAGAATTTTAGAAAAAGATTTTTTTTATTTAGAGAAAGGAATACCTGTTATAAAGATAGAAAACTTAGAAAAAGAAACAGTAGATATGTTTCTATCAAAAAGTAATGTATCTGGTTACTTGGAAAGAGATTATGCATACCGAAAATCACTTGTTATTAATAAAGAGAGTATTTTGATTGCTAAAATAGGTGAAAATCTTAAACCTACATATTTTAAACCAACAAATGATTTTAATGAAATCGTAATACACCAAAATGTATTAGCTCTTCTACCAATAACTAAGGATAAGGTTTCTCTACAATTTTTGTACTATCAACTGAATAGCGATATTGTCAAAAATCAAATTGAGAATTTAAAACCGCATTCCGTAGTACCATTTTTAACAATCTCATCAATTAAAGAGGTGCTAATTCCATTACCAAACTTGGAATCTCAGGAGAAATTTATAGGAGTTCAAAAGGCGAATATTATTTCTGCAGAAAGATCTAGAATTGATGAAAAATTAAAAAGATTAGGTATTGTCGAAGAGGCAGAGGAAAGAGAATTAGATGTTGTTAGAACTATAACCCATCAATTAAGACACAAACTAGTTGATCTTAACACTTTTATTGAAAAAGCTAGAAGTATTATTGATATTAAGGGTATAGGAGATCTCAAGCAATATGATCCAGCTGATCCGATACTGATTTTCGAAGAAGGATTTGAAGTTCCTGAAAATGAAAATTTGGAAACTATTTTGAAAAAATCTGAAGAAAAATCACTATTTCTATCCGCTTTATTAACTGATGTAGAAAAAGCAATTAATCTTGATCTTAAATTTAAAAAAATTGAATTACTATCTTCTATAAAGCGTATTTCTTCCGAATATAAATCCTATACTATTCAAATTGAAGTTGTAGGAGAGAATGTTGAAGTGGAGTTTTCTGAAAGGCATTTGAAAGATTTGATTGATACTCTTATTCAGAATGCTAAACAGCATAGTTTTAAGAGAGAAGGAAAAAAGCAAAAAATAACTTTCAAAGTTAAACCCGATTTAAAAAGGAAACTTGTAGTTATAGAATATTTAAATAATGGAGCACCTTTAGAAATTTCACAAAAGGAGTATATTTCTATATTGACTAAATCAAAATCAAGTAATGGTTCTGGTATAGGAGGTTATTATATTAATAAAATAATTAAAGCTCATGGGGGATTATTGAATATCTCGGAAAATTTGAGTGCCGGAATAAAAATGAAAATCGAAATTCCTATAAAGCAAAACAAAGAATTAAATGAGTAAAAAAATTCTACTTATCGATGATGAAAAGACTTTTAAGGATGCTTTTAAAATAAAAGCTCAGTCAAAGGGTTATCAGTTGGCCTGGGCTAAAAGTTTTGATACTATGAGGGAAAAGTTACCTTCAATAGTTACAAAAATTACAGCCGTAATTTTGGATGTAAAATGCTTGATTTCAGATAATCAAGAAATAGAAAAACCAGATTTTATAGGTATGGCTATTAATTATCTGAATCAAAATTATCCAGATGTTCCTAGATTAATTTTAACCGGAGATGAAAAAGCTATTGATGGGATTAGAATGTTTTTTAATGCCGATACAGAAGATGTTTATACAAAATCGCCGAAAGATTTAGATTTGCTTTTTAAAAAAATCGAATTTCATCAATCTAATTTCCAAACCAGATTGCTTAAAGGTGAGCAAAAATGTATTCTTGAATTTATAAAGCAGGAAGAAGGAAAAAAAATAGAGTTTAAGTCATCTTTAAGATTTTCTATAAACGACAATGCTTTAGATAAAAGTTTAGAATTTGAAAGTTTTAAAAATATAGCAGCATTTCTAAATTCGGATGGAGGAGATTTATTAATCGGTATCGATGATGACAAAAAAATCCTAGGTCTTGAGAATTCAGACTTTACTACATTTAATCGCGATAATAAACAAGACGCTCTGAAGCTTCACATTGATAATTTAATAGAAACTTATTTTGGAAATGCCGTACACAGAGTTTTAAATGTATCATTAGTTACAATTGATAATAAAACAATTTGTAGAATTAATGTCGAAGGGCGTTATCAGGAACCAATATTTGTAAAGAAAAAAACTATAAATCAAAAAGCATATAATGCATTCTATATTAGAAGGTCAAGTAGTGCAAGAGAGTTACGAGGAGATGAAATTGATCAATATATTAAAGGTCATTGGAATGAAAATTTATAGTTATAGCCAGTTTTTATTTAATCGTAATTACTCAAATGACTAATTCCGAAGAGAATTTTCTATTCTATTTTCTAAAAAATATAATTTTTTTAATAAGGCTATTTTCGAATACAAGATATGAGAGATATCCTTCTAGCTACTTTGAAAAAGTAGTTGATAAAGTATAAACAAATCTAATAAATTTATAGTATGCCAGATAAAACTATAAATGATTTTTCTAGTAATAAAGAGTTTCTTTCCATTTTGTTTCAAGATATCAAAAGTGATTTGATTGATGAAAATCACCCATTGATTAATCATAATTGGTTAGACAAAAATACGGAGTCTTATAGATTAATAAGTATAATTCCAAAAGACTCCGAAATACAACTTTTAGAACTTCATTTTGAGCTTTGTCGCTATGCTAATGATATCTGTTTTGAAATCCATCCAGAAGGAAATTTTATTGAAAAACAGAGATTCTCTAAGTTAGCTCAAAGTTTTGTGAAAGATTTTTCAGAATACTCTTTAATTAACTGGTCTGTAGGGGGAAAAGTTGATAAATCTAAATTACAGAATAAGAAAATAGTACCTAAAAAGAAATTCAATTATAGTTTTAAAGCTCAAGATTATTATAAAACCAAGGATGCGTTAAAACTTCAGCTAAAGGCATTGTATCGTGATTTTCTGCCTACACTAGAAAATTATATTGCTTTAAAATTAGAGAATAAAATGGATAAAAATGAAATTAATTTTTTAAAAGTTTTGAATCAATTTAAAGATGAAGAAAAAATATATTTCTTTTCATTTCTTGATAAAATAGTAGATCACTTAGATCTAAAGCCAAATGACTTAAAGATTAATTATAGTATTGCTGAAAACCGCCTAAATTTTATAGTCGGGCAGCGTTATTGTTGGAATTTATACAATAGTCATGATTGTAGATATGCAGCAATTTCAGTACAAAAAATTTCAGATAACAGTAAAAACTATAAAGGGAATCCTCCACAACCATTTTTCAATAAGTTATTAGATTTTGAAAAAGTGATTTCCAATCAGAATGATATTTTGGAGGCTACTAGAAAAGAATATGTTGGTTCTGTTAAATCTAGTTATGACAGCAATAATGATTATTTTGAAAAAGCGGTTTTCGATTTAGACTATCGAAAAAAGATTATGGGAAAAAAGATTATTTCTGATTACAATCTAAATCCTGACAGAGAAAAAAAGCTTCAGAAAAATTTAAATACCATCTTATACGGCCCACCTGGAACGGGAAAAACTTATAAAACAAAAGAGTTAGCCGTACAAATTACTAATCCTAATTTTAAATTATCTGATTCTGATAATTTAGAACAGCGAAAATCTTTGGTAGTAGAATACGATCGGTTATTTGAAAATGGTCAAATTGTTTTTACAACCTTTCATCAGTCATATAGCTATGAAGATTTTGTAGAAGGAATCAAACCTAAAACTACCGAAGATAAACGTGTAATTTATGATTACTTACCGGGGATATTTAGAAGAATTTGTGATAAAGCTAAAACCAATTGGTTAGAACATATAAAAGGCAATAATTCAGAGCTTAATTTTGATGATGCGTTTCAAAGATTACAAGAAGAATGGGAAGAGAATGAGGATATAGAATTCTCGCTGAGAACAGAAGGAAAAGAATATAAAATCATCGGTTTTACGGAAACTTCAATTCAGTTTAAAAAGTCAAGTGGAGGTACAGGACACACCTTAAGTATTTCAACATTAAGAGATGCTTACTATGGGAAAAGAGAGATACGTTCTACTGGACTTGGAATTTATTATCCTGGTATTTTAAAAAGGTTAAAGTCTTATAAGAATAATACATCGGAGATAGAATCTCATAAAAGGATGGAATCTCCTAATCTTCAGAATTATGTAATTATTATTGATGAAATAAATCGAGGTAACGTTAGTGCTATTTTTGGCGAGTTAATAACCTTACTGGAATCCGATAAACGTTTAGGAAAGGAAGAAGAGATTATATTAGACTTACCATATTCAAAAGAAAAGTTTACAGTACCTTCAAACGTTTACATTATAGGTACAATGAATACCGCAGATCGTAGTGTAGAAGCTTTAGACACGGCGTTAAGAAGGCGTTTTGCGTTTGAAGAAGTCATGCCAAATCCAGACTTACTTGCTGAATTAGATTTTTCTGACATTAATCTATCTGAAGTTTTAAAGACTATAAATGATCGTATTGAGGTTTTATTAGATAGAGATCATACCATTGGGCACTCTTATTTTTTAAAGATCACCTCTTTAGAAGATCTTAAAGAAGTATTTGAAAATAAAATAATCCCTTTACTTCAAGAATACTTTTATAATGACTACGAAAAAATTGCATTAATTTTAGGTGAGGGCTTTGTGAAGCGAAATGAAGCTAAAGTCAAATTTGCAGAATTTGATGCTATAGACGTACCAGAGGAGACAGTTAGTTATGAATTAAAATCTATTGAAGATATAAGTGAAGCGATAAAAGCACTCTTAAATAAATAGATGATTGCTAAGAATCACATACAGGTTTTTGAATATCAATTATTGCAATGTGGAGATGTTTTTAAAAGAAAGCATTTAGCAGCACTATCTAAACTGAACGCATTAAACAATGATTGTTATTTCGATCTTAGATATAATGGTGTAAAGTTTAAAAATTTTGTAGGAGTTCTTCAGGTAGAAAATTTAACTATAGAAATTTTACCAAAAGTTGATACCCAAGAAGATAATACAGCATTATGGCAGGGGGTGTTAATTGATATGCTTAAGACAACCAAGAAGCTAAATATAAGTAAGGTAGGAAAAGCAAATGTCTCTAAACAGAATTTACATCTTTTAGATATTTATTTTCAATGGTTTTTAGATGAAGTGGAAGTTTTAATTCATCAAGGGCTAATTAAGCAATATTATCGAAAGACAGGAAATGTAAAAGCTTTAAAAGGAAAGCTTGAATTTGCCGGTCATTTACGTAAAAACTTAGTTCATAAAGAAAGATTTTATACTACGCATCAGGTGTATGAAAAAGATCATCTTATTCATCAGGTTTTAGCCTACGCTCTTTCGGTAATAGAGAAGTTTTCTAAAGGAACTTATGTTTATTCAAGATGTAAGTCTATTCAGCTTAATTTTCCTGAAGTTAGTAAAATCAATATTGACAGCAGAAGTTTTACTCGCATCAAGCTAAATAGAAAATCGGCGCCTTATAAAACAGCTTTAGAAATAGCCCGATTTATAATTCTCCAGTATGCGCCTAATATAAAGCACGGCCAAGAAAATATGATTGCCTTATTATTTGATATGAATTCGCTTTGGGAAGAATTTATTTATATCAGTTTAAAAAGGCATCTTCCGGAAAAGTATACTATCCATGCGCAGAATACTAAGAAATTCTGGAAGCCAAATGACGGTTATAATTCAAATATGCGTCCAGATATAGTAATTAATAAAGGTATGCAGGATTGCATAGTTTGTGATACGAAATGGAAGAATATTTCCAAATCTAATCCTGTACCTAATGATCTCAGACAACTATACGTTTACCACGATTATTATTCAGCGCAAAAAGTTGCCTTAATTTATCCTGGAAATTCTTCATTTTTAAGCTCCGGTTTTTACTACGAAAAATATGGAGAAAAACTGAGTAATAAAGAATGTGGAGTGATTTCAATTCAGGTCAATCGAAATATAAAAAAATGGCAATTTGATATTGCCCAAGAAATAGATAATTGGATTAAAAATAGTTAAAATACAAAGAATTTAAATGGCAGAATTTTTAACAACCTCTTGGATATCATCGTATATTGAAAAAATTATCAAAGATGCTAATAAAAAAGTCGTATTGGTTTCACCATATTTGCAGTTTTCAAAGTCCTTTTATGAAAGGCTTCAGGACGCACAAAATCATAATGTTCAAATAGTAATTATATACGGCAAGAGTAAATTAAATTCTAAAGAAACTAATTTACTTAAAGAACTAACAAATTTAGAACTTTATTTTTCTGAAAATTTACATGCAAAGTGTTACTTCAATGAATCTTCGATGGTAATAACTTCGATGAATATGTATGAATACTCAGAAAAGAATAATAGGGAAATGGGGGTTTATATTGAAGCGAAAGGAGATCAGGATTTATATGAAAATGCCGTTGAGGAAACGGAATCGATTATTCGATCATCTGAAGTTGTAGTTCTGAATAAAAAGACACCAAAAAAGAAATTTAGTCTCTTAAGCAATAAAAATAAAACTAAATTCAAGTCAAATACTAGTGGAAATAAAAAAGATGGAACTTGCATTAGATGCAGCGAAATTATTCCACTAAATATGGATAGCCCATACTGTAAAAAATGCTATAAATCGTGGTCTTTTTATGAGAATTTAGATTTTGAAGAAAAAGTGTGCCATTCATGCGGTAAGGAAAATACTTCCACGATGGTTAAACCGGTATGTTATTCATGTTATAAAATACTAAATTAAAAGAATATTTTTTAAGCTTAATCATTAAATAATTAGTTCCTTGCAGAATTACTATCTTGTCGATAGAGGAAATTATAGTTATAAAAATAGGTTCTACTTTTGAATCAATTTTTTTTAAAAGTTATCGATTTTCAAATTCAGGGAATTTCTCTGCAAACTTTTTAAAAAAATTAGACATGCTTATTTCTCTTTCGTGACAAATCTTGAAAAGTGTTTCAACAGGAATTCGGTAATTAGGGTTATTTTTTATTTTTCTAACGGTACTTTCCAAGATGTTGTGATTGTCTGCAAAACCAACCTGTGTGCCGCCATTAGCTAAGAAGGGATCTATCCATTCTTCAGTTATAAATAAGCAAATAGCCCTATTAATATCTCTTGCCATATTAGCAAAGGAATCGCATACTTATAAATTAATCTCGTTCGACCGAACGAATGCTAATTATTTTTACTATATTTGGTTATCACAAAGTACTTATATAAGCATTTAAATGGAATCTATTGCATTAGGAAATGCTATAGCAATATTATTTTTCAGAGGAAGAGGGTTGATTAAATCATTAATAATACCAACCCTACAATAAAGTAACAAACCACAGTTTAATGAATTAGCCATTTAGGCTAGGCTAGAAGCTAGAAAGCCTTCCCTCGAGTTTGACAGCTGTTGGGGAAGGCTTATGGCTTGATGAACTAAATAGAGACAATCAAAAAACCATAGCAAAATTATGAAAGCTATAGACCATACCGAAAGTCTTATATTATTTATTAGTACAGTACTTATTCTAAGATCCGATCCAACATCATAAACTGTTGCCAATGGAACGTAATTTTAAATTATTAAAACAAGGACACCCCGATGCTATTGAGTTTATCTATACCAAGTATCATAATAAACTTTTTTGGGTAGGGAAAAAGGTAATAAAAGATGATTTTATTATTGAAAACATTCTTCAGGATACCTTCTTAAAACTATGGCAGAAAAGAGATAAGATAAATGACCCTCAACATATTCATTCTTTTCTGTTTTATGTAATGAAGACAGAATGTATCTACTATTATTGCAGGCCTAGAAATAAGTTTCAGAGATCTATCAGTCGTTTAGAACTTTTCGATAACTATCAGGAGTATATGCATGGATTCAATCCTGAGGCTGAAGATGTGCATCTGTTGGATCAGAATGTTAAACAGGAATGCCTTGATCAGATACTATGTGTACTTCCGTTTTTAGAAAGTAAGCAAAGACAATTGATTGAACTTTGTTTAAAAAACAACTTCAAATACGCGATCATTTCCAAACTTATGGGGGTAAGCGTTAGAGAGACAAGTAATCAGGTTCATTTGGCCATAGAGCGTATTAAAATGATTGTTCAAAGTGGACATACATTAGAGCAGGTAGACCACACGCATTCAAACTTTGAAAATTTAAAATTGGAATTAACTAAAGAACAGGCTGAAATATTCCAATTACGATGTGAAATGCACCTTTCTTTTCAAAAAATTGCTGAAAAGCTTCAGCGCTCACATAAAGAGGTGCATCGTCAGTTTATGATTGCTTACAAAGCGATGAATCAGAAAAGTAAAGAACATTTACAATCTGCTTAGCTATGAATACATCAACAATGACACTTACGCGAAAAATTCAATTGCTCATCGATCTGCCATCGAAGGAGGAACGTAGTGAAGCTTTTAAAACTTTATATAGATGGCAAAATCGGTGTTACCGGGCTGCAAATCTTATAGCTTCCCATTTGTTTGTACAAGGAATGATAAAAGAATTTCTATACCTCTCTGAAGAGGTTAAATACAAATTAGTTGATGAACAAAAGGATGAATTGGGAATATTAAACCGTTCTAGAATGAATACCACTTATCGTTTGATATCAGATCGGTTTAAAGGAGAAATCCCTACTAATATCTTGAGTAGCATTAATCAATCTACAATAAAGGAATATACCAGATATCAATCGGAATATTGGAGCGGTGAGCGTTCACTAATGAATTTTAAACGTAATATGCCATTTCCTTTTAGTTATGAAGGTATGCGAGGTTTATCGTATAATGAAGAAAAAAATATATTTAGTTTTCGGCTTTTCTCAATTCCTATGGTCACATATTTAGGACGAGATTTTAGCGATAAACGTAGTCTTTTAAAAAAAGTAATGAATGGCAAAACTAAACTTTGTACTTCGCAAATTCAGTTGAAAAAAGGTAAGATATTTATGCTGGGGGTGTTCGAGATCGAAAAGACAGAAAACCTTTTGAAGCCTGAAAGAATTGCAGAAGCTGCTTTATCTATAGAATTTCCTGTAACAGTAAAAACAGCTATGTCAAAACTACAAATAGGCAGTAAGGAAGAATTTCTCTATAGAAGATTAGCAATCCAGGCTGCCCGAAAAAGAACACAACAAGGAATTAGTTACGCAAAATCAGGAAAAGGATACAAACGAAAAACGAAGGCAGTTGATAGATTTCGGGAGCGAGAAAGAAATTATATCGATAACCGTCTGCACGTATACAGTAGGCAATTAATTAATTTTTGTATCAAACAACAAGCGGGAACACTTGTGCTTATAAATCAGGAAAAGAAAATGGCGGTTGCTAAAGAAGAAGAATTTGTGCTCCGAAATTGGAGTTATTATGGATTGATAGAAAAAATAAAATACAAAGCCGAGATGGCGGGTATTGAGATTATTATTGATTGATTGATTGATTGATTGAATTTTTGAGGGTGTCTGTACACCCGTAAGGTGAGGTGAAATGAAGACACTCACTAAGTGCATTCAGTGCATATACAGGGAATCGCAGCTAACCCAAAAAACAAATCTCCAATGATGAGACTGGAGAAAATAAACTTTATATGTTTTGCAAATCAATACCTTTTAAGGTACGGACAAAATAGGGGGGATAGCTTTATCTCATAGAAGTTTCAAATCCTAGAGATGATCCAATCACTATTAAAATTTACAACTCTCTGTTGGTATTATTCGCAAATTAATGATGAAAAGCTTATTCTGAATCTATCACTAATAATTTTTGGTATAAGTACACTTTGGATAATTAGAACATCCGTAGAAATTACCATAACGACCATTTTTTAGTAATAAATCGCCTTGACACCTCGGACAGATCTTTAAATGCACCATGATTTTTTGGTCTTTAGTCCGCCATTTAACGTAGCGGTTATGGTTTTTTCGATCCTTTCTTCTTTTTAAATTTTTAGATTTAATGGTTTCTGCGATCCATAGCATTTGGTTTGGTGATAATCGGTTCCGGTGATTTTCTGTTCTAATGTATCGTACGAGTTGCCACAGATACAATACAGGCAGTTCTGAAGTCACATTCTTTAACCGTGCACGTCCTGAAAAAACTACAATAGGATAGTATTTTAGTTTCTGGAAGTTCGGATGAAGCTTTCTTAAAGCAAATATATGAGTCCAATTTTGTCGAATTGGATTTTTAAACCTTGTATGATGCTTGAAAATGGTCTGGCTCCAATTTTCAGATTTTTGATGTCCATGAATCCAACCTTTATAATGTTTCGTTTCGATTACAAAAACACCCGAAGAACAAATTACGATATGGTCAATTTGGGAACTGCCCTGGCCAGATGGTATAAGGATATTGTTTAAGACAATATAATCTCTTTTACGAAGCTTTCGTAGTTTGGTGGCAACTCTGCGTTCCCCAAAATTCCCTTTCATTCTAGGAATTACCACATTCATGACAAAGTCAGAGCCTACGAAAAAGACCATGAAAATAATAAGAAGGAATGCGAGTTCCATACCTAATAAAGTATTATTAACGGAGGGGTGCTGCTATAAAGATAACTAATTATTCATTGTCAGTGATTTATAGCCAACTTGCCTATATTTAGTCCTAAAGCTGTATGGATTTTTAGTATCCATTATTAAATAAGATACTTAGCTAAATACCAAAAAGGCTATACCAATAATATTCAAACTCAAAGACACAAAAAACACAATAAGCGCCCATTTCGGGTAGATCTTTGCCTCTTTAATCGTGTTGGATAATTCCGTAGAAATCCGTTCATATTCGTTCTTTTCAAAATCCAGTGTGTCTTCCAGGCTTGAAAGTCGTCGTATCAGGTCTTCGGTATCCAGGTGAATCCCCTGCGAGTGAATTTCTTCCAGTCGTTTCATATGCTGCTCGAAGCTTGCCAGTTCAGCGCATAACAATTCCGATAGTTCATCAATTTTTGCCATAATTACAGAGGTTTAATATCCGATATCCATGCCTTTGGATATGGACTTTTTAATAACTTTTTGTGTGATTTCTTTTAATAGTTTCAAGCTGATTTGCACCGGTTCCGGGCTTTTCGCAAGGTTAATCGCTTTGTTGAGTTCTTTAAATTTCTCGATACCATGTTCTCTGGCCATTTGCTTTCCGATATTGGACATACTCATGGAGCGATGAACCGAGCTGCCTTTAAGGCTATGTCCATCAAATTCAAATCGAAAGCCCTGCAATTTTTGTTGCTTATTGATAAAGGGAATGGCTTTTACACCATTGGTTTCCATTCCGCGCATGTATTCTTTATAAGTTTCCGGTTTAAATTGTTTCATGGTCAGCTCATGCCGACGTTTGATTTCCAAACGGATATCGGTAAGATTAATCTCCCGTATGAGCTGTACCTCACGAACGGTGGTCAGTTGATGTTCGTGAGCTACCCGCTCGGCAGCATGCTGACTACGTTTACCAATAAAATTATCCTTATAGGCACGACCATCAAAATCAATTCGGTTCACATAAAGATGTACATGCTTATGCTCTTTATCCTGATGTACAAAGGCAATCGCCTGTCGCTCGCCCAGTTTCATTTCCCGCATAAAGTCTTTGGTCAGTTCTCCAAGTTTTCGCTGATCCAGTGTTCGGCCATCTTCAATGGTAGGACTCAGGACGAATGAAAGCGTATTTCGCTCACAATGCTCATTCAGCTTTTGGATCTGTTCAAACTCCCGGCTAATTTCCTGCGGAGAATCTCCCACGATATTTTGAGAGTAGACAATCTCTGCCTCCTTCTCCTGGTTCCATCCATACTTCATGGAAGCTTGGGTATGACTAATGGATTTTCCTTTACCAATCATAGATCCAGTTTTTTAAGATGTTGCTTCATCGCCTCGGCCAGCTTATAAACTTCAGTAGATAACCTGGGATCCCGTTTTCGGAAAATATTCCCGATGGACTTAAAGTTGTTATGAAATTTCACCAGATCTTTGTAGATGGCAATATGATCATCGCTCATCCGCTCATTGATGGGCAGATCCATCGCAGATTTTCGACAAAATTCACTCAGACTTAATCCCGATCGTTTCGCCTTGATGTTCAGTAGTTTTTTCTGGTACAGCGTACACCTGAATTTGATTAAGGAGGTCTTCCCCTTAAACATCTCTTTTTTTTCATTGCGACCATGGGGAGCAATCAAGATTGTGTCCACAGACACACATCTTGAATTAGGATCTATATTAGAATTTTCCGTTTGATGGGAACCCGTGTCCCCATCATTGGAAATCCTCGTTTTGCCTTCCCTTTTTTTTAGCTTTTCAAAGCTTAAGGAATAGGAGGATTTTTTTTCATTTTCAAAGGGTATTTTCTCGTCGAACATGGCAAAGTTTTTCGTTAAGATCTTTATGTGGATAAAAGCGATATCTCAGGTCGATGGCCTGAGCAAAATGTTCTAGTAAATACGAAGTCATACGATCTCCCGCAGGGTCATTATCCAGGTAGAGATATATCTTGGAATAGGAGGGAAGCAATCCCATTAGTTGCGGAACACAAGCCAGAGAATTTAGTATCACATGGTCCATTTTTTCAAAAGACTCTTTCTCTAAAACTCCCAGAGACAAAAAATCAAACATACCTTCGGTGATACAAAGACTAGTATGATTCCAGCAAATGTGGGTATAGGATTTCGGAGGGATCACCGTTTTGAAATAAGCATTTCGAAGTTCCCAACCATTTTTATGATTTTTAAGTCCCAGACTAAAATAGATTCCACTGCGAACCTTATAGGTCACTTCCTCCAGAAAGCGTGAAGCTAATCGTATGGGAATTCCACGTTGCATGATATAATCCTGTAAGGCGTTTGAGATAAAATGTGATGTTTTCAGTAATTTAATTTTTGGTTCATGTGAAATTTGAGCAGGCGGGTTAAAAGAAAAGCTAAACTGTGGATTTTTTAGAAAGTTCAACGCCTCCTGGAAATTGCAGGATTTCAAATTCATGATAAGGTCGATACTATTCCCACCTTTACTAAGACCGAAGTCGTACCAAAGGTTTTTTGTTTTAGATACGATAAAAGAGGCTTGCGTTTCTGACCGCAGGGGACTCAGAAACCAAGCTTCTTTTTCCTTTGTTTTGGTGGGGTAGTGCCCTAAAGACTTCAATAATTGAATAATATCTGTATTTCGGGCGCTACTCCACAATTCATTATTTTTTTTCATTTTTCTGAATTTAAGTTACCATCTTACCCAAGCCCCGTAAATACTAAGGGTAGGGTGAGTAATACCTTGATTTTCGATCTTACCCATCTTACCCAAGGTCTTGTTTGGGTAAGTTGGGTAAGATGATTGGCAGCAAATCTTACCACAAGCTCAAGCTTTATGAATACTGCGTTAAACCTAAATGGGGTAAGATGGGTAAGTTTTTTTAATTAAGTTTTCTAGATATTCTCTAGCGGGGAGTATTTAAATGAAGGTTTAGCCAGGTAGCCATAGATTCTTCTCTTTTTATCTTTAACCCGCTCATATCCCTGTGCAGCTAACGCCCTACCCATGTTTACGACATTCAGTCTGTTATTTACATGCTGTAATTTTGAGAGGATGTCGGTTGTCGTATAAAAGTCTTCTTCCTTTTGGCTGGGCGTATAGAATTTATTCAACAGTTCCTCTTCCATCGTCGCCTGTCGGTAGCTGTTATTGCGCTGTTCATTCTCAGCAATATCTTTCGGCGTCAATTCGGGACTAAAGTCAATATCCATATAGGCGAGCATAAAGGCCTGAGCCCATACCTGGTTAATATCAATTTTACGGCTATAATTAAAATCGATTTTTCCCAGGAGTTCAAAGCATAGCCAGCGTACCGAACCCGTTTCATCATTTAAAAAGGTGGTACGGTTGGTCGAACCAATAAAAGAACAGCAACGATGCAGGCTGGTATTCTTGCGATCATAGGGAAGGCGCTCATTGATAATCGTCTTTGAAAAATAAGCCTTCAATGCATTGGTTTCTTTCCTAGCCAATACCGACAATTCATCGAGGTTGATCAGAAAGTTTCGTGTTAGTTGAATCCGGGCATCTTTGTCATTGCTCAGATCTTCCGCAATGTAATTTGATAATTTCGGAGGACAAAGAAAGCGGCACCAGGTAGATTTCCCGGAATTTTGTGCAGCATGGACAAGTACCAGGCACTGCTTATTGAAATATGCATCTTCCATGGCGCACTTTACACTTCTTACGAGCCATTTTCTAAAATGGTAAAGAAAGGCTTTAGGTTCACGAAGAGGCAGGTAACTTGCAAGATCACTAATATGATCATTACCATTCCATTTTGGCAGCTCTTCAAAATAACTTTGTATAGGATTATATCTAGGTATCATATAAGATTTTAAGAAGATTTCTAATTTGGTAAGAGTCACTTCAATATTCGACCTGGCAAGTTCAATGAGTAGGGAGTTCATTTCAAACTCTTCCCATTTGCCCTGGCCTTTCAGTCGAATTTGGAATTCCTGGGCAATCTCATTAAAACGGATATCATATTTTTCAATGAGATAATCTTCCAGGTAATCATAAATGGTTTTCTTCTTTTGTTCTTCGGCCAGATATAATTTTCTGTTCGACGATTCCATGACTTATTGGAATTTTTTGTTTTTCGCGGTATATGAAATCGCTTCCTGTTCCAGATCACTCAAAGATTTAAAGGAATTCTGTAGTAACCATTCATCCAGTTTTTCCCGGGAGAAATAGATCATTTTTCCTCTAGGTTTGGAATACGGAATTTCTCCACGTGCAGTTAATTTGTAGAGATAACTTTTGGAAAGTCCGGTATATTCAGCAGCCTCTTCAAAGGACAATACCGGTTTGTTGGCGCGTATCATTCGTTCGATACGCTCTAATTTTTCAAGAATTTGTATAGCACTCATGGTATTAAGTTTTAAGGGTTAATAATGACAAATAGCCTTTTCATTTGCTATTCGATTCTTATCCCAAACTTAGAAATAGACTATACCAGTCCTGTCTACTTTGTATACCAGGTATACAAAAAAGGCTCCTTAATATTACATTAAAGAGCCTTTTGCACTAACTAAAACTCACTTAAAATTGCCGAAGTTCATTGGCGGTGAACGACGATTGCAAATTAGCTTTCAATGTTTTGTGATGTTTAAAGAAGTTTTTCCCATCTGCAGCAGATAAGGTAATTTCAGTATATCCTTCTTTTTCTACTATTTCAATAACTTTTACTTTCTTACCGTAAAGATTTTTATAATTAGGAATTTGCCCTTGTTTCAATAAAAAATTTCTCTTCGGAAGTTGAATTCCCTGAAAGTTTAAATTTTCAGGTGCATTTATAATTAATTCGTCTCCAATATGAACTTCAGGAATTATTGGATCTCCTGAAGCTGCCTTGCTTTGCCCTGCAAAGGCTAAAAACATAAGGAGTATAAAGACGATTTTGTATGAATTTGTGGGTAATTTCATTTTTTAAATTTTAGACTGTATTTCTTTTTTAATTTGATTTGCAACTATAGAAACCTGTTCTGGTTTTAGTAAAACAACACCAACATTTATAAACTCTTTGTTATTTCTAGTGGTCTTGCTCGTTACAATACTTGGAGTGCCGGCTCTCAATTTTTCATATAATTGATTTCCGGTAATTTTAATTTTATTGGTATCCCAGGTAACATCTAGAGTTGGGAATACATTTGCAGGGCCTTCAGGAATTATTACTTCAGTTTTTACTCCTTCAAGGTTATTCAGAATAGCACTAATTGCAGAAGTACGATCCATCCAATCCTGCCATTCTTTATCATGGTCCTTTTCCAGATAGATTTTTAGAGCGGCATACATCCCAAAAATCTCTTCTTTATTCACCTTCATTGGGCGGCCAATTGGAGCTTCATTCGGACTGTAATTTAATTTTGCAGCTTCAATTAGGGATTCTTTTCCAAACAGTAAACCAGCACTTTGTGGCCCTCTAATCATTTTTCCTCCTGAAAAAGTAACCAGATCAAAGCCCATTTTTTGATATTTAAAAAGGTTCTCAACCGGTGGAACATCTGCAGCTGCATCAATAAATGAAGGCACGTTATGCTTTTTACAAATGGCTACGAATTTTTCGTGAGAAATAATATTTTTTACTCCGTACCAGGATTCTGCAGCATTAAAAAAAAGCGCCATCACCGTATTTTTATTGAAGGCCTTACGCATTTCTGCTTCGTTATTAACTTCGATAATTTTAGCACCTGTTGTGGTAATGGCCTGATCGAATACATAACGATGATTAGTTTGCATAATCACTTCTGGACGTTCGCCGGGAAGATTAGGAATAAGTTTTCGCTTTTCTTCATCGAAACCTGTGATGGCTGCAGCAGTACCCAAAACAAGTGCGCAGGCAGCACCCGAGGTTACCATTGCAGCTTCACAGTTGAGCATTTCAGCAATCTTAATTCCTGCTTTATCCTGTAACTGGTACATATCTGCAAAATCATGAGCGGTAGAATTGATAGCTTCCAATACTTCTGGTAGCATAAGTGATCCTGAAAGCCAGGTCATTGTTGCCGATGCATTTATTACTTTATCGACCCCTAATTCGTTAAAATAATCAATGCTTTTTTTTGCCTTTCCGCTTTTATTGATTGCACTGAATTTATAAATAGAACCCGGAATGCTTCCTGCCAGGGTAACCAATGGAATACTTTTTAAAATATCTCTTCTTTTCATAATTGCAGATAATTAGTTTACTGAATAATCTATATTATTTACTCTGATCCTGATCGTTATCGGGATGTTTCAAAATCAATATTAGATTCTCATCAATGCCTCATCATTTTGTGCTGAGGTATTTTACCAGGTACGTTTGTTTAAAAACTGATTCAATTCTTCCTGTGTCATGGGAACTCGATCATCATTATTTTTAATCCATTTAAGGAATCGATCTTTAATAGCTGGTGTCCATTCGTTATCGATTTCACCAGATTCATAAATTCCTTTGGATAACATTTCGTGACCAAATTCATCCCTTAAATCAATAAATTCGGCTGTTAAAACCACTTTTTCAACTAAATGTGCGGGAATAAAAATTACACCTTCTTCTTTAGCTAAAACCAAATCGCCAGGCATCACAATAGCCTGCCCAATTTTTATTGGTGTATTTAGTCCTGCAAGCATTACATTTTTTAAGTAAGTAGGATTCCAGTTTTTAACAAAGGCATTAAAACCTTCGATTTTCGACAAACCTTCTAAATCTCTTGAAGACCCATAAAATACAACTCCGTTTTTTGTTTTAGAGTAAATGGCATTACCTAGATTATCACCTATTAAAGTTCCTTGTAAGGTCTTTCCAAAAGCATCGGCAACATAAATATCACCTTCGGTTAACTTGGCAATAGGCCAGGAGTTGGTATTTCCTTTAAAACCTTCTTTATGTCCCCTGGTTTTAATTTGTTCTTCTACATCTGGACGACTTGGTAAGAACATAGCCGTTACCGCTCTTCCTACCACCGGGTTATTATTTATAGTTTTCCATTCTCCTTCGAATTGTGAAGGATAGCCCTCGTTATCCAAAATTTGCCAGGCAACATCTATAGAAATGTCTTTAGCCCTTTTCATAAGATTTGAAGGGATTTTAGGACGACCATTTTCAAAACGTTCACCTTCCCATGCATTGGTAAGATATATAAGTTCTTCTTTTGCAATTTGCTGGGCATTTGCAAATTGTAAAGCTATAAAGCAAACAAAGAAAGAAATATAATATTTAGCTTTTCTGATACTCATAAAGCGTTCTTTATAGATTATTATCCCATTCTGGACTTGCCAGTCCGTTTAGATCATAAACGATTTTACCAGCACGAAGGGTCATTTCACATTGCAGCTTTTTATCGCCCATCATTTTTTTACCACTACTATCGATGAATCCAAAATCACCATCTAAAACCGATAATATTGCAATATCTGCAACGCTACCTTCAGATAGGTTTCCAAGCTCTTCACGATGGATTACCTGAGCTGGTTTCCATGTAGATGCGTTAATTACTTGTTCTAAAGACATATTAAGATTTAAGAATTTAGACATTACATTAAGCATGTCTTTCATCCCTCCATTCATACTTTCAGCATGTAGATCTGTACTAATGGTATCTGGGAAAAAGTCTTCGTCTATAGCTGGTACAGCCTGAGCAAAAGCAAAACTTCCGCCACCATGACCAACATCGAAGATGATTCCTTTTTCACGACCATTAGTAGCATAATCGTATAATTTACCCGTTGAAGGATCTAAAATCGTCATTCTAACACTAGATAAATTAGCATACATATGAGTGAAAATATCACCAGGACGCAGTTCTTCCATAAACAAACGAGTTAAAGAAAGAGGAGGTTGGTGACCTCCAAAATCTATCATAACGGGTACGCCTGCAATTTCTCCTGCTTCCACAGCTCTTTTAATTGGTGTCCATTCAGCACCAGAATAGTGAGCAACTTTTATCCCAACCAATTCTGGGTGTTGTTGGATGGTTAAGCCCGTCATTTTTGCATTCATGTCCTGCAAGTCCTGTTCCCATACTCCACCACGCATACCTTCTCCAACAATATTCAGAAAAGATAAAACTCGGGTTTCAGAATGATCTATTACATTATTCTTATAGGTTTCGAAATTCTTCCAACCTGGGCTTCCTGCATCTACAACGGTGGTAACACCATTTCTAAAAGTAAATCCATCTGGCGGAAGGGCAAGAAATCCATCAGAGAGATAATGATTTTCTTTTGTTCCGTAGAAATTATGAGTATGAAGATCGATAATTCCCGGGCTTACATAATAGCCTTTTAGGTCTACTGTTTTTTTAGCTGAATTAGCATTGATATTAGGCTTAACAGCAACGATAGTATCATTTTTGATAGCGATATCTAGTTTTTTGCTCTCAATTTTATTCTTAGGATCGATAACGGTTCCGCCCTTTAAAAGCAGGTCGTATTCCTGAGAAAAGACATGAGAGGAGCTGCACAGTAATGTTAGGAACACTACGGTGTACTTAAAAAAATATGTTTTAAACATTATGTGGTTTTTTGCGTTAGGATTTCATTTAGTCTTGAGGCAACGACTCTTTCCTGTCCAGGTTTTAACATCCAGGTGGTTATACTAACAGAATTTTTTCCACCACCGGCAATTTCTATAGAAGGATGGCTATTTCTCATCTCTTCTTTTAGTTCATCTCCTGAAATTGGAATTTTTGAAGTATCCCAATTTAAATGGAGTGTTGGTACAACATTGGCAAGTTCTGGAACTTTTATTTCAGTATTCATGCCTTCAAAATCTTTTACTGCATTCTGAACAAGATTTATCTGGCCTTCCCACAGTTTCCAATCTGCTTCGTGATCTCTGGATAAAAAGTCTTCAACCGCAGCAAGCATTCCTACAATTTCTTCTTTATTAACCTTCATTCCGCGGCCAATAGTATCACCAAATGGGGGCGCATTAAGGAGGGCGGCATCGATATATTTCTTTTTACCCATTAATATACCAGCACTTTGTGGTCCTCGGAGACCTTTACCACCAGAGAAGCAAACCATATCGAATCCCATTCTTTGGAATCTAAAAAGATTTTCTACTGGAGGAACATCTGCAGCACAATCGATCATAGTGGGCACGTTATGTTTTTGGCAAATTTCCAGTACTTCCTTCCATTGAATTTCCCCTTCGTAATTAAGGAAATTAACGAAGTAATACATGGCTGTATTTTTATTGATCGCTTTTTCTAGCTCTTTTGCAGTGTCTACATAAATTACTTTAACGCCACAGTTTTCGATTGCCTGGGCATACTCAATAGCATGTTTGCGTTGCATGATTACTTCGGTTTTCATGCCGGTACCATCGAGATGAGGTAACATTCCTGCTTTTTCTGGGTCCAAGCCGGTTAAAGTACCGGCCGTTCCCAATGTTATAGCGGCAGCTGCACCAGAGGTAACTGTTGCAGCTTCGCAATCTAATAATTCAGCAAGGCGGGCGCCTACTTTATCCTGTAATTCATGATAGTTCACAAAATCATAGGATGTAGCTATGTAAGCCTTCTTAACTTCTTCTCGCATCAGAGAACCCGTCATAAACGTGTAGGTTCCGGCAGCATTAATGAAAGTTCTTATTCCAAGCTCTTTAAAATAATCCCGCTCTGCTGATTTTGGAAGTTCTGAGGCCGAATTCTTTTTAATAAAAAAAGCAGGTTTTAAAACTCCTGCAAGTGGCAGCAGAGAAAGGGATTTTATTAAGTTTCTTCTAGATGTCATATTTTTATTTTAAGGCTGCGATACAATCGATTTCTACCAGGGAACTTCCTGGTACACCACCGTATACAGCTACCGTAGTACGCACAGGAGGGTTTTTACCAAATTTTCCAAGATATACCTCATTCATAGCTTTATAGTCATTAAGGTCGTTTAGATATACATTAACCTTAAGTACTTTTTCCATTGAAGAACCTGCTTTTTCTAGCTCTTTCTTAAGCTCATTTAAAACATGTTTAGTATGATCTTTAATATCTCCTTCAAAATGAGCTCCTTTACCTGCGATATACACAAGACCATTATGAACTACTGAACTTGAAAATAGTGGCACCTCCTGATCAGAATCTTCTGCAGTATTTCTAATAATTTCGTTTGAAGATGTCTCCTGAGATATATTTTTGGTATTTAAATTTTTACCAAAAGCGGCTAATCCTGTTAATCCAAAAACTGATGCAGCTATTTTTCTGATTGCGCTTCTACGTTGATTTTTCATAATTATTATTTATTTAGTGTTTATTCTTCCACATCCCACCATACTCTGGTAGTAAACGTATCTAAACCTTGCTGACTAAGAGCCGCCTCATAGTTTTCAGTATTTACACTAATTTCACTTGGCGGGTAGGTGAGTCTTCTCGGAATAGTTCCTCCGGTAAGGTTACCGGTTACATTTACCGGTGTAAGTTCTGGGTAACCAGTTCTTCTCCAGTTGGAGTATACTTCAATTTCATCTGGAAAAACAGAAACCCAGAATTGTGTATGTATAGTTTCCATTTGTTCCTCTAAGCTTCCAGTCAAAGTCTGTGAAGCGATATAGTTGTTTATTTCTTCTTCTGAAACGGCAGCTTCAGTCCCATAAAGATCTTCAAGGCTATTCATTGCATCTCTAATCCCCTGGTGATAATAATTTTCTGCATCACCTGAAGTCCAGCCTCTAGCTGAAGCTTCAGCAAGAAGGAGGTTCATTTCTGCGCTTCCTAATACTAATAAAGAGGAATTAAGCGATAAAAGCGTATTAAGATTAGGTTCTGAAAGATTTGGAAAATTTGATGGTCTATTCACTAAACCATTTGGCATTCCCTGTTGTATAGCCGGATCTGTAGATTGTGTTCCATTTACCCATACTGCTGCGAAAGAAGTAAGTCTTGGATCATTATTTTCTGAAAGATAGCTTATAAATGTATCAGAAAATTTACCACCTTCAGTATTGCTTGTTCCCTGGTTAGATTCACTATAGTTGTTGTTTCTTAATTGAAATGCTATAGGATTTGAATTAATAACTTGCCCGCCAGGATAATCAACAACTGCATTATTGGATGATTCTTCGATGATTCCTGCCGCAATAGCTGTTTGAGCCCATTCTTCAGCAAGAGAAGGATTAACTTTGGTTAATCTCATAGCTAATCTTAGCATTAAAGAATTTGCGAATCTGCCCCATTGATCTAAATTTCCATTGTAAATAAGATCACCGCTACCAAAACTAGGCTGATTTGGATCCAAAGAGTTAGAGGCAGTTTGCAATGTATTTAACATGTTCATGTATATTGCTTCCTGAGTATCGTAAACCGGGCTGTAATTTGCATCACTAAAGGCCGTAGTAGCTTCGGTGTAAGGAATCATACCATACAGATCGGTAAGACGATGGTAAGTGTATACTTTCCAAATATTGGCGATCGCGTTTTGATTGGAAAGTTCTTCTACACCTTCAGTTGCATAAATTATTTTATCTATTTCATTAATAGCATCTAAATAAGCACCATTAAAGAAAGCATAAGGATAACTTCCTGATATGTAAACATATTTATCTCCCAATCCTGGTACTTCAAGATAAGTAGCGAAATGCTGTACAAATCCTCCTGCGCCAAATTCGTAAACAGTTCCGGTACTGTTATTTAAGGCATCATAGATAGCCTTTGTGAACATATACTCAGGATCTACTTCTGTAGAGGCATCTGGATTTGTATTTTCTTCTTCAAAGCCGTCATCACAACTTGTGAATAATGCAAAAACAACAATGAACAGGTATGTAAATTTTGTATATATAGTCTTCATAATGTTTTCGATTAAAATTTAAACTTAAGGTTCAATCCGTAACTTCTAGTCCTAGGAAGCGCGAATGATTCGAATCCCTGTGCGTTACTGTTCGTAAATGCAGATTCTGGATCGAAGTTATCTGTCTCACTATAAAGGATGAGTAGGTTTCTTGCGATGAAGGAAAGTGAAGCAGACTGTAATTTGAAAAGACTAATTTTTTCTACAGGGATATTATAACTTAAAACGACCTGTCTTAATTTTACAAAACTACCATCGTAAATAAATTGATCTGAGTAGTTTCTAAGGTTTTGATAGTATGATCTAATATCTGTTGAAGGGATGGTATTAGAATATGGAGCTCCATTCTCGTCTACTCCTTCTAGAACAAGACCGTTTTCTCTACCTTCCAAAGTACGTTTTGATAGACCAAATCTTGTAGCATAAACGTTTAGAACAGAAAAGATATCATTACCAAATCTACCATCTAAAAGCACATCTAAAGCAAAGTTTTTATATTTGAATCTATTGCTTAATCCCATTGATAAAGGAGCAACAGAGTTCCCTATTTTCTTTAATTCACTTCGCATTGGGAAACCCGAGTTAGAATCGTATACGATATTCCCATCATCATCCCTTAGCATAGAATAACCTTTGATAACACCAAAAGGCTCGCCTACTTCATGATGAATTTCTGCCCAATTACCAACCGAATTTGCAACAGAGATCGTATTTAGACCTTCAGCTAATTGCTTTACTTCATTTTTATTGTAGGCCATATTATAGTTAACATCCCAACTAAAATTGTCATTTTCTATCGGTGTACCATTTATAGCCAATTCGATTCCCTGATTTTGTACTTCACCTACGTTAAAATAAGTGTATTCGTAACCAGTAGTTACAGGAATTTGAGCGTTTACAATATCATCTGTAGTTGTTTTTTCATAAACAGCTACATCAAAACCTAATCGATTATTGAATAATCTCGCCTCTAATCCAATTTCAAAAGTGGTAGAAGTATAAGGTCTAAGGTTTGCGTTAGCTAATAAGCGTTGCCCACCAACCTGGGTTACCTGTTGTAATGGTTCACCGCTACTAGGAATCATGGTGTAACTTTCGTTAAGTGTATAAGGATCTGGTAATCCTCCACCAACTTGTGCCCATGACGATCTAATCTTACCGTAACTAAACCATTCTGGTTTATTAATTACTTCAGAAAAAACAAAACCTGCACCTACAGAGGGGTAGAAAATACTATTGTCACTATCTGCACCATTTGCTGCAGTTAAGGTAGAGAACCAGTCTTCTCTTGCTGTAGCATTTAAGTATAAAAAGTTTTTATAACTAAGATCTAAAGAACCAAATATGGAGTTTGTTGTAAGTCTTTGGTTACTTGGTATTGTAGTACTTGTTTGCAGATTGGTGAAACTATAAAAGAAAGGAATGATGAATTGTCTACCATCATAGTTAGTTTGCTGGTTTTGATACTTTCTAATATTTCCACCGGCCATTAAGCCAAGATTTATATCTTCAGTAATATCTTCATTATAGTTAATGTTCAGCATACTGTTGGTTTCGCTAACCGTTAGATCGAAACCGTGATATTCTCCTGCTGCATTATTTGTATATAATGTACCTGTAGGGAGAATTGCAGTAAAATCGAAACTAGTATAGTCTTTACTCACAGAACCTCTTATAGAAAGGTTATCCAATAACCTATAATTTAAGGAAACCTGACCTAAGTAACGATCTCTTAAACCTTGATTCTGAAATCTATTAGCAACAAAATAAGGGTTAGATGCATACGGAGTTTCATTCCATTCTACCTCGTATCCATTTTCGTCGTATCCAGGATCGAGCCAATCTACATTTACAGTATTAGCTAACATATTTACCCAGTTTGGGTTACCAGTGGCATCCCCGGCACTAGATCTATTATAGGATTTAGATCTATTGAATTGAACCAATCCTTCTATATCTAATTTTTCTCCAACAGTAGAATTAAGGTTCAAACTGAAGATACGTCTGTTAAAACTGTTGTTAGGAACAACACCTTTATTATCTGTATCTGAAATTGAAAATCTATAACTGGTTTTTTCACTTCCACCGCTTAAAGCAACAGTATTGATAAAGGTAGTACCGTTCTTATAAAAATTGTCGATATTGTTTTGTTGCGCTACATAAGGTCTTTCAATGCCATCAAAGGCAACAAAAGTTTCACCGTCTATTCGCTCACCCCAGTTTCTACGCCCCCAGGTTACAGCATCAGATTGATTTAAAGGTCTTTGTCCAGCATTACCCTGGCCGTATTCGTATTGCCAGTCTGTAAAATCCATAGGAGCATCTATAGTGAAACTCGAGTTAAATTCGATCCCAATTCCGCTATTGAAAGCTCCTTTCTTTGTCGTAATGATAATAGCACCATTAGATGCTCTGGAACCATAAAGCGCAGCAGCAGTAGCTCCTTTTAAAACACTTATAGTTTCTATATCATCTGGATTAATTCCTCCGGTACCATCACCATGATCTATATTAAAACCTCCTGCACTTGTAGATGCACTACCACCTAAAGTAGTATTATCCATCGGCATACCATTGATCACATAAAGTGGCTGGTTGTCTCCAGATAAAGAAGTATTACCTCGAATCGTTACTCTAGAAGAGCCGCCTGCTCCAGTAGTCAAATTTGATACGCTTACACCGGCAATTTTACCTGAAAGTGCATCAGCTAAATTTACTTCTTTAGCTTGTGTAAATCCGTCTCCATCAACTTCGGTTACGGCATAGGTAAGAGCTCTTTCTTCTTTTTTGATACCTAATGCAGTAACAACTACATTATCCAGTTGTTCAGTATCATTTTGTAGGGTAACATTAATTGTTGATTGCCCATTCACCGGAATTTCCTGTTTTTTAAAACCAATACCAGAAAAGGTTAATATGGCATCTTCACCGACTTCAATTTCGTAATTTCCATCAAAATCTGTAGAACTACCATTACTAGTTCCTTTTTCCATTACATTGATTCCTGGAAGTGGCATTCCCTGGTCATCTTTTATGGTCCCATTTACCATTTGCTGAAGTTTTTCAGTTTTAGTATTTCTTCTGGGAATTTTTTTAACAGATGATTTTTTCTTTAATATGATTTGATTATCAAATATTTGATAGTATATGCTATCATCTTTAAAAATGATCTGAAGAACATTCTCAATTTTTTCCTTGGTTACATTTAAGGAAACAGGTCTTAAAAGATCGATTTCATTGACTTTGTAAACAAAGTTGTAATCTGAAGTTTTTTCAATAAAACTCAATACTTTTTCTAATTGTTGATTTTCTACCTTTATTGAAATTTTGTCGCCCTGAGAGTAAGAAATGCCGGCTTGCATAGTAAAGAGAGAGGTAAAAAGAAAAAGAAGACTCAGTTTCATTTTTAAGTTGCTGGTTAGTAGCTGAAAATATCTTTCATGCTTCAGAAGTTTTTTCATATTTTTGAAGTGTGTTTAAAGTGATTAATAATTTTAATCGCATTATATCAACCGAGAGGTGTTGCAGCATCTTTCGGTTTTTTTATTTTAATGCGTTTTTAGAAAATTCAGGTTTTTCGCATACGCAGTTTATTTAATGATTATTTTATTGTTTTTAACGGTGTATTTTATATTGTAAGCCTGTTCAAAATAGAACAGCATTTTATCCAAGCTAACATCTTTATCGAAAGTAGCATTGAACTCACTTTTCTCCAGAGCTTCGTTTTTAACTATAAATTCTACGTTAAACTTTCGTTCTAAAGAATTTAAGATTTCATCAAAAGATTTATTTCTGAAAATTAATTTTCCGTAAAGCCAGGAAGTATATAATTCGGTATCTACTTTTTCTTTTTTAAGAGTATTAGATTTTTGATCAAATGTTCCCATTTCACCTGGACTCAAGATTTGGCCTTTTTGAGCTTCTTTTCCGTTCATTTTAACTGAACCTTCTACTAGTACAACTTCTGAAGTATTTCTGGAAGAATATTCAGACACATTGAATTTAGTTCCTAATACTTCAATTTGAATTTTATTAGATTCTACAATAAAGGGTTTTGTCGCGTCTTTGCTTACATCAAAGAAAGCTTCCCCTGTTAGTATAACTTTTCTTTTATTTCCTTGAAATGAAACCGGAAATTTTAGACTCGCACCAGCGTTAAGGTGAACTACTGTACTATCTGAAAGAATAAGCTCATATTTTTTTCCGTAGGGAATTTTGATCGTGTTATATTCAGGTTCTTTCCCAACTTGCTCAGAATTACTCAGATAACTAAGTTTATTTTTAGTTGGATCCTGACTAGCTACTTTTTGAGATCCTACGTTAATAGAATTAGCATTAGAACTAATATTTATCTCCTCGCCATTATTTAATTGAATAGTTATAGGAGCCGATTCTGTGGGGATAATAGTATTTTTAGATTTATCTTGGCTAGTAATAAACAATGTGGTTGTCAGCATTATAATTAAGACTGAAGCTGCAGCATACAAGAACCATTTATTTTTACGGTATATATTGATTACATTTGAAGCTTTAGAATTGTTAATTTCACGATCAATTTTACCATAGGTTTTTTCTGCATCTGGAAGATGTAATAAATCAATTTGATAATTAGACTTTACGTAATTCTTAAATAATTGTTTATTATTTCCTTCTTGAATCCAGTTGTATAGAATATGTAATTCTTTATCTGTGATCGAATTCGTTAAATATTTTATTATTAAATCTTCCAAACTCTATGTTTTTTATTTATAATACGTAGTTTTAATAAAAACCCTTAAAAGAAATTTAATTTTTTTAAAAATTTATATTTATGTAAATTTTGCCATATTTCTAAAAGTTTTCTTAATGAAGAAAGATTTGTTGTTGCTAAGGAATATAAAGGATGGAGATCAAAATTCCTTTAAACTATTTTTCAAAGAAACATATCCGGCATTGTTTGGATATGTGAATTCTCACGCAAGAAACAGGGTGCTTGCCGAAGATATAACACAACAGAGCTATATTAAATTTTGGGAAAATAGAAATAAGATCGACTTAGAAAATTCTCCGAAAAGCTACTTATATACTATAGCTTATAATACTTTCTTAGATTCTAAAAGAAAAGAACAAAAAGAGCGAAATTATATGGACCAATTACATCGTTCTGCAATAGAGGAGGAGGCAAGCGATAAAGAGAAATTAGAACAAAAATTAGAAAGGCTACAGACCGTAATCGATACACTTCCAGATAAATGTAGAAAAATTCTTTTGATGAATAAGATCGATGGTTTGAAATATCGAGAAATTGCTGAAAAGCTTGATATTTCAGTAAAAACGGTGGAGTCTCAGATGCGAATAGCATTTCAAAAAGTTAGAGAATCTTTTAAAAATGAAGAAGTCATATTATGGTGTTTATTCGGAAATTTTTTAGGTAAGAATTAATCAGTATCTCCTATAATTCTTTAAAAATTTCAGCAATTTCTTCATGCTTTTTTGAGATCGGAGTTCGTAAGCTTGCGGTTTTGATAGTATTGTAGTTATACAATTCTCCATCCGGTCGTTTAATACACTTGGAATACCTGAAAAATGCTTTTAAGCTAAGCCTGTTTTCTGGAAAGCGTTTATTTAGAAAATCGTAGAATTCCCTACAGGAGGGCGCATCCAATTCAAAATAAATACTTGATTGGTGTTCATTCCAGGCTTTGGTCAGGACATTTTTCATATCTGTTAAGCTGGTTTTATCCATATTAATTAAATGGTATCGAACCAGGCCGTTATATAGCAGACGAATTTCTGCTGTTCTGATTTGAAGTTCAAAAGAAGTTAATTTTGATGGTGACGGTTTCTGTTTTTCCGACCTAAATTGCTGAATAAATACTGATCTCCATGAAATTTGACAAAATAATACTGCCACTATAAAAGCAGAAGTTTCAATAATCAAGATTAGTGTTGATCCTGTTCGGTGAAATTGGTAGAATAGCAGGTGCATGATACTAAGACCGATAAGATGCACTAAGATTCTCGGCTTTTCGATATCCGCATTCCAATTCAGGTTTTCATTCATAAAATAGCGTAGTACTATTTTACCATAATGGGCGAGGAGCAAGGCATACACATATATAAACCCGATTATATAAAAGAAGGTACCTAACTCATATAACATTGGTCGTTTGAATTTCAGGAATAAGCCTTGCCGCCTCTTTTTTCTTTTTATCTACCATTTTCGCATAGATCTGCGTAGTTTTAATTTCCTTATGTCCTAGTACTTTAGATACCGTATAGATATCAGCACCATATTCCAGTAAAAGAACAGCATGGGTATGACGAGCACTATGAAAGGTAATATGTTTTTTTATGCCTGCCTTTTTACACCAGTCCAACAAAGCTTTATTATAGACAACCCCATATTTCAACCCTTTAAACACAGGATCTTCGCTATCCTTTCGATCTCCCATAATAGTTCTAGCCTGATTAGAGATATATTGGTATTCCAGATCTTTAGTTTTTTGCTGATGGAAAACGATTTTGGTGTTTTGCCCTTCATCACGAATTTCTGACCAGGTTAATTTATGAACATCACTCCATCTCAAGCCTGTTAGGCAACTAAATAGAAAGGCACTTTTTAAAACTTTAAACCGACATTCTTTATTCATCAGTTTTTGCAATTCCTGATGAGTTAGATATTCTCTTTTCGACTCGGTTTGAGCATAGCCTTTAACACTGGTTGCATAATTTCTATTCGTATAGCCTTCGTTGAAGGCCGCGCGAAGTGCAGCTTTTAGTTTATTGAAATAGGTGTATTTTGTATTTTGAGAAAGTTTATCTCCATAGACTGTTCTGGCCTGATCATCGAGATATTTTTTAAAGCCATAAACAAAGGATTCATCTACTTCATCAAAGGTGATGGAACTATGATTACAGTAAGCTTCTAATTGTTTTTGGGCTGCGTGCCAGTTGTGATAATTCGAGTGGCTTTCGTAGCGTTCATCTTTTAAATGATCGAAGTAGGCCAGAAAATTAATTTTTCCTTTAGATCGATCTTTAATGCCATACTTTCCCTGGGCGTATTCCGCTCTACGAATTGATAAGATCTGTTCCGCCCTAATTATAGTCTCTTCATTTTGTTTCTTCTCGTGGCGATCTTTCGGTTCTATAAATAAATATTCCCGTAGGTATTCAAAATCACGATAGTGTTTTGTTTTTCCGTTTTTCAAGGTTTCAGAACCTTTATAATACTCGAGGTAGAGACTAAACTTTCCAGTGCTTAGTTTCTTTTTGCGTAAACTGATTTTCATAAGGTGTGGATTTCCTTATAAGGTAAACAAAAACCTAAGAAGTGCTAAGCTTAGAATTGCTAATTAACATTATAAAGCATTAGTTTTTAAATATTTAAAATACAGTATGTTGTAATCGTAAATAACGCAAAAAACAATAGCTGAAATTGCATTTTATACAAGTCAAGAAGCAAGGATAAGAGCAAAAATATAACTCTAAATCATAAAAACGGTTGGAACTAAAATAAATTAGTAGAGTATAATCAATCTAGGCTTGAGGAATGAGTGAATTCAATGATTTTTTATTGATTCGAATCAGGCGCTGAGACAGGTTAACAGCTTTTATAGATCCATCTTGAATTAATCTGTAAACGGTTCGGGTAGAACAACCAAGAAGCAATGCAGTTTCTCTGACGTTCAGAAAATCTTTATAAGTTAAGACTTCCAGTTCTTTAGAATTTCTATTGATTTTAACCTCTTTCATAGTCCCTTCAACTTTCTTTTTTTTCAGGTTTGCTTTATAGGCTCTACTATTACAGGTGTGAGAACAATATCTGGTTTTAGTGGTCTTCGCGATGTATTCTGTTCCACAGAATTCACAATTTTTACTGATACGAATATTACTGCTCATAATTGATAAAATATTTAGCTCCTGATATAAAGATAAAAATTTTTAGTGTAAATAGGTAAAATTAAGTAGAAATAAGAATATTTAAATATATATAAGTGTCATTAAGTGTAAATAGTCGCCATAATTTCGCCAAGTTTAAGTAATGTTCTAAATTTTAAAAATGAATTAAAATACTGTAATACAGTACTTTAATTGTAAACAAATGAAATGCGATAATTTTAAATTTAAGCACAAAAGGGCGAGATTATTGCTCGAAATCCTAATTTTTACACCTCAAGGTGTAGTCAGACGCGATGAGGTGTAAAATAGGGTGTAAATTACACCCAGATACATCTTATTAAAGGAAAATGTTAAAATGTAAAATAGGTTTTAATATACTGTAAATAAGAACCTTATATTCTTTTTCTTGGATTTTATTAACCCTTAAAAACACTGGATTACTTCCCGATACAGAAGTTAGCAAATATATTACCAAGCAAATCATCATTTGTGATTTCGCCGGTAATCTCACCAAAATGATGTAAAGCCTGGCGGATATCGATGGCTAAAAGATCTCCAGATAGATCCATATTTAAACCATCTTCAACTTTATTGATTTCTTCTAAGGCTTTTAAAAGGGCATTGTAATGTCGGCTATTGGTTACAATCGTGTTATTATTTCTTAACGCACCGGTATTTACAAAATTCAATAGTTTTTCTTTCAATTCTTCAACGCCCAAACCTGTTTTTGCTGAAAGTAAATGAAGGTCTGAAATTCTGGAAGTTAAAATTTCTATCTGTTTTTCAGTTAATTGATCGATCTTATTAGCGATAATCACCAAGGGCTTTTGCGGATATTTATTTTTAATTTTCTCAATTTCAACCTGAATCATACTCAGGGAAGTTTCATTGGCTTGTAGCTGATCTTTAGCGACACTTCCTTCGGTAAATTCGATCTTACTTAATCTTGAAGTATCAAATAGATAAATTACCACTTGCGCCTGACCAATTTTTTCGAAGGTTTTTTTGATTCCAATGCTTTCTACTACATCTTTGGTTTCCCGGATTCCCGCCGTATCAATAAATCTAAAACCAACACCACCAATTGCTAATTCATCCTCTATAACATCTCGAGTAGTTCCTGCAATTTCAGAAACAATTGCTCTTTCCTCATTTAATAACGCATTCAATAAGGTCGATTTTCCGACATTTGGCTCACCCACGATAGCTACCGGAATTCCATTTTTTAATACGTTTCCGGTCGCAAATGAATCGATCAGTCGTTTAAGTACTTTCTGAATTCTGGCCACCAGATCTCTAAATTGATCACGGTTGGCAAACTCCACATCTTCTTCAGCAAAATCGAGTTCTAATTCGATAAGCGAAGCAAAATTCAATAATTCTTCTCGTAAACGTTGAATTTCATTTGAGAAGCCTCCACGCATTTGTTGCATTGCCATTTGGTGAGAAGCTGCATTTTCAGAAGAGATAAGATCGGCTACTGCTTCTGCCTGGCTCAAATCCATTTTGGCATTCAGGAATGCTCTTAGTGTAAATTCCCCGGCTTCCGCAGATCTACAACCACTTCTTACTAAAAGTTGAATGATTTCCTGTTGAATATAAGGCGAACCATGGCAACTAACTTCGATAGTTTCTTCGCCCGTATAAGATTTTGGTGCTCTAAAAACTGAAACTAGAACTTCATCTAAATTACGCTGTCCATCCATAATATTCCCTAAATGCAGGGTATGGGTAGGCTGTTCTTCTAATTTTTTTCGGCTTTTGGCTTTAAAAAGCGGAGCGACAATCGAAATAGCTTCGGGACCCGAAACTCTAATAACAGCAATGGCTCCCGATCCAGAAGGGGTGGCAAGCGCAACAATGGTATCGTTTAATTTCATGCCTGCAAAGATAACAAAGAAAGCGTGTATGCAAGAATTTTGAAGAAAAGTGTAACAAAGCTCTTTTATACTCGTCTTTTAAGTGTAGTTCCTTTTTAAAGAGAACTTTTATTAACCATCAAAATACCATCAAAAAATTATGGAAACCTACACAGCTTTGCGAGAAGACAGACAAATGTTAATGCTTATGCATTTGAGTCAGCTACTAGATTTTATAACCGGAATAGGAGGTTTTATCGTACCACTTATTTTATGGGCGACACAGAAAGATAAAATTCAGGATATGGACGATCAGGGAAAGGATATTATGAATTTCCAGATTAGCTTATTTATTTATTCTGTAGTTTGTATCCCACTGGTTTTTATTGGAATTGGAGTAATATTATTGATTCTGATAGGAATTTTAGGATTTGTTTTTCCTATCATCAACGCGATTAAAGCATCTAATGGAGAACCAACTAATTATCCATTAACCATAAATATTATCAAATAATTATACAATATCAAACTAAAGATCAACTTTAGTTTCAGGCATCAATCGAAAAACAAAAACCCATTCAGGTAACTGAATGGGTTTTGATTTTATATAAAAATCTTAGAATTTGGTCACCCTGAACTTGATTCAGGGTCTCATCTAATTTATCTTTCTTTATTCACAGAATAATGAGATTCTGAGTCGAGCTCAGAATGACAATAAAAAAATTAACTATTCAACATTACCGGCATTACCAACATGGTAATCTTTTCTCCTGGATCTAATCCATCAATCGGAGTTAAAATTCCCGCGCGGTTAGGCAAGCTCATTTCTAATTGTACTTCATCTGAATTTAAATTATTCAGCATTTCAGTAAGGAAACGCGAGTTGAATCCAATTTGCATATCGTCACCCTGGTAACCACAAGTTAAACGCTCTTCTGCTTTGTTGCTATAATCTACATCTTCCGCAGAAATATTTAATTCGGCCCCGGCGATCTTTAAACGTACCTGGTGCGTCGTTTTATTAGAGAAAATAGAAACCCTTCTTACAGAACTTAAAAACTGGTTACGCTCTATAGTCAATTTATTTGGATTCTCTTTTGGAATTACCGCTTCGTAATTTGGATATTTACCATCGATTAAACGACAAATTAATGTAGTATCATCAAAAGTAAATTTCGCATTACTCTCGTTATATTCGATAAGCACTTCACTTTCGCTACCTGCTAAAATTCCTTTTAAAAGGTTAAGCGGTTTTTTAGGCATAATAAATTCTGCCGTTTGTGAAGCCGTTACATCTTCGCGAGAATACTTTACCAATTTGTGAGCATCTGTAGCTACAAAAGTTAAACCTTCTGTAGAGAACTGAAAGAAAACTCCGCTCATTACCGGGCGAAGATCATCGTTACCAGATGCAAAAATCGTCTTGCTAATTGCAGAAGAAAGAATATCACCTTCGATCACTGTATTACTTGGATCTTCCAAACTTACAGGATTAGGGAATTCTTCACCATCGGCATACGCAAGCGCATATTTACCGTGATTAGAGCTAAGCTCTATCGTATGATTATCCTCGGCAACAAAAGTTAATGGCTGCTCTGGGAAAGTTTTTAGCGTATCTAAAAGAAGTTTGGCCGGTACAGCGATCTTTCCTTCAGAATCAGATTCTACATTCAATTTAGCAGACATCGTGGTCTCTAAATCTGATGCAGAAACTGTTAACTCGTCATTGTTCAAATCAAAAAGGAAATTATCCAATATCGGCAAAGTGTTGTTATTATTAATAACCCCACCAAGTATCTGAAGCTGTTTCAGCAAATAACTGCTGGATACAATAAATTTCATTGGCTTTTTATTGATTTATTAGAATCACTTACAAAGATATTTGAATCCTATAAAAATTGAAGCTGCTCGAAAGAGTTTTTATTAACATTAAATTGAAGTTGTTGATAAGTAACCTGCTCTTGTACAGGGTTTTTTCAAAAAACCCCACTATTAAATTGTTAATATGTCGAAATTCGAATTTTTTGGATGTAATTATTTCTTCCTGGTGTATTTTCTGCGGCGAGACCAATTATAAAGCAGTGCGAAAATGCCTAATATGAATAATGGAAGAGCAATATTTATCAATTGCCATGTAGTACGTTCGGCTGCTGTTTTCTGCGGATCCAAAAATGCGATCGTCACTTTTTTGGTACGAATATCCATTAGTCCGCGATCATCCAGCATATAATTTACGGCATTCAGTAAAAATTCTTTATTCCCGTAAGTAGTGCCAGTGTATTTCTGAAATCCAAGCTCTAGCGGTGCTCCCTGCTGAAGATCATTTTTTATCACGTCTCCATCTGAAATCACCAACATTTCTGTAGGTTTACTTTTGTTTAAATTATCCTGAATTTCAAAAGGTTTTAAGCGATTGTTATAAACTGAAGTAAATTCACCTTCCAATAAAACAGCCAGTGCCTGTTCACCATTAGTATACGAAGCGATATCTGGTTCCTCGCCAACTATGTCTAAACTAATTTCGCGAGGAGTACCTTCTATTTTAGATCTTGGAGAGCTACTTAATAATACTGTTTTTTGCAGGCTATTTTTTAAAGTATCGATAGGATTTGCAAAATCGAATTTTACTGCCTCGATATTATTGATAATCGGATGATCGTTAGGCGAGGACGTAAGCGGACTATAAAACCACGGATAAGGATTAAACCTGGTATCGTTGCCATTTCCCGTAGCCAAAATAATTGGCGCCGAATACATATCGTTTACCAAACTGGGATTAATTCTTATCCCATAACTAAAAAAGAAATCACCCAGGTTGAGATCTTGCGGTAAAGCGAAAGCTGTCCCGCTCGGATTTAAAAGACTGTCTTTTTCCATCGCCACACTTTCGATAAGCCAAAGCGACTTTCCGCCATTCATGGTGTATTGATCCAGTATATATTTTTCGTTTTCGGTATAAGCTTCGGTTGGTTTTGCTTCAATAATAAGGTCATATTCCTTTAATTCCTGAAGTGTTTTTTGTGGATCTACCGCGGCAGAATCTAAAGTAAACGGCGCCATAAAATAATATTGCTGAAGCGTCTTAACAAAATCTGCAATATTAGGATTTGGTAATTCCCCATTACCACGCATTACCGCGATCTTCTTTTTTCGAGGGTAAATTAATTTGCTAATCGCATCAGTAAACGCATATTCTAATTGCTGAACCGAATTTGTTACCCGGTCTTCATCACTGCTGCCTAACTGATTTTTAAGCAAACCAATTTTAACCGATTTTTGTCCAAGATTGGCCATTGCCCATGGGAAAATAATTGTTTCGCTATTTTGCCCATTTTCCATCACATTTACTCGCGCCGGCGACATTCCCATTTGGTAAAACTGTTGCGCGACTTGTTGTGCGTTGGCACCTTCAGCTAAAGGATCTATAAAATTGAAGACGATATTGCTGTTTTTCGCAGCGTATTCTTCAAGGATTTGGCGGGTTTCGTTTTGCAGGCGCTTAAATTCTGAAGGAAAATCTCCTTTTAAAAAGACATCGATAATAATCGGTTCTTCGATATCCTCTATAATTTCTTCTGAAGCTTTAGAAAGGGTATAACGTTTATCCTGGGTAAGATCTAAACGTTCAAAATATTGTGAAGCAGCAAAGTTTACCGCAACTAAGATCACGATAAATAAAACAACCGATTTGTATTTAGAAAACTGCTTCAAGATTAGTTATTTCTTAGATTTTTTATTCTGAAGTGCGTAAGCTTCAGGAATAATGCAATAAAACTTAAAAAGTAAATAAGATCGCGTGTATCAACAACGCCGCGACTAATACTGCGGTAGTGATAGCTAATTCCGAAGTAATCTATTCCGTAATCTGAATTTCCAAAAAGCTGAAATCCAGAAATTCCTTCAAATAAAAAGAAGCTTATAAAACATAGAAAAACGGCCAATATAAACGCAACGATTTGGTTGTTGGTTAGGCTTGAAGAAAATACACCGATCGCGGTATAACAACCACTTAAAAATAGAAGCCCCAAATAACTTCCTAAAGTTGCTCCCAAGTCGAAATTCCCCGGAATTCGTCCTAATTCTGAAATTGTAATTACGTAAATTATGGACGGAATAATCGCTAATATCACCAAAATTAAAGCCCCAAGATATTTGCCCAATATCAGATTGGTGATCGATAAAGGTTTGGTGAGCAAAAGTTCCATAGTGCCTAATTTCTTTTCTTCAGAAAAGCTTTTCATGGTTATGGCAGGAATCAAAAAGATAAAAATCCACGGCGCCATATTAAAAAACGGCTTTATGTTCGCAAAACCACTATCTAAAATATTGTATTCGCCCGTAAAAACGAATAAAAACAAACCGCTTACCACCAAAAATATCCCAATTACAAGATATCCGATTGGCGTAGCAAAAAATGATTGTATTTCTTTATTTAAAATTGCTAACAAAAATGTCTAATTTTGATCTGAAACCCAAAGTCTATCCATACTCCAGGCTTCTGGTTTTGCATTGAACAAAATTTTGGTGTTACTCCAAACTACCTTAAAAAATGCTGAATTTCGATAATTTTCGAGCGCATTTTCATTGTCCCAGTAACTATACGTAAAAAACTGATTAGTATTGTGCTTATCGCGGTGCAATTCTAAATGTTGGCAACCTTTAAAATTGCGAATTTGTTCTTTGGTATTTTCAAAAATGTCCAGAAATGCATCAATATTTTCTGGACTAAAGCTCAGCTTTACGATCCTTACTAGCATAAGCTTCAAATTTTATAGTTACGGTATCTCTATTTTGTAATCCAAATAAACTAGCAGCACTTCCTACTGTTAATGGATTACTTTTATAAATGGCCAGCTCGATATATCCGGCCGAATTAAAAACGGCTAATTTCTTACCATCTTCTTCACCACGTTTATCTTTTTCGATCTTAAAATTAATGCAATCACTATAGGTTTCATAAACCTTATTAAAAGTGACCATTCTTGCACTAATAGTAAATTGGCGGCCTTTACCAATATTTTCGAATAACTTTCTGGAAATGTTGGTGATTACATTCCCATAATTATCGATATAAATTACATGCCCAATAATCTGGTTTTTATCGCTATTAATTAATGGCTCGATTTGTTTTAGATATCTTATTTCCTGAATATTTTTCCCAATAACATCTAAAGTCCCGCCACGAGCGATATGGCAGGCTACTTTTACAAAAACATCTAGAACAGGAAAATTGGTTTCGATCTTATCGTGGATATTGATCTCTACAATTTTTTCAGGTTTTATTTCTGAAGCTAATAAAGATAAAATGCCATTGTTGGCACACAAGAAATAATGATCGTCCAGTAACACGGCCAGATGTTTATTTTCTGGAGTTAATTCTGAATCGATCCCGATAATATGAATACTTCCTTTTGGAAAGCTTTTGTATGCATTTTTAATGATATAACTCGCTTCACTAATATGAAAAGGAGAGATGCAATGCGAAATATCAACAATTCTAACATCATCCAGCTCGTTGTAAATAGCTCCTTTAACCGCTGCTGCAAAGTAATCTTTCTGCCCAAAATCGGTTGTTAAGGTAATGATTGCCATAAGTGATTGTTAATATTTTTTTTAAGTTCTAAAGGCTAAATTTCCTTAAGTTTGTATAAGGAGCGAAGATACTTTTATTTTGTGCTTCGAGCCTTAAAATTGCGCTAAAAATATGGCGACAAATCAGGTTGCAAAAATACATCCTGATATTAGGAACACAAATTTAAGTAATAAGAATTTTTCTCGATAATCGAGATTGAATGCTTCAGGATTTATCCTGAAAAAAATAATTTTTTTAATAAATAGCTTACGGAATTTCCTTAGCCTTTTTATGCTTGTAACTACCAACTTTTAACTAAAACCAAACGCTTTTGAACGAACTTGTTATCGAACTTTCAGAGATTAGCCCAAGAGAATTTTTCGGGCAGGGTAATGAACATATAGAACTTTTAAAAAAATATTTTCCGAAGCTAAAAATCGTAGCGCGAGGAAGTAAAATAAAAGTTTTTGGAGATGAAGAAATGCTGGAAGAATTCGATAAGCGATTTACAATGCTTATCGATCATTTTGGAAAGTTTAATAAACTGGATGAAAATGTGATCGAGCGAGTCTTAACCAGTGAAAGTAAAGAAGATTATCAATCTTCTAAAGAAAGTGGAGAAGTTTTGGTGCATGGTGTAAGCGGTAGGCTAATTAAAGCGCAAACCGCGAACCAGCGAAAAATGGTAGATCTTAGCAAAAAGAACGATCTTTTATTTGCGATTGGCCCTGCCGGAACCGGGAAAACATATACAGGTGTGGCCCTTGCGGTTAAAGCTTTAAAAGAAAAACAGGTTAAAAGAATTATTCTTACTCGTCCTGCAGTAGAAGCAGGGGAGAACCTTGGATTTTTGCCTGGTGATCTAAAGGAAAAATTAGATCCATACATGCAGCCACTTTATGATGGTTTGCGAGATATGATCCCAGCGGAAAGATTAGAGTCTTTTATCGAGAAAGGTGTGATACAAATTGCTCCTTTAGCTTTTATGCGTGGTAGAACTTTAGATAATGCTTTTGTGATTTTAGACGAAGCACAAAATACCACCCATGCGCAAATGAAAATGTTTTTAACCAGAATGGGGAAAAGTGCAAAATTTATTATCACCGGTGATCCAGGTCAGATCGATCTACCAAGAAGAACTGTTTCTGGATTAAAAGAAGCTCTTTTAGTTTTAAAAGACGTAAAAGGAGTAGGAATGGTATATTTGGACGATAAAGATGTGATTCGTCACCGATTGGTGAAAAAGATCATCGCAGCTTATAAAACAATAGAACACAACGATTAAGTAAAATAAGTCAACCGATTTACAAAGATGAGTAATACTCTAATTAAGACAGATTATAATTTTCCGGGACAAAAATCAGTTTATAAAGGAAAGGTAAGAGATGTTTATGCTTTTGAAGATGATAAACTGGTAATGATCGCTTCAGATCGTCTTTCAGCTTTCGATGTAGTGATGCCAAAAGGAATTCCTTATAAAGGACAAATCCTTAACCAGATCGCTACCAAGATGATGAAGGATACTGAGGATTTAGTTCCAAACTGGCTTCAGGCAACTCCAGATCCTAATGTGGCCGTTGGCGAAGCTTGTGAACCATTTAAGGTAGAAATGGTAATTAGAGGTTATCTTTCTGGGCATGCGGCACGAGAATATAAAGCGGGTAAAAGAATGCTTTGTGGTGTAGCGATGCCAGAAGGAATGAAAGAAAATGATCGTTTTCCTGAACCAATTATTACTCCGGCCACCAAAGCTGAAATGGGAGATCATGATGAAGATATTTCTAAAGAAGATATTTTAAAACGCGGAATTGTTTCTTCGGAAGATTATGCTGTTTTAGAGGATTATACGAAAAAACTTTTTCAGCGTGGTACCGAAATTGCTAAAAAACGAGGCCTTATTTTAGTGGATACCAAATATGAATTTGGGAAAACTAAAGATGGTAAGATCGTTTTGATCGACGAAATTCATACACCAGATTCTTCAAGATATTTTTATGCAAATACTTATGAAGAACTTCAGGAAAAAGGAGAACCACAAAAACAACTTTCTAAAGAATTTGTTCGCCAGTGGTTAATTCAGAATGGATTTCAGGGAAAAGAAGGTCAGGAAGTGCCATTTATGAGCGATGATTATATCGAAACAGTTAGCGAGCGATATATAGAATTATACGAAAATATTACAGGAGAAACTTTTGAGAAAGCAGATGTTTCTAATATCGAAAAACGTGTGCAAGAAAATGTAATAGCCTATTTAAAGTAGGTATTCTGTCTAATAGTAATTAAAAGCGATATGTTATAATACACATATCGCTTTTTTTATGCTTAAAATTTTGCAAAAACATAGAATAGTTCAAGTAAAATCAGCAAAAAATCAATAGTTTTAAGGGAAAATTAAAGAATCCATACAACCAACTAATAATTATGAGTAATTATCATATTAAGAATCTGGAAGAGTATTTTCAGGTTTACAGAAAATCTGTGCGTGAGCCAGAAAACTTTTGGGCAGAAATCGCTGAAGAACATTTTACATGGAGAAAAAAATGGGATAATGTTTTAAGCTGGGATTTTACAAAACCAGAAGTAAAATGGTTTGAAAATGCCAAACTTAATATTACCGAAAATTGCATAGATCGTCATCTTTTAACCAGGGGTGATAAAACTGCGATTATTTGGGAGCCAAATGATAGTAATGATGAGGCTCAGCATATCACTTACAACCAACTTCATAAAAAAGTAAATAAGTTCGCAAACGTTTTAAAAAGTAAAGGAATCCAGAAAGGAGACCGTGTTTGTATTTATTTACCAATGATTCCTGAATTGGCGTATGCTGTTTTAGCCTGCGCGAGAATAGGAGCAATCCACTCGGTTGTTTTTGCGGGGTTTTCAAGTAAGGCGCTTGCAACCAGAACTTTGGATGCCGATTGTAAGATGTTAATCACTTCAGACGGTTCTTATCGTGGAGCTAAAACATTGAATCTTAAAAATATTGTGGACGAAGCTTTAGAAGATTGTCCAGATGTAAGTTCAGTTTTAGTGGCGAAGCGAACTGGAGAAGAAATTGAAATGAAAGAGGGCCGCGACGAATGGTTAGAGCCGTTAATGGAAGAAGCTTCAGACGAGTGCGCTCCAGAAATTGTAGATGCTGAAGATCCTTTATTCATTTTATATACTTCTGGATCTACCGGCAAACCAAAAGGAATGTTGCATACTACCGCAGGTTATATGGTATATACCGCATTTACCTTCAAAAATATTTTTAATTATACTGAAGGTGATGTGTATTGGTGTACTGCCGATATTGGTTGGATCACCGGGCATTCCTATATTGTATACGGCCCGTTAGCAAACGGAGCAACAACGGTAATGTTTGAAGGTGTACCATCGTATCCAGATCATGGTCGCTTTTGGGAAATTGTAGAGAAGCATAAAATCACACAATTTTATACAGCACCAACCGCGATTAGAGCATTAGCAAAACGTAATATCGAATTTGTAGAAAATCACGACCTTTCTTCTTTAAAAGTTTTAGGATCTGTAGGAGAACCTATAAACGAGGAAGCATGGCACTGGTTTAATGATAATATTGGTAAAAATCAGAGTCCGATTGTAGATACATGGTGGCAAACCGAAACAGGCGGAATTATGATTTCACCTATGCCTTATGTAACGCCAACTAAACCAACCTATGCAACTTTACCAATGCCGGGAATTCAGCCAAGTTTAATGGACGATGATGGTAAAGAGATTAAAGGAAACCAGGTAAATGGTAGATTGTGCGTTAAATTTCCATGGCCATCGATTGCAAGAACTGTTTGGGGAAATCACGAACGTTACAAGGATACGTATTTCTCTACTTTCGAAGGTAAATATTTTACCGGTGATGGCGCGATGAGAGATGAGGTTGGTTATTATAGAATTACAGGTAGAACAGATGATGTTATTATTGTTTCTGGTCATAATCTTGGTACAGCACCAATTGAAGATGCAATCAACGAGCACCCAGCAGTTGCTGAAAGTGCGGTGGTTGGTTTCCCTCACGAAGTAAAAGGAAAAGCGCTTTACGCCTTTGTGATTCTTAAAGAATCTGGTGAAAGCCGTAAACGTGATAACTTAAGAAAAGAGATCAATCAGCAAATTGCAGATAAAGTTGGGCCAATTGCCAAGCCAGATAAAATTCAGTTTGTAGAAGGATTGCCTAAAACAAGAAGTGGGAAAATTATGCGTAGAATTTTACGTAAGATCGCATCCAATGATACTTCAGATCTAGGAGATACTTCAACATTATTGAATCCTGAAGTGGTTGAAGCGATTATTGCTGAAGCGATGTAGATTTCAGAAATAATGAAAATAGATAAAAGTCCGGGTAATTTTACTCGGACTTTATTTTTTAAACAATTCCTTTAATTTTTTACGTTTTAGTCTCCCAAGAATTTTTAAGAATGCAATGGCCGTAATAAAGGCATCACCAATCGCGGTATGCCGATCTTTTAGATCAATATTATATGCCAAAGCAATTTCATCTAATGTGTAATTTTTATGCTGATCGATAAAATTGGAGATAATTCTGGTTTTTCGGTATAAAACTCCGGTATCTAAAACCTGGTTTTTTAACTTCGGAAGTTGATTTCTCTTCATCGCAGCATTGATCATATTAATATCGAAACCTGCGTGATGAGCAACCAAAACTGAATTGCCTATATATTTTAAGAATAATTGAAGCGCTTTTTCTTCAGTAATAGTTTCAAAACGCTCGTGTTTTATAAGTCCGTGAATTTCTACCGTGTCAGGATTAAACTTTTCCTGTTTTAAGTAAATCTCAAAACTATCTGAAACCAGCAATTTATTATTACTCACTTTTACGCAGCCAATACTTAAAATTCGATCTTTATCCTGGTCAAATCCTGTAGTTTCAGTATCTAAAACAACAAAAGTAGTTTCAGCAATAAGCTGATCTTTTCGATTATTATCAAATTTGGCTGAATATTTTTGCCAAAATTCGGGTAAATGAGATTCGTCTTTTTTAAACCAGTCTAGCATTTAGATCACATTTACAGTTTCAAATCTCACTTTAATTAAATCCTGAACCGCTTTTATCGATTTAAAAGCACGTTTTAATTTCATTTTATCTTCCTTATTTAATTTAGAAAGATCTATAAATCGGCCACTATCTCTATTTTGAAGGCCTTGCCGGGTACGAAATTTAAGTAAAGCTTTACTGGCGTAAGAACAGCCTTCAAAAAGTTCTTTATTTTTTGGTTCTAATTGCGCCAAGCGGTCAAAACGCTCAGCTGTATTGCTAAGATTCTTTATTTTATAAGATAAAATTAAAAGTCGGGCACTTTCAGTTAATGGTTGCAAACCTCGTTTTTTAAGATCGAAGAAGTCTTTTTTCTCACCATCCTGTTCCACCAAAAATTGCCTAAAAAACCCTAAGGGAGACGGATTTCTTAGAGCATTAGATCCCATAACACTCAAAAATTTAGGGTGATTATCGATTAATTTCAGAATATAATCTGAAAGTATATTAGATAATCTGGAATCACCAAAAGTAATATCGTAATCAAAGAAGATGTTGGATAGTAAAATCTCGTCTGGTCCTGGTTCTTTGATCCATTTAGAAACCTGGGCTTTCCATTCGCTTAAACTTAAACACCAACGCGGATTTTTAGCCATCATATCTGCAGGGCAATATTCATAGCCTACGATCATTAATCTTTTATTTACTTTGGTGGCAAGCTGCAAAAAATAGGCTCTTGTTTCTTCCAATTTCCCTTCTGGGGGATCTGCAAAGATAATCGCGTTATCCTGATCTGTTTGTAAAAGTTGTTCTTTACGTCCCTGGCTTCCCATGCTAAGCCATGCAAAGCTAACAGGCGGTTCCTGTTGTAATTTAATAACGCACCTGGAAATCACTCTTTTTATGGTGGCATCATTAAGTTCGAATATTAATTTTGAAATATGGGTAAGCGGAATATTATTCTGAATATATCCTCCTAATAATAAATTGATCTTATTCCGAATCTTTTTTAATTCCTTTGTGCTTCTGGATCGCTGTATAGCTTTCATTAAAACCGAAGGACTGTTTCCCTGTGATACCATAATATCATGTTCAGAAAGAATCCCAACTACTCGAGTGTTTGGCGTTCCATCTTCAGTAATACAAATATGATTTATATTATGCTTCATCATGGTGATTTGCGCCTGTGCAATAGTTACGTTTTTAGGATAGCAAACCACAGGTGAACTCATGATCTTATCTACGGTGGTGTCGATCGAATAGTCTCCCGTAGCAATACTGTTTCTAAAATCTTCATCTGTTAGAATACCTACGGGAATATCTGTTTTAGTGACCAAAATCGACCCAACTTTTCTTCTACTCATTAATTGAGCGGCACTTTTTATTGTGGTTTCGGGAGAGGTGGTAACGATTTTTTTGATGATCGGTGCAGGTTGTAATTCAAATAACGGACTGTTACTAATTGGTTCTACGACCTGATTGCCAAAAAATAATTTTCCTTTATCTTCCCTTGCGTAGGGATTACGGGTATTGGTAGCAAAACTCTGTATAAGAAAATTACCAACCTTTTTATTAGATTCGGTTAAAGGCTTAAATTGATTAATGGGGATACCATAAACGATGCTTTCTTCTTCAGCAATCGCATTCATGATGTAATTTTCTTCAGCAAATAATGGTCTAAGGCCAAAAATATCACCTTCGTCACAGGTGTCTAGAGTTTCGTATTGTTCGTTCTTAAATTTTTGTAGTTGTATAGCACCTTTATGCACGATATAAAAAAAATCGTGCATTTGCTCTCCTTCTCTGAATAGGATATTTCCCTTGTCTACGTATAAAACCTCAGATTCCTGGGAGATATTTAAAAGTTCTTCAGCATTAAGAAAATTAAAAGGAGGGAAGTCCTTTAGAAAATCGGCTATCCTATGGGCGATGGAGTTTTTCATGGTAAAACAAGATTAATACACGCTTTAGGTTCTAAAGTTAATTAAATTAAAAACTAACGCTTATGTTTAAAAATTTAGTTTATATTAGTAATGTTCATTATTAAATTATTAGTTATGAAAAAATTGTCTTCTTTAATAATTGTTTTTTTAGTTATTACCTCGGTAAACAGTCAGACATTTAGTAATGGTTCGCCAAGTAGAGCAGATTTAAATATTTCAACTAAAATACCAATTCCAGATGAATTTGTTGGAAGCATATATTATAATGAAGAATTCGTTCCTGCGAAAATGAAGGGCGGAGGAAATTCCAAGGATGTTTTCGTCCGTTACAATAGCTTAGAGAATGCCATTGAAGTTAAATTAGCAAAAAATTCTAATTCGATTAATATTATGCCAAGAAACAAAAATATTCTTTATGATATTGATGAATATGAAATTTTTTTAGAAGAATTTACTGATTGGAAAGGGAAAAAAGTTAATGGGTATTTTTACGATTTCTATTCAAAAGATAGTATTAGATTTTGGGTAAACCTGTTATAGAAGTTATACCCGGTGTGTCAGCTATTTCATCATATACCGATAGTAAACCCCGGAAAATAGAAGTTCAAATGAGATACTTTTTGCAGGAAAGCTCTGGAGAACTTCATGAGTTTAACCTAAACAAAAAACAAATTCGAAATTTGCTAGGTCAGCGTTATGAGGTGAATGAATATTTAAAAGCAAATAGAATAGCGGACAGAGATGATTTTTTGAATTTATTACAGAATGTGCTATGAAACAATAGTTGTTGAAAATATAATGTAGGTATCATAAATTTCTGAATTGAACTCAATTATTTATATTATTAAGCTTAATCTAATCGATAGATATTCCATAATTTACTTTGAAGACTTAAGTACGAAGTAATAATAATTTAATTTCTGGTATGGAATTTGTTTAATTATTTTAAAACTTCTCGAGATGAAAAAAAATATTTTAATTTTCTTGTTATTAATAGTAATAAATAATTTAAATGCCCAATCGTATATGAACGGTATGGCAAACAGTGGTCCTTTAAAAATTTTTACAAAAGCAAAAACTCCCGAAAAATATACTGGTAGTCCGTACATCAATGATTTATTTTTACCTACGATTATTGATGATGGTGAAAGATCTTTGGAGGCTTTCGCTCGATATAACTCAGTTGAAGACGTGGTGGAAATAAAAGTTCAAAAGAATTCTGATGAAATTAATGTGCTACCGAAACTAAAAGCCATAAAATATAGATTATTAGATTATACGATTTTTATAGATAATTTCAAAAACACTGAAGGAGAGACAATTGATGGATATATGTTTGAATATTTTTCAGATAGTGGTTTAAGATTTTTGGCTAGACCATTGCCTGATGTTATACCTGCAAAAGAGGCTAGGAGTGGTTATGAGGAAAGTAGACCGGCACATCTAGATGTTAATATGTCCTATTATATTCAAAAAGATGGTGGTAGGCTTAAGGAAGTAAGGTTAAAAGAAAAAGATTTTAAATCAATATTTTCTGATAAAGGAAAAATGGATGCTTATTTTAAGGAAAATAAAATTAAGGATGAGAAGGATGTTATTGAAATGCTTAAATTTTATTCTGAATAGTCATTCTTAGAAAATATATAAAAGCTCCTATATAGGAGCTTTTATATACTTATTTCATAGTCTTCAATAAGACTAAGCATTACTTTTTCTGTTTCAGAAAGTTTTGTGTAATCTTTTTGGTCGTCTTTTTTTACATTTTCAAAATATGAAACGATGCTACCATCTTCGTAAGATTCTACTATTTTTGGATGTACATAGTAACTTCTGCAAACGGCACGTGTATTTCCTAATCCACTAGCAGCAGCATCAAAAGAGGTGAGAATTGTTTTCTTATTTTCCTTTTCATCTTCAATATACCCAAGTTCCATTAAGGTTTCGAAGAATATTTTGGAGGCTGCCCAGGTTCTAAAATCTTTGGCAGAAAATAATTCGCCTGCAATGTCATGAATATAATCATTGATCATTCCGCTATCAATAGTGTGTTTTTCTCCCTTTTCATCATAAAATTTAAAGAGTTCCCAACCAGGAATTTCCTCACATTGGTTGATGAGTTTTATTAATTCTTTATTTTCGACACTAATCGAATGTTCTTTTCCTTTTTTACCTACAAATTCGAATTTAACTTCGTTATCATAGGTTTTTACATGGCGAGTTCTAAAAGTTGAAAGACCGTAAGTTTTATTTTTTTGCGCGTAATAATCATTTCCAATCCTTATATGAGTTTCTTCCATCAATCTAATAATTAGCGCAAGAACCTTTTGCTTACACATGCCGGGAAGATCTAAATCCTTATCAACCTTCTTTCTAATTTGAGGAAGTTTTTTCCCAAAGGCGGTCATTTTAAAGAATTTCGTCTCGTTTTTAATTTTAGACCATAATGGATGGTATATGTATTGTTTTCTACCTTTTTCGTCGCGACCTACGACCTGCAAATGACCATTTTCAAGTTTTGAAATTGAAACCTGAGTCCAGGCTGGAGGGATTACTAACTTTTTAATGCGCTCTACAACTTTTTTATCCTGAATTCTTTCTCCATCATTCAAATATGAAAAACCACGACCTGCTTTTTTTCTTTTTATTGAAAGATGATGCTCAGAAACGTAGACTAAATTTGCCATTTTTGCCGCTTCTGAAGGTTCTTCTAAAATTACATTGATGTCTTCTGAAGAAAGTGTCATATGCTTTTTTCTTTTTTTCGAAAGATACATGGAATGTCCATACACAATTAATAATAATCTGTGAAACCTAGCTTAAGGAAAATAAAAAAGCTCCTAAAAAGGAGCTTTTCGGTACATTTCGTATATTTTATTAGTCGAAGTAACTAAACGTATCTCCATTTTTGATCTTTAAAACACTTTCGTAGATCAATTTAATTACATTTTCAACATCTTCTTTATGCACCATTTCTACGGTTGTGTGCATATAACGTAATGGTAAACTAATTAATGCTGAAGCTACTCCGCCATTGCTATAGGCAAAAGCATCGGTGTCTGTACCGGTGAACCTGGAAGAAGCATTGCGCTGAAAAGGAATTTCTTTTTCCTCTGCAGTGTCAATTAATAGTTCTCTTAAGTTGTTTTGTACTGCCGGAGCGTAACTGATTACTGGACCATCGCCAATTTTCGCCAATCCATTAGATTTTTGATCGATCATTGGGGTAGTGGTGTCATGAGTTACATCGGTAACGATAGCAACATTTGGCTTAATGCGCTGGGTGATCATTTCTGCACCACGAAGACCAATTTCTTCCTGAACCGAGTTAGTAATGTAAAGTCCAAAAGGAAGTTCTTTACCATTTTCCTTCAGTAGTTTTGCAACTTGCGCAACCATAAAGCCTCCAATTCTATTATCTAAAGCTCTACAAACAAATTTATTTTCATTCAGGATAAAGAATTCATCAGGATAAGTAATCACACAACCTACGTGTACACCAAGTTTTTCAACTTCTTCTTTAGTGTTGCATCCAACATCGATACAGATATTCGATAATTTTGGGGACTGTTCTTTTTCGTTTTTACGAGTGTGAATTGCCGGCCAACCAAAAACACCTTTTACGATACCTTTTTTAGTATGTATGTTTACGCGTTTAGAAGCTGCAATTTGGTGATCACTACCACCATTTCTTATTACATATATAAGTCCGTCGTCTGTAATGTAATTTACATACCACGAAATTTCATCAGCATGCCCTTCAATTACCACTTTAAATTCAGCTTCAGGATTAATTACACCAACGGCAGTTCCGTAGGTATCGGTAATAAACTCATCTACGTAAGGTTTAAGATATTCCATCCAAAGTTTCTGTCCTTCAGATTCATAGCCTGTTGGGGAGGCGTTATTTAGGTACTTTTTGAGAAAATCGATCGATTCTTTATCTAAAATACTTTCTTTATTCATATTATATTTGATTTGTAGCGAATTTAGTAAGAATTAAATTGAAGACAATTGTATAATGTTTAATTTTGGAATGATTTTAGATAATTTTCAGGTTAATTTATGCTGAATAATACTCGAGTGAAAACAATATTATTTTTTATTACCTGTCTTTTTCCTTTCTTCGGAATAATGGCGCAAACAGATACTATTGCTGAACCTGAAGAGGAAGATAAACGATATATGATCATCGCAGGAGATTCTATAGTTCGTGAAAGTATAGATTTGGATGAGGTTTTAATCCTGAAGCGGCTTCAATTTAAAAATAATACCGATAGAAGAAGATATTTGATTTTAAGAAGGAAGACAAGAAAGGTCTATCCTTATGCTAAATTAGCTGCAGAACGCCTTACTTCACTTAACGAGCGTTTAGGCGATATAAAATCCAAGAGAGATAGAAAAAAGTATACGAAAATCGTACAAAATTACATTGAAGATCAGTTTGCAGAAGAACTTAAGAAGATGACACATACTGAGGGTCAGATTCTAGTAAAACTAATTCATCGCCAAACGGGAATCACAGCTTTCGAATTAATAAAGGAATTGCGCAGTGGTTGGAGAGCCTTTTGGTATAATACAACGGCTAGTTTATTTGAAATATCGCTTAAGGAAGAATACGATCCAATTAATAATGAAGAAGATTATATAATAGAAGATATTTTACAGCGGTCATTTCAGCATAAAGTCTTAGAACCGCAACCTTCGGCGCTAGATTTTGACTTCTTAGAACTCACTGATAAGTGGGATGTGCTATAATTTTCTCAATTTTTATTTTATTGAAAGGATTTTTTTCTTAATTTAGCTATTCTCAACTCTAATTAAATCAGGCTTTTATAAAATAGTTTTTCGGATTGATGAAAAAATCGATTTGAAAGTTTGTTTTGTTCTAAAAAAGGGGTGTACATTTGCACCCGCTTAGCCGCTTAGGTGGTGTTAGAAAAGCGGAAGTTCATTGATGTTTAAGGATATTTAGGAGCGAAAAAAAACTTAAAAAAAAGATTTGGTTTGTAATTAAAAAAGCCGGTATCTTTGCGCCCCGCTAACGCCGCTTAAGGATGGAGTTGGAATGGGGAGTTCATTGAGTTTTTATTGAAAATTAGCTTTAAAAAAAACTTTAAAAAAGTTTTGCTGGTTAAAGAAAAAGAGTTGTATATTTGCAGCCGCTTTAACGGCGAGGTTCTTTGGAGGTTTTGAGTAAGGAAAAAGTAAAAAAAATATTTTTAAATTTTTCTTGTGAGTTTTAAAAGTAGTTGTATATTTGCAGCCGCTTTGAGAGAAAGCTAAAATGCTCTTAAAATTTTGGAAGAACAGAAATACCGACTGGGGTTTATAATAAGGTTCGATTCCTTAGATTTCAACGAAAGGATCTTTAATTAGATCCGGACTTTTGAATAAGTTCATTGACATATTGAATTGACTAGAC
>NZ_FOKV01000022.1 GCF_900112105.1 Zunongwangia mangrovi | reverse complement strand
TAAGTTCCATGTCAGCAATAATGTCTTGTTGGAAGTCTTTGACAAATTCCAGTTCCTCTATTTTTTCTTTGAGTTTTTTGATTTCATCTTTCTTGCTCATCCCTTGTTTCTTTTGTTCTAAAGTACTGTATTTTTTTAACCAATAATAGATAGAAGCTCTGGAAACCTGATATTTATTGGCAGCATGATTGATTGAAATCTGAGCATTTTGAATCTGATCAATGATCAGTAGCTTGAGATCATAACCCACTTTTTTGTAGGAATTTTTTCGACAGTGTTGATTTTGTTCTTTCATTAGGTATAGTACTAAAAGGTTTAATTTTTAGTCAACCTATTTCAGGAAAGTACGTTGGTTTCAATTGCAGGTAACGGTCTTGTATAACAATCAGTTGCGGGTTGGTTGAAAACTAAGATAGCTAAAATTATCGACTTTTATGCTTGCGCGGTTGTGTCCGCAGGACACAAAGCCGCAATTGTTGTTATACGTTGTTGGCAACTGGCTTTTTTCAATAAACATATTTATGTTCTCTGATACTATTCCCATTTTTGTCTATCAATGTCTTTTTTGAAATTAGTCCACTTTCGTAAGTGATTTCAATTACCCCATCAACATAGTCTTTCGAATTACTCAATTCAATTCGTGTAATTTTGCCGTTTTCGTTATAATATTTTATTTCTAATTCTTTTGGCGGGATTTTATTCCAATATTCAATAAAGTATTCTCTTTCTCGAACAGTTGATTTTTTGTCATAAATATAATTTTCTGTCCAATTCACTTTTTTTGTTTTTCGATTAATTTGGATCAATTTGGAAAGTTGTCCATTTGAGTCATATTCATAGATTAAATCGTAAGGATTTGTATTTTGATTGAAGTAAACCCTTTCTTTGATAATTTTTCCTTTTTTACGAATTATGGCTTTATTTTCTCTTTCAACCCAAATTTTATAAAATTCCAAATCTTCGGGTGCTATTATACAACCATTTTTGCCATCAATTCCATATTTATCGACAACACTGTCTTTTAATTTACTCCGAGTAACAAGTTCTTTTGTAGTTATTTTTTTCTTGTTTCCTCTGTATTTGTACTCGATAAGAATTGTGTCTCTTTCTGGTCGGTTAATTTTATAAGATTTTTGAATTTGGCCTTTATTATATTCGTAAATCCAAGTTCCAGTATTTCGATATTTGGAATTTAAAGGCATAAAATTGATATAATTTTCTTTTACCAAATTTCCATTTTGGTCGTACTCAAATGTTTTGACTGTTTTGTTGTCAACCGTATCTACAAGTGAATTGAATTCAATAATTTTTTGCACTTTATTTTGTGCGTAAATTTCATTGATTCCGATTATTAAGAAAAGAAGCAGGATATTTTTCATAGCTTGTTGCCAACGGCTTCGATTATCGCAAGTAGTGGAGTAGGTGACACGGATTTGTCGGCTTAACCTTTTCTTGCTTGGTTTCTAAAGTTAGACTTTTTTTTTAGTTAAAAACCGCTATTTGCGATTAATCGTTGTTAGCTATAGTTATTTTGCAACCAAATCTCTCAATAGTTCTTCGATTTCTTCGACGGAATGTTTCACGTTTTCAGTTTCTGAATCATATTCTTTAATTCCATTTGAAATTAAGCTTATTTTCCCTGTTTTATCTACAATTAAAATTTTTGGATAACTAGTAACTTTAAAACCTTCTTTCAAAAGGTCCATTTGGTTATAGGCAATTTGAAAGTCAAAAGGTTCTTTTTTTATGAATTCGAGAACTTTTTCTTTTGGATCAAAAGTAACAGCTATGAACTTTACTTCTTCTACAAACTCTTTTCTAATCTCATTAAGTTTAGGAATCTCTTTTAAACAAGGCGCACAATTAACAAACCATAAATTTATAAAAGTTACTTCGCCCTGGATTGATTTGTTGTCGATTTTATTACCTTCCAATGTTAATAACTCTATCTTCGGTAACATTTTGTTTTCAAGTTCAAAAACTCTTTCTCTTTTATAATCAACTTTTTGCAAATCAAGGCTTAATTGAACCCAAGTTATAGTTGAATCATTTCTTTTAAAAGTTTCTCCCAAATTATAGCTTACACTATTAGCAATATAACCGTATTTTTCAACTGATGTTTTGTTGTAATTGTTTTTTACATTTTTCAAATATGGTTGAATAGAATCTTTTGAAGTTAAAATTTTTTCTGTTCCCTGAACGTGATAAAATTCTTGACTATTAGCAATTATAGTAAGAAGTAAAAATAGTAGAATTGGAGAATTTTTCATGATAAAATAATTATAGCTAACTGTCTCGGTTATCGCCAGTTGGCGGAGTAGGGGACGCGGAGTTGTCGGCTTAGTATTGGTTTGTTGGTCAAGTTAATTATTTTCTTTCTAACGGTACCGCTTATTGGCGATGAACCGTTGTTGCCAAATGTATGTTTTCTAAAAATAAGTTATAGTTCTAAAGCTTATATTAGAAAGTTTACCATTTGGATAATAATATCTTCGTTCAAACCAGTTTCCATTTGAGTCATATTTATACTCCATTTTATTTTTTCTATTCTTATCATTCTCAAACCTTTGAAATTTTATTACTACCGGATTCCCAAAATTATCATACTCTTTGGTTATGCAGTCAGCATCATTATTATACTTTGGATATAAATTAATCTGTTTATGAATGTTTTTGGAAATAGAATCTTGATAAAGATAAATATGTAATTCTTGAATGAACTCTTTGTCTTCATAATCCTCATAACGAATCAATCTATCATAATCATCAAATTGATATAATCGTTTTGTTTTATAACCATTTTTTGAGATTGATGTAATTATTTCTTGATGTGAGGTAATTTTATGTTTTGAAGCTGCTATTTCATTTTGCTTTAATACTATTGAGTCGTTTTTAAATTCATAAATGGTGATATTTGTATCAATTGGAGTTCCATAATCAATCCAGAATTCTTGAACTACTCTATTATTTTTATCATACTTGTAAATCCATTTTAAACTATCTAATGGATTTTCTTTTTTGAGATCGAATGATACCCGGCTTTCCTTATAACCGTTTTTATTAAAATTTACTGTAGATCCTCCCCAAGTTATAATGTTTTCATCTTCTAATATATATGTAGAATCACTTGTATAGCTAACTCTATAATTTTTACTTGTTATTGATTTAACCTGTCCTTTTAAATTTTCACTTTCCAGGTCATTTTGAATCAAATCAAGTTTAATTTGACCGAAAGTCAGAGAATAGATGAAAATAAAAATAAAAAGTAGAATTTTTCTAAACATATTTTTGGCAACGGTTACGGTTAACGCCAGTGTGCGGAATTTAGCACACGGAGTTGTCGGCTTATTGTATTGTTGTTTGGAGTTCTAAGTTATTGTTTTTCCTGGAATACCGCATATTGGGTCGTTAACCGATGTTGGTAGCTGTTTTTTATCCAAATGCTTTTTTAATTTCTTCCTCTGCCAGATAATTCCATCCTTGCCTTTCATTTTCCCTAGCTTCATTAACTATTCTTTTTAGCCTTAAGACTTTATCTTCTTTGTAAGAACTTAATCCATAAGTAGGTAAACCGGCTACTGCATCATAGAAGTAATCTTTAAGATTGTAGGAGGCTAAGTAATATTTGTCAATCACATACTTTTCTAATTCATATGAAGTATAAACCTTGTAGTTAATAACATTCCAATATTTTAATAACCTAACTAACTTTCTTATCAAATAGTAATTTGCTTTGTTTTTATCGTTCAAGTCTTTTTTTAGAGCATGTGGATAAGTATTTGTCCATTGTGAAAAACTAGAAGCAGGTGCGGGAATATGATAAGTTCCCCATGTATAATATGCTGGAACTAATTCAAATTTGATATGGCTTAGTTCAAGTACAATTGTTGGAGATGATTGATAAATTTCATTTCTAGAATAATTAGCTTCGGCAAATCTTTTTAATCTATTCATTAAGGTCTGTGGAGTCCAGCTAGATCCATTTTCAAAACTCACCATAAAGTCAACATCAGAATCTGAATCTCTACTTCTTCGGAGAATAGTTTTTCTATCATAAGAACCAAAAACAAACTTGCTCTCAATCTTATTAAAGTAATTGCCTAGTTTATACGATAAGGTAGTTATTGAAGTATTTGTTGAATTTCTTTCCCAATCTGGAATTGTAATTGTTTTAGATAAATCAGTTAAATAGGTTAATACAGACATTAAAAACTTGCTATTATAGATTTTACAATTTGATCAGTTCTATTCTCATTGTCTTCTTTATATAAGTAATAAAACCAGTCAGGAATTTTTTCTGGAACCGTTCTTTCAGTGTAGATCACATCTTGAATTTGTCTTAGAATATTTTCTTTAGGAACTTTTTTCTTTTTTGAATATTTATTGATGTAATGATCAATTTGATTTAAAGTTTCGTTTTTGGATTCTATATGTCGTTTTAAGGAAAGACTATTTTGCACAGTATAAATCAAGAAAGAGATTGATGGAGCGACTAATAGAAGAAAATCATAAAATCCCACATTTTGAATAATTGAATAAATAGCGAATGCTGCATAGTATACTACAACTGAAACTAATAACATCTTACATATTTCTTTCTCAAATTTAATTCCCAAGAAAAATTTATTCTTTGACACAAAAGAACCGCTATTTCTTTTGGAAGATCATCCTTAATCTCTTTGGAGTACCAGTTTTTTAAATCCTGCTTTTCGTATTTTTTAGCTAGGTCAGTTATTTTATCTGAATTTATTTTGCTTTTACATAGAATTTTGTTCCACGGAATTGAAAATAGCTCAATATCGAATTGTTCTTGAATTTTAGCTCCTTCTACAGTTTTTCGTTTTCTATAAGAATCGGATATTAAATAAATAACTGTCCATAGAACTCCAAATGCAGCTAAATAATCCAGTAATTCATTTTTGAAAACACCGATTAAAGGAAGTATGATTGCAATTAATATACTTATGAAATCAAAGGTCTTATAAATCTTACATTGACTATAAGCTATTCTTTGCGCTTTTAAATATTGAATAAATTTTTCATTATTCTGTTTTTCAACTATGTTATTCATCTTCTTAAAAATAGCTACCAACGGTCTCGATTATCGCAAGTAGCGGAGTAAGGGACACGGATTTGTCGGCTTAATCTTTTCTTGCTTGGTTTCTAAAATTACACTTTTTTATTCAAAAACCGCTATTTGCGATGAATCGTTGTTACCTTTCTGTTGCGACACGTTCTTATATAAAATTTATAGTCAGAATTATCGAATATTGAGTTAGAGAATTTTACTTTTATCATTCTCTCAGATTGAGAAATGATTTTTATAGTTAAAATTGATAGTAAAACTTTACAATTTCGACTTTTTCCAGTGTTGTTTTTTAACTTTTAGCTGAATTTTTTAATTATAATTTTTTGAGAGTTGGGTTCTGCGCAATTATTGGCTTTTTTAGTCTAGTTTATATTTAAAATCTAATGTCAGCAAGCAAATTTGTCCGTTTTAGTTAAGTCAATAAAATAGTATCCGATTTTATATAATTTCACTA
>NZ_FOKV01000006.1 GCF_900112105.1 Zunongwangia mangrovi | reverse complement strand
GACCACGTTGATAGGCTATAGGTGTAAAGGCAGTAATGTCATAGCCGAGTAGTACTAATAATCCGTATAGCTTGATGCAACGTTCTCTAAGGGGTGCAAGCTCCTTAGAGACGGCCAAATGCTAAGTTTTGTTAAGTTTTATAGTATTTTTTATTTCTTAATCATGTCAACATATTAGACTGTTGATCAGTTATATTGATAACTGATGCAATAGGTAACGACTTAAGGTGGTTATAGCGACGGGGCTCACCTCTTCCCATTCCGAACAGAGCAGTTAAGCCCGTTAGCGCAGATGGTACTACTATTTGTGGGAGAGTATGTCGCCGCCTTGCTTTTTAAAAACCCTTACCGGAAATGGTAAGGGTTTTTTGTTTTATAGAAGTTTATAAGTTTAGGATGAGTAAACCAATACGTACGTGAAAGTCGTTGCACAGCTAAGAACTAACTAACTCATGACACCCCATAAAAAAGCCGCTCTATCTAATTAGAGCGGCTTTTTATATATTATATGTACTACCCGAAACCTTAGGCGGCCGGAAGATCCCCATTACCCTTGGTCGGTAACTTACTACTGCCCATTAAATACTTGTCGACGGGGATGATTATCTTAAGGGACTGCAGTTTTTTATTTTTAATCAAAAATAGCTTTCATGACGATCATTATTCCGCGGAAAATTAAAAAGATGGCTGTTATCATTGCTATGATGCCTAAAGTTAAGATTGGAATGAATAGTGGCTTGTCCTGGTTCTGAAAAGAACTGGTTATAATTACAGGTCCTGCTACCGCAAGCGGTAAGGATCCGGCTAAATGCTTTATTCCTTTTCCTAAAAGTCTGCGATCTGTATGTTTCATTGTTAAAAATGTATGTCTTATAATCTTTTTCCAAATTTAAGCAATCCATAGCCTATCAAGTTCATTTTATAAAACTAGTATTCCTTTATTTGTTTATTTTTTGCAGAATATTGAAAAAGTAAAAGGCTGCTAATTCCTAGAGAAACTAATAAAATCACTCCTAAAGGGACTATGCTGTCGCTATGGAATAAACTTACGACAAATGAAGCTAAGGCTCCCAAGATCATTTTCATACTCCCGATTAAAGCAGACGCTCTTCCTGCTCGCTTTGTAAACGGAGTAAGGGACAGAGCTGTTGTATTCGGGTTTTGAAATCCTAGCAGGAATAATATTAAAAATATAAGAATTACGATCACATAGAAGTTTGGTTCAAAACTTCCGGCAATTAAAAAAAGAAAGGATAATATAACTAATAGCACACTATTGATTATTGTAATCTTCAGTATGTTGAATTTCTTAAGAACGAAACGATTTATTTGACTTCCCAGAATCAAGCCTCCTGCGTTTATTCCGAATAAAATTCCAAATTCACTCTGACTAAGATCAAAGATATTCATGAATAATTTAGGCGCAGATGAGATGTATGAGAACATTGCTCCAATGGCAAAACTTCCGGCAAAAGCAAAATTCATAAACTTAGAATGGATTAGAATTCCGTAGTAATTTTTTAAAACACTCTTGGGAGTGAGCTCAACTTTGTCATCTGGTGTAATGCTTTCCGGTAAAAAACTAGAAACACTAATAAGCATTGATACCGCAAAACCACCCATAAATAAGAATACAATAGGCCAACCATAAGATTGTATAATAAAGCCACCAATTGTAGGTGCGATAATTGGAGCTCCGCCCATGATTAGCATTAAAATTGAAATGGCACCGGCAACTTCTTCCACTGGAAAAATATCTCTTACTATAGCCTTAGATGCAACCATGCCGGCTGATGCACCTAGAGCTAGAAAAAATCTTGATATTATTAAAAAACTGAGATTTGTTGAAAAGTAACAAGCTAAGGCTGCAAGAATATAAATCACTAAACCAATCTGTAAAGGTTTTTTCCGACCGAATTTATCCATTATTGGTCCGTAAGCCATTTGGCCCAGTGAAATCCCAATAAAATAAGAGGTGAGGGTTAATCCAACTTTTGCGACGGTAATATTGAAATCTTCAGCTATATTTTCAAAACCTGGAAGGTAGGAATCTATTGAAAATGGACCAAGAGCTATTAAGGTTCCTAAAACCAATAAAATAATATATTCCTTTTTCTTGTTTCTTTCGCCGGGCGTATAATTCATTCTGCAAATTTCGGTAAGAAAATACTTTTTGAAACTACGAAAATAAGGTTTAACCTAAGATTAATAGAATTATTGTTTTGATTTGAAGCAATAATTCTAATACTTAAAAAAAGAAAGGCCGAAATTGTACAATTCCGGCCTTTAATAAAATTTATTGGCATCACCAACGGGTGTAATATTCCGAGGCTTGCCTAGAAATTAAAAAATTTTTTCTAGTGAATGCTTCGTGGGTTTTCCCCGAGATAGTTTACTTTTTCAGGATTTAGTTTCCTAAAATTTTGTTCAGCGTTTCACTAGGTAGCATCGCACTACTAGTTTTTTCGTCATCCATTTTATAGTATCCGCCAATATCCTGAGCAGATCCCTGTGCGCCATTCAATTCTTCCATAATTTTAGCTTCATTCGCTTCAAGTTCTGAGGCTATTTTACCGAAGTGTTCTTTTAAATCGGCGTCTTTATCTTGACTTGCTAAAGCTTCAGCCCAATATAAAGCAAGATAAAAATGACTTCCGCGGTTATCAATTTCATTTACCTTTCTAGAAGGAGATTTTCCGTTTTCAAGGAATTTTTCAGTAGCCTTGTCTAATGTGTCTGCTAGAACAAGAGCTCTGTCGTTGTTGTATTTATTACCTAGATGTTCTAATGAAACTGCTAATGCAAGAAACTCTCCTAAAGAATCCCATCTTAAGTGTCCTTCTTCAACGAATTGTTGTACGTGCTTTGGTGCAGATCCACCTGCTCCAGTTTCGAATAATCCTCCACCATTCATTAATGGAACAATAGAAAGCATTTTCGCACTGGTTCCTAATTCTAGAATTGGGAATAAATCGGTTAAATAATCTCTAAGTACGTTACCAGTTACAGAGATGGTATCTTTTCCTTCTTTTACTCTTTTTAGAGTAAATTCGGTTGCTTTTACTGGAGACATGATCTCGATCTGAAGTCCTTCAGTATCGTGTTGTGGAAGATACTTTTGTACTTTTTCGATCAATTGCGCATCGTGAGCTCTTTCGTTATCTAACCAGAATACGATTGGCATTCCGCTATCTTTTGCCCGATTTACAGCTAATTTTATCCAATCCTGGATAGGAGCATCTTTTACCTGGCACATTCTCCAGATATCACCTTCTTCAACTTCGTGCTCGATTAAAGTTTCGCCTTTAAGATCAACAACCTTAACGTTACCAGCTTCAGGTAGTTCGAAAGTTTTATCGTGAGAACCGTATTCTTCAGCTTTTTGAGCCATAAGTCCTACGTTAGGAACCGTTCCCATTGTGGTAGGATCAAAAGCACCGTGTTCTTTACAGAATTCGATAGTGGCCTGGTAAATTCCGGCGTAACTACTATCTGGAATTACCGCTTTAGTATCTTGAGTTTTGTTGTCTTTATTCCACATTTGCCCAGAAGTTCTAATCATTGCTGGCATAGAAGCATCAATAATTACATCACTAGGTACATGTAGATTGGTTATTCCTTTGTCTGAATTCACCATAGCCATATCTGGACCATTGTCGATATCAGCCTGAATAGCATCACTAATTTCTTTTCTTTTATCCTCTGGTAAAGATTCTATCGCACTTAGGATATCACCTAGTCCGCTATTAGGATTTCCTCCAGCTTTTTTAATATCGTCACCATATTTTTCGAAAACATCAGCAAAGAAAACTTTTACAGCATGGCCGAAAATAATAGGATCTGAAACCTTCATCATTGTAGCTTTCATATGAAGAGAAAAAAGAACTCCTTTATCTTTTGCATCCTGAACCTGCTCTTTTAAGAATTTTTCTAATTGAGCAACATGCATTACTGTACCATCGATAATTTCGCCAGCCAGTAATTTGATTCCTTTTTTAAGTACAGTCTCTTCTCCAGAAGCTGAAGTGAATACGATGTCTACGCTATCGTCTTCGTTAAGAGTAACAGATTTTTCGTTGTGGCAAAAATCTCCGCTATCCATAGTTGCAACATGAGATTTAGAGTCTGAGCTCCATTCTCCCATCGAGTGTGGATTCTTTTTTGCGAAATTCTTTACCGCTTTTGGCGCTCTACGATCTGAGTTTCCTTCACGTAATACAGGGTTTACCGCACTACCTTTTACTTTATCGTATTTTGCTCTTATTTCTTTTTCTTCCTCAGTCGCTGGCTCGTCTGGATATTCAGGAAGTTTGTATCCTTTTTCCTGAAGTTCTTTAATAGCTGTTTTTAACTGTGGGATAGAAGCACTAATATTAGGAAGTTTAATAATATTTGCCTCTGGTTTTTTTGCTAGTTCACCAAGTTCAGTAAGTGCATCTGCAACTTTTTGATCTTCTTCTAGAAATTCAGGGAATTGAGAAAGAATACGTCCTGCAAGAGAAATATCTTTTGTTTCTAAAATTACATCTGCTGCTTTGGTATAAGTCTGTACAATTGGAAGTAATGAGTATGTGGCTAAAGCCGGAGCTTCATCTGTTTTTGTGTAAAAAATCTTGGTGTTTTCTGCCATTATTCAATTTTTTTGATTTGTCAATTTTTGCAAAAACCCTGTAAAGACAAAGGGTTTGAAGCCTCCGCAATATACTATTTTTTAGGCATTTTAGCTAGTGAAATATAGGTAAAGCCTGTTAAGAAATATTAAAAATAGGGTATAAAAAAAACTCCGTTGAAAACGGAGTTTTTAAATTGTATTGTAAAAAGTAAAAATTAAGCTCTTTTTGCTTCTTTAATACGAGCTTTTTTACCAGTAAGTTCTCTAAAGTAGAAAATTCTAGCTCTTCTAACACTACCTCTTTTGTTGATCTCGATCTTTTGGATCGCAGGAAGGTTTACTGGGAAGATACGCTCTACACCAACAGTACCACTCATTTTTCTAATGGTGAATGTTTGTGAGCTACCTGTTCCTCTTTTTTGGATTACAACTCCACGGAAGAACTGAGTACGGGTTTTTTGCCCCTCTTTAATTTCGTAATAAACTGTAATAGTATCTCCAGCTGAAAATTCAGGAAGATCTTTCTTAGTAACGAATTCGTCTTGAACGTATTTAATTAACGATTCCATAGTTAAATATTTAAGATACAAGCTAAAACAACGTTCACGGTTCTCGCCAGAGGTTATTTTAGAACGGATGCAAAATTATAAATTTTATTTTTATAAATATAAGTTTTGTTGAAGAATTTTAATCTTCATCTAAAAGATCTGGTCTAAGCTTTTTTGTACGTTTAAATGCTTCATTTTCACGCCATTCTTCAATCTTTGGAAAATTTCCTGTGGTTAAGATTTCAGGTACTTTCCATCCTTTATATTCCGCAGGTCTTGTGTAAACAGGAGGAGCCAATAAATTATCCTGAAATGAATCTGTTAATGCTGAAGTTTCATTCCCCAGAACTCCCGGGATAAGCCTTATTACTGCATCACACAAAATTGCTGCCCCTAATTCTCCGCCAGAAAGTACATAATCTCCAACTGAAATTTCTTTGGTGATAAAATGATCCCTCACACGCTGATCTACTCCTTTATAATGGCCACAAAGAATGATAATGTTTTCCATCATCGAAACTCTGTTTGCCATTTTTTGATTTAATGTTGCACCATCTGGCGTCATATAAATTACTTCGTCGTAATTTCGTTCAGACTTCAGCTTAGTGATACATTTATCAATCGGCTCGATCATCATTACCATGCCTGCGCCGCCTCCAAATTGATAATCGTCAATTTGCTTATAGTTATCGGTTACATAATCTCTTAAATTATGTAAATGGATTTCTACATGACCTTTTTCGATAGCGCGTTTAAGAATCGAAGCTTCAAACGGACTCTTTAGAATATCTGGAACAACAGTGATAATGTCTATTCGCATGGCGGTTTATTTTTAGGACTGCAAAGATGCGAATAATTGCAGAATTTAGCTGTTCATTCTATTTACCTTATTTTTCTCGTCCTGAAGTAATCGGCCAAGACGTTGCTCTTTCTCCAACGCTTTTTTCTTATAGGCGTCAAATTCTCTTTCAGTATCATCAAGGCGTTTTTTTGCCTCTTTTGTTACTGAATTAGAATTTTTATACTTATAAATAAAGAAAAGTAAAGCTAGAATTAGAATAGCAACAATTCCCCACATCATAGCCATGTAGGTTCCTTTAGTGAGTGGTAAGCCTAAAAAGACAATATTATCCTTTTCTTCGGTTACTTTTTGAAGATCCTGTTGCGTGGTTTTTAATTCACCTTCTAAATTAGCAATTTCGTCTTCCTGTTGGTCTGCAGTATTTTTACCAACCGTAATCTGGTCTTTTAACTCCTGAATATAATCGTTGGTGTTATCTCGAAGATCGATTAGATCGTCATAATTCACCACTTTATATTCCTGGTAGTTGTTAGAAGATTCAATTAACTCCTGAAATTCCTGTTGAATAGGATTTGTTGTTGAAATACTGTCTTGTGCATTACTTTTAAGTGTAAATGCTGTAAAAATTAATAGTGTAATTAGTAGCTTGTTCATTTTAAAATGAAGTTTTCAAGTTTGTTAGTACCAACGTAACCTGTAAAATGATATTTTATTGTACAGGCTTCAATTTTTTTGGCTTGCAAATTTCAGAAGAAACTATCGCCAAAACAACGAATATTGAGTTTAATTAATCTTCTCGCTCAGCATCTTCAAAATTAATTTCTTCATTTACGCTATTTTTAAACGCATTGATCCAGGCATTTTCGAATATGTTTAGGATGGTGGGAAAGATGCCACTTTTTACATTATTAAGATCGCCTTCTATAGGTACTTTAGTTGCTAAAGTATCGGTGCCCTGATTTTTCAGAATAAATTTGAATACTCCAACAAATCCCTCCCAAAGTTTTTTAAGCAAACCGCCATCATCATTTTTTGCGATGAGTTTGGTGTTAATGAACATGGGTTTTATATAACCTTTTATGTAAGCATCGTTAATGGCTACTTCGCTATAAAGCTCAAAGGTTCCGCTTTCAAAATCTACACCGGCGTATTGCCTTGTAAGATCATTGATTCCGGTAGCGTTTGCTTTTTCAAGAGAAAAGTCAAGATCTATATCTGGAATCTCTTTGAGTAAATTCAGATTTCCGTTTAAATTCACATTGCCATTACCAATAGAAACTGCCGTGGCTTTAATATTTGAAGGTAATTTTTTTTCGGTGTTTACCACATTACTAAGATTCGTTGCCTGCAGGTTTATTTTTTGCATAAACATATCAAGCTCTGGATCTGTAGAAAGATGAACAAAATTGGCAGCACCATCATAAATCTGGAGTCGGTTAATATCTATGGGCACTAGATCTGTCAGCGCTTTTGTCCAATCCTCGGCATCTGCATTTTCTGCGGAAGTAGAATCTTGCTGATCTTCAAATATATAATTGAATTTAGGGCTTTGCATCTCGATCTCGCTAACCACTTTCCCTTTTAAAAGTGATTTCCATTCTATTGAAATATCTGTTTTTGGGAAATCGAGTAGGGGAGTATCGGTTTGAGCTTCTTCATTGATCAGGATCAAACCGTCGATGGTATAAGCACCTCTCCATAAAGCAAGATCGATATCTTCTACGTGGCCGCTGTAACCGGGAATATTATTTAGTGTTTTGTTGACGTAATTTTTAACGATCAGTGGTAGAAATAGTCTAAAAATGATAATTGCAACGATTATAGAAACAGGAATGATGTATCGTTTCTTCTTAAGATGTCGTCTTTTTCTTTTAGCATTCATGCTTTATTGGCACCGCCAAAGGGTATAATGCCCCAAGGCTTGCCTCGAAATTAAAAATTTGTTTCCAACGAATGTCTTGAGGGCTTGCCCCAAGGTAGTTTACTTTTTATAAAATTGCACAAAGACTTTAAATCAACAGGTTAAGTTTATCATAAAAAAGATACCCGCCATTGGCGGGTATCGGGGATTGGAAAAAATACAGGTTTAGTAGTAAGTATATCGCCTAACTTTAGCAATATACTTCGCTAGCCTGATTACCTGATGGCTATAGCCATATTCATTATCGTACCATACGTATAGCACGATGCTTTTTCCATGATTAGCAACAATCGTTGCCTTACTGTCATAAATTGATGGCGCAGAAGAACCAATAATATCTGATGAAACCAGTTCGTTATCGATCGAGAATTTAATTTGCTCTACCAAATCGCCTTCCAGCGCATATTTTTTTAAGACCGAGTTTACACCTTCAACGGAAGTTTCATTTTCTACCTCTAAATGTAAAATAGCTAAAGATCCATTTGGTACAGGAACTCGTATAGCGTTAGAAGTTAACTTTCCTTCTAATTGAGGTAAGCATTTGGCAACTGCTTTACCGGCACCGGTTTCAGTAATAACCATATTTAAACTCGCTGCCCTGCCACGGCGATATTTGCTATGCATATTGTCTACCAGGTTTTGATCGTTGGTATACGCATGGATAGTTTCTAAATGCCCGTGGACGATCCCTAAGGATTCGTCGATAGCTTTTAAGACCGGAGTGATCGCATTTGTGGTACAGCTGGCAGCCGAATAAATGTCGTTTTCATCTGGCTTAAATAACGTGTGGTTTGCCCCGTGAACGATATTAGGAATTCCTTTTCCCGGTGCGGTAAGCAATACTTTTGAAGCTCCTTTAGAACTTAAATGTCGTTTCAGTGCTTCCTGGTCTCGAAAAGCACCAGTATTATCGATAATTAGAGCTTCATTTATACCAAATTTTGTGTAGTCTACATCTTCGGGTTTTGCAGCACTAATTACATGAACCGTAGTTCCGTTGATTAAAAGAGCAGATTTTTCAAGGTCATAAGAAACCGTTCCTGCAAATTCACCATGGATTGAATCATTCATTAAAAGTGAAGCTCTTTTAGCTAAAACTTCTTCTGAAATTTTGTCTCTGGTTACAATGGCTCTTAATCTAAGTTGGTTGCCTTTGCCGGTTTTTGTCATTAATTCTCGAGCAACCAATCGGCCAATTCTTCCGAAACCATATAACACCACGTCTTTGGGAGTCACTGCTTCTACTTCTTTAGAACCTTTTAATTTATCTGAAACGAAAGCCAGTGCATTGGTATATTCTTCATCTTCCAGGTGATATTCGTAAGTAAGCTTACCAATATCTAATTTTGCCGGAGGAAGATCCAGACCTTTTATCGCTTTTGCGATTTCAACCGAATCAAAGATTGAGATCGGTTTTTGCACAAAAGCGCCAGCATATTCATGAAGATTTAAAATGTCACTAACATTTTTATTGATTAGCTGATTTCTAAAAAGAACAAGCTCGATAGATTTATCATACCATAAATCACTGACGATATTTATAAATTCTACTGTTGCACGTCTTCGATCTGCCTGAAATGCCAGTTCTCTTTCGTAAACTTTATTTAAGCTCATTTTGTGTAAATGTGTGGTTAAATTTAATACAAAAGTATGGATTTCAAACGTTTTCGTAAAACAATTAGAACATAAAAAAACTCCCGTAAACACAGGAGTTTTAAGTGTATTTATAACGTTTATTACCTATCTGAAGATTACACGCTGTTTTTGCCCTGTTTTATCAATAAATGTCATTGTTAAACCTTGCCCTCTTTCTAAAGATTTAAAAGCTTCATCGGCATCACGAATATCGTAGATCTTTTCTCCGTTAATTTCAGTAATAATAGAACCTACAAATTCTTCTTCAGAATATTGCTCACTTAAGGTTTTACTAATCTTAACACCATTTTCGGTTTGATAAAACTTCAGTTCATCTTTAGTAGCGTTAGTCACCTCTAACCCAATAGGGAGTTGCGTTACACGAAGTTCGGTTAATTTTACCGCGATTTCTTTTTCTGTACCATCTCTTAAAATAGTCACATTTACGGTGTCGTTGGGTCTCTTGGTATTAATATAACCGGTAAGATCTGAGAATTTATTTATCTTAATATTATCTACTTTTCTTATCACATCTTTCGATTTAATCCCGGCTTTCTCTGCACCACTTCCAGAAGTTACTTCACTTACATAAACACCCTGTGTAGTGCCGTATTCTTCGCTAAGCTCTGGTGTTCTGGTGAAATCACTTCCTCTAATACCAAGAATTCCTTGTTGAATATCTCCATATTCCATAATATCTTCAACAATTTTTCGGGCATTATTAGATGGTACGGCAAAGGCATAACCAACATAGCTACCCGTCATAGAGGTGATCGCAGTGTTAATTCCTACCAGCTCACCATTAATATTTACTAGAGCACCACCGCTATTTCCTGGGTTTATCGCAGCATCGGTCTGGATAAAAGATTGTCCGGTAGCATTAGGATTTAAGTTTCTGGATTTTGCACTTACAATACCGGCAGTTACGGTAGATTTTAAATTGAAAGGATTCCCAACAGCTAAAACCCACTCACCAACTTTTACATTGTTTGAGTTTCCAAAAGGAATATATTCTAACTCTTCTTCTGGTTCTACTTTGATTAATGCAATATCTGAAGTTGCATCGGCCCCAACAACTTTCGCTTTATAAGTTTTGTTGTTGTTTAAGGTTACTTCTAATTCGTTAGCACCGTCGATCACGTGATTATTGGTCACGATATAACCATCTGGAGTAATAATCACACCAGATCCAGTTCCTCGCAGCGCTTTGCTAGATTCTGTTTTACCTCGCATAACATCTGCCCAGCTTCTAGGGCCACTATAGACGGCAACATTTTTAACGTGCACAACCGCATGTACTGTTTTTTCGGCAGCAGCTGTAAAATCTACATTCGTACCATAAGTACGATTGGCATCATAATTTGCTTGAATAAGGCTTTGGGTAGCATCTTTCTTTTCTTGCAAGAAGGAAACATTTTCTTCTTCAAAAAATAGCTTGTAGCTACCTAATGTTAATGCTCCACCAAGGATGGACACAATAAGTAAACTTGCTAATTTTCTCATCTTCTTTTGAAAAATTTTATTAATTAAACTTTTAAATTATACTAAATAGATTCTATTTTCCTGTTTGTCAGCTAATAGTTAAAAACGTAGAAGTCAGTTCTAAAATTGTATATTTGAGCCGTTAAAATCTGCTAAAAAATGAGACTTCAGTTTTTCAAATATCAGGGAACAGGAAACGATTTTGTTATGATCGATAATCGTGATAAAAGAGTATCCAAAAACGATACCAAATTGATCAACAGGCTTTGTGACCGTAAATTTGGCATAGGAGCAGACGGATTAATTCTTTTAGAACACCCGGATGTTGAAGGAGACGATTTTAAAATGGTTTATTTTAATGCTGATGGGAATGAAAGTAGCATGTGCGGCAACGGTGGGAGATGTCTAGTAGCTTTTGCAAAAATGCTTGGAATCATAGAATCTGAAGCCAGTTTTACCGCCATCGATGGCCCTCATAAAGCTTCTGTAGATAAAGACGATATTGTAAATTTACAGATGCAAAATGTATCTGATATTTACCAATCTGGTAATATTGCATTTCTAGATACAGGTTCACCACATCATATTGTTTTTACTGAAAATGTAAAAGACCTTGATGTGAAAGAAGAAGGAGCGGCTATACGATATTCTACAGATTATAAGGAAAAAGGAACTAACGTTAATTTTGTCGAGAAAACTGAAGCTGATGATACTTTTATAGTGCGAACGTATGAACGCGGAGTAGAAGATGAAACTTTAGCTTGTGGGACAGGAGTAACTGCAGTGGCGATTGCAGCGCATAATAGTAATAGAACGAAGGCAAGTGAGGTGAAATTGCAGGTTCCGGGAGGGAATTTATCAGTAAGTTTTAAAGCTGAAGGCAATAATTATAGCGATGTTTGGTTAAAGGGTCCTGCAAAACTTGTTTTTAAAGGAGAGATCGAATGCTAACATTAAAAGGAGAGAAATTATATCTGCGCGCATTAGAGCCTGAAGATCTCGAATTTCTTCACGAATTGGAGAATAACGAAGAATTTTGGGAAGTAAGTGCTACGCAAGCTCCTTTTTCAAAATATATCCTGAAAAAATATCTTGAAAATTCACATTTAGATATTTACGAAATAAAACAATTGCGTCTGGTAATTTGTAATCTCAAAGATCAGCCCATTGGTTTGATTGATATTTTCGATTTCGAACCAAGAGATCGAAGGGCTGCCATTGGGATTCTAATTGCAAATCCAGAAGAACGACAAAAAGGTTTTGGAGCCGAAAGTTTAGCGCTTGTTTGTAAATACTGCTTCAAGCATTTAGGACTGCATCAGGTATATGCAAATATCACCGCAGATAACGAGCGTAGCTTGCGACTATTCGAAAATCGCGGATTCACGCAGGCAGGTTTAAAAAAGGAATGGACGTTTGTAAATGGTCGTTTTAAAGACGAATATTTATATCAACTAATAAATAAGAATGTACATTAAAAAGATTTTAGTAGCCATTGCAATTTTAGGATTGGTGGCCGTAGGAGGATTCAGTTATTATATTTATCAAAGTATTTTTGGGGAAAATACCGCATTTTCTTCCGAAGAGAAAGTTGTGCTAATTCCTACAAATTCGGCTTACCCAGCGGTGATCGATAGCTTAAGACCGCTCATCAAAGATCTTAATAGCTTTAATATCGTTGCAGAAAAGAAGCAATATCCAAATAATATAAAAGCTGGAAGGTTTATCCTGAAAAAAGGAATGAACAATAACGAGATCATCAATACACTTAGAAGCAGGAATGCGCCGATTAATGTAACTTTTAATAATCAGGAGCGTATCGAAGATCTTGCTGGCCGTGTTTCGTCTCAAATCGAAGCAGATAGTCTTAGTTTACTTGAAGCGATGAGAAGTGAGGATTTTCTTGCTGAAAATGATTTTAACGAAGCAACAGCCTTAGGAATGTATATTCCTAATAAGTATGAATTTTTTTGGAATACCTCTGCTGAAGAATTTATAAGCAGAATGAAAAAGGAATACGATCGCTTTTGGACGGATGAGAAATTAAAGAAAGCTGAAGAAATTGGTTTAACACCGGCGCAGGTAATTACTATAGCTTCTATTGTGCAAAAAGAAACCGCAAAGGTAGACGAGCGTCCAAGAGTTGCCGGAGTGTACATGAATCGTTATAAGAATGGCTGGAAATTGGATGCCGATCCTACAGTGATTTATGCGATTAAAGAAAAAACACAGAATTTCGATACGATCATAAAAAGAGTGCTTTATAAAGATCTTGAATTAGATTCTCCTTACAATACTTATAAATATGCTACAATTCCCCCCGGGCCAATTAGTATGCCCGATATTTCTTCAATTAATGCAGTATTAAATTATGAGGATCACGATTACTTCTATTTTGTAGCCAACGTAGAAAATTTCGGGTATCATAAATTTGCTAAAACCCTTGCTCAGCATAATAGAAACAAGCAGGAATATGTACGCTGGATTAATAAACAGGGTATAAAAAGATAAAAAATCTCAAATTAAGGAAAGTGTAACTTGTTGATATGCTTTGTGTTATCTTTTTACTAAAGTTGAAATAGCTTTGTGAAAGGTTTAACAGTCTGAATTTCAGATTATTAAAAATTGTCTTACATTTGCATCCGCAAATTTGAAGATAAATCAAGTTTATAAATATAGAAATAAAATTTGATTTAACAAAGTCTTCAGAAAAAAAATGTAATGAGTAAGAAAATTGTTAAACTTTCCTGGTTACCAGTTCTTGCTGGATCTGTGTTTTTTAGTTTCAGCACTAAGAAGGCAGCCGATTTAGAGATTGAAGGTTTTACTACTCCAAATCTTGAATTAGATTATACGGTATCGCTAGATACGCTGCCGTTAGAATCTACAGAAGTTGCTGTAAAAGCACTTCCGAAATTAGGTAAGTCTTATATAGGGTTTAAAGAAGCAATTGGCTTTAAAGAATCTCGTGGAGACTACAAGAGTATTAACGAGTATGGTTATATGGGGAAATACCAGTTTGGTAAAGGAACACTTAATTTATTAGGTGTTTACAACACACAGGAATTCCTTAATACTCCAGAACTTCAGGAAGCAACGTTTTATACCAATGCTTCCCGTAACAAATGGATTTTGATTCGTGATATCAAACGCTTTGTTGGTAAAACAATAAATGGAGTTGAAGTTACCGAATCTGGAATACTGGCTGCTGCACATCTTGCAGGGCCTGGTAGTGTGAAAAAATATTTAAGAAGTTATGGTGCGCAGATGTTTAACGATGCATTTGGTACCAGTATTAAATATTATATGAAGCGTTTTTCTGGATATGATACATCGTTTATTAAACCTGTTAAAAATCCGCGTGTAGATTTTTCGAAAATAGATATCGCTAATTCCTAATCTTAGGTTTAGTCTTTTTGAATAACAAAAATGGTAGGTCTTTTATGAAGGTCTACCTTTTTTTGTTTCCACTCATTTATATGAAGCGTTAGGATAAATTCTGTAGGCAGTGTGATATCGCAAGCAATACATAGGCGGGTAGAAGGGTGTAAAGTCTGTATAAGGTCTTCTAAAAGCTTGTTATTGCGGTATGGCGTTTCAATAAAAACCTGAGCCATATTTTTTTCAGCAGAAATACGTTCAAGATTCTTCAATTCCTGCTTCTTTTCTTTTTTATCGATAGGTAAGTAGCCATTAAAGCTAAAAGCCTGGCCGTTCATTCCGCTACCCATCATGGCAAGTAAGATCGAGGAAGGACCAACTAAAGGAATTACCTGTATTCCATTTTGATGAGCCAGCTTTACAATTTCGGCACCGGGATCGGCAACTCCGGGAACACCGGCTTCACTTATAAGTCCCATATCAAATCCCTCTTTACAGGCGTCTAAAAAATTCGGGATTTCAGTAACTTCAGTAAACTTGTTTAGAGTTTTGAATTTTAGAATCTGCTGTTTTTTCTGCGGAACAAGTTTTTTTATGGCTCTACGCGCAGTTTTTTCGTTTTCAGCAATATAATGATCTATGCGTTCTACGTGTTTTTTTACCGTTAATGGTAAAACATCTATAGGGTTAGATTCTCCCAATGTCGTTGGGATTAAATAAAGTTTTCCTGAAAATGAAAAGTTTGCTGCCATTAGTAGGTTCCGTTGTTTAATTTTTCAATGATCTTATCTGTAGCTTCATCCAGCATTTGATATACATTTTCGAAGCCTTGATCTCCGCCATAATAAGGATCTGGAACATCTACATTTTCACCGGGAAAGATCTCGTTTAAAATCAGTTTTATTTTTGCTTTTTCTTCTTCGGAATTAGTTAAAGAAACTGCATCACGATAATTTGAATTATCCATCACAAAAATATGGTCAAAATCTTTCAAATCTTGCTTTGTAAGTTGGCGTCCGCGTTGATCGGTAATATCAAGATCATGTTTTCTAGCAGTAGCAATAGATCTGCGATCGGGTAGATCGTCAATATGATAATTGCTAGTTCCGGCCGAATCTACGTAAACTTCATTTGCATCTACTTTTGCCTTTAAAACTCCTTCAGCAAGAGGCGAGCGGCAAATATTGCCAAGGCAAACCATAAGGATCTTTTTCTTTTTCATATTCAGTAGCTATTTTAAAGCAAAAAAGCTCTTTTAAAAGAGCTTTTTGAAACTTAGATCGTTAATTTTTTATTGAGGTCTTCTACAAATTTCTTGAATTGCTTATCTGTAGAAGCAAGATTATCTACCGTTTTGCAAGCGTGTAGCACAGTGGCATGGTCCCGACTTCCTATTTGTGAGCCGATACTGGCTAAGGAAGCTTTTGTAAATTTCTTCGCAAAGAACATGGCCAATTGTCTCGCCTGTACAATGTGTCGCTTTCTGGTTTTAGATTGCAAAGTTTCTACATCCATCTGGAAGTAATCACTTACTACTTTTTGAATGTAATCGATACTTACTTCACGTTTGGTGTTCTTAACGTAATTATCGACGATCTTCTTTGCAAGTTCTAAAGTAACATCCTTTTTGTTGAAAGAAGAGTGAGCGATCAAAGAAATAATTGCTCCTTCTAATTCACGAATATTAGCTTTAATGTTGTTCGCTAAGAACTCAACGATATCTTCAGGCATTTCTACACCATCACGATAAAGTTTATTCTTAATTATTGAAACACGAGTTTCAAAATCTGGATGTTGTAATTCTGCTGAAAGTCCCCACTTAAATCGAGAAAGTAAACGCTGCTCGATATCCTGCATATCTACCGGAGCTTTATCACTGGTAAGAATTACCTGTTTTCCGTTTTGATGCAAGTGGTTAAAGATGTGGAAAAATACATCCTGAGTTCCTGCTTTACCCGATAATAACTGAATGTCATCTACAATTAAAACATCAATGATCTGGTAGAAGTGAATAAAGTCGTTTCGATTATTCTTCTTAACAGATTCGATATACTGCTGAGTAAATTTTTCCGCAGAAATATAAAGAACCGTTTTCTCTGGATATTTGTCTTTTATTTCTACTCCAATGGCGTGTGCCAAATGAGTTTTCCCAAGACCAACGCCTCCAAAAATAAGAAGCGGATTAAAAGATGTTCCTCCCGGTTTGTTTGCTACCGCTAAACCAGCAGATCTGGCTAATCGGTTAGAGTCTCCTTCAAGGAAATTCTCGAAGTTATAACTAGGATTTAATTGAGATTCGATCTTTACATTTCTAATCCCCGGAATCACAAAAGGATTCTTTAATTCAGGGTTTTTATTCTTCACGGGAACATCTACTTCCTGTGAAGTCATATTAGCTCTTTGTGTACTGGGAATCTTTTCGGTAAAAGGTAACTTGTTACCGTAGGTGTTTTCCATCTTTATAACGTACACCAATTTTGCTTTCTCCCCAAGCTCGCGGGTTAAGCTAACTTTTAAAAGTTTAACATAGTGTTCTTCCAACCACTCGTAGAAAAACTTAGACGGTACCTGTATGCTTAATGCACAATCGGTAAGCTTTACTGCTTGTATTGGCTCGAACCAGGTTTTATAAGCCTGTGGCGAAATGTTATCTTTTATAAAAGCTAGACAGCTATTCCAAACTGATTGCGCAGTTTTCGACATGCTACGTGTGACGTTATTTATTGGTTATTAGATTGTTCGATTTAACTCCTGATAAGAGTGCTCCTTTCCAAAAGAAGGGCAACAAAGATGTGAACAAAATATGTAAAAAAAAAACCGTTTTGGTATTGAATTTTTGGAATATTTTACTCATACTTATAATGAATCGAAACTCAAAATTTATTTTATTTCCAAGCCTTAAAATTCGTCAATGAGAGACCATGTATCAATACTTAAAGTACGATATGCAGAAACAGACCAAATGGGTGTTGTGCATCACGGCAATTATGCTCAGTATCTTGAAATTGCCCGAATTGAGTGGCTTGAAAAAATTGGTATCTCGTATAAAAGTATGGAAAAAAATGGGATTATGCTACCAGTTTATGAAATGAATTTTAAGTTTAAGAAATCAGCATTTTTTGACGATGAATTGAAGATAATTACCAGTTTGCGGCAGACTCCAGATGTTAAAATCATATTCGATTATAAAATTTATAATCAGGAGGAAGAATTGTTAACAACTGCCAACACAACCTTGGTTTTTATGGATGCCGAAACACGACGCCCAATGCGATGTCCTGAATATGTTTTGGAAAAACTTTAGAAGCTAGAACTTAAACCGATTTGCTTTCAATTTTCGACTCTAGACTTTTTATTTTGAATTTTAAATGTTGGATTTTGAATGAAAATTTTTAGAAGTCATCTCGACCTTGTGGAGAGATCTTTTAGAGTTTGAGATTACAATGAAGGAAATAGAGAAGAAACTTTTTTATTCCGAATTTGGATTGCAGACAAAAAGAATAGCTTAGATTGCTGATTGCTGATTGCTGATTGCTGATTGCTGATTGCTGATTGCTGATTGCTGATTGCTGATTGCTGATTGCTACTGAATTTATTAACTCTCAACTCTTTTTATTTCCACCTTATAAGTAGTGTCGAATTTATCGAAAATCGCTTCGGCTTCTTTTTTCCTTACCGATAAATAGATCTTGCAGTCTAACTCAAGCTTTTGTTCGATAATATTTAGATTGTTTTCTTTGATGAGGCGCATTACGATATTCATTTCAGGATAATCAAAATGAACTTCAAAAATTTCGTCGATCGTACGCTTAACGATATTCGAATTTTCCAGCGCCATTTGCGCTGCAGTTTTATAAGCGTTTATTAGTCCGCCTACACCTAATTTTACACCACCAAAATATCTAACAACCACAATTAAAATATTGGTGACTTCAAACGACTGAATTTGTCCATAAATTGGCATCCCGGCCGAATTTGATGGTTCGCCATCGTCGTTAGCACGATAATAAATATCCTGTTCTTCCTTTCCTGTTTGCCAGGCATAACACCAGTGCCTTGCTTTATGATGTTTCGATCTTAATTCTTCCAGGTAAAGATTGGCTTCTTCTTCATTTTTAATAGGAAAAGCATAGCCAAAAAACTTCGAATTTCGGTCTTTAAATAAAACTTCTTCAGATGCTTTGGTTATGGTTTTGTAGGTGTCCTTCATTTTGGCAAACTAAGGAATTTTAACGAAAACCGCTTTTAAGAGAATAATTCTTTCTTGGTTGTAAATAGATCGATCACATCTTCTCGCGTAGGTTCCAAATTCCAAACATTGATTCCTAAAGCTGCCGCAGCATCGGTATTTTCCTTGGTGTCGTCTATAAAAAGACACTCTTCGGGCTTTAAATCATGCTGCTTAAGCACATATTCGTAGATATTGGCGTCTGGTTTCCTGAAATTGATCTCGTAAGACAAATAAAAAGCATCAAAACATTGCTGAAATTCGTTAAAAAACGACACATTTTCTTTTACCCAATCAATATGAATTTCATTGGTGTTACTCAATAGTAAAAGCTGATAATCTTTCTCTGCAGCCAGTTTCTTTATAAATTCTAATCGATATTCGGGAAAATCTACCAAAATAGCGTTCCAGGCATCAAGAAATTGGTCTTTTTCGACCGTACTGAACTCCTTTTTATAGCTGTTGAAGAATTCTTCAGAAGAAATTAGACCTTTTTCATATTCCTGATTGATAGCAACGATCGATTCTGGTAAATTTTTAATGCCGAATTTCTCTAATTGAGCCGGCGTAGCCGATTTGTCAAGATTGATAAAAATATCGCCAAAATCGAAAATTATGGTTTTAATCATTTAAATAGGTCTTTAAAATATTGTCTTCTATTTTTTCTTCGGAAATTAATTTTCCCTGAAACTTTGGAGCTAAAATTCCTTCTTTAAGCTGAACATTTCCGGTAAAAACCCGGGCTTCATCCCATAATTCAGCATCGATAAAACTTTGAAGCGTTTGCAAGCCACCTTCAATAATAACCGATTGTAAATTTTCCTGAAATAAGATTTTTCCAATTTGTTCAGGTAAATTTTCAGTAAAATCAGCTTGCCGATATTCGATGTTTTTAGCCTCTTTTTTTGGAATACTTTCAGCAATAACAATCGTTTTTATGCTTCCATCGAAAATAGCAGAATCTGCCGGGATTTTGCCAGAGCGGTCGATTACCACCCGCACGGGATTGTTTCCTGCGTGTAATCTGGTGTTCAGTTTTGGATTATCGTCGATCGCGGTTTTTGTACCTACTAAAATAGATTGTTCTTCAGCTCGCCATTTATGCACTAATTGCTTCGAGTTGCGATTACTTATCCAAACGGGAGCACGATCTTCACGTTTAAACGGAGCGATAAAACCGTCTTCAGTTTGCGCCCATTTCAATATAATATAAGGACGCTTTTTATTGTGAAAAGTGAAAAATCGCTTGTTTAGATCCTGCGCTTCTTTTTCTAATACACCAAGCATCACATCGCAACCGGCTTCCATTAATTTTTTAATGCCTCGTCCGGCAACTTCAGCAAAAGGATCTACCGTGGCAACCACCACTTTTTTAATGCCTTTGGCGATGATAAGGTCACTGCAAGGCGGCGTTTTTCCAAAATGGCTGCAAGGTTCTAAACTTACATAAATGGTCGATTTCTTTAAAAGCTCTGGATCTTTAACCGAATTTACCGCATTTACCTCGGCATGTGGCTCACCTGCTTTTTGATGCCAGCCTTCGCCAATGATCTTGTCTTCGTAAACAATAACGCTACCTACCATGGGATTTGGATAGGTGCTTCCCAGCCCGTTTTCGGCCAGTTGCAAACAGCGTTTTATATATTTTTCGTGTATATTCACAGCCACAAAAATAGGATTAATTAGTCAGAATGAGCATGCTTAAAATTAGGGAAATTCAGCTGCAAGACAATCAGCAGGTTAAAAAAGTTATCCAGGAAGTTTTAGTAGAATTAGGTGTTCCAAAAGTTGGAACTGCATACGAGGATAAAGCTTTGGAGGATATGACTGCCGAATACGATGCGGAACGTAAAGCATATTTTGTGATCGAAGAAGATAGTAAGATCATTGGTTGTTGCGGGATTGGCCCGTTACCCGGATTCGAAACCGAAATTTGCGAATTACAAAAGATGTATTTTTTACCTGAAGCTCGCGGAAAAGGTCTTGGCGCCCAAATGATGGATACCTGTTTAAAATTTGCCAAAAGTCAGGATTATAAAAAATGCTATATTGAGACTTTACCCTACATGAAAGATGCCTGTAAATTATATAAGAAAACCGGTTTTGAGGAATTAGAAAAACCGCTTGGCAATACTGGACATTATAATTGTACGGTTTGGATGATAAAAGAACTGTAGTTGAAAATTAGATGTTAGATAGCTTCGCTGTTAGAGTTTAGATTTGAGAAAATAGAAAATAGAATAGAGAGAAGAGACTTTATTTTATTTTGAATTTTAAATGTTGAATTTTGAATGAAGAAAATAGAGAAGAAACTTTTTTTCTGAATCTGATTCGCGAAAAAAGAATTGCTTATTATGCTGAATGCTAAAAGCTAAAAAACTGTAAACTAAAACAATGACCATCACTCAACTTAAACGTAAATTCTTAGAAGATCTTGGTGATAACTACCCAAAGGAGGAAATTCTGTCCTTTTTTAATTTGTTGGCAGCGCATATTTTAGAATTGAGTAGGTTGCAGATGGCTTTAGAACCTAACAAAAAATTAAGTGAAGCTGAAATTAACGAATTTGGGCAGGCTTTAGAAAAACTCGCTTCTTTTGAACCTATTCAATATATCATAGGGGAAACCGAATTTTTTAGTCTGAATTTTAAAGTTGCACCCGGAGTTTTAATTCCGCGACCAGAAACCGAAGAATTGGTGCAATGGATCTTAGATGAGGTTTCGCTTCAGCAAAAATCAAGTTTAAAGATTTTGGATATCGGAACGGGTAGTGGCTGTATCCCGATCAGCATAAAAAAACACTTGCCAAAAGCTCAAATTTCAGCAATAGATATTTCAGAAGAAGCCTTAGAAATCGCCAATCTTAATGCGGAACAAAACGAAGTTTCAGTAGAATTTATACAACAGGATATTCTTTCCGCAGAAAAACTTCCGCAGCAATTTGATATTATTGTTTCAAATCCGCCGTATGTTCGCGAATTAGAAAAAGCCGAAATGCATCAAAATGTGTTACAGTATGAGCCGGAAACTGCACTTTATGTAAAAGACGAAAATCCTTTACTTTTCTATAAGAAAATCACGAAATTAGCACAAGAAGGGCTTGCCAAAAATGGTTTGTTATTTTTTGAAATTAACCAATACCTGGGCGAAGAAACAAAAGCTATGGTCCAAGATCATGGTTTTGATGCTAAGCTTCGAAAGGATATGTTTGGAAATTTTAGAATGCTAAAAGCCCAAAAACGCTAAAAAAATCTGCTATTTTGGAAGAAAATAACCTACAGAATTCTCTAAAAAGTATTGCTGTTTTTTGTGCCAGCAGCGATGGGATCGATTCAGAAATTATAGAAACCTCTAAAAAATTGGGCTCGTTTTTGGCCAAAAACGATATTCGTTTGATCTACGGTGGTAGTAAACGCGGACTTATGGGCCATGTGGCAGCCGGAGTTCAGGAAAACGGAGGTGAAGTGACCGGCGTAATCCCAGAATTCCTAAAAATCAAAGAAGTGGTGCATACCAATTTGGATGAATTGATCACGACGCAGGATATGCACGAGCGTAAACTTACGATGCATCGTTTAAGTGATGGCTTTATCACCCTTCCGGGAGGTTTTGGAACTTTTGAAGAGCTTTTTGAAATTGTTACCTGGGCGCAGTTGTGCTTGCATCAAAAACCCATTGGATTGCTGAATATTGATGGTTTTTACGATGATTTGATCAGTATGCTTCGTAAAATGGTAGATAAAGGCCTGCTGAAAAAAGAGAATTTCGATTTGCTGATCATTGCTGAAACTATCGAAGAATTGTACGAAAAAATGAAGTTTTTTAAACCACTCCCCACACCAAAGTGGATTACTAAAAATCAGACGTAGGTAGTAGATCTTTAATATCTATATAATTTTCGGAGTTGTCGAGAGTTGCATTTTTTGTCATCTCGACCCTGCCTCGCCGGCAGGCAGGCGAAGTGGAGAGATCTTTTCATGTGAAATAATAATCAGGAGTCAGGAAAATAGAAATATCGAATCCTGTGAAAGGCTGATCGCTGACGGCTAAAAGCTGAAAATATTAAAAACCACTTTAACCAAAATTACCAATTGTCCAATTCTTAATAAACCAATATTTTATTAGGTTTGGAAACTAAACTTATCAGAAGAAAGAATACGATCATTTTTTAATGATTCTCTATTTATAAAAGCACATGGAAATCGAGAAGAAAATTACCGCGCTTCGGGAAGAATTGCAGCATCATAATTATCAGTATTACGTTTTGGATAATCCTGAAATTAGTGATTATGATTTTGATATGAAGCTGAAAGAGCTTCAGGAATTAGAAGAAAAGCATCCCGAATTTAACGATCCTAACTCGCCAACGCAGCGTGTAGGTGGCGCGGTAACCAAGAATTTTGCGACGATTGTGCACGAATATCGTATGTATTCGCTTTCTAACTCGTATTCTAAAGAAGAATTGCAAGATTGGGAAACGCGTATCCGCAAGTTGGTGGATGGCGATATAAAATATACCTGTGAATTAAAGTACGATGGCGCTTCGATGAGCCTTACTTACGAGAAAGGAGAACTGGTGCAGGCGGTAACTCGTGGTGATGGTTTTCAGGGCGATGATGTGACTAATAATGTGAAAACCATTCGATCTGTGCCTTTGAAATTGCGAGGTGATTATCCCGAGAAATTTCATATTCGTGGAGAGATCGTATTACCATTCGAAGGTTTTGCGAAATTGAACGCCGAGCGTGTTGAAAATGGAGAAGAACCTTATGCAAATCCTCGTAATACGGCTTCAGGAAGTTTGAAATTACAAGATAGTGCTGAGGTTTCTAAGCGACCTTTAGATTGTTTGCTTTACAATATTGCAGGCGAAAATCTTCCAATTTCGTCTCAGTATGAAAGTTTAGAAAAAGCTCGTGATTGGGGCTTTAAAGTTCCGGCAGAAAGTGAATTGAAAAATAATATCGACGAGGTTTTAGAATATATCAATTATTGGGATATTCATCGCCACGATCTGCCTTACGAGACAGATGGCGTGGTGGTAAAGGTGAACGATTTTAGCCAGCAGGAAGAATTAGGTTATACGGCAAAATCGCCACGTTGGGCGATGGCTTATAAATTTAAAGCCGAGCAGGAAACAACTAAGCTGAATAAGATCACTTACCAGGTTGGCCGAACGGGAGCGATCACTCCGGTGGCGAATTTAGAACCCGTGCAATTGGCGGGAACTATTGTAAAGCGTGCTTCCTTGCATAATGCAGATCAAATTGAAAAGCTCGATATTCGTGAAGGCGATAAGGTGTTTGTTGAAAAAGGAGGTGAAATTATTCCTAAAATTGTTGGCGTAGATTTTAAGCAGCGTGATCAAGAATCGCAGCCTACAATTTACGCAACGCATTGTCCGGAGTGCGGAACTGAATTAGAGCGAAATGAAGGCGAAGCGCAGCATTTTTGCCCAAATTACGTTGGGTGCCCACCGCAAATTATTGGCCGAATGGAGCATTTTGTTTCCAGAAAGGCCATGGACATCGACGGATTAGGGAAAGGAACGATCGAAATTCTATATTATAACGGAATAATTAATAATTACTCCGATTTCTATTATCTCACTTACGATGATATTATTGGGCAGGAACGTTGGTTGGATAACGAGGAAGCCGGAATCAAAAAAGAAGGAGAGCTTCAGGTAAAATTAGGTCAGGCGATTTATGCTTTGAGCCAGGGTTGGGGAAGTATTACGCGAGCAGATTCAGAAAAAATAGGAGCCGAAATTGTACAATTAGAGGAACTTTTTAGTTTGAATATTGCTGAAGTTGAAGCTGTTGACGAAAAGAAATTTAAGCGTTTTCTGAATGAATTGAATTCCGCCATGCAGCGCGTAGATGTTTCAGCCTATACTTCTATGGAAGATTGTGTTTCGGTGAATTTATTGATCGATCTTAAATTTCCAGACCATCAGGAAAACCAGCCGGCGAAAGAAGCGCTTAAAAATGCCGATTATATCGATGAATTACTTCGGAATGAAAGCTTTCAGCATTACCCGAAATTCGACGATTTTATCACTAAAATTTCAGATCGAAGCCGAATTAGTATTCAGAAGAAGACCACAGAAAATATATTGAATTCCGTAGAGGAATCTAAAAAAAGAACTTTCGATAAAGTCTTGTTTGCTTTGGGAATTCGAGATGTTGGAGAAGTAAGTGCGCGAAAAATAGCCGAACATTTTGGGAATATCGACAAACTGATGGAAGCGAGTGTAGAAGAACTTATCGAGCTTCGCGATGTTGGCGAGCGTGTGGCGGCAAGTATTACCGAGTTTTTTACGGATGAAGAAAATCTGAAGATTGTAAATCGTTTACGTGAAAAAGATTTACAGTTCGAAATGGAAGAAAAAGAAACTGCTTCGAACAAGTTAGAAGGACTGAGTTTTGTGGTTTCCGGAACCTTTTCTATTTCTAGAAATGAGCTTAAAAAACATATTGAAGAGAACGGCGGAAAGAATTTAGGTTCTTTATCTAAAAGCACTTCTTATCTTATAGTTGGTGAAAAAATGGGGCCAAGTAAAAAGGTGAAAGCTGAAAAAGAAGGAATCAAAATGATAAGTGAAAAAGAATTTTTTAAAATGATCGAATGATTGAAGATTTTGTAGCTTTTGATTTTGAAACCGCCAGTGGAAAAAATCCTTGTTCACTTGGAATGGTGGAATATAAAAATGGTAAAAAATATCGCGAATTTTACGAATTAATAAATCCTGAAGTCGCCTATTTTAATCCGTTTGCGGTACAAATTCATGGAATTAGGTATGAAGATGTTCAGCACGAAAAGAATTTTGCTGAGCGATGGGAAGAGATGATTCCTTTTATTGAAGGAAAGACTTTAGTGGCGCATAATGCGAAATTCGATAATTCTGTGCTACTTTATTCTTTGCAGCGCTACGGAATAGAATTGCCACAGTTTAATAGTTTTTGCACGCTGCAACGCGCCAGAAAACTGTTAAGATTACCAAGTTATAAACTTAGTTCCTTAGCTAACTTTTTTGAAGTTCCGCAGTTTCACCATCACAATGCTTTAGAAGATGCTTTTGTTTGTGGCGAATTGTTTTTAAAACTTAATAGGGTAGAGCAAGAACTAGAATTGCAGCAGGAGCATGGCGTAGAATTTCCGTCCAGTTATTTAGATTGGATTGCAGAAAAGCAAGGCCAAAACGTGCAAATTCGGCGTAAAGCTTTGGCAAGTTTTAGTCAGCTATTTGGAGGTATACGATTTGTGATTTCTGGGAATTTTCAGAATTTCTCGAGAACTGAAATGCAAAAGATCATAACCCAGAATGGTGGTCGGGTGACTGGATCTGTTTCAGGATTAACGAATTATCTGGTTTGCGGCACAGAACCGGGCCAGGCAAAACTCGGTAAAGCAAGATCTACTGGAACTAAGGTGCTTTCAGAAAATGAGTTTTTAAAGATCCTTCAGGTTTTGTGATATTCGATATTTTAAGCTTTAGTTTTTAAACCTTTACAGTTTCTTCTTCAATTTTATAAGCACAACGGCGTGCACCGGCCAAAATGTGATTTACTCTTTTAATTTGAATATTTTCACCAAGAACTTTCTTAAAAGTGTTTAGTTCAGATTTGCAGAATCCCTGGCAGGTTTTTGCAGCTTCACAAATTGGGCAGTGATTTTCGATAAGCATAAAACTACCATCTTCCTCTTTTTCAAACCTTGCCATATAGCCTTCCTTGGTACGAATTTCAGCCAATTGCTCCAACTTATTTTCCAGGCTATCTGTGCTATCAATATTTTTTTTATATCGAAGAATGTTATCTTCCCCAGCGGCAAAAATGATCTGGTTAAGCGCCTCTTCACCAAGGTTTTGTTTGATTTTTTCTATTAACTTTACGGTAAGACCAGAATGCGTGTCAGGAAAACGTGCATGACCTTTTGCGGTAAGTGACCAAACCTGTTGAGGTCTACCGCGACCTTTAGATCTACTTTCAGATTTTACAAACCCCTCATTAGATAATTTTAGAAGCTGAAAACGAGCACCTTCCGTAGTGACTTTAAGTTCCTGCGCCAATTCTTTAATCGTCTGTTCTCCTTTATTTTTAAGTATCGAAACCGCTCTTTCGTTATCTGAAATATTATTTTCCATAATAAACAAAGTAATTATTTGGTTTATTAATCAAAAGTACTACATTTGTAGTGTAATAAAAAGTTTAATTTTTAAAACTACAAAGATATGAGTTACGAATTGCCAAAATTACCATACGCGTATGATGCTTTAGAACCTCACATTGATGCAACAACTATGGAAATTCACCATACAAAACACCACAATGGTTATACTGCTAAATTAAATGCAGCTTTAGAAGATGCAGGATTAGCTGATAAAGATTTAGAAAGTCTTTTTGCTAATATATCTGAACAATCTAAAGGAATTAGAAACAATGGCGGGGGTTATTTTAATCACAATTTGTTTTGGACAATTTTGAGTCCGAATGGTGGTGGCCAGCCAACTGGAGAAGTAGCAAAAGCCATTACCGATGCTTACGGTTCTTTTGAAGCGTTTAAAGAAGCTTTTGATAATGCTGCAGCTACACGTTTTGGTTCTGGATGGGCATGGCTAATCGTAGGTGAAGATAACAAAGTAAAAGTAACTTCTACTCCTAATCAAGACAATCCATTAATGGATGTTGCTGATGATAAAGGAACTCCAATTTTAGGATTAGACGTTTGGGAGCATGCTTACTATTTAAACTATCAAAATAAGCGACCTGAGTATATTGGTGCGTTCTGGAATCTTGTAAACTGGGACGAAGTAGAGAAGCGTTACCAGGCAGCTAAAAAATAATTTTTCTTACCATTCCAACTGCTAGATCCGGTGAGTTTTATTGCCGGGTTTAGCTCTTTTTAACTTCCGAAAAACATTTTAATCAAAAAACATCTCGGTTTTTTGACAGCCACTCCTATGTGTTTTTCGAATCAAAATACCTTACAGACATGCAAAATTATCACAAGGGGATAAGGATTATGGTGATAATCCTTTTTGGAGGTTTATTGTCTTCATGTAAAAATGAAAGCAGCCAGAACATGGTGCAGGCTGCTCCGCAATATCCGGTTTTAAAAATTACAGAAGCGCCAACTTCACTTCAGCGAAAATATCCTGCGGTTATTCAGGGGGAAGAAGATATTGAAATTCGTCCCAGAATCGATGGCTATTTACAGAAGATCTATGTTGAAGAAGGAAGCCGAGTAAAAAAGGGAGATCTTCTCTTTAAAATTGATGCTCCGCAGTATAACGAAGTGGTAAAAGCCGCACAATCTGCCGTTAAAAATGCCGAATTAAAAGTGCAAAAAGCTACTCCGCTTGTAGAAGAAGGCATTATAAATCAATACGAATTAGATGCTGCCAAACTTGATCTTGCAGCACAAAGAGCTTCTTTAGCTCAGGCCCAGGCCAATCAGGGATATACGTTTATTAAAAGTCCGGTTGATGGGGTTGTTGGAGCAATTCCGTATCGTACCGGAAGTTTGGTGAGTCCGCAAGTGGTAGCGCCGTTAACCGTAGTTTCTGATATCGATAATGTAAAAGTTTATTTTTCTATGGACGAAAAAGAATACTTAGAATTTTATGCAGATCACGAAGGAAACTCGGTTGATGATAAACTGAAATCTTTCCGTAAAGTGAAGCTTCAGCTTTCAGACGGTAGCATTTTAGAAAGTGAAGGTGAGATTACAGCGATTGGTGGATTATTAAATCAGCAAACAGGATCGGCTAGACTTACGGCTGTTTTTCCAAATGCCAATCAAAGAATACGTAGTGGTGGTAGTGGAAAAATCCTTATTCCGCAGGCATTCTCTTCAGCAATAATGGTTCCGCAGAAATCAACTTTCGAACTTCAGGATAAACGAATGGTCTATAAAGTAAAAGACGATCGCGTTTTTACTTCAGAAATTAAAACGATGCCAACCACTGTAGACAACAAATTTGTGGTAACCGAAGGACTTTCAGAAGGAGATATCATCGTTTTTGAAGGCGCAGGAACACTTCGCGACAGCCTTCAAATTAAACCGAATATCATTACCCAGTAAATTATTTGAAATACGATTAAGTGTTTGATTGCTATGTTTTTACATAGTCGATCCTGGATGCTTATTGTCTTAAATTAAAAAATATGTTACAAAAATTTATAAGTAAACCAGTGCTTTCTACGGTGATATCGATCATCATCGTGATCCTGGGATTGCTGGGATTGTTTACCCTTCCTATCTCGCAATATCCAGACATTGCACCGCCTACGGTAGAAGTGACTGCTTCTTATCAGGGAGCGAATGCAGACGTGGTTAGAAATAGTGTTTTGATCCCGTTAGAAGAACAAATTAATGGGGTAGAAAATATGCAATATATGACCTCTACCGCGGGTAACGATGGTAGCGCGACGATCACGATCTATTTCGATTTGGGTACAGATCCAGATTTGGCTGCGATGAACGTTCAGAACCGGGTAAATAAAGCCAATAGTTTATTGCCAGAAGAGGTGATTAGAGCGGGAGTTTCTACCAGTAAAAAGCAAACTAGTTTAGTGTATATTTTTAGTTTGCACAGTACCAAAGATACTTACGATCAAAACTTTTTGCAGAATTATGTAAATCTTAATATCCTACCAAAATTAAAACGTGTAAACGGAATTGGCGATGCATTTATCTATGGGGCTCGTGATTACTCGATGCGAATTTGGCTGAAGCCAGATGCGATGGCTTCTTATGGTTTAGTACCTAATGATGTGATTGCTAAATTACGCCAGCAAAACATTGAAGCGGCTCCGGGTAAATTTGGTGTGAATGGAGACCAAGCTTTTCAATATACCATCAAATATAAAGGACGATTACAAACCGCATCAGAGTTTGGGAATATCATTATACGAGCCGATAAAGATGGGCATATTTTACGGTTAGACGATATCGCAAAAGTAGAACTTGGCGCTTTAAGTTATGGGAGTAGCACCACAACTCAGGGTTATCCAAGTACATCTATCGCAGTGAGCCAAACGGCAGGTTCTAATGCCTATGAATTGATCAACGAATGCCAGCGCATTATTGAAGAAAGTTCTAAAGATTTTCCTTCAGGAATTGAATATTCACCGTTTTTGAATGCTAACGAGTTTTTAAATGCTTCCATAGAAAAAGTAGAGCACACACTTATCGAAGCCTTTATTCTGGTATTTATCGTGGTGTTTATCTTTTTACAGGATTTTAGATCTACGTTAATTCCGGCGATCTCGGTTCCGGTGGCAATTGTGGGAACCTTCTTTTTCCTAAAAGTTTTTGGATTTACGATCAACCTACTTACGCTTTTTGCACTGGTGCTCGCTATTGGTATTGTTGTAGATGATGCAATTGTGGTCGTTGAGGCAGTTCACGCCAAGTTAGATGAAGGAGCAAAATCGGCTAGAAAAGCAACGCTGAGTGCAATGAGCGAAATTAGCAGTGCGATCGTATCGATCACACTTGTGATGGCCGCTGTGTTTGTGCCGGTATCTTTTATTGGTGGTTCAGCTGGAGTTTTTTATAAGCAATTTGGTCTTACACTGGCGATCGCCATTGTGATTTCCGCAGTAAATGCCTTAACGCTGAGTCCGGCTTTGTGTGCAATTTTCTTAAAACCGCACGCAGATCATCAAAAAAAGAAAACCGGAATTCAACGTTTTTATGCAGGATTTAATATTGCCTTTAATGCGATCACCGCAAAATATGTAAAAGGAGTGCAGTTTTTACTGAAAAGAAAATGGCTGGCTTTAGGAAGTATCGCTGTGTTTTCTGTGTTATCGTGGTTTTTGATCAAAAATACACCTACAGGATTTGTTCCTGCGGAAGATAGTAGAGCCATCTTCGGAAATGTGATCTTACCACCTTCAGCATCTTTAGAAAGAACCGAAGCTTTAACCGATCAAATTGATAGTATTATTAGAACGGTTCCTGAAGTTGAATCTTCAACCAGAATGGCAGGGCAGGATCTAATTAGTGGTGCCGGCGGTTCTTATGGTGCATTCTTTATTCGTTTAAAAGATTGGGAAGAACGTGCTGGTGAAGGCCAGGATATCGAGAGTGTGGTGAACAATTTATTCTATAAGACTTCAGGAATAAAAGGAGCGAATATCATTTTCTTTGCAGCGCCTACGCTTCAGGGATTTGGAAACACCAATGGATTTGAGTTCAATCTTCAGGATAGAACAGCAAACGATATGGATCAGTTTAGCGGTGTGGTGCAAAATTATCTGGGAGCGATAAATCAACGTCCCGAGATCTTATACGCGACCACTTCGTTTAATAACAATTTCCCGCAGTTTGAGCTGGAAGTTGATATCGCTAAATGCGAAATGGCAGGGATCACGCCAGATCAGGTTTTGGCCGTGATGCAAGGATATTATGGCGGAATTTACGCTTCAGATTTTAACCGATTTAATAAGCAATATCGCGTTATGGTCCAATCTGATCCTGTATTTAGTGCCAAGCCAGAAGATCTTCACGCAGTGATGGTAAAAACCGTTCAGGGAGAAATGGTACCCATTACGCAGTTTGTAACGCTTAAAAAAGTCTATGGTTCTGAATTTATTAGACGGTTCAACCTGTATACTTCAGCAAATGTAACGGGTGTTCCGGCGCCGGGTTACAGTTCGGGTGATGCGGTAAAAGCGATTCAGGAAGTTGCCGATGAGAATCTGCCAAAACAATTTGGATACGAATTTGCCGGTTTAAGTAGGGAAGAGGTAAGCAGCGGTAGCCAGACGGTTTACATTTTTATACTTTGTCTGGTATTTGTGTACTTTTTACTGGCTGCGCAATACGAGAGCTATATTCTGCCATTTTCGGTATTGTTGCCTTTACCTTTCGGACTTTCAGGAGCCTTTTTATTCGCCAAATTATTCGGGATCGATAATAATATTTTCCTTCAGATCAGTTTGATAATGCTTATTGGTCTGCTTGCAAAAAACTCGATCCTAATTGTCGAATTTGCCCTTATGCACCGTAAAAATGGTGAAAGCTTGTTTACCTCGGCAGTAGAAGGAGCACGCGCACGTTTACGACCTATTTTAATGACTTCGTTTGCTTTTATTTTCGGATTAGTGCCGTTAATGCTAGCCTCGGGAGCAGGAGCAGTGAGTAACCGATCTATCGGTACCGCCGCAGTTGGCGGAATGCTAACAGGGACTTTGTTTGGAATTTTTGTGATCCCGGCGCTCTTTATGCTCTTCCAGTCTTTACAGGAAAAAGTAAGTGGTAAGCCTGCAAATAATGAAGAATAAATTTAATGTTATGAGATCTAATACCATTTATATATACGCCTTCAGTCTTAGTTTTCTTTTGGTTTCCTGTGGAGTAACCAAAGATTACGAAAAACCGGAAACAGATACCGAAGCACTTTTCAGAAAAGAAAAAACTGCTGAAGTTGAAGTGTCAGAAGCACCTTTGATGCAGTGGGATCAATTCTTTGCAGACCCTTATCTGCTGAACTATATCGAAGAAGGTTTAACTGAAAATTATAGTCTTAAGAATGCGATACAGCGTGTAAACAGTGCTAATGCGTTGCTGAAACAAAGTAAAAAAGCATTCTTGCCCAGTTTGGAAGGAAATGCATCTGTAGCTAAATCTCGATTATCTTACACGCAGGGATTTGGTTTTATTAAAGATGTAACGCAATACGACCTTGGGATTTCGACTTCCTGGGAAGCTGATGTTTGGGGAAAATTGAGTAGTGCTAAACGTGCCAGTTTAGCTGCGCTTTTGCAAACTCAGGCTTCTAAACAAGCGATAGAATCACAGCTCGTAGCCAACATTGCAATAAATTATTATCAATTAATAGCGCTGGATAAGCAACTGAAAACTTTAGAAGAAACTGCGGAAAACCGAAAGTTTTACGTAGCAACGATGAAGAAGCTTAAAAGCTCGAATATGGTTAACGGTGCTGCCGTTGTACAAAGCGAAGCCAATCAATATGAAGCCGAACTTTTAATTCCTGATGTGAAACAGCAAATTAGAGAAATTGAAAATGCGTTGTCGATTTTACTGGCTAGAAAGCCAGGTGAAATTCAGCGTAGCGGTTTTGATGATCTTGCTGAAATGAATATGCCTTCACTTTCGATAGGAAATCCTGCAGATCTAATGGCCAATCGCCCAGATGTGATGCAGGCAGAACTGGAGTATCGTCGTGCGTTCGAATTAACCAATGTTGCCAGAACACAGTTTTATCCTTCCTTTGGTCTTTCAGGAAGTGCCGGGTTTTCGAGTTTTGAGTGGGACGATCTTTTTACTAAAAACATAGGACTTTTTGGGAATATCGCTGCCGGTTTAATGCAGCCGATATTCAATAAAGGGATTAATAAAGCGAATTTAGCAACGGCTAAAGCCGAGCAACAAATCGCCTTTAATAATTTTCAGAACGCTTTGCTGAATGCCGGGAAAGAAGTTTCAGATGCGGTGTTTGCTTTTAAAACGGCAAACTCTAAAATAAGTAAGCGGGCTTTGCAGTTAGAAGCGCTGAACAAGTCGGTTGATTATACCAAGAAGTTACTTCAGTATAATTCGCAAACCAATTATACCGATGTGCTTACGGCCGAGCAAAGTTTGCTGCGTGCCGAGATCAATAATATCAATGATGTTCTGGCCGAAAAACTGGCGCTGATCGATCTTTACAAAGCATTGGGCGGCGGTTGGAATAGCGAGAATGCTGAGATTACTTCCGAAGAAAATAAAAATCAGGTTAAAAATTAACCTATATAAACTTGATGTGGGATGGTAAAATCTTATCACCATATTAACCTTGTTAATGATGCCTCATTTTTGATCAATTCAAAAGAATCAATCTTAGAGGCATCATTAAAAAAGAACGTTCCATTTTGCTGCGAATGTGGGGGCAAAGCCAGGTGTTCTACCTGCAGGATCTTAATTGTGAAAGGCGAAGAAAACCTTTCAGAAATAAATGCTGCGGAAGCAAAACTGCGAACCTATTTCGAGCTTCCTAAAAATGTTCGATTGGCTTGCCAGACATATGTTAAATCGGGTTCAGTAAAAATAAAACGGATTATGAACGATGAGAGTGATTACCCGTTATACCTTAGAAATAAGCTGAATAAAAACGAGAATATTGGTAGAGAATTACGCTTGTGTTTGTTGTTTTTAGATGTTCGGAATTTTACGCCTTTTGCCGAACAGCATCTGGCTTTTGATGTGATTCATATCATACGCAAGCTGTTCTTTAATTTCGAAAAGATCATTCAGCAATTTGAAGGAAAGATCATCGAAACCAATGGAGACGGACTTTACGTTGCTTTTGGATTTGAAAAAACGACCAAAGCCAGTGTTCTCGATACCGTAAACTGTGGTTTTGCGATCCTGAAGGAATTAAAGCGCTTAAATACTGAATATTTTCAGCGCTATTTTAATGAACAGATCGAAGTGGGAATTGGTGCACACCTGGGAAAAGTTGCCACCGGTGATTTGTTGTTGGAAAATAGACCGCATCAAATCGTGATGGGATATGCGGTGAATGTTGCTGCGAGAATTCAGGAATTAACCAAAAAGCTAGACAACAGTTTTGTGATTTCTGAAGCGGTTTATGAACTATTGGATACTCCTCCAGAAGCAGAAGTTTCTAGCGAGAAGATGAAAGGTGTAAAAGAAGCCTTCAGATTGTATAAAATAGGAGAACATTTTCAGTATAAAAAAGAGAAATGAAAAGTTGATTCAGAAGAATTAACCAGTTAAAATGAATGCTATAAAATGAAAGTTTTAATATTTAACGGCACACTTAATAAACCTAATGATACCTCGCAGGAAATTGCGAATTATTTAAAGGAATATTTGCTACAGCTGGGAGCAACACCTGTAATTTTTAATTTATCTGAATATGATATTCCCTTTTTTGAGGAAGATTTTTCAGAAGTTCCAGATTCGGTGACAAAAATGTTGCAAGTTTTTAAAGAATACGACCGGCACATTTGGTTTAGTCCTTTATATCACGGCGGAATGGTTGGTGCGATGAAAAATTGCCTGGACTGGTTAATTTTAAGTTCAAAAGACGAAAATCCATATTTAACGCATAAAATTATTGCGCTCATTTGCTGGGGTTATGGTGCAAACGCTTCAACAGGGATCGATAGTTTAAGAAATATTGTAGCCACTTTGCGTGCGTGGGCATTGCCGTATAGCGTCCCCATTGCAAGAGAATATTTATATGAAGAAGATCGATTTTCGATAATTTATGAAGAGAAATTTCAGCGCATAAGTGAGCTTTTGCTTCAACCAAAAATCAGCATACTATGAAAAATGAAGAAATTTCTAATTATTTAGAGTCGGTAATTAGTGAGATCATTTTATATCCTTCGCTGGGCACGTTGCCGTATACGATTTTAGTTTTTCCTGCTGAAGATGTTCCACAGAAACATAAATTTCAGCAAAATATAACTCATTATGTTGGTTTTTATTTTTGGCATCAGTTTAGTACTGAAGATTTACAGGATTTTTTGACAAACTCTAAAGAGGCCTTGGGATTAGATGAAAGGGATAGGCTTTTTTATATTGAAAAGATGATGAAAAAGTATAAAGATCCAGAAGAATATGAGTTTTGGTTATCAAAACAGGCAGCAATGGCTGTGGGAATTTTTAGCGGAAAAGTGGGCGATAAATTAACGATTAGAATATCAAATCCTGAAGAATTGGCTATTGTTGAATTCGAGAATATTATTCCCAAAAAGCAGGGATTAAGTTTGGTGTCGATGATTTTTGTGGAAACGAATTAGGAATAAGGAAACTTGTTAAAGCATGATGTTATGAGCTTAAGTCAATCGTAAATTTTCTTTAAAAAATGGAATTAGGTATTAAATTATCCTAAATGATTTTTTGAGTAAAGTGCTCCTACTTACATTTGACAGCCCGAAATTTATTTTTCTTAACCTACTTTAAGTTTTGTGGTTCATATAAAATGTCCCATAAACGAGTTAAAATCCCTATGAAATTAAATTATTCAGGTAAACATTTAAAAACTTACCGCATTGTTGATCGTGCAAATCAATTATTGATTAGTCCATTCTTTAAAGCTGAGGTCGACAATTTACTTACCGCTTATTATAGGAGTGAGATTTCAGATAATTTCAAGACCATTTTAGAAACTGATAGGTTAGTTTCAGTAAAAACATTTTTTAATCCATTTTCAAGAAAGAAGATTTTATCAAGATCGAATGCGATCTACGTAAATTCTTTAAGAATAGAAAAATCACATAGAGATGCTTTAGTATCACTTATGCATGGAGTTTTGCAAAAAGCAGATGAGAATAATGCAATCTCAAAAATTCTTGCTTTTGAGAATAAGCAGAAAAAGGAAAATTTCTTCAAGGAATTTGCGGCAATTTCTAAGAATTACATGTAATAATCACTTTTTTATTCGACAAGCTAGGCTAGAAGCTTTCCCTAAGCCGGCTTAGTTTATGGGAATTTACTGAAAAATCACCGAAAACATTTTTCTTAGTGTTTTTAATGAAAACGCATATTCTGAATATCTCATTGCTTTTTTGAGAAATATAAGCTGTAAAATTTGTTAAATTTCAATGCTTCTTTTTGAAACTTTATAAAATTTGTCTAATATTGTCTCATATTGAAACAATATTAGTTGTTAACGAAAAGGTTTGCACTAAAAACTAATTACTAAATAAAAATGAAACAAATTTATTCCACGATTAGAAATCTTTTTCTGTTTTCTGCTCTTATAATTGGAGGGAATGAGATGAGATCTCAAAATTTAGAAAAGCCAAACTTCGTGATCATTTTTGCAGATGATATGGGGTATGGAGATTTAAGCTCTTACGGGCATCCTACGATTAAAACGCCTAATCTTGATAAAATGGCGATGGAAGGTCAAAAATGGACCAACTTTTATGTTGGGTCTAGCGTATGTACTCCTAGTCGTGCCGCGATAATGACGGGTAGATTACCGGTAAGAAATGGGATGACCAGTAAAGAACACCGAGTATTACAGCCTTGGTCTACCAATGGTTTGCCACAAAGTGAAATTACCATTGCAGAACAACTTAAGAAAGGGGGGTATGGTACTGCTGCTTTCGGAAAATGGCACTTAGGAGATAAAGAACAATATTTACCCGTTAATAATGGATTTGATTACTGGTATGGTGTTCCTTACTCAAATGATATGGATATCACTTTAGAAATGAACGAGCCACAGGATTACTGGAATTTCTGGAAATCTGAAGAGCGTAAGGAAATAAGTAGTTTCAATATTCCATTAATGAGAAATACTGAAGTTATTGAGCGTCCTGCAGATCAGCATACAATAACTAAAAGGTACACTAACGAAGCGATAGAGTATATCAAAGAAAATAAGGATAATCCTTTCTTTGTTTACTTGGCCTATAATCTTCCTCACGTACCACTTTTTGCTTCAGAAGAATTTGAAGGAACTAGTAAACGAGGATTATACGGAGACGTTGTGGAGGAGATCGATCATAATGTTGGTCGTGTAATGGAAGCTCTTAAAGAACAGGGAATCGCAGAAAACACAATCGTGGTATTTACCTCAGATAACGGTCCATGGTTAGTAATGGATGAAGAAGGAGGAAGTGCAGGATTATTGCGTGACGGTAAAGGATCTACCTGGGAAGGTGGTATGCGTGAGCCAGGAATCTTCTGGTCACCAGGAAATTTAAAGCCAGGTATAGTTACTGAAATTGGATCTACAATGGATTTATTTACAACCTTTAGTAAGCTGGCAGGGGTAGAACTTCCTGAAGATAGAGTGATCGATGGGCAAGATTTAAGTGATGCACTTTTTGAAGGTAAAGAAAGTCCAAGAAAATCGATGTTTTACTACAGAGGAGACGAATTATATGCAGTTAGATATGGATCTTACAAAGCGCATTTCGTAACACAATCTGCTTATGGTAGTGATCGTGAAGTTCATGAAACTCCATTGCTTTATAATGTAGATGTAGATCCATCTGAAAAATATGAAATTTCTGAAAAGCACCCAGAGGTGATCGCAGAGATTAGAAAAGTAGTAGATGAGCATAACAAAAATATGGTGAAAGGACCAGATATGCTTAAGGATTGGGATTATAATCCATTTGAACAATAAGAGATAAGAAATAAAATATGCCAAAGCAATTGCACATTTAATTGCTTTGGCATATTCACAAGATAATTCAAATTTCAGCCGAATAGCTAAATGCTATTTTTTAGAACAGAACTATAAGGTTTGATTTTTTTTGAATAATTCTAAATGCTTCATAGTGAAGCTAAAATTTATAACATGAGAAGAAATTACATAAAGATATTTTCAGTTTTAACTTTTGCATTGGGCTTTAGTTCGCTTCACGCTCAGGAAGAAGAAATGACTGTACAGGATTCTATTCAGGTTCAGCAGGAAATAAAAGATGAAGATATTGCAGATGAAGAAAGCAACAGAAATGTAATGCTTAATGCTGAAAGTAATACTGGTCCCAGAGAGGTAAATATCGGTTTGCCACCTTCTATTGGTGGGATCACTATTTTAGAAAATGATTTACCAGTAGTTTACTGGTTTTGGCCAGAGATGTCTACCGGCACATGGAGACAAAGTGTAGGTTTAGAACGCACGGGATTGCTTAAAATGGATGGTCTTGCCAATACAATGGGTGATCTTGGTTATGCTGTAAACTCTTACACTCAAATAGGAACTAAGGAGTTTCAAGGAAAAGCAAAAATTTCTGGAAGTCATTTTGGCTGGTTTCAGGGAGATATCAATGTTTCAGGTCCTATATCAGAAAACGGGTGGAGTTATTCTGCCGGAGCATTTGTTAACTTTGATCCAAGTACTTATGATCTAGGTTTTAATGAGTATGTAGATCAAACTCAAATTTATAGAGCTGGTTTAACTAAGCATTTTAAAGAAAATAAAGGTGATATTACCTTTGCCTACAAGTATTCTAACTCATATTCACTTACAAACTATGCGATTTTTGAATATGGTCCTAACGGTGAAGCTAGAGAGCTTGATTACTTTTCTATAGGTACAGATTCTTATTTGCCACGAGATGGCCGACTTAAGTTTTTAGACCTTGTAAGCGGAGACAATTATTGGGCAGATATGGATGGTCAATCGGCTACTTCAGAAGCACACAACTTTGATATTTTTGGTAATTATCAAATGGATAATGGTTGGAACTTTAAATATTCAACCCGACTTCATATTGCAGAAGCTTCTTTGATGTACAGTGCGCCAATTAGTATTTTTACCCCAGGTGCTGGTAGCAACTTTACTTTTGCAAATACCGGAGAAGAATATACCGGTCAGGTAGGTACTCAACTTGCAATGAATTCCCCACGAATCCCTACAACTACAGCTATGGGACGTTTTTCAGTAGAAAAACAAATTGGTAATCATAATGTTACTTTAGGAGTTTTAGAGCAATATTATAAGGCAGAGGATTACCATTCTAACCGTTCGTTCTTTTTTCAATCTGTAGAACCACAGCCTAGAAGACTTATTGGAGCCAATACAGATGCAGACGGATTCTACAACTATAATGTAGGAGGTGAGTACAATAATGGTTTTGAAAATAAACTTTCAGTTTACGGTTCAGATTCCTGGAAGGTTAGCGATCGTTTCAAGTTAGATTATGGTTTACACCTAAGATATCACAAAATGAAAGGGGATCATTACACAACCCCTAGAGGCCCCGGTTTAGTTTTAGACCCGGCAAATAGACAAAGTTTTGATCACGACTGGGTTCATATTGCAGGTAAACTTAACGCAACATACAATATCTTAAATAATTTTGGAGTGATGAGTAACTTCCTTTATACCGAAGAAAATGGTCTTTTAGGAGATTATTCAGGAGCTCCTTATCCAAATTTAACGAAGAGTAGAAGTCCGCTTGCTGGATTTGGGATTTTCTGGAATACAGATTATATCCAGTTAGTTTCTCAGGCAACGTATTTAACTAAGAACAACTACCTCCAACGTTTCAATTTGGTAAATCCTAACAATGATACAGAGTCTGTTACGAATACTGTTTACTATGATATTCAGACAATAGGATGGACCACAGATTTTGTTTTGAGTCCGTTTAAAGGTTTCAATCTTCATTATTTAATAACGCTTCAGGATCCTGTTTATAAAGAATTCAACTTCTCTGCTTTTGGTGAAAATTACGACTATAATGATAACAGTGTTCAGCAGATATCAAAAGTATTAATGGAGATCGATCCTAGTTATACTTACAAAGACTGGAGACTTTGGGCAAGTTTTAGATATTTTAGTAAGCAATATGCAAACCTTACCAATGCATTATATTTTGCAGCAAGATGGGAAACTTTTGGAGGGGTTAATTACAAGCTTAACGATAATGTAAGTTTTGGTGCTACCGTAGTGAATTTCCTAAATCAGCGTGGTGCCAAGGGAACTATTAATGGTGCTGAATTAATCACAGATCCAAGTCCTTATTATGGGCGTTTATTAACAGGGTCTTACATACGTCCATTTACCGTACAGGCTTCAGTAAATATCAACTTCTAAAGAGACGAAAATGTATAATTTAAAGTGTCTTTTTTTAATCTTTCTTTTGCTAAACCTAAGTCTGGTAAAAGCACAAGATAATATTGTAGCACTTTATGAAGGCAAAGCCCCAGGTTCAGAAAACTGGACCTGGGACGAAGCTAAAATGTATTCAGATCTTTTTAATACTGAAGTTGTTTATAATGTCGTAAACCCTGAAGTATTGGTCTTTGAACCTCAAAATCCTAATGGAACTTCAATAATTATAGCTCCTGGGGGTGGTTTTCAAACTTTATCAATTCATAAAGAAGGAACTAAACTAGCAGAATACTTGGCATCAAAAGGTATTACGGCTTTTGTTTTAAAATATCGATTAATTCATTCTAGAACTAAGGATCCAGCGAAAGAGCTTATTGCAAATTTACAGGATAGAGATGCGCATTACGAGCGAACCACTGCCGTACAAAAGCTAGCAGGTCAGGATTGTATAAAAGCAATAGAATTTGTTAGAAAAAATGCTTCAGCGTATAATTTAGATCCCGATAAAATTGGTGTTATAGGATTTTCTGCCGGTGGAACGGTAATATTAGAAAGTATACTAAACAATTCTTCCGTAGAAAACTTACCAGATTTTGCAGCTTCGATGTATGGAGGTCCTACAGATAAATTATTGAATGCTGAAATTCCACAAAAACAGCTACCATTATTTATTGCGGCTGCAAGTGACGATCAATTAAAATTAGCTCCAAAAAGTATTTCGCTCTATAATAAATGGTTAGCAGCTGATTACCCTGTAGAATTGCATATGTATGCTTCGGGCGGCCATGGATTTGGAATGTCCAAGCAAAATTTACCAGTAGATACCTGGTTTAAGCGATTTGAAGATTGGTTGATTCAATATAACTATATAAACGATTAAATATGAAAAGTAAAATTAGTATAGTTGCTTTTTTGGCTTTATTAAGCTTTAAAGCACTTACTGCGCAAAATGCGCCACAGTATGAAAAAGCGTCTATAGACGAGCTGATAAATGCCATGACGCCTGAAGAAAAAGCCAAATTATTGGTAGGTCCCGGGATGCCCGGTTATGCTGGCTTAGTACCTTTAGAAGGGGAACCAGATGTTAGAGTTTTGGGAGAAGCCGGTGGAAACGATCAAATTCCAAGATTAGGGATTCCAGAAACTGTTTTTGCTGATGGACCTGCCGGATTACGTATAGAGCCAAAACGTCAAAACGATCCTAACACGTATTACGCTACAGCATTTCCTGTAGGAACGGCTTTAGCTTCAACATGGAATACAGATTTGATCGAATCTGTTGGAGAAGCCATGGGAGAAGAAGTGAAGGAATACGGAGTTGATGTTCTATTAGCACCTGCTTTAAATATTCATAGGAATCCGCTTAACGGTAGAAACTTTGAATACTATTCAGAAGATCCTTTAGTTGCCGGTAAAATTGCAAGTGCTTATATTAAAGGTATTCAGTCTCACGATGTGGGTACTTCTATTAAGCATTTCGCGGCAAACAATCAGGAAACCAATCGCCTGGCGGTAAACGCTCATATTAGCGAACGTGCTATGAGAGAGATCTATTTACGTGGTTTCGAAATTGCGATAAAAGAGTCTAAACCATGGACGGTGATGACCGCCTATAATAAACTAAACGGAACTTATGCTTCTGCAAGCAATGATCTATTAACCACTATTCTTAGAGATGAGTGGGGATATGAAGGTTTGGTTATGACCGATTGGTTTGGTGGCTACCCAGGATTCGAATCTATTTTAGAGGAAGGATCTGTTAGTGATGTTGTCGCTCAGATCAATGCAGGGAATGATCTATTGATGCCTGGAACTGAAGCACAACGTGAAGCATTGGCTAAAGCTATCGAAGAAGGAACTGTAAACGAAGAAGCGGTAAATGCCAGTCTAAGACGTATTTTAGAATACATCCGTAAATCACCTACGACAGATAATTACAAATTCAGCAATAAACCAGATCTGGAAGCGCATGCAGAAGTAACCAGAAAGGTTGCAGCTGAAGGAATGATCTTATTGAAAAATGAAGATAACGTATTACCATTTACCGATAAATCTGGAAGTATCGCTGTTTTTGGTGATCATTCTTACAGCTTTATTGCTGGAGGTACTGGGAGTGGAGATGTAAACGAAGCTTATAGTATTTCGTTGCTACAAGGATTAGATAATGCAGGTTATACGGTAGATGAAGAATTGCAGAACTTATACGAGCCATTTGTGGCACAAGCAGTAGAAAATGAAAATAAGCGACGTGAAGAAATTGGTTTACTAGCCGATAATAAGCGTCTACCTGAAATGTTACCAGAAGATAAGTTAGTAGAAGCTAAAGCAAAATCTGCAGATGTTGCGGTTATTACTTTAGGAAGAAATTCTGGTGAGCAGTTCGATAGAAAGATAGATGATGACTTTTATTTAGGTCAGGATGAGGTGAAATTGATAAACACTGTAACTAAAGCTTTTCATGCTGAAGGTAAGAAAGTGATCGTGATTCTTAATATTGGTGGTGTTATCGAAACAGCATCATGGAAAGATAAAGTTGATGCAATTTTATTAGCATGGCAGCCAGGACAAGAAGGGGGGAACTCGGTAGCTGATGTTTTCAGCGGAGAAGTAAACCCAAGTGGTAAATTAACCATGACTTTCCCAATCGATTATAACCACCATGCTTCAGCAGCAAACTGGCTAGGAGAGCCAGTACAAAAACCAACCGATGTTTATTATAAAGAAGGAATTTATATTGGGTATCGTTACTTTAATACCTTCGATGTAAAATCGTCTTACGAATTTGGCTATGGTAGCTCTTATACTACTTTTGAGTATTCAGATTTAAAACTTAGCACTTCAAATTTTGAAGATGAAGTAGAAGTTTCTGTCAAAGTGACCAACACTGGTGAGGTTGCGGGGAAAGAAATTGTACAGCTTTATGTAAGTGCTCCTGCTAATTTGGTGGATAAGCCAACACAGGAATTAAAAGCATTTGGTAAAACCAAAACTTTGAAACCAGGTAAGAGTGAAACTTTAAAATTCACCTTAAGCCCTAAAGATCTCGCTTCTTTTGTAGATGATCAAAGTGCATGGATTGCTGAAAAGGGAACTTACACCTTGAAAATTGGTGCTTCATCTTTGGATATTAAGTTGAAAGATGAGTTTGAAGTTTCTTCGAACATTACTGCAGAAAAAGTAAATAACACCTTCGATTTAGATACTGAAATGCCAGTACTGAAGAATTAATCTAGGCTAATGATTAATAAAAAAGCCCGGCATTCGCCGGGCTTTTTTGTTTTGTAAAACTAATAAAAGAAAATGCCGGGTAACCACTCCCGGCATTTTCAACCTAACCTAACCAACTAACTAACCAATCTTTATAATCCAACTATTTGTATTAGCCTAAAAATCTTTTATCTATATTTTCCTAATAAAATTCCCTTCTCCCAAGAATATCTTCAGAAAAGGGAATCACTTTCTCCAATCCCATTTTCATTCGTTTAAAAAGGCAATGTCTCAGTCACAACAAATCACTTACATTTCTCTACCGAGGAGCTTCATCTCCCAGACTGATTCATGCCTCTGCTCAGTCCAAACCTATAAATCCAATTAGTAGGGCTCTTAGCTTTATAGGTAAGACGCTGAGCTATAAACTCAAAACTCAAAAACAAAAAATTATGTCAAACATCAAGTAGCTATTTTGATATTTTTATCTCTTAACTACATGACAAATATAGCACAGCATTAAAGCTGAAATTGGAAGAAATCGTTGAGGATTTTTAAAGTATAGATAGACGGTAATAAAGTGCCGTCGAGTTGTAAATGAAGTGTATTTCTTATAGAAGATTTAAACGTTTCATAAGTTCAGGGCGATTAGATCGGCTAACCGGGATTACATCTTTCTCAATTAAAACGCTATTGTCTTCTATATCGATAATTTTATCGACGTTTATGATAAAAGATCTATGGATTTTCAAAAACAGGCTGTCGGGTAGCTTGTCTTCGATCTTTTTCATGGTAGAGTGTACCGTATAGTTTTTTCCCGATGTTTTTATTAATATGTAATCACCTCTTGCTTCGATCAAATAGATTGTTGGGATATCTATTTTAATTAATCTACGATCGATATTCACATAAAGGTCGTTACCAGAATCTTTAGGATTGGCTTCAACTTTTTCAGAAGGTGTTGCTTCTGAAATTTCAGAAGGAGAGAAGTTTAAAGCTTTTTTAATGGCTTTATCGAAACGTTCCTGGACGATGGGTTTTACCAGGTAATCTACAATGCAATCATATTCGAATGCTTCTATAGCAAAATTTCTATCTGAAGTAGATAATATGATCTTTGGAGGATTTTTAATGGTTTGAATGAAATCAAAACCATTAAAATCTGGCATGTGTATATCAAGGAAGATAAGCTCTACCTCATTTTGGTTAAGATGTTTAATGGCCTGGATGGCATTAGAAAATTCTGCCTGTACTTCTAGATTTTCGTTATTTGTAGCAAGTTTTTTTAAAATAGTTCTCGCTGCTGCTTCGTCATCTACAATTATACACTGCATAGGTTAGATTTTAGGCTTTTTGAATAAACGTGGTCATTGCGTTAAGAATCTCTTCAAATCGCTGATATAGATCATCATTAACTATACCTTCACGAAGGCTGTCTTCATGATCTATTGCAACCTGATAGCTCTTTTCTAAGCCTAAAATACTAATTTTATGTTTAATTTTATGAACATCGTCACCGGCGCGCATAAAATTATCTGTTTTCAAATGATTTTTGTAGTTCTCAATTTCCTGTGGCAGCTCTAAACGAACCACGTCCAGTAATTGCTCTTCAAAATCTTTGTCTCCACCAGATAGCTGGCTTATGTAAGAGTAGTTAGGTTTCTCTTCCATATCGATTTATTTAGGTAAAGTAAAGTAGAAAATGGTGCCAATTGATAATTCGCTTTCTAACCAGATTTTGCCACCATAAAAATCAATGATCTTTTTTACGATGGATAATCCAATTCCGGTAGAATTAAAATCGTTATCAATTTTTTCAAATATCTGAAAAATTTTGTTGAAATGATCTTTTTCGATCCCTTTTCCGTTGTCTTTTATAGAAAATATCCAAAAATCGCCACTTTCTTCGACATTTACTTTTATTATACCTTCAGGTTTATCAATACTTTTTACCGCATTTTGCATTAAATTTTGAAACAATTGCTGTAGCCGGAATTTGTCACCATTCACAACAGGAAGTTGGTCTGAAACTTCGATTTTGATATGAGATGGTTTGTAAATAATCTGTACGATTTCGTTAACCAGGTGATGCGTATCTACTTCGTAAACATCGAGCACTTCCTGATCTATGGTAGAATAATTTAAGATGCCGCTAATTAGCGCATCCATTTTCTCTACGCTTTTTAAAACGATATTAAGCTGGTTGATCCCGTTTTCATCGATCTTGCCCTTGTAGTCTTGTTTTAACCAGGTCACTAAACTATTAATACTTCGTAGAGGTGATTTTAGATCGTGCGAAACCATGTGGGCGTAGTCTGAAAGAACCTGATTTTTCTTTTCGAGGTTTAATAAAAGTTCTTCCTGCTCTTTATTGATCTTTGCGATTTCCAGCGATTGTTTTTCTATATAAGTTGCGAGATCTGAAACATTCAGTTCCTCTCCAGATTGGTTTTTATTTCCTGAATTTTTAATGTCTAAATTCGCGATTACTGATTTTAAGCGATCTAAGATTTCTTTCTGGCTTTGTGCCTCAGATCTTAACTTTCGGTTAGCGCTAAATAATTCGTCTGAGCTTATTTTCATAGCCCGCTGAATCATGCTTAATTGCTCATCATTTGTTTTGTAAGATTCCTCTACGGCTTTAAAGAATTCTGTGAATCGTTCATCTTCGTTAAATTCTTCGGGGAAATATTTTCTAATTTGCCGTTTTAGTAGAGGATTCATGCTATTCGCTTATTAAGGTTAGTGTCATGGTTTGGTTATGCAGGTTACACTCAGTACTCGTAGCATATGGTGCAATTTCTCCGTAAGAATAAAAGCCCGCTATTTTCGCTTGTTCGCCTAAGATTTCAGATACTTCTTCGATTTCTTCTTCAACTCTTTGATCCATCACAATTCTTCGACCAATACAACTAACCAAAAGGGCAAGTTCAGGTGATTTAGAATGTCTTTCCATCGCTTTCGATGCAGCAGTTGCTGCTCCTTGCGCAATACCATCTACAGTGGCCATCATTAGTTGTGCATGCGCGCCTTCTGGTACATCACCTGCTAATATCATAGATTTATTTTGAGCGTCGATATTAAGAATTGTCCTAACCAGGCTATATGTTTTACCTTCTTCAGTAACATTTAATGGATATAGTAAAGCAGCTTGCGGAAGTTCCTGCGCTTTATCACCCAAATATTTCGAATACAGGTCTAAAGCCGGTAGATCATCTAATTCTATAAGCACATTACCTTTAGATTTTGTGATTATACGTTCAGGTCCAAAAGGTATCCATCCGCCATAACTAGCATAAGTAACTTCCAGGCTTTCTCCATAAAGCCCGATCATAATTATTTCTCCTTCCTTTGGATTTTCGTTGTAAGAAGCCAGTGTCTTTTCGAATCTTGCACCATCGCCACATAAACCTCCAGTTAGAGTGATTTTTTGCTTGGTGTATTTTTCTATCCCTTTTATTAAAGAACTACCATTAACAAAACTACCCTCTGAAACTATAAAAAAATGCTTTAGATTTTCTTTTTCAAATTGACTCGCTAAATGATAACCTAGAGCTTCGCCATTTTTATTGAAATCTAAGATGTTTGCGGTTTTAACCTCGAAGCTTGCTTTTTGGAATTCAATAAGTGTAACTGCAATGGAGTTTTCAGTAACATTTTCGCCTGTAATTTCTCCGGCAGAACTTCCAAATATTAGGTGATGATAAGGAAACTCTTCGCGAATATCTTCTAAAACTTCAGGGTCTTCTAATAATTTTCTTTCAGCAAAAATTAGAACTAGTGGATTATTTAAATGCTCTTTAGCTCCGCTGGTGTATTGCCAGGAAGAATCTAAGGTTTTTATTGCCTGAAGTATCTTCATATTTGTTTTTTTAAACTGAAAAAGAAAACCGTTCCTTTACCTACTTCACTATCCAGCCAGATTTCACCTTCATAAAGATCGATCACTTTCTTCACGATACTCAAACCAACCCCCGTAGACTTTTCATGAGTTCCCAAAGCATTGAAAATTTTGAATATTCGTTGGTGATGCTCCTTTTCTATCCCTATACCATTGTCTTTTATACTGAAGGTGTAATGCGTCGTATTTTCTGTATAATCGATTTCTACAAATCCTTTTTCCTTATCAATATAGTTTACAGCGTTGCTTAATAGATTTTGAAAAACCTGCTGAATTCTGGTGCGATCACCATAAATTACCGGTAACTTATTTAAGATCGTCACTTTTATATGTTCTGGAATATAAATCAAGCCTAAAATTTCTAATACCAGTTCCTGAAGGTCTAACTCTTGTTTTTGGATATTTCCATCTTCGATGCTAGAATATCTTAAGATATTTTCGATAAGATGATCCATCTTTTCTACTTTGCCCTGCATAAGATCCAGATTCATCATACTTTCTTCTCCCAGCTTTTCTCTAAAATCTTCTTTGGTCCAGCTTAAAAGTGCAGAAATATTACGCAAAGGTGATTTTAGATCGTGAGAAACGATGTGGGCATATTCGTTAAGATGTTCGTTTTGTTGCTCCAGGTTTTTAAGTAATTGTTCCTTTTGGGCTTCTAGCAATTTCATTTCTGTGATGTCCAGGTGTATCCCAATAGATCCAAGCATTTTACCATTTACATCATAATTGGGGGCACCACTAACTAACCAGTATCGAAGCTGGTTATCTTTAGTTCTTACCCTTACTTCGTAAGAATTAGAAACTCCTTTTTGTCTTATTTTATCATTCTTGTTAAACTCGGCTTGAGATTCGGGGATCAGGAATATATCAGAAGCTGTTTTTCCTACAAGTTCATCTTCTGTATAACCACTCATTTCAGTAAAACTTTGGTTGGCCATTAAAATGGTATCTTTAAGATCTACTTCTAACAAGCCAAGATTCATATTAGCGATTATACTACTATATTTTTCTTTTTGCGCTTTAAGGCTCTCCTTGTAGTTTTTCTGAATCGTTACATCATCGTAGCTCCAAAGATGACCTTTATATTTACCTTCATGATAAATAGGAATGTAGCTACGTTCGTAAATGCTTCCATTAACAAGTTCTAATTCTTCCCCTATTACTATTTCTTTTTTATCTAGTAATTCATCAATCCTGTTTACAAACTGCTCTGGATCTTTAAAGTAGCTCTTATTTTCTTCTGCAGCATTAGAACAATCTGCACCTTTTAAGACCTCTGGACTAGCCTGGATGCCAAAAAGATTACAAAATTTGTTGTTGGTAAGCAGTATTTTACGGTTTTCGTCTTCTAATAAAATTCCAGTTTGTAGATTAACGATCAAGGTTGAAAGTCGATTCTCTGACTCTTCGATTTTTTCTTTCGCGATCTTTTCTTTGGTGATATCTTCAACTGTGGCGACCTGATAAAGAATTTTACCAGCTTCGTCTCTAATAGCAGCAACCCGTGTTTTAGCCCACAATGTTTCGCCGCTTTTTTTGATGTATCGCTTATTAATGGTATATGATTCTATTTCACCTTCGATCATTTGCCGTAACTTCTCACTGCTGACTTCATCTTCTGGATGAGTAACATCTTTTATGCTAAGATTATTGAATTCTTCCAAAGTGTATCCAAACATACTCACCAGGGCTTTGTTGACTTTTAAAAGACCTTTAAAGTTTGTTTTCGTAAGAGAGATGCCAATAGGGGAGTTGTCGAAAATAAGATCCAACTGTTTGTTTTGAGACTCGAGTTGGCGTTTAATTTCGATCTCTTCGGTGATATCACGGGCGACCCCTTGTGCTGCTACCGGTTTACCATCACGGTCATAGATAATACTTGCGTTAATCTGAACTATTTTTTCAGTACCTTCTTTGGTGATGATCCTTGATTTATAATCATTATAACTACCGGTATGATATAGTTGTTTAAAGGCGGCTGCAGTATATTCTGCGTAATCAGAATGTACTAAGTTTAGTAGATTTACAAGCTCTTTTTCATTATCGTAACCAAGCATATCTTTGGCTGCCTGGTTCATTTTAAGAACATTTCCCTGAATATCCATAACGATGTATGCATCGATGATATTTACAAAAACACCTTCTAGCTGGGAAGTCTTTTCGTTAAGTAGTTCTTTAAGGCGATTGTTTGATTGGCGAAGTGCTTCAGAGAGGTCGTATAATTCGGTCGATTTTTCTTCCAGTATTTTTTCAGCAAGTTTTCTGGCCTTTTTTTCTCTTTCTAGCGCTCTTTCTAATATTTCAATTTTGTTGGTAGGCTCCATGTTTTTTAGATATCACGAATCTGACCTTAGTTCCGTCATCTTCGATCTTTTCTAATCGAATTTCAGAACCCTGGTCATAGTGTTCAAAAGTTTTTTCCATTAGGGCTTTGGCGAACATGTACATTGCTCTCTCTGAAAAATACAAAATTTCTAGATGATCTTCGTTCTTTTTTTCAATTTTAAAAGTTGGAAGCTCTGCTCCCGGATATAATTTTCTTACCTGAACATGAATATGATTCTCGATAGAAGATAATAATTCTATTGGATCTTTGTACAATGCAAATATTCCAGGATGTACACTGGTAAGAACATTAAAAAAATAGAGTCCGTAATTATAGATAAGACCATCCAGAGGAATATCTACCTTTTTACTAAGATTTATCAAAAGGCTTTGCATTTCTACAAAATCGTAGGTTCCTACAGAAGTGTAAACTCCATCAGATTGCAGTTTAGATTCATTTATTATATGATCTACTACCTCAATACCAAATTTTTTCTCGACCATATCGAGAAACTCTGTAAATACAATGCCTTTCATAACTTTATCCTTTTATCAATTCGTTCTGACTCCAATAATCAAGGGCGCTACTAAGTTTGGATACATAATCTTCGTATTTCAAAGGTTTAATAATGTATCCTGCTATACCAATTTTGTAGCACTCCAATAGATCTCTTCGGTTACTAGAAGTGGTTAGGATAATAGTGGGTATGTATTTTAAGACATCATCTGCCTTTAATATTTTAAGAAATTCTATACCATTCATTTTAGGCATATTTAGATCTAAAAATATAATATCTGGTAGGCGGTCTTTCTTGTTTAAGATCGTAAGGGCTTCTTCACCATTTTTAGCTTCAATGATATGGTGAGGTAGGGATAAGGAAGAAATTGTTCTGTTCAATTTCATCACTTCGATCATATCGTCCTCGATAAAAAGGATTGTTAGCTTATTTTTCATTTTAATTTTAGTGTCTTATGTAAACAAAATTCAGATAATCTTAGTGAAAAATAAGGAGTATTCGTCTAATTAGAAATTAGTATCGTTAAATGGTTGTTTTGGATAGTTGAGTGGGAAATAATAATATTTTGTGCAGGAATAAATCTTGTTGCTCAAACACTTTTCGTTTGAATCTTTTCGATATGTTCGAATGCATCGTGCAAGGAAGTTACCTGAAAAATTTTTCTTCGGTAAAACATTCGTTCGAAAATAAGATTCATCATTCCTGAAGGATGCGGAGTAATTACAGAAAAACTCTTTAAAAAATATCGATTATTAAAGAATTTTAACCAGTCTTGAGATACCGTGTAGTATTCGTTGATTCTATTAGAAATATAATGAGGTCTACAATCTTCACCAAGAATTCGCTTGGCATCAGCAATTACTTGTTCTGCGCATTTCCAGTTAAAAGTAATGCCTTTATGCATTTCTGAAACAATAATATCATCAAGAAAATAAAATACACCAAAATTATAATCGATAGATTCGATTACCTGGTCAGCATATTTTGAATCTGCAAGCCTCATAATAATTATTGATATTGCATTATAAGTTAATGAATTTTATTAAAATAATAAAGCTTAAAGTGCTAAAAACTAATCTATAGTGTAAAAAATGGCCGGTTGAAAACCGGCCATAAATAGTATGTATTTTTTATCCTTGCTGTTTTAATTTTGAATTTTAAAGTTTATAGGTATCGTATATCGTACAGGTACTGGTTTACCTCTTTGTTTACCGGGCTCCATTGTAGGCAAAAGTTTGATAACTCTTTTTCCTTCTTCCTCAAGAAGTTTATGTGGTCCTCTTGCCTTTACATTTTTAACGTCTCCGTTCTTATCTATTTCGAACATTATAGTTACTCGATTTATACCGCTTAGACCTAGATCTTCGCCCAAACCAGTATTAAACCTTTTGGTTATAAAGCGAGAGATCTTCTCACTCATGCAGGCTTTTCGCTCTTCGTTATCGTCTAAGCTTTCGCATCCTGGGAAAATTGGGACATCTTCAATAAATTCAAAAGGAACTGGTTCTACTGGATCATCATCTGGAGCTTCAATTATTTCATCCACTTCCACGATATCGTCTAAACTTGTTTCTGTACTTTCCATTTCGTCCTCAGTCTCAGGAGATTCATCTTCAATAAGTTCAATTACCGGTGGATCTTTAGGTTTTGGCGGCGGTAGGTCCTCCTGAACCTTTGTTATGGGGATGGCCTCTTCTTCAGTCATTTCTACAGGATCCCATTGCTCTGCTTTTGCCTGTTTTTGATCATAGGTTTTTAAATTGATCATTACATAAGAGAACAGTAAGACGACGATAAGTCCAATTTGTAAAAATAGTACGGTCTTTTTCCTAAGATCTGCCTTTGGGTTTTTCTTCGGTTTCATAATAAAAGAATTTATGTTAATAAAAAATGTTACAAATTGAACTTATCAAATCACTGATAAATAGGGAGGTGGGGACTGTTGTTTGAATAACAATTTTTATGCCGCATAAAGCTTTTTAACGTTTATTTAGGAAGGGTTGTTATCGATAATAGGACGTTTTTATCGTTCATAGAGCAATTGGATGTGGTGAAACATATTGATTTATAAGTAATTATATGATTTGTAGGATTTTTTGTAGTTTTTGCAGGTTATTTAAGAATCTTATCGAAAAAAGTCTTAAAATTTTAACTAATAGAATATTAATTCTTTATTTAGATCCCAGATGCAAAAAATAGTAGTTGCTCACAATCTTAAGTGAGTGACGAGGCGAAGCAGTATTTATGCCTCTCATCACCCCTCCCTACAAATACTTTTAGCAAGATTAGAATTTTTTAAACTAAAAAAATTATATGCTATGAAATGGTTTGTATTATACACAAAAAGTAGATTTGAAAAAAAAGTAGCCGATAGATTAAGAAACATAGGTTACGAAGTTTATTGTCCTTTGGTAGAAAGATCAAGTAAATGGTCTGATAGAACTAAAATAGTAACAGATCCACTATTTAAATCTTATGTATTTGTGCGTCACGCTTCCAATCCTAAAACAGAAGTTATGAATGTACCAGGTGTTGTGCAATATCTTTATTGGCTAGGAAAACCTGCAATAGTTAAACAACATGAGATTGATACCATCGAAGAATGGTTAAATATGGGAGAGGTAGAAGATTGTATGATTACAAGTATGTCTCCAGGCGATCGAATTAAAGTCAAAAAAGGTCTTCTAAAAGGCAAAGATGGAGTAATCAAAGAAATAAATGGAGATTCTGTTAAGCTAATTTTAAGTAGTCTTGGATGCACTGTCGTCATCAAAACTTTAAGTTTAGTTTAATATTTTATACTAAACCGTTGTGTTTAGTTTTTAGTCCATTATTTTATTTCGCTATCGATGATTAAAGCATTATTTAGAACCCGTTTCTCTGGGCTCATTTATCATAATTGGTTTAAGATAATATTCGTTTTTATTGCAGGACAAGGGGCCGTGCAGTTTGTTCAGTTGTTAAGCGGGTTCTTTTTAATACATTGGTTATCTGTGGAAGATTACGCACAGTATAGCATAGCTTTTGCCTTTCAAAGTACTGCGCAGGTTTTGGTTGAGTTAGGGGTTTCGGGATCTGTTGTTGCGCTAGTAGGCAATAGGGTGAATGATAAAGCTGTTTTAGGGAAATATATCAAAGGAGGAAAGTTTTTTAGAAACCGCATGTTTTTCGTGGTTAGTGTAATATGTTTAATTGGGTTTCCATATATGACCTGGCAGCACGGTTGGCCTATACACATAACTGTTTTTCTATTAATTTGTATACTACTAAACTTATTTTTTTCAGGAAATACTGCTTTTTATATTACTCCTTTGATGATTCATAGGAAGTTAAAGGATATCTATAATATTCAACTTACAAGCGGTGTTTGTCGGCTGATTTTTTTATGGACTGTATATCTACTATCTATTATAAATTCTTGGATAGCAGCATTAACAACATGCCTAACTGTGTTTTACAATGGCGAAAGATTTCGTAAAAAATCAAAGGAATTTATAGATGAACCAGTTGAGAGTGATCCAGGAACTAGAAAAGAGATTTTAAACTATGTTAAGCCAGTTATACCAGGTATAATTTATTCAGCATTCAGCGCTCAAATCTCGTTGTTTATCATTGGAATTTTCGGAGCTTCTGAAAATATAGCTGAAGTAGGCGCACTAGGAAGACTAGGACAGATATTTATGATTTTTAATATGGCTAGCTCTACACTTGTAGTGCCTTATTTGGCAAGACAATCTAAAAAACATTTAGGTAGAAAATTTTTAGCTATTTTGGGAATAGGTCTATGTATAGCACTTACACTTATTACGATTGGTTTTATACTTCCCGAACCGCTATTATGGATAATGGGAGATAAATACTCTCACCTTGAAGGAGAAGTAGGGTTATTAATACTTAATTCAAGCATAATTTTTATTAATGTTTTGATGTGGGATATGAACTGTTCTAGGAAGTGGTTGTGGTCCTGGATTCCAATAGTTAGTATAAGCTCTAACGTATTGCTTCAGGCTCTAATGATTTTTACTATGGATCTAAGTACAACCTATAGTGTTTTAATCTTTAGTGTTATTCTAAGCATATTTAATTTATTAAATAAAATCCTGGTTACTATAATCGGTTTAAACAAGACAAAAAATGAAATTAATTTATTATCAGAAGAATAAAAACTTCGGAGATGCCCTAAACCCATTCATTTTTAAAAAATTAATTCCTAATTTTTTTGATGATGATCCTAGTTCGATATTCTTAGGTATAGGTTCTATTCTTCAATTTCATTTTCCTGAGGCACATAAAAAAGTTGTTTTTAGTACAGGTTTTGCTTACGGAAAACTACCAGAAATTGACTCTTCTTATGATGTTATTTGTGTGCGCGGACCTTTAACGGCTAAAAGAATAGGAATAGATCCTAAATTAGGTATTACTGATGGAGCAGCCTTATTGAAGACGTTTGACTTTGGAGAAAAGGAAAAGAAATATAGGGTTTCTTTTATGCCACATCATCAAAGTGATCATAATTACGACTGGAAGAAAGTCTGTAGAGAAGTAGGTTTTAATTATATAGATCCTCTTTCCCCGTTTTTAGAGATAATCGATGCAATTAAATCTTCTGAGGTTATTCTAGCAGAAGCTATGCATGCTGCAATTGTTGCAGATACCTTGCGCGTACCTTGGATTCCTATCAAAATGTATCCTAGTATTAATGAATTTAAATGGAAAGACTGGACCTCTTCTTTGGATATGCAGTATACACCAAATTGTTTAAAAGCCCCTTATAATTTAGGTGCGACTTCAGAAAAGATAGCAACTCGTTTAAGTTTAGAAGATGGTTTGCTTTTAAAGGGGCTTTCAAAGGTTCATTATAAATATAGTGATATGCTCAAGCGAAATCAATTTATTGATCAGTTTGGTGATATGTGTAAAGCACCACAATTTTTAAGTGATGAAAAGTTACTTGATAATAAAGTAGGTCAACTTCAGGAGAAAATAGAAGTATTTAAAAGAAAGTATAGTTCACTTTACACGCTATAATATGAAATTAGAGAAAATTATTACACTTGCCAATAGACACGTTAAAATTCAATTTTTAGCGATGGAACGCTCATTAAGAGCTACCGGCTGTGATTTGCCTATATGGGTTATTCCATTTAATGATGATAAATTTGAACTGCCTGAGAATTCGTTTTGGTGGGAGGAACAAGAGTTAATTAAATGGACCAAGGAAAACAATATTTTTGAAATGTGTCGAAAATATCAGTGCCTGTTAACCAACAATTATCAGTATGTTGACTCGGATATTGTATTTCTCCGAAATCCACAGGAAGTTTTAAAAGATCACTCTGGATTTATTAGTTCCTGTACACATTGGAATAATCCAGATCACACTTTCAATTCAGAGAGTCGGGATTACTTTAAATCGAAAAGCACAATTTGGCAAAGTTCAATATTCAACGCAGGGCAATTTGCATGCGATCAAATTCTGTATACTCTTCAAGATTTAATGGATACTTGTAATGGGAGATTCAAGAAAACTCTTATAAATGAGATCAATTTGTATAAAGATCAAGTCGCTCTAAACCTATTAGTTAGTTTGACAGGTGTTGAAGTAAACAATTTAACCCTTCCCCCAACAAATATGCAGTCTACTTGGGCTGGCGACTATACAGATGAAAATTTCGAAACTATCTATTGGGATAGGGAAGATCAAAAGCCATATATACTGCATTGGGCAGGTGTTCCAAAATTTATAAAAATTCCGGTGAATAAATACTTTCTCAAATTTCTAGAGCCACACGAAGAAAAAGAATGGAAAGAATTTATAGCAAAAGAAGAAAAACAAAGCAAAAATCTCTCGATACGGAATTTCAAAATTAAAATGCATCGCTTTAAAAAAGCATTGCAAACAGCTTAATCGAGATCTCAACTAAATAAAGATGAATAATATTTCTATAGTTATCCCAACAAGGCATAGAAATGAACATTTACAAGAGTGTTTAACATTACTGTCTCCAGATTTACAAAAGTATCCTATAAATAATTATGAAGTTATTGTCTCTGATGATGGTAGTATTACAACAGCAGAGAAGTTAATCCTAGAAAAATTTCCTTGGGTGAAATGGGTTGAAGGGCCGCAAAAAGGACCGGCCGCTAACAGGAATAACGGAGTGAAATATGCTAAATTTAATTGGATTGCTTTCACAGATGACGATTGTTTGCCATCTAAAAACTGGTTAAAGTCCTTTAGTTGCGCTATTGACGATAATCCTGAAGCAAATGTTTTTGAGGGAAAAACAGAAGCAGATAGAAGAAAAAAGCGCTTCAATGAGGTAGCTCCAATCAACTCGAATGGAGGATTGTTATGGAGCTGCAATCTTATGGTAAGAAAACCTTATTATTTGAGTATGGGAGGGTATTGCGAAGAATTTAAATTTGAACTAGAAGACATTGAATTTAGAACTCGAGTTCAAAAAGATAAACAACCCATAATTTTTGTTCCTAAAGCATTTGTTTGCCATCCTTGGAGAAAAATAGATAATAAGTATAAGGTTGAATATGAAAGTGTACTTATTTTTTTGAAAAGACATCCAGACCATCAAAAGCATTACAGTTTAACGACCAGATTAAAGATTATCGCAGTAATGACCCTAAACCTCTTCAAAGATGCTTTTCGTTTTAAATTTAGAGGGATCGGTTATGCAATTGTAGATCTATTTTATGAATTAAGAAGTGCTTTCGTGGTGCACTTTAAAATTGTTGCAAATCAGAAGCAGATTAATAAACCTGTTTAATAATCATTAAAAACTTAAAATCATGGCGAAATATTGCGTTTTTGGCGGATTGGGATTTATTGGTAAATATATCGTAAATCAATTAAGGTCTGAGGGTCATCAAGTGATCGTAATAGGGATGAAAATGCGTAATCTTGAAGATTATTATGATTGGAATGGATTGACATACCTTAAGCTAGAACAAATAATGGAAGGGGTTAATGGAGTTATAAACTTAGCTTATGCTTCTACACCAAAAACCAGTTTTGACGATCCTATCACAGATATTAAAGATAATCTTCCTTCTATTGTGAATTTCTTGGAATGGATGAGTTTATTTTCTGTAAAGAGAATTGTAATGGTGTCTACAGGAGGGGCTATTTATGGGAACACAAATGAAAATCCCATTTCAGAAGCAGCTGCAACAAACCCTATATCTCCTTACGGTATAACTAAACTTGCGGTAGAGAAATATTCCTCTATGTATTGTACTCATAAGAAGTTACCAGTTATAACCGTTAGACCAGGAAATGCTTATGGTGTTGGGCAATCGCCATTTCTGGGGCAGGGATTTATTGCAACTGCAACATATTCTGTTCTAGATCAAAGGGAAATGAAAATCTTTGGCAAAAATGGAACAGTTAGAGATTATATCCATGTTAAGGATGTTGCAAATGGTATTATTGCAGCGCTAAAAAAAGGAAAGATTGGAGAAACCTATAATATAGGAACTGGTAGAGGAGCATCGACCAAATTTGTCTTCGATTATATATCGAAATTAGCCAGAAAGAACGGCTTTTTTTCTCCGAAAGTTCAAATAGAAAAATTAAGACCATTCGATGTGAGAAAGAATATTCTGGATAGTTCAAAACTAAAAAAGGATACCGGTTGGTACCCTCAAGTAAGTTTAGAAGAAGGAATTGAAGAATATTGGAATCACAGTCTTGAGGCTTTTAAATCTAAAGCCATTGAACGTGTTTTGTGGGCTTAAATAATTATAATATGCATTGTGTAAGAGTTATAGATCCGTCAAAAAAGATCGTTATCTTTTTATCTGCGAAAGAAGATATAGGGCGTGAAAGAAAAGCATATTATTATGCTTTAAAAAAATATTTTAATGTTGTCTGTTGTATTGATAAAGAACTCGATCAGGTAATTGCTTCTATGGAGTCTCAGGGAGAAATATTCTTAATTCTCTATCCAGATCCTTGCGAGGCCATTATTCCTGAAAATATTTTGAGTATTAACTATCCTACAGGTTGTTTTCAAATAGACACTTACGATGGAACTAAAGCTAGATTAGACCAATCGATGCTCTTTGATCATGCATTTATATTTCATCCGAAGTATGATAAAGTGCTTGAAGGAATGGGACATCCTGGAGTAACTTTACTTCCACATGCAGTTGAGACGAATCTCTATCCAGAATTTATAAAAGAAAGAAAATTCGATGTAGGATGGGTTGGTCGTTTAGATGGACCTTTTTATCAAATTCGAAAAGAGCAGGTAGAAGCAATTAGTAAACGTTATAAAACCAACGATATTAATAAATTCTATAATCAGGATGAGTTAATATCTGTTTATACAAATTCAAAAATTGCTGTCAATATATCGAGGGATGATTATATGATAGATGCGAATTTAAGATGTTTTGAAATTATGGCTTCTGGAGCGCTGTTGATAACAAAAAAACCTACGGAACTAGATGAAATTGGTCTAGTCGCAGGAAAACATTTTGTGACTTACAAAACAACAGAAGAATTACTTAATAAGATATCCTATTATTTACAAAATGAAAATGAAAGAAAACGCATAGCTTTTCAGGGATATCAGGCGGTTAATAAGTCTCATGATTTTGTAAACAGAGTAGAGACGATCGTAGAGGTAGTTCAGAGAAATAATAATAGAAAATTAGCTCCAGCAAGGAATTGGCGAGCGACTAAAAAAAATGAAGTGTTTTTTGAATATTATGCTCATCGTAGAAAGTTATTTAAAGCACTTAAATATGGTATTTATCTATTGAAATCTAGATATAGCCGATCCTTGTATGTCTTCAAGAATTTGGGAAGAATAGTTTTTTTAAACATGAAATTTTATACGAAATAATATGAGTTTAACAATACTTCACGTAGCAGATATAAAGCTTGATCCTTATTCAGGGATGGGAAGGATAGCATATTTTTGGAAAAAAGCTTTTGAAGAAGCAGGTCATCAATTTATTCATTTGGGAAAAGAAAATGTGGTTACAAAGCATCCTTCAGAATTTCCTGGTAAGGCTTTTAAGATATTTAAAGAAAAATTCGGCAAAAAGAAGCCAGATGTTATTTTGGCTCATGAGCCTGTGTCTGGAAAATTTATTGGAACCAATATTCCAATAGCGCTTTTTAGTCATGGAATAGAGCAGCGAGAGTGGAATTTAAGAAACACTTACTATAAAAAATTTCATGACGAGGTTAGCTTAAGAAGTAAAGTTTTGTTTCCAATATGGCGCCTTCGAAACTGTAATAAGGGCCTTAGAAAAGCTAATTTATTATTGCTTTCAAATAAAGAAGATCAAAATTACGCTATAGAAAAGTTTAAAAGAAATATAGATGACATTACGATCTTTAGGAATGGAGTGAAAGAAGACTTTCTAACTCAAGGTGATTTGAACATCGAAAACAAAGAATGCATAATTGGATTTAGCGCTACTTGGATCAAAAGAAAAGGCACAGGACTAATTATTGAAGCATCAAAGAAATTGTTAAGAGATAGAATACCTGTAAGGTGGTTACTTTTTGGAACGGTCTTCCCTAAAGAAGACATCTTAAAAGAGTTTCCAGAGGAGTTGCACCCAAATATTGAGATTGTACCTACTTTTAATTCAGACGAAGAAAAGAAATTGTATGAGCAATGTGATATTTTCATTCTTCCTAGTTTTTTCGAAGGACAATCATTAGCTCTTTTGCAAGGTATGGCTGCAGGCTTATGTTGTGTAACTTCAGATAATTGTGCTCAAATAGATCTAATTCAGCATAGAGTAAATGGTTTGCTTTTTAAAACTGGAGATTATATAGATCTCAGTACTCAAATAGAGTTAGCCATTAAAAATCCAAAATTTCGAAAAAAATTGGGAGAAAATGCACGGGAGAGTGTTATTGATCGTAGATGGAGTGTGGTATCGAAAGAAGTTGTTAATCAGATAGAGAAGATAGCATAGTTTTACTTAAATGATAATTCATAAGATATTCTTTAAATTGTCATTTTACTATCACCAGTGGCTTGCTAAGATTTGTATTCTCCCAGCTGTTTTAGCAGGTTTAAAAATAGGGTCAGATAGTGTAGTAGGAAAAACCTTTTTCTCATGGCCACACCAGGTGAGCATCGGAAAGAATTGTATCCTCGAAAGCTATATAAACTTTAGGTATGATGGTGTTTGGAATCCGGGACCTTCAATAATTATTGATGATAATGTTTATATAGGAGCTAATTCAGAATTTAATATTTGCAGTGATATCCACATTGGTAAAGATGCTTTAATTGCTTCTGGATGTAAGTTTATTGATCATAATCATGGCTACCAGTCCTTAAGTACACCAATTAGATTACAACCACCAGATGTGGCAGCCATTAGAATATCTAATAATGTGTGGCTAGGAACAAATGTAATAGTTCTAAAGGGTGTTAAGATTGGTTATGGATCAATTGTAGCGGCAGGCTCTGTGGTTACAAAGTCAATTCCTTCAATGGAAATATGGGGCGGAGTTCCCGCGAAAAAAATTAGTATTAGAAAAGATGAAGACATTAATAATCACATGCGGATGTCTGGAACCTTCTAAAGACGGTATAGGCGATTATTGTTTCAATTTAGCTAAGGCGATAAAGCTTTTAGGTGTTAAAGTTGTTTTAGTTAGTATTAACGATTTTTATGTAAAGTCTTTTAGAGAAGAAACCCGAGAAGATATCCAGCTTTGTAGAATTCCCGCAAGGAATAGTTGGCAACAAAAATATAGATTATTTAAAAATATATCTGAAACCGTAAGTCCGGATCATATAAGTTTTCAATATGTGACTTATGCTTTTCACAAAAAGGGGCTACCGGTTGTTGCACATCAGTTTTTAGTGGGAATTCTTAAATCTTATGAGGTTAGCATTATGATGCACGAACCTTGGATAGGAAGATCTAAAGAAGATTCATTAAGACATAAGGTAATTGGCTATTTTCAGCAAATAATAATTAAGCAGCTAATTAACGGAATATCACCTATAAAAGTGTTTACTAGTAATATAGCATTTAGTCGATTATTAAAGGAAAACGGGATTCAAAATAAAGTTCTTCCGCTTTTTAGTAATATACCATTTAGTAAAAATGCGTTGCAACAGCTACCTCAGTTATTCAACGAAAACCAATTATTCCTTTTTGAAAAGTCACTCAAGATTGTTCTTTTTGGAAGAATCCCTTTTAGTTGGCGAAAAGAAGAGTTAGTTAGGTGGTTAAAGGATAAGAACGTTACTATAATGGTAGCCGGAAGGTCTGATCAAGATTCTGCCGACAATTTAAGGCATGAAATTAAAGGTTTGAGCGCGAAAATTAACTTTATAGCTTTAGGAGAATTAAGTAAAGAGCAAGTTTCCACCTTATTACAATATGCAGATGCAGGTTTAGCATTAACTCCTCCACAAATTTTAGGTAAAAGCGGAGTTGTTGCGGCTTATAAGGAGCACGGTTTACCTATAATATTAGCTGGAAATAATGAGTTGTTTTTAGAAACTGATGTAACGTACCTAGAGCAATTAGATAAATTAAGCTTAGATATTTCTCTTGATGATCAACTAGAAAAACTTAAACGAAAACCTTCATATTCTGGAGTTCAACTTATTGCTGAAACCTTTTTAAATGGAGTAAATGGTTTAAAAGAAGCGAAAAATGCGTATCCCATTTAATTTAACCTTAAATAATCAATAGATGAAAATAATTGTTTCTCATCCCAATAGTAACCAATTCAATAGATGGGCTTTAGATGGGTTAATGGATAAAGATATGTTGTATGAATTTAATACATCTGTAGCATCTTTTCCGGGGACATTTCTGGATAAACTATCTAATGTTAAATCCTTTTCTGAAATAAAAAGACGAAGTTTTGTTTCAAGACTTCAACCCTTTACTAAATGTTCACCTTGGTTAGAAACTGGAAGAATTGTTTCCAATAAATTTGGTTTTCAGTCTCTTACGAAACATGAAACTGGAATCTTTTCAGTAGATTCAGTTTATAAAGACATAGATACGAAAACAAAATCTCGCCTTAAGCATGCAAAACTTACTGGAGCAAAAGGTGTTTATGCATATGAGGATGGAGCTCTAAATACTTTTCGTGAGGCCAAGAAGCTTGGGATGACCTGCTTCTATGATTTGCCAATCGGATATTGGAAACACGCAAGAAAACTATTAAAAGAAGAATACAATAGATCACCAGAATGGGTGTCTACATTAACCGGTCTTCAAGACTCTTCAGCCAAACTTCTTAAGAAGGATGAGGAATTAAAATTAGCTGATAAGATTTTTGTAGCAAGTACATTTACGAAGAATAGTTTAAAAGATTTTGATGGCATTTTGAATAATGTTGAGGTTATACCTTATGGTTTTCCTATACCAACTACCGGTAGGAAATATTCTAGTCTTAAAAACCGAAAAAAGATAAAACTTCTTTTTGTAGGAAGGTTAGAACAGCGAAAAGGAATTGGTGATGTCGTGAAGGTGGCAGATGCTTTAAAAGACTTTGTAAGTTTAACAATAGTAGGGCAAAAACCAACGAATGATTGTGAAGCACTAAATTCAGCTCTAACGAGACATGTTTGGACACCTAGTATGCCTCATTCCAAAATATTAGAGTTGATGAAAGAACATGATGTGCTTCTATTTCCATCTCTATTTGAAGGTTTTGGGATGGTGATTACTGAGGCAATGTCTCAGGGAACACCAGTGATCACTACAGAAAGAACTGCTGGTCCAGATTTGATAACCCATGGAGAGAATGGTTGGTTAATGAAAGCTGGATCAACAATTAGTCTTAAAAATTGTGTTGAAGAAATTTTAGAAAATCGAGACTTAATAAGTCAGGTAGGTAAAAATGCATTGGAGTCTGCATTTGATCGCCCTTGGAAGAAATATGGCGATGAATTAGCAGAGGCTATGCGAAAACATTTTTAAAGATATGAGTGATGTAGCTATCAGTCTCAAGGGCACCAAAGAAATTATATACTCTGATAATTTAATATTAAAAAAAGGCATATGGCTTTATTTCTTTTTGTTATTGTTTGAAGGAGCTTTACGAAAATGGGTTTTACCTTCTCTTTCTGCTCCACTGCTTATTGTACGAGATCCTATCGCTATCTGGTTGATATATACAGCTTGGAAACGAGATCTGATACCATATTCATCTTTCTTAATATCAATGGTTTTTACGGCGATGTTATCATTAGTCACAACATTTTTAGCGGGACATGGTAATTTATTTGTTGCTATATATGGTGCTAGAATTTTAGTTTTACACTTTCCACTTATTTTTATAATTGGTAATGTTTTCTCAAGGAAAGATGTGGTTAAAATAGGCAAAATAATGCTTTATTTTTCAGTGCCTATGACAGTTTTAATCGCTTTACAGTTTTACAGTCCGCAATCGGCTTGGGTAAATCGAGGTGTAGGTGGAGATATGGACGGAGCCGGGTTTAGTGGCGCAATGGGATATTTTAGACCACCTGGGACTTTTTCTTTTACCACGGGAAATACTATGTTTTATGCATTATTAGGAGCATATATTTTTTATTTTTTTCTAGAAAGAAAACGAGTAAATACCTGGATTTTAATTTTGTCTGCGATATCCTTATTTATTGCGATACCCCTGTCAATAAGTAGAACATTGTTATTTCAGGTAATAATCGCATTTCTGTTTGCCTGTATAGCAGGTGTAATAAATAGAAAGTTTTCTGGTAGAATATTAACAACTGTGATTCTTTTAATAGTCGCTCTTAGTATTGTTTCTACTACTGAAGTTTTTCAAAAAAGTACTGAAGTTTTTACTACCCGTATAGAATCTGCAAGCAAATTTGAGGGAGGTATTGAAGGTACTTTATTAGACCGTTACTTAGGAGGACTTTTAGGAGCTTTAAACCATTCCACTTCACAAAATCTTCCATTTTTTGGACATGGAATGGGATTAGGAACCAATGCCGGTAGTATGATTTTGACTGGCGGTGTGTCTTTCTTAATTGCGGAAGAAGAATGGGGTCGTCTAGTGGGGGAAATGGGAATCCTTTTTGGTCTAGCAGTTATATTTATTCGGCTAGGTTTATGTTTTTCTTTGGCTTTTAAAAGTCATAACGAACTAGTAAAAGGTTCTCCTCTAGCATGGATGCTTCTTAGTATAGGTCTTCTTATTATTCCACAGGGACAATGGGCTCAGCCTACTGCGCTTGGTTTTGGCGTTTTAGTAGGTGGTTTGATCATGGCATCTTTAAACACATCAAAATAAATAAAAATGAAAATCATTTTTTATACGCACCCAAGCTTTTTGGGGCATAAAAGTATGCCTAGATTTACCAATATGCTTGCAAAAGGAATGGCTATAAGAGGGCATGAGGTTGAGGTATGGTCACCATCAGGAGTTTTTGCAAGGTTGTCTAAATCGAGCTCATTGATTAAATATTTAGGTTATATAGATCAATTGTTGATTTTTCCTTTTCAGGCTAAATTGAAACTTAAAAGAAAAGATGAGGCACTACATGTTTTAACAGATCATGCTTTAGGTCCTTGGATGAGTTTTATAAAAAAAAGAAAACACGTTGTTCATTGTCATGATTTTATAGCTCAAAAAGCTGCAGTAAATAAAATTGAAGATTTAAAAATTGGTAGTCTTGGACGGTATTATCAAAATTTAATAAAGAAGGGGTATTCCAAGGCTCATAATTTTATTTCAGTTTCAGAGACAACGAGAAAAGATTTACATCTGTTTAAACCAGAAACACTTAAAAATTCTCAAGTTGTTTATAATGGTTTAAATCAAAATTTTAAACCTAGTGAATCAATTACCTCCTTAAGAAGGCAATTAGAGCAAAAATTAAATATTTCTCTTTCTAATGGGTTTCTTTTCCATATAGGAAATAATGAGTGGTATAAAAATAGAACCGGCGTAATTAACTTATACGATTATTGGAGAAATAGTAATAAGCATTCTAAACCATTAATAATGGTTGGTCCTAAGCCCACAAAGGACTTAATAGCTTTAAAAGAGGCATCCGGTTTTTCTAGAGACATTTTATTTCTGGATAATATAGCTGACGATTTGGTTAAGGACTTATATTCGGCAGCTACATTACTTATCTTTCCTTCGTATACTGAAGGCTTTGGTTGGCCAATAGCTGAAGCAATGGCTTCGGGTTGCCCAGTTATAACAACTGCAGAAGCTCCAATGACGGAAGTTGGAGGCAAAGCAGCATTTTACATTCCAAAAAGACCATATAAACAAAGTGAACAGAATGAATGGCTTAAAGTTGGGGCGAAGGAAATTGAAAAAGTGGTTTCCTTAAGTTTAGAAGAAAGGAAAAATGTGATTTCTTCAGGAATACATAATTCTAAACGCTTTGATTCTAAGCAAGCGCTGGACTCTATAGAAAATATTTATAAATCGTGTCATTCCAAAAATTATGAAAATCCTTCATGTAGTAGATCGAATGGATCCTAAAGCTGGTGGTGTTTGTCAAGCTATAAGGACGATAGTAGATTCGTTATCACAGCTGGAAGTAATAAGTGAAGTCGTTTCTATAGATTGTGAAGCCAGCAATTTTAAAGATTCTTTCAAAATATATGCTTTAGGTCCTGCTAATAATCCATGGCAATTTAGTAAAAAACTGTTGCCATGGTTAATCAGCAATTTAGGGAATTACGACTCAGTAATAATCCACGGTATGTGGCAGTATTATGGTTTTGCGACTTACAAAGCACTTAAAGAACGTGATGGGGATAAACCGTTAGTTTATTTAATGCCCCATGGCATGCTAGATCCTTATTTTCAAAATGCTCCTGACAGAAAATTAAAAGCGATAAGAAATAGAGTCTATTGGAATTTGATCGAGCAACATGTTATTAAAAATTGTACTGCTTTATTGTTTACGTGTAGAACGGAGATGGAATTAGCACGACTATCTTTCAAACCATACAAACCAAAGCATGAAAAAATAATTGGTTTAGGCATAAAAAGTCCTCCAAAATGTACTGAGTCGATGCTTAATTCTTTTTATAAGGCATCTGGACTTAAAATCGATGAAAACTTTATACTTTTTTTAGGCAGGATCCATAATAAGAAAGGTCTTGATATTCTAATAAAAGCATATATCGAGCTTTTACCAGTTGTCAAGTTGCCTAAACTGGTTATTGCTGGTCCAGGAATCGAATCAGATTTTGGAAAAGAAATAAAAAGACTGATTGAAAAAAATCCTCAATTACAGTCCTATTTCATTTTTACAGGAATGCTCGTAGGAGATTCTAAATGGGGAGCTTTTTATGACTGCGAAACATTTATTCTTCCTAGTCATCAGGAAAATTTTGGAATAGCAACAGTTGAAGCTTTAGCCTGCGGTAAGCCAGTTCTTATTTCTAATCAGGTAAATATCTTTCATGAAATTCAGGATTACGATGCGGGATTGATTGGAGCAGATAATATCGCAGGAACCAAAAAAATACTTCAAAGTTGGATGTCACTATCTATCGAAGAAAAAAGAACAAAGGGTACCAATGCGATGAAGTGTTACAAAGAGAAATTTACAGAACATACTGTAGCAAAAAAAATTATAGAATTAAAGAATTTGAATTATGAAAATAGCCTCCTCGAATACAAATTTTAATTCTAGAGTTAGGTTAGAAGGCTTTAATCCTTCTAAAGGTTTAAGTAGAGGAGCTTCAAAATTTAAAGAAATTAGTTGGTACATCATTAAGGTGTTTTTCTTCCTATCTGCAATCCCATACCCAACAAATTTTAAAATTTTTTTACTTCGGCTTTATGGGGCGGAAGTAGGTAAGAATATAACCTTAAAACCCAGGGTGAATATTCATTTTCCATGGAAGCTCAAGATTGGAAACAATGTATGGATAGGAGAAGAAAGCTTTCTATTAAATTTTGAGGAGTTGACTATAGGTAATAATGTTTGCGTTTCTCAGAGGGTATTTCTATGTGGTGGTAATCACAATTTTAAGGACCCCACTATGCCTTATAGAAATGGCCCCATTAGTCTAAGGGATGGATGTTGGGTAGGAGCTTGTTGTTTTATAGGGCCGGGTGTTTGTATAGGAGAGGATACTGTGCTCACAGTAGGTTCAATTGTAACTTCTTCTGTAGGACCAAATTTAGTTTATAGAAAAGGTAATTCAGATTTAATGAAAGTAAGATGGATATAAATAATAAATAAAATGTTTAATAAAAATTTAATAAGATGAAAAGAATACTAGTTACAGGTGGTGCAGGTTTTATTGGCTCACACCTTTGCGCAAGATTACTGAACGAAGGTAATGAAGTAATTTGCTTAGACAATTATTTTACAGGGAATAAACAAAACATCGTTGATTTGATGCATCACCCCTATTTTGAGCTAGTTCGCCATGATGTAACAGAACCCTTTATGGCAGAAGTAGATGAGATTTATAATTTAGCTTGTCCCGCCTCACCTGTTCACTACCAGTACAATCCAATTAAAACGATGAAAACCTCTGTAATGGGAGCTATAAATACTTTAGGTCTGGCAAAAAGAGTAAGAGCGAAAATTCTTCAAGCGAGTACTAGTGAGGTTTATGGTGATCCTTACGTTCACCCACAACCAGAATCATATTGGGGAAATGTAAACACCATTGGACCAAGATCCTGTTATGATGAGGGTAAGCGATGTGCTGAAACATTATTTATGGATTATTTCAATCAACATAATATAGATATAAAAATCGTACGGATTTTTAATACATATGGCCCTAATATGAACCCTAATGATGGTAGGGTAGTGTCTAATTTTATTGTTCAGGCTTTAAAAGGTGAAGAAATAACAATTTTTGGAAGTGGAAATCAGACTAGGTCATTTCAATACGTAGATAATTTAGTAGATGGCATGGTTAGAATGATGGGAACTCAAAGAGGTTTTACCGGTCCAGTTAACATAGGTAATCCTAATGAGTTTACTATGTTAGAGTTAGCCCAGACAATTTTAGATATTACTGGTTCCTCATCAAAACTTAGTTTTAAGGCTTTGCCTAAAGATGATCCACAACAAAGAAGACCAGATATCGCTATTGCTAAAAAATGTTTGGATGGATGGGAACCAGATATTCAACTAAGAGAAGGGCTTACTAAAACTATTCAGTACTTCGAAGAGGTTCTAATGCAAGAACCACAAATTGTTCAAGCTTAAAAGAATCAAATTATGAAAGTTTCAATTATAACAGTGGTATATAACAACGAAGATACCATAGCAGAGTGTATAGAGTCTGTCTTTAGCCAGACATATCATGATATCGAATATATTATTATCGATGGTAATTCTACCGATGGAACAAAAGAAAAAATAAAGCCATATTTGGACAGAATAGATTGTTTTATTTCTGAACCTGATTCTGGTATTTTCGATGCATATAATAAGGGAATTAAATGGGCTACCGGAGATGTGGTGGGAATTTTGAATTCTGATGATTTCTTCCATTCAGAGAGAACTATCGAGAAGATTGTTAAAGCCTTTGATGTTTCTGGTAGTGATTTGGTTTATGGAAAAGGTGTTTTTGTGAGTAAGGATAACCCAAATTTAATCAAGAGAATTTATCCTTCTAATCCGTTTAAAAATAGTCATTTGTTTTTCGGATGGATACCATTACATCCAACGATCTATGTAAAAAGAAAGGTTTACGAAGAGTTCGGCTTGTATAATAAAAATTATTCTATAGCTGGGGATTATGATATCTCTTTGAGATGGTTTAAGAATAAGCATATTGAGAAGTTTTACCTGAAGGATTGGGTCGTTAAAATGAGATTAGGAGGGAAAAGTACAACCTTAGCATTGCAGAAAAAGAAATCTTCAGAAGATATGAAAATTATTAAATACCATAAGCTAGCGGGTTATTTAACCTTGATGTTTAAAATAGGTAGGAAAATACCACATCATTTAATTCCAAGAATGGTAGACTCTAAGAGTTTATACAGGTGGTTTTAATAATTAAGATGTAAATATATAATTAACCTTTAATAAATAATATGAAACTAGCAGCAAATTCATTTATTTTATTGGTAACAGTTATGCTTTTGTTTTCGTCATGTGTTTCGCGTAGAAAAATTGCGTATTTGCAGGGAGATGAAGGTGAGCAAAATCTGAACCTTATAAATAATAATCTAAAAATTCAACCAGATGACGTATTAACGATCAGGGTATCTACAGAAGAACCTGATGCGGCAATACCTTTTAATTTAACTAAAACTGTAGGGCAATCAGGAATGCCTGGAAATATTGAATTAGAGACTTACTTAGTGTCCAATACAGGAACAATTAAATTTCCGGTTATTGGTGAAATTGAAGTTGCCGGATTAACTAATATTCAATTAGCTGAAAAAATAAAATCAGAAATTAGTGAGTATGTTAAGGACGCAATTGTTAATGTACGTATTCTAAATTTTAGAATAAGCGTTTTAGGAGAGGTTAAAAGCCCGGGAACCTTCTTTATTGAAGACGATCATATCACGCTACCGCAGGCATTAGGGCTTGCAGGGGATATGACGATTTATGGTAAGCGAAAAAATATTTTAATTGCCCGTCAGGTTGAGGGTAAACAAATTCGAAAGTATGTTGATTTGAGAGATGCAGATATTGCTTCATCTCCCTATTATCATCTACAACAAAACGATATTGTCTATGTAGAGCCAGTAGGAGCGAGGAGGCAATCAGCAAGCTTCCTTGGAACAGCTTCTAGCTATTTATCTTTGGCATCTGTTATTATCTCTACCGTAGTTCTGATAACTAATAATTAAAATGGTTGATTATGAGTAATAAATCTAAAAATAACCAAAAAAAGATTGGTCAAGAGCTTAAAAAATATACTAAGTATTGGTACTGGTTTATTATAACTGTAGCTATTACCGTAAGTGCAGCATATTTTTACTTAAAATATGCCACTCCTGTATTCAAGGCTACGGCCAGTATAATTATTAAGAATGATGGGGCCAAAGGTAGTTCTGATGCCGCATATGGTTTTAGCGATGCTTCTATGTTTGGATTAAGATCTGAAAAAATAGAGAGCGAGATATCAATATTGAATTCCAGGCAATTAATGAAGGAGGTGGTAAAAGCACTTAATTTGCATATTACCTACTCTATAGATGGTAGATTTAGAAATATAGAATTGTATGATGATAAACCATTTACAGTTAAACTTCTAGCATACGATGCGCAAAAGCTTAAAAAGTTTTCTTCCAATTTTGTAGTAACCTATTTAGGGGAAGATAAATTTTTAGTGATAGATAGACAAAATTTTAAAGAATATAGGGTGAATGTTAATGAGGCATTAGATATTGGTTTTTCGAAAATATTATTAACCAATCCTAAGTCAGATGGTAAAAACCTGCCAGTGAATGTTGACTTTCATTCTATCGAATCTATGGCCGCCAATTATGGAAATAAAGTTTCCTTAATTCAAGGTGAAAATAGTTCGAATGTAATTCGATTTGAACTTATAGATCCGGTGCCTAATAGAGCAAAAAATGTATTGGATCAACTTATCCTAGAATATAATAAAGATGCAATAGAAGATAAAAATTTGATTGCTGCAAATACAGCTAATTTCATTAACGAGAGGCTTACAATAATTAATAGCGAATTAGATTCTGTTGAAACTGGTAAAGTAGAATTTAAGAAAGAAAATCGTCTTACTGATTTATCATCGGAGTCTGAAATATTTGTTCAAAATGCCAGTGAGTATAGTAAACGAAAACAAGAATTAGGCACGCAATTAGAGCTCGTTAATACAATACTTCAGTTTTTGTCTGAAACTGATAGTGATGATCTTATCCCGGCTAATTTAGGTATAGAGGCAGCAGGTGTTAATCAACAGATTTCAGAATACAATGATTATATTTTAGAACGTAATAGATTACTTAATAGCTCTACGGAAAAGAATCCAATGGTGAAGCGAATTAATGATAATTTGGCACAGGTAAAATACAACATCTATCAGTCATTAAAACAATCTAGATCGAGTTTACAGATTTCACTTAATGAGCTTAGAAGACAGTCCTATAACGTTAACTCAAAAATTTCAGAGATACCACTTCAGGAAAAAGAAAATAGAGGTATAGAAAGACAGCAAAAAATTAAAGAATCTTTATATCTATATCTCTTGCAAAAGCGAGAAGAGAATACTTTGGCTCTTGCAGTAACTGAGCCAAAAGCTAAAATAGTGGATGAAGCCTATAGTAATGGAATTCCAGTAGCACCAAATCCAAGGAGCATTTTTTTAGGAGCTGTTTTGTTAGGACTGTTAGTTCCTTTTTCTGTAATATTTGGTTTTCAGGCTTTAGATAATAAGGTTCGAAGCAAAATTGATCTCCAAGAGTTTCTATCGAAAGAAATACCTCTAGTTGCAGAAATCCCTTCTTTGGGAAGGGTGAAAAAAAACTTTTTAATACAACAAAAGGATAGATCGATATTAGCAGAGTCTTTTAGGATTTTATTGACGAACATGCAAGTTCATCTAAAGAAAAGATTTGATGATAAAGACTCTAAAGTCATCATGCTTACTTCATCTTCTAAAGGAGAAGGGAAAACATTTACAACTATGAATCTTGGTATTACCATGGCAAATAGTAACAAGAGAGTTTTGCTTATTGGAGCAGATCTTAGAAATCCGCAAATGCAGAGATACATAGAAAATCCAGAAAATTTTATTGGATTGAGTGAATATTTGTCTGAGGAAGCGCAAATTGATGGGATTGTTAGACAATCGAATATTCATGCGAATCTTGACATGATTTACTCGGGTAGTATACCCTATAATCCTAGTGAATTACTTAGGTGTGACAGGTTAGAGTATTTGTTCAATGAAATGAAATCAAGATACGATTATATATTAGTCGATACCGCTCCATCAATGCTGGTAGCAGATACAGCGATTATTAGTGAATTTGCAGATCTTACTTTATATCTAGTAAAGGCAGGAAGTACCAAAAAAGAGAGCCTTGATTTTATACAGGATGCAAATGGGACTACTTTAAAAAATATATGTTGTATTTTAAATTGTGTTCAATTTTCAAACCTGCGTTATGGCAATAAGTACGGCTATGGTTATGGGGAGAAACGAAAAAAATATTCTAGAGAAATTAAAACAAGCACTGCTAACACCGTTACTTCATAACTGTATCATGACAATTAAATATTTATTCATGTTAGGGTTTCTATCCGTATTTCAAATAAGTCAGGGGCAGGAAGAAGATGAAGCTAAAAGAAATTATGATTTTCATTTGCTTGTGGGCTCATCTGTTAGTGATACCTACTTTTCTTTTACCAATGAAACTGAATCGGATACAGAGCCCGGAGTTGGAATTTCAGTTGGAATTGGGACAGCACTAAATCTATCTAAAACATTTTACCTAACATTAGATTATGTCTTAAGATTGAGACGTAGTAAGGATATATATTTTGATAATAATTTCAATTTATACTACTTAAGTTTTCCAGGAGCATTAAATATCAGAGTGAATAAAATTTTAGATATCGCTTTTGGTCCACAAGTTGAAATAATAATATTTACAAATGGAAATGATCGGAAAGATGGAGAAATGTTTTCACATTCCTTGGAACATAGAAATTTAGGGATTCATTTGGGGCCAATAATTCACCTTTCAGAAAAATCTAGCATAGCTTTAAAATACTTTGCTGGATTAAATAATATTGGTATAAACTACGAAGGCCTATACAGAGAATTCAGAATAAAAAGTTTCGGACTTAGATACAGTTATAGATTCTAGAAGATTTTGCTGCTAGCTACGATAGCCCCTAAGGTTTATATTTTATAAACTAAAGGGGCTTTTTTAATTGCTAATCTGAAATAAACTACTCCTTAATAACAGGAGTCTTATCGATATACATTTTTTGATAGGTAGGTTTAAACATATCACTCTCTCCAATTTGTTTGAATTGAAATTTATCCTGAATCATCATTCTGGACTCTACTTGAGTTCTACCTAAAATTTCGTCAATTGCTCTGGCTAAAAATGGTTCTTCCGGGTCACCAAGAACGCCAAGGTTATTTAGATCTTCAGTAATTGTTATATCTGGAGTAAGACCATCGATAAAATCTGTATAGCCATCTCTATTAGCCATTTTTAAAACGAGAGGTTGCATAGCATACGTATGATCATCGTTACGATTTTCATCATCGAAATTGGGACTATCATATAAGGTTACAGACGCCTGAAATTTACCAGTAGTTGTTTCCCCAATATGAACAACATTAATATAAGGTGTTAGTCCGTTTATGATTAACTCGCTTGCAGATGCCGTTGCCTGGGTGGTTAGAATATAAACTTCGCTAAGATTTAGACTATTAATTGCTTCCCCGTCACTTAATTCTGAATCAAATTCGTTAACAAGAAAATCGGGTGAGAAAGTTTCATAATATTCCTGGTAATCCTCATTCCACTCTTCCGTAGAAAAAACTTCACCTTCAAATTGTCCCGTTATCATGCTCGCTAAATCTGTAGCAGTATTTACAGAACCACCGCCGTTATATCTAAGGTCTAAAACCAAATCTGTAACGCCTTCGCTTTTAAACTCCGCAAAAGCTGCATTTAATTCTTCATCAAAATTGGCTATAAAACTATTATACATCAGGTATCCAATTTTTCTTCCTTCCATCTCTAGGACTTCAGTAATAAAAACAGGATTCATAGTATAAAAATCATCAGTAAGATTTGCAGTATCATCAGTTAAAAAGATCGTATTATCTTCAACATAGCCAATATTTATGGTAAAGGAATCACGTGTTAGCAATTCGCTATAATTCGATAGCGTTAGTTGTTCTCCATCAACTTCAGTAAAAACAGTTCCACGAGTTAAGCCTTCTTCTTCAGCAGATGTTCCCGGTAAAATATATTGAATATAACCAAAAAGATCGTTGGTGCCACTTAATAGGCCCAATCCAAATTGAATACCAGTAGCACCACTAATTCCGTCAAATTGATTTTCTAATTCTTCGTAATCATCTACCAGGTAGCTAAACTCATCCTTATCAGAAAGCAGGGAATTAAAAAGGGTTTCAGGAGAACTAAAATCGCTTAGAAATTCGGTTTGCGCATCATCATTAGTGAAATATTCATCGGCAAGTTCTGGAACATCTCCTTTGTATAGATAGATGTCGTTAAGCCCGCGATAGATAAAGTTTTTCACATCCAGCTCAATTCGCTCTTCTTCTGTAAGTTCAGTTTGCTCTGGCTCTGGCTCTGGATCAACCTCCTCTGGGATATCATTGTCTTCAGAACACGCATTGAAAGAAAACAAACTTGCTAAAAAGAGTAGTAATAGAAAATTCTTTTTCATTAGTTTCAGTTTATGTAAAACATATCAGCAATTATGCCAATCGATTTTAAAAAATATACGGCAATATAATAGGAGCGGATTCTAAAAAAACGATTTTAACGTTAAAAGTGGATTATATTAAGCAAATAAATTATTACAAAAACAAAAAACTCCCGAAATTCTATAGAATCTCGGGAGTTTTTTATTGTGGAGTCGGAGGGGTTCGAACCCTCGTCCAAACAAGCAATTCAGAAGCTTTCTACACGCTTAGTTTTCGCTTGGATTGTCGGGAAAAGATCTGGCCAAAAACAACCTAACCTTTTCCGTATCCTCAATTAAATTTCAAAACTGCATCAAGGCCCTGCAGTCTCTATATTTACTTTATCGGTGCCTCTGGTGTGGACGCCGTAAATCAAGGCTTCCACGAGACATCTCGGCTCCCTACCTTGTAGGGACTAAGCAAAACCTACTATGATTCGGTTATGCAGCCAAGGCGTAGTTATTCTCGCCGTTTAAAAAAGTGTGAAATATGAGATTTACGAGCTATATCCCAGCGCTCGGCGTGCTTACAACTCAATTAGACTCGCTGTCAAAACCAAGTCGACCCCAATATGTAAAGAACTTAGTGCTTTGTTTTTGGGCGTTCCGTTTGTCCTATCGGCCAAACGGCGGGCTATCCGCTTTTAGTTTTTGTTCGTCGCCTCACAAAAAGCTAACCGCTGCTATCCCTAACGCAAAATCGAATTTCAATTAAACAAAGAACATCAAATTCAGCTTACCACTTACAAAATGGCAAGGCCTGCAAAGGTACTATTAAATTTATATCTTTACCCGATAATCGAGATTAAATATATCTGGTCATAGCTCGAAAATAAAATAAGTTTTTTAATCAAAGCTTTATTATTTTGCAATAAGCTAAGTTTCTCGATAACCGGGATTTTAAATATTTTATAACTTTTTTAAAATCCTAAAAAGTAAGATCTCAATAATAGATATTTAGACCACTAATTTTTAAATTAGGAAAACTAAATTCGATACAAAAACAACAGATCGCGAAACTAAAAAGACACATCTGTTTTTACAACTATTAGCTTTTAAAAACCTGTATAAATCGTACAAAACCTATACCAATCTATGCTGAAATTCGCTATTATTCGGGAAGAAAAAACACCACCAGATCGTCGCGTGGTATTCTCGCCAAAACATCTAAAACAAGCAAAAGAACAATTTCCAGAAGCTCAATTTAAAGTTCAGCAATCTGATATTCGAATTTTTAAGGACGAAGAATATCAAAAAGAAGGATTTCAGGTTTCAGAAGATATCAGTGATAGCGATGTGATGATCGGAGTTAAGGAAGTACCGATTCAAAGCCTAATTCCGAATAAAAAATACTTTTTCTTTTCTCATACCATCAAAAAACAACCTTATAATCGTGACCTTTTAAAGGCGATTTTAGATAAAAACATCGAGCTTTTTGATCACGAGGTGATTACCAGCGAAAGCGGAATGCGACTTATTGGTTTTGGTAGATATGCCGGTTTGGTAGGTGCGTATAACGGATTTCGAGCAATCGGACTCAAAAATGAAAGCTTCACTTTACCAAAAGCAGATGATCTTCCAGATCTCGCCAAAATGCTATCCGAATTGGATAAAATCAACCTACCAAATCTTAAAATAGTGCTTACCGGTAGCGGAAAAGTAGCTCGTGGCGCTAAAGAAATTTTAGATCATCTTAAAATCAAGAAAGTTGAGGTGCCAGAATATCTTTCAGAAAAATTTGATGAGCCGGTTTATTGTCATATCGATGTCCTAGATTATAATAAGCGTAAAGATGGTGCCGAAGAAAGCATTCCTGAGTTTTTCAGTAATCCCGAGTTGTACGAATCAGATTTTTGGCGTTTTGCCGTAAGCAGCGATTTCTTTATTGCCGGGCATTTTTATGGCGAAGGTGCTCCCGTATTTTTTACAAAAGAAGAGGCTAAAACGCCCAATTTCAGCATAAAATTTATTGCAGATATTTCTTGTGATATTGCCGGGCCTATTCCTAGTACGATACGTCCTTCAACTATCGCAGATCCTATTTATGGCTACGATCCAGAAACAGAAAAGGAAATAGATTTTAAGGATCCCAAAGCGATTACCATAATGGCGGTAGATAATTTACCTTGCGAATTGCCTAAAGATGCCAGCGAAGGTTTTGGAGAAATGTTCTTAGAGCATGTACTGCCGGCTTTTTTCAATAATGATAAAAACGGAATTTTAGAAAGAGCCCGAATGACCAAAAATGGTAAATTAACGCCTAAATACTCTTACTTACAGGATTTTGTAAGCTAAAAACTAAAGCTGTTTTTATCCAATATCGTATCTTGTTAGACATTAGAATTAATCACTTCTCTCTTATTATGAAAAAAACATCACTACTTCTGCTGGGCTTGCTTTCCCTGGCTTCCTGTAAAAATGAAGAAAAAACTTCTGAAAAGAAATACAAAGAAATTACCGGTATCAGTCAGGATCTAAAACCCGGCGATAATTTTTTTAGATACGTTAATGCAAAATGGTACGATACCATTACAATTCCTGAAACTCAGGCTGGGGTAGGAGCCTATATGTTTATGAATTATCCGCAGCGACTTCGTTTGCAGGGAATCCTGGATAGTGTTTCGCAAAGTGAAAATGCTGAAGCTAGTATTGCACAAAAAGTGGGCGATTTCTATGCTTCCGGGATGGATACAGCAACGATAAACAAAAGAGGCTTTGAACCTGTAAAACCAATTTTGAATGAAATCGATGCTATTTCCGATATTTCTTCGATGATGCATTTTGTGACGAATACAACAATGTCTGGGAATGGTTCTATCTTAAGTTTTTACGTTGGGCCAGACGATAAAAATAGCCAGATGAATATCGCACATGCTAGTCAGACGGGCATTGGTTTACCAGATAGAGACTATTATTTCAGTGAAGATTCAGAAACAAAAGAAATTCAGGAAGCTTATAAAAAATACCTTTCCACATTATTTCAGCTTACCGGGATTAGCGATGCTGAAGCTTCTAAGAAAGCCGGTGTAGTTTATGATATCGAGAAGCAGATAGCCGAATCGCATAGAACCAGGATCGAGCGTCGTGACGTAAAAGCCAATTATAATAAAATGGCGGTAAGCGAGCTGGACAAAAATCATCCAAATATTGGCTGGCCTGCAGTTTTAGAAGATCTAAATGCGCAAACAGATTCTATCGATGTTGGGCAACCAGAATATTACGATACTCTTAATTCGCTTTTAAAAACCGTTCCATTAGAAGATTGGAAGGTTTATTTAAAAGCCCATACTTTAGAAAATTATGCAGATAATTTAAGCAAGCCTTTTGTAGATGCTTCTTTCGATTTTACCAAAGTGATCTCTGGGCAAGCAGTTCAGAAAACTCGAGGAGAGATCATGGCAAGTGCCGTAGATGGATATCTTGGCGAAGCTTTGGGGCAGTTGTACGTTAAGAAATATTTTCCTGAAGAAGCCAAAGAGCGTATGCAAGAGTTAGTTGATAATGTTCAGAAAGCTTATGCAAAAAGAATAGAAGATTTAGAATGGATGAGTGATAGCACAAAAATAAAAGCCAAAGAAAAATTGGCTGCGATCACTAAGAAAATTGGCTATCCCGATAATTGGAAGGATTACGGCAATGTAAGTATCGATAGAGATACTTATTTTGAAAATATCGTTTCGGCTTCTTCCGCGGCATACCAACGTAATTTGGAAAAACTGGGAGAGCCGGTAGATAAATCTGAGTGGTTTACCACACCTTCTACAGTTACGGCCTACAACAATCCTTCGGCAAACGAAATTGTTTTTCCGGCAGGAATTTTACAACCTCCTTATTTTGATAACGAAGCTGATGATGCATTAAATTACGGCGGAATAGGAATGGTGATTGGTCACGAGTTAACGCATACCTTCGACGATCAGGGAGCGCAATTCGATAAAGAAGGAAACGTAAAAAATTGGTGGACAGATAGCGATTACGAGAAATTTAAATCGAGAATCCAGCAGGTGATCGATCAATACAGCACCTTTACGGTTTTGGATTCCCTTCATATAAAAGGCGCAATGACGGTTGGTGAAAATACTGCAGATATTGCTGGTGTGGCGGTTGCTTACGATGCTTTTAAAATGACTGAGCAAGGTCAGGATACAACAAAGATCGGCGGATTTACGCCAGATCAGCGATTTTTCCTTTCGGTAGCTAAAATATGGCGCGTAAAAATGAAGGATGAATTTCTACGATTATGGATTAATAACAATCCGCATTCGCCACCATCATGGCGAGTAAATGGACCTTTAATGAACAATCCACATTTCTATGAAGCTTTCGATGTACAGCCAGAAGATTCATTGTATTTAGCTGAAGATGAAAGAATTCTTATTTGGTAAGGGTTTTATGTTTTTTAAAGAATATTTAATTTCTATTTAAAAACGCCTGTTATCGATCATTCTTTGATTGATAATGGGCGTTGGCTGTAATTAAAGCACGTCGTACAGAAACCAGAATTTGATAATCAGAAATCTGAGTATTAAAATTTCAATAAGACAAAAATATAAATCTATTAATCCCTATTTATACAATTTACCATTCAACGTAACACAAGAAAATTGAAATTAGAACAAAAGCATCGTGGAGAAAAAAGGACTTTTCTCATTCAGGGAAACGTACTTAAGATATCAGAAGATAGCTCATTTGGGAGCAGTGGACGGACTATTCCATTTGAAAATATCACTAATGAATTTGTTTCATTGAAATTCAATCCTATTCATTACTTTTTAATTATTATACTAGGAGTTCTAATTGTTTTTTCATTTTTAGTTTTAAAAATGTATAATATTGATAATCTCGGTAAAATATATAGATGGATTCTAATATTTCTTGCTGGAGGTGCTTTTGGGATATTTAATTTAAAAATGGGTTCGACAGTTCTGAGATGTATAGATTTTGAAGGAATTGAATTTTATAAAAATAAACCTTCAAAAAAAGAAATGGACTTCTTTATTACCGAATTATTCAAACGTCGAAATACATACTTGAAAAAGCGATTTGAAAAAATAAACCCTAATTTGAATTACGAATATCAATACGCTATGTTCTATCATTTACATTCGTTGGAAATAATAGATTCTGATAAATTGGATAAATTGATTTCTGAGCTTGACAAAACTTTTGAAGGAGAATTTATCACATTTAGTCAAAATTAAGTACAGTACCCAACAAAGTTAAATAATTTTGTATGGCAAGATTCCTATCAAAAACTCTTCGTAACTAGACGGCACCGCTAGTAATGAAGGAATTACTAGCAACAGAAAATTATCGATAACTAATCTCCCTTATAAACCTCCAAACATTCCTGTAGTGAATTGCCTTCCTCGTGTATGCATTCGCAAAATGTGATACAATTTTCGGGATTCTCGGTATCGCTGCATTGTCGCTCGCAATCTCTAACTGAATTACGTGGCATGATCTCGTAAATATTGGTGATAAAAAAGATAAAACCGATCGAGTACATAAAAACGCCACCAAAAAATGCAAAAGGAAACCTGCGAATTTTAGGGTGCTGTGGAAATAATTTTTCAGAAGTATGTTGCTTTAATGGAAGAATATATTTCAGTTTATGATAATCCCAGCACAGCAAAAAGATCACAGCTGTAAGCATAAGCGGTGCGGTAAAAAGTGAACCATCAAAACGAACGGCTAAAGAAAGCACCGTAATATTCAAAATGATAGGGAAATAGAACAAAGCGCCTAAAGTTGCCGTGCGCGGAATCAAAAGTAAAACCGCCGCAAGCATTTGCATTACACCAATAAAAGGATAATAATAACCGGTGTAAAAAAGCGCTTCCAAATAGTGTCCCATCGGGTGATTAATGGCTAAAGCCGTAAATCGTTCGCCATTGATCTTTACAAATCCCGAAGGTAAAAAGCCTGCCGCCAAAGCGATTCGGCAAAAAATGGCAAAATAACCTATCCAGATATTTCGTCTTGCCTGAAGATGAAATTGTTCAAGTTTTGCAATGATTTTCATTTCTTCGGAATGGATAAAATTGAGACTGAATTTATATAATTTCGGCTAAATATGGCCTGCCTGAAATCTTCAAAGTTTAACGGAAGCACTTCTTTAAAATCGAAATGATGAAATTTGTTCGCGTTTTTACCAATCTTAAAAGAACGATAATAATACCTGAAGTAATCGGGAAGAATTAGTGTACCCAATACGATCGCACCAAACATATACGGACTGTGTTTTCCGTTACCTAAACATAAATATTGCAAGGCGATCTCGTCTTCAACGTTGGTGCCGTAACCGCAAAGCGTATGATAGGCATCATGCCGTTCTACTTTTGCAATAAGTTCAAAATTATTTTTATTCAGGAATTCGCCAAGATGAAAACCAAAACTCTCTTTTGGGTAGTGGAGGAGTTGAGCAGTGCTAATATTCCACGGAATATGATTACGTTTTAAAAATTGTGTATAGACTTTTTGAGTCTGGTCAAAAAGCCAGTGAATTAATCGCTTTCGCATAAAGATATTTTTAAAGTACTTTGAAAATCAAAGTGAATGATTAAAATTTTTTGATCAATGAGCTGCCGAGTGATCCAAAGCTTTGATGTCGTTTTTGTAATCTTTAGGCAGTATAAGTTCTTTCAGGATATAATCGATTTTAAATACTCGGCTTAGTCGGTAAACCGGGATAATTGCGATTAGAACAGACTGATTTCTGAAATTCAGTAATTCTTTTACTCTTTCAGGCGACATTAAGATTTGTGCTTCCAGTAATAGCCAATAACGAATAATTCCTAAGTGTTTTTTATACTGAAGAAATAGATCTTTGGTAAAATCGCTATATTCAAAATTGTCCTGAAGTTGTGATTTTCGTTGTAATTCCCAGTCTTTAAAATTAGAGGGTAAATCAGCGATTTTCATCCCTTTTCCTACTTTCAGAAATACCTGAAAAACCTCTTGTTTTTCATGCAATGTTAGCTTTCGCTCCAAAGCTTCAAAAGCCCTTATCGAATAGTCGATCAGCATAAAAAGTACATCGCGATATGCCCAATCTGGGATTTTGAAACCTCGATTTTCTTCAATTTTCGCATGAATTTTATTCATTTGATCTATCGCCTGGAAAGCTGATTTATTTTCAGCAAAAACGATCACTTTCGCATAATTCACGGTAGAGAAAAGCCGGCCCAGCGGGTCTTTGGGAAGCCTGCCGGTATAATATAGCCAATCTACCGCTTTATTCAGCGCAAATTCAGCAGCAGCACCGGCAAAAATAAATAGGATGGTATCTGCTTTTCCCCAAATTTGGCGAACGATCGAGTCTTTTTTTGTGAAATAGGTGGTTTCCATAGCTTAATCCCAAAGTCCTACTTGTGCCAACGCGAAAACTAAGCTTAACCAAAAAATTACAAGAAAGCAAAATCCGCAAAAAATACTGATCAATTTTGTGTATTTATGGCCTTTAAAAAAGAAGTCACGTACCAGATAGTAAAATACACCACCACCAGCGCCACCAATCGTTGTGGTGATAATGGGGATGTACACCCAATTTTCAATTTCGCCTACTTTCAGCAAAATTCCGGCCAGTAGAAGTAACGCAATTCCAGCACCGATAAGTGCGCGTTTTAACGCCAAAGCGTAATCTAATTTCATGGGATTTTCGATAGTCATAATAGATGATTTTTACTTTGAATTTCAAAGTAGATGAATAAAAATTTTTATTTTAATTCGTTTCTTGATTTTATAATGTTTTCCAGGGCATCGATATGTTTTTTAAATGCTAATTTTCCAAGTTTCGTCGCTTTATATTTGGTGTTTGGTTTGCGATCTACAAAGGATTTTTGAACTTCAAGATATTCGGCTTTTTCAAGTGCTTTTATATGACTGGCAAGGTTACCATCAGTCACTTCTAAAAGTTCTTTTAACTGATTAAAACTGACTTTCTCGTTCACCATTAAAACCGACATGATTCCCAATCGAATGCGATGGTCAAAAAGTTTATTTATGTTTTCTATGATACTCACTTTGGACGTTTTCTTCGGAAATTATTTCTTCTGAATGATCATTAAACTTCCGTAAACAATATGCAAAAGTCCGAATCCTATCGTCCAAAACCAAAAACCATATCCGGGAAAACAGGCACAGATCAAACCGATCAAAATTTCTGAAATTCCTAAATATTTTATGGTGCCAATCGTATATTTTGAAGCATTAAGCAAAGCGAGTCCGTAAAAGATTAACATCAACGAAGCAGCTGAAGCAAAATCACCCTGATTCAATTTTGATAAAATATAGGCGCCACCGGTAAGCAGCGGAATTAAAAAATGAAATGCCAGTCTTTTAGCGGTTTCATCCCAAATCTTTTCATCATTTTTCTTCGCTTCTTTGGCCGAAAGTATATAAGCCGTCACCAGGCTAAGCAAAAGCACCAGCATAAGATCGATCACAATAGGCACTAGCTGCGGACTAGCAAATCCAATATTTTGATATTCAAACTGAGTAGGGAAGAAGAATATTTTCGCGATACCTGCACCAATAATAGCATAGATCCCGGCTATAATTCCTGAAGTGCCGCTAAGGGAAAGAAACCGCGAAGAGCGATTCATTAAATTTCTAATTTCAGATAGATCCTGTGAATAATCTTTATTCATTTTAAAGTACTTTGAAAATCAAAGTAAATGTATAAAAATAAATTATGCAACTGAATTTTAGTTTTTTATTTCTTTCAATCAAGAAAGTTGTTAGCTAAAACTCAGATTGCATAATTTAAGAATGCTTTTTTTAAAGCCTATTTCACCACCCAAATTGGGATCCTTGAATTCGAGGTTGAAAGCTCATCTGTAACGCTTCCTAACATTAAAGAAGAAATATTATTACTTCCTTTATCGGCAACCATTAAAAGATCTGCGTCGTTATCCTGCGAGCATTCGATAAGTTTTTCAGCGATCGTAGATTCTTTACTATCAAGCACTTTTTCTTCAATATCGTAGGTTTTATGCATGCGCTTAATGAATTTCTCTAAGCGTTCCTGGCTGTGTTTTTTCAGTTTCTCCTTCATCGTAGCTGCTGAAACATAAGGTGAAAACTGCGCCGGGATCTGGTACACATGTGCTGCCACGATAGTAGCATCGACCTTTTCCTTAATATAATCTACACTATTGTAGATCTTCATACAACTTCTAGAGAAGTCTGTTCCTGCCCAAATCGTGTCGAGTTTTGGCGTACAGGTTTCAGGAATAATAAGCAACGGGCATTTTACCATTCTTAATAGCTTATCGGTAATTACACCAGCTCCCTCATAATCGATCTTATTTCCTACAAGGATCATATCGATATAATATTTATTTACGATATGATTAAAGATCGATTCGGTATAAGGATCTTCAGCAATTAAAGTATCCCATTCGGCTTCAGCATCAAAACTATTAGTGATTTTTTCTGAGAGCTCGTCACCAATGATCTGCTCTAGATCAAGGTCTTTTAACTGCTCTTGGAATAGTTCTGAAATCGCATATTTCTTAATATTATGAGTGAAATATACTTTTTTGATATCTAATTTTTTCGCTAAAAAAGATGCGTATGCGATAAGGTGATCGTCCATAGGCGAAAGATCTAACCCTACCAGTATAGTGTTAACATTGATCATTTTTAATCGGCTTTTTTCAGGTTTCTTTTCTGTACTATTTCTTTAACGACCTCCTCGTAATTTTCTTTTTGTTTCTGCTCTTTTTTCTTATTCAGTTTTCGCATATCTTCATTAAGTCCCTGGTAGAGCGAATAACACATCACCAGCAAAATAAAAGCAAAGGGGAGACCCGTAACGATCGAAGCGGTTTGCAAGGCCTGTAAACCACCACCAACTAATAGAACGGCAGCGATGGTACCTTCAGCAACAGCCCAAAATATACGCTGTCCTACCGGTGCATCAATTTTTCCTCCTGAAGTTAAACTATCTACAACTAAAGAACCAGAATCTGAAGAAGTTACAAAGAATCCTCCAATTAAAATTACACCTACAACGTTAAGAACGGTTGCTAGTGGAAATTGTTCAAGAAATACGAAAAGTGCAGTTGCTACGTCTTCGTTTACAGCTTCTACAATAGCATTGTCTCCAGCTAGCACTTGTTGTATAGATGCACTACCAAAAGCAGAGATCCAAAAGAAGGTGATCAAAGAAGGAACGATAAGTACACCCAAAACAAATTCTCTAATTGTTCTACCTTTAGATACACGGGCGATAAATGTCCCTACGAAAGGAGACCATGCAATCCACCAACCCCAGTAAAATACAGTCCAGTCGTTTTGCCATTTGGTTCCTGTAAAACTTTCTGTCCAGGTAGAGATCATCAAGAAATCTGAAAAATAATTCCCGGTGTTTTGCACAAAAGATTGAAAAATAAAGATCGTTGGTCCTAATACCAAAACAAGAAGCAAAAGTACCACAGCAATTCTCATATTCCACTCACTCAAAATTCGAACACCTTTATCTACACCTAAAACTACAGATAAAGTAGCGATACCTGTAATTCCTGCAATTATGATAATCTGTGTTGTGATATCGTTCGTGATTCCAAATACGTGTTCTACACCCGCTGCGATTTGCTGTACCCCAAATCCAAGTGAAGTAGCTAATCCAAAAAGTGTTGCTAAAACCGCAAAAATGTCGATTAGGTTACCAATCCAACCATGAATTTTATCTCCTATAAAAGGATAGAAAACAGATCTTATCGTTAATGGTAAACCACGGGTGTACGTAAAGTAGGCTAAAGCAAGACCCACTAAAGCATAAATTCCCCAGGCATGAAAACCCCAGTGAAGAAATGTAAAGCTCATCGCTTCTCGCGCAGCAGCTACGGTTCCACCTTCGGCCATTGGCGGCGTGTTAAAGTGATTTATAGGTTCAGCAATACTCCAAAATAAAAGTCCGATTCCCATTCCGGCGCTAAATAGCATCGCGAACCAGGAACCTGTTTTAAATTCTGGTTTTGCATTTTGGCCTCCAATTCTAAGATTCCCAAATTTACTAAAGGCCAAATAGAGCATAAAGCCAAGAAAAATATTCACTACAAGTACAAAAAACCAACCACCATTATTGGCAACATAGTTTTGTACATTTTCGAATACTTTTTCTGCCTGTTTCTCGTAAATGAGCGTCAAGACAATACTTGCGGTAATAATAATGGTCGAAGAGAAAAATACCGGGCCGTTAACCTCTAATCCAAAAATGGATTTTTTCTCGTCGCTTCTGGTAACTTTTTCTGCCATACTAATGTGTTAGATGTTTAAAAATAATATCCTATGTTTATATTAAAACGGGCTTCCCATTTTGCATCTGGGTTCCCCGCAGAGAAATCGTCTACATAATTACCGCCAAGCCAGGAGTGATTATAACCTGCTGCATAGTCGATATAGGTGTAAACTTTTCCAGCGGTAATCAAAACGCCGGTCACATTCATAAAAGAATCTTCAAAATCGTCTTCGGCTTTATCCATAAAACCAAAATCATTATAGAATTCCAAATTTGATATTGGACCAATTTCTACAGGGATACTTCGGCTAACCGCAAGAGAGTAAAGATTGAAGTCTGCTGCAACGCCATAAGTACCACCGTAAGCCCCAAACTGAAGCACATTATCACTAATAGTATCTGGCGTGATCGGGTTGTGATCTACGATCATTCCCTGTGCTTTTACATTCCACTTTTCGCCCAAATATTCGTAGTGAAAGGCAAAACCGTGATGATCGCCGGTTTCTTTAGTGTCCAGATTATAAATACCACCGTATTGAACCGATGTTCCTAATTGATGGTTTCTATCTTTCCCAAGTTTGTAAATAAACTTTCCGTTAAACTGGTTAATTTCTTTGTTTCGTCCTGCAATATCGTAAGAATATCGAGAAGGATCAATTTCTGAAGTGCTACCAAATTGTAATTCTTCAGCATTTTTGAAGAAAGCTAATTGATACTGAATCCTTTCTGAATCATGAATATATTTTATACCCATGTCATGATCGTCTTCTAAACCAACATAATAAGTAAGGTTGAAGAACCAGTTGTGCGAGTTGTACTGCTGAAGTCCAAACGGAACCTGAGTTAGACCAACCTGAATCTGGTCTTCTTCATTAAACTTGTAGCCCATCCATCCCTGCTTCAGGAATCCACCACCAAAAGCTTCAGAATATAATCGATATTCTACGTTTAGAAAGATGTTTTTGTAAGTACCTACAGCATTTATCCTAAACATATCGTATCCAAAATCACCACCTCTATCTTTCTGTCCATCTTTCCAACTGGATAGATTATAATTAAAACGAAGTGCACCGCCAAGCGTAAGCTTAGGTTTTTCTTCTTCTCCTTCGTCCTGAGCTAAAAGTGGAGCTGAGAATAGTAAGAAAATGATGCTAAGAAAAAACTGATAAGATCGAAGAGGTAAAGTTTTTGTCATTCAAAAATGTTTTTAGTGGATCGCGAAAAAATAAAAATCTTCTACAAAATCCTAAAATTTAGTAAAGCCTTATATCATCTTTGGGAACAATTTAGATAATTGATTCTTAATTGTACAATAAAAAAAGATTTAAAAATAATATCCAATATTAATATTAAATCTGGCCTCCCATTTAGGGTCTGCTTCTCCGGTAGAAAATTCGTTATCAAAATCGCCACCTAACCAGGAATGATTATATCCGGCGGCATAATCGATATAAGTGCTTACCGGCCCCGAATTTATTAGAACTCCTAAAACATTCATGTAAGAATCTCCAAATCCATCGATGCGTTTATGCATATACCCAAAATCGTTGTAAATCTCTATTTTTTCTACAAAATCCCGATTGATATAAAATAGGTGTGAAACTCCAAAGTTGTACATCTCAAAATTTGTAGCTACTTCGTACGGAGTGCCATAAGCGCCCATTTGGATAATATTTCTGGTATTTCCGGGAGCGTTCGCAGGATCGAATTCAGCTTTTGTAGCCTGTGCTTTTATAAACCAGTCATCAGATTTATATTCATAATGAACAGCGAGAGCGTAGCGATTTCCTGTTTCTGTGGTTTCAATATTATAAATTCCGCCATACTGAGCAGATAAACCTACTTTATGCATGCCATCTAAAGAGGGTTTATAAAGAATCTTTCCGTTAAATTGGTTCACCTCTTTGTTGTTGCCAACAATATCGTAGCCGTAACGATGTGGAGAGGCAGGAGAATTATTTCCAAAGGTAAGTTCTTCAGCATTTTTAAAAAATCCCAAATGATATTCGAACATATCACCCATGTACGAATACCGTATTCCCATATCATAATCGTCTTCTAAACCAACATAGTATGGTAAATTTAGAAACCAGTTGTGTGAACTATAACGTTCAATACCAAAAGGAACTTGTACCAGTCCCATCTGTACTTCGCGTTTATCATCTAACTTATAGCCAAGCCAACCCTGTTTTAAAAAACCTCCACCAAAGGCTTCAGAATAAAGTCGATATTCTGCATTTACATAAAGGTTTTTGTAAGAGCCATTGACGGCAAGTCTAAAAACATCAAAACCAAAATCGCCACCTCTTTCCTGCATTTCGGGTTTCCAGGACGATAAATTGTAGTTAAAGCGCAAAGCGCCACCAATATCTAATTTTGGTTTGGGTTTTTCTTCGTTTTTTTCCTGAGCAAAGCTTTGGTAGGGTAGAAGAATGCTAAATAATAGAATAGGAAAAAAGTAATTTTGGAGTAAAAATCTATTCATAGTTTACTTTTTTTTTAAGTTACTACGAATAATTAGCATATGTCTTAAATCGATGAAACTTTAATATTTAATTAAAGTTTTAAGAAGAAAAAAGCCTTCTATGAGCATAGAAGGCTTTAAATAGAAAATTATAAACAAAAAACAGAATTAGATTACAAACTAAGATTGTGTAAGCTGAATCATAATGGCAAGTTCTTCTGCTAATTTATCGGTATTACCATTCCAACCTACAGATTTAAATTTTATGCGACCATCAGGCCCTACTACAAATTTTGTAGGAATTCCTGAAACGCCATAAGAATCTACTACTTCAAAATCGTTACTATCTTCTACCTTTTCATCCATTAAAACATGGAAATCATACTCGTTATCAGCAATAAACTCGGTTACTTCTTTCATACGAACATCTGGAGCTTGTCTCTCCCAGGTATCGATAAATAAGAATTCTACGTTTGGATTGTCTTTGTGAGCAACTACAGCTTTTTGCATTCCCGGGAACGACATTTTACATGGCCCGCACCAGGTCGCCCAAAAATCAAGAACAACGGTTTTTCCTTTTAATTCTTCTAAACTAACCTCGTTACCATCAAGATCCTTTAAAGCAAAATTGCTGGCATCCTCGTCGATCATCATTTTCTTGATGTCGCTTTTAGCTTTTTTATGCCCTTTTTCTTCAAGCATAGCTAACTCGTCTTCAAATCCAGAGGCATCACCGCTTGCAGTATAAGCTTCCTTATAATATTCTTTTAATTTTTCAGAAGCTTTATTTTCAGCAATAAAATCGGCCGACTTTTCCTTGGCAACATCGTATTGCTCATCTTCAACTAAATATTGAATGTATTTTTCAGTAATATCAGCATCGGCCATTTTAGAATTGCTAGCCATTTCCTGATATTTTATCGCTTCTTTTAGATCACCTTTCTTATACATTATTGTTGCATAAGTATCCTGATACATCGCTTTGCTATAATCTAAATTTGCTGCGTATTGAGAAGCTGCTTGAGTTTCAGGTTTATCTTTTTTAGGATCGATATTGTCTAAAACAGTTAAGGATTTTTTAGAGATTTCCTGGGCTTCATCTAGGTTTTTGTTTTCCTCAACCAATTTCCAGGCGATACTATTATATGCTGAAGCCTTTCTTCCTTTCTCTGAAATTTTTGAAGCATATTCCTGAGCCTTATCGATTTCACCTTCGGCAGTTAGTTCACTTGCCAGCGTCGATAGCATGTAGCTTTTATAAACGTTGTCTTTTCCTACTTTATCCTGGTAATCTATATATACCTGCTCTTTTGCATCAACACTTTTTGCCTGATACAATTTCTGGTAATAGCTTAAGGAGGCTAAAGAACCTTTTGGAAACTTTTCAGGAATTAAGCCTCTCAAAGAATCAGCTGCTTCCTTATTTCCTACAGCAGCATTAACTTGAGATAATTTGGAGTAATCGTCTTCGCTAAGAGAATCGTTTTCTTTAGCAGCTTGCATTTGTTTTTCGACGAAAGCACTGGCTTTTTCTTTGTCAGCCTTTATAGCGACAACATAAGGAAGTGCCCATTGTTGTTCTAAAGATGGATCTTTTTCAAAATCACTTTCGTAATTGGCAATAATAGAATCTTCAGCTATTTCTACACCTCCATATCGCTCACCCAGGCCGTAAAAATTTGCGATCTGTGAAGCACTTCCAGTAAGCGGATTCCCTTCTTCATCATATAAGGGTAAAACAAATCCAGCCTTATTGTTATTTTGGTCGATGTTATATTGTTTGAATTGAAATGAGATCGCAGTAGCCGTATCTGGGATTTTGATGCTAGATGTATATAGCATAGCCGAATCTTTAAGTTCGATATCTTCTGGATAGATATTGCTGCCGGTCATAAAATTGATGATTCCTTTAACCTTCTCATCTTCACTATCTGGAATGCTATCTTCAGCGGCATAAGTGATTTTAATTTCATCACCCGGTTGTGGAAATTCTTTGCTTATATGAAGTGCTCCAATATCTTTACCTTTCTCTTCAGGTTCGCTTTCGCAAGAAGTTAGAGCGGTACATAAAGCTATTGCGGGTAGTATTAATTTTTTCATGTTATGATTGATGTTTTTATGTGGTGCGTATGAAAATAGTTAAAAAGAGTTAAAGTTTTATGTTTAAGCGTTGATTTAACATTTATTCTGAATATTGAATAATATAATCGTTTTTAAATGAGTAAAGCGTAAAAATGCGCCCTGATTTTATCAAAAATAAAAAGGCTCTGTTCGCAGTTTTTAGATTACAGAGCCTTTTTTAGAAATAAAATAAATTTCTAATTAGAAAGCATTAATGGTTTGTCTTACCGCAACAAGATTAGTCATTAATTGTTCTAAATATTTTAGGTCTAACATATTGGCACCATCACTTTTTGCATTAGCAGGATCAAAATGAGTTTCGATAAATAATCCATCTACATTGTTTACAACTCCGGCTCTAGCAATGGTTTCGATCATATCTGGTCGCCCGCCGGTTACTCCGCTGGTTTGGTTAGGCTGTTGTAAGCTGTGCGTAACATCTAAAACCGTAGGGGCAAACTCGCGCATGGTTGGGATACCTCTAAAATCTACGATCATATCTTTGTAGCCAAACATAGTACCACGATCGGTCACCATTACCTGCTCATTATTACAATCGGTTACCTTAGTTACCGCGTGTTTCATCGCCTCCGGACTCATAAACTGTCCTTTTTTAAGATTTACGGTTTTTCCGGTTTCAGCAGCGGCAACAACAAGATCGGTCTGGCGCACAAGAAAAGCCGGAATTTGTAGAATATCAACGTATTCTGCGGCTAATTTTGCATCGCTAATTTCGTGAATATCGGTGATGGTTGGCACTTTAAAAGTTTCAGAAACCTTTCTAAGAATCTTTAGTGCTTTTTCGTCACCAATCCCGGTAAAACTATCGATACGAGAACGATTCGCTTTTTTAAAACTTCCTTTAAATACATAAGGAATCTTCAGTTTGTCGGTAATTTCAACAACTTTTTCAGCAATTCTTAAAGCCATTTCTTCACCTTCGATGGCACATGGCCCGGCAAGAAGAAAAAAGTTAAGAGAATCGGCATTATGTATCTGTGGTATATTTTCTAATTTCATTTTTCTAGAATTAATTCAGCAAAGATAACTTAATCAAATTTGCCAGCCATATATTTAGAATATTGTCATTACCGGGTAATATTCGATGTTTTCAGAATTAATTTTTTGGGTCTTAATTAATAGCCTTTTGACGATTATTTAACCTGAATGTCCATAGAAACCGCCTATTTTTGATGAAAATCGACTAATTAATGCCTAATTTGAAGCTCATCTGCTTAATACGAATAATGTTAACAACGATATATGATTCTTTTTTAAGCATTTAAATTAATTAATACTGAAAACCCCAAATTTCAATATAAAATGATCTTCTCGAAAAGCCATATTCCACGTTTTTGTATATTTTTCTTTAGCTTATTTATGCTGAATAATTTGCCAGGAAGAGCACAGGAAAGTAGGATTGTCAAAAAGATTTCTACGGAAGTTAAAACTACAGATTGGAAGAAAACTGAAGCCTTTGAAACCTCCTACGATAAAGACGAAGTCTTAGAAGCAACCGCTTATAAAAAGGAACCAAAAGTAATTGGGGTAGTAGATGTAGAAGAAGCCTCGGGTTTAGCATATTCTGTAGCGAATCCAGGAATGCTTTGGACGCATAATGATTCTGGTAACGACAATGAGTTATTTTTGATCAATGCGCAGACAGCCGAGTTAGAAGCAACTTACGAGATCAAAGGAATTAAAAATAAAGATTGGGAAGATGTCGAAGTTACTATCGATCCAAGATCTGGCGAACCATATATTTATGTTTCTGATACGGGAGATAATAAAGAAGATCGTAAAAATTATAAGGTTTACCGTTTTAAAGAACCAGTTTTTAAAAAAGGGGATAAAAAAGAAAAATGGAAACCAAAAGGTCTATCTGAGATCAAATTAAATTATCCCGATAAGCACCACGATGCTGAAGCGATCTTTGTAGATCCATTTACTCAAGACTTTTTTTTGGTAACCAAGAGAGATTCAAGGTCGATTGTTTATGTGCTGCCTTTCCCGGCAAAAAAGGAGAAAAAGAATAAGCTAATTAAAGTTGGAGAGCTTTCTTTCGATCGGGTTTCTGCAGCTAATTTTTCTTTAGATGGAAAAAGACTGGTGATCAAAAACCGGGAAGAGATTTTTTATTGGGAAAGAGAAAATAGAGAGAGCACTTTAGAAATGCTTAGGCGAGATCCCAAAAAAGCACCTTATATTGTCGAAGCACAGGGTGAAGCGATATGCTTTGATAAAGATGGTAATTATTTTACGCTAAGCGAAGCTGCAGATGAGCCGGAAGATGCCAAATTGTATAAATATTTACTGAAGTAATAATATATTTCAAAGCGATCCTAGTTCTAGGAATAGCTGATTTTTGGCTCTTTTTTAAAGCATTTGCAGTTATTACTTTAAAAATTAATATTTTAAATAACTGATGTTTTGTGTTGCGTAAAATGCGTGTAATTCTAATTTAAAACTTCAATTTAGATATAAGTCTTTGTTTTACAATTTGTTACTTTTAGATTATTTTTTCTAATAATATTATTTAAAGCTTTATTTGGCGAAAAATAGCTGTATATTTGCGCCCTTTAAAAACAGGCTTTTATGGCAGCTATTAAAAATATTGCAATTATTGCGCACGTAGACCACGGTAAAACTACCCTGGTTGATAAGATCATGTATCATTGTCGTTTATTTAGAGAAAACGAGAATACAGGTGATCTTATTTTGGATAATAACGATCTTGAGAGAGAGCGTGGTATTACCATTACTTCCAAAAATGTATCTGTAGTATATAAGGATACAAAGATTAACATTATCGATACTCCTGGTCACGCCGATTTTGGTGGAGAGGTAGAGCGTGTGTTAAATATGGCGGATGGTGTTTTACTTTTAGTAGATGCGTTTGAAGGGCCTATGCCACAAACTCGTTTTGTACTTCAAAAAGCTATCGATCTTGGTTTAAAACCATGTGTGGTTGTAAACAAAGTAGATAAAGAAAACTGTACTCCAGAAGAAGTTCACGAAAAAGTATTCGATTTAATGTTCGAGCTTGGAGCAGAAGAGTGGCAGTTAGACTTCCCAACAGTTTATGGTTCTGCTAAGAACAACTGGATGAGTGAAGACTGGAAAAACCAGACAGAAAATATCGAGCCATTATTAGATATGGTGATCGAGCATATTCCTTCTCCAAAAGTAGATAAAGAAGGAACACCACAAATGCTTATTACTTCTTTAGATTTCTCTTCTTTTACAGGACGTATTGCCATTGGCCGTTTACAACGTGGAATCTTAAAAGAAGGAATGAATGTTTCTTTGGTAAAAAGAGACGGAACGATAAAGAAAACCAAGATCAAAGAACTTCATACTTTTGAAGGTCTTGGAAGACGTAAGGTAGAAACTGTTGAAGCTGGAGATATTTGTGCGGTTGTAGGATTAGAAGGTTTTGAAATTGGTGATACTATTGCCGATTTTGAAAATCCAGAGGCTTTAAAAACGATTGCTATCGACGAGCCTACAATGAGTATGTTATTTACCATTAACGATTCACCTTTTTTTGGTAAAGACGGTAAGTTTGTAACCTCTAGACATATTAAAGAAAGACTTACAAAAGAATTAGAAAAGAACCTTGCATTACGTGTTAACGAAACAGATAGTGCAGATAAATTTATGGTGTTTGGTCGTGGGGTACTTCACTTATCAGTACTTATTGAAACCATGCGCCGTGAAGGATACGAATTACAAATTGGGCAGCCACAGGTAATTATCAAAGAGATTGATGGTGTTAAATGTGAGCCTGTTGAAGAACTAACGATCGATCTTCCAGAAAATGTTTCTGGTAAAGCAGTAGAAATGGTTACGCTTCGTAAAGGAGAAATGCTTTCTATGGAAGCGCGTGGTGATCGTATGGTTTGTGAATTTATCATCCCGTCTCGTGGAATTATAGGTTTACGTAACCAGTTATTAACTGCAACTGCCGGTGAAGCTATTATGGCGCACCGTTTTAAAGAATATCAGCCGTTAAAAGGAGGAATTCCAGAGCGTTTAAATGGATCTTTAGTATCTATGGAAAAAGGAACCGCAATTCCTTATTCTATCGATAAACTTCAAGATCGTGGTAAATTCTTTGTAGATCCGGGAGAAGATATTTACGAAGGTCAGGTTATTGGTGAGAACTCACGCCAGGATGATATGGTAGTGAACATCACTAAAACCAAAAAACTTTCTAACGTACGTTCTTCAGGAGCAGATGAAAAAGCGAAAATTGTTCCTGCAATTAAGTTCTCTTTGGAAGAAGCTTTAGAATATATTCAGAAAGATGAGTATGTAGAAGTAACTCCAAATCACTTAAGATTAAGAAAGATTTTCTTAACTGAAAACGAAAGAAAAAGAAATAAGATTATCTAATTGATATTTTATACCGAAACAAAAACCTCACAGTGCAAACTTGTGAGGTTTTTTTGTTTAGTTTACAGTTTACAGTTTACAGTTGACGGTTGACAGCTGTCAGCTCTCAGCGATCAGCTTCATTCAAAACCAACAAATTCTCAAATTATCAAATTCATTTTTTAGCCTTCAGCAATCAGCAATCAGCAATCAGCAATCAGCTCTCAGCTTTCAGCGATCACAATTTAAAATTCGAATAGTTTTATCCTATCTCTTGCCTCCTGATTCCGCAAATTCCAAATCTTTCAATAATTTTCAAATTCGGAATTCGATATTCATAAAATCGTTCATCACATCACCGCATTTTCAAATTATCAAATTCATTTTTTAGCTCTCAGCATTCAGCTTTTAGCGATCAAAATTTAAAATTCGAATAGTTTTATCCTATCTCTTACCTCTTGATTCCGCAAATTCCAAATCTTCCAATAATTTTCAAATTCGGAATTCGATATTCATAAAATCGTTTATCACATCACCACATTTTCAAATTATCAAATTCATTTTTTAGCTCTTAGCATTCAGCATTCAACATTACCACATCATCAAATTATCTTATCTCAAAACTCACATCTAACTTCTAGTATCCAGAAAAAAAAAGCCCCAAATTTTAACGAATATTGAATCCTATAAAATCATCGTTTCTGTTGAATATAGCTGGCGATTTGGCTATTTTTGCATCGTGAAATTCTTGTTTCCCATATTCGCATTTTTGATTATAATTCGGCCTGCTTTTCCGATAGTGGAATATGTGCTGAATTACGATTACATCAGCAAAGAGCTTTGCGAAAATAAAGACAGACCTGAGTTGGCCTGTAATGGAAAGTGTTACTTGATGCAGGCTTTAGCTGAAGCTTCAGAAAAAGAATCACAGCAAAAAAAGGAAACTTCAGCAAAAAAAATAGAGATCCCTTTATTTTATGCTGAAAAACAACTGGTTTTAAATACCAATTTCGATGCTGAAGCGATTGCACATAACTTCGTTGCAAAACCTCAGTTTTATCAATATTATTCTCTTCAGGACTTTTTTCATCCTCCAATCATTTAAGTTTTCTCGATATTCGAGAATTTAAGAATCAATTTTTAAACTATTCAGAAAATCATTTTTGAGTAGTGATCATACGTATTTTTAAAAACTTAAAAGTTTAAGATGAAGATTTCAATAAAACTAATCTATAGATCGGCTTTACTATTAGGCCTTGCATTAATCGCTGTTTCCTGTGCTGAAGATACTTCAGCTAAAAAAGAACAATACGAAGAATTATTTCACCAGGTGTTGGACGTTCACGACGAGGTGATGCCTAAAATGGGTGATATTCCAGAAATTTCTAAAGAATTAAAGGCGATTGCCGATACCAGTAGTACAGCTGAGAAATACCTTAAAGCCGAGCAAAAACTACAGGAAGCAGATAAGCTAATGATGGATTGGATGCATAGCTTTAGCGACGAATTTGTGAAGAATAAAGCGAAAGTTCAAAAAATGACTAACGAAGAACTTCAGCAACAAATCGAAGCTTTACAGGAAGAACTTGGCGATGTAAAAGCAATGCAGCAAGCTGTAGATTTTAGCATAGAAAACGCACGAGCACTTACTAATAAATAGGGATAAGTATATCGAATGCGATATTTAGGCTTTTTCGTAGCCTTTTTTATCCTGCTAAAACCCATAATGCCCATTTTCGACTATATTTTCAATTACGATTATATAGTAACCGAATTGTGTATTAATAAAGATCGGCCAGATCTCGCCTGTAATGGTAAATGTTACTTAATGCAGTCGCTGGCCCGGCAGGCCGATGAAGAGCACGAAGAAAAACGCGGAATCTTAGCCAATAGATACGAGCTGCCTTTGCTATATTTTGAAGTTGATAAGGTGATTTTCGATGAAAACCCAGTCAATTTTAAAAAAGGTGAAAAGCAGCAGTTTTCTTATCTGGCGCTTTATACTTTTCTCTTTGATAAGAGAATGGTAAAACCTCCTATTGTTTAAAAATTCATTTTAAAAAAGGCAAAAATCGGCTTACGCAATAAGACCGACAGCCATAACTATGTCTAAAATTTCCAATCCTTAATATGGATTTTGGAAACAGGCATAGCAGTAAAATACTATTTAAAATTGCTTAAAAAGCACTTCAAAATTTAAACAAAATGAATTTTAATTATATAAAAACTCTTTTAATACTTCTTGCTATTTCATTAACCGCCTGTTCTTCAGATGACGATGCGGTAAACAACTTAGGAGGCGAAAATAATGTGCGTATTGAATTTGATGCCGGTGTTGATGGCGATGCACTTTTGCTTGGCGCCGCTAGTTACACCAATTCTAACGGGGAAAGTTTAACGATTGATCGTTTCAATTATATCGTGAGTAATTTTGTGCTTATCGATGCCGAAGGAACCGAATTTACCTACCCAAAAGATGATAGTTATTTTGTAATAAGTGAGGAAAATGAGCTTACCGAAGTTCTTTTAGAGAATATCCCGGCTGGCGAATATGTAGCGCTTCGATTTGGAGTAGGTGTAGACCAGGAAAAATATCAGCAGGGCGCAGAAGGTCAGGGTGATTTTCTTCAGATTGCCGAAGAAAATGAAATGATGTGGTCCTGGCAGGCAGGTTATAAATTCCTGAATTTCGAGGGAACTTTTACCTCAGAAAGTATAACCGAGCCTACAATTTTCCAAATCCACATGGGAAGCCACGGAAGCAGCCTGGACAATTATCGTGAAGTTACATTGCAACTACCAACCGATGCTTTGGTAAGCGAAGATTTGAGTCCGGTGGTACACATGGCCGTAGATGCCAACCAGATATTGGATGGACAATATAAAATCGAACTTTCTGAAGCGGCAGTGGTAATGATCGACGAAGTTAAAAGTCCGCAAATCTCTGAAAATGTAAGCGGAATGTTTCGGGTAGATCATGTGCATAATGGGGAAAATGTTCAGCATTAATCTGCACTTATTGATGAGTAGATTTAGAAATACAGTAGTACTGATATTGCTTGTTTTTGGATTAAATTCTTGCAGTGATGATGAAGCCGAATATATCTCGATCAATCGCGAGTTGGATGTGAATATTCCGTCAAATTTTCCGGCAATTCAGTACGATCTTAGTGCAAACGCACCCACTGAAAAGGGTTTTGAGCTTGGTAAAAAGCTGTTTTATGATGGTAAGTTGTCTTCAAACGGATTTATTTCCTGTGGATTTTGCCACGAGCAGCGTTTTGCGTTTACGCATCATGGGCATCAATTTAGTCACGGTATCGACGATCTGGAAGGAACCAGAAATGCGCCTGCTATTCAGAATATGGCTTTTCAGAAAGAATTTGCCTGGGATGGGGCGACTTCGCATCTGGATTTGTTTCCTATAATTCCGATTACCAATGAAGTTGAAATGGGAGAAACAGTCTCGAATGTGATTTCAAAATTAAGAGCAGATGCCGAGTATCAACAATTATTTGCTGAAGCTTTTGAAGATGGTGAAGTAAACAACGAATATTTCTTTAAAGCCTTATCGCAGTTTATGGTGATGATGATTTCTTCAAATTCGAAATATGATAAATATATTCGGGATGAAGAAGGTGGCGATTTTACTGAAATTGAAGAATATGGCTACGAATTATTTCAGCAAAAATGCGCGTCCTGCCATACCAGCGATCTGTTTACCGATGATGCATTTAGAAATAGCGGTTTACCCATCTATCCTGGCATAGATGATATAGGAAGAGCAGAGGTGACCGGTAGCGTAGCCGATAATTATAAATTTAAAGTGCCAAGCTTACGAAACGTAGCGATCACAGCACCTTATATGCACGATGGCCGTTTTGGTAGTTTAGAATCGGTACTTAATTTCTATCAAAATGGAGTGCAGGATTCAGAAACTTTAGATCCTATTTTAAAACAAAATAACAGGTTGGGAATCGATTTAAGCGAAGCAGAAAAAGAAGCTTTGATCGCTTTTTTAAATACCCTAACCGACGAAACTTTTTTAAACGATAAACGATTTGCAGAATATTAAAAGCATAATACTATTGATATTGGGCGTTTTTGGCAGTACTTTTTTAAAAGCCGAAAGCTTAAAGGATTCAACCAATGTCTTCGCGAATTTTAATTTTAAAACCGCTACTGAAGATTTTGGTTTAGTTGAAAATCAAAAAACAAGTGCCGAATTTTTCGATTTTGATGATTGTGATGTTTGCGGCTGCGGAAGTAGTGGCGGTAGTATGGGCTACGGCACGATTGGCGATGGTAATTTTGTTGGGGTAAGATATATCACGCAACAGTATCGCTCTCGAGATGGGATTTACAATAATTCTCCCTGGATTGATGAGAATTTTAATACCATGCAGGCCTGGGCCAGGATTCCGGTTAGTCAGAAAATTAAACTGAATGTAATTGTGCCATATCATTTTCATAATCGGCAATTTGTAGATGAAACTTCACAACGTATTAATGGTTTGGGAGATATTAGTATTCTTGGATTTTACCAGTTAATTTCACCAAAGTTAGACGGATTTTTACCCGAGCAACAAACTAAATTCAAGCATAATATTGAAGTAGGAGTAGGAGTGAAGTTGCCAACCGGGGAATACGATCGCGCTAATAATGAAGGTAGTGTAAACCCGAGTTTTCAGGTAGGAACCGGAAGTTGGGATGTATTGCTTGCCTCAAATTATTCGGTAAGTCATAAAAACTGGGGATTAGGAGTGTTAGCGAACTATACAATTAAAACTGAAAATGAGCAGGAGTATCATTTTGGCGATCAGTTTAATTACGGAGTAAATTTATTTAGAACTTTCAACACGATGAATGCAAAAACATTTACGCCTGTTTCTATTAGTCCGGTTTTGGGCATTTCAGGAGAAGTTTTTGGAGAAAATGAAAGTTACGGTGTGGTCGTTCAGGATACAAAAGGAAATGTTTTATTTAGCCGAATAGGCGTGGAATCTACCTACGGAAAAATATCTGGCGGAGTTAATCTCATGCTTCCGTTATCGCAGGATCTAAATGGCGGTGTTGTTGAAGCCAAAATGCGATTAGGAATCCACCTGAATTTTGTGTTGTAAAAAAGCAGACTTCAGCAAACCGCCGGGCAAGCCCGTGAGGCATTTTTTTGAAAATCGTATTTGTGTCGAGGCAAGCCTCGGAACATTTAATCTCGATTATCGAGTAAAAAAAAGAAAAGCTGCTATTGGTGAAAATAGCAGCTTTTTTTATATAAAATCTTCTTAGAAATTTAGAAGGTTATTTCAGAATAAATAGTTTTCTAACTTCTAACTTCTAACTTAAACCGTTTTCTGTACCACTTCAAAAACACGTTGTCCGTCGCATTTTAGGGTTTTAGAAGGATATTTCAGTAATAAGGCATAATCGTGAGTGGCCATTAAAATCGTATTTCCGTTTCGGCTAATTTCCTGTAAAACTTCCATCACTTCTACAGAGGTTTGCGGATCCAGGTTTCCGGTAGGCTCATCGGCAAGGATCAATTCAGGATCATTTAAAAGCGCACGTGCAATGGCAACACGCTGTTGCTCTCCACCAGAAAGTTGATAAGGAAACTTAAAACCTTTGGTTTTCATGCCCACCTTTTCTAAAACAAGATCGATCTTTTGATCCATATTGCTTTTGTCTTTCCAGCCGGTGGCTTTTAGTACAAAAAGAAGATTGTCTTTAATATTACGATCTGTCAATAACTTAAAATCCTGAAAAACAATACCCAGTTTTCTACGTAAATAAGGAATATCTTTTTCTTTTAATTTTCTAAGGTTAAAATCTACGATGGTTCCTTCACCTTCAGTTAAAGGAAGATCGCCGTAAAGCGTTTTCATAAAACTACTTTTTCCGGTACCGGTCTTTCCTATCAGGTATACAAAATCACCTTTATTTACCGTAACATCAACTTCAGAAAGTATAAGATTTTCACGCTGGTAAATTGCAGCATTTTTAAGTTCGAGAACAACGTTGGCCATAAATCAAAATTCTTTTCAGTATAAAAGCTTTTAAAGCTAATCGTCCAAGACCAATACTTGGATATCCTTATAAACAGACTAAAAACTGAGGCCAAAATTATACAATTTCAGGCTTAATTTTTAGAGGGATTATAAAACACTTCAAGCTATAAAACTAAGGCTAAATATACAGTTTTAGTGCGGTGCTGTACTACTTTTTTTCACATTAACATAATTATAGTGTTTAATTCGCGTTTAGAATTAAAGCATTAAATTATCTTTGATTACCAAACCTAAAAAACTATAAATGACAACCGGCAAACCTTACCTAATTGTTGTTTTTCTATTAGTGGCGAGTATTGGATTTTCCCAACAGTCTGCCATTTATACCAATGATCTTGTAAAATTTAACAAGGCCTTAGAATTGTATAATAATGAGCAATATCTGGCGGCCCAAAAACTTTTTGCAGATGTTAAAGAAGAAGCAACAGACGAGAAAATAAAAGGCGATTGTGCATATTATGTTGCCAACGCCGCGGTGAGACTAAACCAGCCAGGAGCAGATGAGCTTATGGAGCGTTTTGTGTCCCGATATCCAACCAGTACCAAAACTAATTCTGCTTACCACGATGTAGCAACTTACTATTTTAATACAGGTAAATATCCGCAGGCCCGTAAGTGGTACGATATGGTAGATGAGAAAAGTATGAGTCGTGCCGAATTAGAAAAGTATTACTTCAATAAGGGATACGTTTATTTTCAGACCAACGATATGGGGCAGGCGAAAAACTACTTTAACCGTGTAATGGATTCTGAACAGTATGGTGCGCAGGCAAAATATTATATTGGTTATATGGCGTACGAATCTAACGATTACGACCAGGCGAACCAGTATTTTGATGAAGTAAAAGGAGACGAGCGTTATGGCCAGGATCTTTCGTATTATCAGGCCGATATGAACTTTAAGCTTGGAAATTTTGAAAAAGCGATTCAGCTTGGAAAAGAGCAACTGCCAAAATCTAATGTGATGGAAAAATCACAATTAAATAAGATTATTGGAGAGAGTTATTTCAATTTAAAACAATACGACCAGGCTATTCCTTATTTAAAAGAATATCAGGGCGTAAGAAGGAAGTGGAATAACACCGATTATTACCAGTTAGGATATGCTTACTACCAGCAGGGAGATTATGTAAACGCAATTTCAGAATTCAATAAAATAATCGACGGAAAAAATGCGATCGCTCAAAATGCTTACTATCATTTAGCGCAATCCTATTTAGAATCTGGACAAAAGCAGCAGGCATTAAATGCGTTTAAAAATGCCAGTGAAATGGATTTTGATGCAAAGATCAAAGAAGATGCGATGCTTAATTATGCTAAACTTGGTTATGAAATTGGGAATAGCTACGAGAGTCCTTCTAAGGTTTTAATTACGTTTTTAGAAACTTATCCAAATTCTGCGAATAAAGCTGAAGCTGAAGAATTATTGATCAACTCTTTTATTACTTCGGGGAATTTTGAAGAAGCGATGCAGCTTTTAGAAAGTAATAGAAATTTTGCAGATAAAGTAGCATATCAAAAGGTGGCTTATTTCTACGGAATTCAACTTTATGAAGAAGGTGATTATTATGAAGCGATCAAGAATTTTGATAAAGCTTTAAAAGAACCTCGTGACCCAAAAATTACAGCAAAAGCAACTTATTGGAAAGCAGAAAGTGAATTCAATGTAAATAGAATTGACGATGCAATTATTGGTTATAAGGAATTTGGCGGGATGACCGCTGCTGCGGGAACCGATGAAAAAGCAGATCTGGATTATAATATTGGTTACGCATATTTTAAGAAAAATGAATATGATCGTGCGATCGAATATTTTAAAAGATACGCTGAAAATAGCCAAAATGAGTCGGCCAAAAGAAACGATGCTTATTTAAGATTAGGAGATAGTTACTTTGTGAACAGTCAGTACTGGCCAGCAATGGAATCCTATAATTCGGCTATTGCAAACGGTGTTGGTAATGCAGATTATGCAGCTTTTCAAAAAGCGATAAGCTATGGTTTTGTAGATCGTAACGAACGTAAGATCGAAGATCTTTCAGGGTTCAATAATAAATATCCAAGATCGGCTTTTCGTGATGATGCGCTTTACGAACTAGGAAATACTTATGTAGCGACCAATAATACCTCGCAGGCAATTTCTACATACGATCGTTTAATTAGAGAAGTGCCGGGAAGTGCTTTGGTTCCTAAAGCGATGCTGAGACAGGGATTAATTTATTACAACGGAAACCAAGGAGAAAAAGCCCTTTCAAAATTTAGAAAAGTAGTAAGCGATTATCCTAATACACCTGAAGCAATGGAAGCAGTTTCTACAGCAAGAAATGTTTACGTAGATCTTGGTAGAACAGATGAATATGCAAGCTGGGTGAAAAATATCGACTTTGTTGAAGTTAGTGATGCCGATTTAGATAATACAACTTACGAAGCAGCCGAAAATCAATATTTAGCGAACAATACCGCACAGGCAAAATCGAATTTCCAGAAATATCTGAAAAGTTTCCCTAACGGAATCCATGCGATCAATGCTAATTTCTATTTAGCCCAACTACAGTATCGTGAAGGCAATAGGGAAGCATCGATCCCTAATTATAAATATGTGATCGATAAACCAAATAACGAGTTCACCGAACAATCTTTAGCTAGACTTTCTGAAATTTATCTTGAAAATTCACAATATCAGGAAGCGGTACCATTGTTACAGCGTTTAGAGCAAGTAGCTGGCGATGCACAGAATACGATTTATGCACAATCTAACCTGATGAAGTCTTTTGACGAGATGAATCAGCCGGGACAGGCAGCAGCTTATGCAGATAAGGTGTTGGCAAACCCTGAAGCTGATAAACAAGCCAGAACCGATGCACAATTGATCGTAGCAAGATCTGCGATTAAATCTGGAAATGAAGCCAAAGCAAAAGCGGCTTATGCTGAAGTTCAGAAAACTGCAACCGGAGAATTAGCGGCAGAGGCATTGTATTATGATGCTTATTTTAAAAATAAGAGCAATAACTATGAAGCTTCAAATGCGGCAGTACAAATCTTGGCGAAAGATTTTTCAGGATATAAAAAATGGGGAGCAAAAGGATTGGTCTTAATGGCTAAAAACTTCTATGAACTAGGGGATGCGTATCAGGCAACCTATGTTTTGGATAACGTGATCAAAAATTTCAGTAAATATCCAGAAGTGGTTCAGGAAGCGCAACAGGAACTTTCCAGAATTAAAGCTGAAGAAGCAAAAACGAATTCTTCAGTACAAACCGGAAATAATTAATCCTTAAAAGGAATTCAACCTAACAACAATTTAAGAGATCATATATGAAATTTGTTTCAATAAAAAGGAGCTTGTTTTTATGTCTGTTTTTAGTAAGTGGCTTTGCTTTTGCGCAAGATCCAATAGACAGTGAAACGGTAACGGTGGTAAAGCCCTATTCGCCATCGGTTAGAGAGGCCTCTAAAATAAAAGCAGTGCCGGGAAAAGCAGATTCTGTAAGCACTACAAAAAAGGCGGTTAAATATAATATTTTCTCGGTTCCGGTAGCTTCAACTTTTACTCCGGTAAAAGGTAGGGCAACAAGAGTAGAGCGTGTAAGGCCACCAAAAGCTTACGATAATTATGCAAGTTTAGGATTAGGAAATTACACAAATGTTTTGGCCGAATTTTATAGCAATATCGAAGTAAACCGCGATCAGAATTTTGGAGTGTATTTGCTACATAATTCTTCCCAGGGAGGTATAGACGGAGTATTGCTAGACAATAAATTCTATGATACTTCATTGAATCTTAACTACGGAAGTAAAGACCGTGATTATTCATGGAATACCGAGCTTGGTGTGCAACATCAGTTATATAACTGGTATGGAGTTTCTGAAAATGTACCAATGACAGATGCTGAAATACTTTCTATAGATTCTCAGCAAAACTACTATTCGGTTTTTGGAGGAGGAAATATCGAACTTTACGATTCGTTCTTTAAAACTGCAGATCTTGAAATTAGACAAACTGGTGATGCATTTGGAACTTCAGAGCAAAAAGTAGACCTAAACAGTACCTTAGAGTTTAATATCGCAGACGAGCTAATCACTACAGATGTTCAGGCGAATTTTGTAAATGGTTCTATGGATAGAATGTATGCTGAAAATGTAGAAAATAAATACACATTTTTAAATGTTGGTGTAAATCCTAGTTTATTGATTCTAAGAAATAACTTAACGCTTAATATCGGCGCTGCATTTTTCTATGGTTTAGATACAGAAAATAGCGAAAGCAATTTCTATCTATATCCAAAAGTTACCGCAAGCTATAAATTAGCGGGTGATTATTTTACTCCTTATGCTGGTTTAGAGGGCGGACTGCAACAAAATTCATATTACGGTTTTGTGCAACAAAATCCTTATGTTTCGCCAACTGCTATGGTAGCGCCAACAGACAATTTGTATAATTTTTATTTAGGAGCAAAAGGGAAATTAACCAACACAGTTTCTTATAACTTTAGAGGAGGTTATAATGCTGAAGATATGAAACCACTTTTCCTTAGAAACGCGTACCAACCAACAATTATGGAAGGTTACGCCTACGGAAACTCTTTTGGAGTGGTTTACGATAATTTAAAAACATTGTCTTTTTTCGCGAATCTTAGTGTAGACGTAAGTGATAACTTTAGATTAGGAATTACAGGAGAATATTTTGATTATGATACTGATGTGCAGCAGGAAGCATGGAATTTACCAAACTTTAATGCTGAGCTTACCGCAGATTATCAAATCACCGAAAAATGGTATGCCGGTGCTAACCTGTTTTTAGTGGGAGAAAGAGAAGCAATGGCCATCATGGATTATCGCCCTTCAGATGGTGGTATCGAGCTAGAACCAACAACTTTAGATAGCTATTTTGATGCTAATGCACATGTTGGATACCGCTTTAACGATCAGCTTTCTGCATTTGTAAAAGGAAGTAACCTTTTAAATAATGATTATCAGCAATGGAGTGACTTCCAGGTGCAGGGAATTCAGGTTTTAGGAGGAGTAACTTATAAATTCGATTATAATTAATAAGTTTTATATCATTAACAAAAGGCGATCTGGCAAACAGGTCGCCTTTTTTGTTTTGCTCCCTCATTGAGGGTTTAATTCTCCCAAGGCTCGCTTCGAAATTAAAAACGATTTACCTATTCATAACTCGAGGGCTTGCTCCCAGGTATTTTACTTTATTAATCCATAAAAATCCTATCTATTTTTTATATTCAATTTAAAAACTTCTTAGTTTTGCCGAACTAATTTGATAACAATAACAAAACATTGGATCATTAAAATTAATAAGTTTAGTATGTTAATTTGTATCCAAAATCGTCAATAACGTAACAGGTTTTAATGGCTAAAAAATTTAAACGTATTAACCGGGATCGTCCTTATTTAAACATCCTGGATTTTCTTGTAAAAGAAAGAACCTTCCTGGGAATCATTATGGTTGGGATTATCGTTGCCGGTATTTCTACAGGTTATGGAAGAGCAGCAATGTGGGTTGGTTTCTTTTTTGCCGCTTACGCAACCGTAGCCAATGATAGTATCCAGTCTTTAGGTACTTTTATTGAAAGTAATAAAGCTAAAAAGTGGTGGATCTTATGGCTTTTTGTTGGTTCTATTTTCCTGGTGACCGTCGCGTGGAGTTTCTTTCATTACGATGGAGATGTAACCTATCAACGGCTTTTAAATCCAGATGGGACATCAGATTATCCGCATCCAGAGAAATTTAGCTTTTTCCAGATCATTGCACCACTGGTATTATTGATTCTTACCAGAATGCGAATGCCGGTTTCTACAACATTCCTTATTCTTAGTGTTTTTAGTGCAGATACCTCTGGAATAACCTCGGTAATTGGTAAAAGTTTATCGGGTTATGTGATGGCTTTTGTATTGTCGTTCGCGGTGTGGTATTTATCTTATAATGCGATTCGAAAATTCTTTAAAAGTAGAAAAGCACATACCGGTTGGATGGCTGTGCAATGGATCGTAAGTGGATCGCTTTGGGCAGTTTGGGTAATGCAGGACGGCGCAAATATCGCAGTATTCTTACCACGACATCAAAGCTTATTTCAGTTTATCATTTTTGCGACAACCATCTTTTTAGGCTTAGGATTATTATTCTATTTACGTGGTGATCGTATCCAGGAAGTAGTAAGTGAAAAATCCAGAATTTCAGATATACGCGCAGCAACTTTAGTAGATCTAACCTATGTGTTATTATTGATCTATAAGTTGTTTATTAGCACCGTACCAATGAGTACTACATGGGTTTTCCTTGGGGTAATTGGAGGTCGTGAGATCGCTATAAGTCTTGCCCGTAAGAAAAAAGGTAAAAAACATCGAAAGAAAGCTTTTAAATTAATCGCCAGAGATTTTGCTTATGCATTCTTAGGATTAATTATTTCTGTAGCCTTAGCTGCTGCTGCAAACAAGAGTATCCGTGATGCTATCTTTGCAAGTTTTATCGGGTAGTTTTTATAGAATTTCTTCAGAAAATATATAATTTCAATCAAATGCACCTTAGCTAAGGTGCATTTTTTATTTTTACAACTTATCTTAAAAAGTGAACTATGCGTAAGATTTTTACAATGCTATTTGTATCGGTTATTTTATTTTCCTGTGATTCTAAACAGAAAGTGGATCTAATTGTAACCAATGCAAAGATTTATACCGTAGATGAAGGTTTCTCTATGGCTGAAGCTTTTGCCGTAAAAGACGGTAAATTTGAAGCTATTGGAACAACTTCAGAAATTACTTCAGCTTATGAAGCTAAGGAAACTGTGGATGCCGAGGGTAAAGCAGTTTATCCCGGTTTTATCGATGCTCATGCCCATTTTTATCGCTTAGGGCTTCAGCAGCAAATGGTAAACCTGGTAGGAACAAAAAGCTACGAAGATATAGTGGCGAGAATCGTTGAATTTCAGCAAAAAAATAATAAATCTTACATCACTGGTGGTGGTTGGGATCAAAATGATTGGGAAGATAAAGAGTTTCCTACCAAAGATACCTTAGATCGATTATTCCCGGATACACCAATTGCTTTAAGCCGAATAGACGGTCATGCACTGCTTGTAAATCAGGCGGCTTTAGATAAAGCAGGAATTACTACAGAAACTCCCTTTGAAGGTGGTGATATCGAGCAGAAAAACGGAGAATTAACCGGTATTCTAGTGGATAATCCAATGCAGTTAATTTTTGATTCGCAGCCAAAACCAACCGAAGATGAAATGACAGAAGCTTTAATGACTGCCCAAAAAATGTGTTTTGAGTACGGTTTAACTACAGTGGTAGACGCGGGGATCGATCGTAAAGTGATCGAACTTATGGATAGTTTACAACAGCATAATGATTTTAAAATGAGAATCTATGCGATGATTAGTAATACTGAAGAAAACCTGAATTTTTACCTGGACAAAGATCCTTATAAAACAGATCGTTTAAATGTGCGTTCGGTGAAGTTTTATGGCGATGGTGCTTTGGGGTCTCGTGGTGCGGCTTTAAAAGAAGAATATAGCGATCGCCACGGTCATTTTGGAGCTTTGCTTTCTCCGGTAGAAACTTTCAAGGAGGTAGCGGCTAAAGTGGCAAAATCGAAGTATCAATTAAATACTCATGCTATTGGAGATTCGGCGAATTACGTCGTGCTTAAAACTTATGATTCTTTACTGAAAAATGAAGCCGATAGAAGATGGCGAGTAGAGCACGCACAAATTGTAGATGAAGGAGATTTTAAATATTTCAGCAAAAATATTATTCCCTCTGTACAGCCAACTCACGCAACTAGCGATATGTATTGGGCTGAAGATCGTTTGGGAGAAGAACGTTTACAAGAAGGCGCTTATGCGTACAAGAAATTATTAGATCAGGCAGGATTGGTTGCTTTGGGAACCGATTTTCCGGTAGAGCAGGTGAGTACTTTTTTCACCTTTTATGCGGCTGTAGCAAGAAAAGATACTGAAGATTATCCTGAAGGAGGTTTTATGAAAGAAGAAGCTTTATCTCGAGAAGAAACTTTAAAAGGAATGACCATTTGGGCAGCTTATGCCAACTTTGAAGAGAGCGAAAAAGGAAGTATTGAGAAAGGCAAATTTGCAGATTTTATCATGTTAGATAATGATATTATGGAAGTAGAAGAAAGCGAAATTCCGAATCTAAAAGTTTTGGCTACTTACCTGAATGGAGAAAAAGTGTTTTAAGAAACAGAAAAGATTATCTTTGCTAAAATTAAAAATTAAAAAATGGATAACGGAATATACGCTAAGTTTCACACCACAAAAGGTGAGATTTTAGTAGCATTAGAATATGAAAAGGCTCCGGGAACAGTGGGGAATTTTGTAGGTCTTGCTGAAGGGAATTTAGAAAACGAAGCAAAACCACAGGGAACACCTTATTATGACGGATTAAAATTTCACCGTGTAATCCCAGATTTTATGGTACAGGGTGGTGATCCTCAGGGAACCGGTGTTGGTGGTCCTGGATATAAGTTTGATGATGAAATTCATCCAGAGCTAAAGCACGATGCGCCGGGTAAATTATCTATGGCAAACGCAGGTCCTGGAACTAACGGAAGTCAGTTTTTTATTACGCACGTAGAAACTCCATGGTTAGACGGAAAGCATACTGTTTTTGGAAGTGTTGTTAAAGGTCAGGATATCGTAGATAGCATCGCACAGGGCGATAAGATCGAGAAGTTAGAAATTATTCGCGAAGGCGAAGCAGCTAAAAATTGGAATGCGGTTGAAACTTTTCGTCAGTTTAATGGTGCTAAAGCCGAGCGTGAAGCTGCTGCAAGAAAACAACAGGAAGAATTGCTAGGAGAATTAGCTCAGGGATTTGAGAAAACAGAAAGCGGTTTACGTTATAAGATCGAGCAGGAGGGAGACGGTAAGCAGGCAGAAAAAGGAAAAACAGTTTCTGTACATTACAAAGGACGTTTAGCTGATGGTACTGTTTTCGATTCTTCTTATAAAAGAAATCAGCCATTAGAATTTCCAGTAGGAGTAGGGCATGTAATTGCTGGTTGGGACGAAGGTATTCTAAAACTGAAAGTTGGAGACCAGGCAAGATTTGTAATTCCTTCTCATCTTGGATACGGTGAGCGTGGTGCTGGTGGAGTAATTCCTCCAAATGCAACATTGATCTTTGATGTAGAATTGATGGACGTAAAATAGTCTGAAAAATTAAGCATAAAAAAAGCTGCTCGACCGAGCAGCTTTTTTTTATCTCAAATTCTTATTGGCGCCGCCAAAGGGTATAATACCCCGAGGTTGCCTAGAAATTAAAAAATTGTTTCCAACCAATGCCTCGTGGGCTTGCCCTGAGGTAGTTTATTACCAAATTAGTCCACATTTGGTTGTGGTGTTAATCTTAAATAAGGCTTAACTTCGTTATATCCCTTTGGGAAAAGATCTTTAGCATCTTCGTTAGAAACAGCTGGACTAATAACAACTTCTTCGCCATGTTTCCAGTTTGCCGGAGTAGCTACTTTATGATAAGCCGTTAATTGTAAAGAATCGATAACACGAAGAATTTCTTCAAAATTTCTACCCGTACTTGGTGGATAGGTTAGCGTTAACTTTACTTTTTTGTCTGGACTAATAATAAATACAGATCTTACGGTTGCTTTATTATCTTCATTTGGATGAATCATTCCGTATAAAGAAGAAACATTTTTATCTTCATCAGCAATAATTGGATAATTAAGCTTTACTTCCTGAGTTTCCTCGATATCTTTTACCCAGCCTTTGTGAGATTCAAGATCGTCGATACTTAAAGCAATCACTTTAGTGTTACGCTTATCAAATTCTGGTTTGTAATTAGCAACAGTTCCTAACTCTGTAGTACAAACCGGAGTATAATCTGATGGGTGAGAGAATAAAACTCCCCAGCTTTCACCAAGATAGTCGTAAAAGTTAATTTTTCCTTCGGTAGTTTCAGCATCAAAATTTGGTGCTGTATCTCCTAATCTTATATTGCTCATAACTGATCTTTTTTTAATTTGAAGCCAAAATTAAAGAAAATCGAATTAATTAACCTAGTAAATCGATAGGATAATTATGTTTTATGAAAAATTTAACCTGAAGTCTGTTTTTTCACAGAAAAATAGCAGCCGATTTTATACTATTTCAGCATTAATTTTTATTCCATGATTGGGGTTTCGCCTCCTTTGAAAATATCTGATAAAAACTTAATATGCTCATTTTAACAGATGATCTATGCGGTTTTCCACTTAATATTACATCCAATACTTGGTTTTTGATCTTCAGAAACCTTTTCTCCTGCAAGAATAGCGTTCATAGCATCTCTTAGATCTTTCCCGGTAACCGGTTTTTCATTGCCCGGGCGAGAGTCATCTAATTGCCCGCGATAAGCCAGCTCTAAATTTTCATCAAAAAGAAAGAAATCTGGTGTGCAGGCAGCATCGTAAGCTTTTGCTACGCTTTGATCTTCGTCATACAAATAAGGGAAGGTATAAGCTTCAGATTTTGCGGTTTCTTTCATTAATTCTGGACTATCATCAGGATAATTTTCTACATCGTTACTTGAAATTGCAACGATCCCGAAACCTTTTGCCTGGTATTCTTCACCTAATCTAGCGATCTCTGGATTTACATGTTTTACAAAAGGGCAGTGGTTGCAAATGAACATGATTAATATTCCTTTTGGTCCTTTTAGAGCTTCAAGATCAAAGGTTTTATCGGTAACTGTATCGTATAATTCAAACTCTGGTGCTTTAGTTCCTAAAGCCAACATATTTGACGGTGTACGTGCCATAATTTTTTACTATAAATTTACAAATTTGTACTCTAGAATATCTAAATTTCCGTAGAAATACAAATGCTATGGAAATAAGTTGGAAAGACTTTGAAAAAGTTGAAATGCGGGTAGGAACCATCATCGAGGTGAACGAGTTCCCTGAAGCCAGAAAGCCTGCTTACAAGCTGAAAATTGATTTTGGAAAACATATTGGTTTCAAAAAAACATCAGCGCAAATCACCAAAAATTATAAACCAAAAGACTTGTTAGGAAAACAGGTAATTGCGGTTGTTAATTTCCCAGATAAACAGATCGCTAATTTTATGAGTGAATGCCTGGTGATGGGAGCAGTTGGCGACCACAATGATATTACGCTTATCGAACCCGGTTTACATATAGAGAATGGTTTAAGAATTGGATAGTTTTCTACGGAAAATGAGCTAAAATAAAGGAGTAGATCATATAAAACTGTCGGAGGGACGGATTAAGATCTGTTAAGTAATGGGTGAATGATCTACTCTAGAAATTGCAAATTACTTTTCTGGATAAATTGAGCACAGCATTCTTAAGGATTATCTCTTTCTATCTCATTAAATTTCTAGATGCAGATGATCATCATGTCTAACTGCTCTACATCCATGAAATCTCATTTTTTCGCTATTTATATTTAGACGATGCTTTAGATGAGGTTCTAAGAATATTTTTTGAATTTCATTATTCTTTAAAATCGAACTTATTAGGTCTTTAGTAGCGTTTGCTGAAAACTCTAAATCTAAATTTTTTCCAAGCGTAAGGTATTTGGGGTAATCATATTGCCAAGCTCCATTATTTTTGCATATGGTAGTTTGGTTCATTTCATTTTTTAGCGGATTTTCAAAAACACCATATCCACTATTTGAAGGTTTCTCATTGGTTAATACCCCTTCTTTAGTTTTATACATTAATGAAATATCTACTTTTTTTCCATCGTTATGACTTAAATGTGGTAACAATGGGAATCCATCTTTGAATGGGAAATTTGCATCTAGAATAGTTAATTTTAGACCTGGATGTTTTCTAGAAATTGAATTGCCGATATTCTCTATAATGCCATTTAACTCTGGACGAACGTAATTTCTATTCGCTATTTTATAGAAAACCGAATGTAATTCGACATTCTGAGATTCTTTTATTTTTTCTCTACCGAAGTGTGGAGCAATAGTTGGAATTATTAGAAATGTTGAAAGAGCGTAAAGAATAAGAAACACAAATAGTTGAAGTATTCTTTTATTTCTTCTTATTAGTGTAATTGATGCTAAATAGATAATTCCCCCAACCTGTGTTAGGATTGTAAGAAAGATAAATATTATTAAATGGAAGATAATCTTCATTGTTTTGGTAAGCAGATATTAATTATAACCAGCTTATTTTTCTCATTATAATAATTTAGAATATACTTATCTGGAATAGTCCAAAATTCATTAAGTATTGTAGAGTAATCAAAGATATAAACTTTCAATTTTTGTTTGATATCTCAGTTCACGATAAGTGTTTTCTTCTATATACAAGCCTTGCGAATAAGACTAGAATTATTAAGTTTCCAATTAACGAAATATGACTGCTGATCTCAACATATTTATTGATTAAGGCAGAGGTTATCCTAACTGTCAAGCATAGAAAACCAACGAAGTACAATAGCTTTAGAATTAGAGGCTCACTTTTTAAAAACTTACTACTGGCATTCATTATGAAGATTATTTTGAAAAATATAGAGCTTTAAAATATTGTATTTTCCTGCCTGGCAATGCCAAATTCCATATTTCAGAATTAGTAATAATCTTTTTATCCACAAGCCTTTTGCCATCAACGTAAGTGCGGTATATCAAACTATACGATACTATTAGAATACTAAAAATGACAGAATTTATGAACTCCTGTCGAACCAGATAAATTAATAGCGCTAAGGGAGCGATAATTGCGAAATAGTAAAAATATATATTCTTCATATAGTTTTGAAACAGTTACTAATATAATCAATAATAGTTTTGTTTATAGAGCTTAAGATACGCTTTTCTGCAATAACGATTAAAATTTCACCAGTTTCATAAATTATCGCTCCCACTGGTGAGCGTGTTTTTTTATCAATTAATTCATCAATGGATTTTAAGCCTGGATTTTGTCCTAGAACTGTAAAATTTGTAATTTAAAACAGGAAGATAATTTTTTCATATCTGCTTCTTTCTGCGGCCTAACAACTATCAATCATCGATCATTCTTTTCCTGATCTTCAAGCAGCTTTCTTATGTCTTTTTTATTTCCGTAGATTACCATAATATCACCTTTGTAAAGCTTGGTATCTGCAGAAGCTACACCTTTTATATTCGTGATCTTTTTAGCGCAGCCCAGATCGTTTTTACCTTCGGTGACCTTCATGGTTGTTAAAATGATCAGGTCATAATCTTCCCTAAAGCGTATTTCTTGTAATGTTCGATCGTGGTATTCATCGGGCACCTGAACTTCAACAATGCTGTAATCTTCATTAAGCTCAAAACTATCTACCACGCCACGCATATTCAGTTTTTTTGCCCAACGCTCGGCAGTTTCTTCTTCAGGATGAATAATTTCATCTACGCCCATTGCTTCCAGAACCATTTCCTGTAAGCCCTGTTGCGCACGGCTAATTAAGCGCTTTACATTCAGTTTTTTCATTAATGCCGTTGTCATTACATTGGCTCCCTGATTTTCACCAATGGCTACGACGACAACATCTGTATCTCTTAGGGGTAGATTAGATACTGCGGCAGATTCTGTCGCATCAAGATTAATGGCATGCGTAATTTTATCTTTAATGGCTTCGATACGGTCCATGCGAAGATCTACTCCAATAACCTCGTTGTTTAGGGCGGTTAGCTTTTGTGCTAACGAAGAACCAAAGTTTCCTAATCCAATAATGATATATTTCATAATGCTATTAGTTTATTAAAACTTCCTCTGTAGGGAATTTGTAATTCAAATGTTTTACATCTGCTAAAAAGGCGGCCATAACGGTAAGCATACTTACTCTTCCCGCAAACATGGTAATAATTATTACGATCTTAGATGCGCTGGAAAAATCTGGAGTAATTCCCAAACTTAATCCAACGGTACTGTAAGCCGAAATACATTCGAAAGCGACATCCAGTAAGTGCATATTAGGATCAAAATAAGAGATCATTAAAATTGATAAACCTACAAAAAGCATCGATAAACTCATGATAGAAAAAGCTCTACGCAACGAATTATTTGCGATTTCACGATTGTAAACTTCTACACGGTCCTTCCCTTTAGCTAAGCTTAAAAAATTGAGTGTAGCAATTGCAATGGTACTAGTTTTAATACCGCCACCTGTAGATCCTGGAGAAGCACCAACCCACATCAAAAACATAATGACCATAATGGTCGAAAAGTTAAGAGCGCTCATGTCGACCGAATTAAAACCTGCGGTTCTTGGTGTAGATGATCCAAAAAAGGAGGTAGCTAGTTTTCCGAAGAAATTGTAATCCTGTAACGTATTATTCCATTCAAAGAACATAAAGAAAAGCATTCCCCCAAAGAGTAAAACTGCCGTGGTTACCAAAACAATTCTAGAATTCAGGTTTAAAACCCAAGGCATATTTACCGGTTGGTCGGGACGTTTAAAAATTAGTAAATTCTTTTTAATGAAGTATCTACAATATTTGTAAATGTTCAGTACAATAGGAAATCCTAAACCACCAAGTATAAATAATACTGAAAGAATGATATGAAGCGGGAAATTAAAGCGATATTCTGGCTGATACATGCTGTATTCTAAAGTAGAAAATCCTGCATTACAAAATCCTGAGATCGTATGGAAAATCGAAAAGAAAATTTGATCCCCTACGGTTTCAAATAATTTTGGATCTAAGCTTAGATAAATTAAAAGAGCGCCTATGAACTCAAATACAAAAGTGATGAACAAGATTTTTTTTAATGCTGAAAAAACTTCACCTAGAGTTTCAGAATCAGTGACATTTTTCATCATTAATTGATTTTCGTAGGAAGTGCTTCCGCGGAAAAAATAACTGAAATAACTGGCAAAGGTCATAATCCCAAGTCCACCAAGTTGAATCAAAACCAATAGGATCGTTTGCCCAAAAAGCGTAAAATAGCTACCGGTGTCTACTACGATAAGACCGGTTACACACACAGCACTTGTTGAAGTAAATAGGGCATCTAAAAATGATATTCCGTCATGAGTCGCTTTTGGAAGCATAAGGCACAGCGTTCCTAAAAGAATAAGGATTAGAAAACTTATGATAAACAGCTGAGCAGGATTTAGAATTTCGCGATTTATTTTCAATTCGAATCTCGAAAATTCTCGTATAAAGTAAATGATGATGGCCAGGTAGATCCAGCCCATTTTATTAAAGAACTCGAAAATAGCGAAACTTTCCCTAATCGTATCGATCTGTGCAACAGCTAAAAGTATAAAAAGAGAAAATATGATCGTATCAAAGACTCGTACTTTTTTTGGAAAACGCTCATTGGCAATAAAATATCGTAAAGCGATAGAAGGAATACCAATGAGAAGTGTAATAAAATAAAAAGTTCTAATTTCAATTTCGACAAATTTTTCGTGAGAAAAACCTAAATCGAAAATAATTGCAATTACTGCAAAAAAACTTAGCCAAAAAGAGAATCTTCTTAGGTACTTTAAAATCGTATATTTACTCATACACTACTGAAGTTGTAGTAAAATTCAGTTCCGTTGGGTGTAGATCGAAGTTACGCTACACGCTAAAATATAGCGCAAGATAAAGAGAAAAGCATAGACTAGGAGAAAGATTATTTTAAATAAAACCCAAAATTTACACGATAATCGGGTCTCAAATCAAATTGGTCATTTTGTTTTAAGCTCTTTTAAACTAATGAAAATAGAAATTAGAACATCAGAGATTTAAAAATTGACCGAATAAAAAAGGCAGCTGTTTTAAAAAAACAACTGCCTTTTTTATCGAATATCAGTTAGCTATAAAGTAGGTTTTCTAGAACATAATTACATGTGATCGCCAAAGAAAATAGCATTCATTAAAAGCTTATTGGTGCCGTACCAAAATGCTCTAAAATTTGTATTATCTGTAAAATAGATCACGTTTCCTCTACCAAAACCGCCGGTTTTAAAAGGCACTGTATTTTTAATATCCTCGCTTTTTTCTTCGCTTATATAGCCACTAAGCAAAGGATCGTTGGTATACTGGATGGGATTGTTATAACTCTGCTCGTCTGCTTCAACAAAAATGCTTGTATTTCTAAAAAGCGCCAGCTTATCATTTTTATATCCAAAATTAATAGGATGAGAACGATCTAACTCGGCTTCAAAAATAGCACCGTTAATTCCCTGTGCTCCGTAGAAATCTCTTCGCTGTTCAAAACTAATGTTTTTAGCGTCGATTCGGTTATTGATTGTTTTGATATCCAACAGGTCATTAGCACTCAGGTAGCGCGAAGCATTTCTATAGGCGATCAAAGTTCCGCCATTTCTTATCCAGGTTTTAAGTTTTTCGGTATCATTTTTATCCAGTGCAGATCCCCAGCTATTCACCATAATAATATCGGTATAGTGGCTAAGATCGGCACGGCCAAAATTGCGTGTATTCAATTTTGTAACTTTAATATCGTAGCGCTGGTCGAATAAATGCCAAATTTCTCCGGCATCATAAGGAGTAATACCTTCGCCAACTAAAAGAGCGATTTCTTGTTTTTCTAACGGAAGAAAAAAGCGGCTACCAAGATTAATTCCTGAAGTTAAACCAGTGCCCACGGCATCAATCTCGATATTAGCAGTTTCAGAAACATTTTTTATAAAATCAAAAAGTTCATCTTTATCTAGTTTTTGATTCTGAACCGGGATCATGATACTTCCGTAGTCATATTCTTTAATTTTAGTGCCAAATTTTTTCATGGCAACGCTGGCTCTTAAACCTTTGTCCAAGATCATATTCAGTGCTTTTGGTGCATTGTAATCATGCCATTCCATCACGTAAGCGTAGGAGCTTTTTTCTACGGAAGGAACCGCAGGTTTTTCCAGTTTATCAATCGCATCTCCTGCATTACTTAAAGAGGCATTGCTGGTATAATCTACATTGAAAGCAAGCGGAAACGTCCATGCTGAAATATCATAAAATAAGCTGTCTTCAAACGTGGTTCTTTTCTCTAACATAGCTTCGACCAGGCGATGTTGTCTTTGATTCTTCGGAATAATATATGCTGAACCGGGCTTATAGGTTTTGCCATTTTCGCTGAATTCCTTGTCTACCGGATGAATTTCAATTTGATGCCTTTTCATAATTTCAGCTAAATGATAAGCAGAAGTGGCATCTTTTTCACTTCCAAAAGCCCAGGCACCTTTAGCGGCAGAGTTTCGAGCGTTTTTATAAAAATCACGCTGATAATTCAACAATTTTACCCTCATGTTCTTTGCGGCTTCTAAAGTAGAAAGTGCTGCGGTGAATTGATTTCTAATAGTGAAAGGAAAAGTTAATAATCCATTATCGGTTTCCTGTGCATGCCCGCGAGAACTGGCCTGCTCGAACAAGATTCCAATACTTCCGTTAATATCGGGGAAGGTAGAACCTTTTCCGTAGTAAAAGTCATCGTAGCTTTCTTCAGTAAAATAAAAGCTACCTAATTTATCGAAAGCTGCTGCGTGGTATTTTCCGATCTCCTGAGTTAATTCCTGGTTAAGGTCTGGCGTTAAAGGATGCGTTCTCGACGGAATCCCAGGTTGAAAGAAAAACGACGAATTAGAACCCATTTCATGGTGATCTGTAAGAATATTAGGATACCATTTATGGAAGGTTTTAATTCTCGCTCTGGATTCTGGTAATTGTGCCGGTAGCCAGTCACGGTTTAAGTCAAACCAGTAGTGATTGGTTCTTCCGCCTGGCCAAACTTCATCGTATTCGCGATCTTGTGGATCTGCGTTGATATTCGCGCTACGATTGGTGTTTGCCCAATAGGCGAAACGTTGCAATCCATCTGGATTAAAAGAAGGATCAAAAAGAATAATGGTATTGTCTAATAATTCTTCGATTTCATCACCTTCAGCTGCAGCTAAATAGTAGGCGGCAAGTAGCGCGGCATTGGTTCCGCTGGGTTCGTTCCCATGAATCGAGAATCCCTGGTTTACCACAATTGGCATGTTCTCAGTATTTATATTTGCAGAGCCTTCTTCAACTAAAGCTTTATGATCTTGCTGAATTTGGTCGATATTCTGAATATTTTCTTCAGAAGAAATGGTAAGCAGTAAAAGCGGTCTTCCTTCGTAAGTAGTACCACGATTTTCTATGCTGATGCGGGGGGAAACTTCAGCAAGTTTATTCATATAATTTACTAATCTATCGTGGCTAATGTGATATTGCCCTGGCACAAATCCAATAACATCCTGTGGTTTTGGAATATCGGCATTGTAGGTAATGTTTTTTGGTAAATAGTAATCCAAGCTTAAGGTATCGAAATCCTGAGCCTGAAAACTAATGCTTGAAATAAGAAAAAAGAGAATAAAAATTTTCTTCATAGTTTAAAATTTTGAGGTATAAAATAAAAAAACCGCCTCTGGTTGAGAGGCGGTTAACAATTTAAGAGTAATTTTTTAGATATCGTCAAAGCTTACATCAGTAAAATTTTCTGGAGCAGTTTTGGTTTCTACTGCACCGGTACCTTCGTAAGAAGGTTTAAAGTCTTTTTGATGACGTTCGCTTATCACTTCTTCACCTTTTTCGTCCAGAATAAAATCTGTCATTTCCTGTAGGATTTCTGTAAAACCAGCAAAATCTTCTTTGTAAAGGTAAATTTTGTGTTTTTTGTAATAGAAAGATCCGTCGTCGTTGGTGAATTTTTTACTTTCTGTGATGGTTAGGTAATAGTCGTTGGCACGAGTCGCTCTCACATCAAAGAAATAAGTTCTTCTTCCCGCTCTTAGTACTTTAGAGAATATTTCTTCTTTCTCCATCAATCCCTTGTCGCTCATAAAATATAATTCTTTAAATGGTTTAGTAAAGTTGCCCTCAAAAATCTAAAAAAAATTAACATCTTACAAGAAATTTTCACATTTCTTTCTCATTTAACTGTTTTGCGTACAGTTCTTTATAATATCCGTCTGTTTTGATTAATTCTTCGTGAGTTCCCTGTTGTACGATATTTCCGTCTTCAAGAATAATTATTTTATCTGCATTTTTTGCTGAAGAAATTCTGTGACTCACAATAATAGTCGTTTTATCACGAGATATTTTGAAAAGATTGCTAAGAATTGCTTCTTCGGTTTCAGTATCTACAGCTGAAAGACAATCGTCGAAAAGCAGGATTTGCGGATTTTGGATAATCGCCCTGGCAATAGAAACTCGCTGTTTTTGCCCGCCAGATAAGGTGATTCCTCGTTCACCAAGAACGGTGTCGTAACCTTTGCTAAAACTCTGGATATTTTTGTGTACAGAAGCTGTTTTAGCGGCTTCGATCACATCTTGATCTGTCGCGTTTTCTTTACCGAATTTGATGTTGTTTCTAATCGAATCGCTAAATAAGAAGGCATCTTGCGGCACGTATCCAATATTTCTTCTAAGGCTATCAAGATTCAGGTTTTTTACATTTTTACCATCAACTTCTATAGCACCTTCTTCCACATCATAAAGTCGGCCAATAAGATCGAGAACCGTAGATTTACCAGATCCGGTTTTACCGATAATGGCTAAAGTTTCTCCTTGATTTACTTCAAAAGAGATATTTTTTAAAGCCGTGATATTGGTGTCTTCATAAGTAAAATTTACATTCTTAAATGTGACTTTACCTTTTATCTGGTCTTCAGTTTCTTTATGATTTTTAATTTCTGGATCACTATCTAAAAATTCATTGATACGTTCTTGTGAAGCTTCTGCCTGTTTTACTAAAGAAGTAACCCATCCAATAGAAGCCACAGGCCAGGTAAGCATATTTACATAAAGTAGAAACTCTACAATAACACCAAGGTTATCGATCTGGCCGGTGATATACTGGCGACCACCAACATAAATTACAAGAACATTACTTATCCCGATAAGCAAAACCATAAGCGGAAAGAAAAATGCCTGAACTTTTACAAGATCAATATTTTTATCCCTGCTCGAATTCGAAAGTTCTGTAAAGTTGTTATCGGTTTGTTGTTCTAAACCATAAGATTTTATAACAGCAATTCCGCTGAAACTTTCCTGGGTAAAAGTGTTTAATTTAGATAAGTATTGCTGAACAATTGTGCTTCTCTTCTGTATTGCAACACTCAACTTATAGATCGCAAAACTTAAAATAGGTAGTGGGATTACAGTATACAGTGTAAGCACTGGTGCTGCCTGTATCATAAAGATCAATACCACAACTGTAGAAGTTAATGTAGTAACCGTGTACATAATTGCCGGCCCTAAATACATTCTTACTTTAGTGACATCTTCACTAATACGGTTCATTAGATCACCGGTACGATTCTTTTTGTAAAAGTTAAGCGACAATTCCTGGTAGTGTTTATACACTACATTTTTAAGATCATATTCGATATGACGAGAAACCACAATAAATGTTTGTCGCATAAGAAAAGTGAAAAATGCCGAGATCAAGGTGGTTCCTACCAACAGCAGGATATTCTGAATCAATTCTGCTTTAAAAGCATCATAATTGGTGAGTTCTCCATTCAGGTATTGTTGTATAGCATCTGTAGAATTTCCTACAAGCGGTATAAAGTACAAACCAAATATCCGGGAGATGATCGTTACTACCAATCCCAGAAGCAGTTTCCACTTATATTTTAGAAAGAATTTATTGAGCGTTCTTAAATGTTTCATTCTTAAAAAAGATCTCTAATTTTAAGGATATGATATTTTAACCAAATTTTAATGGTGTAAAATTAAAATATTCTTATTTTTGTGCCGTCATTTTAAGGATAATTAAAAAAATGACATTAATATAAAACCAGCAAATTATGCAAGTTGATGTTTTAAATGCTAAAGAACTTAAAAAAGCTGCACCAGTTTTTGGACAGCTTTCGTTCGATAATCATGAACAGGTTGTTTTTTGTAACGACAAAGATACAGGATTAAAAGCAATAATAGGTATTCATAATACAGTTTTGGGACCAGCTTTAGGTGGTACCAGAATGTGGAATTATACCAGCGAGTGGGAAGCATTAAATGATGTATTGCGTTTATCTCGTGGGATGACGTTTAAAAGTGCGATCACAGGTTTAAACCTTGGTGGAGGTAAAGCAGTGATTATTGGTGATGCTAAAACCCAAAAGACTCCAGAGTTAATGATGAAGTTTGGTGAGTATGTAGATTCTCTTGGAGGAAAATATATTACTGCTGAAGATGTTGGGATGGAAACTGCAGACATGGATTTGGTAAGAGATGTAACTCCTTATGTAACCGGAATTTCTGAAGAAAGAGGAGGATCAGGAAATCCATCGCCAGTTACTGCTTATGGTGTTTTTATGGGAATTAAGGCTGCTGCCAAATATCAGTTTGGTACAGATGAGCTAGAAGGTCGTTCTGTGTTGGTACAGGGAATTGGTCATGTTGGCGAAACCTTAGTAGAATACTTAACTAACGACGGAGCTAAAGTATATATTAGTGATATTAGCGAGGAGCGTTTACAGGAAGTTCGCAATAAATATGGTGCGATTATTTTTGATGAAGCAGATGTTTATAGCGCTCATGTAGATATTTATGCTCCTTGTGCGTTAGGGGCAACGATTAACGATGATACCGTGAACCGTTTAAACTGTAAAGTTGTGGCCGGTGCTGCCAATAATCAATTATACGATGAGGTAAAACATGGGCAAATTTTACGTGAACGTGGGATCGTTTATGCACCAGATTTTCTAATTAATGCCGGTGGAATTATAAATGTGTATGCTGAATTAGAAAAATACAGCAGACAGGATATTATGACGAAGACTGAAAATATCTACAATACTACTTTGCAAATCCTTGAAACTGCGGCAAGAGAGGACATGACAACTCACTTTGCAGCGCTTAAAATTGCCAAGCAAAGAATTGAAGATAGAAAAAAATCAAGTTTGAAGTAGCCAGAATCAAAATATTGGTATTTTTGCAGGGCGAAAGAATAATCTTTCGCCCTTTTTAAATTCTAAAAAAGTTCTTTTACAGTTATGTTGACAAGAAGACATATTCGAGTTAAGGTAATGCAGTCCTTATACGCATTCAACCAAAGTGAAAATGACAATCTTGCGAGCGAGGAGAAATTCCTGCTAAAAAGCATGGAAGAGATGTACGATCTTTTTGTGCTTCAGCTAAGTTTGTTAACCGAAATTAAAGCGCATGCCGAAACTTTTTTAGAACGTTCCCAACAAAAACATCTCGCAACACAGGAAGATAAAGATCCTAACAGGAAGTTTGTTCAGAATTCAGTTTTTGAAATCTTAGAGCAAAACACCCAATTAGAGCAAATTGTCGACGATCGTAAACTTAATCACTGGAAGTTTGACGATGAGTATGTTGCTATTTTATGGAACGAGATCAAAGAAAGCGATGCGTTTGCAGATTATATGGAAACGAGAGATAACTCGTTTAAAGAGGATAAAGATTTTATTCTTGCCATCTTTAAAAAGGTAATTGCGCCAAACGACAAGATTTACGATTATTTTGAAGATAAAAAACTAACCTGGTTAGATGATCTTCCTTTAGTAAATACGGCGGTGGTAAAAATGCTTCAGAAATTGAAGGAAACAGCTTCGCCAGAGGATAAACTTCCTAAGCTTTTTAAATCTATAGATGATAAAGAGTTTGCAGTGAATCTTTTCAGAAAAACATATTTAAAAGATGCGAAGCTTTCTGAAGAAATGCAGGGAAAAACACCAAACTGGGATAAAGACAGGATTGCCGAGATAGATACAGTGCTTATTAAAATGGCGATCTGCGAGTTCTTAGAATTTCCATCGATTCCGGTGAAAGTTACAATTAACGAATATCTGGAGATCAGTAAAGAATACAGTACCCCAAAAAGTAGTATTTTTATAAACGGTATTTTGGATAAGCTTTCAAAAGAATATAAAACCGACGGGAAATTAAATAAAATAGGGCGCGGCCTTATGTAGTCTAGATTTTTTCTTAATTTTAAACCTCAAATTTATACATATTATGAAAAAAGGAATTTTATTAATAGCAGCAGTGGGAACAATGTTCTTTACTTCTTGCAAAGATGCTGGAAGCAGCGCTTCAGAAAAAGTGAAAGCTGAAAACGTAGATGCAGCAGCAGCACGTGATTCTAAAGCAACTGTATATCCAGAGCTATCATTCGATGAAACTGAGTTCGATTTTGGGAACATTCCTCAAGGAGAGCCAGTAGAACATGTATTTACTTTTACAAATACTGGTAGAGCGCCATTAGTAATTACTAATGCAAAAAGTACTTGTGGATGTACTGTGCCAGAATATCATAAAAACGAATCTATCCAGCCAGGAGAAACAGGTGAAATGCTTGTAAAATACAATGGTTCTGGTAGAGGACAGGTTCAAAAAACAGTAACCATTTCTGCAAATACAGAAAATGGGCAAGAGCAAATAAAAATTAAAGCTTTTGTAGAAGCAGAGAACGCAAGCTAAATAGCGAGAATTAAATTTATATGGATCAAATACAACAGTTTCTTCCTTTAATCTTAATGTTTGCCGTAGTGTATTTTTTTATGATACGCCCGCAAATGAAAAAGGCTAAACAGGAGAAAAGCTTTATTGCTGAATTAAAAAAAGGAGATCGAGTAGTTACCAAAAGCGGAATGCATGGTAAAATTGTCGATTTTAGTGAGAAAAACAACGCGGTAATTATTGAAACCGGTGCTGGAAAGATCACTTTCGACAAATCTTCAATATCTCTTGAAATGAGCCAAAAGCTTAACGAGCCGGCTAAACCTGCTAAGGAAGATAAAAAGCTAAAAGAAGAGAAAAAGTAACTTTTTCTTTTAATAATAAAAAAATCCCTTTAGAATTTCTAAAGGGATTTTTTTATAGATATAAAGCAATGTTTAGTTTAAAAAATCTTTAATCTCCTTTTTTAACGGTTTCAGATTTCTATTAATTATTGCCCAAACGATGGAATTATCGATGCTGTCGTAAGCATGAATTAGTCGATTTCTAAATGAAATTATTCTTTTATCATTTTCGATATTTATACCAGGAGCAACTTTTTTAAATTTATTTAGAGCTTCACCTATAATAGCCAACTGCCTTTCTACAGCACTTTGTGTTTTTAGGTCCTTCTCATAGTCATTAAAATCTGAAATGTCTATGATAAAATCTTCTATTAAATCAATAGCGATTAAAATATCAGATAGATATTTCCTGCTTTTGTCCATCATAGATTAAAATTTTGGTAGACTCGATTTCCTGTCTAAGAATTGGATTTTTAATGGAGTTGTTGGTAAGTAAATCAACTTTTCTTTGAAAAAACTGTTCGAGTTTGTCCCAAATATTTATAAGATTTTCGCCTCTTTCAATAGGGTCGTTATTTTCAATTTCAATTAAAAGATCGATATCACTTGTATCTTCGTTAAAATGATCTGTTGTAGAAGAACCAAAAGCGTATAATGTTTTAACGTTATGAGTTTTACATAACGTCAAAAAATCAGACATCCTATATTTAATTGATTCTTTCAGATTCATATAGCTAATATAATCTAATTTTTTGATAAGATTTTTAAGAATGTCTGGAGCATTAAAAAGCAGAAGTTACAATAATATAAATCAGCAATTTTTATACTTATCGTGTAATCCTACGCCTTGTTTTATCATTGGGATAATTTTTTCTAATCGCTTTGCTCGTGTAGTTTCTCTTTTGGCTTCGCTAATGTGATCGGCATATTCTCTTTGTTTTCCTGAAGTGAGCTGGCAGTAAGATTCGTTTAATTCGGCATCATTTTTTAAAGCCAATTTCAATTCAGGCGGAATGATAAGATCTTTTTTTCTTGAAGCTTTTATCGTTTTTCCAAGCTTCTGGTTTTCGATCGCTTCTAAAACATACGGAAGCAAAATTTCAGTATTAATTTTTTCGCCTTTTTCAAATCGAATTTGCCGTAAAGCTTTGGTTTTGTTTTCTTGGGCATTTGCAAGCAATCCTGTGTTCTGCTGAAGTAAAGCTCCGTTAAAAAACCACAATGCAATATGATTTTTAAAGGCCGCAAGTCCTGCAACATTTTTATTTTTTAGCGTATAAGTTGGCGCTCCCCATTTTATAGTTTCTTCTAAAATGGTTTCCTGAAGCATCTCTCTAATCTGTCTTAATTCGGTTTGCCAATACTCGTGAACTTCAATGTATTCATCTACGTCTTTTACTGCCATAGTGATCAATTTTACTCGATAATCGAGATTAAATGCTCTAGTTCCAATAATTATCAGGATTCCGCGAAATAAAAAAATCAGTGTCTCAAATCACCAATCTTGATTTATTAAAGAATTACCTGGCATTAAGTTCGGCAATTTTTATGATAACTTCAGTAGCTTTTAGCATACTTTCTAATGGTACATATTCATATTTTCCGTGGAAATTATGTCCGCCGGCAAAAATATTAGGGCAGGGAAGTCCCATAAAACTTAGTTGAGAACCATCTGTTCCGCCACGAATAGGTTTAATGATTGGTGTTACCTCAACCGCTTCCATCGCTTCTTTTGCCAGATCCACAATATGCATCATTGGTTCGATCTTTTCGCGCATATTGCGATATTGATCTTTAACTTCAACCTTTACACATTCGCTATCGTACTGTTTGCAAATCTCTAAACCTAGATCCTGGATCATTTGTTTACGAGCTTCAAAATGCTTTTTATCATGATCTCGAATAATGTATTGAAGCACCGTTTCTTCAACATCACCATTGATATTGCTTAAGTGGAAAAAACCCTGTCTGCCCTCTGTATGTTCTGGGGTTTCTAATCTTGGCAGCGAATTGATAAAATCCTGAGCAATATACATGCTGTTTACCATTTTATCTTTGGCATAACCGGGATGTACGCTTTTTCCGGTAACGGTCACTTTAGCGCTGGCGGCATTAAAGTTTTCGTACTCTAATTCGCCAATCTGGCTACCATCCATTGTGTATGCCCAGTCTGCTCCAAACTTTGCAACATCAAATTTATGTGCTCCACGACCAATTTCTTCATCTGGTGTAAAGCAAACTTTAATCTTGCCGTGTTTAATTTCTGGATGCTCTAAAAGATATCTCATGGCCGACATGATTTCAGTAATTCCGGCTTTATCATCGGCGCCTAAAAGGCTAGTTCCATCGGTGGTAATAATAGTTTGCCCTTCGTACTGTTTCAAATCGTCAAAATATTCCGAAGACAGCATAATATTTTTTTCAGCATTAAGAACGATATCGCCACCATCGTAATTTTCGATGATCTGCGGATTAATATTTGCGCCATTAAAATCTGGTGATGTATCAAAATGTGATACAAAACCAATCACGGGGCATTCTTTATCGACATTAGCAGGCAAAGTGGCCATTACATAAGCATTCTCGTCGATACTTACTTCCTGCATTCCCATTTCTTCCAGTTCTTTGGCCAGTTTATTGGCAAGAATCCATTGTTTTTCTGTGCTAGGCGTGCTTTTGCTTTCGGGGTCACTTTGGGTGTCAATGCTTATATAGCTTATAAATCGATCTAAAACTTCTTGTTTATTGATCATGTTTGTTGGTGTTAGTTGTCTAAAATTACTTGATTCTCTAAAGGATTTTTCCCTGAAATAAATCTCGTTTATCAAATCAAAATTAGCGAATTGACATTCGGGTACAAAACCTTTTAAGATTTAGTATGTTCATTTTTACAATTCATTTATTTTTGCACAAACCAGCCGAATATGTACAAGTCTTTAATTCGCCCGATACTTTTTAAATACGATCCAGAGGCAATTCATCATTTCACATTTAATAGTTTAAAGAAATTAAATAAAATTCCGGGTGTATCCGCAATTTTAAGATCAAAATTCAGCAATAACGATCCGCGTTTAAGTCGGGAGGTTTTTGGGCTCAAGTTCAAAAATCCGGTTGGATTGGCAGCTGGATTCGATAAAGATGCAAAATTATATAAGGAATTATCGAATCTTGGTTTCGGGTTTATTGAAGTTGGTACGGTTACGCCAAAACCACAGCCCGGTAATGATAAAAAGCGCTTGTTTAGATTGAAAGCAGATCAGGCAATCATTAACCGAATGGGTTTTAATAATGGGGGTGTTGAGCAAATGGTTGAAGAACTTAAGAAAAATACCGATGTTTTAATTGGAGGGAACATTGGTAAAAATAAAGTGACGCCAAATGAAGAAGCTGTAGAAGATTATAAGATCTGTTTTGAAGCTTTATTTGATTATGTAGATTATTTTGTGGTAAATGTAAGTTCGCCAAATACACCAAATTTACGTGCGCTTCAGGATAAAGAACCCTTAACGCATCTGCTGAAAACTTTGATGGAGCTAAATAATGCGAAGACAAAACAAAAGCCAATATTGTTAAAAATCGCACCAGATCTTACCGATTCTCAGCTTTTAGATATTATCGATATTGTTCAGGAAACTAAGATCGACGGAGTAATTGCAACAAACACCACAATCTCTCGAGAAGGTTTACAATCTGAAGATAAAAATGAAACCGGTGGTCTTAGCGGAAAACCACTTACCAAAAGATCTACCGAGGTGATTAAATTTCTTTCAGAAAAAAGTAATAAAGCTTTTCCAATCATTGGTGTGGGCGGAATTCATACCGCAGAGGATGCTATCGAAAAGTTAGAAGCCGGCGCAAGTTTGGTGCAATTATACACTGGTTTTATTTACGAAGGTCCTGCGCTAATTAAAGCGATCAATAAAAAGATCCTCGAAAATTATCCAAAATCATAATTTAAAGAGCTTTTGTTAGAACAGATCATTCCATTTTTAACCGCAACGATCTTACTTACGCTTGCCCCGGGACCAGATATTATTTATGTTTTGGTACAGGGAATGGCGAATGGGAAAAAGCATGCTATTATTACGGCTTTGGGACTAGTTTCTGGAGTAACAGTGCATACCACTTTGGTGGCTTTTGGCGTTTCAGCAATAATAAAACAGTCGGAAACTATTTATTTGGTTATAAAATGTCTTGGTGCGGCTTATTTGTTCTTTTTGGCTTACAAAGTCTTTAAAAGTGATCCTGAAATAGCTTTTTCTACGGAAGGAATTAAACAAAAAAGTCTGTTTGGATTATATAGACAGGGATTTATAATGAATGTTTTAAACCCGAAAGTGACGATCTTTTTTTTAGCGCTTTTCCCCGGATTTTTATGGGAACCTGAAGGAAATACGGTGCTGCAATTCTATATTTTAGGACTCATTTTTATGCTTCAGGGGTTTTTGATCTTTGTATTGGTTGCGATCCTTGCCGGAAGTATTTCAAAATATCTTCAAAAACACCGAAATTCGGGTGTGGTTTTAAAATGGACTCAGGTTTTAGTGTTTATAGGAATTGGAGTTTTTATTCTTATTTAATTCCCAGAGGTTCTTTATTTGCCATGATTGTATAAAAATGACGCCAGAATTTATACAATTTCGATCTGCTAGATAGCACCAATTTTTTCAGAACCAATTATCTATTTCTGAATAAACATTAGATTTTATTATCAAAATCTAAAAAACTATCTTTGGAAGCATGGGAGAAATAAAACTTATCGAATGTCCGCGTGATGCCATGCAGGGAATTAAAGATTTTATTCCAACACAGGCTAAAGCAAGATATATTCAGTCTTTATTACAATGCGGTTTCGATACTATCGATTTTGGTAGCTTTGTTTCTCCAAAGGCAATTCCTCAAATGCGCGATACGGCTGAGGTGCTTTCGATGCTCGATCTTAGTAAGACAAAAAGTAAGCTTTTGGCGATCGTAGCAAATACGCGCGGCGCTGAAGATGCTGCTCAATTTCCTGAAATTGCTTATTTAGGATATCCATTTTCAATTTCAGAAAATTTCCAGATGCGTAATACGCATAAAACCATTGATGAATCGGTAGAAATCTTGAAGGAAATTCTAGACATCGCAGGTCAAGCTAATAAAGAAGTCGTAGCATATCTTTCTATGGGATTTGGAAATCCCTACGGTGATCCCTGGAACGTTGAAATTGTTGGAGAATGGACCGAAAAGTTATCGGCAATGGGAGTAAAGATCTTATCACTGTCTGATACCGTTGGAACTTCAACACCAGAAGTGATTACGTACCTTTTTTCAGAATTAATCCCAAAATTTTCCAATATCGAGTTTGGTGCGCACTTACACACCACGCCGGGAACCTGGTTCGAAAAAGTAGACGCGGCATTTACATCGGGTTGTACTCGATTTGATGGGGCCATTCAGGGATTTGGTGGTTGCCCGATGGCGAAAGATGAGCTTACAGGAAATATGCCTACAGAAAAAATGTACTCCTATTTCAACACCAAAAAACAGAACACAAATCTTAGAATGGGAAGTTTTGAGGCGGCTTTTAATAAAGCTAGTGAAATCTTCAAGGCTTATCATTAGGAGAATTTTTAGTTTTCTTCTTATTATTGTGCAGGATTAATAGCTTTAAGTTTTGCGAATCAGGTTTTTAGGAATTTTCTTTCTTTTTCTTACAAAATTGGCATTGGCTCAGTCAGATTTTTCACAAGAGCAAATAGCCGATTCGGCTTCTTTTTATTTGAAAGAAGCCAACGAATTCATATTCAATGATTTTAAACTTGCTGAAAGCAAACTAGATAAAGCCAAAACTTTTGTAACTCAGAGTGATGACGCGAACCTAAAGGGCAAACTTCAGCATAGATATGCAGTTGCATTTTATGTAAAAGGGGAATACTATCTTTCTTTGTCTCATTTTCTTGAAGCAGAAAAACTTTTTCGAGAAGCCGAAAACTGGGAAGGAATTGGTAAATGTCTAAATGGTCTTGGGCTTATTCAGCAAGGAATCGATCGTCACAATGAAGCGATTGAATATTTTAAACAGGCCATCGATTATTATAATTTAGCCGAAGATGAATATGCTGCAGCTCCTGCTATAATTAATCTTGGGGTATCAGAACTTCAATCTGGAGAGTTAGAAAGTGCTAAAGTGACCTTGGATAGTGCGCTTACTTTGGCTGTTGCATCGAAAAGGAAAGATATCGAGCATCTTACTTTAAATCAGTTAGGAAATTTAGCTTACGAAAAAGACCAGATCAAAACAGCACAAAATTACTATCAACGCGTTTTAAATGATACGGTAGCACCCAATAATTGGGAAAAAGCGTTTTCTTATTACGGCCTGGCAAGAACCAACCTTGCTTTAAATAATCTGGATACCGCCGAAGGATATGGGTTAAAAGCACTTGGGTTTGGAAAAACTAATGCTTCTTTTTTTGAATTAGAACGAATTACCGGGGTTTTATTCGATATCTATGAAGCACAAGGAGAATTGGAAAATGCAGTACTATTTTCGAAAGAAAACAAAGCGTATAGAGATTCCCTTTACGATCAAAAAAGAATTAGAGCCATAAATCTTCTGAACCTGGAACAAAAGGAAGCAGATAATCGACGTTTGCGTTCAGAGAAGATGGAGAAAGATAAAGAGCTTTCTAAAAATAAGCTCATTATTGCCATTCTCTTATTCGCCGGATTTGTCCTATTGTTAGTTTTATTTTTCAGAATTAAAAGTTATCGCCAAAAAGAAAAGTTTAGAAAAACACTTGAAGAGAAAAACCGACTTATACTTCAGAAAAATGATGTGATCACAGAGCGTAACGAAGAACTTGCGAAGATCAATAAAAGTAAAGATCGATTATTTTCTATTTTATCGCATGACTTAAAATCGCCAATTGGTTCTATTCAAAAGTTATTAGAGCTTATAAAAACTGGCGAGTTTACCGAGAAAGAGCAGGCCGAGCTTTTGGATGAAATGCTTAAGCAGGTATCAGCAACGTCAACTATGCTTCAAAATTTATTGCAATGGGCCAATTCGCAGCTAGAAGGTGCTAAAATGTACATCGAAGAGGTGATACTGGCAAAGCGAGTTAAAGAGATTATGGAGGCGCATTATCTGGTTGCGAAGTCAAAAAATATTCAGATTACCCACGAAATTCCTTCAAATTTGAGTCCGATTTTTGTTGATAATGGGCATCTTTCGATCATACTTCATAACCTAATTAGTAATGCCATTAAGTTTACGCATCCAGGTAGCGAAATTAAAATTCATTATGCTGAAGAACCTAAATGTGTGCTTTTCAAGATAAGGGATGGTGGTGATGGAATTTCTGAAGCGCGCATCGAGCAGATTAAGAATTTTAATACACAGATCATGTCTGAACTGGGAACGGAAATGGAGACCGGTACAGGGATTGGTTTGTTGCTGGTGAAACAATTTTTAACGCTGAATAACGCACGTCTGGAAATTAAAAGTTATCCGGGGGAAGGATCTGAATTTATCGTTTGTTTCAGAAAAAACAATGATTAAGGATTTATTCACCTAAACCTAACGCATTCTACCGAAAACTGTGTATATTTGCATGCAATTAAATTCTTAATTGCTATGGTTGCACACGAATCCAAAATTCTGGGAGAAGGGCTTACTTACGATGATGTTCTTTTAGTCCCTGCCTTCTCTGAGGTTTTACCACGCGAAGTAAATATCCAGACAAAATTTACCAAAAACATTACGATTAACGTTCCTATTGTTTCAGCAGCGATGGATACCGTAACAGAATCTCGTATGGCAATTGCCATGGCCAGAGAGGGAGGTATAGGTGTTCTTCATAAAAACATGACGATAGAGCAGCAGGCTTTAAAAGTGCGTAAAGTAAAACGTGCAGAAAGCGGAATGATTATCGATCCTGTTACTTTGCCAATTTCTTCTACCGTTCAGGATGCTAAAGATCAAATGAGAGAGCATAGCATCGGCGGAATTCCAATTGTTGATGATGAAGGGAAATTGATAGGAATTGTAACTAATCGTGATCTAAGATTCGAAAAGAACAATCAACGCCCTATTTCAGAAGTGATGACTTCAGAAAATCTTGTAACTGTTGCGGAAGGAACCTCTTTAGATCAGGCAGAAGATATTCTTCAGGAAAATAAAATCGAGAAACTTCCGGTAGTAAATAAAGAAGATAAACTTGTTGGTTTAATTACCTTTAGAGATATCACTAAGCTTACCCAAAAGCCTAATGCAAATAAAGATAGCTACGGAAGATTAAGAGTAGCGGCTGCTATTGGCGTTACTGCAGATGCAGTACAAAGAGCAGAAGCATTGCACAATGCCGGCGTAGATGCTATTATCATAGATACTGCACATGGCCATACCAAAGGAGTGGTTTATGTACTTAAAGAAGTTAAAGCTAAATTTCCAGACCTTGAAGTGGTTGTAGGTAATATCGCAACCGGTGAAGCTGCAAAGTATTTAGTAGAAGCAGGTGCAGATGCTGTAAAGGTAGGAATTGGGCCAGGTTCTATTTGTACAACAAGAGTTGTAGCAGGAGTTGGATTTCCACAATTTTCAGCAGTTTTAGAAGTGGCGGCTGCAATAAAAGGAACCGGTGTGCCGGTTATCGCAGATGGTGGAATTCGTTATACCGGTGATATTCCTAAAGCACTTGCTGCAGGAGCAGATTGTGTGATGCTAGGATCTCTTTTAGCAGGAACAAAAGAATCTCCTGGTGAAACCATTATATACGAAGGAAGAAAATTCAAATCTTATCGCGGAATGGGATCTGTAGAAGCGATGAAAAAAGGTTCTAAAGATCGTTATTTCCAGGATGTAGAAGATGATATTAAGAAATTGGTTCCAGAAGGAATCGTTGGTCGTGTGCCTTACAAAGGAGAATTAGAAGAAAGCATTCACCAATTTGTTGGAGGTTTAAGAGCTGGTATGGGGTATTGTGGTGCGCAAGATATCGAAGCACTTAAAGAACATGCTAAATTCGTGAAAATTACTTCTTCAGGTATTCATGAGAGTCATCCTCACGATGTAACGATCACTAAAGAATCACCAAATTATAGTCGATAATCGACGAATTTTGATCAATAAAAAAGCCCGCAAACGCGGGCTTTTTTATTTTATATTTTTCAAACTCTTTAGCTAACTTAGTTTGAGTTTGTATTGTTACTATCTGCTGAAGGCTGAGTGGTATTTACTTCTTCGATCGAGATTCCTAATTTCTCCATCACTTTTTCAGTAATATCACTTCCAGGTTGTGAGTATGCTAAAGCGCCACCACCTGCATGAAAGATCTGTGTATATCCTTCTTCTTTAATTACTTCCTGCATGGCAGCATCTATTTTTTGATATAATGGCTGCGTAAGTTCATTACGCTTCATTTGCATCATTACCTGCGAACGCTGGCGAAATTGTTTAATTTCGTTTTCTAATCCAAGAATCTGGTTTTCGCGTTGTTTCTTTACATCTTCAGTAAAAACAGCAGTACTGTCCTGGTAATTTTTAATTAATCCTTCGTAAGTGTTAATTGCCTGTTCTACATCTGCCTGTAAAGATTCGTTGTAAGCCTGTACACCATTATTCACATCATTAATCTCTGGCATTTTGTTAATAATGTATTCGGCATCTATCGTTCCTATCTTACTTTGTGCATTCGCTGCAATTGCGAAAAATAAAAATGTAATTAATACGCTAAATTTCTTCATTTTTTATCTCTTGTTTTGCGCAAATATAACAGTGAGTATCAATTAAACATAGGATTTTTTAGGAAAATGATAGTTTTTCATTTTCGGCGATTGGTATTACCAGTCTATTTTCGATAAAATACAAACAGTGCTTGATAATCAGTAAGGTTATAGCTTGCAGAACCTTTAGGAATTCTTATTTTTGCTGCACTTAATAAGAAATTTCAGAAAACGGCGTTTTTACTGAGATTAATAGAATTGTTTACCAGGTTTGAAGAAAATATTTAAGGCAATTTTAATTGGCTTCGTGCCGATTTTGGTTATTTCCTGTGATCTTTTTAAATCTCAGGATAACCGAAAAGTTGTTGTTCGGGTAAATAATTCTTATTTGTATGAAGAAGATATTAAAAGTCTTGTTGGAGACGGGATTTCTGCTGAAGATAGCACGATCATTGTAAATAGCTACATTAATCGATGGGCAACACAGCAATTATTGATCGACCGTGCAAAACTAAATCTTCCAGAAGCCAGGCAAAAGGAATTTAATGAGCTTGTAGAGAATTATAAGAACGAATTATATACCAATGCTTACACAGATGCGGTAGTATCTAAAGAGTTGGATTCGGTCTTTACAGATACTATAATTGCCAGTTATTACGAGCAAAATAAAGAGAATTTTAAGCTTAGCCAGGATCTTGTGAAGCTTAGGTACATAAATTTAGAAGCAAATAATACCAATCTTGATAAAATTAAAGATTGGTTTGTTCGTTTTAATGAAGAGGATAAAGTAAAATTGCAGGAAAATGCATTGCAATTCAAAAATTATTCGTTTAATGATTCTGTTTGGATAAAAACAGCAACGGTTTACGATAAAGTAACTCCACTTAGTGTAGAAGATAGAGCTAAGTTGTTACGAAAAGATAATTACATAGAGTTAAAGGATTCTATAGAAACTTATTTGATCTATGTAAACGATGCGCTAAAGAAAAACGATCAGGCGCCGTTAGAATATGCAAAACCAACGGTGGAACAGATTTTGCTCAACAAGCAGAAATTAGAGTTGGTGAAGCAATTAGAAAAGGATATTACAAAAGATGCAATTAAAAACAATCAATTTGAGATTTACAATTAAAAGAGGTTTGATGCTGGCAGCTTTACTGCTTGGTATTAATGCAGGTGCGCAGGAGATCATTGTTACAGATAGCACTTCTATACAAATGGAAGACGAATTGGTACAAAACCAACCTGTAGCTGAAGAAGAAGGAGCGCGCAGAAAGGTAGATGGTATTGCTGCTGTTATTGGTGATTATATCATTTTAGATAGTGATGTAGATCTAACTAGAAAAGATATCCAGTCTCAGGGAGGTAGTACTGCAAATGTGACCGATTGCCAGTTGGCAGGATCGCTTATGGAAAATAAGCTATACGCTCACCAGGCAATTCAGGATAGTATTATTGTGCCAGATGCACAGATCAATAATTATATCGATCAGCAAATTGCTGGTATGGTAAGACAGTTGGGAACTATAGAAGATGTATTAGAATTTTATAAAAGAGATTCTGAAGCTGAATTTAGAAACGAATTGTTCGAGCTGAATAAACAAAGCCAGCTGGCTCAGCAAATGAGACAAAAGATCGTTGAAAATATTGAGGTTACTCCGGAAGAAGTGAGAGCTTATTTCAACGATATTCCTAAGGATTCATTACCAGTTTTTGGTGATGAAGTTGAGATTTCAGAAATTGTAGTAAAACCTGAAGTTCCCGAAGAAGAAAAGCAAAAAACGATCGATCGTTTAAACCAGTTTAGAGCAGATGTGCTAGAAAACGGATCTAAGTTTGCAACAAAAGCGATCCTTTATTCAGATGATACTCAAACTGGTGGAGATATTTTAAGCTTAGGAAGAAAAGATGCTTTCGTAAAAGAATTTAAGGATGTAGCTTTCTCTTTAAGAGAAGGAGAGATTAGTGAGCCTTTCGAAACTATGTACGGGTATCATATTGTGCAATTGGTTAAAATTAGAGGTCAGGAAATCGATGTTCGTCATATACTTTTAATTCCAGATGTTAATAATGCAGCTGTAGAAAAAGCTAAAGAAGAAATCGATGCTGTAAGAGAAAAGATCGAAAATGGCGAAGTAGAATTTGCGCAGGCAGCAAGAGAAGTTTCAGATAGAGATGAAACAAAATCTGACGGTGGTAAAATGAGAAATCCAACTACGGGAGATCTAGGTTTCGATCAAAAGAATTTACCTCCAAGACTTTATAGCCAGATTCAGGATTTGGATGAAGGAGAAATTTCTTACCGACTTACCGAGCAGGACGATATGGGACGACCAATTTTTAAGATTGTAAAAATCGATAAAAGGATTCCAGAGCATACTGCAGATTACGGTACAGATTATATGAAGATCAAGGATCTTGCACTTCAGGATAAAAGAATTAAAGCCATTCAGGAATGGCAAAAAGAAAAAATCCAGGATACTTACGTTAAAATTAGTGGAAAATACAGAGATTGTGAGTATACTAGCAACTGGTTAAAAAAATAAAATAGATTATTGAATGTCTGACGTTAGATTACTAGAGAATTTTGTAGCAAAGCATAAAAGCTTAAAAAGTGAAATAAGCAAAGTAATTGTAGGTCAGGAAAAAGTAATAGATCAAATACTGCTCTCCGTATTTTCCGGAGGGCATTCTTTGTTAATAGGGGTTCCTGGTTTGGCAAAGACCTTAATGGTAAATACCATTTCAAAAGCGCTTGGACTCGATTTTAAACGCATTCAGTTTACACCAGATCTAATGCCCAGTGATATATTGGGATCTGAAATTCTTAACGAAAAGCGCGAATTTCAGTTTATAAAAGGGCCGGTATTTACCAATATTTTGCTGGCAGACGAGATTAATCGTACCCCACCAAAAACCCAGGCGGCTCTTTTAGAGGCCATGCAAGAACGATCTGTAACAGTAGCGGGACATCGTTATCATTTAGATTCACCTTATTTTGTATTGGCTACGCAAAACCCGATAGAACAAGAAGGAACCTATCCCTTGCCTGAAGCACAGTTAGATCGTTTTATGTTTGCCATAAACCTGGAATATCCAACTTTCGAGGAAGAGGTGAACGTGGTTAAAAATACTACTACAGATAAGCAGTACGATGTACAATCTCTATTTACTTCAGCTGAAATTAGTGAAATTCAGCAGGTAATTAGAAAAATGCCGGTGGCTGATAATTTGATCGAATATGCTGTAAAACTGGTTGGTAAAACTAGACCAAATTCAGAAGCAGCTCCAGAAGTTGTAAAGAATTATCTGGATTGGGGAGCTGGTCCAAGAGCCTCGCAAAATCTTATCCTAGCGGCTAAAACTCATGCTGCAGTAAACGGGAAATTCTCTCCAGATAAAGAAAATGTTCAGGCGGTAGCGATAGGTATTTTGCGTCACCGAATTATCAAAAACTACAAAGCCGAGGCTGAAGGTCTTACCATAGAAACTTTAATTAAGGAACTTCTTTAATAATCCAGTTTTTACATTGACATTTTTCAGTGGAAGTAGCTTAGCTTTCAATTCTCCCTATTTTTTGCATTATAGATAATTAAGAATGGCTATAAATAAAACCAATAGCACTCGATTCTTTTATTTATTTATCGAATTCTTATAAATTACCTTCTAAAATTGCGAACCTTGCTTTTTAGTTGGTTTGAAAATAGATATTCTTGAATAATTTTTTGAGCTCTCAACCTTCGGAAAGCCATTTACTCAAACCTTTTAGAAGCGCTTTTCATTTTCAAAATCCGCTTAAATTTCTTATTTTTGTCGGACTTTTTTAGAACAAAAACTCTTAAAACGATGGCATACGATATTGATATGATCAAAAAGGTGTACGACCAGATGGCAGATCGTGTTACAAAAGCACGTGACGTTGTTGGTAGACCTTTAACTCTTGCAGAAAAAATTCTTTACTCTCACTTATGGGATGGTGAAGCAACTACAGCTTACGAGAGAGCGAAAGACTACGTAGAATTCTCTCCAGATAGAATTGCTTGTCAGGATGCGACTGCGCAAATGGCTTTATTGCAATTTATGCAGGCTGGTAAAAAGAAAGTAGCCGTTCCTACCACAGTACACTGTGATCACCTAATCCAGGCGAAAATGGGAGCTGCAATCGATCTTCAAAGTGCCAACAAATCTAGTAGCGAAGTTTTCGATTTCTTAGAATCTGTTTCTAATAAATACGGAATTGGTTTCTGGAAACCAGGAGCCGGGATCATTCACCAGGTAGTATTAGAAAATTATGCATTCCCAGGAGGAATGATGATTGGTACCGATTCTCACACTGTAAATGCAGGTGGTTTAGGTATGGTAGCTATTGGTGTTGGTGGAGCCGATGCTGTAGATGTAATGGCAGGTATGCCCTGGGAACTTAAATTCCCTAAGCTTATCGGTGTTAAATTAACTGGTAAACTTTCTGGATGGACTGCTCCAAAAGATGTGATTCTTAAGGTTGCAGGTATCTTGACTGTAAAAGGTGGTACTGGTGCAATTATCGAATATTTTGGTGAAGGTGCTCGTTCTATGTCTTGTACTGGTAAAGGTACAATCTGTAACATGGGAGCTGAGGTTGGTGCAACCACTTCAACTTTTGGTTATGACGAGTCTATGGAGCGTTACTTAAAAGCGACTAACCGTGAGGATGTTGCTGAAGCTGCTAACGCGGTTAAAGAACATTTAACTGGCGACGATGAGGTTTACGCTAATCCTGATACTTACTTCGATGAAGTTATCGAGATCAACCTTTCAGAATTAAAACCTCACTTAAATGGGCCATTTACTCCAGATCTAGCGACTCCAATTTCTGAAATGGGAGAGAAGGCTAAAGAAAACGACTGGCCAATCAATGTAGATTGGGGATTAATAGGTTCTTGTACTAACTCTTCTTACGAAGATTTAACGCGTGCTGCTTCTATCGCACAGCAAGCGGTTAACAAGAAAATTAAATCAAAATCAGATTTTGGAATTAACCCAGGATCTGAACAAATTAGATTTACTGCAGAGCGTGATGGATTACTTCAAATTTTTGAAGATCTAGATGCGACTGTATTTACAAATGCCTGTGGGCCATGTATCGGTCAATGGGATCGTAGTGATCGTAAAGGTGAAGAGAAAAACACTATCGTGCATTCTTTTAACCGTAACTTCTCTAAGCGTGCAGATGGGAATCCAAATACTCACGCTTTTGTTGGTTCTCCAGAGATAGTTGCTGCAATCGCAATTTCTGGTCGTTTAGATTTCGATCCAACTCGTGATAAATTGATCAACGAAAATGGAGAGGAAGTTATGTTAGATGAGCCACAAGGTATCGAACTTCCAACAAAAGGTTTTGCTGTAGAAGATGCTGGTTATGTAGCACCTAAGGAAGATGGTAGTGATGTAGAAGTAAAAGTTGCTGAAGATAGCGAGCGTTTACAATTACTTACACCTTTTGAGCCTTGGGATGGTAAAAACCTTACAGGAGCAAAACTTCTTATAAAAGCATGGGGTAAATGTACTACAGATCATATTTCTATGGCTGGTCCTTGGTTACGTTACCGTGGTCACTTAGATAACATTTCTAATAACTGTCTTATCGGGGCAATTAATGCATTTAATAAGAAATCTAACTTTGTAAAAAGCCAAATCACCGGGGAGTATGATGGTGTGCCGGCGGTACAAAGAGAGTATAAAAAAGAAGGAATTCCAACAGTAGTAGTAGGTGATCACAATTACGGTGAAGGGTCTTCTCGTGAGCATGCTGCTATGGAGCCTCGTCACTTAGGTGTTAAAGTGGTACTAGTAAAATCTTTTGCTCGTATTCACGAAACTAACCTTAAGAAACAAGGTATGTTAGGACTTACTTTCAAAAATGAAGAAGATTACGATCTAATTCAGGAAGATGACACCTTCAACTTTATAGATCTAGAGGAGTTTGCTCCAGATAAAGATCTTACAATTGAAATCGTTCATGCAGATGGTTCTAAAGATACAATCAAAGCTGAACATACTTACAACCAGCCACAAATCGAATGGTATAAGCATGGTTCAGCGTTAAACTTAATCAAAAAGCAAAACGCTGCTTAATTAAGATTTATATAGATGATTTTAAAAACTCTCGCTTTTGGCGAGAGTTTTTTGTTTTTAGTACAGTCTATACTTCAACATAAATCCTATGCCGATAAAATAGATTCAATTATTTTTGCTGAAAAATTGCCTGGTATGAAAAAGCTTTTTAAAAATCAATGGACCAATATCATTTTGGTAGTGATTATTATCGCGATGGTGATGCCGCAAACCCGAAAACCAATCGCCATTGTTTTTAATAAAATTATAGCTTCGAATCCAAGTGTTACCGATGAAGAAGAACGGCCAGAGATCGAATCTTATAACTGGATCTTAGAAGATCGTTTTAAAAATGAAGTCGATTTTCGACAATTTAAGGGCAAAGTAATTTTAATAAATTACTGGGCTACATGGTGCCCACCGTGTATTGCAGAAATGCCCAGTTTAAACAAAGTTTATCAAGATTATAAAGATCGTGTGGTTTTCCTTTTTATAAGCGGAGAAGAATTCGAAACCAGCCAGGGATTTATGAATGCCAAAGGATATGATCTACCGGTTTATCGCATGAAAACTAATTATCCAGATCCTTTAGAAGGGTATAAGCTACCAACTTCTTATCTTATTGATAAAAAGGGACGAATTGTGATTAAAAAAGAAGGCGCAGCCGATTGGAATAGCACGGGCTTTAGGAATACCTTGGAGGAGCTTTTGGCGAATTAGAGGCGGAATTTTTTAAAGAAAGAAACAATAAATTCTGGGTCAAAAAGACTAAACATGATCTTTAGATCTTCAGCAAATGATGTTTCTTCGTCTAAATAAGCGAAAATCTCTTCAACTGAATTTTTCTGATAAAATTTGCTGAATATTTGCTCTCCTTTTTCATTTCTACGAGCTAAAACATCTAAGAAAATAGCGTCATAAAATTTATATTTACTTCGGAAGAGATCTTTTGAAGGTTCGTATCCAGATTTGATGTTTTCGATGATCTTTGTGATCTTTTTTTCTGTATGCTTGAAAGAATATCCTGTAGAACCTTTTACCCAACCACCACCAGTACCGATTTTGGTGATTTTGGAGCTATTATTTTTTTCGAAAGGAAAATCTGTCATTGGGATATTTCCTTTCTCTTCATTTAAAATTTCGTAAGTATCTATATTCAAATATTCTGAAAGATATTTTTTCAGCTGCTCATCATAAATTTCTTCTTCCGTAAGAAAGGGAGTGAAAAACGTATATTCTACAAGCGCTTCAGTTGCTGAAAATGGTAAAATATAGGTAAAACTCGTACTGTTTTTATAAGTCAGTCTAAAATCCATCATTGTAAATTGATCTGGATCAAAAACAGGTGTTTCAGTTTTTACGTGATAACCTTTAAAATGTTGATAGATCTTTGTGTAATCCTGAGTTTCGAAATATTCTGAAGGGATTCTGCTATCAAAGAAATGTGTAGCGTTGTAGGTTTTCTTTCTCCCTACAGCTTTCATTGTCACGGGATCGATCTTTGAAATTTCGTCTTCAATTAAAAAAAGGTCTTCAGATTTACGAATTTCAGCTAAAGCATATTCGAAGAACTTTTCTGAAGTCAGCATTTTATAGGAATAGGGCTGTAAATCTAAATCTTCTTCATTAGTAGTAGATATAAATTTCCCAGTTTTCCATTCCGCAGAAATTAAAGAATCCCATCGTCCTTTTCCTTGTTCCCAGAAGCACCAGGTTTTATCTTCAGAAATATTAAAAGAAGGGTCGATAATGGCTATTTTCTTCCCTTTAAAAAAGACATCGTCTTTTAGACGCAAAGCCAATTGAAGTCCTGCAAGGCCGCCCCCAACAATCACATAAAAATAAACAGGGCCTAGCATACGGGATATTTACTTAGATTTTTTGAAGTATTTAAAAGGAACAAATAGCATCCCAAAATTTTCGCCATCTTCTTTACCAATATGTTTGTGGTGCATTTTATGCGCTCTTCTAATTCCTTTTGCGTAGGTGCTATTTGCGTTTCTAAAGATCTTGAAACGCTGATGTATAAAGATATCATGAACGCTAAAATAAGCGATTCCGTAAGCTAAAATTCCAAGGCCAATAGGTAACGTGAACCAAACATTTTCGTAGCGCCATAAAAGAAAGCAACCAATACTTACGGCAGCGTAAAAAACAAAAAACAGATCGTTACGCTCCCACCAGCTGCTGTGATCTTTTTGATGATGATCTTTATGCAGACTCCATAAAAAACCATGCATAATATATTTATGTGTAAACCAGGCCATACCTTCCATACCAACGAAGGTGGCTAAAAATATAGCGATCCAAAGAATTGTAGTCATAGTCTAAATTTACAAATTATATAAGATTAAGACGGCAAGAGATATAAGATTTTGCAAGTAATCCTGCTTTTTGATAATCTGATACTCTAATTCGCTTTTTCTTAATTTCTAAAGAAGGCGTTTGTTTTAGTTTGTAAAGTAGTTTTTTGTAATAAATATAAGCCGTGTAAACTCCGAATTTCGCTTCAACCGGTAAATGTATAATTCCGTTTAAGCCTTTTCTAAAATCCTCTTCAATTTCAGCAATAATACGTTTTTTACTGGCTTCGTCTAATTGATCCAGATTTGTGTTGGGGAAATAACTTCGGTTTAAATCTTCAAAATCGGCTTTAAGATCTCTCAAGAAATTCACTTTTTGAAAAGCAGAACCTAAGCTCATGGCAGATTCTTTAAGCTCGTCATACTTTTTTTGATCGCCTTTTACAAATACTTTTAAACACATAAGACCTACAACATCTGCGCTTCCGTAGATATATTCTTTGTACTCGTTGATAGTAAGGTAATCTGATTTGTGAAGATCTAAGCGCATGCTTTTCATAAAGGCTACATACAGATCTTTATCGATGTTGTATTTATGTACCGTTTCTTGAAATGCGTTTAGAATAGGATTTAAACTAATCTTATCCTCTAAGGCTTTGTAAAGATCGATCTCGAAATCGTTGAATAATTTTTCTTTATCGTAATCGTGAAAACTGTCTACGATTTCATCTGCAAATCGCACAAAGCCGTAAATGTTATAGATATCCTGTCGTATGCTTGGAGCTAGCATTTTTGTTGCAGAAGAGAAAGAAGTACTGTAAGCATTGGTAACTTCTTTACTGCACGTTCTCGAAACAACGTCAAAAATAGATTTCATAGCACTAAATTTTGTTTTTTGTAATTAGCCCGGCGGTTAATTTTCCCGAGATCAATGATGGTGGAACTCCCGGGCCAGGTACCGTTAATTGTCCTGCAAAAAATAAATTCTTTACTTTTTTGCTTTTAAGCTTAGGTCGTAAAAAAGCTGTTTGAAGCAGTGTATTTGCGAGTCCGTATGCATTGCCTTTGTAAGAATTATAAGCTTCTTTAAAATCGTTCACACAAAAGGACTCTTTAAATATAATATTATTTTTAACACTTTGATTGGTGATATTCTCGAATCTGGTAATGATTTTTTCGAAATACTTATTTCTAAGTTCTGGAGTATCTTCGATGTCTGGGGCAAGCGGAATTAAGAAAATCCCTGCTTCGTTGCCTTCAGGAGCGACATTATCATCGGTTACTGAAGGGAAACTGGCGTAGAAAAGCGGGTTTTCTGGCCACTGTGGGGTATCGTAAATATTTTGAGCGTGCACATCAAAGTCCGTATCAAAGAATAAACTGTGATGCACGGTATCTTTTAATTTTTTATCAAAACCAACATAAAAAAGGAGAGAAGAAGGAGCAAAAGTTCTGCTTTCCCAATATTTCTCTGAATATTGACGATGCTTTTGCGGAAGTAATTGTTCGCTGTGGTGATAATCTGCGCCGCTAAGTACAATATCGCTAGCAATAAATTCATCGTTCACATAGAGACCTTTTGCAGTCCCATTTTCCACTTCAATCTTAGAAACATTGCTGTTTGTTTTTATTTTAACTCCCAGATTTTCGGCTAAAGATTGAATGCCACGAATAACTTCGTACATTCCGCCTTTTGGATGCCAGGTACCAAGCCCAAAATCAGCATAATTCATAAAACTATAAAAGGACGGAGTAGCGGTTGGTTTTGCTCCTAAAAAAAGTACCGGGAATTCAAGAATCTTGATTAAATTCTCATTGCTGAATTCTTTTCTAACCTTTTTTGAAATTGTACTAAAAAACTGACCAATCCTTGCAGCGGTTTGCGGGGTTACAAGTTCTAGCGGAGAAACGCCCGGGCGATATACTACATCTTTGATAGCGATGTCATAGTTTTCCTGAGCTTCTTTTATAAATTTCTTTAAAGGTTTCGAGCTTCCTGGTTCTTCTTTTTCAAAAGCAGCATAAATCTTATCCAAGCTGTCTTCAATACTTATGTAATAACCCTTCTCGAAGTAAACGCGGTAAGCAGGATCTAGTTTTACAAGCGTATAAAAATCTTCTGGTTTTTTGCCAAAATCGGCAAAAAAGCGTTCAAAAACATCGGGCATCCAATACCATGTTGGGCCAATATCAAATGTAAATCCTTCTTTTTTTAGTTGTCTTGCTCTACCACCAACTTCAGCATTCTTTTCGTAAATGGTGATATCGTAACCTTCTTTAGCCAGATAACAGGATGCTGCTAACGAAGCAAATCCAGATCCTATGATGCTAATTTTTTGCTTCATTTTAAATCGTTTTTATAAAATTATTTAAGTCGCGATATACTTTTATATTTTCTGGTAATGAAGAGTCTTTAATGGAATTCGCTTTATGACCAAAAAGATTCAATTCATATTGGCGTCCATCACAGATAATTTCCTGAAATTCTTCAATAAATTCTGGCATATTAATAGGAGCGATGGTACAATAACTCAAAAATCGAACGTTAGGATAACGCTCTAATAAAAACTTCATATTAGAAAGTGGTAAACTTGGGCCTAAAAAGATGGTTTGGTAACCCTCATTTAAAAGCAGGTATTGAATGTATAAAATTCCTATATCGTGGATTTCATTTTCTGGTAGAAATAGAATGAATAGATCATCCTTAGTAGGTGTTTTCGAACTTTTAATTTCAACCAGATTAAGGTATAATTTCTGTTTTATTAGATCTACAATATAATGCTCGTGTATAGGTTTTATGGTATCGGTTTGCCATAGCATTCCAACCTCATTTAGAAGCGGCAGGAAAATATCGTTAAAGATCTGCTTGAAGTTCTTTTTTTCGATCAAAGCTTTGTATGTCTTATCAAAAAGTGCTTCGTCGAAATTCATCATTGCCATCTTAAATTGATTGATAGCTCTATTCTCTTCGCTAATGCTAGAGGTAATGCGATGAACCATTGCGGTAATTTCCTGTTCGCTAAGTTTCGAGATTCGAGAGATCTTATAACCATTTTCGTTAAGAAAGGCGATATTCAATATCTTTTGAAGACTCGAGCTATCGTACATTCTAATATTAGTTTCTGTACGCTCTGGCTTTAAAATATTGTATCGTTTTTCCCACATTCTTATGGTGTGAGCTTTAATACCACTAAGATTCTCGAGATCTTTTATGCTGAAGTTTTGTTTAATTAATTCCATATAATCCTATGATGCTAAACAAATCTAAAGAAATAGAATCTGTAATTTCCATAGGAAAAAGTTAAAATGTTTAATCTAGTGGTTAATTAATTAAACAAAATTAAAAATGAGCAAATAGATAAGCCTTTTATGTTGATGATTAAGAATTTTGAAGTGTTGTTAATATGAAGATTTGCTGATGCTATGTTTGAAAATATGTGCCTAATTTAATAGGTTGGTTTTTCAACTATTAACGCCTTTTAATTCGAAAGTAGATATTAGCTATTTCATGACAGCTCTTTAGTTATCATTCAATTTATTTTGTGGCTTCCTAAATTTGACCTCCCAATAGCTCTTCTTCTTTTTAAAAAACCAACTTCCGGTCATGCCAACTATCCCAGTAGATAGGCCAACAACTAAATAGAAAACACCATAGTTGTTTTTGATATTTAGAATTATAGGTAAACGTGTAAAAAGTTCTGCTGCAAATGCGCAATAAAGTCCAATGACAGACCAGTACATCCAGGATAAATGGGATACGATAGGTTGTTTAAAATTCTTTATATACATAGGTGTCATTCCCATAATTAAAGTTGCTGTACTGATAATCGCGAAAAAATGAAGAATTCCAAAGGTTTTGTGAACGCGGTATATTAGAAACGCCGATGCGCATACTATAATCATGGAGATAACATAAATTGTTCCTGTTCTTATATGAAATAAAGATCCTTTTGGATTAATTAATATTAAGCTTCCTGTAATTAAAGCTATTATGGCGAAGATAGTATGTGTCCATCCAATTATATCGTGTGGCATCTCTAAAGAATTTGATTTAAAGATGGATATAAATAGAATAAAATTTATAATTCTTTTACTGAACCGTCAAAACGGATAGCTGAATTGTATAGATGACCTCACTCAATAAAATTCGCGCTATGCTTTAACATTGCATTATCCTACAACATTTATAGCTGAAGCGTGAAAATCTCGGCTTCACAATAATATCATCAAGTTTAAAATACTTGCTAATATTGTTGAATTTTAAAGAGTATTTTTTCTGAAATCTATAAAAAGACTCAGCTTTAATATTTATTTAAATTAATTTGAATAAAAATAATGAAGAAAGAGGAAAGTGTTTGTGTGCCCAGGATGGGAGTCGAACCCATACGCCCTAATGGACACATGGCCCTCAACCATGCCTGTCTACCAATTCCAGCACCTGGGCAAATGCGCCGCAATAAACGGGCTAAAAAATGAGTTTGAGAAACTCTAAATAAAAAAGTGATCTGGCTGGGGCTCGAACCCAGGACCCTCTCCTTAAAAGGGAGATGCTCTACCAACTGAGCTACCAGATCAAATTTATATTTAATAAAAATAAGAACAAAAAAGTGATCTGGCTGGGGCTCGAACCCAGGACCCTCTCCTTAAAAGGGAGATGCTCTACCAACTGAGCTACCAGATCATTAAATCAGCATCCATCGTTTTGCGAATGCGGGTGCAAATATATAATCAATTTTTTATTTTTCAAGCTTATTTTAAATTAAATTTGCTTTCAGTAGAAATTAACTCGAAAAAAACGGCTACGATATGAAAATTTTCCTGAATGGTTACATGGGGTCTGGGAAGTCTCTTATAGGTAAAAAACTTTCTGAATCAATGGATTATCCTTTGGTAGATATGGACGATCAGATAGAATTGATGGAAGGAAGAAGCATCCATGAAATTTTTCAAAAAAAAGGAGAATTATATTTTAGAAAATTAGAAAATCAGGTTTTAAAAGATATTTTAGCTAAGAATGATAACATGATCGTGTCTCTTGGAGGCGGAACTCCATGCTACGGAAATAATTTTGAGCTTTTAAAGGCAGATGAAAATAATAAAACTGTTTACTTAAAAGCTTCGGTAGAAGAATTAACCAGTAGGTTGTTCTTAGAAAAAGTGCATCGCCCGGTGATTAGCCATTTAGATACTAAAGAGCAATTAGAAGAATTTATTAGAAAGCACTTGTTTGAAAGAGCTTTTTATTACAATCAATCCAACATCATTGTGGATGTAGATGGGGCTACACCCACAGCGATCGTGGAAAAAATAAAATCTAAACTTGATTAAATAAGCTCGGCTCTGTCATTTCCTTCTTCAAAAGTGATCTTTACCATTTCATTTAAAGAAGTAGAAAGAGAAATACCTTTAAAATCGGCTTTTACGGGATATTTTTTGTGATTACGGTCTACAAGTACCGCAGTTTTAAATTGTTTTAATGGTACGTCTAAGAAATGGCGTACTCCGTAGATTAGAGTGGTGCCAGAGTTTAATACGTCGTCCACTAAAACTATGGATTTTTCGCTATAGTCCTGTGAAGGGATAGAAGTAGTGATTTCACTTAGTGGACTTTTCTTATCGATCTTCACCTCACAAAGAATGATTTTTAGCGGAGAGATCCTTTCTAATTCGGTTTGGATTCTCTTCGCTAATTTAAAACCTTTCCTAGCGATACCTGCCAGTACGATTTCTTCTTCGTTAATATTATTTTCGTAGATCTGAAATGCGATTCGCTTGGTTTTTTGAGCAATTTCAGCGTGATTTAAAATTTGAACCTTTTCTTTCATCTAAGTTCTATTAAGTGTTTTGATCTTTATTTTCAGAATCGCTGGCATTATCAAACCAATCTTCGATATCTCGGCGATCTTTTTTTGTAGGTCTTCCGGTACCTTTTTTACGGTAATAATCTTTTGAATATTTTAGAAGATCTAATTTCTCAAAAGCTTCTTTCGGGGTATGGTCCTGAACGTAAATACTCACAAGCTTGGCACCCACCCGGCTGGGAGGAAGGTCTAATACCTCTAACTGATAGTCTATTTGATTCTTTCTAACTACTAGCCTGTCCCCAGGAAAAACTTCTTTTGAAGGCTTCATGTTACTACCGCTCATTTTTACTTTACCCTGCTTGCAGGCATTCGTAGCAATGCTTCGGGTTTTAAAGTACCGCACACTCCATAAAAATTTATCAACTCTCATAATAAATGGTCCTTAAAACTGTTCTATAATCATAAACAAAAATACAAGATTATTGTATCTTGCGCCCTTAAAAAACGAGACAATGCGATTGAACAAATATTTTTTAGCCGGAATTGCTTTGGCCGGCCTTATTTTTACGAGTTGTAATGACGATGACGACGGTACAGTAGATCCGATAGAATTAAGGGACGAGCAGGAGCAAAGAACGGCCGATGATGATAGTCTTGTAGAATATTTACAAACTCACTTTTATAATTACGAAGAATTTGAAAATCCAGCAGCAGATTTCGATTACAATATCGTTTTTGATACCATTGCTGGTGAGAATAGTGATAAAGTCTCTATTTGGGAATCCCCAAATTTTTCAACAAAAACAGTTACCTATCAGGCTAACGAAACTGAGTTAGATTATAACCTATACCTGTTAGAGGTTAGAGAAGGAGCAGGAGACCAACCACACTTTTCAGACTCTACATATGTAAGATATAAGGGGGAATTAATTAATGCTGAAGTTTTTGACAATAGTATTAACTCACCAGTTTGGTTTGATCTTGAAGGATTTGTAGGAATTCAAAGTGATGGAAGCTTAGTAAGAAGAGGTGGTGTTGTAGAGGCTTTTCAACAGGCATTGATCGAGTTTAGAGGAGCTTCAAATTATAGCGTTAACCCAGATAATACGGTAGAATGGTCTAATGATTACGGAATAGGTGCTTTATTTGCACCATCTGGATTGGGATATTTTAATGGTACCAGTCCTGGGTATGGATATAGTCCATTAATTTTTACATTTCATTTGTTGAATGTAAACGAAGCAGATCATGATGGTGATGGTATCCCAAGTTGGATGGAAGATATAGATGGTGACGGAAGTTTATTTGATGATGATTCAGATGAAGATGGGTTACCAGATCATTCAGATACGGATGATGATGGTGATGGATTACCAACACGCCAGGAAATTATCATTAATGCCGATGGTAGTTTAACTTTCCCGGATACCAACAATAACGGAACTCCTAATTATTTAGATGCAGATTCTTTTGAGCCTGTAGAAGAATAAAATTTAAGCTAAGATTATATGAAAAAAGGCTCCTTTTTAAGGAGCCTTTTTTGTTTTTGGGGTGTAAAAGATTCTTTTAAAGAGCCAGAGATAAACTCAAAATCCATTGTGACGGTCTTGAGTCTATACTGAAGTTATCACTTGCAGTGTCGCTGAATGCCGTATTATCTGTAAAAGCACCTTCATACCTTACATCGATACCAAGATTGCCCAAATTTAGGCCAGCGCCTAATTGATAACCTACTGTAATATCGTTTTCTACATCGTTAATTTCAAAAGTACCATTATCTATTTCGTTATTGGTAATATATTGAAATGAAGGACCTGCTTTTATATTTAAAGGTCCAAGAATATCGATTCCCAATAATACAGGTAAATCTATTTTGTCTAGATTATAGTCAAAAGCACCGTAATCTGTAGTAAGCTTGGTGTACACAAGCTCTGGCTGAATAAATACTGAAGAAATCCCAAATTTTGCAAAGATACCAAAGTGATATCCCGCTTTTGCTTCTCCTTCTGTAATGTCTGGAAAATCATCTACGGCATCCTGAAAGCCATCGATATCACCAGTAGATCCATAATTTAAACCTCCTTTTATACCAAATTCAGAAGATTGCGCCCAAAGTCCTGTAGAAGCCAGGCAAAGCATAATGATTAAAACTTTTTTCATGATTATAATTATTAGTTAGCAATTAAACGCAAGTTAAGAAGTAAAATTTTAGCTAAAAATAACAAAGCCTTTTAAAATGAATTTAAAAGGCTTTGTTTTACAGTATTTTAACGCTTTTTAAGCTTTTATTTACGTTTTATAACTTTTTCTGAAGCAGCAACTATAGCTTCAGCATTAAGTCCGTATTTTTCCATTAATTGTTCTGGCGTACCACTTTCACCAAAAGTGTCTTTGGTAGCTACAAATTCTTGTGGAGCTGGGAAATGTTCAGCTAATGTTCTGGAAACACTTTCTCCTAAACCACCAAGGAAGTTATGCTCTTCAGCTGAAACAACACAACCAGTTTTCTTTACAGATTTAATGATAGCTTCTTCATCTAAAGGTTTTATGGTGTGAATATTAATAATTTCAGCACTAATTCCTTTTTCTTCTAAAGCTTCACCGGCTTTGATGGCTTCCCATACTAAGTGACCTGTAGCGATAATAGTAACATCGGTACCTTCATTAAGCATAATAGCTTTACCAATTTCAAATTTTTGATCGGCAGGTGTAAATATTGGCACTTTTGGGCGCCCAAAACGTAGGTAAACAGGACCTTCGTGCTCTGCAATTGCAATAGTGGCTGCTTTTGTTTGGTTATAGTCACAAGGATTGATAACCGTCATTCCTGGTAACATTTTCATAAGACCAATATCTTCAAGAATCTGGTGAGTTGCACCATCTTCTCCAAGGGTTAAGCCGGCGTGAGAAGCACAAATTTTTACGTTTTTCCCAGAATAGGCGATAGACTGTCTAATCTGATCGTAAACACGACCTGTAGAAAAGTTTGCAAAAGTACCAGTATAAGGAATGTAGCCTCCAATAGTTAATCCTGCTGCCATTCCCATCATGTTTGCCTCAGCAATTCCTGTTTGGAAAAAACGCTCTGGATTAGCCTCGATAAAGTCGGCCATTTTTAAAGAAGGGGTAAGATCAGCACAAAGTGCTACAACTTTATCATTGGTTTTACCAAGCTCTGCAAGCCCTGCACCAAAACCACTTCTTGTATCTTGTTTTTCAGTATAAGTGTATTTTTTCATTGTATTCTTTTTTGGAAAAGAGTTTTAGTAATCACCTAAAGTTTCCGGATTTTGTGCAAGCGCACTTTCTAGTTGTTCGTCGTTTGGAGCTTTACCATGCCATTCGTGTGTGTGCATCATAAAGTCTACGCCGTTACCCATTACGGTAGTCATAAGAACACAAACAGGTTTACCTTTACCAGTGTGCTCTTTAGCTTCGTTTAATCCTTCGATTACTTTTTCTATGTCGTTTCCTTCTGCAATTTCTAAAACGTCCCAACCAAAAGCTTCGAATTTAGCTTTTAGGTCTCCCATGTTAAGTACTGTATCTGTACTACCATCGATCTGCTGGCCGTTTACATCTACAGTAGATATAATATTATCTACTCCTTTAGCTCCAGCATACATAATAGCTTCCCAGTTTTGTCCTTCCTGTAATTCACCATCACCATGAAGTGTATAAACCAGTTTACTATCTTTATTTAATTTTTTAGCCTGCGCAGCACCTAAGGCTACAGACATTCCCTGACCTAATGATCCAGAAGCAATTCGTATTCCTGGAAGGCCTTCGTGAGTTGTTGGGTGTCCTTGCAAGCGAGAATCGATCATTCTAAATGTTCCTAATTCTTCAACAGGAAAGTATCCGCTACGAGCAAGTACACTATAAAATACAGGAGAAATGTGACCATTAGAAAGGAAGAAAAGATCTTCATTTACACCATCCATATTAAAACTAGGATCGTGATCCATGATTTCCTGATAAAGTGCTACAAAAAATTCTGTACAACCAAGAGAACCTCCAGGGTGTCCAGAGCTAACTTTATGAACTTGTCTTACGATATCCCTGCGTACTTGGGTAGCAAAACTTTTTAATTCTTCAATGTTTGCCATTATATAGTTATTGTTGTGAATATTTAATGCTAAAATAAGCTAATAATATGCTTTCTCAAAACGAAAAGGAGTGAGTATTTTATATAAGTGTTAAAGTTACACTTTATTTTTGGAATATCTTAATACTTTAATTTGCAGAAATGTTAAGTATCTTTGCAGCCATTAATTTTTTATATGGAATTCGAACTTTTAAAGACCGATCCCGCTAGTAAAGCCAGAGCCGGTAAGATAACTACAGATCACGGAGTAATAGAAACACCAATTTTTATGCCTGTGGGCACTGTAGCTTCTGTAAAAGGAGTGCATCAAACCGAGCTAAAGCAAGAGATCAATCCAGATATTATTTTAGGAAATACGTATCATCTTTATTTACGCCCTAAAACCGAGATTCTTAAAAAAGCAGGTGGTCTTCATAAATTTATGAACTGGGATCGCAATATCTTAACCGATAGTGGTGGTTACCAGGTGTATTCACTTTCTGGTAGAAGAAAAATTAAAGAAGAAGGGGTAAAGTTTAAATCTCATATTGATGGTTCTTATCACGTTTTTACTCCAGAGAATGTAATGGAAATTCAGCGAGAGATAGGTGCAGATATTATTATGGCTTTTGATGAATGTACTCCTTATCCATGTGATTATAATTATGCAAAAAGATCGATGCATATGACGCATCGCTGGTTAGATAGATGTATTAAACATTTTGCTGAAACTCCGCCGCTCTATGGATACGATCAAACCTTATTCCCAATCGTTCAGGGAAGCACGTATAAAGATCTAAGAAGACAATCTGCAGAATATATTGCTTCAAGAAATGCTGAAGGAAATGCTATTGGAGGTTTATCTGTTGGAGAACCTGCAGAAGAAATGTATGCAATGACCGAGGTGGTTACTGAAATTCTTCCTGAAGAAAAACCAAGATACCTAATGGGAGTAGGAACTCCTATCAATATTTTAGAGAATATCGCTCTAGGTATCGATATGTTCGATTGTGTAATGCCTACCCGAAATGCAAGAAACGGAATGCTTTTTACCGCTCATGGTACCATTAACATCAAAAATAAGAAGTGGGCAGATGATTTTTCACCAATCGATGATATGGGTATCACTTTTGTAGATACGCAATATTCTAAAGCATACGTTCGTCATTTATTTACCGTTAATGAAATGCTTGGCAAGCAAATTGCAACCATCCATAACCTCGGATTTTATCTTTGGTTGGTACGCGAAGCAAGAAAGCATATTTTAGCAGGAGATTTTAGAACCTGGAAAGATATGATGGTGAAGCAAATGGATAAAAGACTATAAAAAAATCGTAGTTTGAAAATTTTAGACTGGTACATTTTAAAGCGCTATTTAGGAACCTTCAGTATGATGTTGTTGCTGTTTATTCCTATTGGGATTACAGTTAATCTTGCTGAAAAAATCGATAAGATTTTAGAAAATGAAGTTCCTTTTGTTGAGGTAGCCGAATACTATCTAAATTTTACAATCTATTTCGCTAATCTTTTATTTCCGCTTTTTCTTTTCCTCTCTATAATTTGGTTCACATCTAAACTGGCTAATAATACAGAGGTTATTGCATTTTTAAGTAGTGGCGTTTCATTTTATCGATTTTTAAGGCCTTATATAATTGGTGCAACGATCGTTTGTATCGCTGCATTAGGATTAAGTATGTTCTTAGCGCCTAAAGCGAGTAAAGGTTTTAATGAATTTAAGTACGAATATTTAAAAAGAGGCCACGAAACTCAGGAAACTAAAGATGTATATCGCCAGGTAAATGATAATGAGGTTATTTATGCCAGTCATTTTAGACCAAAAACACATACAGCTAGTAATTTCACCTTAGAGCATTTTGAAGGCAATGAACTTAAATTCAAGATTAGTGCTTCCAGGTTAAAATTTAATACTGAAGATTCTACCTACACTTTATCGAATGTCGATAGAAGGGTTGTAGGTGAGTTTGGGGATGAAATTAGTAAAGAAACAAGATTAGATACAATTCTACCTTTCGAATTTGATGAATTAACTCCAGAGACTTATATCGCTGAAACTTTAAGTTTTTCAGAATTAAACGAATTTATAGAAAAAGAAAGTCGCCGTGGATCTGGGAATATGAATATGTATCTGGTAGCAGCTTATAAACGTGTAAGCATTCCGGTTTCAGCATTTATTCTTACCATTATTGCAGTTGCAGTTTCCTCGATGAAGCGTCGCGGAGGAATGGGAGTTAATTTGGCTGTAGGAATTTCGCTGGCTTTTATTTTTATATTTTTCGATAAGGTTTTTGGTACAATTGCCGAGCAATCAACCTTTTCGCCGCTACTAGCAGTATGGATCCCAAATATATCATTTGGTATACTGGCCGTCTTTTTATTGTTAAAAGCAAAACGTTAATAAAAATTATTGAGCTTTCGCTTTAATTCTTCGATTTAAAGTTTGTTATATTTGTAGGCTCAAATAAAAACAACCATAGCTACTTATGGAATATTTAGACTTTGAATTACCGATTAAAGAACTGGAAGAGCAGTACGATCGCGCCTGTAATATTGGGGAAGAAAGCGAAGTTGATGTAACTGCCACCTGTAAACAGATCGAGAAAAAACTTAAGGAGAAGAAAAAAGAGATTTACAAAAATCTTACTGCATGGCAACGCGTACAGTTGTCCAGACATCCTAACCGTCCCTACACGCTCGATTACATAAATGCGATTTGCGGTGATACATTTTTAGAATTACACGGGGATCGTAGTGTAAAAGACGATAAAGCCATGATTGGTGGTCTTGGAAAAATTGGTGATCAAAGTTTTATGTTCGTTGGTCAACAAAAAGGATTCAACACTAAAACACGACAGTACCGTAACTTTGGGATGGCAAATCCAGAAGGATATCGCAAGGCTTTACGTTTAATGAAATCTGCAGAGAAATTTAATCTTCCTGTAGTTTGTTTTGTAGATACTCCGGGAGCTTACCCAGGACTAGAGGCCGAGGAAAGAGGACAAGGTGAAGCGATCGCTCGTAACATTATGGAAATGACTCGCCTTAGCGTACCAATTATTGTGGTAATTATTGGTGAAGGTGCCAGTGGTGGTGCTTTAGGAATAGGTGTAGGAAATAAGGTATTAATGTTAGAGAATACCTGGTATTCTGTGATCTCTCCAGAATCCTGTTCTTCGATCTTATGGAGAAGCTGGGAATATAAAGAGACCGCTGCTGAAGCTTTAAAGCTTACTGCTGAAGATATGAAGAAACAAAAGCTTATCGACGAGATCGTAAAAGAGCCACTTGGTGGAGCACATAGCGATCGAGAAGGAACCTTTAAAGCTGTGGAAAAATCTATTTTAAAATCTTTTGAAGAGCTTAAAAACTTATCAAAGGAAGATTTGATAAGTTCTAGAATGGATAAATATTTAGATATGGGAGTCTATAAAGATTAATCCGTTCTAAATCATACGATATAACGGAAATCCGAAACCTGTGTTTCGGATTTTTTTGGCCTTATCAACAAAAAAATAAAGTTTTCAACAACCAAATTGTTTATTATTAGTGAACTAGAAATCTCTGTTTTTTTAAGAGCTAGTTAACAAATTGGTTACATTCGTGCTATGGAAAAAATCGCAACATCACCTGCATATAACAAACAAAATTCTAATGTCATTAGTCTGGAAAAAGGAAAGATACCTCCGCAGGCTGTTGATTTAGAGGAGGTTGTGCTTGGTGCGATGATGATCGATAAAAAGGGGGTAGACGAAATTATTGATATCTTACACCCCGATGCGTTTTATAAAAATTCGCACAAGCTTATCTATGAAGCTATTTTCAAGCTTTTTGAAAATACCGAGGCGATCGACTTATTAACGGTTTCCAATCAACTTAAGAAAGATGGGAACTTCGAAAAAGCCGGTGGTGACTATTACCTTATCCAGCTAACACAAAGAGTATCATCTTCTGCGCATATCGAGTTTCACGCAAGGATCATTCTTCAGAAATATATTCAGCGTAGTTTGATAAAAATTTCTGCGGAAATTATCGAAGAAGCCTACGATGAAAGTGTAGATGTTTTTGATCTTTTAGATTCAGCAGAAGCAAAATTATACGAGGTTACCCAGGGTAATATTAAAAAATCAACCGAATCTGCCCAAAGTTTGGTTATTCAAGCAAAGGCACGAATTCAGGACATATCAAATCGAGAAGGATTAAGTGGTGTTCCTTCAGGATTCGATAAATTAGATGAGCTAACTTCAGGATGGCAGCCTTCAGATTTGATTATCGTTGCAGCGCGTCCTGGTATGGGTAAAACCGCATTAACCTTATCGATGGCACGAAACATTGCGGTTGGCCAGGGAATACCGGTGGCTTTTTTCTCTCTAGAGATGTCTTCGGTACAGTTGATTACGCGTTTAATTTCTTCGGAAACTGGGCTTTCTTCAGAAAAATTAAGAACAGGGAATCTAGAAAAACACGAGTGGGAACAGCTTAATGTGAAGGTAAAAGACCTTGAAAAAGCACCACTTTTTATAGATGATACACCGTCTTTATCGATTTTCGACCTTAGAGCAAAAGCACGTCGTTTAGCATCGCAATTCGGTATTAAATTGATCGTGATCGATTACCTTCAGTTAATGACGGCCGGAGGAACGCAAAAAGGAGGAAATCGTGAACAGGAAATCTCGACGATCTCACGTAACCTTAAAGCGCTGGCAAAAGAATTAAATGTACCGGTAATTGCACTTTCTCAGCTATCGCGTGCGGTAGAAACTCGTGGAGGTAGTAAAAGACCATTACTTTCAGATCTTAGGGAATCTGGAGCGATCGAGCAGGATGCCGATATTGTATCGTTCATTTACCGTCCAGAATATTATAAAATTGAAGAATGGGATGATGAAGAGCGTTCTCCAACTGAAGGACAAGGTGAATTTATCGTTGCAAAACACCGTAACGGTGGTTTAGAAAATATCCGTCTTAAATTTATTGGTCATCTTGGTAAATTTGATAACTTAGAAGACTTTGATTCTCCTTTCGAATTTCATTCTAAAATGAACGATGGTGATGATAACGAGTTTGGAAGCTCAAATCTTCCAAGTCCAAGTGCAGATGAAGCTTTTGGAAGTTCTATGAATGATTTTAATCAGGATGATGATAGTGACGTTCCTTTCTAAATTCAGAAATACTTTAAAAAATAACGAAAGACAGTTTAAAGCAGCTTTGCTTTTTACTGTCTTTTTCTTTTTAGGTTTTTCCGGTTTTGCCAATAAAATTCTGGTGCCAATGGATCCAGAAGCCCAGGAAAATCATTTAAAAGCCTACGGAATTACATATTTCGCGCTAGAAAATCAGATCAAAGCTCAATGGTTATTAAATTATCGTGGCGGCTCTTTTCTTTTTGAAGCTGAAGAAAGCTTAGAGCGAGAATGTAAGATTAGAGGTGTTTCTTTTGAAATTTTAACCGATAATGATGCGAAGTCGATATTAGATGAAATTTCGAGTCCTTCTAAAAATATGGAAAGCGTAATTTTAGAAAAAGCCCCAAAGATTGCGGTGTATTCGCCAAAAGGGAACAAGCCCTGGGATGATGCGGTAACAATGGCGCTTACGTATGCTGAAATTCCGTATGAAACCATTTATGATACTGAAGTTTTAAACGATGCACTAATTCTATACGATTGGTTGCATCTGCATCACGAAGATTTTACGGGGCAATATGGTAAGTTTTATAGAGCATATCGAACCGCGCCTTGGTATATTGAGGATAAAAAAAATGCTGAAACTTTGGCTTCAAATCTTGGTTATGATAAAGTTTCAAACGAAAAACTTGCTGTTGCCTTAAAGATTAGAGATTATGTAGTTGGCGGCGGATTTATGTTCGCCATGTGCAGCGCTACAGATAGTTTTGATATTGCGTTGGCTGCAGAATACACAGATATTGCAGAGCCAATGTTTGATGGCGACCCTAGCGATCCTGGATATCAATCTAAGTTAGAATTTGATAATACATTCGCTTTTACAGATTTTATCCTGGAAAGAAGTCCTATGGTTTACGAGTTTTCGTCTATAGATATGACGTCTAAACGTGCCGTGCCTATGGAGAAAGATTATTTTACGCTTATGGATTATTCGGCTAAATGGGATGTAATTCCTACCATGCTAACTCAAAACCATACAAGATTAGTAAAGGGATTTATGGGGCAAACTACAGCCTATAATCCAGAAAATATAAAAGCCAATGTGCTGGTAATGGGAGAGAATAAAGTAAATGGGGAAGCACGATATATTCATGGTGTAAAAGGCAAAGGTTTTTTTACGTTTTATGGCGGGCACGATCCAGAAGATTATCAGCATAGGGTAGGAGATCCAAAAACCGAGCTAGAATTACATCCAAATTCTCCCGGATATCGATTAATACTGAATAATGTTTTATTTCCTGCAGCTAAAAAGAAAAAGAAAAAAACATGAAAACTAAACTTTTTATACTTAGAATACTTACAGTATTTATGGTGGTTTTAATTCTTATAGAAGTACTGTATTTATCTAACACTATTGTGTTAGATGTCATCCTGAATGGTTTTTTAATGATAGTTATTGGTGTTTTAAGTTTGGTTTTGGCGTATTTAAATTATAAAAAGAAAGATTGGTAAGATGAAGACATTTCAGAAACAAATAGCATTAAAACCTAGATCCCGAGGATTTCATTTAGTAACCGGCGAAATTGAAGATCAGTTTCCTGAGATTGGTGAAATTCAGCAGGGAATTTTTCAGGCGTTTATAAAACATACTTCTGCAGGATTAACGATAAATGAAAATGCAGATCCTACAGTAAGAGATGATTTTGAAAGTCATATTAATAAAATGGTTCCTGAAAATCAGCCATATTACCGTCATACCTTTGAAGGTTCAGACGATATGCCGGCGCATATTAAAGCGTCACTTATGGGTACTTCGGTTCAAATCCCAGTAACAAATGGTAGATTAAACCTGGGAACCTGGCAGGGAATCTATTTATGTGAACACCGTAATCATGGCGGCTCCAGGAAATTAGTACTCACACTTATGGGATCATAAAATTGAATAATATTTCATATAAAAAAGTTCGCCAGCAATTGCTGGCGAACTTTTTTATTTTATAGACTCTTTTTAAAACTTAATCTAAACTTATCTTGAGGGGAGATTCGATAATTTTAGCTTGTTTTTTTAGCATTTCTATCCAGTCTTCTTTGCTGCTTACATCGCCACTTTTCTCCCAGGCAAATCCTGCATAATAGGTGAATTCACTTTTAGGTTCAGTAGTAATTAAAAGGTTACTTTGATCTGGAACCTTACTTACGTAAGCAAAAGCTGAATCAATAGCAGCTGGTGCTATTAAAATTCCTTCACCAACTTTAGCATCGTCGATAGTTTCCCAATGCATAATCCAGCCTTCTTCTTCATTAATTTCATATTCCCCCTGGTTATTGTGTAATGTAATTCCTGTTGCATAATTTGGGATTCCGTCTTCAGCTTCAAGGCTGATCTCGAATTTAGAGAAATTAGACCCAACGGCTAAACTTATTTTTTTTGTTTCTTTTACGTTGTAAGGCCCCCAGGGATCGTAGCTTAGTTCAAAAATAGTTTTTAATGGTCCGCTTGCGATGGTTTTGTATTCCATAAAGTTTTGAGAAACATAAAGGCTATCGTCTTTAAAAATACCTATACCGCCTAAGCCTCGACTGCTCCCAACATGATAAGGATCGTAACCTTCACCATGATCTGTATGATAATATCCGGGACTTTTTACATGTTCAGCATACCATTTATTGATGATCGATTTATTAGTTCTTTTTAACCAAATGTCTATTCCGCTGGAAAGAGTGCTACCTGCAACACCTTCTAAAGCTTCTTTCTGGCCGGTTGGACCGTAAGTTCTAAAAGCAATTTTGTCGTTTTCCCAGGCGTAATCATCTGTTCGTTCCGGTACAAATCTAGAATAGGCTACCGCTTCTTTCTCTGGCATAGAAAAGGAACTGTCACTAACTATTTTATAGGAAGAAGAGGCATTTGCGCCAACTTTTGCCATAAACAGGAATTCTTCAGGTGTACCATCTTCATCATAATCTACCCATTGATGCCTTAACATTTTACCGGCTGAATCTTTGATGTGGATATAATCTATCTGAGTTTCTTCGAATTTGGCTAATAATTTTTCAGCTTCAAAACTTACAATTTCACTTCTATCAAAATCCAGGTCGTTACTTACTGAAAGTGAAATACCGGGTTCTTCAGCTTTTTCAGTTTTACATCCTGTAGCAAGCAAAAGCCCCAGAATAGAAGTGGTAATTATTCTTTTCATTTTTTGTTGAGGTTAGATTATCTTTTTTGTTTTTAGGTGAGGTCTCTATTTAGAGAAAATTCAGAGGGTAACTGGCCAAATTTCTCTTTAAAAATCTTTCTGAAATATTTCATGTTATTAAAGCCAACTTCAAAAGCGGCCATAGATACATTTAATCCTTCTTTTTCTATTAAATATAAGGATTTATCCAGTTTTATATCACGAATATATTCATTAATACTCTTGCCGGTAAGCGCTTTTATTTTTCGGTATAAAGATGCACGGCTCATGCCCATTTCTTCAGAAATTAACTCGACCATTTTACCTTGAACCTGTATGTGTTCGTGTACCTTCTTTTCGAATTTTTTAAGGAATTTCTTTTCAATTTTAACCTGCTGGCTTTCGGCAGTATTTGCAGTTTCCTCATTTTCTTCTTTTTTCAGCAAAGTTTTCTGTAAACTGAATTTTCGGTCTAAAAGATTTCTAATTCGGGCTTGAAGAATGGCGGTACTAAAAGGTTTGGTGATATAATCGTCTGCACCTTCGTTATAGCCGGTGATAATAGATTCCTGAGCATCTTTTGCAGAAAGCAAAATTATTGGAATATGCGTAGTTTCCTTTCGTGATTTTAAAGTGTTTGTAAGATCGATACCACTTTTTTCTGGCATCATAATATCTGAAACTATAAGATCTGGCACATGTTTTATAGCCATATTTATCCCTTCCTGTCCATTTAAAGCATGCAAAAGATCGTATTTTTCTTTTAGGATCGATGATAAATAGTGATGAATGTCTGGATTATCATCGATTAAAAGCACCAACTCTCTATCGGCGTTTGGATTAAGCAAGGCACGTGTTTCTAGTTCTTTATTTTCGTTAAGAATTTCAGCAGTTACTTTTTCAAAATCGTGTGCTTCAATAGTATCGGTGTTTTCTAGATGCTCTGGTTGCCCTTGGGGCAAAAATACTTTAAAAACAGTATGCTGATTTTCGATACTTTTAGCATTAATTTTTCCGCCGTGTAGTTCTATAAACCGCTTGGAAAGCGCGAGGCCTATTCCGCTGCCATCTTTCTTCACTTTTTCGTCAGAATGATAATACCAATCGAAAATATGTGGTAAGATTTGTGCTGAAATGCCCGCACCATTATCTTTTATCGAAAATTGGTAACCTTTTCCTTTAGTTTTGAGTTTGATCTTGATCTGGTCTCCTTTTGAAGTATACTTTATTGCATTAGACATTAAGTTATTGAAGACGATATGCACCTTATCTAAATCGCAGTAAATTATTGCTTCTTCTAAGTCTATATTCTTAATTATTTCGATGCCTTTTTTATTAGCGACTGGCTCGTACATCTCAATCCACTTCGATAAAGATTCAGATAGGTTATGTTTTGTGATTTTCAGCTTATTTAATCCATCTTCGGTTTGCCTAAAATCAAGTAGCTTATTTATTCGGCCTAATAAGGTTTTTGCATTTTTTTCGATGATCCTTAAACTATTGGCGTGCTCTTTTTTACGAATTTCGGTCAGTAAACTTTCTACCGGTGCCAGGATCATGGTAAGTGGTGTTTTTAGTTCGTGCGAAAAGCCTGTGTAAAAGCGTAATCTTTCTTCATTAAGATCCTGTTCTAACTGGCGTTGATTTTTCTCAAAAACCAATGATTGTTTCAGTTTAATTTTTTCAGTATAATATCTTAATCCAAACCAAATGAGAAGTAGCGCGGTAATTAAATAAAAGGCATAGGCCGGCAATGTTCTCCAAATTGGCGGAATGACCTGAATGAATAATTGATTTGAGGATTCCAGGTAATCATTATTGTTCGTTTTCAGCTTTAAATTATAATCGCCCGGCGGCAGCTGACTAAAGTTTATACGATTAGCATTTTTTATATTGATCCAGTGATCGCTGTAATCCTCTAATATGTAGGAATATTCAATATTATCTGATTTTGGATATTTTAAGGAAGCAAAATCTAATGAAAATAACGCCTGATTATGATTAATACGAAGTGTATCTGTAAGTGAAATAGATCTGTCTAACACCGTTTGTGTGCTATCGTTTAGACTTATACTCTTACCGTAAATTTCAAGATTTTTAAAAACGGTAGGGAAAACTGTCTTTTTGGGATTTGATAGTTCCTGTGTTGCAAAAATATTGAGACCTTTATTTCCCCCTATCAGTAATGTTCCGTTTTTGGTTAGAAGGCTTGCCCCAATATTAAATTCACTTTGCTGAATATTGTTGAAATTATTAAGATTCCTGATACTATTTGAAGCTATTTCGTACAGACTTATGCCATCGTTAGTACCAATCCAAAAATTACCAGATAGATCTCTTGTGATAGAATTGATGGTATTGTTGCTTAATCCATCATTGGTAGTAAATCGCTGTACTGTGTTGTTTTCAATATCCAAATTCAATAATCCCTCGTTCATCGTACCAACAAGAAGCGTATTATCATCTACAAACTGAATATTAAAGATTACGTTCGTTGGAAAATCAGAATTTGATGTATGATATCCTGAAGCCTCTCCAGTTTTATAATTATAGTTTATAATACCATTTCCATAGGTGGCAAGCCAAATTTCATCAGAGTCCTTTTGGGTGATATCGCGAATATCCAGCTTACTAAGATCGTCTATATATATAAAGGTATCTTTTTTAGGATGGTATTTATACAAACCTCCCCGGTTAGTCCCTACCCAAATATTACCTTCTAAATCTTCGAATATCGATCGTACATCACTGCCTTCAGATACTTTTTGGTCTAAATAGGTAGTAAGTTTCTTCGTTTTTAGATCGAATTTTGAAATTCCTTTGCGATACGTTCCAATCCAAAGATTGTCTTTAGAATCTTCCAGTAAGGAAAGTACCAGGTCTGAAACAAGGGGAATATCTAATTTAGAGAATTGTTTAGTTTCTGAAGAATAGGTATTTATCCCACCACCATCAGTGCCAATCCAGATGTTGTCGTTCTTTCCGTTAGTTATTGCTTTTACCCTGTCGTGTGCAATTTGTGTTTCTTTATTCGCAGAATGATCGATTAATTGAATAGATTCTCCTTTAGGGTCCACAAAATCGAAACCGGCTTCTGTACCTATCCAGATATTACCATTGGAATCTTTAAATAGATTTAAAATATTGCGGTTAAAAACACTACTACCATCTGTTTTTGGTGAAAATGATTGAATTTTGATTTCTTTACTCCCTATTGAATTAGGATCAAGTACATGCAATCCGCCATTTCGTGTACCTATCCATAATAAACCCTGGTTATCTTCAACAAGACTACGAATAGCATCATCTGTAAGTTTACTATTTTCCTTATTGATTTGTACTATTTCATTCGTTTCTGTAATAAGTTTTAAGCCTTCATCTGTGCCAACCCAATTATTGTTTTTAGAATCTGTATAGATCGTATTTATTCTTCCGCTAAATAACTTTTCCAGTTTGACAACTACGGTATCTTCTATAGAAATGCTGTAAAGACCATTGTTATAAGTGCCCACCAGAATAGAATTATCATCCTTTTTGCCCAAAGAGCTAATGCGATATTCTCTGAGTAAAACAGGTTGCATGTTATTTTTATGCTGAAGTGCAATATGCCTGTTTCCTTTTATAAAATGAACACCATAAGAATAATCCCCCACCACCAGCATATCTTTCGTGAATTCCAGAATACTAGTAATCCCATCTGATAAATAAGAGTTCTCTAAAGGTTTTTGCTGAAGTAAATGCGTATTGATATTATAGGTATGAATGCCTCTGTTAGTTGCAAGGTATAGATCGCCATTGTTTACAGGTACAATTTGCTGAATGTAATTATTAGCCAGACCTGAATTCTCTTTATCAAATTTTTCGAACTCGCTTCCATCAAATCTGTTTAATCCAGAATTTGTTCCTATCCATATAAAACCTAGATCATCCTCTGTAATAGAACTTACCATATTATTAGACAATCCATTTGAAGTGTCATAATGGTAGAATTTAAGTTCTTTATTAAAAACTAAGTTACTATGGTGTTCATCTTGTGCGAATAGATTTTCTAGTGGAAAGCAAGTAATAATAAAGTATAGCAGAAATGAGAAAAAGAATAGCTTCATATTTAATCTTTTGTGGCTTACTATTGTTAAGACTTATGATTGTAAAGCTTAATATAGATATACTTAAAATAAACACTTTATTAGTCATTTCATTTAAGTAAAGCGCTTGAACTCTTCTTATATGAAAACGATATAGTATTTTAAAAATAGCAAATACCTAAAGGCAGCAAATAAAATTATAAAATAAATGTAAAACATACGCATATTATTAGATTTTTATACTGCTGATTCTACTATGATATACGTTCACTTCTAATTCTTTAAAGAATTAGAACCAAAAATCTTGGTTTTTTATGTTCAATGATAAAACGATGGAGATGAAGAAGTCAGAGCGAAATAAACAGGCTTCTTTTTTATTAATGGAATGTAAAAATTAAATATATACATATCTGATCTTTAGGTTATTATTAATACTTGAACATTTTATACCTCTATAAATATCATTTGCTACCTCATGTTTTATATAGAATTTAAGGAATATTGTTATACGGTTTAAATCGCAACTAAATCGTTTTCATAATTTCTAATAATTCAATCAAATACAGCAAATGAAATTTTACAATTACAAGTTTTTGTTATCTGCATTAATGCTGTTTTCATCTTTAAACATTTTTGCCCAGGAGGTTTCTGTATCGGGTACAGTTATAGATGAAGATGGAATTCCTTTGCCGGGAGTTACCGTAAGTATTAAAAGTGATCCTTCTACAGGTACAGTCACCGATTTTGATGGATTGTATACTATCCAAGCGAATAAAGGAAATACATTGGTGTTTTCTTTTCTAGGCTTTGCTACAAAAGAGGTCATGGTTGGTGAACAATCTACAATAGACGTAACGCTAAAAGAAGATACCGCAGAACTTGAAGAGGTGGTCGTAGTCGGATTTGGTAAAAAGAAAAAAGTAAATCTTACTGGTGCGGTTGCATCTGTAGATTCTGAAACTTTTGAATCCAGACCGGTTCAAAATGCAACGCAAATGTTGCAGGGTACTGTTGGTGGTTTAAATATTAACCAAAGCAGTGGAGGTAGTTTGGAAGATAGACCATCTATTAATATTCGGGGAACTACTACAATCGGAAATGGATCTACAGGTAGTCCTCTCGTTTTAATAGATGGTATGCAGGGTGATATCAATGCCATTAATCCACAGGATATAGAAAGTGTTTCTGTATTAAAAGATGCAGCAGCTGCTTCAATATATGGATCAAGAGCAGCTTTTGGAGTAATATTAGTTACAACCAAAGACGGAAAAAAAGGGGCTCCTTCTGTACAGTATAGTACGAATATCAGATTAAGTTCTCCTATCAACACACCAGAGATGATGGATAGCTACACATTCGCTCTCTTTTTTAATGATGCAAATATGAATGGAGGTAATGGTCCAATCTTTAGTCAGGAGAGATTACAAAGAATTCAAGATTATCAAAATGGCACATTTCCAGATCCTATAATTCCTAATCCCAATAACCCTTCTCGTTGGGCAGATGGATATGCCGAAGGGAATGCAAATACAGATTGGTACGATGCCATATATAGAGATCAATCCTTCTCTCAAGAACACAATTTTAGTCTAAGAGGAGGTGGTGATAATATCAATTATTATGTATCTGGGAATTATCTAGATCAGGATGGGTTAATGGAATTTAACCGTGACGATTTCCAAAGATATGCAACAACTGCAAAAATAAATGCTAATGTAACTGAGTGGCTTAATATTAATGCAACCATGCGATTTGTTAGAGAAGATTTTGGTAGGCCATCCAGATTGTCTAGTGGTTTATTTCAGGATCTTGCGAGACAGGGCTGGCCAATATTACCTTTGCATGATCCTAATGGCTATTTATACTCTTCACCTTCACCTGCTTTAGGTCTAGCAGAGGGTGGTAGAGATGAAAGTCAAAAAGATTGGTTATACCAACAAGCACAGGCAGTAATTAAACCTTTAGATGGTTGGGAAATTTTTGCTGAATTTAACTATAGGATTAGAAATGACTTTAGACATTGGCACGTACTACAAACATATAATCACGATGTATCCGGCGATCCTTACTTATATTCCAGAAGTTCACATGTGTACGAATACGCTTTTAGAGAAAATTATTTTAATACCAATTTGTATTCTACTTATAATTTTGACATTAACGAAGCTCATAATTTTAGCGTAACTGCCGGTTTTCAATCTGAGTTAAATAAATACAGAGACTTTAATGTTCAAAGAGAAGGAATAATCCTTCCTTCTAACCCTGTAATTAACTTAACATCTGGAGTTGATGTAAATGGAGAAACTGTAGCTCCTAGCGTAGATGGACAGTACCAAAATTGGGCAACGGCCGGATATTTTGCCAGACTAAACTACAATTTCAAAGAGCGTTATTTAATAGAAGCTAATATTCGATACGATGGAACATCAAGGTATCAAAGTGATCAACGTTGGCAATGGTTTCCTTCAGTATCTGCTGGATGGAATTTAGCTCAAGAAGAATTTTGGGATGATTTTTCAAGGAATATTAGTACACTTAAAATTCGAGGATCCTGGGGAGAATTAGGAAATCAAAATACAGATAATTGGTATCCTACTTATTTAACTATGCCTGTAGGAACTGCTGATGGTGGGTGGTTAGTAAATGGACAACGTCCAAACACAAGTAGTGCTCCAGGACTGGTAAGTCAATCTCTAACATGGGAACGGGTTCAAAGTTGGAATGTTGGTTTAGACTTTGCGATGTTTAATAATCGTTTTACAGGAACCTTTGATTATTTTACCAGAAATACATTTGATATGGTAGGTCCTGCACCAGAACTTCCTGTTGTTTTAGGTGCTGATGTGCCCAGAACAAATAATACAGATTTAAAAACTTATGGTTTTGAACTAAGCTTATCTTGGAAGGATCGACTCGATAATGGTTTAGGATATGGAATCGATATTTTGTTATCTGACTCACAGGCAGAAATACTTAAGTTTCCTAATGTTACAAATAGTCTTGACGAAGACCTTTACAGGGAAGGACAGAAAGTAGGAGAAATATGGGGATACGAAACTATAGGTATCGCACAAAGCGATGAACAAATGCAGGAGCATTTAAATTCGCTTCCAAATGGAGGACAAGATGCTCTAGGGAACCAGTGGGCTGCAGGAGATATCATGTACAGAGATCTTAATGGAGATGGACGAATTGATTCTGGTGCCTGGACTTCAGATGATCCAGGAGATCGTACCGTTATAGGAAACAGTACGTCTAGATATCCGTTTGCAATTACGCTTAATGCTGATTGGAAAGGCTTTGATTTTAGAGCATTTTTCCAGGGTATTTTAGAGCGAGATTATTTTCAGGGTAGTTACTACTTCTGGGGCGCTTCAAGTTCAGGGCAATGGTGGTCTACCGGCTTTGTTCAGCATGAGGATTATTTTAGACCTAATGCGGATCATCCTCTTGGTCAAAACCTTAATTCTTATTATCCAAGACCTGTATTTAACCTGAAAAATCAAAGAGAACAATCAAGGTATCTTCAGGACGCCTCTTATATAAGGCTTAAAAACGTGCAATTAGGATATACTATACCTTCAACGGTTTTTGAAAATTGGGGTGTAAATAGATTTAGAGTATATGTTGCTGGAGAAAACTTATGGACAGGAACTTCTCTATCCGAGATATTCGATCCTGAAACCATTGGAGGTGGATCTGGAGGTAATGTTTATCCACTTTCAAGAACATTTGCATTAGGCTTAAATGTCAATTTCTAAAAAAATAATGATGAGAAAATATATAAAACCAATATTGATTTTATCAATTGCAAGTATTCTATTTAGTTGTAGTGATGACTTTTTAGAAAGACCACCAGAGTCAGAGATCATACCTGAAGATTATCTTTTTGAAGAATCTCAATTAGCATCATACACTATAGAGTTATACGGAATTTTACCAACACATGGGAACTGGAGCTTTGGAACATTTGGTATCGATTCTGATACTGATAACATGGCAAATATGGATTATGATAATAAATATGTACCGGGTCAATGGCGAGTAGGACAAACAGGTGGAAGCTGGAGTTTTACGAATATTAGAAATATTAATTATTTCCTTAGCACTGTAGTCCCAAGGTACGAAAACGGAGAAATTACCGGTAGCGAAGAAGGTATAGAACATTTTATAGGAGAAGCCTATTTCTTTAGAGCATTTGAATATTTTAATAAAGTTCAGGCCTTAGGAGATTTTCCTATAGTAACCGAACCGATACCAGATGATAGTGAACTTTTAACGGCAGCTAGTGAGAGAGATCCACGTTCTGAAGTTATTCGTTTTATTCTTTCAGACTTAGACAACGCTGCGAATATGATGATGTCTTCATCTCCAGATGGAAATAAGAACAGATTATCAAGATATGCAGCACTTTTAGTAAAATCTCGAGTAGCATTATATGAAGCTACCTGGTTAGATAACTTTAGAGGAACGGCTTTTGTTCCAAACGGATCAGGTTGGCCAGGTGCCGATAAAGCTTATAATCAGGGTTGGCAATATGAAGCAGGAAGCATTGATGCTGAGATTGAATGGTTGTTAGGTGAAGCAATGACCGCCGCAGAAGAAGTTGCAGGAGCATTTTCACTAACTCCAAATAACGGAGTTCTTCAGCAATCTACTGTGGATGCTGAAAACCCATACTTTAATTTATTTGGTGCAGAAGATATGTCTGATTTTTCTGAAGTAATCTTATGGAGAGATTATGACCAGGGCTTGGGAATTGTTCATAATGTACCTGTACATGCGATGCGTGGTAATTACGGTGTAGGTTTGACGAAAGGCTTAGTAGAATCTTTTCTTATGGATAATGGATTACCAATTTATGCTAATGGTTCTGGGTACGCTGGTGATGATTATATTGAAGATGTAAGAGAAAATAGAGATGGTAGATTATGGCTGTTTTTAAAACAACCAGGGCAGATTAATATCTTATATAATGAAGAGGAAGGTAATGAGATAACTCCAGTAGAGCCTGTTCCTAGAATAACTGAAAGTGCTTGGGAACAAGCTTACTCTACAGGTTATACCATTAGAAAAGGTTTAAATTACGACGGAATACAAGGAAACAACGGGCAGGGATACACAGGTAGTTTGGTATTTAGAGCAACAGAAGCATATTTAAACTATATAGAAGCTTCCTATCTTCTAACAGGAAACGTAAATGCTACTGCAGCCGGTTATTGGAGAGCAATTAGAGACCGTGCTGGCGTTAATCCTAATTTTGAAAATACAATTGCGGCTACCAACATGCAAATTGAATCAGAAGGTGATTGGGGTGCTTATTCTGCAGGGCAGCTTATCGATCCTACTCTTTATAATATTAGAAGAGAACGTAGAAATGAATTATTTGCGGAAGGTCTTAGATGGATGGATCTTAAAAGATGGAGATCTTTAGATCAGTTAATTGATAATAATTATCATATTGAAGGATTTAAACTTTGGGGACCTATGCAGGAATGGTACGATGATGGAATCTTAGTCTATGATTCTGGAAGTGCTACCGTTTCTTCTCCTACAAGAAGTGAATATTTAAGACCTTACGAGCAAACAGGAGATGAACTTGTATATGATGGTTACAGCTGGACAATGGCTCATTATCTTGATCCGATTGCAATTCAGCACTTTTTAATAACTTCGGAGAATAATAATTTAGAGTCATCTCCTATTTATCAAAATCCGGGATGGCCGTTAACAGCTAACGAAGGTGCACAACCTATAAATAATTGATAAATAATGCTCAAGCCTTTTCCTATTTTCTACTTAGTGATAATTTTGTTTATCACATCCTGCTCCTCGATCAAAATAAAAGATATAGAAGTAGGAGAAGGCTGGGCAAATAATTCAGTAAATACAACCATTTTTAGAAAGAATGCAGTGGCATCTACTGGCGACTTTCAGTTTCTAGGGTACTATGATAATAATGGGCAAATGATTATTGCGAAAAGGGAGCTTAAATCATCGAATTTCCATTTAAATAAATCTAATTTTAAAGGCAATGCAAAAGACGCCCATAATTCTATTAGTCTTGCTGTAGATGGAGATCAGAAACTACATGTAAGTTGGGATCATCATGACAATCCATTAAATTATGCTGTAGGAAGTTCAGCTTTAAGTGCGCAATTGGGAGAAAAACAAAGGATGACAGGTAAGGATGAAAATAAGCTTTCTTATCCGCAATTTTATAATCTTAAGAATGGTGATCTTTTGTTCTTATATCGTTCTGGGCAATCTGGCAAAGGCAAACTAGTTTCAAAACTTTATAATACTAAAACTCAAGATTGGACAGATTTGCATGAAAATCTTATAGATGGCGAAGGAGAGCGCAATGCTTACTGGCAAGCTAGTGTAGATAAGCAGGGAACAATTCATTTATCCTGGGTTTGGCGAGAAAGCTGGGATGTTTCTACCAATCACGATATGGCGTATGCTAGATCTAAAGACGGTGGAAAAACCTGGGAAAGATCAAACGGAGAAAAATATGAGCTACCTATCACCGCAGATACAGCTGAATACGCCTGGAAGATTCCGCAGAAAAGTGAATTGATCAATCAAACCTCTATGACGGCCGATAAAAATGGAAATCCTTTTATCGTAACCTATTGGACAGAAAATAATAAAACAGATTATCAAATTATTTATGCTGAAGATGGAAAATGGAAGCATGAAAACACCAATTTTAGAAAATCATCATTTCAATTAGGCGGTGGCGGTACCAAGAAAATTCCAATTTCCAGACCAGATATTTTAATTAAAGAAACTAAAAATAATCCAATCATTTATCTTTTGTTTAGAGACGCCGAAAGGGAAAATAAAGTGTCTGTGGCATATCACAAATTACATAGCGACGAGCCTTGGAAGGTGATCGATCTCACAGAAGAATCTGTTGGAGAGTGGGAACCAAATTATGATTTGCAGCTTTGGGAAAACGAAGAAAAATTACATGTTTTTGTTCAAAAAGTTACTCAGGTTGATGGTGAAGGACTTGCTAGAGCTAAACCTACAATGGTGAGGATTTTGGAAGTTTCAAATTTGCCGAAAAATTAAATAATCTTATAGTTCAAAATCCTAATGAAATTAAATACGCTTAAAATATTCAGTTTTGTTGTTTTTCTTAGCATTCTTTCGTGTAAAGAGAACAAAGAGACCGAAGAAAATACAACGAATCAAACTTCAGAAGAAAAAATAACTAAGAGCATTTCCGAAGAAAAAATAGATTCAGTAAACCGGTTGGCAGCAAATCAATATTTATCGATGGCCAAAAACCTGGAAGAAAGTAGATATCCAAAAACATTTTATCCTGAAAATAACAAATTTGAAACCAGTAATTCTGGTTGGTGGACAAGCGGATTCTATCCTGGTACGCTGTTATACCTTTACGAAGAAACCGGCGAGGATAGTTTAAAGATCGAAGCTGAAAGGATTTTGAAAGATTTAAAACGTGAAGAATCGAATACCTCTACACACGATCTTGGATTTATGATGTTTTGCAGTTTTGGAAATGCCAATCGTATTGATCCAAAACCAGAATACCAGGAAATTTTAATGAATAGTGCTAAATCGCTTGCTACTCGTTATAACGATACGGTAAAAGCCATTAGATCGTGGGATAGTGCTTCCTGGAACAAGGCCGGTGAAGATGATTTGGTAGTCATTATCGATAATATGATGAATCTTGAACTGTTGTTTTGGGCAACAGAACATAGTGGCGATAGCACTTATTATAATATTGCAGTGAATCATGCCAACACCACAATGAAAAATCATTTTAGAGAAGACTATAGTTCGTACCACGAAGTGATTTATGATGAAGCTACTGGTGATGTAAAAAAGCAAATTACCAATCAGGGGTTTGCAGACGATTCTAACTGGGCAAGAGGACAGGCTTGGGGATTGTATGGATATGTAGTGATGTATCGTGCAACTAAAGACGATAAGTATTTAGAAATGGCAAAAAATATTGCTGAGGTAGTACTAAATGATCCAAACATGCCAGAAGACAAGATACCTTTTTGGGATTTTGATACCGATAAGATCCCTAATGATTTAAAGGATAGTTCGGCAGCGGCAGTGATGGCTTCGGCTTTGTTAGAATTGTATAAATATACAGATGATGCTGAATATTTTACTGTTGCTGAAGAAATGTTGGAATCTTTATCCAGCCCAGAGTATTTAGCAGATCAGGATGAGTTAGGAGGATTTTTACTGAAACATGGAGTTGGAAATATGCCAAACAAAACTGAAGTAGATGTGCCTTTAACTTATGGTGACTACTATTTTGTTGAAGCTTTAAAAAGATACCAGGAAATTTAAAACCGTAAATCGATTATATTATACTATGAAAAAGACCTTTTTTAGCCTTCTTAGTTTGCTGTTTTTTACCGTAACATACGCACAGCAGAACGAGTGGGAAGACCCAACTACAATAGATCGTAATAAGCTTGAAGGGCACAGTGATTTTGTATTGTACACTTCAGCAAAAAAAGCATTACAAAACGATCCAACATCATCCAATCTTTACCAAAGTCTTAATGGTACCTGGAAGTTCAATGTCGTGCAACATCCCAGTGAGCGTCCAAAAGATTTCTATTCAGAATCCTTAAACGACAGTAATTGGGATGATATTAAAGTGCCTTCCAATTGGGAATTAGAAGGTTTCGACCTTCCAATTTATACCAATGTTACCTATCCGCATCCTAAAAATCCTCCGTATATCGGATTTCCTTCCGAAGAAAAAACAGCAAGTGGAGAAACCATCAATAAAAACGCTAAAGATGGCGATGAAGAAATTTACAATCCGGTAGGTTCTTACCGCAGAACATTTAGCGTTCCAGAAGCTTGGGAAGATCATGAAATTATCCTTCGTTTTGGTTCCATTTCGGGTTATGCAAGAATCTTTGTAAATGGCCAGGAAGCAGGAATGACCAAAGCTTCTAAAACTCCGGCTGAATTTGATATTACCAATTTACTGAAGGAAGGCGACAACCTTTTGGCCGTTCAGATCTTTAGATGGCACGATGGTAGTTATTTAGAAGATCAGGATTTTTGGCGCTTAAGTGGTTTAGAACGTGATGTGTATTTACAGGCGGTTCCTAAAACAACGATCTGGGATTATTTTGTGACCAGTGGTTTAAGCGAGGATTACCAGGATGGAGAATTAAACGTGAATGTTAAGCTGAAGGAATTTGATAAAGGAAGCATCAAAAAACCAAAAGTGAAATTTGCTTTAATGGATCCTTCAGGAAAAGAAGTATATACTGAAACGAAGGCTTTAGATAAAAAAGCGACAGAAGTAAACTTCATTAAAACGCTTGCTGAAGTAGAACAATGGAGCAATGAATTTCCAAATTTGTACAACTACAGCATTAGTCTGTTAGACAAAAAAGATAACGAGATTGCTGCTATTGCAGGAAGAACAGGTTTCCGTGAAGTCGAGATCAAAAATGCGCAATTAATGGTAAATGGAGAGCCAATTACTGTTAATGGTGTGAACTTACACGAACATCATCCAGATAAAGGGCACACGCCAGATCGTGAAATGATGCGTAAGGATATCGAGGTGATGCAAAAGAACAACATCAACGCGATACGTATGAGTCATTATCCTCACGATTCTTATATCTACGAACTTGCCGATGAATACGGAATGTACGTGGTCGATGAGGCTAATATCGAAACTCATGCAATGGGCGCCGAATGGCAGGGGAATTTCGATAAATCAAAGCACCCGGCCTATCTTGAAGATTGGGCGCCAGCACATTTAGATCGTATTAAAAGAATGGTCGAATTCCACAAAAATCATCCTTCAATTATTGTATGGTCTTTAGGGAACGAAAGTGGAAACGGACCTGTTTTCTACGATGCTTACAATTGGATCAAAGAACGTGATACCACGCGTAAAGTTCAGTTTGAGCAGGCGGGTGAGAATCGCAATACAGATATCGTTTGCCCAATGTATCCTGGCATGAATTACATGAAAGAATATGCCGAGGATGATAGCAAAGAACGTCCATTTATCATGTGTGAATATTCTCATGCAATGGGGAATAGTAACGGAAACTTCCAGGAGTACTGGGATATCATTGATAATAGCGATCATATGCAAGGTGGTTTTATCTGGGATTGGGTAGACCAGGGATTACGTGCTAAAACCGAAGACGGTAAAGAATTTTGGGCTTATGGTGGTGATCTAGGCGCTGGCCATCTGCAAAACGATCAAAACTTTAATGCTAATGGGTTGGTAAGCGCAGATCGTACGGTACACCCAGCTTTAGAGGAAGTAAAAAAAGTATATCAAAACATCAAATTTGAGCTTGATGGAAATTCTATTGTAGTCACCAATAAATTCGATTTTACGAATCTTGATGCTTTCGATTTTAAATGGGAATTACTTGGCGATGGTGAAGTTGTAAAAACCGGAAAATTTACAGTAGACGTAGCACCAAATGCAACAAAAACGGTGAGTATTTCGTTGCCAGAATTAGGAGATAAAGAATATTTCTTAAGCCTTTATGGCTACACTAAAAAAGCCAAGGCGATGGTTCCTGCTAATCACGAGATTGCCAGAGCACAATTTAAACTAGGAGAAAACACATTTTTTGCTACTGCTGAAGGGGAAATTTCAGGAAAACTTAAGGTGAAAAAGCAAGGAAATACGCTTCAGTTTTCAAATGACATGATCGAAGGTGTTTTTAATACGGAAACCGGAAGTTTTGAAGCTTATCATTTAAAAGGAGCTGAAGCATCACCAATATCGGTGTTTCCAGAGCCTTATTTTTGGAGAGCGCCAACCGATAATGACTTTGGAAACGGCATGCCACAACGCTTAAAAGCATGGAAAGAGGCGACCAATAATGCTGAAGTGACTAATGTTGATGTTGCTAAAAAATCGAAAGAAGGTCAGTTAATTACCGTGACGTATCAGCTTGCTGGTGTAGACGTGCCTTATACTGTGGAATATTTTATAGAAAATAACGGGAATATTAAAGTCACTGCTACTTTAGATAGTGAAAAAGACCTTCCTGAGCTTCCACGTTTTGGAATGCGAATGATCCTTCCGGGGGACTATAAAAACCTTGAATATTATGGTAGAGGTCCGTGGGAAAATTATTCCGATAGAAATACTTCAGCCTTTATGGGAATCTACAAGGATAAGGTAGAAAACCAGTTTGTTTGGGAATATATCCGTCCGCAGGAGGCCGGTTATAAAACCGATGCAAGATGGATTCAGCTTGAAAATAAAATGGGTGGTGGCTTAAAGATTGTTGGTGAGCAGCCATTAGGATTTAGCGCTTTAAATGTTGCTACAGAAGATTTAGATCCGGGAGAATGGAAAGCACAACGTCACCCAACCGATATTCCTGTTCAGGACAAGGTGTTTTTACATGTAGATTTTAAGCAACGTGGTCTTGGTGGTGATGATTCCTGGGGACGCTACCCGCATAGACAATATCGTTTAGAAGACAATAAATACAGCTATTCGTACACTATTTCTTTGCTGAAATAGAATGTCGAAATTGTATAAAACTAGCATAAAACTTATAAAACCTTAATTCTAAGAGTTAGATTCTAAAAAAGAGTCTAAAATATTTACAGTGTGAGTTGAGAACTATCCCCTAAATGGATGTATTTCCTCTGGGGATAGTTTACTTGATCACTAAGATATTTCAAAACATTAAATGTCTTTTGGGACAAGTTTTGGAGAGTCTATTCTAAGTTGAAATCGAAGCCAAAAAGCTATTTCGATACCTCTTGAATTGCATTTTTTTAAGCTGAATACATTAATATGTTTCAAAAAATATCAATTTTAGTCATTTTAGCGCTGTTTTTTCAGTCTTGTGCTGCTCAGCAAAAAAGTAGCGTTCCTGAAGGATATAAACTCATTTGGGCAGATGAATTTGAAGACGGAACCAAGCCAAATCCTGAGTTTTGGTCTTATGAAAATGGTTTTGTGCGGAATGAAGAATTGCAATGGTATCAAGTTGAAAATGCTAATATTCAGGATGGAAAACTGGTTATTTCAGGAAAAAAAGAATCAATTAAAAATCTACAATATCAGCCGGAAAGTCGAAATTGGAAAGAAAACAGGGAGTTTGCTGAATATACTTCAGCAAGTATAAATACTAACGGAAAATTCGATTTTCAATTTGGTATTTTAGAAGTTAAAGCAAAGATCGATACTTCTATGGGGATGTGGCCGGCGATCTGGACGCTTGGCATCGAAAAAGGATGGCCTTCTAATGGAGAGATCGATGTGATGGAATATTATTTAGTCGATCAAAAACCTGCAATTTTAGCCAATGCCGCCTGGAAAGGAAAAACATCATATGTATCTTGGGATAGCGAGAAAATTCCGTTTTCAGAATTCCTTCAAAAAGATCCAAAATGGGCAGATAAATATCATATTTGGAAAATGGATTGGACGGCAGATTCTATTAAAATCTACCTTGATAACCAATTATTAAATACGATAGATCTCACTACAACTAAAAATCCAGACGGATTTAATCCTTTTCATCAACCACATTATATTTTGCTCAACCTAGCCATTGGAGGCAATGGCGGTGATCCTTCGAGTACAAGTTTCCCTAGAAAGTACGAAGTAGATTATGTAAGAGTATATCAGAAAAAATAAATTATGTTTAAATTATCGAATATCAGCTTTCTGCTAAGTTTACTTTTTTTAAGTTTCAATGTAAATGCTCAGGAAGTAGATCAACCTGCGCCTAAGGAAGTGCGTGAATTTTACGTGAACTCTTTAGTGAAAATAGCAGATCCTGTTTTAAGCAATCTGGCTAAAGGAAAACTAAAAGAAAACATGCCAATAGAGCGTTCCCCGGGTGCCTGGGACGATCGTACTCATGTCACTTATCTGGAAGCTTTTGGTAGAACATTATCTGGAATTGCTCCCTGGTTAGAACTTGGGCCAGATGATACCAAGGAAGGTAAAATTAGAAAAAAATATATCGAATTAGCGCAAAAAGCGATCGATAAAGCAACAGATCCAGAATCTGCAGATTTTATGAACTTCAACAAAGATCGCCAGCCTCTGGTAGATGCTGCTTTTCTTGCCCAGGGATTACTTAGAGCACCAAAACAGTTATGGGAACCACTTTCAGAAACCACAAAAAAGAATGTCATAAAAGCGCTAAAATCGTCTAGAGATATCGAACCTTACTACAGCAATTGGTTGTTGTTTACGGGAATGGTAGAAGCTGCTTTACTGAAGTTTGATAAAAGTGCCGATATGGTTAGGCTTTCCTATCCAATCAACAAACACATGGAATGGTATCTGGGCGACGGAATGTATGGTGATGGGCCAGATTTTCACTGGGATTACTACAATAGTTTTGTAATTCAGCCAATGTTACTGGATATTTTAAAAGCAATGGATGAAGCCGGAGTTGGCCGAAAAGAAGATTTTAAAAAAGTGCAACAGCGCGCGCAACGTTACGCCAGTATCCAGGAACGATTAATTTCTCCCGGCGGAACCTATCCGCCAATTGGTAGATCTTTAGCCTATCGTTTTGGAGCATTTCAATCACTTTCACAAGTGGCGCTATGGAAAAATCTAAGCAAGGAATTAAAACCATCTCAGGTTCGATCAGCACTTTACGCTGTAATAAAAAGACAAATTGAAGCTGAAGGGACTTTCGATAAAGAAGGTTGGCTTCAAGTTGGTCTTGTTGGGCATCAAAATAATATAGGTGAAGGTTATATTTCTACCGGAAGCCTTTATTTAAGTACAGAAGCTTTTCTTGTTTTAGGACTTTCTCCTGAAGATGAATTCTGGACGGCACCGGCAAAACCATGGACTCAAAAGAAAATTTGGGGTGGAAAAACCATTCCAATAGATCATGCACACTAATTCTCCCCACAGAAAATGAAAAATCCGAAATTCAAATACCTCATTTTATTTGTGTTGTTTTTTACGACTGTTAGTCTAAGCGCACAATCTACCGCACCAAATTACACCGCTTTTTATCCAGGCAAAATCTGGAAAGATTCTGAAGGAAACCATATTAATGCACATGGTGGTGGGATTATGTTTAAAGACGGAACCTATTACTGGTACGGCGAACACAAAGGAAAATCTAGTTTGGCCCGAGTTGGGATTACCGTATATTCTTCTGAAGATCTATATAATTGGAAGAATGAAGGCGTAGCGCTTTCCGTAGCTAAAGATCCAGATTCAGAAATTACTTCGGGCAGTGTAATGGAACGTCCAAAAGTGGTTTATAACGAAAAAACCGATAAATACGTAATGTGGTTTCATTTAGAATTAAAAGGTCAGGGCTATGCCGCTGCCAGAACAGGAGTAGCAACCAGTGATTCTCCAACTGGGCCGTTTACTTATATAAAATCTTACCGCCCAAATTCGAAGAAATGGCCACAAAATTTTAAAGAAGAATGGAAAGAAACTCCAAAAGATGGTGAGCCAAAAGAATGGTGGACGCCAAAATGGAGAAAAGCATTAAATGAAGGAATGTTTGTTAGACGAGATTTTGAAAAGGGGCAAATGTCTCGTGATATGACGATTTATATTGATACCGATGGTACGGCGTATCACATTACTTCCTCAGAAGAGAATCAAACCCTGCATATTTCAAAATTAACCGATAATTACCTTGATTTTACTGGAGAATGGATACGTATGCAGCCTGGCGGGCAAAATGAAGCCCCGGCTATTTTTCAAAAAGATGGCTATTATTATATGATCACTTCTGGATTAACCGGTTGGGCACCAAATGCTGCAAGATCCTTCAGAGCTAAATCTATCATGGGGCCCTGGGAAAAATTAGGAAACCCGGCCAGAGGAAAACATGCCGATAAAACTTTCTTCTCTCAGAGTACTTTTATTTTACCGGTGCAGGGAAAAGAGGATAGTTTTATTTTTATGGCAGATCGCTGGAAGCCTGAAAATCATATCGATGGCCGTTATATCTGGTTACCTATCGAGTGGGAAAACGATAAACCGATAATTCGATGGAAAGAAAATTGGACCTTATAATGCTAAGGCTCAAAGTTGAAACGCATTAAATTGATTAAAAAAGTGTATATTTAACACTTAACTAATAAAATCTGAAAATCTAACCAAAATGAATGTCAAATTCTTATTTAAGCCGAGTATTCTTGTTTTGTTATTATGCTCTTTAGTGCTGTTTTCCTGTTCTGATAGCAAGAAGGATAATGAATACACCGCTTACTTATTTACGTATTTTACCGGTAATGGCGATGGCGAAGAAGCAATTAGATATGCGATAAGTGAAGATGGCTATAACTTCCATGCTTTAAACAACAACGAACCAATAATAGATTCAGATTCTATAAGCCGAAGCGGTGGTGTTCGTGATCCTCATATTTTAAGAAAAGAGGATGGCAGCGGTTACTACATGGTGGTTACAGATCTTTTAGCACAGAAAGGCTGGACAAACACGGCGATGACGCTATTAAAGTCTGATGATATGCTAAGCTGGTCCAGTACGATTATCGATATTCCACAAACTTATCCAGAATTTTCTGAAGTGATGCGGGTTTGGGCACCACAAACCATTTATGATCCTTCAGCAAAAAAATATATGGTTTACTTCTCGATGTTAGAGCCGGGAAGTTATGATAAGATCTATTATGCTTATGTAAACGAAGATTTTACAGGATTAGAAAGTGCGCCAAAACAGTTGTTTTTTAATCCAAATGAAAAAGCTTCTATAGATGGCGATATTATTAAAAAAGACGACAAATTTTATTTGTTCTATAAAACCGAAGGTGATCGCGATAAAGGAATTAAAGTTGCGATTTCAGATTCTTTAACTTCAGGATATAAAGCAGAACCTGGTAATGTAGACCAAACCGATAAAGCCGTAGAAGGATCTGGAGTTTTCAAATTAATTAATTCTGAAGATTATATCTTGATGTACGATGTGTATATCGACGGGAGTTACCAGTTTACTAAAAGTTCAGATTTAAAGAATTTTGAGATCGTAGATGAAGATATTTCTATGAATTTTCATCCAAGGCATGGTACTGTAATGCCAATTACTACTGAAGAAATGCAGCGTTTACTAAAAGCCTTTCCTTCAGATGATCTTGTTGGCGTAACAGGAGCTTCAAATTCGGCTATAAAAACCAACAATATTGTAATTAAAAGCGATGAAAATACTATTTATCTTCCTGTAAAATATGGGACAGATTTAACCAATTTTGATCCTGAGCTTAAAACACTTCCTGGGGTTGCGGTTTCTCCTGAAGGTGCTCAGGATTTTTCTAATGGGCCGGTTTCTTACGAAATTTCAACTGGTGATGAGGTAACAAGTTTTGAGGTTACCGCAGCAGTTGCCAATAATCCAGTGGTAGAAGGTTATTATGCAGATCCTGAAATTATTTATTCTGAAAAAGATAAAAAATACTATTTATACCCAACCAGCGATGGTTTTACCGGTTGGTCTGGAACTTATTTTAAAACATTTTCTTCTGAAGATCTGGTAAACTGGACGGATGAAGGAGTAATTTTAGATTTGGAAAAAGACGTTGAATGGACCAGCAGAAACGCATGGGCACCAACCATGATCGAAAAAGAAATAGACGGAGCCTACAAATATTTCTATTATTTCACCGCTGCGCAGCAGGTAGGTGTTGCGGTTTCAGATAGTCCAAAAGGACCATTTAAAGATTCTGGAGCGCCACTAATTTCGGAAAAACCAGAAGGTATTCGTGGTGGGCAAAATATCGATCCAGATATTTTTGAAGATCCACAAACAGGAAAAAATTATTTGTACTGGGGCAATGGATTTTTGGGTGTTGTAGAGCTTAATGATGATATGACGACTATAAAAAGTAAAAAACCTAAAGTGATCACTCCAGATGGTACATTTAGAGAAGGCGCTGAAGTATTTTTTAGAAATGGGAAATATTATTTCATGTGGGCTGAAGATGATACCAGAAGCCCTAACTATAAAGTGAGATATGCCACAGCAGATAGTCCGCTTGGCCCGCTTAATATTCCTGAAGATAATATCGTGATCCAAAAGGATGTAGAAAAAGAAATTTTAGCTACAGGTCATAATTCGGTTATCCAAGTGCCTGGAAAAGACGAATGGTATTTGGTATATCATCGTTTTACCCGTCCTAAAGGAGAGGCGATAGGAAGAGCTGCAGGATACCATAGAGAAGTTTCTATCGACAGTCTTAAATTTAACGAAGATGGTTCGATCATTGAAGTTAAGCCGACTTTAGAAGGCATCGCACCTTTACAATAAGACCATGAGAAATTGGATACGATTTTGTATGTTTTTGATGTTTATTTTTGGAATTGTTTCTTGTAAACAAACTGCTTCTGAAAATAAAGCTGAAATAAATTCCGAAGAAAATTCAGACACAAAAAAGCAGGTTCAGGATAAAATGGCCGCTTATTTAATGGTCTATTTTAAGGATAACGACCATAGCCTGCACATGGCTTTAAGTAAAGACGGTAAGAGTTTTACCGATATTAATGAGGGTAAAGCCGTAATTGCCGGCGATACCATTGCTGAACAAAAAGGAATTCGCGATCCTCATATCTATCGCGGGCCAGAAGGGAATTTTTACCTGGCAATGACAGATCTTCATATTTTCGCAAAACTTGACGGACTTCGGGAAACCGAATGGCAACGTGAGGGTGAGAAATATGGCTGGGGAAATAATCGCGGATTTGTACTAATGAAATCTAAGGATCTAATTCACTGGAGTAAAGCAAATGTTCGTTTAGATCAATCTTTTGATGGTTTTGATGAAGTTGGAGCAGCTTGGGCGCCAGAGACGATATTCGATAAAAAAGCGGGTAAATTTATGCTGTATTACACCATGCGAACGGGTAATGAGCGTAATCAGATGTATTATTCGTATGTAAACAAAGAGTTTGATAGTTTACTTTCGCCGCCACAATTGATCTTCGATTATCCAAAAGAAGTCTCTTATATCGATGCCGATATTAGTGAAATTGGAGATAAGTTTCATATGTTTTACACACCGCATGATGGTACGCCTGGAATTAAGCAGGCAGTTTCTTCAGAAATAAATAAAGGATACCAATATCAGGAAAAATGGATCGATGAAGAACCACAAGCTAGTGAAGCGCCAAATGTATGGAAGATCATCGGTGAAGATAAATGGATCTTGATGTATGATATCTACGGAATTCAGCCGCATAACTTTGGATTTTTGGAAACCACAGATTTTGAGAATTTTAAAAATCTGGGACATTTTAATGAAGGAGTGATGAAGGCCACAAATTTTTCTTCACCAAAGCATGGTGCGGTTATTCATCTTAGTCAAAAAGAAGCTGAAAAATTAGCCGATCATTGGAATTTTGACTTTTAAAACCTGAGGTATAAAAGTGAAATTTGGATTGTTAGTCTTGCTATTTCTTTCGCAGTTATCGATTGCCCAAAAAAAAAATGGACGCGTATCTTTTTGCCTATTTTGAAGGCACAGGAAAAGGCGAACTTAGAGAAAGTTTTACCAAAGATTTTTTTCCGCGGCATGGAAGTGTAATTGGTATAACCAAAGAAGAAATAAAACGGCTTAATGATAAATGGGGTGGTGCACCCGCAAAAGAATAAATTAAGATTAATGAAAATGAGAAAAGTTATTTTAGTGATGATATGTTCACTGTTTGGAGTGGGCATTTATGCGCAAAAAGATTCATCTATGGTTTTTAAACCTACACAAAACCCAATCTTTACGCATAAATACACTGCAGACCCTGCTGCTTTTGTAGACGATGATGTACTGTGGTTGTTTACCGGGCACGATTACGAAGGTGGCCAAAAAGGATATAAAATGAAGGATTGGCTGGTGTTTTCTACGAAAGACATGAAAACCTGGGAAGAACATCCTATTCCTTTAAAGATTACAGATTTTAAATGGGCAACAAGTGGAGATGCTTATGCGGGCCACGTAATGAAAAGAAATGATAAATATTATTGGTACATCAGCACAAACTGGAATGGTATAGGCGTTGCTGTTGCAGATAAACCAGAAGGTCCTTACAAAGATGCACTGGGAAAACCATTATTGACTAATGAAGATTGTTTTGCATCTACACATTCCTGGACGTGTATAGATCCTGCAATTTTTATTGATAACGACGACCAGCCCTGGATATTTTGGGGAAATGGAGTTTGCTATTACGCCAAGCTTAAAGATAATATGATAGAGATCGATGGGGAGATCAAGAAAATAGACTTTGAAGGTTTAGAATTTACTGAAGCTCCATGGGTTCACAAAAAAGACGGGAAATATTACCTAACCTATGCTACAGGTTTCCCAGAGAAGATCGCTTATGCTATGGCAGATAATATCGAAGGTCCTTATGAATACAAAGGCATCTTAAACGAGATTGCCGGAAACAGTAATACCAACCACCAGGCGATCGTAGATTTTAATAACGAGTGGTATTTTATTTACCACAATGGAGGAATCCAAACCGATGGTTCCAGCTATAGTAGATCTGTTTGTATCGAAAAAATGGAATACAACGAAGATGGTACTATCAAGCCTATCGTTATGACGACTAAAGGAATTTATGAAGAAGAGTAAATTACCTTAGGGCAAAGCCTACATGGCATTCGTTGGAAATAAATTTTGAATTTCGAGGCAAGCCTCGGGGGTTATACTCTTTGGCTCTGCCAATAAATTATTCTCTATCTGATAGTCCGAGGCCGAGGTCTTCTAGAGATTTTCCTTTGGTTTCGGGCATCATAAATTTCACAAACAATAGTTGTAAAACCATCATAAATGCAAAACAGGCAAATACCCAGCCTGCACCAATACTTCCAAATAAAACTGGTACTAGTGACGGAATAATCGCTGCAAGTACCCAGTGTGTTGAAGATCCAAATGCCTGCCCGCCGGCGCGTAAATGATTGGGGAAAATTTCAGAAATAAAAACCCAAATTACAGAACCCTGCCCAATTGCATGAGCTGCGATAAAAATAAAGATAAAGATAGGGACACTCATCCCACCCCAATCTAAAAAGAAGGCAGCTGAAACCATTGCTAAAGAAACAATATAACCAATAGATCCTATAAACATCAAAGTTCTTCGTCCTAACCGGTCGATTAAAAATAAGGCAAGGAAGGTGAAAATAATGTTGGTCACGCCAACGCCAATACTACTTAATAACGAAGCACTTTCTTCTAAACCGGCTTCTTCAAAAATTCTTGGTGCGTAATAGAGTAGGGCGTTAATTCCCGAAAACTGATTGAAAAAAGCAATAAGAAAAGCTAAGATCAAAGGTTTTCGATATTTCTTCATCAAGATATTTTCTTTGGAAGATTTACCGTGATCTGATTGCCTTTTAATTTCTGCGATCTTGCTGTCTAAATCTTTAGAGGTGTCGATTTTCGCTAAAATAGAACGTGCTTTTTCTATTTTGTCCTGCGAAATTAACCAACGCGGACTCTGCGGAATAACGAGTACCAAAAATGTATAAATTAAAGCAGGTAAAGCTTCCATACCAATCATCCAGCGCCAGGGTTCGCTTCCGGTTTCTCGTAAAAGATAATTTGAAGCATAAGCCGCTAGCATTCCTAAAACAATATTGAATTGATAAAAGGCTACTAATCTTCCCCGATCTTTTTCAGGAGCAATTTCAGAAATATAAGCGGGCGCAGCAATCGTTGAAGCTCCAACTCCTAATCCACCAGTAAAACGAAATATCCCAAAGGTATAAGGATCGTCTACCAGGGCAGATCCCAAAGCTGAAATCACGTATAAAATTCCTATAAAAAATAAACTCTTTTTTCTTCCGAGGAAATTTGTTGGGAAACTTCCAAAGAGTGCTCCGGCAACCGTACCCCATAATGCCATACCAATTACAAAGGTGCCATGAAAGGCATCTGAACTTTGCCAGATTTGTTGTAATTGCTTCTCAGCTCCCGATATCACTACAGTATCGAAACCAAATAGAAATCCTGCAAATGCGGCGCAAAGTGACCAGAGTACGATTTTATTCATTTTGTTAAAATAAAATTTAAATTTTTTTAGAATATAGCCATTTTTATTGAAATGATAATTTAAGCTTTAAAATTTCAGGAATTTGTATTTCAGGAGATTAGTGAAAATACGCAATTATTTGATTCTGATTTTAGGCGGGGTAAAATTGAGACACCTACGAAAACGATATTGTGAAGATTTTATATCTTCGAGTTAAACCTTACATAAATGCTTTTTTAAGTCTATGGATTGAAACTATTTTCGCTGAGTATTAACAACAAAAAAACTAAAAACTATGGCATCTTATTTAAGAACGGAGGAGATTAAAACATCATTGAGGGTATTGGTAAATCAGTATATCGAGGAGTGCACGGATTGTGAAAAAATTCCGCAGGACTTTATCGATTTGCTACGTCATAATTTTTTAGCAAAGTTTGTTTTTTATAACAAGAATGATAAGACTATAGAAATTGGCATTAATCAGGGATCATCGCCACAAGGATATCCAAATATTAAAGTATTTAGTTTCCCTGTGCATAAAGCTACAGAATGGTTGGACGAATCATTTAAAAGTGAAAAGAACGACCTTGAATTCTACGGAAAACTATTAAATAGAAATGAAATTATTAGCTCATCAGAATTAGTGTTGATCTAATAAATACTTAAATGTTGTGATACATGCCCCGGAAGTTTCTTTCGGGGTTTTGTTTTGTCGGCACCGCCAAAGGGTATGATACCTCGAGGTTTGCCTCGAAATTAAATATTTATTCCCAACGAATGCCTTCTATACTTGCCCTAGGTGTTTTACTTATCGAAGTTTTCGTGCTTTTTCAACAAGTGTTTTCACCTGAAGATCACCAAAACCGTAGATGCTTTCTCTTTTACCGAATTCTTTAAAAACAGGAATAAATTCTTCAGTTTTCAGCTCATTCATGATCTCTAAAATTACTTTTACCGGGCGGGCAGGATCATTTTTATGCGGAATTCTTGCAATATGAGCTTCAACAGCTGGAAGCAAAAAAGGAAATTCTTTTTGAAGATTTCTAGCCGCTAGTTTTAATTCTTCCAGATCATTATTTTGATAATATCGCCAGAGTGCTGCAAAATACTGAATGTTATTTATCGATTTTCGATGTTTGTAGGCTTCGATTAATTCGGTTTTACTTAATCCACCAAAACCAAATTGGCTAAGTTTATTTGGCATCACTAAAAAAACCTTGTTCAAATGTGGATTTTCAGCAATTAAGGTGCTTACAAACCAAAAATTAACCTGGCAAAAAAGATCATGCTCAAACCATAGATTAATTTCGCAGTTTTCTTTAATATCTAAGATCTTCTGAAACTCAAATTTTACCTTTTTAAGGTGATTTTCTTCAGTTTCAGCATAAGTTTTAGCAATAAATTCAGCTCTTTTCTTGAAAAATCGGTCAAAATCTGTTTCCTGGGTTGGGCCTTCAATCAAACATTCACGTGCAATGATTAAATCGCCTTTAATTGCGGCGGGAAATTGATGTTTCAAGGCATCGCCGTTTAAAATGTGATATTCAGCTGGCATAATAAGAAATCGAATACCTAAAGATAGTTCATTTTAACGCAAAAAAAGAAATCCCAAATTCAGCAAAAATCAGTCTTGAAATTGCAAAATTTGAGATTCTATTTTTTACCCCTCACTAAGGGGGTGATTTCACTTCGCTTGTCCCAAGGTTCTTGATTTTACCCAACAATGTTGGCTACGATAAGTTTCGCGTGAATACGTGAATTTTCTATAAACCATTTGTGAGTTTCCATTCCGCCGCAAATAACACCGGCAAGATAGATCCCGGGAATATTGGTTTCCATCGTATTTTCGTCGTACATCGGGATGCGCTTACTTTCATCTTTTAGAGAGATCCCTATTTTATTTAAAAACTCGAAATTAGGTCGATATCCGGTTAGAAGCAGCACAAAATCATTTTCGATATGCACTTCGCCGTCTTGGGTTTGTACGATAACTTCGTTCTCTTTAATCTCTGTGATGCTCGAATTAAAATATGCTTTAATGCTTCCTTCTTCAATCCTGTTTACGATATCTGGCCTAACCCAATATTTTACTCGTGGCCCAATATCTTCAGCTCTAACAATCATGGTAACATTTCCGCCTTTTCGATAAATTTCTAAAGCAGCATCTACAGCCGAGTTGCTAGCACCTACAACAATGGTTTTTTGCGTAGCGTAATAATGAGGGTCATTGTAATAATGTGCTACTTTAGGGAGTTCTTCTCCTTGCACGCCAATATAATTTGGGATATCGTAAAAACCAGTAGCTACTACAACATTTTTAGCTTTATACGAACCTTTTGTGGTGATTACTTCTTTTACTGCCGAGTCTGATTTTACTTCAGTAACCTTTTCGAACAGGCGAATGTTCATTTCGTTAGAAGTAGCAATTCTGCGATAATATTCTAATGCTTCAGCTTTTCTTGGCTTAGGATTGGTGCTTATAAAAGGAATTCCGTCTAACTCCAATTTTTCAGAAGTAGAAAAGAAAGTCATATTCGTGGGGTAATAGTAAAGGCTATTCACCAAACAACCTTTTTCCAGGATTACGTAGGATAAGCCATGTTTTTCAGCTTCTAGACCGCATGCAATTCCTATGGGGCCACCACCTATAATTACAATGTCGTAAGTATCGTTATGAGTTTGCAAGATTCTTAAGATCTTTAATAGTTTCTAATTGATTTTCAGCCTTAAAAACAAAACTACCGGCAACCAGAACATCTGCACCAGCTTTTGTTAATTCTAAAGCATTTTTATTGGTTACCCCACCATCGATCTCAATCAAAGTTTCAGCATTTTGATTAAGGATCATTTCTTTTAATCGGCGTACTTTATTGTAGGTATGCTCAATAAAAGATTGTCCGCCAAAACCGGGATTAACGCTCATTATAAGTACTATGTCGATATCTTTTATCACATCTTTCAATAAATCTACATTAGTATGCGGATTTATAGCAACGCCGGCTTTCATTCCTTCGGCTTTTATTGCCTGTAATGTTCGGTGTAGATGTGTACAGGCTTCAAAGTGTACGGTAAGATGATCTGCGCCAAGCGCTGCAAAATCTTTGATGTATCGATCTGGATCTACGATCATAAGGTGTACATCCAAAGGCTTTTTGGCATGTTTTTGAATCGCTTTTAAGACTGGCATTCCAAATGAAATATTGGGAACAAAAACACCATCCATTATATCGATGTGAAACCATTGTGCTTCGCTATTATTAACTGTTTCGATATCGCGTTGCAGGTTAGCAAAATCTGCAGCGAGTAGGGAAGGGGCAATTATCTTTTCTTTCATTGTTACAGAATGTTTCTCTAACAAAAATACTAAGAATATGTTTGACGTGTAAAGATTATGAGGAAAAGCTTAAGCGGCTTCTTTATCGATTTTTAATTGAATATCTTTGAATAACCTAAAGAAAAAAGACCATGATTTTTATCGAAAATGAAGGAAATAACGATCCTTTTTTAAACCTAGCCTTAGAAGAATATATACTTCGGAATTTTAAACAAGGTCAGGATTATTTGTTGTTTTATATCAATGAACCTTCGATTATTATAGGTAGAAATCAAAACACGCTAGAAGAGATCAACCATTCTTATGTTGAAGAAAACAATATCAAGGTAGTCCGCCGAATTTCCGGAGGTGGTGCCGTTTATCACGATTTTGGTAATTTGAATTTCAGTTTTATTACAGATTATGATGTGAAGAGCCTGAATAATTTTAGAAAATTTACAGAACCTGTAATTAAAGTGCTGAATAAAATGGGTGTGCCGGCCGAATTAAAAGGACGTAATGATATCGTAGTTAACGATCGAAAGATCTCGGGAAATGCACAGTTTAGTAGCGTAAAAAGAATGTTTAGTCATGGTACGCTCCTGCTAGATTCAAATTTAGATGAAGTCACCAGGGCGTTACAGGTAAAAATGAGTAAAATTCAGTCTAAAGGACATAAATCTGTTCGTAGCCGTGTCGCTAATATTAGTGAGTTTTTGGAGGAATCTTTAGACATTGAAAGCTTCAGAAGCATTATTCTGAAAGGACTTTACGAAGAACGAGAGGAATTTGAAACCTACCATTTAACTCAAGAAGAATGGGAAGGAGTGCATAAATTGAAGGCTGAAAAGTACGATTCCTGGGATTGGAATTATGGGCGATCACCAAAATTTAATATTCAGCGAACCAAACGATTCAAAATTGGCGAGATCGATCTGCGAATTTTTGTAGATAAAGGCCGAATTGAAGAGTTTAAGATCTTTGGTGATTTCTTTGGTAAAGAACCTGTTACTAACATTGAAAATAGATTGATTGGCGCACGTTACGATAAACCAGAAATAGAATCGCTTTTGGCCGATATTGATACCAAATTTTATTTTGGAGATTTACCAAAAGAAGATTTTATCGATCTAATTTATGGAGAAGATGAGGAATAAATCCTCAGAAAAGTGTGAACTTTAATATTAATCTACAAAAGCTTTTAAAATATTCTTTACAGCAGTTTGCGAAGAGTGATCCAGATTTTTTAGATACTGTAGATAATAGTTTTCGTTAAGCTCTTCAGATTCGTTGTATTTAGATAAAAATTCGCAGGAATACTCATCGTATTGATCTTGTTTGATCTCGCGATTAAAGATTTTGAATAAGTTACGATGCCTGCGGTCTTTCTCTATCTTTTGAAACACATCTTTTACCTTTAGCTCATCACCTTCTAAAACCTGGAAAAAATTACCTTCTGAATATAACAGAAATCCTGTTATGTTGTGATCTGTATTCCAGGATTGTGTCCATGATAGTACTTCATTAATATCTGTTTCTTCAATAGCAGGAGAAGCTGAGCTCACATAGCAAATCGCCCATCGTTTCATATTATTGGATTTATTGGTTAATTATAAATGTATTCAAAAGGCTTCACTTTAAGCCTTAGAAACCCAGGATTAACAAAAGCTTATAAATGAAGCGACCCCGGGTCATCACTCCGGGGTCATTCATCAATCAAAAAACGAACAGTTATTTTCATGGTCGGGTCATCACTCCCGCCACTAAACTGTTGTCATCTTAAATATCTTTAATTCTAAATTTTCAATCTCAATAATTTAATTTAAGCAAAAGTCTGGCCATTTTTTTGGCTTAAAAGACTTCAGCGTAAATCAGTTTCAAATTTAATAAGTTTCATTTAGAAACAATAAATTTTAATTTAACTTTAATCTTTTTAAATATTTAGAAACGTTTCGTCTCTATACAATTTTAATAAAAATAGAATTTAGCAAGTATAAAAAAATATTAAAATCTAAATTTCGATTTTGATGATTTTGAATGTAGAAAGTAAATCAGACTTGTGAACAGCTCAATTTTTGAGGCTAAATCTTGAGTTTATTTAAAATTACAAAAGCTTATAAATGAAGCGACCCCGGGTCATCACTCCGGGGTCATTCATCAATCAAAAAACGAACAGTTATTTTCATGGTTGGGTCATCACTCCCACCACTAAACTGTTGTCATCTTAAATATTTTTAACCTAAATAGGTTTTTAAAATCTTACTGCGAGATGTATGTTTTAATCTTCTAATCGCTTTTTCTTTGATCTGTCTTACACGCTCACGAGTAAGATCAAAAGTTTCGCCAATTTCTTCAAGCGTCATAGGGTGTTGATCTCCTAATCCAAAATATAAGCGAATAACATCAGCTTCACGAGGAGTAAGCGTTTCTAAAGCACGCTCAATCTCTGTTCTTAGCGATTCATGTAAAAGATCTTTATCTGGGTTTGGAGATTCACCAGATCGTAATACATCATATAGGTTAGAATCTTCACCTTCTACCAAAGGAGCATCCATCGATACGTGACGACCAGAGTTTTTCATAGACTCCTTAACGTCATTAATCGTCATATCAAGCTCTTTTGCAATTTCCTCGGCGCTTGGTGGGCGCTCGTGAGATTGCTCTAAGAAAGCAAAAGTTTTATTGATCTTGTTAATAGATCCAATTTTGTTAAGTGGCAAACGTACAATACGAGATTGCTCTGCCAATGCCTGTAAGATAGATTGTCTAATCCACCAAACGGCATAAGATATAAATTTAAAACCACGAGTTTCATCAAAACGTTTCGCAGCTTTTATAAGCCCTAAGTTACCTTCGTTTATAAGATCGGGAAGTGTTAATCCCTGGTTTTGATATTGTTTTGCTACAGAAACCACAAAACGTAAGTTCGCTTTGGTTAATTTCTCTAAAGCACGGTTATCACCCGCTTTAATTCTTTGTGCTAATTCTACCTCTTCGTCTGCGGTAATTAAATCTACTTTACCAATTTCTTGCAAATACTTATCTAGCGAAGCAGTTTCACGGTTAGTTACCTGCTTCGTAATTTTAAGTTGTCTCATCTATCTTCTCCTTGGGTTTTAATTGTGAATAGCTCTTGTATATGTTTATACGTAAGAAGATCAAAAAATGTTACAAAATGTTTATTTAATTTTTATTTGGGCGTTACCCAAAATACTTATTTTGGGTCGGGCTTTCTGCTGCAAGTCCGCGTTGCTTGCAGCAACTACGGGCTTTTCGCTCCAATCCCTAACGCGAAAAGAAGATTGCGATTTTATTCAGAAAAAAGAAAATAAAAAATAATCTGAATATCCTTAATTTGTAATAATTCATTGTTTTCGTCATTCCGGACTTGCCCGTTCGGCAGGCGGGCTTGATCCGGAATCTCTTACTGTATTGAACAATGAACTATTATGATGAGACCCTGAATCAGATCTGCCTGCCGGCAAGGCAGGTTCAGAATGACTACACCTCATTATGATCTATTGCAGATATGCAATTAACAATAAAAAAGGCATCGAATTTCGATGCCTTTTTCTAAGAATATATAATCTAAAGGATTATTTTTTATCTCCTCTTGGTTTGCGATCATCACGTTTGTTGTGATTACGATCTCCACCTTCTTTGCGTTCCGGACGCTCTGGTCTAGGAAGTAAAGCTTTTCTCGAAACTTTCTCTTTTCTGGTCTTTGGATCTACACCAAAGTATTTAACGTCGATAACATCACCAAGATTTACAACATCGGTAACATTATTAGTACGTTCCCAGGCAAGTTCAGAAATATGAAGTAATACTTCGTTTCCTGGAGCCTCAACGTATTCTACTACAGCACCAAAATCAAGAAGTTTAATCACTTTTACTTCGTAAACGCTTCCTTTTTCTGGTTTGAAGGTAATAGAATCGATTTTAGCAAGAACCTTATCGATACCATCCTGGTTTGTACCAAGAATTTCAACTATACCTTCTTCAGTAACAGGATCTTCGTTAATAACGATCTCTGTTTTTGTTTCTTTTTGTAGTTCCTGGATCACTTTTCCACCAGGTCCAATTAATGCACCAATATAATCTCCAGGAATTCTTCTGGTGATGATCTTTGGAGCATGACCTTTTACGTTCGTATTAGGCTCTGCAATCGTATCGGTTAGTTTACCAAGAATATGTAATCTACCGTCACGTGCTTGCTTAAGTGCTTTAACTAAGATTTCGTAAGAAAGTCCTTTAATTTTAATATCCATCTGGCAGGCAGTAATACCATCTGCAGTACCAGTCACTTTAAAGTCCATATCTCCTAAGTGATCTTCATCACCAAGAATATCAGAAAGTACAGCATAATCTTCACCATCAGAAATTAATCCCATAGCGATACCAGAAACTGGTTTTTTAAGCTGAACCCCTGCATCCATTAAAGCCATTGTGCCAGCACAAACAGTTGCCATAGAAGAAGAACCGTTAGATTCTAAAACTTCAGAAACAACACGCACGGTATAAGGGCAATCTGCAGGAATCATTCCTTTTAATGCTCTTTGCGCTAAGTTACCGTGACCAATCTCTCTTCTTGAAGTTCCTCTAATAGGATATGCTTCACCGGTAGAGAAAGGAGGGAAGTTATAATGTAAGTAGAAATTCTCTTCACCCTGATAAGTTGGAAGATCTACCTGGTTAGCCTCACGAGACGTACCTAAAGTTACAGTAGCAAGCGCCTGAGTTTCTCCTCTGGTAAATACAGAAGAACCATGTGGAGAAGGTAAATAATCAACTTCACACCAAATTGGACGAATTTCGTCGGTTTTTCTACCGTCAAGTCTAATTCCTTCTTTTAGTGTAAGATCACGAACAGCATTTTTATGAGCAGCAGCAAAATAACCAGAGATCATTTTACCTTTCTCTTCTAATTCTTCTTCAGAGAACATAGCCAATACTTCGTCTTTTAGATCTGAAAAAGCCTGACTTCTTTCTTTTTTGCTAGTTCCGCCTTTAGCGATATCGTATGCTTTCTGGTAAGTAGCTTCATGAATTTTCTTTTCAAGATCTTCATCTGTTTCGGCTACTTCATACTCACGAGTTTCTTTTTTGCCAAATGCTTCAGCAAGTTTGGTTTGAGCTTCACACTGAACTTTAATAGCTTCATGTGCGAATTTAATAGCCTCTGCCATTTCTTCTTCTGAACATTCGTCCATTTGTCCTTCAACCATCATTACAGAGTCTGCAGAAGCACCAACCATGATATCCATGTCTGCTTCATCCAGTTTCTCTCTACTTGGGTTAAGAACAAATTCGCCATTAATTCTTGCAACTCTTGCTTCTGAAATTGGAGTTTCAAAAGGAATGTCTGATAATTGAATAGCGGCAGATGCGGCAAGTCCTGCTAATGCGTCTGGCATAACTTCGTCGTCATGAGACATTAACTGGATCATTACCTGAGTTTCAAATTTATAGTCTTTAGGGAAAAGTGGACGCAGTACACGGTCTACTAAACGCATTACTAAAATTTCTTCGCTACTTGGTCTTGCTTCTCTTTTAAAGTACCCTCCAGGGAAAAGTCCTGCAGCAGCAAATTTTTCACGGTAATCTAATGTTAATGGAAAGAAATCCATTGTAGTTGGCGTGTACGAAGACACTACAGTACAAAGTAACATTGCGTTACCCATTTGTACAACAACAGAACCATGAGCCTGTTTTGCCAATTTACCGGTCTCGAGAGAAATGGTTCTACCATCTCCTAAATCGATAACCTCCTTAAATGTTTTTGGAATCATAATAATTTCGAATTCTTGATCTGAATAACTTCACCAGATCTATATTAGTTAAACATATGGTCTTTCCGTCTTTATCTGGACGGCCAGGAGTTGTGTTGTTGTCGTTGCAGGCAGACCAATGAAAAACTACCCTTACTTGGGTGACAATTTCTAAAATAGGAGTGATCCTATATTGTAAAGAACTTATTTTTGGGTATTTACAGCTACCCGGGCTGTATAAAAAAAGGGGGCAAAAAGCCCCCTGAAAATTATTTTCTTAATCCTAATTCCTTAATGATCGCACGATATCTCATGATATCCTTTTTCATTAAGTAATCAAGAAGTCTTCTTCTTTTTCCTACAAGACCAACAAGAGAACGCTCTGTGTTGAAGTCTTTACGATTGCTTTTTAAATGCTCAGACAAATGAGAAATTCTGTAAGTGAATAATGCAATTTGTCCTTCAGCTGAACCAGAATCGTTTTTACCGTTTCCGTACTTTTCGAAGATTTCTTCCTTCTTTTCTTTAGTTAAATACATTCCAATATTATTTAAATGATTTTTATGTATTGACAGCTTTTCTGTCAGGCCGCAAATGTACTACTTTTTTGTACAAATACTATTTATTTTTTAAATATTATTTTACCGATAATTAAGCTCTTACCGGTTGATTTTGAATAAGATCCAGGTAAAGATTTACCTTGTTCTTAAGTTCAGATCTTTTGGTGATAAAATCTAAAAAGCCGTGTTCCTTTAAAAATTCTGAAGTCTGGAAGTCTTTAGGAAGATCTTTACCAGTAGTGTCTTTAACCACACGAGGGCCGGCAAATCCAATAAGTGCTCCAGGTTCAGAAATATTAATGTCTCCTAACATTGCAAAGGAAGCGGTTGTTCCTCCTGTAGTAGGATCTGTACATAAAGAAATATAAGGAAGTTTAGCTTCAGCCAATTGCGCTAATTTTACTGAAGTTTTAGCTAACTGCATTAAAGAAAGTGCTGCTTCCTGCATTCTGGCTCCACCAGATTTAGAAATGATCATAAAAGGCAGGTTATTCTGAATTGCATAATCTGCTGCGCGAGCGATTTTCTCACCAACTACAGATCCCATAGAACCTCCAATAAATTTAAAGTCCATACAGGCAATAACCAGTTCTTTACCTTTAGATTTTCCTACTGCTGTTCTTACAGCGTCTTTAAGTCCAGTTTTATCCTGGGCGGTTTTTAAGCGATCAGTATATTTTTTGGTGTCCTTAAAGCTAAGAGGGTCTTTGGCAGAAAGTCCTTTATCCAGTTCTTTATATTTATTATCATCAAAAAGGATCTGGAAATATTCATTACTTCCTATTCTTACGTGATAACCATCCTCTGGACTTACATAGAAATTGCTTTCTAGTTGTTCTGCATCAACGATTTTTCCTGTTGGGGACTTATACCATAAGCCTTTTGGAACATCTTTTTTCTCCTCAGTAGGGGTTTGGATACCTTTTTGTGTTCTTTTAAACCAAGCAGCAGCCATAGTATTTCAAGTTTTTATCTCTTTTGTTCAGTCAACGTCATTTACAAAAGAGCAATTAATATCAAAAAATAAAAACAGCTGAAATTTAATAATCTCAGCTGTTTATTAAGCTTATTCTTATAAAGTATTTACGTTGTTAAGATCTTCGAAAGCTTTCTTTAAACGAGCTTTAAAAGTAAGTTCTCCTTCACGAACCCATTTTCTAGGATCGTAGTACTTTTTGTTTGGAGAATCTTCACCTTCAGGATTACCAATTTGCGCAGCAAGATAATCTTTGTTTTCGCTCATGTAGTCTCTAATTCCTTCTAGGTATGCGTATTGAAGATCTGTATCGATGTTCATTTTAATAACTCCGTATCCAATAGCCTCACGAATTTCTTCTACAGTAGATCCACTACCACCGTGGAATACAAAGTCGATGTGGTTTTCTTCAACATTGTATTTTTTAGTGATATATTCCTGAGAGTCTTTAAGGATCGTTGGAGTAAGTTTTACGTTTCCTGGCTTATAAACACCGTGAACGTTACCAAAAGCAGCAGCAATAGTAAACTGGTCACTAACTTTGCTTAATTCTTCGTAAGCATAAGCTACTTCTTCTGGCTGAGTGTAAAGTTTAGAAGCATCAACATCGCTATTGTCAACTCCGTCTTCTTCACCACCGGTAATACCCAATTCAATTTCAAGAGTCATTCCCATTTTGCTCATACGCTCAAGATATTTTTTACAAATCTCAAGGTTTTCTTCAATTGGCTCCTCACTTAAATCGATCATGTGAGAACTGTAAAGAGGTTTTCCGGTTTTTTCGAAATGCGCTTCACTGGCATCTAATAATCCGTCTATCCAAGGTAAAAGTTTCTTGGCACAGTGGTCTGTGTGCATAATAACTGTAGCTCCATAAGCTTCAGCTAATGTTTGTACATGCTTAGCACCAGCAACACCACCAGCGATGGCAGCTTTTTGATCTTCGTTAGAAAGACCTTTACCAGCGTTAAATTGTGCACCTCCGTTAGAAAATTGAATAATAACAGGAGAATTTAATTCAGCAGCAGTTTCTAATACAGCATTAATACTGCTTGAACTAATTACGTTTACAGCAGGAAGGGCAAAGCCTTTCTCTTTAGCGTAATTGAATATTTCTTGTACTTCCTTTCCGGTTGCTACACCAGGTTTAATGTTGTGACTCATAATTTAAGTTGAATTAGGTTTACAAAAATAATAAAATAAACTGGCTTAGAAAGGATAATTGATACCAACATTGTACACGGCACTACCAAAATTATACTCTTTAAACCATCTGTCGCCTAATGATCTGGCAGGATTGTAGGTTTTAAATCCTATATCAAAACGAAGGATAAAGAAATTAAAGTCGTATCGTAAGCCAAAACCAGAACCTACAGCGAGGTCTTGCAGATCTGAGAAGGATGTAAAAGTAGAAGCTTCATCTTCTACAATATCCAAAACGTTCCAAATATTACCAATATCTACAAAAAATGCACTGTTCAAAGATCCAAATAGATTGTAGCGATGTTCAATGTTAAAAGCAAGTTTCATGTTTGCTTCATTAAACTCGTTACGTCCACCGCTGCTTCCAGGGCCAAGATCATAAGCTTGCCATGCACGATTATCGTTGGGTCCACCTGCAAAGAAACTTCTCGTAAATGGGATACTATTGGCATTTCCGTAGGGAATTGCTACACCACCAAATGCTCTAACGGCAAAAATATTATCGTGACCCAGATCCCAATGTTTTATAAAATCGATCTCTGGTTTGATGTATTGTGAGAAGTTTACTCCTAGAACATCATAATTTCCATTTTCATTTTTATCGAGATCTGCAACACTGGCAACAGCAGATAAAAAGTTTCCGGCGGTCTCAATTTTGAATCTGAATCTGGTAAATTCACGATCGTAAAGATTGTCTTTTGTATTCCACAGATAGGTGAAATTAGAGGCAAAAATCAGGTTGTTTTCTGTCAGTCGCTGTTTTCTTTCGCCAATATTTCTAACAATCTGGGATTGATTATCTGTTAATCCCGTCGTGACACTTCTGTTATTCTGAACATCATCAATAAATGCATCGGCACCGTTTGGGATGGTAAGATTTCCGCTTCCGTTTAGATAGGCCGGATCTGTAACCACATTAACCGAATTTACCACTTCATTTAGATCCTGATAAGAGCTACGATATACATTAAAATAATTTGCTGCATTCAGGTTTCTTACATATTGAATATCTAACAGATCGAAACTGTTCGACAATCTTCTCGACGGCGTCCATTTATAATTTAATGCTCCTGTAATATTTTGTTTATCTAGCCCAATATTAGTTTGTGTACTTACCCCAAGACTTAATGAAGTAAATGGAGACATATATTTAGGGATAAATTTTTCAGTATTAAAAGGCAGGAATATTCTTGGGAAACTAAGGCTTACATCAGCTCCAATTTCGGTAATATCAAAAAAGCGATCCTGGTCGCTGGTCGTTACTGCATCTTTAGAAGAACCTATGCTTCCGCGTGCAGAGATTTCAAAATTTTCAGCTCCACCAAAAACATTTCTAATTAAAAGAGAACCACCAAATCCTATCCCAAATTGTTGAATATTAGATTGGGAAACATCAAAATCGAATCCAAGAGAATATTTTTGCTGCGGCGTTAAAAATATATTCGTGATCAAATCTGTTCCGGTACTATCTGCCGGATCTGGCATGTACTGGATGTTTGGATATTTAAAAACGCGATAAGAATTTAATCGGCTATAGGTTCGGGTACGATCGATATCACGGTAAATTCGCCCCGGTCTAATAAATACAGCATCTGTAATTGCTTCTGGTTTAAAATCTAACTCATCATAAGAGTAGAGATAAAAGTCTCCTTTAACCTGAGCGCTATCTAAAAGCGGTTTATTCTTATTAAGGAATTTATAGTCGGTAATAATATTTACACGGCTAATTTTGTGAATTTTAAAGGTGTTTTTTACCGTATCTTCTTCGTTAGTTGGTAAATCACTAATAATCACACTCGTGTTTACATTGTTATTAGTATTGATCGTATCGGCGTCGAAACTTATATATTCCTGTTCAAAATTATAAACTCCGTTGTTTCTGAAAAGTGAGGTTAGACGATCCCTTTCTGCATTAAAATCTAATGTTTTATACTGCACGCCAGATTTTATGATCGAATTCTGGTCATGTTCATTATAAATTGAATCCAATACCGGTGAGCTGATTCTGGTTTTAATAGAATCGATATCGTAAGGTGTCCCGGTCTCTACAAAATATTCTACTCGCGCTCTTTTTTCTTTCCTAAGCGGAATAACCTCAGAAGAAGTTTCTACATTAAACCAACCATTATTCCAATAATAGGCTTGTAATTCTTCTTCAGAATCTTCTATATCTTCATTGCGCACTGTTACCGGAGCTTCACCGGTGCGCTTAATCCAGGCGTTAAAATCTTTTTTATTCTGAATTAACTGATCAAACTGTTTTCTGGAAAGACGGTTTACTAATCTTCTGAATTTAACCGAGTCCTGAATATATTTTCGATCTAAAATAGAATCGATATTTGGGCGGGCTAGATTATAAAAATGCAATCGTAATGGAATACCTAGCAACCGCGTATTGGGCTCTTTATCTAATTGATTATAGATGCTCGCCTGGCTAATTTTATCACCATTTACATAAATTTCGTTCCTCTCTAATAGTTGCTGGTTATCGTCAAGGCGTTTTACTGCGTCGCACGAAAACAGAATAAGAGATACTAAAAAAAATAATGATATTTTTGCGAAAAGCCTTTTCAAACAGTAGTTTTTAAAGTGATCAAAAATACATTTTTTGGATGGTTAGTAAAAGCCAAATTAAATTAATAACGAGCCTTGCTCAAAAAAAGTACCGACAAAAAAACGGACTTTTTGTTGCTGAAGGGATCAAAGTGATTCGGGAGCTTTTAAATTCTGATTTTCAGCTGGAAAAATTATTTGCTTCAGAGGCGATTTTCGATGTTTCTGAGGATCAATTTATCTTGGCTGAAGAACGCGAGCTTAAGAAGATCAGTTTTCTTAAAACGCCGCAAACTGCTTTGGCACTTTTTAAAATTCCGCAGCAAAAATTAGAAGTTTTAGACGATCTAACACTCGCTTTAGATGGCGTTCGTGATCCCGGAAATTTGGGAACTATTATTAGGCTTTGTGATTGGTTTGGCGTGAAAAACCTGGTGTGTAGCCAGGACACGGTAGATTGTTTTAATCCCAAAGTGATCCAATCTACCATGGGATCGATCACCAGGGTAAATGTGGTTTATAAAAATCTGTCTGAATTCTTGCAATCTCAGGATCTGGTGAGCTACGGAACCTTTATGGAAGGTGAAAATGTATATCAAAAAACACTTCAGCAAAAAGCTGTGTTGGTGATGGGAAATGAAGCGAACGGAATTACTTCAGAAATAGAACAATTGATTTCAGAAAAAATAAGTATTCCTCAATTTGGCCAATCTCAGGAAACCGAAAGTTTAAATGTGGCGACGGCAACAGCAATTTTCCTTAGTGAATTCCGAAGAAAATAAACTTTAGGTTTTCAGAAAAAGGCTTGAATTTTATCGAATCTTGCCTGGTAGTCTAGAATTACTGATGTGAAAAGTTAAAAAAATCTTCAGCGATAATTTACTGAAAAGTAAAGTTTAAAAATATCGCCCTGGTCTCCATTTTATCGATATTTCCAGTGAATCTTCCATCATTAGGAGCATCATCGCGAATTAACTCGTCATTAAATCCAAATACCCCACGAATAGAAGGCGTAAATTTGAAGTAATACAGGTAAAAATCGATACCAAAGCCAATTTCCCAATTGTAATTATTGGTGGTCATTCTAAATTGCCCAGCATAATTATCGTCGGTTTTATCTTCATTACTGGAAAGGTTGGCTGAATATGAAACGCCGCCAATCAAAAATGGCCTAAAGTTATTTAAGCGATTGGTGTTTATTTTTAGCAATAGCGGAACATGAATATAGGTAGAATTGATTTCGCGATACCTGTTTTCTTCGTTTACACCGTTACCTAAAGGAAAATAAAATCCTCGGGAAGCAAAATTAACACCCGGTTGCAATCGTAGATCAAGATTTTTATGAAGTTTTAAGTTTCCTAAAAGACCAACATTAAAACCAATATTTCTTTGTACGGCTACTTCGCGACCGGTACGCGGACTGCTATCGTACTCGTTATATTTAAAATTGAAATCGTACGAATTGAAACCCAAAAAATAACCCCACGACCATCGTTTATTATCGATATCTACACTTTGCTGCACTTTTTCTTTCGAGAAAAGCTGTGCCTGCGCTTGTGTAAATGAAAATAAAATGATGAATAGTAAGAAATATCGTTTCATACAATTACCTTGATAATTACTTGGATGCGTTATAAATGGTAGCAACTCCTAAAGTTTGTGGATCACTTGCTACATTTGTAAACCCAATTTTCTTTAAAATATTGTTGAATTTTTCTCCGTATGGGAATTCTGCCGCACTTTTACTTAAATACGTATAGGCTTCCTTGTCTTTAGAAAACAATTTTCCAATAGTAGGCAAGATCAAACTGCTGTAAAACTTGTAGCCCTGTTTAAACGGAAATTTAGTAGGAACCGAGGTTTCTAAAACAATAAACAATCCACCTTTTTTAAGCACACGGTAAATTTCTGATAGGCCAAGTTCTAAGGTCTCAAAGTTTCTAACTCCAAAAGCAACAGTGATCACATCAAAAGAATTATCCTCGAAAGGTAAAGCTTCAGAGTCTCCCTGGATCATTTCAATCTGAGTTTGCAGGTTTTTGGACATAATTTTTTTACGACCAACCTTAAGCATTCCTTCAGAAAGATCTAAACCAACGATCTTTTTAGCATCGGCAGCTTCAGCGATCTGGATGGCAAGATCTCCGGTTCCGGTTGCAATATCCAAAACAGTTTCTGGCCGGTGGTCTTTAACCATTTGTACCACCTTTTTTCTCCAGCTAACATCTGTTCCCATCGAAATTACGCGGTTTAAGCCATCGTAATTCCCAGAGATGTTATCAAACATTTTCTCTACCTGTTGCTTTTTGCTTTGCGAAGAACCTTGATACGGAGTAACTTTTTTGCCCATTTTTGCAATTTTGGGTCAAAGATAAGTTTTATAGAATAATTTGTAGATAAACATTTCTGAATTGTTCTTATCTCCTCAGTTTTAGGTTTATTCAAAAATAACTTACATTTGCTACTTCTTTACAATTTTAAGCTGTTATATGAAGATAATTATCGCCGGCGCGGGTGAAGTGGGCTTTCATTTAGCTAAATTACTTTCTTTTGAATCACAGGACATTACCCTAATCGATCCTAATCGGGATAGGTTGCAGTATGCAGATACGCATCTGGATATTCGTACTATAAAAGGAGATGCCAGTTCGATCGCGATTTTAAAGGAAGCACAGGTAAAATATACCGATATGCTAATTAGTGTAACTTCTAGCGAAGCGACTAATATTACGGTTTGTGTTTTAGCGAAACAGCTTGGTGCAATGCGAACGATCGCCCGAATTTCGAATACCGAATTTTTAGAGAAAAAAGAAGAGATTGGTTTTACCCAATTTGGGATAGACGAGTTAATTTCTCCGGAAGCCCTGGCGGCGCGAGAGATTGGATTATTGCTGAACCAGTCGGCCTTTAACGATTCTTACGAATTTGAAGAAGGAGCGCTAACTATGATTGGTTTAAGTTTATCAAGAACGGCGCGATTTGTAGGGAAAACAGTGAAGGAAGCAGCCAGGATATTTCCGCAGCTTAATTTTGTTCCTATTGCGATTCAGCGTTTTGGTACGCAGTATACCTTAATTCCGCGTGGAGATACGCAATTTAAAGAAGGAGATCAGGTATATTTTATTACGCTTAAAAGTGGGGTAGAAGAATTATATAAACTTACCGGAAAAACCAAACAGGAAATTAAAAGTGTAATGATTCTGGGCGGTAGTAAAATTGGGCGAAAAACAGCCCGAGATCTTGGCCGAAATAACTTCAACGTAAAACTTGTTGAAACCAATAAAGATAAAGCCTACGATCTTGCAGACGAGTTGCCTAATACTTTGATTATTCATGGCGATGGTCGTAATGTAGAATTGCTGGAAGAAGAAAACATTCACGATATGGATGCTTTTATCGCTGTTACCGGTAATTCTGAAACCAACATCATGTCCTGCCTGGTAGCAAAATCTAAAAGTGTAAAGAAAACGATAAGTTTAGTTGAAAATATGGATTATTTTCAGTTAAGTCATTCTATAGGAATCGATACACTGATCAATAAAAAACTTCTTGCAGCAAATAATATCTTTAGATATATACGAAAAGGAGAAGTAGTTGCCATGACCAAGCTGAACAATATGAATGCCGAGCTTTTGGAATTTATTGTGAAGCCGGGATCTCAGGTAGCTGATAAAAAAATTAAAAACCTTGATTTTCCTCGTTCAGCAATTATTGGTGGGATTATTCGTCATGGTGAAGGGATTATCGCTTTAGGTGAATTTTTAATAAAACCCGGCGACCGAATTGTGGTTTGCTGTCTTCCAAGATCTATTAAGAAGGTTGAAAAATTATTCCTGTAATGCCAAAATTAAACTTTAAGGTCATTTTGCATGTCATGGGGCTGCTGTTAATTTGTAACGGTGGTTTTATGTTGCTATCGGTACTTATTAGTTTTATTTATAAAGATGGCGTAACTCTCGGGATGTCTGCCGCAGCTTTGGTGACCTTGCTTATTGGTACGCTACTCATGTTTACCACTCGTGGCCATAGAAAAGAATTAAAAGTACGTGAAGGTTATATCATTGTAAGTTTTGGCTGGATCTTTATGGCGCTAAGTGGTTCGTTACCTTATGTGATGACCAAAGCGATACCAGATTTTACCAATGCTTTTTTCGAAACTATGTCTGGTTACACCACTACAGGAGCCTCTATTTTAAATGATATTGAATCGATTCCCAAGGGAGTTTTATTCTGGCGGAGCTTAACGCACTGGATAGGAGGGATGGGAATCATCGTTTTGGCGATTGCTATTTTACCATTATTGGGAATAGGTGGAATGCAGTTATTTGCTGCGGAATCTCCCGGGCCAAGTGCAGATAAACTGAAGCCAAGAATTACCGATACGGCAAAGCGTTTATGGTTAATTTATGTAAGTTATACTGCTGCTGAAACACTTTTGTTAATGCTTGCAGGAATGGACTTTTTTGATGCTATAAACCACGCATTTAGTACCTTGTCGACTGGAGGATTTTCTACCAAAAATGCCAGTATGGCCTATTGGAACGATAATCCAATGATCCAGTACATTATCATTCTATTTATGTTCCTGGCGGGTAGTAACTTTGTGATGAGTTATTTTGCGTTTAAAGGTCGTGTGCAACGTGTTTTGCAGGACGATGAGTTTAAATGGTATTTCTATTTTGTAGGAGCTTTTACTATAATTTCATCGCTAATTGTATATTTTCAGGCAGATGTTTCATTGTCTTCTATCGATCATCCAATGGTTTTGGGAGAAGGCGAAAGTGCTTTTCGGCATTCTTTATTCCAGGTGTTAACGGTTATTACGACTACTGGATTCGTGTCGGCAGATTTTACGATGTGGACGCCATTCTTAACGATCTTTTATTTTGGAATGTTCTTTCTTGGTGGTTGTGCCGGGAGTACAGCAGGTGGCGTAAAAGTGATGCGGCATATTATTATGATTCGTAACGGATTTATTGAATTTAAACGTACGCTTCATCCCAATGCGATCTTGCCGGTGCGCTTCAATAAAAAGTCGATTAACAGTGATATTGTATTTAATATTCAGGGATTTTTTATCCTTTATATGTTATCTTTTATTATTGGTGCGGTGGTTTTGGCAGCTTTAGGTTTAGATTTTGAAACTGCTATTGGTGGCGCGGCTTCTTCTTTAGGAAATATTGGTCCTGCATTTGGAGCTTTGAGCCCTGTAAATAACTTTGATCTGTTACCAGATTTTGGTAAATGGTGGTGTTCTTTTTTAATGCTTATAGGAAGATTAGAATTATTTACCGTTCTAATTATCCTCACCCCATTCTTCTGGAGAAATCGTTAAAAATCGATCTGTTTTAAAAGTTCAACCTCGTGATCAATACGTTGTATCATTCGTGTTTCACTTGCTACGATGTCACTAAATAAAATATCGAAATTTAGCATAAAATCTCTTGTTTTTGTTTCAGAGTTTAAGCTCATAAAACGATCCCACCATTTATTTTTAAACTGATTGAAATTTTCTAAAGCTGAATAGGTTTTTGAAATATTCTGAATAGAAGATATATCTAAATCCTGCAGAATATTAGCCGTTCTAATGCTTTGGAACATGCTTGTTTCTATACTTGGAATCATTGGGCCTTTCCAGTTTTCAATTTTATTGATGGGCGCATATTTAGATTTAAGATAAGGAGTGTTTAATTCGTTTTCAGTAACATTGCTGAAAAGTTTATGGTAGTTTTTTTCTAATATTTGATGATATGCAACTGAATTTTTTAAGTTTTGTCGGTTAAAGTTGAGTTCTTCAAGCATTAGATCGATCGATGTTCTTAGTTCCTTTTTCCGTTTATTTTTTGAAATATTTTCGCTTACGATGATTCCTAAGAAAATCCCAAAAGCAACTACTAAAATTTCAAAAATATATTTTAGAATCGATGCTTTTGAAATGCTTTTTGAAATCGATTTCATGCTTAGAATATTAAAAAATTAGTAGTCTAAAATACTAATATTCAGTATAAAACAGAAATAAAAAAACCGGCATTAGCCGGTTTTTTTATTGTTGCTTTTCAGAAAGTAAAACTATTCAGATAAAGCAGATTTTATTCTTTTTAATGCCTCTTCGATCTGTGCTTCGCTTGCCGCATAAGAAATTCGAATACATTCTGGATTACCAAAAGCATCACCGGTAACAGTTGCTACAAGGGCTTCTTCTAATAAGAACATAGAGAAATCTGTTGCATTATTTATGGTATGCCCTTTAATTGTTTTTCCGAAGTAAGAAGAAATATTTGGGAATACATAAAAAGCACCTTCTGGCTCTGTAGTTTCAAAACCTTCGATTTCGTTTAATAGATCGATAATTAGCTTTCTTCTGGTTTTAAAAGTATCTACCATGTAGCTAATCTTGCTAACTGGAGCTTCTAAAGCAGTAATTACTGCTCTTTGAGCGATACAGTTTGCGCCACTGGTTACCTGTCCCTGTAATTTATTACAAGCACGTGCGATCCATGCAGGAGCTCCAATATAACCAATTCTCCAACCCGTCATCGCAAAAGCTTTTGCTACACCATTTACGGTCACAGTACGATCGTACATGTCTTCAAATTCTGCCATAGAAGCATGACCACCAATGTAGTTAATGTGCTCGTAAATTTCGTCACTTACAATGATAATATCAGGGTGCTTCGCTAATACATCGGCTAAAGCTCTAAGCTCTTCTTTAGTATATACCATTCCACTTGGATTACATGGAGAGCTATACCAAAGCATTTTAGTTTTAGGAGTAATTGCAGCTTCAAGTTGTTCTGGAGTCATTTTAAAATTAGACTCTAGCGTTGTAGATACTTCAACAGGAATACCTTCTGCAAGTTTTACGATTTCAGCATAACTTACCCAGTAAGGGCATGGTAAAATAACTTCGTCACCAGGATTAAGCATAGCTAAAGCTACGTTAGCTAAAGATTGCTTTGCACCTGTAGAAACCACGATCTGAGGATAGGTGTACGTTAAGTTATTATCTCTTTTGAATTTAGTAATAATAGCATCCTTAAGCTCTACATATCCATCGACTGGCGTGTACGAGTTGTAGTCGTCATTGATAGCTTGAATAGCGGCATCTTTAATGAAATCTGGTGTATTAAAATCTGGCTCTCCAAGTGAAAGCCCGATCACATCCTTACCTTCAGCTCTTAATTCACGCGCTTTCGCTGCCATTGCTAGCGTTTGCGAGGTTGCTAAATTGTTAATCCTGTTAGAGAGTTTTTCTTGCATTTTAAAATGATTAATAAATAAGTATTAAGACGATATTGCAGGCTTTGTTCCCATTTCTTTTAAATATTTAAAATGGGCGATAATCGCTGCGCGTGTGGTTTTGTATTCGTTGTATGGTAAATTACATTCCCTTGCCGTTTCTTTTACGATCTCTGCGATCTTCGAATAATGGATATGGCTAATATTTGGGAAAATATGATGTTCTACCTGATGGTTTAGGCCACCGGTAAACCAGTTTACTATTTTATTTTTGGTTGAAAAGTTAACCGTGGTAAATAATTGATGTATCGCCCATGTATTTTTCATCGAACCTGTATCATCTGGTAAAGGCATATCGGTTTCTTCAACAACGTGGGCTAATTGAAATACCACACTTAAAATTAAACCTGCTGTATAATGCATTATAAAAAAGCCGATCAAAATCTTCCACCAGGCAATTGATAAAATAAGCATTGGTAGTACGATCCAAACCGAAACATATATCAATTTAGTAATCGCAACAGTGCTCCATTGCTTTATTGGGTTAGGCATTTTTCCGTAAGAAAGTTTTCTTTTTAAGTATCTTTTTGTTTGCTTGAAATCTGTGGTAATCGCCCAGTTGAAAGTTAAAAGTCCATATAAAAAGATAGAATAATAATGCTGAAATTTATGAATTCTGTGCCATTTGGCATGTTTTGAAAAACGAATGATCCTACCCGCATCTAAATCCTCATCATGTCCATGGATGTTGGTATAAGTATGATGAAGCACATTGTGTTGCACCTGCCAGTTATAAACATTCCCTGCAAGGATGTAAATGGTGCCTCCCATAAATTTATTTACCCATTTTTTGGAAGAATAAGAGCCATGATTTCCGTCATGCATAATGTTCATTCCTACTCCTGCCATTCCTATCCCCATAACGATGGTAAGTAAAAGCATCCACCATTGGGAAATGTTGAGAGTGAGAATAAGGAAATATGGCGTTAAAAATAGCGAAAACATGATCGCAGCTTTTAAATGTAATTGCCAGTTTCCTGTTTTTTTGATGTTATTTTCTTTAAAATAACTGTTTACTCGCTTGTTTAGGGTTCTAAAAAATTTTGCAGAATCCTTGCGAGAGAATCTTATATGTGGTTGTGATAAATCCATTTTTAAACTTAAACTATAGTCAAAGGTAAAATATTATACTTTCGAAACGAATTAAATAGCCACTTTAATACTAAATTTCTAATTTTGTTCAAAATTTGATCAGTTGGAATTAATCAGGAAATATTTTGACGGACTAAGTCCGCAGCAAATAACTCACTTCGAAAACTTAGAAGATCTTTATAAAGATTGGAATCTTAAAATTAATGTGGTAAGTAGAAAGGATATAGACGAATTGTATCTGCGTCACGTTTTGCACTCCTTAGGGATTGCAAAGGTGCAAAAATTTAATCCAGATTCGCACATTCTTGATGTTGGGACTGGAGGTGGTTTTCCAGGAATACCTATGGCTATTCTTTTTCCTGAAGTAAATTTTCATTTAGTAGATTCTATTGGTAAAAAAATGAAGGTAGTAGAAGAAGCCGTTGCAGGTTTAGGTTTAAAGAACGTAAAAACCACGAACGATCGTGTTGAAAATGTCGATGGACATTACGATTTTATCATTAGTAGAGCAGTAGCCGCAATGCCAACTTTTGTGCGATGGACAAAAGGTAAAATTGCTAAAAAAAGTAATCATGAATTGAAAAACGGAATTCTCTATTTAAAAGGAGGAGATCTTTCAGAAGAACTGGCAGATTATCAAACCGCCAAGATCTATGAACTAACCGATTATTTTGAAGAAGATTTTTTCGAAACCAAAAAAGTGGTGCATTTGCCACTAAAGTATAAAGGCTAATAAAAAGCGGAGAAATTACTCCGCTTTTTTGTTTTTATAACTTCAAGAACTACAAAAAATAGTCTAAATTTATCTAATATCGATAGGAAGTTTTTCGATAATTTTTGGAAGTGATTTTTACTTTTCGCTTCTTAGAAAAAATTAGTTCCTTACAAATTTTAAGTTGGTGACTCCTTTTTCTGTAAAGAGTTTAAGGATATAAACGGCAGAACTCATCTTGTTTTCCATCGGAATATAAATCTCTTCGATCACTGGTACTTCATTGAATTCTTTGATCAGACTTCCATTAATATTGTAAATAAGAATTCGGTCTATTTTTATGAATTCCGGGTTTTCAAGGTATACGCTTTCTTCATCAGAAAGATAAGCTATGTTGAAATGCCCGGTAAGCTCATCTTCTTCGTCTTCAGCTTCATCTTCATCAGGTATCTCTGGTTTTTGAGGATCTTCCGTATTATCATCTGGGTCCTCACTATCGTCATCTTCATCCTCAGAATCATCAGGGTTTTCTGTGTCAACATCTTCTTCTTCCTCTTCTTCGGAATCACCATTATCCTCGTCATTTTCTTCCTCTTCTTCATTACCTTGCTCTTCTTCGGAATCACCATTATCCTCGTCATTTTCTTCCTCTTCTTCATTACCTTGCTCTTCTTCGGAATCATCTTCTTCTTCCTGATTTTCTAATTTCTGAAAAGTAATGGCAAATCTATTATTGTGATATCCACTATCTATCGTAGCAATATATTTTTCGGCCCTTAGGTCAAAATAAGTGCTATCACTGCGATCCAGAAGATAGATTTCTTTTTCTGAGGAAATGTTCTCCAAGGAGTCGATTTCAATATAAAATTCATTTGCAGAAGTAACTAAAACTCCCAGATCCAGCGTACGATGTTTATTAAAATCTGGTACTCCCTGAATTACCAAGGGCTGGTTGTCTAACAGCCAAAACATGTCTTCGCGCTGGCGGTCGTAAAGCGGGGCATCGTAGCCAAGATCGAAGCCAGAAGTTGTATTCTCATCGGCTCCCACAACGATCTGACGATTAATTCCTCCTGGAGATCTAAAATTCAATCTAATTTTTTGACGCTCATCAGCCTTCAGTTCTACACTAGCATTTTTCATAAAAACACTCTCCGGTCTCAAAAACTGAGATTCTTCTTCTGCGCCTTCTTTTCTAAAGACTCTTTGTTCGTTTCTAAAAAGAATATCTCCTGCAGTTATAGTAACATTGCTATTCGAATTATTTAAATAGCTACTAATAAAGAAGCCCTGCCCAACCGGTATATATCTTCCTGGCATCCTTTCACTTTGAGCATTTGTTGCGTTAATTCTTTCGTCTGTTGCAACTGCTGGTACACTTCCTATTAAATTTAGAGTAGCATACCCACCCACATAATCCTGTAAGTAGTGAGAATTGCTTTGTCCAAAATGATCCCAAAAATAGATAGCGCCGTTAAACAAGTTCTTATCTCCTGTAGCACCATTAACAGAGCCACTATCCAAATTATCTAAGATAAATTGCTCAGCATCTATTGCTGAAGGATAAGGATTCCCTATAAGGAAATTTTCATCTGGTTGAATTGCTAAGGTTATATCGCCATTGTTAGGTAGACCTGTGAATGTATAATTTTGGAGTGACGAAATATCTACTGAACCAGAGGTTCCTTTCATAGTATAACCTTCACCAGCGCTTAATGTAGTGTTTTGGTCTATTTGTTTCCATCCAGCGTAGGTTGCAGTTTGATGAAAAGTATTCAGCCAGTAAGTACTAATTCTTTTTTCTCCGGAATAACTTCTAGAATCTGCCCAGGTATATTGTCTCTTAAAAGAGATGTTCTGAGTTTTATTTGGATCTGTACCGTCCTTAAGAACTTCAGCAATCGTATAGCCCGAATTTGCGGTAGTTGTACTAACTGGTGATGACCAATAGTTGTAGTTATAGGAATTTGCTGTTCCTTGTTGATCTCGAAGAATATTTCCCGTACTATTTGGATCGAGCACACTACCTTCGGTTTGAATAAGTTGAGATTCGCCATTTAGGTCAATCACTCCATCTAAACTCAAGTAATCTGTAACGATCAATGGATTACCTGCGCTACCTCCCGGGGGATTGGTTCCGTTGATATCTAAGGTGTCTGAAATTGATATCAAGCCAAGTAATTGTAATGCTTGAGTACTGTTGGTATAAGGATAGAAAACATTTTTAGAAATCTCGACAATATTCCAGTCGATCGTTGTGTTTCCGTCGATTCCATATGCTCCAGGAGCTTTCCAAACCTGCCTTTCTGATACTTCTTTTTGGTTGATTACAGCAGCTAATCTCCAGGTGGCGTCATTGGTCCAATCTAAACCTTCTTCATTTAACACATATGGAAGTGGCGCTGTATTTTCCTGAGAAGAATTTATATTTCTCATCAGGCCACTGGTATTGTTACCTGTAAAATCTGGAGTTACACCATCAGCAAGTGCTTCAGAATTTCCTATAAGCTGATAATAGGCATCAAGGTTGTTCCAGCTTAGATCACCAGGTACATCTAAAGGGATCACGGTTCCTCTAAGTGGATTACTATTTACCTGTATTCTTTGGTTCATTAAAAATCGAAGCTGCTCTTCAGTAAGGCTTTTGTTCCAAATTCTTAGTTCTTCGATCCATCCGTCAAAATAATTAGATGGTACATCTGGATCTGCACTATTGTAAATAGCACCAATGATAAATGGAGCAGCGTTATCTTCAGGTAAGTTTGCGCTTCGGCTGGAGAGTCGTACACCATCTACATAAAGGCGTATGGTTCCATCTTCGTAAATAACGGCAACATGATGCCAAATTCCCTGGGTAATACGATAGGAAGTAGAAATCGAATTGCCATTCCATCGAAATGCTGGTGAACCTCCATTGATCACAAAATCATATCCACCAGTATTAAAATTTTGAATGTCTTTTTTAGCTAATATTGTCTTGGTGCCAGTACTATTCTCGGCTTTGATCCAGGCTTCTACTGTGAATGATTCTTTATTATTCATGTCGAATGAATCGCCCATTAAGATATGATCGTCTACACCATCAAAATCCAAAGTGCTGCAATCAGCAGACATTTTTAAATTAAGTTCGTCGTAATTAGAACAATTTTCATTAAAAATGGTCCATCTTAATATATACTCACCTTCATCACCGCTAAAATCTGAGTTTGGATTTGTAGCATCGCTAAAGGTGTAATTTGCCGGACCGCTTTCTACAGTCCAGATTCCTGAGCCGACTTCAACAGTATTTGCTTCTAGAGTAGTTTCATAATAACCACAACCCAATTCCTGATCACTTCCGGTAATTGCCTGTGTCAGTTGCTCTGGTTCGATAATCGTAATGGTTTCTATCGCCTGGCATTGATTGCTATCTATAACAGTCACGGTATATTCTCCAGGATCAAGACCACCTAAAGTCTTACTTGTAGAGCCTGCAGCATCATTCCATAAATATTCATAAGGTTCAACTCCTTCTGCAGTATATGGAGTTCCTCCAGACGGATTTACAGTGACACTTGCTTCATCACCGTAACACACTGGTTGCTGAATATCGAATTCCATTGATATCGGCGTGTCTGGTTGTGCTATAGTTACTGTTGGAATTTGGAAAACGGTTCCTTCAGCGTCTTTTACCCAAACATCATAATCTCCAGCTTTCAGAATTCTAAAAACGTTATCAGATTGATAACCTCCATTTGCATTCGATTTGCTGTACTGATATGGAGCTCTACCACCAGAAGCCTGTACTGTAATAGTACCAAGTTCAGAATCAAAACAATTTAGCTGATTTGGTGTTGCCTGAGCATACAATGGTGTGAAAATTATTTCCTGGTTATTTGTAGAAAAACATTTTGGGTTTTGACTTTGCCCACAGGATCTTTTTTTCTGATTGGAATAAGTAAGGTAAATATTGTCAATCGATACTTCATCCCCACAATTGTAATTTATAGGTATAGCTCTTGCTTCAGAAGGTATGGCCTGTTCTTCGTAAAAACATCCATTTTCTTTTGTAACCGTTGTAATTCCTGTTTCCAGACTTGTTACGCTATAGGTAAATTCAGCATAAAGAGAATATCTGGTAGGGTTTTGATCTAGGCGAACGTAAATATATTTTTGTCCACCATCATTACAGTTAGAAGAATTTACCCTATTCCCATTTGCATCCCCAATATAGTAGCCTACAAGGCTAAAATCGTTTGACCCACAATTGTCTACATAGCATTCACCAACATATTGGTAGTAAATAAAGTCTTTACTTACACCTTCTGCATCAGTTACTGTAAGGGTGATAGTTCTATTTCCTTCATTTGGATAAGTCACTCTATGCGGTCCTATCCCTGAATTAGATGAGTATGTGCCATCGCTATCAAAATCCCAGGTGTAGGTATAAGGAGCAACTCCACCTTCGGCACTTCCGTCTAATACCTCAAAATATGAGGTTCTAATACTGTCTTCTCCTTCACATATCGAAGTTGGTAAAACTTGCGCTCTTAAGATTTCATTTACCCGAACATCAATAGTCTCACTACAGCCATTTCTATCCACAACAGTTAAGGTGTAGTCTCCAGATGCCAGATCTGAAGCTCTTCGTGTTGTGGCAATAATAGTCGAGTTTCCTGCAAGTCGCCACTGATATGTGTAACCTGCTGTACCACCAGTAACATTGGCCGTAGCACTACCAGTATTAGAATTAAAAACTGTTGTCCTGGTTGTTGAAGCTGTAACTGAAAGTGCTGCTGTGGGTTGCGTAATTGTTACATTTTCAGCAATGATTCTTTCACACTCTAGATTATTTTGATCTCTAAGTTTTAAGATATAGATTCCAGTAGAAAGGTTGCTGAAGTAAGGAGAACTTTTCCAGGTATTTCCATTATCGATGCTATACTCATAAGCATCACTGCCGCCAGAAACACCAGTGAAATCTATGCTTCCAGATGTTCCGCCAAAACAGGCAACATTGGTGGTGTTGTAGCTAGAATTAAGCCTGTCTGGCTGTGATACATTGGCAATTTGTTGAAAAGAGCAATTATTTGCATCTCTTATAAAGACCGTGTAGTTTTCAGATGATAAATTTGCGAATGTTTTGCCAGATTGGAAATTGATATTGTCTATTGAGTATTCGTAAGGAGCAGTTCCGCCGGTAATATTTCCAACTATGATTTCTCCGGTAGAAGTGCCATAACAGGAAACATTGGTAATTGTAGGTGCCGTTGCTGAAATCGAATTAGGCTCTATAATTGTGATATTTTCTGTGGTAGGGCAGTTATTCGCGTCCAAAACTGTTAGCGTATAGTTTCCTGAAGATAAATTTGTGAAATCTCCATCAGATTGAAAGTTTGTTCCATCAATGCTATAGCTGTAAGGAGCCGTTCCGCCAGAAATTGTTCCTGCTGAAATTGTCCCATCATTGCCACCAAAACAAGAAACATTTTCGGTAGTCGCCGGAGCCATGGTTAATTGATCTGGCTGCGTAATTTCGATATTTGTTGAAATCGAGCAGTTATTTGCATCACGCACTATTAGTGTATAATTTCCTGCAGAAAGACTTTCGAAAGTGGAAGTTGTAAAAAAATCAGTTCCGTTTATTGAATATTGATACGGAGTGGTTCCTCCCGAAATCGTTCCTGCGGAAATTGACCCATCATTGCCACCAAAACAAGAAACATTTTCGGTAGTTGCCGGAGCCATGGTTAACTGATCTGGCTGCGTAATTTCAATTTCTTCTGAAATGGAGCAGTTATTAGCATCACGAACAGTGAGTGTGTAATTTCTTGCGGAAAGATCTTCGAAAGTTGAGTTAGTAAAAAAGTCAGTTCCGTTTATTGAATATTGATATGGTGGAGTTCCACCCGAAATAGTTCCTGCTGAAATCGACCCATCATTGCCATCAAAACAAGAAACGTTGGTGGTTGTTGCCGCCGTCATTTCTAATTGCTCTGGCTGGGTAATTTCGATATTGGTAGAAATCGAGCAGTTATTTTGATCACGCACCGTCATCGTGTAACTTCCAGCATTTAGATCTTCAAAAGTTGAATTTGAAACAAAATCAATCCCATTTATCGAATATTGATAGGGTGGAGTTCCACCTGAAATCGTTCCTGCGGAAATTGACCCATCATTGCCACCAAAACAAGAAACATTTTCGGTAATCGCCGACGTCATTGATAACTGGTCTGGCTGGGTAATTTCAATATTGGTTGAAATCGAACAATTATTTGCGTCTTGCACAGTCAGTGTATAATTTCCTGCTGAAAGATCTTCGAAAGTTGAAGCGGTAAAAAAATCAGTTCCATTTATCGAATATTGATACGGAGCTGTTCCTCCAGAAATAGTTCCTGCTGAAATCGATCCATCATTCCCACCAAAACAAGATACGTTTTCGGTAGTTGCCGGAGCCATTGTTAATTGATCTGGCTGCGTAATCTCAATACTTGTTGAAATTGCACAATTATTTGCATCACGAACGGTGAGTGTGTAATTTCCTGCGGAAAGATCTTC
>NZ_FOKV01000009.1 GCF_900112105.1 Zunongwangia mangrovi | reverse complement strand
ACTATTGCTCAAGAAAGATCTTGATGCGATGGTTGAAGAATCCTATCTGGAAGTAGCTGCTGATAAACTAGGCTATAAGAGTGTCATTGAACTCAAAAAAAAACTAAATACCAAGCCTTAATCAAAGCTAAAATTAAGTGTAATGGATTTGCTTCGCTCACAACTATCTGTGCTTGTTTTGGACTCAAAAGAGATGCCTTTTATAAATACCAGTCTAGAGAAATAAAACGCCTGGAACTGGAAAGACAAGTTATTCAAATTGTAAAAAAACGTCGCAAATCCTTACCTAGAGAAGGGGTTCGTAAAATGATAAGATCATTTCATCAGCATCATAATGAATGGGAATATAATCTGTACTAAAGTCATAGTCTATACCTAGAATACGATCGAGAGCAAATGTGATCACTTTGGAATTCTCTGTTTTTCTACCGATTAAAAACCAACGATTATTAAACTCCTTCAACAGATGGGGATGAAATTCAATCTCTACCGGATAGTCAGCATTAAACGACTGATACATGACTTGTAACACTACCTGTTTTAAAATTGCCTGGTATAATTCGTCTAGCCACTGCAATCCTTTTAAATCGGTATTTTTATCTAAGTGGATAATAGCCGATTTGTGATGTTTAGCCGTATATATTTTATCTTCCAATTTATTTAATATCCCTTTAAACTCTGAAAACAAGGAAAAATCCTGAAATTGTTTAAGCATATTCATTGTTTCAGAAAGTACATTCATATCACTTTCATTCAGCGGAATATCGGTAATGGTGTACGTGGGGTCACTATAGCGATAGTATTTTTTCTCATAAACTTCAATAGGGGCATTATATCCAAGTTTATCGCTACGGAGCATTTGAATATCGAGTTGCAAGGTTCTTTTACTCACATTGATGTCCCTTCCTTCAAATTCCACCAAAGCATTGCTGCAAGCTTCGATAAGATCTTCAAGCGTCCATTTTCGATAATGGTTTTGCAGGCATCTATCGATTGTTTTATAGCGGATCAAGGCATTTTTAGTGACAGCCATTATGGAAATTTTTAATGAAAAATAATTCTTTTTTACAACTACGCAAAAAGAATGCGTAGTTGTGCATGCATATTTGTTTTGTAGAAAAGGAAATACCTATGAAATGTATTTCTACTGTAGTGCTCCGTCATAGGTTTGGAGGTGACGGAGCTTAATTAAAATTAAATAGCAATGGAACAATCAATGAGAATTACCGGTCATGATCTAAAGGCTATGGGATATCCACCTGCAAAATGGTATCGAAAAGCTTTAGAGCATATTAATGAGAACGGTCTTACAAAAACAGAAATAGAAAACTATCTGGAGCAATTTAAACTTCCAGAACAAAAATTTTTATTTGATCAACCTGTTCCATATAGTTTAAATATCTCTGCTGAGACAGAACTTGAAAGAGAGAATATACAGAAAGTTAAAGAAACTATGGATCAGGTAATGCGAACACCAACAGTAATCGGAGGAGCTGTTATGCCTGATGCATGTCCTGCAGGACCAATAGGTACTATTCCTGTAGGTGGAATTGTAGCGACTAAAAATACAATTCATCCTGGTATGCATAGTGCAGATATTTGTTGCTCGGTAATGCTGACAGATTTTGGAACTATAGAACCAAAGCAAGTTTTGGATGCAGCCCATGAGTCTACTCATTTTGGTCCCGGAGGACGACCAAGAGGACACCAGTTTCAATTACCGGATGAGCTAATGGACGCCTTTAAAGCCAATGAATTTCTTTGCGATCCTAAAAGTCTATCCATTGCAAGGGAACATTTGGGAACTCAGGGAGACGGTAATCATTTCCTATTTGTTGGTCAATCTGGAAAAACTGGAAATACGATGATGATAACACATCATGGCTCCAGAGGGCCGGGTGCCCGTTTGTATGCCAAGGGAATGACCATTGCAGAACGGTATAGAAAATTACTTTCTCCGGAAACTTTAAAACAAAATGCATGGATTCCTTATGATAGTGAAGAAGGCCAGGATTATTGGGATGCTTTACAAGTCATTCGAAAATGGACAAAGTTAAACCATGAGCTTATCCATGATGCTGTAGCAAAAAAGATTGAAAAAGAAGTTCAAGATAGATATTGGAATGAACATAACTTTGTCTTTAAAGATGAGGATACCTTTTATCATGCAAAGGGAGCAACACCCTTAGATAAAAGTTTTATGCCCGACATTACAGGACCAAGATTAATCCCAATGAATATGGCAGAACCAGTTCTAATTGTTGAGGGTGCGACTACTGATACCAATTTAGGTTTTGCCCCTCACGGTGCAGGACGAAATATGAGTAGAACCCAGCATAAAAGAAATCTGGAAGATTTGAGCGATCTTGACATTTTTAGGAAAGAAACCCGGGATCTCGATATTCGTTTTTATTCCAAGGAGATCGATATCTCTGAACTACCAAGTGCATATAAACCAGCATCAGTTGTTCGAGATCAAATGACAGAGTTTAAACTTGGGCAAGTTTTAGATGAAGTGATTCCTTATGGAAGCATTATGGCCGGTGATTGGCAGAAAAATGCGCCATGGCGAAAAAAGAAACGACGACGTAGAAACTAAAGCAAAATAACCAGCCTAAATTTTGGGCTGGTTATTTCGATTATAGCGTAGAAGGTTTTTATTTACTACATTTTTCAACCAGATACCTATCAGCTCCTGTTGACCATAAAGCTCCATATACTAATACTGGTTGAAATAGCAAACGGATAAAGCGCTTGGTATCTGTATCCAGCCCAAAAGCATCGATTTTATTCATATACTGGGATAGGTTCCCCGGAAAAATAAGAATATAAAACAAGGCCAACATCAAGCCAGTGCTTATGCGCTTTTGCTTCCAAAGTATCATCAACAAGCCTAAAATGATCTCTACAATTCCAGAAGAAAGCACGGTGAGATCCATTACTTTTTGATTGGTTGGCAACCACCTTGGCACCTGTGCCTGAAATTCTTTTCTTTTAAAAGTAAAATGTGCTATTCCGGCAAAAAGCATTGCCGATCCCATTAATATCCTTACCACATTTTTTGTTCCCATCCTTTTTATTCTTTTTGATTTAAGATACTACAGAAAAAGAATGAAGACAATTTTTAGCAGGGCTTTATAAAATATTTGACGTTTTCAGCGAAAATCAAAATTCTATATTACTTTCTGCAAAGCGGTGCTTTTGATGCTTTATTTCATCAGTCTTTTTATGCCTCTTTATATTTATTTGATTATAAAAAATAGCTTGCCTGAAACCTTTTTAAAAAACCAAAGTCTTTATAGTAAACAACACCATCAAAAACTTGAAAAACCTAACCGACGAAGAATTGATGAGCATGGTTGCTAAGGATGATCTGGATTATATGCGGATACTTTACGAACGCTATCATCAGTGGATCTATAATTTTTTCATTCAGATGATTCATGATAGTGATACCTGTGAGGATTTAATGCAGACCACTTTTTATAAAGCCATCAAGTATCGGAAATCATATCAGGGAGGAAAGTTTAATTCCTGGATATTCCGGATCGCTCGTAATCTTAGCTATGATCATTTTAAAACTCAAAAAAAGCGATATGATCATGAGGAACGGACGGAAGTTCATCTACTTAAAGAAGATGAGGACAAGCATGATGATATCCTCAAATTGCAGTTGGTAATGAAAAAATTGAATCCTGAAGAACGAGAGATTATAGTGCTTAGTCGCTTTCAGGAAATGCGCTATCTGCAGATAGCGGAAATTTTGGGGAGTACCGAAAATGCGGTTAAAATAAAAGCACACCGAGCTTTAAAGAAATTAAAAAAATTGTTTTTTGAATCTGTTGAAATATGAATTGTAAAGAAATAGAACTACGAATCTTCGATTATCTGGAAGGAGAACTTTCGATAGCGGAAACCCAGGACTTCGAAGAGCATCTGGCAAAATGTGAATCCTGTAGAAAAGAGATTGATCAAATCAAAATTCTTGACAAGACGATCAATAAATTCCCAGCAAAAACACCACAGCCAGGACACTTCTCCTCCTTTGAGGATATGCTACAAAAGGAAAAGAAGGAATTAAAAATTCAGGAACCCAATGTAAAGTTATTGTCCTGGAAAACAGCTTTTCAAATTGCTGCTTCCATCCTACTCTTACTTGCCGGCTATATTTATGGAGAATATCGCGGAACAGTATCAGCTCAAACGCAAATCGTCCAGCTACAGGAACAGTCGCAGCAGCTTAAGACGAATATGACTTTAGCCATGCTCGACAATCGCTCTGCGAGCAAAAGAATACAGGCGGTCAATTATACGGAAGAAATTAATATGCCGGATAATCAGGTATTGAATGCGATCATCGGAAGATTACAAAAAGATGACAACATCAATGTTAGACTGGCTGCAGCTGCTTCCCTTTCGAGATTTCAAGAGAATCAGTTGGTAAGAGATGCTTTTATAGCTGCTTTGGAAACCGAAGAAAATCCTGAAGTTCAAATTGCGGTCATACAATTTCTTGCCCATGTAAAAGATGAACGTTCGGTGACTCCGATGAAAAAACTATTGAATCAGCCTGAGGTACCAGAATACGTAAAATATCAGGTAAACCAGGGACTTGCACAACTTTTATAATCAATCAAAACATAAGAAAAAAATGAAAAAATCAAATGTATTATACCTTGCCTTTATGCTTATGGTAGGTTTAGTAGCTAATGCCCAGACGGAGTTCAAAAAATCACTAAAAGGAATTTCAAGAATTGAAATCGAAAGTAATACCTCCATCGCTATTAAAAAGGGAACAACCGATCAACTGATCCTTAAAGAGGGCTGTTATAACTGCACTGATTCTGAAGAAACAGAATCTACATGGGAAGATGAAGATGTTTCAATCGATGAAAAAGCCAAAGGTCTGAAGGCCATTTATGCCGGTGGCGAGGACAATACCGGACTAGGTATGTATATAGAAATTGATGGAGAAGTCTTAAGAATTAGTGACCTTAAATCATTCTATAACCGTAAGGGCTTAACACTTACCATACCTGCTTCCATAGCAATAAAACTACAAACCGGGAATTTAGGCAATGTGATCATTGAAGATCTAACTAACGAACTGGAGATTAATACTGTTGTAGGCTATATTAAATTAACAAATGTGACAGGCCCTATAACAGCACATAGCTCTACCGGTAATATTGATGCCATCTTTAGTAGTGTTGATCAGAGCGCTCCGATTTCCATTACTTCCTCTACCGGGATGATCGATGTAAGCCTACCTTCGAATACTAAAGCCTCCGTAGAATTAGATTCCACTATGGGATCGGTATTCACCAATTTTCACCTGATCAAACCCAGAGAGGATGGTCTTAAAGCCGTAGGTGGTCAAAAATCAATTACTGGAAATATCAATAAAGGAGGTGTAAAAATAGCTTTGAAAGCTTCCGTTGGTAATATCTATCTAAGAAAAAAGTAAAATTTTAAATCAATCAAAAAATGAACATTATGAAACAATTTATCGCATGTACACTCATCATTCTTTTTACTTCGGTTATCCAGGCACAACGGAAAGTCGAAGAAAGTTATAACGTATCTGAAATCCAAAAGATCAGTTTAAACTTCAAATTTGCTTCTGATATAAAAGTCATCCAATGGGATAAAAAGGAAGTCAACATCAAGGCCAGCGTTCTTGTTGAGAATGGGAAAGGTAATGAAGATTATAATTTGAAAACGGAAGAATCTTCCGGAGAGATGTACATCTCGTCAGATTTCGGAGATTACTTCAAGAAAAGGAACAATATCATGCTCAATAATAGTGATCAAAAAACTGAAATCAATTATTTGGTTTACGTGCCTATAAACAGTGAACTCAAAATAAAAAGCATCACGGGTAATGTTATTTCTGAAAATTTTTCAGGCAAACTGGAAACTGACCTTATCTCGGGAAGTGTAGAATTGAAAAAGTATGAGGGAGAGCTCGCTTTAAAAACGATTAGCGGAAATTTGGATGTGACCATGAGAAAAGCTAAAATAGATGCTAAAACACTTACTGGAACTATATATTCCGATCTTGACATCGACATGAATATCGATACTAACAAACCAACAGTTTCCAGTCGGGTTCAGGGGATTGTTAGTAATGGTGATCAAAAAACTAAGCTTGAAACCATTTCAGGTAATATCTATATGCGTAAGCAGTAAATAAACAGACTTCCTGTTTGCAAATCAATTATGATAGCCATTCATAGAATTTATAAATATATTCTCTAAATTTTTAGTAGCGGAAAACAAGTGGCCACACCTAGTGCATGATTGAGCAACAAGGACTTATAAAAACAACCTTATTGAAATTTAATACATAGCCAAACCCTGACATTTCAGGGTTTGGTTTTTTAATTCTTAAAATGTTTGTGTCCCCAACTTTACTATTCAGATTGAATATCAATACATATCTCTCTGAAAATAAATCAAAAAAATCCAGTTTAAGGTACTGGATAAACCTTAAAACACTATACCATTTCTAAAACAGTATCAAATAACTTTTGATCCAGACGCTTTTGTTGCTGAAAACTTTTTTTAAGTCTGGTGTGTAAAACGTGATTTAAAGCATTATAGCCTAACCAAAAATTAGGTTCTTCGTTAAGCAATTTAGATTCTTGTGATAGGATATTTAATACCTCTTTGGATTTCTTTGAAGGCTCAGGATTTTTATCACTGCATTCATATCTAAACAAGTTCATATGCTCTACAACATCTTTTACGAATTGCTTGGTATCTAATAGCTGAATAGACTGTAGTTTTCGGAATTTAGAAACCACGCTATAGTACTCATTCTCGATAAATTTATCGAATAGGTCGCTCATTTTAGGCATTACCAGTTCAGTATTATTTCTGGTATGTCTTACTGAAAAAGCTATTGAAGTATCTGCCACATGTAAGCCATTACCACATACTTTTCTATAGAATCCAAAATGCCCGTTGGTTTTCTCACTTCCATCGTAAGAGTTCGTAAACCTCAGCATAGGCAAGATCTGATCATTTTCATTTTTAACCTCAAACTGGTTTTTATTCTTAATGATCAGATCGAGTACAAAAGATCGATCGTTACGATTAATACTACGTTTTAGAAAGCTTAATCCTGCTTCTTGTAGCATACGTTCCGCTTTTTCAAAGAATATTTTATTTGATAGGTGGCCATAGCTTTTCGAAACTACATTTACAATTTTCCCATTACATAAAATGGCATTCTCGAGGCCTTTTCTTGAAGGATAACCTGTAAGTAAATCTAAGGATAAGATTTCATTAGGTACATAAAGATTGTCTTGTTGAAGATTTGATAAATACATAATAAAGTGAATTTAGTTAAACAATAATTTTAACCGCATCACAAACGCAAGACAAAATTCCACACCAGAAGGAAACGGAATAAAAAGCGAGGTATCGAGTGGTTTATGCCGTAGTCTTATGGGAAGGGATATTTTGCGTGTTTAATTTTGGTAAAAACTATTGATTATAAAACACTTATATTCAACTTCTACAATTTTGAATATTACTAAAATTTAAATTGTACTAGTTTTTTAATTCTACAAAGTCTAAAAATTAATAACTTCATCAAGTGCATCATCCGCATCTCGGTAAATGAAATTGGCTTGATAATTCAAAGTGGTTTTTAAATCACTATGACGATAGAGCTTTTGTAACATTAAAGGATGAATACGATCACCCGCTATATTACCAAAGCTATGCCTAGCGATGTGATTAGATAAGTTTTTTTCAATCTCACATTCTTTTGCAATTTGTTTTAGGCATTTATTAAAGACCTTAGTAACACTTTTTGTTCGTATATAGATTTGTTCAGCATCACTAGTATCCGTATTTCTAAGGAATGGAAAAACATAACCTTTATTGAGTTTTTTCTCTTTTTTGTAGTGTTCTAAAATCTTTTTTGCCTTCGCAGGTATCTTAAGGCTGAGTGCTTTTTCATTTTTACTCATTATATAATAAAGTCGATTATCCTTAAAATCCGACCATTTTATTTTGACAACGTCAGAAATACGAATCCCGGCAAAATAAAAAGAAAATAACCATACATTATGAGTGTGCCAAATAGAGCTATTTTTCTCCAACTTTAGTTTTTCTATTTTCTCAATCTCTTCTGTACTCAATCCTATCTTATTACCAGAACCAATTCTAATTCTTTCCTTATCGCCAGCAAAAGGGTAAAATTTTCGCTCAACAATTCCTTCCTTAATGGCTAAATTGAAAAGAGTTCTAATCAAAATAAGTTGATTAGTAATAGTTCTGGTTTTTTGCCCTAAGTAAGAATGACAAAATGTTTTATATTTATTAATAAAAACTTCATCAATATCCCGGAACGCTAGAGCCTTAATATTTCTAAAATAAGCTACACCATCTAACCAGCTATATTTGTTAAGTCTAGCCTCACTAATTCGGTGCAAGCGGCGCTCATTTATTGACTTAATAACGGCTAATTTATTTTTACTCCTTTTTAGATTTAAAAATTCCTCGAGGTTATAAAGAATAGATAATTCAGCCTTAGCGACGGAAAATGTTCCTCTTTCATATTTTTCCATAATACGTTCTGCGGCAAGTTCAAAAAAAGATTTCTGTCCGTAGGTTCCTTTTAGTTTTTGCTTTACCTGTTTCGGACTAACCTGATCTTTAGATTCAAAAAATATGTCATTCACTTCGCTCAATTTCTTCATTAAAAAATTGTTTAGCTTTTGTGAATTTGGATGACTTCTCTTTGCTTTTCCTGCTTTTTTATCCCAATCCTTCTCGAAAACATATTGACCAATCCACTTGTAATTCGTTTTGTAATTTTCAGTAATTCTCAATGCAAGAGGAATTCTGCCATCTTTTCTTATCTTATTTTTCCTTAAAACAATTTTTATATTAGACATATTCAATTAATTAGAACTATATAAATATAATTAATTAGTTTAAAAAAGGGTACAGAATGGGTACAGAATAGGTACAGAATAATTTGATTTTAACACTATTTAAATAATACCATAAATTATTTAAATGACTGATAATCATATCATTTAATATATTTTAGTTTGTTTTATATAGCTATTTGAGTAGGTTCATAACCCGGAGGTCCCGAGTTCAAATCTCGGTCTCGCTACTAGAAAATGAAAGCTTCACAGTAATGTGAAGCTTTTTCTTTTTATGAGAAAGTACATTTTTATTCCTATTTTTCCCCTAAACTTTAAAAACATTATTTTCTTACAAGGGGTGGTGTAAAAAAAATTTAATCTCATTTACCTTACCTAATTTCAAAATTTATAAGCATTTTTGCGTCGATCATATATAATGATTTTGAAACCTAACTTTTATATTTTCAAAATGAAAACTTTATACTTTGCCTTTATTTGTCTTTTCTTAATTTCCTGCGGAGACGATGATGAACAAATAACTGATTATCGTGAGATAAATGATCAGGAAATTCAGGATTATTTAGAAGCAAATAACTTAGAAGCTCAAACATCAGATTCCGGACTCTATTATATTATTGAAGAAGAAGGTACAGGCGAACAACCTACAACCAGCAGCACCGTAACAGTAGCTTATAGAGGTTATTTTTTAAATGGAAATATCTTTGACCAAAGTACCGATTCTGGCGCTACGTTTGGCTTAAGACAAGTTATCCCAGGTTGGACCGAAGGTATCACATACTTTAGTGAAGGTGGTAGCGGGACACTATTTGTACCAGCACACCTAGGATATGGTTCTTCTGATTTTCGCGGGATCCCTGGTGGATCTGTGCTAATATTCGATATCGAACTTATTGATGTAGCCAACTAAGAAAAACTTAGATTATCTGAAATATCAAGGTCGAATCTTAAGATTCGACCTTTTTCATATCGTTTTTTTTAAATACATGAAGCAAGCTGAAAATATATCATTTCATTTAGGAGAAACAACTGCTATACTTTAGCTATTAAATTATTCGTGTAATACGAAAAATGGGATTTTTTTGAAATATTTTGGTGCTTTAGAGACGGGATAAAATAACAATTGATCGAAGTAGTTTAAGTTTTTCCCCATCATCATAATAAGCTGAACATCTTTACTTTTTACGAATAACTGCATTGCATCTTCCAAAGAGTCATTAATTGAATAATAAAATCCATGATGAATATCAGAAAGTTGTTCTTTTAAAAAATCTCTGTTCGATTTTTGCGAAGTGGTAAGCTCTTCACTTTTTTTAGCGTAGTAAAGTACTTTTAGTTTTGATTGATGACAATTACTTACAAATTTTAATCCTCGCAATATTCGAGCTTTATAGGTCACATAAAAATCTGTTGGAAAAGCGATATTTTGAGGCTTTTTATAAGTCGCCTCTTCCGGAACAACCAATATTGGGCATTTAATTCGTGAAATTACAGCCGTCGTATTTTTGCCTACTAAAGATTGCTGGTCCAGACTGGCTCCAAGCGTTCCCATGATGATCAAATTAACATTAACGTCTTCTATAATTTTGCGTAAACCACAAACAAAAGAAGTCTCCTGTATCGAAAATGAAAATTTATGAAGTTTGGTATTAGCTATCTTTCTAAGTCGTGTCAAAAAGGCTTGCAATTTGTATAAAGCGCTATTTCGCGTAGATTCGTCATTAGCTCCATCTTCATCCAAAATATGTGAAATGTGAAAATGAACTTCTGTAGTATTAAAAAAATTAATCCCATAGACCATCGCATTCCAGGAATTGTCAGAAAAATCTGTAGGCAAAAGTATATTGATCATCTCTGCATTTTTCTGCAATATTAAAGCCGTTTAACCTGCAAAAATATGACTGGCGTCAGGTTTTTACTTTAAACCTAAATATCCAATGAAAAATGGAGAGATCGAATGAAAAAAATAATCCAAAAACCTACAAAACCGTAGATCAATATTGTAGGTTTTTAGCTAAAATTTTAGTCGACCATTTCTAATTTATGAAGATCTAAAACTCGTATCACTCTACCTTCAATTTCAATAAGTCCTTCTTTCTTAAAGGCAGAAAGGGTTCTAATTAAGGTTTCGATAGCAATACCAGCTACACTGGCAAGATCAGATCGTGTTATACGAATATCTTCGTTTGGTTTTTTACCTAAAATATCTACAAACTGAAGTATGGTTTGTGCTGTTTTTTTACGAACTGTACTATAAGCCATAATCAACAACTGCTGTTTGATCAAAGAAAGATTATCAGAAAGCATATTTATAAGTTCTAAAGACACATTTTTATTCTGTTCTAGAACCTCTTTCAATTTATATTTCAAAATTCTTACGAGTTTGGTATTTTCTACTGCTACTGCAGACTCCTGGTGAGGATAGTTTTCAGCTAAAGATGTAAAGCCTAAAAAATCATCTGGCTTATACAATCCCGTAACCAGTTCTTTTCCTTCTTCATCTCGTTGAAAGGTTTTAATCGTCCCTTCTAAAATTAGATACACATAGTTAGAGTGATCGCCAGCTTCGTAAATACTATCTTTTTTTTTGAATTCCTGGTCTTCACCCTCGTCATCAAAAAAGTTCTTCAGTTCGTTCAAATTTCGAATATCCTCTTCAGGATTTGAATCGTCTGGAGCTTGTGCCACAAAAACCTGAGAGACCAAATTGGCCTTTTTAAGCCTGGTTTCTATTACTTCTACTAATTCTTCTTCATCAAAAGGTTTAGTAAGATAATCGTCGGCACCCATATTCATTCCCCTTCTAATCTCTTTATGTTCTGTTTTTGCTGAAAGAAAAATAAAAGGAATGTGATGTGTTTCGGTGTTAGAAGACAATGCCTGTAACACACCATAACCATCTACTTCTGGCATCATAATATCACAAATTATGATATCTGGAACGTGCTTAATTGCTTTTTCAATTCCTATTTTACCGTTTGGAGCGGTAATGACTTCGTAATCCTGTAATTCTAAAATTTCAGCGGTGTTCTCACGTAAGACTGTATCATCTTCTATAAGAAGTATCATAATTTTTGGAGGTTTTTATTGTTTTGGTATCTGTACATGAAAGGTACTTCCCTGGTCTTGCTTACTCTTAAAAGTAATTTTTCCACCAAGGTTCTCTAAATGACTTTTAATGATATTTAAACCAATACCTGTTCCTTGATTGGTTAATGCATTTTCGGCTCTAAAATACCGGTTAAAGATATGTTTCTGCTCATTTTCTGGAATTCCTATTCCCTGGTCTTTTACTAAAACATGCACCACATCGCCTTCTTCATAACTCTCGACTTCGATAACCGAATTCTCGGGTGAATATTTAATAGCGTTGTTGATAAGATTCGTTAAAATAAGCTCTAATATTTTATCATCAAAATATAGAACGATATCATCTATTTGCTTGGGATAAAGAATTTCCTGCCCTTCCTTTAGCAACATATTCGCATCGTAAATTACTTCGTTAAGTGTCTTTGTAATTGGGAAATGAGAATACTTGTAATTTACCTTTCCGGTTTCTAGGCGTTCTACACTTAAAAAATCATCAAGAATATTATTTAAGTATTTTACTTTGCCTGCAATAGTTTTTAAATGCTTTTCGCGCTTATGCTGCTGCTCGGTTTCAGTATACTTACCAATAAGTGTTGTAGAGGTTAATATCCCGCTTAAAGGTGTTTTAAACTCATGTGATACCAGCGAAAGAAATTTGGTCTTTAATTCGTTCAATTCTCTTTCTTTTCGCAAAGATTCTTTGATCTTATTTTCTGCCGCTTTTCTTTTGATAACTTCCTCCTCAAGACCTTTTACTGCAATTTGTAATTCCTGCGTTCGTTTCTCGATTCTGGATTCCAGCTCATTATTAAGCTTCAATATTTCCTGCTCCTGCTGTTTTCGAAGAGTAATATCAATAACCACAGCCATTACATAAGAATCTCCTTTCAGCTCAAAAGGATTTAAGCCTACTTCTACAGGAAAAGTGCTTCCATCTTTTCTAGTACCAAATAGATCTCGGCCCTGCCCCATTTGCCGATGAGTCTTGTGATTAAGATACTTTTCCATATGCGCATGGTGAACTTCATGCTTTTTCTTCGGAATAAGTATATCCAGGTGCTCTCCCTTCAATTCTCCTGTAGAAAAACCAAAAATTTCGTCTGCAGATTGATTAGAGGCAACAATGATCTGGTTGGTGTTAATAACGATAATACCTTCAGAAACTGCGTTGAATAAAACGCCAAAGGTATGTTTGTTGATCTCTTCGAAATTTGTCATACTCAAAAATAAGTAATTCAGTTAAAGCGCTCTTAATTCGGGCTCAAAAAAAATAAAATTTAATTGCGAAATCTACCATTTATATATCCTGAATTCAAAAAACTATAATTAAAAAAGGCTTTCCGTTTTCACGAAAAGCCATTTATAAGAAATATATCATTTGTCTTTAATCTATAACTTCTACTGAAGTTGCCTGAAATCCTTTAGGAGAACGTTCTTTTTTAAAGCTTACCTTCATTCGTTCTGATAAAGGTTTGATCGAATCTAGATGATGCACAAAAATGTTATCTCCTGAAACATCATCTTTAATAAATCCAAAACCTTTATTCTCGAAAAACGAAATTACTACTCCAGTATCTCTAGTATCTGTTTTCGTCTCCCTTTGGTAATTAAGATCGATATCCTCTGCACTTACCTCAACTTTTTGCTGCTCATCTGGCGGCGTATCTGTAAGGTTTCCGTTCGCATCTACATAAGCAATCATATCCTCAAAGTCTTTCCCCTTATCGTTATCTTGCTTACGCTCTTCTCTACGTTGAGCTTTTAATTTCTTCTTTAATAATTTCTTTTTTTCTTTTTGTCTTTTAGAAAAAGTGTCTGCCATATATAAATTTAGATTACTATTCTTTTTTATGCTGAAGAAATTAATCATTCAGCTAAACATTCTGAAGTTATTAAACAATAATCCTACCACTATCAATTTCTCGGAATTTTGAAGCAAATAAAAGTAACTGCTTTTTACCTAAGTAACTCCGTGTGATAGATTTAAATCTTGATTATTGATTAATCTAAGTTGCCCGTTGTGCTAAAATCAAAGCGAATTGGTTAGAAAATAATGGGCAAAACCATCGAAATACGTACAAATTTAAGATAAATAATCGAGGATAATAAATATTAAAGAAGCTTTCTTACGCAATGTAATGGTGTACCTAATTAAAAACAACTGTTAAACAGCACATTGCGAAGTTTTAATTGAATTACAATAATTGAGGCAGAATCTCATTAAATTTCTAATTGTATATAAAAAAAGAAAAGGATGCAGTTCCTCCAACTCCATCCCCTGGCTAATTCTTTATCTTATCGATACTAAAAAAGGGGGTGTGACTATCATTTCAGAATTGCCCCCTTCTTTTTCATATCAATTATTTACGACAAAGATAAATTTAAGAATTAAATATTAATAACACTCAATATTAACAAATTAATAATAATATATTTCTAAATTATTAATTACGTAATATTTGATCGCAAGAGAACATTCTGGAAAACAAAAAAGCTTTAGCGGTTAACTAAAGCTTTTTCTAAGTCGCTTAAAGTTGGAAATTATAAGGTTTGGTTAATCGCGACCATAAAATCAACCTATAATCTTCTATTTTGTTTTATCAATGTAAGTTAAAGGTAAAATGACTATAACTTATACAAATAACTCAATTTTTTCTCAAATATTGCTAAAACCGTTCCATAAATTATTTCACAAGTTTTACAAAAGCTCTTAAATAAAAGTCAAATTTAAAATCCTGCTAATATTCAGCATATTAAATACTTAAATTTAAGTAAGCGCTAAAATACCATATTTAAGAATTATCGTGGTATAGCAGGCTATCGATCAACTTATTTAGAACCAAAAAATTAAAAACCCTGCAAATTATGTTGGAATTTTCAGAGATTACAGAAAATTCAATTAATGAAGTTTTAACAAGAATAGATAAAGAGGAAGAAATTAATTGCTCACTTCCAGGAGGAGGAATTTTACACATAGAAAAAGAACTTCCCTACTTAATAATTTATAGACATAAAGATAAAGACCCAGGCACCGCTAGATTAGTGATAAGCGAATCTTCTTACCTCATCATTGGTACAAAAGATTTTGAAAGCTATCAGAAACTGTTGTTTGAGATCGCAAATAAACTTTCAGGGCTATTTAAATCGTATATGCTTTTTGAAGTTTACGCCGGTAAGGAAAATAGCAGCACATTTTTAATTAAAGGTCCAGAGAATAAACTTCCTAATACATTACAAAAATTAAACGAAGAATTAAACGATATCAATAAGGCCTATAGCGGAATTTATTTAAAAGCAGAAATAAAAAATACACCTCACCGTCAGCCAGAGGGAGAACCAGACCTTCTTAGTATCGACAAATTAAAAAAGTGTGGCGCATTGATCACGGGTTTAGAAGTTCCTCCTATTTATCGCGATGAAAATGGTGAATTATACCCGGTATTTTTTAGAAACTTTAAAGACTTTATCATTAAAGCGATCCATAAATCGATATTCGAATATATAAGGATCCAAACTTCTGGCGGAGTAGCCAGTTATAATGCTTTAGGCCGAAAATATCTAAAAGAAAAAGTTTTTGAGATCGATAAAAAACTGGCGAAAATCGAACATTCTTATCAGTTTTTATGGTTGGTTTCACCTTCTAATATTCAAGATATAAAGAATACATTTTTTGAATCTAACTTCGAGAAAGTACTCGATTACCATTACAGATTGTTACCTATCGATCCAGATGTTTTAAAGCGTGAATTATATAATCTGAAGATCGAAGATATCGACGACCCTGCGATGTCATACATCTTTAGGGAAAAACGAGAAGAGCTCGACAAACAAATTACGATGCTTAGCGAGCGTGGTACAAATAACTTTTTCTACAGTAGTATAAGACTGCATAAGGGAGTGGATACTGCACTATGTGAATCTGCAAAAGAGATCCTAAACGCTATTCCAGAGAAAGAATTTGAAGCTGAAAATCTACTGGACTCTAAAGCATTTAGCAGCTTAGCGAGAAGAGAATTTGATTATTTCCGTGGGCAGGACGAGCATTTTAAATGTAAAGTTCATATTAGAAAAGATGTGAATGTCATGATGGTTTCACACGGCGAACTTTACATTCCCTACGATTATAAAATGAATAAAACCGAAGCCAAAGCGCTTATTCAGCACGAAGTGGGAACTCACGTGCTCACTTATTTTAACGGTAGCCGGCAACCTTTGGAGCAAATGAGTATTGGTTTGGCAGATTACGATCCTCTACAGGAAGGATTAGCGGTAATGGCCGAATATCTTGTTGGCGGACTTACCGGCAATCGTTTAAGAACTTTGGCTGGGCGCGTGATCGCAGGACAGGCTTTAGTTGCAGGTGGCGATTTTCATAGCATCTTTAAACTGCTACACAGCGAATATGGATTCTCTCCAGAGCGTGCATTCAATATTGTTTCCAGAATCATGCAGGGTGGCGGATTTTTAAAAGATATAATCTATTTAAAAGGATTGGTTCAGCTTAGAGAATATTTACAAAATGGCGGATTATACGAACCTTTATTATCTGGAAAATTCTCTCTTAAACACAACGAAATTATTGAAGAACTAACAGAACGTCGTGTTTTAAAACCTGGTGCTTTACGGCCTAGCTATTTAAATGACGAAGACGTAACCAATAAACTCAACCTAATCAGAGATGGTTTACCCATCTCACAAATGACAACACAATGAAAATATGTTTTGTATTAAATGATATCCAATCTGAAACCGCTGGTACATCTATGTTTTTGATTACCAAAGCTCACGAGCGTGGGCATGATGTTTCGGTAATGGGTGTAGGAGATTTTAATTTTCACCATGATAAACCTATTACTGTTTCTGCAACCCAGGTACCAAAATCCACTAAGACTAAGTCTCCTAAAAAGTATCTGGAAATCTTGCAAAGTAGCAAGGCAAAAAAGAAAAAGATAAGCGCAAAAGATCTGGATGTCTTATTCATAAGGAATAACCCTACCGAAGAAGAATCTGGTCGTGAATGGGCAGAGCAAGCCGGGGTAGCATTTGGTAGAATGATACAACAAGAAGGCGTCTTGGTTTTAAATGACGCCTATGCCCTATCTCACGCATTTATCGATAAGCTTTATTTTGAAGAATTGCCAGCAGATATCAAACCAGATTCATTAATCACCAGAAGTAAGGAAGATATCTTAAAGTTTTGGGAAGAGCATGATTGTAAAATGGTTTTAAAACCTTTAGAAGGCTCTGGCGGAGAAGATGTTTATCTTATTGATGAGAACGAAAAAAACATTAACCAAATCATTGAACATTTAAGTAAAAGTGGTTACATCATCGCGCAAGAATTTTTACCGGCTGTAAAAGATGGTGATGTAAGAATTTTACTTATGAATGGTAGGGTAATCGACAGGGATGGCAAAAAAGCCATCATAAGAAGAGTTAGTGGTGAAGGCGAATTCCGTAGTAATTTTAGACAGGGAGCCACAGCAGATAGCAGTGAACTTACACCAGCTATGGAAAGAATCGTAAGCCTTACCGCTCCAAAACTTATTAGAGACGGATTATTTTTTGTTGGACTGGATGTGGTTAAAGATAAATTGATCGAAATTAATGTCTTAAGTCCCGGCGGCCTAGATCACATGAGCGAAATTGGAATGCCAGATTTTACCGATGAAATTATCGAAGCCATCGAAAGGAAATTAAATTATAAACACATGTACGATGGTAAATTGTCGAATCGCGTACTAGCAACGATGGAGTAAACTAACTCGCGGCAAGCCCTCGAGGCATTCGTTGCAAACAAATTTTTAATTTCTAGGCAAACCTCTGGGTATTACACCCTTTAGCGGTGCCAATAAATCTTTTTGATATGAATGAAGAACTTGAAAAAGAAATTCCCAGAATCTTAGGAACCTATACCAGCGGAAAAAAAGGTCCATTATTATTTATTTCTGGCGGAATACACGGTAATGAACCAAGCGGAGTTAAAGCTCTACTGAAAGTTTTTAAAGAACTGGAACAAGCTAAACCTGAAATTAAAGGCACCATCGTTGGAGTCTCCGGAAACAAAGTTGCGCTTAATCAAAACAAAAGATATATCGACGAAGATCTAAATCGTGCATGGACTGAAGAAAATATCCAAAATCATAAAACTGAAACCCACGAACAAAAAGAAATGTGGGAGATTATTGAAGTATTGGAGCAATATCCCGAGGCAGATTTCACCAAACGATACTTTCTGGATTGTCACACCACCTCTGCTGCCAGTGCACCTTATATTTCGGTGCAGGTGAAGAATGATAACGACGCCTGGGCACATCGATTCCCAACCTATATCATTAGAGGTTTTAGCGATTTGGTTTATGGGTGCATAGACCATTATTTAACCAGAATTGGTGTTACAGGCTTTGTTTTTGAAGCCGGGCAACATACCGCTAAAGAATCTGTAGAAAATCATGAAGGAATGATCTGGCTAGCTCTTAAAGAAGCCTGCGATCTTGATTTAGAGGAAATTCCTTCTTATCCAAAATGTGTGACTCGCTTTTCTGAAAAAAATGCTCCAAATCAAAAAACCTTTGAAATAAGACATCGACATGGATTAGCGGATGAAGACAGTTTTAAAATGCAGCCCGGATATGAGAATTTTCAGAAAATAGAAAAAGGAGAACTACTGGCTATTCAAAATGATGAAGAAATTGAAAGTGACTGGAATGCCAGAATATTTATGCCCTTATACCAGGCACAGGGAAATGACGGTTTTTTTGTTGTTGAAGAAGCCGAAACAGATTACTAAATTTTAAAAGATGCTAAACATAAAAAAACCGGCTAAAAAGCCGGTTTTTTTGTTTAACTATTATTCTTTTTTGTTCTCTTGGTCTTTCCGGTGATCGCCCAAAGCAAACCTATTCCTATTAAGATCCCAGAGAAAAAATAAACTTCAGTGTTTCTCAAAAAATAGGTGAGCGCTAATCCTACGATTAAAAAGATTATTCCTGTAATCCTGATTTTGTTCATTTTAGCGCTCTATTTTAAAAATTCAATGCAAACCGGCGTAGGTATGGCAACCGGCTCTCCAATAGCATCTAACTCGCCTGTTTCTTCATTGATCTTATAAGCCTGAATATCTCCAGAATCCTGATTGGCTGCGTATAAATAAGTATCACCTTCAGAAATCGCGAAGTTACGAGGCGTTTGCCCATTTGTACTTGCATAACCTGTATGCGCTAATTCGCCAGTTTCCTGATCGATTTTAAAAATGGCAATACTATCATGTCCTCGATTAGATGCGTATAAATAATCTCCAGAGTCTGAGATATGAATATCTGCCCCGCTATTATTTTCAGTGAAATCTTCAGGGATACTGGAAACTGAATTTTGTAAACTTAAACCTCCATTTTCTTCAATTTTAAAAATACTTACAGTGCTATTCAACTCGTTCATGCTGTAAGCGAACTTCTGGTTCTTTCCAAACGCAAAATGTCTTGGCCCGGCACCTTCGGCTAAAGAAACCGATTCCTGTTCGTTTTTCTGAATTGTTTTTTCTTCAGCATCAAGATCATAGATCCAGATCTTATCTAGACCAAGATCACAAATATATACGTGCTTGTTATCTGCTGAAATTGAAACCGAATGAGTATGAGATTCATCTGAATTTGGCATGTTTAACTGCTCGTGCTTTTCTAAACTACCATCCTGCTGAATGCGATACATCACCACTACTCCGCCCATGTAATTAGATACAAAAGCAAATTTGTTGGTCTTATCAATTTCGATATGGCAGGGCGCAAAAGCTTCAGTAGAAACCTTATCAACTTCTATCAAGCTATCATTTTCTTTTACCTGAAAGCTGTGTATAAAGCCCGATTCTCCGTCTTTGTCACCTAATTCGCTAACGGCATAGAGATATTTATTATCCCCGGTAAGTTTAACGAAAGAAGGATTTATAACTTCAGCAACTGTTTTCCCTAAACTAATTTTCCCAGTTTTAGGGTCTTGTTTTATCGTTAGTATCCCATCGGCTTTTCCATCTACATGACCTTCCTTTTTTGTGTAGGTCCCTATGAACGCAGTATTCATTTTCGACATTTTTTCGGTGTTTTTTGAAGTATCCTCTTTAGCATTTTCATTTTTGTCGTTCTTACAACTACTCAACGAAAGGCCAGCAATTAAGATCGCAACAGCCAACTTACGGTTAATCATTTTTTGATGTTTGATTTAGATTATAGATTCGGCTTAAAGCCACTTTTTGCGTTTAAAATAATAGAGCATCACAAAGAAAACAATAATCATCACGCCCCAAAGCACAAAATAACTGTATTCCCATTGCAATTCTGGCATATATTGAAAATTCATTCCGTAAATACCCGCTATAAAGGTAAGTGGAATAAAAATAGAGGCCATAATGGTTAAAACCTTCATTACCTCGTTCATTTTATTACTTATCGTAGTCATGTACATATCCATTAAACTCCAGATCATCTCACGATAAATATCAATGTTTTCTGAAATTTGAATTATATGATCTACAAGATCTCTTAAATAATTACCCGTATTTTCATCGATTATCGGGTGGTTAAGCTTTTCTAATCTTCCCAGAACTTCGCGCAAAGGAAAAACCGATCGTCTAATTCTTACAATTGCTCTTTTTAATTCCTGAATTTCCCTAACCAGATCTTCGTCCTGATCATTTAAAAAGATCTGATCTTCAAAACCTTCAATCTTCTCGCTAATATCCTCTACAACCATAAAGTAATTATCGATGATCGCATCTAATAAAGCGAACATTAAATAATCTGCTTTTCGGTTTCTAATTCGGCCTTTTTTGTGCTCAATTCGTTCTCTTACACCATCAAAAACATCACCGCCGGCTTCCTGAAAGCTTAGCACATAATCTTCCCCAATCACTAAACTTATATGTTCTATTTGTAAAGTGCCATCAGCATTATAATACAGCATTTTCGCCACCACGAAAAGATAATCCTGATATTCGTCGATTTTTGGCCTTTGGTTGGTATTGGCGATATCTTCAAGAATTAATGGATGCAGTTCGAAATATTTACCAAGTTTTTCGATTTCCTCGGTATTGTTAAGTCCGTCGATATTGATCCAGGTAATTTTAGATTCATCCTCGAACTTTAAAGCGTCCTGCGGATTTTTAGATCGAAAACGCTCATAATGTTCAGCATTAAAATCAATGACATCTAATAAAGTTTCGTTAGATTCTTTATTACCAACATAGGTCACCGTTCCCGGGATCTGGTTAAGCGCTTTACTGGATTTGGGGCGTCGCAGGGAAAGTCGCTTCTTCTTGCTCTTAGCCATAAAAGGTTTTTAATGTTAAATGTAATAATAATCATTCAAAACCAGCCTAAAATTCAATTTCAGCTTTTACGGCCTGCATTCTTTTTTAACTTTGCAATTATGGAGAAACAGCAGATGCTTAACACGCTAAAAGAATATTTTGGTTACGATAGTTTTAGGCCTTTACAGGAAAATATTATCCAATCGATCTTCGACGGAAACGATAATCTTGTGATCATGCCAACCGGTGGCGGTAAATCTATTTGTTACCAACTACCAGCTATTCTTTTGCCAAAACTGACCATCGTAATTTCTCCGCTTATCGCTTTGATGAAAGATCAGGTAGATGGATTGAAAGCAAACGGAATTGAAGCCGAATTTCTAAATAGTAGTCAAGATGCTGCAGACCAGGAAAGTATTTTCCAGAAGATCGACAAAAATGAACTGAAGCTACTTTACATTGCTCCGGAAAGTTTACAGGTTTTAGATCGTTTCTTAACCGAAGAAACTATTAGCCTTATTGCTATCGATGAAGCGCATTGTATCTCGAGTTGGGGGCACGATTTTAGACCTGCTTACACTCAGCTTGGTTATTTGAAGAAACGATTTTCTAAAACGCCAATTGTAGCCTTAACTGCAACGGCAGATAAAGCCACCAGACATGACATATGCCAGCAACTTAATATTCCTGATGCCGAAAAGCATATTTCTTCTTTCGACCGAAAAAATTTGAGTCTGGAAGTTCGCCAGGGAATTAAGCGTTTTGAGCAGATTTCTAAGTTCGTTAAAAGTCGTCCCAACGAGAGCGGGATCATTTACTGTTTAAGCCGAAAAAACACCGAAGAATTAGCTGAAAAACTTCAGCAAAAAGGTTTCGATGCAAAAGCTTATCATGCCGGACTAAAACATGAAGAGCGCGAAAGCATTCAGGATGATTTTATAAACGATAAGACAGAAATTATTTGTGCGACCGTTGCCTTTGGGATGGGAATCGATAAATCGAATATTCGTTGGGTGATTCATTACAACATGCCTAAAAATCTGGAAGGTTATTATCAGGAAATTGGTCGTGCAGGTCGTGATGGCTTACCATCTGACACCTTGCTTTTTCATAGTTATGCAGATGTTGTGCAATTACAGCGTTTTGCTGAAAACACTAAAAATAAGGATATCCAGGTAGCTAAGTTAGACCGCATGAAGCAATATGCTGAAGCGCTAACCTGCCGCAGAAAGATATTACTGAGTTATTTTGGCGAGATCAAACAAGAGGATTGCGGGAACTGCGATATTTGTAAAAATCCGCCTCAATTTTTCGATGGCACAGTAGCAGCGCAAAAAGCTTTATCCTGCATCTATCGTTTAAAAGGAAAGGAACCAATTACCACTGTAGTAGATGTTTTACGAGGTAGCCAAAACGAGCAAACCTTATCTAAAAATTATGATCGCTTAAAGACATACGGAATTGGCCAGGATATCTCCTGGAATAACTGGCAACAATACATTTTACAACTTATAAATCTGGGGTATGCTGAAATTGCCTTTCATCAAGGAAATGCATTAAAATTAACGAAGCACGCTAAAGAAGTGCTTTTTGAAGGAAAAAAAGTGCATCTGGCAAAAGTTCCAGATCGCAAGTTACAAACGGCAACTACTGGGAAAACTTCAGAAAAAACAACTGCTGAAAATTCACTTTTTGAGAAACTTAGACTACTTAGGCTAGAAATTGCCCGTGAAGAAGAAATTCCGGCTTACCTTATTTTTAACGATGCTACGCTTAAAGAAATGGAGCGCGCCAGACCAATGACCGATGATGATTTTATGCTGATCAACGGAGTTGGACGAAAGAAAATGGAAGAATATGGCTATCGTTTTATCAAAGAGATCATATCTTTTTCTAAACAAAAACGCACGCGTAAAACACAAAAGAAAGGCAAAACCTATAAAATTACCGGCGAGCTTTATGCTGAAGGAAAAACTCCTGAAGAAATTGCGAAGGAACGTGAACTATCAGAAATTACCATCATGTCACATCTTCTAAAACTCTACGATGAAGGTGAAGATATCGATCTAAACCAATTTATTAGTAAAGCTGATCTTGAAGCGGTTAAAAAAGCAAAAAAAGAATTGGGCGATCCTGATAAATTAAAGCCGTATTTCGAACATTTTGAAGAAGCAATACCATACAATGACATAAAAATTGCCCTCAAAATCATCGAAAATGAAGCTTAATATTATTCAAATTGCATGTCGTTTAAGATAAGTCCGCTTGCTGGCGCACTATAGTTCATTTGCAAGTGATCGTTCCCTTCTAAAAGACTATTTTCGATGTCTTTTAAGGTGAATTCACCTCGACCAAGCTGAATCATAGCACCCATCATTAAACGAACCTGGTGGCGTAGAAAACCTTTTCCGTGAACATGGAATATAAATGATTGCTTCGGAAAAAAATTCGCAGTGTAAAGTTGATTTTCGACAATTTCAGCCTTTAAAATTTCTCGCTCAAACGTACTTTTTTCTGAAACCCGAACACAGTAATTCCTGAAGTTATGCGTACCATTAAAAAGTTGTGCACCTTTCTTCATGAGTTCGATATCCAGATCAAACTGAAAGTTAGCCATAAATGGAGCACAAAACGGATGGTTTTTACTTCCGAAGGAAAATAAATAAGCGTATTCCTTAATCTTTGAATGCTGAATAATATTGAAATTCGCATCTACTTCTTCAATATGGGTAACACGGATATCCTGGGGAAGATTAAGATTGAAAAGCGCTAAAAACTCTTCTAAATTTTCTAGTGGTTCTTCGTCTAAAAAAAGCTCGAAAGCAGAACCATTAGAAGACACCATTGCATCGGTACGGCTACAACCCAGTATTTTGTATTTGGCCTCTGGCATAACATAGCGCAGGGTTTTGGTGATCAAACCTTCTACGGTTTTAAGGTTTGGCTGCTTTTGCCAGCCATGTAAGCGATAACCTAAATACTGAACTTTAATAAGATAATAATACCGAATTCTCTGCATTTCTGGATTTTGCTCAAAAATAGCAGAGTTTATTTGATTAGCCTAAAGTTTGAGTTTAATCGCTCTGGATTTGGCCTATTTTATAAACTTGTAATAAAACTTTAGCATCACCTAAAACTGATGCATCAAGTAAACCACTACTCATTGCAAATGTGACCGTATCGTCCTTTTCTAATTCAATTAGAGTATGCAAACTAGTAGAAGTGACTGGAATTGCTGCAATAGTTGTTACTAATACTGAAGCTCTAACGGCATCAAAATATTTTCGCTCCCAGATACTACTTCCATTTTTTATTAACGCCAAACTTTTACCTCCAAAAACAGATAAACTGATTCCAGATTCCATTTGGACTTCGAAATGAATCTTATAGATACCTGACTGTGGCGCAGTGTAAACTCCGTTATTTAGTAGACTGGAATCTCCAATTCTGGTATCTGCACTGGTAAGATCTATAGCTCTCCAACTAGATAATACAGTTGCACTTAGCAAATTCCAATCTCCATCATTTTGTGCAGAAAAAATAGAGGCAGAATTAAACAAATTTTCTGCCGATACTTCCTTAACTTCATAATCTCCAGTTGAAGAGATATCACGTACTAAAAATTTTAGACTGTCGTTTAAAGTTGAGGCTTCATCAACAGTTCTAATTTTCATGTTTCCGTTTAGATCTAAAGTAGCTTGTGGATCTTCTGTTCCTACACCCACCTGAGAATACAAGGGTAAATTAACTAGAATCAAAATTATAATGTAAAAATAACGCATAACTATACAAGGTTTCAAGATTTCTCAAAGAATTCATGTTTAAATAAATTATGGTCAAATTTCTATTAAAATATTTTTCGTCAATTCTCTTAAATTTAACTAAATTCCAATACAAAATCAAGACATTCATCAATATTTACCTTAATTATATGGGAATATTTCAATAAAAATATCGTAAAACAAAGAATAACTAATGCTTCATTTTGAAGAAAATAGACTTTACAGGACTTCAGCAGATGATTAGCATAGACAGCTTTAAATGGTTAATAATTTGTTAAAATATATGTCTAAAATAGCTAAAACGTTTCAATTTTGAAGAAAATTTTAAATTGTAATTATCACACTTTTAGATGAAATATCAGGTTTTCTAAAAACTCCCTCTATCTGGAAGGAAAAAGACGCGGCTTCTGATCTTCAGATCTTTGCGCTATCTGATAGATTTCCGGCTACAAAAGATCAATTTGAAATTGCAGAAAAAGTTGATCGTATTTTTGTTCTTGGAAAAAGAGCCGAACGTTTTTTTGAATTTCAAATTCAGCATTCCAAAAAGTATGATCTAAGAATTAGCAACCTTCAGATCATTCAGCATAAAAAAACATTAGGTGAATTAGATTTTATTGTAGAAGAAAAAGATACAGGACAACTAATCCATATAGAATTGGTTTATAAATTCTATGTTTATGATCCTAGCTATAAAGAAGAATTAGCCCGATGGATTGGTCCTAATCGTAAAGATTCTTTACTAGAAAAAGTGGAGAAACTTAAAACCAGGCAACTTCCACTTCTTCACAACAGCGAGACGAAACAAATCCTAAACTCTAAGCATATTTCTACAAGATCGATATCCCAGCAAGTGTGTTATAAGGCAAACTTATTTGTTCCAAGGAAACTTCAGTATAATTCATTTTCTTCAATTAATAATGATTGTATAATCGGATTCTGGATTCATTTTCCAGAATTTGAATCAGACGAATTCAATCAATCAAAATTCTTTAGTCCCAGCAAACAATTTTGGCCTGTAGATCCGGCTAAGAACGATATTTGGTTGTCGTATTCAGAGATATTTCCGCAGATTAGATCTTTTATTCAGCAAAAAAGATCGCCGCTCTTATGGATGAAGACTAAAGACACTTTCGAACGATTCTTTGTAGTTTGGTGGTAAGATCTACCCTTAATTTTTAAAAAAGTAATGTTGAGTAAACTACCTCGGGATATTATACCCTTTGGCGGTGCCAATTAAAAATGACACAAAAATTTACGCAATACCGCTTTTGCTTGTACCTTTGCCCTCCTACTTTTAAAAATGAGCGAGAAAATAAAAGAAGCCATAAGAACATCGTATTTAAGCATTGCAGGCAATGGATGCCTGGCTTTGGCTAAATTCCTGGCTGGTTTTTTTGGAAATTCCTATGCGCTAATTGCCGATGCTATTGAATCTACTGCCGATGTTTTTTCTTCTTTCCTAGTACTTGTTGGCTTACGGTATGCGGCTAAACCAGCCGATGACAATCATCCTTACGGTCATGGACGTGTAGAACCATTAATCACTTTTGCGGTAGTTGGTTTTTTAATTGTCTCGGCCACTGTGATCGCTTACGAAAGTATTGAAAATATTAGGACTCCGCATGAAGTTCCAGAGCCTTACACGTTAATTGTACTGGCAATTATTATCGCTATAAAAGAATTTTTCTATCGATTTGTTTCTAAAAAAAGTGAAGAAACCAACAGCTCCTCACTAAAAGCAGATGCCTGGCACCACCGCAGCGATGCCATTACCTCTCTAACTGCATTTGTAGGAATTTCAATTGCGTTAGTAATGGGCGATGGTTACGAAAGTGCCGATGATTGGGCGGCTTTAGTGGCTTCAGGATTTATTCTTTTTAATGCTTACCTTATTTTAAGACCGGCACTTGGTGAAATTATGGACGAGCATATGTACGACGATCTTATTGAAGATATTCGTAAATCGGCCTATAGCGTAAAAGGTGTTTTAGGTACCGAAAAATGCTTTGTTCGCAAAACCGGAATGACATTTCATGTAGATTTACATATCAACGTAGCAGGTTATATGAGCGTAAAAGATGGGCACGACATTGCACACAAGGTAAAAGACAAAATGCTACAGGACATCCCAGAAATTGCTGATGTTCTTATTCATGTAGAACCTGTAGATTAACCAGCTTTCTTAATAATTCTTAGGAAATATTTAGTAAGACCTTAAGTGTCTTTTTTTTGAATAGCCTTCTTTTTAAATTAATTTAGAAAGAAACCAAAAAAGAAAAATTATGTCACTTATTAAGAAAGAAGAATTTCATAAACTAATAGATTATAGTGGTAAACTTTGTGTTTCAATTTTTATTCCTACTGAACGAGGGGGTAAAGATGTATTGGAAAAAAAGGATCAAACGCATTTAAAATCACAGTGGCAGCAAGCCGAAAAAACGCTTAAGGAAAGAAATATTTCTGATGAAGCTTTACAAAAAATAGCCAGTCGAATAGAATCATTACTTAATGATCCAGAATTTTGGAGAAATCAATCTGATGGTTTGGCAATATTTGCTTCTGAAGATTTCTTTAAATACTATACCGTTCCCATTAATTTTGAAGCCTCGGTTTATGTAATGAATGAATTTTATATTAAACCTTTAGTTCCTCTTTACAATAAAGACGAACGTTTTTACTTACTTTCACTTCAGTTAGAAGAGGTGAGTTTATTTGAAGCCACCCAATATAGTATCGGAAAAGTTGACATCGAAGATCTTACCCCAGAAAGACTCGAAGAACGCGTAGGCTTTGACTATAAAGAAAAAGCTTTGCAGTTTAAAACTCAAAATCCTAACAGCGGTACGCCGGTTTATCATGGCCATGGGGCGAATGAGCGCAATCGCCTGGAAGAAATAAAATTATATTTCAGGGCAATCGATCAGGGTATTCATGATTTATTGGAACAAGATAATATTAGATTAATAGTTGCTTGTGACGATTCTTTATTCCCTATATATAAAGAAGCCAATACGTATAATAAATTATATGAAAAATCTGTTCCGGGAAATCCGGCAGATTTGTCGATGCTCGATCTTCATGCTAAAGCTTTAAATCTATTAGAGCCAGAAATGAGAAGAAAGCTCGATGAAAAAATGAATGCTTTTAAAGAAAATGAGGGAACCGATCTTGCTTCCGCAGATATTAGAGATATTTTTCCGGCCATTCAGCAAGGAAAAGTAGATACTTTATTTGTTGAAAATCGTCAAGAACTTTGGGGTACATATAGTCCAGATAATATGAAAATAGAAAAGCATAACGAACAGTCACTAGATAATTCTTCATTGTTAAACCATGCCGTAGCAAATGTTATAAAACAGGGCGGAGAAGTGTTTTTGATAGAGCATCAGTTTATGCCGAATAAAAAAGAAAAGCTTAATGCACTATATAGATTTAGCAGCTAATATTAGCAAAATTTGATTAAGTAAAGGGTGATCAAAAACGGTCACCCTTCTTTTTAATTTTTACCTTTACATAAATTTAAATACATGGACAATAATCTGGCTGTACTTATTGATGGTGATAATATTCCATCGGCGTACGTTAAAGAAATGATGGAAGAGATCGCAAAACATGGTAATCCTACCATCAAACGTATTTACGGTGACTGGACGAATCCGCATCTTTCTAAATGGAAATCGGTTTTACTGGAAAACGCTATTAGCCCTATTCAGCAATATGGTTATACACAGGGAAAAAACGCAACAGATTCTGCCATGATCATCGATGCGATGGATATTTTATATTCTAATAAAGTAGACGGATTTTGTCTGGTTTCCAGTGATAGTGATTTCACACGTTTAGCTACTCGTTTGCGTGAAGCCGGTAAAAATGTAATTGGTATTGGCGAAAAGAAAACACCAGATCCTTTTATCGTTGCCTGTGATCGTTTTATTTATCTTGAAATCTTAAAAAATAAAGACAAGGAAGAAGAACAGCCTGGTGCTGTAAAAGGCAAGTCGAATAAAAAACAAAGCGTAGACCGATTAACACCTCGTGTGATCAAATTTATATCGAATACCATCTCTGATGTTGCAGATGATGATGGCTGGGCATTTATGGGCGATGTGGGGAGTTTACTCCAAAAAAAGCAACCTAATTTCGATTCTCGTAACTACGGCTATCAAAAACTTACGCCAATGATCGCTTCTATAGATCAATTCGAAATTGAATCTCGCGAAAACAATAACAACAGCAAATTCAAACTCATTTTTGTGCGTAATAAAGACTAGCACTAACTTGTATGTTAGCTAATTTGAAGGTCGAAATTCGATAAAAAATCACATCTTTTTTTACTTTAGAAACAAAAAGAATATGCGTAGCATCAAGAAAATACATCAGGCAGAATGGCGTCCAATTGGCGATCTGGTAACTTATTCTCCAATCCCAACAGCAAGCCTGCAAATGATAGATCCTTTTATTTTTCTAAATCATCACGGTCCGCAGGTTTATCCTGAAAATAATAACGGACTCCCATTTGGGCCACACCCGCATCGCGGGATGGAAACCGTGACTTTTATTTTAGATGGTGATATCGCTCATAAAGATTCTGGTGGCCACAGTAGCGTGATCGAAAGTGGTGGCGTACAATGGATGACGGCAGGAAGCGGACTTATTCATGCTGAAGTTTCTTCAGAAGAGTTTAAAAAGAAAGGCGGAGATCTTGAAATTCTTCAGCTTTGGGTAAATCTTCCGGCAAAACATAAGATGGCCGAACCTAAATATATTGGCTTGCAGAAAGATGCAATTCCAGTAGCATTTTCCGAAGATAAAAAAGTAAAAGCTCAGATAGTTTCTGGTGAATTTCTTGGCGTAAAAGGCGCTTTTGAGACCTTTACCGATATTAATCTATCTACTTTATTTTTTGAGGCAGATGCTAACTTAGAACTTGAAATTCCGGTTACCAAAAATATTTTCTTTTATGTTATCAAAGGAAACCTTGAAGTAAACGGCACCGAAATCAAAGAAAGACATTTAGCTGAATTTAAAAATGACGATCCAAAACTTCAAATTTCAGCAAAAGAAGAAAGTATTTTATTATTCGGTTTCGCAACTCCTTTTGAAGAACCAGTAGTGGCTCGCGGTCCTTTTGTGATGAACAGCATGCAGGAAATCGAAGAAGCTTACCAGGATTTTCAGGCCGGTAAAATGGGACGTTGGACAGAATAATCGCATACATACTATAAAATACGGCTAATATTTGCCCAGGCTCATCTAATTATTTTTATAAAATTTAGATTTCTAAGTTTCTCTAAAAATAATTGAATGAGCCTTTTTAAATCCTCTCTCCTTTTCTTTCTACTTTTTCTAATTCCTTTTTTCACGTTTTCCCTACAGGAAAATGAAATTACCGCTGGAAATTATCAGCTTAATTTTAACCAAAGAGGAATTCATCTTTTTAAAAACACCAAAGATCCCCACGACGCCAATTTAATTCCTGGCGGAAAGCTTTTAGGAAACCTCGCTATTTCTTACAAAATCGGTAATGGTGAATGGCTGCAACCTTATGGTGCTTGCAAACTGGTTGAAAATGATAGTAACACGATTGTTTATTCTGATTATGAAAGTGGGATGCCTTTTGAAACCAGACAAACGTTTAGTTTAAATGAAAACGGACTCAACTGGAAGATCGATATCATTAACCAAATGCAGTTTCCTGTTAAGATTGGTGATTTGGCGGTAAATTTTCCGTGGAGAGCACCTGGTGGCGGGAATCCAAATGAAATTTTTGAACAGAATTTTACCAAACATCATTATATTTCTGGTGATGGTTCTTTTTTATATTTCACCAAACCCAATGGTGAACCTCCCTATTATTTGTTCAGTGTAAATCCAGGGACGCAATTAGAATACTTTAAATCTGAACGTGGTAATTATCTGGCGTTTATTCATTCAGCAAAAACAAAAGAAGAAACTAAAAATGGAACCTGGCGACAGCCGCAAACTTCAGCACAATTAGCTCCAAAAGGCGAAAATGGCGATACAATTTCGTATTCCTTCAATCTCAAAAGCGCGAAATCTTACGATGCGCTTCGAGAACGTATTTATGAAAATGATCTTATCGATGTTCGAGTAGTTCCGGGGATGACGATTCCGGCAAATCAACCTGCTAAATTTTCCTTACATACTAAAACTAAAATCGATTCTATTATTGCTGAATTTCCTTCAGAAACAAAAATCAGTTTTTTAAGCGAACCTAAAAAGGATCATTTTATTTATGAAGTAAACTTTCAGAAACTCGGTGAAAATAAACTCAGTATTTATTTCGACAAAAATCGAAAAACGTACTTAGAGTTTTTTGTAACCGAAGATTTGGAGACTTTGGTAAAAAAACGAAGCGATTTTATCACCAACAAACAGCAGCATAAAACCGAAAAATGGTACGACGGACTCTACTCTATCTACGATATGAAAAATAAGCAGTTGCGTGGGCCAGATAATAATGATGGTTATACCGGTTGGTGGGGTTATGTTTTGGCGAGTGACGATCCTGCACTTTGTAAGGCGCCTTATGTAGCTTCAAAAAACAGTGTTTATCCCGATAAAAAGGAAATCGAATCTTTAGAATATTATATCGAGAATTTTGTTTGGGGCGGTTTGCAGCGAACAGATAAAGAAGAACCCTATCCTTACGGAATTTACGGAACGCCAAATTGGTATGTAGATCGTGATCCCGTATTAAGAGCTGGCGTAAAAAACAGCAATCTTGATAAAATGAATATCTGGCGTTCTTACGATTATCCGCACATCGTGATGTTGTATTACAATATGTATCTAATCACAAAAATGTATCCTGAAATGAGCACTTATGCAGATGCCGATGAATACCTGGAGCGTGCTTACCAAACAGCTAAAGCTTATTTTAACTATCCTTACGAAATCCTACCCTGGTACGAAACCTACAAATGGGGATGTTATAACGAACTTTTTATTCTAGATCTTATCGACGTTTTAAATGAAGAAAACCGAAAAAAGGATGCTGAATATCTGGAAAGTGAATGGCAAAAAAAGGTGAAGTATTTTGTGTACGATGATAAATATCCCTTTCGATCTGAATACAGTACTGATAGAACTGCTTTTGAAACCAGCTATGCTGTCGCGAAATATGGCGCTACCCACGAGATGCCAACAGACGAAAATCTATGGTTTGATAAGAAATTAGAAAAATGGTATTCTCACCCAAAAGTTGAAAAAGCAGATTCACGGGCGTTTATGGATAAACAACTATATGCAAATCTTGCCTGCCGCGGTTGGTTAGAAACTAAATATTACTTATTAGGATCAGATTTTACCGCATCTTCAGATACGCATACACTTTCTTATATGGCCAGAATGGGCGGCTGGGGAATTTTAGATTATGCTCTTAATTTTTCTGAAGATCCTTTCGACTGGCTTCAATTGGGATACGCAAGTTATCTAAGTTCGTACGCCTTAATGAATACGGGAACCAGTGAAAATAATTACGGGTATTGGTATCCTGGAGAAGAAAATGATGGCGCTTTAGGTTGGGCGTTTATGTCTTCGCAGTACGAAGATACCTGGATTAAAAAGAAAACTCCGCGTGGCCCTTGGTATTATGATGGTGAAGCCGATCTTGGTATGGGCGCAATAAAACGAATGGCAATTACTATTTTGGCTAAAGATCCGCTTTTTGACTGGATTGCTTACGGCGGAAAATTAAAAACAAATGTCGACTCTTTTGAAGTTTTCGCAGCAGATGGCATTAACCAAAAGTTTGCCATTATTAATACTGAAAAGAATTTTAGAATCGAGCTAGATCGTGACGGCTTTTCAAGCTTAGAGCCTATCAAAGTTTCAAAGAAACTTGATGTGATTGACTTCATTATTGAAAACAGAAGCAGCGATACACATTCAACTCAGCTTAAAATAAAAACTGAAAAAGAACCAGTAATCACTATCGATAGCAAAAAAATAAAAGTGAGGAAAATTAACGAATATTGGATAGCTATTTTACCAATTTCTAAAAGCAGCCATAAAATCAATATGAAGATTTAAGGATTGTAGAATAGAATTTTGAAATCTGCATCTAAACTATCCAATTTCAGTAAAGAGAAGAGAATAGAAAAAACTAAAAACGGCATCAAAACCTTGCTATTTTTAGTTTCCTTATTTAAAACTAGAAGTTTTTAAGCCTGTTTTGATTGCACAAACACCAGTAAATTACCTGAAGTAAACTTTAAGTGTACTTTTTCGCTCGTAATTGTATTTCGGGTTCCGATTCTGGTGGTAATACTTAGATTTTCACCGTTTAGAGGATATTTTACACCTTCAGAATAGATATTTTTGGCTTCAGGAAAAGGAAATAGTGAAATAATTTCATCCTGAAAATCGATAATTTCGATATTTTTTTCAGCAAAAAAATAAAAGCCAAAATCATCAAAACAGCGAATTTCAATTTCATCTTTATGCTTCAGCATCGAGTTTAAATTCCCTAAAAAATGATCTTGTTCTAAGCCGCTACACCCATAAACCGCAACACTTTTAAAACCATCTTCGATAATAATCTTTAAAATCTTCTCGAAATCTGTCGCATTTTGATCTGGAGTTTCTACAATCTTGGTTTTGGCTTTAATTTCAGAAACTGCTAAAGAATCGAAATCACCAGAAACCAAATCTGGCTGAATTCCATTTTTCAAAAGCTTGGAATATGCGCCATCTGTACAGTAAATCTTCTCAAATCCATCTAGCAAAGGCATTTTTTCAGGAAACTGGCCGTTGATAAACAAAACGACCTGCGCCTCAGATTTATACGTTTCCCGGTACAGCTTCATTTAGTGTCTTGCCTCTAAAACTTTAGAAATGTCTTTTAATCCGTAGCCTTTTGCTTTTAAAAGAATTAGGTAATGAAACAGCAAATCTGCACTTTCGTTAAGGAAAAGATCTTCATCATCATCCTTGGCTTCGATCACTACCTCAACAGCTTCTTCGCCGACTTTTTGAGCGATTTTGTTGATTCCTTTATCAAAAAGAGAAACCACATACGAGTCTTTATCCTCACGCAATTCAGGTTCAACTTCGCTCATTTTTTTACGCTGCCCAATAATTCCCTCTAATTCTGATAAAAATCCAAAAGAAGCTTCGTTTTCCTCGCCCCAACAAGTACCGGTTCCTTTATGACAGGTTGGTCCCTGCGGATTCACCATCACCAAAAGCGTATCATTATCGCAATCATTTTTTATAGAAACCAGGTGCAAAAAGTTTCCACTTTCTTCTCCTTTGGTCCATAAACGATTTTTAGTTCGGCTAAAAAAAGTAACCTTCTTCGTTTCGTTCGTTTTTAAATAGGCTTCTTCATTCATATACCCCAACATCAGAACTTTTTTCGTAGTTGCATCCTGAATAATTGCTGGTACTAATCCGTCGCTATTTTTATCAAAATCGATATTCATCTCTATAATTTTATATTCTTACAGGAATTCCCTGGTCTGCCAGTTCTTTTTTAAGATCTGGAATTTCTATTTCTTTAAAATGAAAAACACTTGCTGCCAAAGCCGCATCTGCTTTTCCTTCTTTAAATGTATCCACAAAATGCTGAATATTACCGGCACCGCCCGAAGCAATGATCGGGATATTTAGATCTTCAGATAATTTCTTGAGTGCAATATTAGCAAAACCATCTTTAGTACCGTCATTATTCATCGATGTAAACAAAATTTCTCCTGCCCCGCGCTGTTCTACTTCTTTCGCCCATTCGAAAAGATCGAGTTCGGTTGGTACTTTACCACCAACTAAATGAACGATCCACTGACCGTTTACCTGTTTCGCATCGATAGCCACAGTGATACATTGCGCACCAAATTTTTGAGAAAGCTCATTAATTAGATCTGGATTTTTTACTGCGGAAGAGTTTACCGACACCTTATCTGCACCGTTCTTCAACAAAATATCAACATCTTCTACGGAAGAAATCCCGCCGCCCACCGTAAACGGAATATTTACTTTTTCTGCCACTCGCAAAACAAGATTCGCTAAAGTTTTACGACGTTCTTCTGTCGCTGAAATATCCAGAAAAACAAGCTCGTCTGCGCCCGTTTCAGCATATTTTGCGGCAAGTTCAACCGGATCACCAGCATCTCTTAGATCAACGAAATTAATCCCTTTAACGGTTCTTCCGTTTTTTATATCCAGGCAGGGAATTATTCTTTTTGTTAGCATTTTTTTAGTTTACGGTTTTTTAGCTGTCAGCAGTCAGCTTTTAGCCTTCAGCTACTTTTCAATTATTTGTCATTTCGAGCGTAATGAAATAAAGTCGAGAAATCTTAGTGCATTTCATTCAAAATTCAAAATTTAGCATTTAGCATTTAAAATAAAACCTGATTTTTGGTTCTTAGGTCTAATCTCTTAAATCTAACTTCTAACAGCATAGCGTTCTAAAATCTAATTTACTGTCCGTCGTTTAGAATATAGTTTTCTAATTGCTTTAAGCTGATTCTTCCTTCATAGATGGCCTTTCCGATAATTGTTCCTTCGCATCCTAATTCAGAAAGTTCTAATAATTCATCGAATTTCGATATTCCTCCCGAAGCTATTAAATTGATTTCTGGATTCTCTCTTAAAATACGATCATAAAGATCGAAAGCAGGTCCCTGTAACATTCCGTCTTTAGAAATATCAGTACAAATTACATACTTTACGCCTTCTTTTTGATATGCAGAAATAAATGGAATCAATTCTTTCTCAGATTCCTCTAACCATCCGCCTACAGCAACTTTTTCATTATTCGCATCCGCGCCCAAAATGATCTTTTCTGAACCAAATTTTTCTAACCAGCTTTTAAAAGTCTCCGGATCTTTAACGGCGATACTTCCACCGGTAATTTGTTTCGCTCCGCATTCAAAAGCGATTTCGAGATCTTTATCGGTTTTTAATCCGCCACCAAAATCAATTTTTAGATTGGTCTTTGAAGCTATTGTTTCCAAAATCTTATGGTTTACAATATGCTTCGATTTTGCACCATCAAGATCTACTAAATGAAGATACTCGATACCGTAAGCTTCAAAAGATTTTGCAACCTCAAGCGGATTTTCATTATATACCTTTTTGGTGTTATAATCACCTTTAGAAAGTCTTACGCACTTTCCGTCTATTATATCTATTGCTGGTATTAAACGCATTTAAAGTTAGAATTTAGAAGTTAGAAGTTGGAAGTTAGGTTTACACATTTTAATTATTTTTTCTTGCCCTGTTTATCGATGATACAATTATAGCTACTAATTCATTAGCTTCTGCGTGTAACTCTTTTATTTTACTTTTTTCCTTAGGATAAACTATTTCCAGTAATTCTAAAAAGTACATCGACTCATCAGCTTCCTCTTCCACAATTTTTAATTTATTTATGAAATCTGCGTTAGATTTAGCTCTTCTGGCAGCTCTATAATTTGCTCCAACAGAACTAGAACATCTAATAAGCTGCCTCACATAAGCATCGAACTCTCTATTTTTAGGTATATGGGAACACAACGACCAAACATCAATTGCAAACTTTTTAGTTCTTTCTTTTAAATCATACATGATATTTTTTGTTTTCCTAATTCAAGAATCTTATTCCGTACTTCTAACTTCGTAATTCTAACTTCAAAAAGTTTTCCAAAATCTTTTCTCCGGCTTTGCTGCTTTTTTCAGGGTGAAATTGTACACCATAGAAATTATTCTTTTTGATTGCTGAAGTATATTCTACTCCGTATTGCGTAGAACAAATCGTTTCTTCGCATTCCTTCACGTAGAAGCTATGCACCAAATACACATATTCTTTTTCGTTCACGCCTTCAAACAGATCTGATCGTAGATCGTAAATTTGATTCCAGCCAATTTGCGGCACTTTAACTGTATTATCGAACTTCACCACTTTCGCATCAAAAATCGATAATCCTGGCGTATCTCCTTCCTCACAATATTCACACATCAATTGCATCCCAAGGCATATTCCCAAAACTGGTTGCTTGAGCTGCGGAATGACTTTATCTAATCCGGTTGACTTTAGCATCTTCATCGCACTACTCGCCTCTCCTACTCCCGGAAAGATCACCTTATCTGCCGACTTTATTTCTTCAGCATCATCTGTAAGCACAGCTTCAAAACCAAGTCGTTTTACTGCGAATTTGATACTCTGAATATTTCCCGCGCCGTAATCTATAATTGCTATTTTCATTTCTATAGTAGTTAGTAGTTAGAATTGAGTATTGAGTATTGAGTTTAGCTACTAACTACTCTATACTCAATTCTCAATACTATTAAAGCATTCCTTTTGTTGAAGGTAAGATCATTTTCTCTGTATCTCTTTTTACTGCCATTTTTATCGCTTTCGCAAAGGCTTTAAAAATCGCTTCGATCTTATGATGTTCGTTCGTTCCTTCTGCTTTTACATTCAGGTTTGCCTTAGCGCCATCGGTAAATGATTTAAAGAAATGATAGAACATTTCTGTTGGCATTTTTCCAACCATTTCACGCTTAAAATCGGCTTCCCAAACCAACCAATTTCGGCCACCAAAATCGATCGCGACCTGCGCTAAGCAATCGTCCATTGGCAAACAAAATCCGTATCGCTCGATTCCTAATTTATTCCCCAAAGCTTTTGCATATACTTCGCCCAAAGCAATTGCGGTATCTTCGATCGTGTGGTGCTCATCTACTTCAAGATCGCCATCTACTTTTACCTCCAAATCCATTTGCCCATGACGAGCAATTTGATCTAACATATGATCAAAAAATGCAATCCCGGTAGAAATTTCTGCTTCCCCGGTGCCGTCAAGATTCAGCTTGATCTTAATATCAGTTTCGTTGGTTTTTCTTACAATTTCAGCAGTACGATCTTTCAGTTTTAAAAACTCATAAATTTCTTTCCAGCTGGAAGTTTTCAGTGCTATTGTTTCCTTCAGTTTAGAAACATCATTTTTCAATTCGTCGGTCGCTAAATCTTCGTGGGTATCGATAAAAATTCCTTTTCCGCCGAAATTATAAGCAAACTCAATATCGGTCATACGATCACCGATCATAATCGAATTTGCCATATCGTAGGCCTCGGAATTCAAATATTTTCTTTCCAACAAACCTGTATTTGGCTTTCTGGTAGGCTGGTTATCTTTTGCAAAAGTCCGATCTATTAAGATATCACTGAATTTCACTCCTTCATTTTCGAAGGTTTTTACCACAAAATTCTGAATCGGCCAAAATTGATTTTCAGGATAAATCTCAGTTCCCAAACCATCCTGATTAGTTACCATCACTAATTCATAATCTAATTCTTTGGCGATTTTCGATAAATAGAACAATGATTCTGGGTAAAACTCCAGTTTTTCTAACTTGTCTACCTGGTAATCTTCGGGCTCCAGGATAATCGTTCCGTCACGATCTATAAATAAAACTTTTTGCATTTTAATTAGATTAGGCTTTTTAAAGCGGTAATTAATTTTTGATTTTCTTGAGTGGTTCCCACGGTTAAACGAAGGGTATTTTCGCAAAGCGGTTGTGTGGTTCTGTTTCTAATTACAATTCCTTTTTCGATCAATTGGTTGTATCTGGCCGTCGCATTATCGACTTTCACTAAAATAAAATTCGCGTCTGATGGATAGATTTTTTCAACATAAGAAACTTCCAGCAATACCTTAAATAATTCTTCTCTACCTTTTAGAATATCGGCAACTTCATTCTCCACATTTTTAACATCCAAAACTCGGTTTAAAGCACGTTGCTGCGTTAATTCATTTACATTATAAGGAGGTTTGATCTTCTTTAAAATCTCGATAATTTCTTCGGAAGCACAGCAGATTCCCAATCGGATTCCTGCCATACCGTAAGCTTTAGAAAGTGTTTGCGTAATCACCAAATTTGGATATTCCTGAAGCCTGTTTAACCAGCTTTCTTTTCCTGAAAAATCAATATAAGCCTCGTCAATAATTACCAAGCCGTTGAACTTTTGAAGCAATTCTTCTACTTTTTCTTCTGAAAAGGTATTCCCCGTAGGATTATTTGGCGAACAAAGAAATAGAAGTTTAGAATTCGCATCAGATTTATCTAATATCGCTGAAACCTGTGGTTCAAAATCCTGCGAAAGTAGCACTTCCCTATTTTCGATATTGTTAATTTCTGAAAGCACTTTATACATTCCGTAGGTTGGCGGAAGCGTGATCACATTGTCTTTTCCCGGCTCACAAAACGCCCTGAACAACAAATCTAAAACCTCGTCACTACCATTTCCTAACAGGATTTGCTGTGGCTTTATACCTTTGATCTTTGCCAGCTCGTATTTTACATTTCTTTGATGCGGATCTGGATAGCGGTTTACATCGGTTTGATAAGGATTCTCATTGGCATCAAGAAAAACCATTTCGGTTCCTGTTGATTTATATTCGTCACGAGCGGAAGAATATGGTTTCAATTTCTTCACGTTCTCCCGAACAAGGTTATGTATGTTTATATTGGTGGGCATTTTTGTTTTATGGCTTTCAGTTTATTTTTTTCTATTCGTCATCCCGGACTTGATCCGGGATCTCATCATGCTTGGTTTCAACTGGATGAGATGCTGAAACAAGTTCAGCATGACAACCGTTTTCAAAATTAATATTCTAATGTCTGCAATTTCGGATTAAAAGATTTAATTAAATTTAACTTCCATTCTTTTTTCCAGTTCTTAAGCTGTTTTTCTCTAGCTACTGCTTGATTAAAATCATTAAACTCTTCAAAATAAATTAGATCTTTAGTTTTATATTTCTCAGTGAATTTACTTCCCGTTCCGTTATTATGCTCGGAAATTCTCCTTCTTAAATCGTTTGTTACACCCGTGTAAAAAACTGTCCTGTATTTATTAGTTAGAATATATACAAACGATTTTTTCATTTCACTTAGTTAATTACAACTCGCACTACTTCGAAATCTTCAAACTCCTCACAAACTTGATGAGATGCTGAAACAAGCCCCTGCCTGCCGGACGGACAGGTTCAGCATGACAACTCGATTGGTCATCCCGGACTTGATCTAGGATCTCATCATCATTTTTTCTCACTCAAATGAGATGCTGAAACGAGTTCAGCATGACCAAAGTAACTCATTCAAATTTCAACAATAAACATTCAAAATAAATACTCATCCTGTTTTTTCTAGTCTATATTCTAACTTCTAGCAGCGAAGCGATCTAAAATCTAGTTAACACGTTAACTCAAATCTTTCAATCGCAAAGTCACTGCATTTTTATGTGCTTGTAAACCTTCTGCGTCGGCCATTAACTCGATTGCGGGACCAATGCTTTTTATTCCTTCTTCTGAAATTTGCTGAAACGTCATACTCTTCATAAAACTATCCAGGTTTACACCGCTGTATTGCTTTGCATAACCATTCGTTGGAAGTGTATGATTTGTTCCCGAAGCATAATCTCCGGCACTTTCAGGCGTGTAACTACCTATAAATACGGAACCGGCATTAATGATCCCTTTAGTGTAAAATTCATTATTTTCAGTAGAAATTATAAAATGCTCTGGGCCATACTCGTTAATCAAACCTAAAGCAACTTCATTATTTTCAACATAGATCAGTTTTGAGTTCTCGATCGCTTTTTCTGCAATGGCTTTTCTTGGAAGCGCTGATAATTGATCTTCAACAGCTACCTCTACTTCATCTAAAAATGATTTTGAGGTCGACACTAAGATCACCTGACTATCACCTCCATGCTCTGCCTGACTCAACAAATCTGAAGCGACATAAGCTGGTTTAGCCGAATCGTCTGCAACTACCAACAATTCTGATGGACCTGCCGGCATATCGATCGAAACATTATGCCGAGTTGCCAACTGTTTCGCTACCGTTACAAATTGATTCCCAGGACCAAAAATTTTATACACTTTGGGAACGGTCTCGGTACCGAAAGTGAGCGCTGCAATCGCCTGAATCCCGCCAATCTTATTGACCTTTGTTACTCCGCATAAATTTGCGGTGTATAAAATAGCTGGATGAACTTTTCCTTCTTTATTTGGCGGCGTACAAAGTATGATTTCTTTACAACCTGCAATTGCCGCCGGTACCGCCAACATCAAAATTGTTGAAAATAGAGGTGCGCTTCCGCCAGGAATATATAATCCGATCTTTTGAATAGGTCTTTTTTCCTGCCAGCATTTTACTCCGCTAGTTGTTTCAACTTCAACTTTCTCGGTTTTCTGGGCTGCATGAAATTTTTCGATATTCTTTTTTGCTAAAAGAATGGCAGATTTTAATTCTTCTGAAATTTCAGCTTCTGCAGCTGCAATTTCTTCTGAAGTTGCCAAGGTGTTTTCAAGCTTAATCCCATCAAACATATCGGTATATTTTGCTACCGCTGCATCTCCTTTAGCTTTTACTTCAGCAAAAATTTGGTTTACCGTGTCTTCAATATCATCTACGGTTTTGGTCGGCCGTTTTAAAACAGCATCCCATTCAGATCTTGAAGGATTATATATTTTGTTCATTTTTTTCAGTTTACGGTTTACAGTTGTTAGTTTTTAGCTTTCAGCCTTCAACTGTCAGCTTTTAATTCAACATTTAGCATTCAAAATAAATCCTGATTTTTATTTCTTTAGTCTATATTCTAAATTCTAACAGCGAAACGATCTAACATCTAAATTTACAACACCATCTTCTCAATTGGTACTACAAGCAATCCTTCTGCGCCGTGTTGTTTTAATTCGTCGATCACTTCCCAAAAACGCTCTTCGTTAATTACCGTATGAATCGAACTCCATCCTTCTTCTGCCAATGGCAAAACGGTAGGAGAACGCATTCCTGGCAAAAGTCGGATAATATCATCTAGCTTATCGTTTGGTGCGTTTAGCAAGATATATTTTGAAGTACGTGCGTTTAAAACCGATTTCAATCTAAATTGCAGCTGATCTAAAATTTGCTGACGCTCTTCAGAAATCTGTGGTGAAATGGCCAAAATCGCCTCACTCTTCAGCATTACTTCAGCTTCTTTCAAATTGTTTTTGAAAAGCGTGCTTCCACTGGAAACAATATCGCAAATCGCATCGGCCAAACCAATATTTGGTGCAATTTCAACAGAGCCATTAATGATATGAAGATCGGCTGAAATTCCCTTTTCAGCTAAATATTCTTTAACCGTATTTGGATAACTGGTCGCGATTTTCTTTCCTTCAAGATCCTCAATTCCATTATATTTTACAGATTTTGGCACCGCTAGTGAAACTCGGCATTTCGAGAATCCTAATTTCTCTCCTCGAATAATATCCTTTCCTTTTTCTACCAGCACATTCTCCCCAAGAATTGCAACGTCTACCACGCCATCTCTTAAATACTGCGGAATATCACCATTTCTTAAATAAAGAACTTCTACCGGAAAATTACGTGCCGAAGCTTTTAACTGCTCTTTTCCATTATCAATCGAAATCCCGGCGTCTTTTAAGATCTTAAGAGAATCTTCATTTAGGCGTCCAGATTTTTGAATTGCGATCCTTAGTTTTTCTTTTTTCATCACAAAAGCATTTTATTTTTAGTGCTTAGTTTAATTTCAGTTGTCAAATTTGAACAAATAAAAAACCCGTTTGAGTAGCTCAAACGGGTTTCTAAATATGCTTAACATTACCACATATCAAATTTACCTCGCCTGAGCGCAGTAGTAAATATGATGATGGTGATGTAATTGTATTGTTCTCATTATGGAAGCAAATCTAAGTATTAATTTTAAAATTCAAAATCAGAATTTAAAATTTCTAAGATAAATTTTAGTTATTTCCTAAAATCAGTGGTAATCCGTCTTCTCCAGAACCAATGATTACAGTTTTAGCATTACCAGATTTCGCTAATTCTAAAGTGGCCTGGATTCCTTTTTCCATTAATACCTTTTCAGTTAAAGACTCACTTAAAATACGGTTTGCACGTGCTTTACCTTCAGCATCGATACGTTGGCGTTCTGCTTCCTGCTCGGCTTTAGTTAAACGATATTCATATTCTAAAGATTCCTGTTCCTGTCTCAATTTACGCTCAATAGCTTCTTTGATCGTAGGAGGAAGTGATACGTCTCTTACCAAAACTTCATTTACCTGAACGTATTGATCTCTTAAAAGAATTTGTGTTTCCTCTAAAATTTCTTCCTGAATCGCTTCACGCTTACTAGAATATAATTGCTCTGGATTATAACGCCCAACCACGGCACGAGTTGCAGATCGTAGTGCAGGTTTTAGTAATCGCTCGATATAAGCTTCACTTTTTTCTTTATGTAATTTTCCTAAATCGTCGTAAGCCGGCTGAAACCAAACCGAAGCATCTAATTTGATCTCCAACCCATTTGAAGATAAAACCGTCATTTTCTCATCTAAAGATTGCTGTCTTACCTCGTAAACAAAAACTTTATTCCAGGGTAACACCCAATGAAAACCTTCGTTTAAAGGTGGCTCATCTATAACTACTCCGTTTCCAAAAGTTTTATATAAAACTCCCGCTTCACCAGAGCCAATGGTTATTGTAGATTTTGAAATAAATATGATTAAAACAACCAATCCTATAAAAATTGGTATTGCAATTTTGGGTAATCTTTCCATTAATATTTGATGTTAAATTAAACCTTTATATTTTCTATAAAACCATTCTCCTGCCAACAACCCGACTAAGATAAATAACAAAATATACCATTCGATTATTGGCTGGGATTTGGTGCTTTCTTTTCTTATGATCGAAAAACGATTATCGTTTAAAAGTTCAGATTTTAAATTTTCCAGTTGATCGGGGAAGTAAACCTGACTTTCATTTTTATCAGCCAGATTTTTTAGTTTCGAAAAATTCGCTGAAGAAAATTGCTCTTCTACATTGAACGAAATTACGGAAAATTTACCGGACTTCTTTATTCCTGAATTTTCTTCGGAAACAATAAAGCGATATTCCCCGGGTTGAAGATCATTAAAACTAACCTGATAGAAATTATTTCGCAATAAAAATCTTGAATCTAATGCTGAATTTAAACTGTCATTTTTTAGTTCGATCTGAAGATTCGCATTAGGATCGAATTGATAATTTTCATCAAAAAATTGAGCGTCAAATTTTACAATTTCGTTGGAATAAAAGAAAGATTCATATTCGATATTTAAGCGCTCTTTTTTCTTTTTTGAAGATAGATTTTGAATCAAGCCGCCAATAAAGTTATCGAACTTTTCGAAGCTTTGATTCTCCACGAAAATCTTAGTTCGCCATCTCCAGATATTCTCACCAAACAAAACCGCTGAACTTCTATCGTTATTTTTAGCAATCATCAATAAAGGATCTTTGGTACTAACACCTTCGATATTTTGGTAGAGTAAAGTCTCAAAATCGGTATCAATTTTCAGATCCCCAAACTTATCCTGAAGAGGGGGAAGATCTAAAAATCCGATATCCTCAAACTGAAATTGGTTAAAATTCGGGTTTATTTCTGCATAAAAATCCTGCTCAGTATTACTACCGGTTTTCGATAAAAATGGCAATGATTTTTGAACTGCACTCCAATTAGTTTTAGTTCCAGTTATGATAAAATAGTTTAAATTAGCCTCGTCGATCAACTCAAACCAATTGTTAAAGTTATTATTTGGTTGATAAAATATAACTAACTGATATTGATTTAATTTTACATTATTTTCGCTAGTGTATTTTACCGCAACTTTTCGCTGTTTATTAGTTTCGATAGATTTTTTAAGAGCGCCAAGATCTGGATGCGCAATACTACTTAATATTAAAACCGAAGTTCGCTCGTCGATCACCTCAACTGCAAAGTTATTTTGATTATTGACCGTATTCTTTTCATTTTCTAACGGAAGAATTTCTGCGGAATAAGTTTGTGTTCCCAATTGCGAAGCTGGTAAGTTTGCCTCTATTCTAACCGACCTGTTTTCTTCTGAAAAATTGACATCTTCAGAAAAAACTGTCTTCCCATTAGTCGATATTATAAATCTTGAAGCGACATTTTTTGAACCCGAATAATTTACAAAAACTTCTACCGGAAACTTATTTTCAAGAAAAGCATATCGATTTACATTCAATTTTGAGATGCTTAGATCTGGAAATTTTGTGGTATCTCCAAGAATCACCGGAAAGATCTTTTGGTTTTTTAAAGCACTAAAATATTGAAAATCCCTACCTAAAGTCTGGTTACCATCGGTCATTAAAATCGTCGCATTTTGCTTCTTTTTAAAGCTCGATTTTATAGCATCTAATGCCTTAAAAATATTGGTTTGTTTTGCACTAAAGTCGGCTGAATCTTTAGTAGAAATTTCACTCCCAAAACTTATATTTTGAACATCAAAACGTTCATTTATTTCTTCATCTTGATTGAAAAATGAAGCAATTTCAGCTAAATTATTTTCCTGATTAAGGTGAGAAATTGACTCAGAATTATCTGAAGTGAGTACCAAATCTGGCTTTTCCCGTTCAACAAAAACCGATTTGATCTTTGGATTGATCAATAAAAAAAGAAGCGTAAAAACGCTTAAAGCACGTAAAATAAAAAGGATCAAAAGTTCCTTCCCGTTACGCTTAGACTTCACATAATATTGAAAATAAGAAAACCCTAGCGCAACGCATGCAGCCAGGGTTATATATATTATGCTTAGTATCGTCATTAATCGGTTTTGGGTTGTAATTTAAGAGAATATTAAGATTCTACCAACCACAATTGGAAAAACAACGTACGAACTTCTTCAATTGCTTAGGTAAGCATTCCGCCATCCACGTTTAGCACCTGGCCGGTAACATACGCACTAAGATCACTACCTAAATATACACAGGCATTTGCGATATCCTCTGGCGTACCACCACGTTTTAAAGGAATATTATCTCTCCATCCCTGCACTACTTTTTCGTCTAATTTCTCGGTCATTTCAGTTTCGATAAAACCAGGAGCGATCACATTGGTACGAATATTACGAGAACCAAGCTCTAATGCCATAGACTTACTAAAACCAATAATACCAGCTTTAGAAGCTGCATAGTTTGCCTGGCCAGCATTTCCCTTAACTCCAACAACAGAACTCATATTAATGATGCTTCCTTTACGTTGTTTAAGCATAGTACGCTGTACCGCTTTGGTCATATTAAATATTGACTTAAGATTTACCTCGATCACGCGATCAAAATCTTCCTCACTCATGCGCATTAGCAGGTTATCCTTTGTGATCCCGGCATTATTTACCAGAATATCGATAGCGCCAAAGTCTTCAGCTACATTTTTGATTAATTCCTGAGCCTGCTCGAAATCGGCCGCATTAGATTTATAACCTTTAGCTTTTACTCCGGTTTCAGAAAGCTCGTTTTCCAGCTCTTTAGCTGCTTCTTCAGAAGAGTTATAAGTGAATGCAACATTAGCACCATGCTCTGCAAATACTTTTGCTATACCTCTACCAATACCACGGCTTCCACCGGTTACGATAGCATTTTTACCTTCTAATAATTTCATATGTATTATAGTAAGTTAGATTAATCTTCGCCAAAGATAAGAATAAGCATTGTTTAGGTATAAAAAAACCTCCTTTTTCAAGGAGGTCTTTAATTTTTCTTTATTCTGAATTACAATTTTAGATCCTGATCTTCTTTTTTCTCGTAATTGAATAAGTAATCGATATCAAGTTCTTTTACTTCTCCTAATTTTTGAAGGGCCTGCATATCTACATCTTTTTTATTCCCGATTACCAAAACATTGTAATCCTGGCCTTTTATATTGTTATCAAAAAAGCTTTGTAAATCATCGAAACTCATATCCTTAATAGCGTCGTACATTTCTTTACGCATATCGTGATCTATGCCCCGATCTTTTAAACTTTCGTAACTCCAAAAGATGCTTGTTTTTGTTATACGATCTGCTGCTATCTTCTTAAGTGTAGCCTCTTTAGCCGCTTCAAACTGTTCTTTTGCTTCAGGCATGTTGGTCATTAATTCTATCATTGCATCTACTGCCTGTGGCATTTTATTGGCTTGTGTACCGATATAGGCCATCGTATAGTTAGGTTTATCTATTTCTGAAGCCATTTGATAGCTCGAGTAAGCCGAATAAGCTAAAGACTTGGATTCCCTTATTTCCTGAAATACGATTGATGATAAACCGCTACCAAAATACGTATTGAATAATTGTGTAGCCGCCATTTCATCTGCATTAAAATTATCTCCTTTCGTAATGAACATCATCTCGCTTTGTACCATATCATAATCTACAAAGTATACATTACCTCCAGTATCAAGTTCAGTATAAACTTTAGCTTCAGGATAATCTTTAAGTTCTTCTGGAACACTATGCTTTTCGCTCACCGCAGCTACTGCTGCATCTGGATCTTTTCCGTAGTAAAGCACACGTTGTTTGTAATTACGTAGATCTTTTACTTTTTCTACTAATTCAGCAGGATCCAAAGCTTTTAATTCGGCTTCAGTATAAATATTACGCAAACGAGAATCTTCACCGTATTTACCGTAATTAAGCAAACCATTAAAAAGAATATTTCCTTTTTGAGTTTTGGCATCATCGCGACCTTTCATTATAGATGCTACGTATTTCTCGTAAGTTTCCTGATTAGGTTTTGCGTTTTCCCAAAGATGCTCTAACAATTCTAAGCCTTTAGGTAAATTCTCTTTTAACCCACTAATCCCAACATAAATCTGATCTGAACCTGAACTTACAAAATGATTGATACCAAGTTTGTAAAATTCCTGCTTCAATTCTTCAGGAGTATATTTATCTGTACCTAGATAATCTAAATATCCGGTAGCTAATGAAATTTCTTTATCGTTATCCTGTCCCATATCAAAAATGAAATACAGGTTAAAAAGATCATTAGTTTCATTTAGAATATAAGAAACAGGCAATCCATTTTCTGTCTCTTCTTTTTTGATCGCTTCTTCATAATCTACATATTGCGGAGTTAGAGCAGGTGCTTCCGTTTTATTGAATTCGGTTATAAATTCAGATTGCTTATCACGATTTAACTGAACTGGAGTAATTCCCGGGTTTTCAACTTTAGCAATATTTGGATCTTCACCCAAGCGCTTGTAAACTGCTACATAATTATCTTTATAATGCTCGTTTGCATAATTCACCAGTTCTTCTTTGGTAATACTTTTAAGATCCTCAGTAAAATCTACTATTTCCTGCCAATCCTGAAAATGAATAAAAGCATCCATGTGTGCATAAGCTACAGAAGATGCATTTTCATATTGGCGAATCTCAGACAACTTTAAATCGTTAATTACCGCTTCGATTAACCAATCTTCAAACTCTCCATTTTTAATCTTTTCTACTTCAGCAAGTAACAAATCCTTCACTTCTTCTAAAGATTGATCTGCCTTTGGCATTCCGTATAATAAATGGAACCCATAATCATTATCGAAATTGGTAAATGAAGAAGCCTGCTGAACCTTTTGCTTTTGGTTTAGATCTAAGTCTATTAAACCCGCCTGTGAATTTGCCAAAATATAATCGATAAGATAAACGATTTTTTGATCTTTACTACCAACACCATCGGTACGGAAAGCGACATAAACAGATTCTGACGTTGGCCCAAATACCTCTTTTTCAATAGGCGCAGTGAAAGGCTGCTCTTCAGGAAAAGTTGGATGCGTAACTTCTTTAGACTCGTAACCACCAAATGCATCATTCACCTTCTGAATCGTAGTATCAAATTCTAAATCTCCCGAAAGGATCACAGCCATGTTATTTGGTACATAATATTTATCGTGATAATTATGAATGGCCACCATCGATGGATTTTTTAAATGCTCAGATTTCCCTAAAGTAGTTTGTGTACCATAAGGATGCGTAGGATAAAGACCTTCTAAAACTGCATAATATTGCTTTCTGGAATCACTATCCTGCCCGCGGTTAAACTCTTCGTAAACCGCTTCTAATTCGGTATGAAATAAACGCAGCACCAACTCATTAAACCTTTCGCTTTCTACGGTGAGCCATTTATCTAATTCGTTAGACGGAATTTTATTCACATAAACCGTTTGTTCATTTGAAGTGAAAGCATTGGTACCTTCGGCTCCCAAAGAACTTACCATTTTATCATATTCGTTAGCGATAGAATATTTTGAAGCTTCCTGTGAAACCGAATCGATTTGGCGATAAATTGCTTTTTTCTCTTCAGGATCTGTTGTGGCTTTATGCTTTTCGTAAAGATCTGAAATGGAATCTAAAAGTACTTTTTCTGTTTCCCAATCCTGAGTTCCTATTTTACTGGTACCTTTGAACACCATATGTTCTAAGTAATGCGCAAGCCCAGTATTATCTGCAGGATCGTAAGTAGAACCGGCACGAACAGCAATTAAGGTTTGAATCTTAGGTTCTTCATTATTTCGGCTTAAATAAACCTTTAAACCATTATCCAATGTATACAAGCGTAAACCGGTGGGATCATCCTCAAAAGTTTCGTAAGAAAATCCGTTAGCATCGGTGTGAGTTTTTTCATTTTCTCCCTGCTCTTTTTTACAGGAGGCAACCGCCAAGAAAAGGACTGCCATGAGAGGTAGATAGTAATTCCTCATAGTTAAAGTTTTGATTGATAAATATGTATAAAAATAAAAAAGTCCGTAAGCATATAACGCTTACGGACTAAAATTATTTAAAATTATCTTAAATTTTAACTTTTATCCAAGAACCTCGGCAACTTTTTTACCAATCTCGGCAGGAGAATCTACAACATGAACTCCGTTTTCTTTTAAGATCGCTTTCTTAGCTTGGGCAGTATCTTCGCTACCACCTACAATAGCACCAGCATGCCCCATTGTTCTACCAGCAGGAGCAGTTTCTCCAGCGATAAATCCAATAACAGGCTTTTTGTTACCGTTTTCTTTAATCCACTTAGCAGCATCAGCTTCTAACTGTCCACCAATCTCACCGATCATAACGATAGCTTTAGTCTCATCATCGTTCATTAAAAGCTCTACCGCGTCTTTGGTAGTCGTTCCAATAATAGGGTCTCCACCAATTCCAATTGCTGTAGTAATCCCAAAACCTTCTTTTACAACCTGATCTGCAGCTTCGTAAGTTAAAGTTCCAGATTTAGAAACGATACCTACAGTTCCTTTTTTGAAAACAAAACCTGGCATAATTCCAACTTTAGCTTCACCCGGAGTGATAACACCAGGACAGTTAGGACCAATTAAACGACAATCTTTGCCTTTAATATAATCTGAAGCCTTAACCATATCTGAAACAGGAATACCCTCGGTAATAGTAATGATTACTTTAATCCCGGCATCTGCAGCTTCCATAATTGCATCTGCAGCAAAGGCTGGCGGCACAAAGATGATCGTAACATCTGCTCCTGTTTCTTTTACAGCATCTGAAACTGTATTAAACACCGGTCTATCCAAATGAGTTTGACCTCCTTTACCCGGAGTCACACCTCCAACAACGTTGGAACCATATTCTATCATTTGCTCTGCATGAAAAGTACCTTCACTACCGGTAAATCCCTGCACTATTATTTTTGAATCTTTATTTACTAAAACGCTCATAAGTATTTTTTGTAATTACGTACACAAAAATATGTTTTTAAAGATAAAACATAAAGCTTTTTTGATATTTATTCAGTGATTTACAAATAACTGTATAAAGAGACAAGACCGTAGATTCTATACTTTTAAAGTTTAAAAGTTAGAAGCCTCTTTTCCTTTTTATAAGATCATTAAGGATGCGATAGATCCGTTTTTCTTTTTTGATATCCTGAAAATAAGTAGCTTTAATTTGAATAAAAATCATAATCAGTAGTATTGCTATAACTACTTCTAAAGCGATCATAATTAAAAGAATACGGTCCATTTCTTAAGGCATATTATCAATATCAAATTTATGTTAATATAAACCAAAAAACAGGCTAAACAAAAGTTAATAAAATAATTTTAACAGATTATCCTTAACTAATCGGTTTAGCCTTAAGAATTCAATATTTCATAGAGCAATTATTTAGAAAAATTGAAAATTATTTAAAAATGTTAAATAAACATTTATTGAATTCTAGCAAACACTAAGATTTTGTTTAATCAAAAAAGAAAGATGACTTCACAAAATCACCTTTCTTTATTAAAATCTGAAAATATCTGAATTATTTTTTTTCCCTACTCGGTGGTGGCGGTGGCGTACGATCAACTTGCTTCTCAGCCCCTTGTTTTTGCAAAAGAATATAGATCGTAAACATTTTGTTGTACTCTTTCAAAATTTTATCCTGTTCCTTTTTTTCTAATTTAAAATACGCCATGGGATACCCTTCTGGCAAAAGTGACTTTACTTTTTTTAGCTGACCATTATAATCTTTAATTAATTCTTTAACCGATTTTTCCTGCTCTGGATTATTAATCTCCATCCCTAGTTCTTCTTCAACTACCTCGATAACTTCTTTTTCATTAGATATAGAAGCGTCATCTTCTACAACCTCAATTACTTCAATAATTTCAGGCTGTTTTGGCGGAGCTGGAGGATTTGGAACGTCCTCTACAACTTCTATTATTTCTGGTTTTGGTGGTTCGGGAACATCTTCTATTACCTCGATAACTTCAGGAGCTTTTGGACTTGGCGGAGACTGTGGCTTATCTTCAATTATCTCTATAGTTTCTACTTCTTCAACAACCTCAGGAACTTCTTCCGTAGAAAGTTTTAAAATTAAGCGCTCGTTAGTAGGTAACTTTCCATCTTTAACGATCCAATAGGCCTTAAAATCCTGCGCCGAATAATCCTTTACTTTCTTTCTTGAAACTTCCTTGCCGTCTATAAAAATTTGTCCATAAATCTTCAAATTTTGATCTGATAATAGCGATTTTGAAGGTGGATTTTTAGAATATTGCGAATACACCGTATTCAGATATATTTTAGTTCCTGTCTCATCAATCTGCTTAGAATAGAGACTTATCGTATTTAAATCGATAGCATCAAGCTTCTCTTTTGAGATTGGATTATTATCAAAATAAAAAGTATAGCCTTTATTTTTCCATTCCTTAATTTGTTGTTTAGTAGGACTATCTGTGGTGATGTACGAAGTCCCGCTTCTTCCCGAAATTTGCATTGGTGGCGCTGGTGGAGCTGGTGGAACTGGAACACCTGAAGGAAACAAAGAAGTATTTCTTGAATTCTTCTTCATCACCTGGTAATAATGAGTTTTAAGATATTCCTTGCCTACTTTCTTTTTAAAATCTTCAGGAACGTTTTTTAGATCTAAGCGCACATTATTTTTCAGTAAATCTTTATCTGGATATTGATTAGTAATTTTATCTAATTTCGAAGCAAATTCTTCTAGCAGCACCTGCTCCCCATTCAGTTCGATCTTTTCACCGTGAATTTTTAGCGTAAACGCGTTCAAAGTTTCAGTAACAATAGGCGATTCCTGCTGTATAGTTTCAGCAACAATATCATTATTGAAAAAATAAATACAGCAACATAGAACAGGCACTAAAAATCCAAGTTTTAGCCCTACTCTCTTTTTTGAAAATGAATTTGAAATCATAACGATTCGTTTTTTGATTAATGAATGTTTAAATGAACTCGTCATAGCGGACTGATGTTTTCCAAACGAGCTGTTTAGTAATAATGTTGAATATGATAATGCACTAATATTTTGATTTAAAACGGCTTCATCTGCCAGAAATTCGTGATTTAAGCGTATTGATTTTTTGATGAAAATAAATAGCGGATTAAACCAAAAAATGATCTGTAAAATCTCCAAAATCAATAAATCCAGCGTATGTTTTTGATGTACGTGTGCCTCTTCGTGTTTTAAAATTTCCTGCGGAATACTATTGGTTTTGAAAGCCTCTTTATCTACAAAAATATATCTAAAATATGAATACGGAATTTGTTGAAATGGCAGTAAAATCTTTGTGCTTAGTGGTTCTTTTACTTTTTCGCATTGCTGAATAAGTTTTTTTAAATACTGAAGATTCTTCAGAAATCGTATCAAAAAAACCACAGAACCAATACTATAAACACTCCATAATATGGCCGGAAGATGATCTTTCCAGGAAGTTGTTTTAACTTCTTCTACATTAGTGATGGTTTCTGGCAACAAAATCCCGGTTTGCTCGATGGTCTGGGCTTCTACCTTATAAGTTATGGTAATTAGCGGAATAATCACAGAGGCTACCAGCGCAAACAATAAGTAAAATCGCTTAAACTCATGATTTTTTTCGTTTTCTAAGAATAATCTATAAAACGAATATAGAACCAAAAGACAACCGGTAAATTTTAGAATATAAAAAAGCATAGGCTATTATTGATTTTTGATTCTTTCGTCTATAATTTTTCTGAGTTCTTTTAACTCATCTTCAGATAGATCTGTTTCTTCAGTAAAGAAAGAAGCAAATTGCGCAGCCGAATTATTAAAGAAATTCTTTATTAGTCCGTTCATTTGTTTTGAGAAATAATCGCTCTTCTTAACAAGAGGAAAATATTCTCTGGAACGACCATATTGCACAAAATCTACAAAGTTCTTATCGCGCATTCGTTTTAATAAAGTAGCGACAGTAGTATTAGCTGGTTTTGGTTCTGGATAAGCATCGATTAGATCTTTCATAAAAGCTTTTTTTTGCTTCCATAAAATTTGCATTAATTCTTCTTCTGCGTTCGAAAGTTTCATAATTCTACAATATTAGAATAACTTCTACAAATGTAGAATTATATTTTACTTCTACAAACATAGAACTCATATTTAACAAAAAACCGCCATAATTTTATGACGGTTTAGATTTGAATGAAATTATGGCTTATTATTCCTTTTTAAAAGACTGTATAAATTCTGGTAACTGCTTAATGTAAGCTTGCTCTTTTAGAAAAGAGCGCACCTCTCTTGCAGGTGTTCCCCAATAAACATTCTGGTTTAAAGTCTTCGTAACACCCGATTGTGCCATTACCACCGTTCCTTTTTTGACTACTAAATCACTAGCAATACCAACCTGTCCCCAAATGGTAACTTCATCTTCAATAACCACACAACCGGCAATACCTACCTGAGAAGCGATAAGACATTTTTTGCCAATTACCGTATCGTGCCCAATTTGGATAAGGTTATCTAATTTAGCACCTTCTTTTATTGTTGTATCCCCGCTCACACCACGATCGATAGTACAATTACAACCAATTTCAACGTTATTTTCTATCACCACGCGCCCGCTGGAAAGTAAACGATCAAAACCTTCTGGCCTGTTTTTGTAGTAAAATGCATCGCCACCAATTACGGTTCCCGACTGGATAATTACATCATCTCCAATCACAGTATGATCATTAATGGTAACATTTGCGCCAATTATACAGTTTTCACCAATACTTACATGATTTCCAATAAAAGCAGTAGGTTGAACATGACTTCCTTTTCCTATTACTGCGGAATCTGAAATTGATTTTTCGGCTTTTTGAAAGGGCTTAAAGTATTTTGCAAGCTTATTAAAATCTCTAAAAGGATCGTCTGAAATTAAAAGTGCTTTACCTTCAGGACATTCAACTTCTTTATTGATTAAAATAATTGTTGCTGCAGATTTTAATGCTTTATCATAATATTTTGGATGGTCTACAAATACAACATCTCCAGGTGTAACTACATGAATTTCATTAATCCCTTCTACCGGAAAATTTTTATCTCCTACAAAATCGCAGGAAATAATAGTCGCAATTTGTTCTAAGCTATGAGTTTGTGGAAATTTCATATAAATATTAAATATAAAAAAAGGAAAGATAAAAATACCTTTCCTTTTTCAATTATTCGCTATATAGCTTATTCTTTAATTCGTTCTTTATAAGTACCTTTTTCGGTTTCGATACGAATTTTGTCTCCTTCATTTATAAAAAGCGGAACATTTACCTCAGCTCCTGTTTCAACTGTTGCAGGTTTAGTTGCATTGGTTGCCGTATTTCCTTTTACTCCAGGTTCTGTATGAGTTACTTCTAACACCACACTTGCAGGCATTTCTGTAGAAAGTGGCATATTATCTTCAGTATTGATAATTACGGTAAGCACTTCACCTTCTTTTAGCAATTGCGGCATATCTAAAGCGCTTTCTAAAAGACGAATTTGCGTGTAATCTTCTACATGCATAAAGTGATAAAATTCACCATCCTGATATAAAAACTGATATTTATGAGTTTCTACACGAACGTCATCAATTTTATGTCCTGCGGAAAATGTATTATCGATCACTTTCCCGGTCGTAACACTCTTAAGTTTAGTTCTCACGAAAGCAGGACCTTTGCCTGGTTTTACATGAAGAAATTCAACAATCTTAAAAATATCGTGGTTGTATCTTATACAAAGTCCGTTTCTAATATCACTCGTATTTGCCATTTCCTTTTAATGTTTAGTTGTTGCTGAAGTATCCCTTCATGATACCTCGCTGAGAGTTTTTAATAAATTCTAATATTTCGTCACGCTCTGCTGTAGCCTGCATCTCTGCTTCAATAATAGCTACAGCCTGAGAGTTATTTAAATTTTTCTGATATAAGATTCGATAAATATCCTGAATCTCTCTAATCTTTTCTGTAGTAAAACCTCTTCGTCTTAAACCAATAGAATTAATACCTACATAAGATAATGGTTCACGACCTGCCTTTACAAATGGCGGTACATCTTTTCTAACCAAAGATCCTCCAGTCACGAAGGCATGCTTACCAATACTACAAAATTGCTGTATCGCTGCCATTCCTGCTAAAACTACGTGATCTCCCACATTTATATGTCCTGCAAGTGTACTGTTATTTGAAAAAATACAGTTATCACCTACAATACAATCGTGAGCAATATGGCAATACGCCATGATCCAGCAATTTTGACCAATCACTGTTTTCATACGATCTGTAGTTCCTCTGTTGATGGTAACACATTCTCTAATCGTTGTGTTATCACCAATGATGGTCACTGTATCTTCATCATCAAATTTTTTATCCTGCGGAATCGCAGAAATAACCGCACCAGGAAAAATACTACAATTTTTACCAATACGTGCACCTTCCATTATGGTAACATTAGAACCTATCCAAGTTCCTTCACCAATCACCACATTATTATGAATCGTTGCAAACGGCTCGATCACTACATTTTTGGCGATCTTCGCTCCTGGATGCACATATGCTAAAGGTTGATTCATTCTTCTTTATTTTGATTTTACAATTTGTGCCATAAGCACAGCCTCTGTAGCTAGTTTACCATTTGCATAAGCATAAGCCTGCATTTGGCAAATTCCTCTACGTATTGGCGCTAAAAGTTCTAATTTAAAGACAAGCGTATCACCTGGTACAACCTGTTGCTTAAATCTTACATTATCGATCTTCATGAAATACGTAAGATAATTTTCTGGATCTGGTACAGATTTTAAGGCTAGGATTCCACCGGTTTGTGCCATTGCTTCCACCTGTAGAACACCCGGCATTACAGGTTTTCCTGGGAAGTGACCAACAAAAAATGGTTCGTTCATGGTCACATTTTTAACCCCAACAACAGTAGAATCTGTAAGCTCATAGATCTTATCGACCAATAAGAACGGAGAACGATGCGGAAGCGTATCCATAATATCGTTAACATCCATTATTGGTTTAGAATTTAAATCGATCTTAGGAACCTTATTTCTCTTTTCCTCTTTAATGACTTTCGCCAGTTTCTTAGCAAATTCAGTATTTACGTAGTGCCCCGGTTTTGTTGCGATCACCTTACCACGAATTCTTGTTCCTACAAGTGCAAGATCTCCTAAAACATCTAATAATTTATGTCTTGCTGCTTCATTAGGATAATGCAGGGTAAGATTATCTAAAATCCCGTTAGGTTTTACAGAAATTTCATCACGATTAAAAGCTACCCTTAATTTTTTTAGCGTCTCCTCACCTATTTCCTTATCCACATAAACGATCGCATTATTTAGATCACCACCTTTTATTAGTCCGTGTTCTAAAAGTGCTTCAATTTCATGCAAAAAACTGAATGTTCTGGCGTTTGAAATATTGTCTTTGAATTCTGAAACATGTTCTATAGAAGCATTTTGCGTTCCAAGAACTTTAGTTCCAAAATCGACCATGGTTGTCACCTTATAAGTATCTGCAGGCATTACTACGATCTCACTACCTGAAGCTTCATCACGATAGCAGATCACCTCGCTAATTACATACTCATCCTTATCGGCTTCTTGTTCTTTTATTCCTGCTTCTTCTAAAGCCTGCACAAAATATTTAGAAGAACCATCCATAATTGGAGGTTCTGAGGCGTTAAGCTCAATAATAATATTATCGATCTCTAAACCAACACAGGCAGCAAGTACATGCTCTGAAGTTTGAATCTTAACACCATTCTTCTCTAAGTTGGTCCCTCTTTTAGTATCGGTTACATAACTTACATCAGCCTCGATAATTGGCTCTCCTTCAAGATCTACACGTTTAAAAACATAACCGGTATTTTCGGGAGCCGGTTTAAAGGTAAGTTTTACTTGTTTCCCGGTATGAAGCCCTACACCTTCTAAGGAAACTTCATTCTGAATAGTTTGCTGCTTCAATACTTTTTCAGCCATTCTTATTTACTTTTTTATCTAACTGATGCAATAGATCAACAGTTTTTGGTAAGTTTTTAAAATGAATAAAGGATTTATTATAATCTGAATATCCTATCGCTGGTGACCCCTGTAAAACTTCATCGTCTTTTACATTTCGGCCAATACCACTTTGTGCCTGAATCTTTACACGATCACCAATAGTGATGTGACCAACAATTCCAACCTGCCCACCAATGATACAGTTCTTTCCAATTTTTGTAGAGCCTGCAACACCTGTTTGCGCTGCAATAACGGTATTTTCACCTATTTCTACATTATGGGCGATCTGGATATGATTATCTAATTTCACACCTTTTCTTATGATCGTAGATCCTAATGTTGCTCTATCGATCGTTGTGCCCGCACCAATATCTACGTTATCTTCAATTATAACATTTCCTATTTGTGGCACTTTGGAATATTCTCCTTTTTCATTAGGACTAAATCCAAAACCATCGGCACCTATAATTGAGCCACCGTGTAAAGTTACATTCTCACCTATAACAGTTTCAGAATATACCTTAACTCCTGCAAAAAGAGTAGAATTATCTCCAATTATGGTATTATCACCTACATAAGCATAGGGATAAATTTTTACGTTCTTTCCTATTTTTACGTTCTCTCCTAAATAGGTAAATGCGCCAAGATAAATATCTTCGCCATATTTCGCAGAATCTGAAATATAACTTGGTTGCTCTATTCCGCTCTTACGAAGTTTTACCTGGTTATAATATTCTAATAAAGTAGAAAAGGCCTTATAGGCATCTTTTACTTTGATTAATGTTGTGCTTACAGGTTGCTCTGCTTCAAAACTATCATTTACGATGGTAACTGAAGCCTGGGTACTATATATATATGATGTATATTTTGGATTACTTAAAAAGGTAAGCGATCCTTCTTTTCCTTCTTCGATCTTAGCCAATTCTGAAACCTCTGCATCGGGATTCCCTTCGATGGTCCCCTCGAGAATTTCGGCTATTTGTGATGCTTTAAATTTCATTCTGGCAAAAGTAAAAAAAATGAGTTAATGTTTAGACTTGGGGTAACATATATAATATTTCGTCACTGTTTTAGACAATGCTTTTAGGTTTAACTGGTCTGAAACCTTTATAACGTCGTTTATTTTCCCATTTTTATGAAGAATATTGATATTATTTTTTTCCCGGGTATAGGCTAAATTTGAAATCTCCCCGGTAAATACAAAATAGGAAGCCTCCTTATCTGCGAGATCATATTTTTCCTTTAGATTCTTTAAATGCTTCTCGATCTTGGCAGTGGCCGGTTTCTTTTTCTTGATCTTCACTTTTAAAAGATCACGGTTAATCACCATCTTACATAAGCTACTTAATACATAATCCTCGTGATTCACCCATTCTTTCATAGCCAAAACGATATCGTAATCATCTAAACAGGAAAAGATCTTCAGTGTTTCTGTATCAAAACTCTTTTCGGTTACCTTATTATTCAAAAAATAACTTAAAGCAGAACTTGCGTTAAGATTGGAACCTTCAGCAATTAATTCTTTAGCTCTTTTTAGCACTCGTATTAAAAGCTGCTCGGCCACCATGCTGGTCTTATGCAAATACACCTGCCAGTACATTAACCTTCTGGCTACTAAGAACTTTTCTACAGAATAAATTGCTTTTTCTTCGATCACTAATTCATTATTCACAACATTTAGCATCGTAATTAATCGATCGCTATTTACGTTTCCTTCTGTAGTTCCGGTATAAAAACTATCTCTTTTTAAATAATCCAGCCTATCCATGTCTAACTGACTTGTGATTAGTTGATGCATGAACTTTCGCGGATATTTGCCGGTAAAGATATCGATAGCGAGCGTTAAACTTTGGTTAAAAACAGCATTCAATTCTTTCATAAAAAGAAGTGAAATCGACTCGTGATCTACCCCTTCCACAATGCTATGCTCCATGGCATGCGAGAAAGGCCCGTGCCCAATATCGTGCAATAAAATAGCAATTTGTAAAGCTTCTTCTTCATCTTCATTTATCTCAACTCCCTTATAACGAAGTACTCGCACAGCCTTCTGCATTAGATGCACACAACCAATAGCATGATGAAATCTGGTATGATGAGCGCCAGGATATACCAAATATGATAATCCCATTTGTGAAATTCTTCGTAATCTTTGGAAGAACGGATGCTCGATGATGTTAAAGATACGCTGATTAGGTATGGTAATAAATCCGTAAATTGGATCGTTTAAAATCTTGAGTTTGTTTTGTGAAGCCAAGCTTTATTAAATTAATGATAGAACAAATGTAAACATTGATCTTCTTTTGAATCATTTTATAACCAAAAGAATCAATATTTATTAAAAATATAAATTTTTAACCGGCTTATAAATTTAACCGAACATGAATACGATCAAAATATTATGGGTAGATGACGAAATCGACCTTTTAAAACCTCATATTTTATTTCTTGAATCTAAAAACTACGAGGTCTCTACCTGCCAAAGTGGTACAGAGGCTATTGATAAAATAGATGAAGAACGATTTGATATTGTTTTTTTGGATGAAAACATGCCAGGATTAACAGGTCTTGAAACCCTTTCTGAAATTAAAGAGAAACAAGCCAATATTCCTATAGTAATGATCACGAAAAGTGAAGAGGAATATATTATGGAAGAAGCCATAGGTTCTAAAATCGCCGATTATCTTATCAAACCGGTAAATCCTAACCAAATTCTACTTTCAATAAAAAAGAATTTAGATCATTCCAGACTAATTTCAGAAAAGACGACATCAAACTATCAGCAGGAATTCAGAAAAATAGCGATGGATCTGATGAACGTTAATACTTATGAAGATTGGACAGAAATGTACCAGCGTCTTATCTATTGGGAACTTCAGCTAGAAAATATCGAAGATAGTAGTATGTTCGAAATACTGGAAACCCAAAAGCAGGAAGCAAATACCCAATTTTGTAAGTTTATCGATAAAAATTATCCTGAATGGTTTGTAGATGGTGAAGATGCTCCTACGATGTCGCATACATTATTCAAAAGAAAAATTCTTCCTGAAATTAGCAAAGATCAGCCTACGCTATTAGTAGTCGTTGATAATTTACGATATGACCAATGGAAAGCTTTTGAGCCTATTGTTTCCAATTATTATAAAAAAGAAAAAGAACAACCTTATTGCAGTATCTTACCTACAGCCACGCAATATGCACGTAACGCCATTTTTTCTGGATTAATGCCTAGTGAAATGGAAAAATTGTATCCACAATATTGGAAAAATGATACCGAAGAAGGAGGGAAAAATAATTTTGAAGCTGAATTTTTAGCTGAACAATTAAAAAGACTGGGAAAAGATATTAAGCACGAGTATCATAAAATAAGTAATCTTAAAGCCGGAAGAAAACTAGTCGATAACTTCAAAACTCAAAAGAATAACGACCTAACCGTGGTGGTTTACAACTTTGTGGATATGCTATCGCACTCTAAGACCGAAATGGAAGTTATTAAAGAATTGGCTTCTAATGATAAATCTTATCGATCTTTAACAGAGAGCTGGTTTAAGAACTCTCCACTTTTAGAAATCATTCAGCAAGCACAGCAATTGGGCTTTAAATTAATTATTACTACAGATCACGGTACGATTAACGTGAAGAATCCTAGTAAAGTAATAGGCGACAAAAACACCAGTTTAAACCTAAGATATAAAACAGGCAAAAGTTTAACCTACGAGAAAAAGGATGTTTTAGCAGCTACAAAACCAAAATCCTTACATCTGCCTACCATAAATATGAGTAGTTCCTTCATATTTGCTAAAAGTGACTTATTTTTCGCTTATCCTAATAACTATAATCATTACGTAAGTTATTATCGTAACACCTATCAACATGGCGGGGTGTCCTTAGAAGAGATGATCATTCCATTTAGCGTTCTTTCGCCTAAATAGGGAAAATTCCGCAAGAATTTTCTTTCACGTCAATTCTTACAAGCCTTTGAAATTAAACCTGATAGTCGTATCAGGTTTTTTTTTGATATATTTGTATACTAAATTTTTTGTTAATCATGGAGTTTGAATACCGTTTATCGAATATCGATGAGGCTATTGAATTCATTTTGAGGCATGCCAAAAGCAAAACAATTCTTTTCTACGGAGAAATGGGTGCTGGCAAAACTACCCTAATCAAGAATCTTGTAAAAAAATTAAATATTGAAGATCGAGTAGCAAGCCCGACTTTTTCGCTTGTAAATGAATACAGATCTGAAAACGAACAAATATTTCATTTTGATTTTTATAGAATTGAAGATGAAAATGAGGCTTATGATATAGGATTTGAAGATTATCTAGATCAAAATGGCTGGAAATTTATAGAATGGCCACAAAAAATCCAGAATTTAATCCCTACAGATCATCAAAAATTGGAATTAGAGAAAAAAGATTTCGAAACGAGAGTGTTAAAATTAAGTTAAAGAAATGTGAATATAGTTATATTTGGAACAATAATTATGGGCATTCTGGACATAAATTTTTATAGATTTGCTTATAATAAAATCTATATATAGCCCAAAGAGTTAAAATTTTTAAGCATAATAGTTAAAAAATTATAGAATAATAAAAAAAACACGAAAAAACATAGATTCTCCTAAGCGAGCGCAAAAGTACAATTAATGTAATTACTAATCGTAGGTTATCTCGTAGTACGTTTGTATCAGAAAACGAAATACGATTTAAAAATTTTAATAAGAACAAAACAAAACCTACTATTATGAAATTAAAAGCATTATTATTCGGAGCAGCTATTTTTGGAGCATCTTTTTTCGTAACTTCAACATCTGATGACAATGGACAAGACCCGATCAAAAAACAAGCCGTTGATAGATCAACGATCAAAATTCCTGTTAACGGGTAGTATACTTGCTATTATAATAGCATTTTCACCATATTTATTTTATTTATATGAAATTTTCCCAAACGGGCCCGTTTGGGAAAATTCTTTTTTTACATACCAGAGTAATTATTACGAAAATGTAATGACGGCCATGTGGACTTACTTTGGTAAAATTACTCCGCTTACCTTACTATTAATCTGGTTCTTTACATGTAAACACTGGTGGTATCATGCAATACTCGTTCCCACTATCATGTATGCTTATCAATTGGTTACCGCTTTATATCAGGATATTTATTTAAATATAAATCCTATGGATACAAACCAGCTCATATATTTGGCGCCATTTTTTATCATCATTATATCCATTGTATATTTAATCCGAATTAAGATCTTCGACAAAATTTATGGTATTGACCTTAGTGAAATTGAGGAAACCAATATTTCAGTTTTCTCTCCTGTTTCTCAAAAGGATCTAGAAGAAATGGAAGACCTTAAAGAGTCTAATACAACCGATGAAGATTATTACGCTAAACTTTAGAAAATCTCTTCTTGCCTTTTCAAAAATAATTGTAATTTAACTTTTCTAATCAGCTGAAAAGATAATTATGTCCAAACAGGTTTCTCCTTTTACTAAAGAAGAGCTTATTCCACAGGAAGAAAAACTTGAAATTTTCAAAAACAAAGGAGAGCTTTTTATAGGTATTCCTAAAGAAACCTCATACCAGGAAAAGCGTATTTGCCTTAGTCCAGATGCAGTTGGAGCTATAACTGCTCATGGCCACCGCGTAATGATAGAATCTGGTGCCGGGAATTATGCTAATTTCAGCGATAAAGATTATTCAGATGCTGGTGCAGAAGTCACCAAAGACACTCAAAAAGTATTTTCCTGTCCTACAATTTTAAAAGTTGAGCCGCCATCCATCTCTGAATTGGAGATGATGAACCCACAAACTATATTAATCTCTGCGCTTCAAATAAAAACACAGAGTAAAGCTTATTTTCAAAAACTAGCTTCTAAAAGAATTACTGCTCTTGGTTTTGAATTTATTAAAGACGACGATGGCAGTTATCCAATAGTTAGGGCTTTAAGCGAAATTACCGGTACGGCTTCTGTGCTTATTGCTTCAGAAATTATGAGTAATAATGGTGATGGAAACGGACTATTATTTGGTAATATAAGTGGCGTTCCACCAGTAGAAGTTGTTATTCTTGGTGCTGGAACAGTTGGCCAATTTGCTGCAAGATCTGCTATTGGGCTTGGCGCTAATATCAAAGTTTTTGATAGCTCGATCACCAAGCTAAGAAACCTTCAATCGGCTTTGGGACAAACTTTTTACACCAGTACTATTCAGCCTAAAAATTTGTCAAAAGCCCTTAAGCGATGTGATGTGCTTATTGGTGCGGTGCGTGGGAACAACCGTTCGCCGGTTTTAGTAACCGAAGAAATGGTGGCTTCAATGAAACGTGGCGCAGTAGCAATCGATGTAAGTATCGATGTTGGTGGCTGTATTGAAACTAGCGAAATTACGAGCCATGAAAAACCGATATTTACCAAACATGATGTAATTCATTATTGTGTTCCAAATATTCCTTCACGATATGCAAGATCGAGTTCGTTATCCTTAAGTAATATTTTTACTCCTTATTTATTGCATATTGGCGAAGAAGGCGGATTAGAAAACACGCTTCGTTTTGACCGCGGATTGCGAAATGGTTTGTATTTTTACCACGGAGTTTTAACCAACAAATCTATTGCAGACTGGTTCGATCTTACTTATCGAGATATTAATCTCTTGATTTTCTGATCTCCAGAATCGATTTTAGCTATTTTCTATGAATATTTTTCAGCGTCTTGGATATTTTTCAGTGGGACTTTTTATGGGAATTATTATTCTCATTTTCTTTTTAAGTGGTAAAAAAACAAGTTGTTCGTATTTTCCAAACGCCCGAACTTTAAAAAGTATTCGAGTTAAAGAGCGTCATTTTGATGCTAACGCGATGAAATTCTTTACTGAAAATAAGATCGATACCAGCAATATCTCTTCAATTTTAGAAAATGGTAAAGTTCATTTTGGTGAAAGTATTACCGATAGGGATTCTTGTAATGTTTACCTGATTTCAGGTGAAACTGCAACAAAACCAATTCAATTTAAAGTTGAAAATTGCGACAGTATCGCTACGATCCAGGAAGTTGATTTTTATTCGGAAAAATAAAAAACCTCGAGGTATTATCCCCTTTGGTGATGCCAAAAAAAAGCCTGCCAAAATTATACAAATTCAGCAGGCATTATTTGAAAGTTCTTCAGAATTAATTCCGAAAAAAACTTATTCGGAAATTATAGAATCTGGGCAGCGTGATCTTTGGTTTTTACTTTACCGATCACCTCCTCTATTTTACCTTCTTCATCTATTACAAAAGTAGTACGGTGAATCCCTTCGTATTCCTTACCCATAAACTTTTTAGGTCCCCAAACGCCATAAGCATTTATCACTTCTTTTTCTTCATCTGCTAAAAGCTGAAAAGGAAGTTCGTTCTTCGTCTTAAAGTTTGTTTGTCTACGCTTAGAATCTGCGCTTACTCCCAATATTGCGTAACCTTTTTCCTTAAAAACTTCCCAGTTATCTCTAAGATTACAAGCTTCTGCCGTACATCCAGGCGTGCTTGCTTTTGGATAGAAAAATAAAACTAGTTTCTTACCTTTAAAATCTGAAAGTTTTACTTCGTTGCCATCCTGATCTTCTACCGCAAATTCTGGTGCTTTATCTCCTGCTTTTAATGTCGTCATAATTCTTATTTTTGCCTAAAATTAAAGCTTTATGAACAAACAGCAAAAAGTGCAATTTGTAATTGATACTTTACAAAATATTTATCCTGAAATTCCTATTCCGTTAGATCATAAAGATCCTTACACATTATTAATTGCTGTTTTACTTTCTGCCCAAAGTACCGATGTTAAGGTGAATCAAATTACTCCGCTTTTATTTGAAGTGGCCGATACGCCTCAAAAAATGGTGAAACTAAGTGTTGAGGAAATTAGAGAAATCATAAAACCTTGCGGATTATCACCAATGAAATCTAAAGGAATACACGGACTTTCAGAAATTCTCCTCGAAAAATATAATGGACAGGTTCCTGCAGATTTTGAAGCCTTGGAAAGTCTGCCTTCCGTTGGGCATAAAACGGCAAGTGTAGTAATGTCACAAGCTTTTAATGTTCCTGCATTTCCGGTTGATACTCATATTCACCGATTGATGTATCGTTGGAATCTCTCTAACGGAAAAAACGTTGACCAGACTGAAAAAGATGCTAAAAGATTATTCCCGAAGGATCTTTGGAATGATCTTCATTTACAAATCATTTGGTACGGTAGGCAATACTCACCAGCCAGAGGATGGAATCTTGAAAAGGATATTATTACCAAAACAATTGGCCGAAAATCGGTTATCAATGAATACGAGGCAAAATTGGCCAAAAAGAGGAAATAATTTTTGAGGCAGTTTCAATTTCTACAAAATTGAAAAGCTCCGAATAATCGGAGCTTTTTAGTTTATCAATATTGGTGGTTTTAAGCCTTTATTTTTTCAGTAACACTTAATGTTCGCTTTACCTGAGCTTTAATGGCTTTTTTGTCTTTTTCGTCTAATTCTTTTCCTGCCACAACACTAAAGCCGTATGGATTTCCTCCTGTTTCAAAAATAATAGGATCTGTAAATGCTGGATTTGCAACAATTGCTCCCCAGTGCATCATCGCTTTATAGATTGATTGCAATGTTCCTTCTTGTCCGGCGTGTGGATTTGCCGCGCTGGTCATTGCACTTACTACCTTATCTACTAACTTCCCTTCTTGCCAAAGCGGCCCGGTAGTATCCATTAAACTATTAAATTGTGATGGTAAATTACCATAACGTGTTGGCGCCGAAAAGATAATAGCATCTGCCCAATCCAGGTCATCAGCAGATGCCACAGGTACATCTTTTGTAGCGTTATAATGCTTTAACCAATCTTCATTGGTTTTAATAATATCTTCTGGAACGGTCTCCTCTACCCTTAAAAATTTGATCTCTTTCACTCCGAGATCTTTCGCTGCTTCTTCAGCTGCTTTCGATAATTGATAGTTGGTTCCGGTTGAGCTATAATAGATTATAGCTAGTTTTACATTTTCCATAATTCATTTTTTTCTAATTTAAACTTATTAGAAGAGAGCTACAGAAAAACAAATTCTAAAATTTTTATAATTCTGTCCAAAATGAATATAATAGTGATAAAAAAAGCCTGCTTTTCAGCAGGCTTAAGTTTTTAGTTTAGAAGCATCTCAAAGTCTTCCTTTTCGCCAGGTAAGACCTTTAAGGCTTTTGAATAATCTAATAGAAACTTGATTGTTTCTTCTTTAGGATTCAAATTTTTTAGTTTTTCTTCTTTCGAAGTTTTTTCAAAGTAAAGGTTCCCCATTAATTACGCTATTATGATTTATAACTTAATAACGCAGGATTCTAGGGAATAGTATAAACTTAATTTGTTAAAACTAAATTATGCTTTTCGATGATCTTTCTTAAATTGATAAGTGCATATCTCATGCGGCCTAAAGCCGTATTTATACTAACTCCTGTTCTTTCAGAAATTTCTTTAAAACTCATCTCTTTATAGATTCGCATTGTTAAAACTTCTAATTGATCTTCAGGAAGTTCTCTAATTACTTCACGTAAATCACTCTCGATCTGGTCTTTTATAATTTGCTTTTCAGCATTTAAACCAGAATCACTTAAGACTGAAAAAATATTAAAATCCCCACTATTATCGAATTTGGGCATTCTTTTGTTTTTTCTAAAATGATCGATCACAAGATTATGGGCTATTCGCATTACCCACGGTAAAAATTTACCTTCTTCGTTATACTTTCCTCGTTTTAATGTATTGATGACTTTGATGAATGTGTCCTGAAAAATGTCTTCAGCAATATCTTTGTCAAATACCTTGGAATAAATGAAACTGTAAATTCTGTGGTGATGACGACGAATAAGTTCTGAGAGAGCCAGCTCGTTTCCGTTAATGTAATCTTTAACCAAAACGGCATCTGTTACCTTAGTTTTTTCCATACAGTTACTTTTAAAGGGCAAGGCCCTGTCTTAGATTAGGTTATTTAGATATAAAAGTAACAGTATACTATAGGCAATTCTATTTTTGAGTTCGGTTCCAAATATAGTAAACTAAATTTGAGAAATACAAATAAAAGCTTAAAATTTTAACAATACTATAGGATTTTAATGGCTTTTCGCACTGCTTTAGATTGAGTACCTTTGCATACTTATTGCTAGAAAGTGAACATGAATACTGACTTAGAAAAGATAAACCCCAAAGAAAACATTATCATTAAAGGTGCAAAATTGCACAATCTTAAAGATATAAATGTTGTAATACCTCGTAACAAACTGGTAGTGATCACCGGGCTTTCGGGCTCTGGTAAATCCAGTTTAGCTTTTGATACTTTATATGCTGAAGGGCAAAGACGATATGTAGAAAGCTTATCTTCATATGCAAGGCAGTTTTTGGGGAGGCTGAACAAACCTAAAGTAGATTACATAAAAGGAATTGCTCCGGCTATTGCCATAGAACAAAAGGTAAATTCTACAAATCCACGATCTACGGTAGGGACTTCTACCGAAATTTATGACTACCTAAAATTACTATATGCCAGGATTGGTAAAACCTATTCTCCTGTTTCGGGTAGAGAAGTAAAAAAAGATTCGGTTACCGATGTTGTTAATTTTGTAAAGGAATTTCCAGATCGCACCAAATTGCTTCTCCTCGCTCCTATTTATGTTGAAGAAGGTCGAGATCTCGATGAAAAAATTAAGATTCTTGCTCAGCAGGGATATAGCCGAATAAAAGTTGACGATGAAGTTTTACGTATCGATGAAGCAGATCTTAGCAAAGCGAAGCCAGAAAATACATCTTTGGTTGTAGACCGTGTGATCAAAAAAGATGATGAAGATTTCTTTAATCGCTTAGCCGATGCTATTGAAGCTGCTTTTTTTGAAGGAAAAGGAGAACTTTACATAGAAACACTTTCAGACAACAAGTTACATCACTTCAGCAATAAATTTGAATTGGATGGAATGAGTTTCTTGGAACCTAATGTGCATTTATTCAGTTTCAATAATCCTTATGGTGCTTGCCCAAAATGTGAAGGATACGGTGATGTTATTGGTATAGATGAAGATTTGGTGATTCCAAACACCGGACTTTCAATTTACGACAACGCAATTTATCCATGGCGTGGCGAGAGCATGAGCTGGTATCGCGATCAACTGGTAAATAATTCGCATAAATTCGATTTTCCTATTCATAAACCCTATTTCGAATTAACTCAGGATCAAAAAGATTTAGTTTGGAACGGTAATAAATATTTCGAAGGGCTAAATCAATTCTTCGAATTCCTGGAAAGTAAAGCTTATAAAATTCAGAATCGAGTTATGCTTTCTCGTTATCGTGGTAAAACAAAATGTTCGACCTGCCAGGGAAAAAGGCTTCGTAAAGAAGCAGAATACGTTAAAATAAACGGCACAAGTATTACCGAGCTTGTTGTTAAACCTTTAGATAAAGCAAGAGCTTTCTTTGCAGACCTTGAGTTAAACGAACACGACGCACAGATCGCTAAACGATTACTTACTGAAATTAATAACCGACTCAATTTTTTATCTGAAGTTGGTTTAGACTATCTAACGCTGAATAGAAAATCGAATACACTTTCTGGTGGGGAGTCACAACGTATAAACCTTGCCACATCTTTAGGAAGTAGTCTTGTAGGATCTATGTACATTTTAGATGAACCATCTATTGGTTTGCATCCAAGAGATGGAGAACGCTTAATTGGCGTACTTAAAAATCTTCGTGATCTTGGCAATACCGTAATTGTGGTAGAACATGATGAAGACATCATGAAAGAGGCAGATGAAATAATAGATATTGGTCCAGAAGCCGGTACTAACGGCGGCCATGTGGTAGCGACAGGAACTTTAAAAGAGATTTTAAAATCAGATTCGCTTACCTCGCAATATCTAAACGATAGAAAACGTATTGAAGTTCCTAGTAAACGTCGAAAATGGACAAAAGAAATAAACATTCTTGGTGCCAGAGAAAATAACTTAAAAAATATCGATGTGATGTTTCCACTGGGAATATTTACAGCGATCACAGGAGTTTCTGGTAGTGGTAAAAGTACGTTGGTTAAAAAATTACTTTATCCAGCTGTACAAAAACAACTGGGTGGTTATGGCGAAAAAGTTGGCCAGTTTAGCGATATAAAAGGAGACTTTAAAAATCTAGGTTCGGTTGAATTTGTGGATCAAAACCCTATTGGTCGTTCTTCCAGATCTAATCCCGTAACCTACATCAAAGCTTATGACGATATAAGAAATCTATTTTCTTCTCAGAAATTATCCAAAATTAGAGGATATAAGCCAAAACATTTTTCTTTTAATGTAGATGGTGGGCGATGTGAAGTTTGTAAAGGTGAAGGCGAAGTAACCATCGAAATGCAGTTTATGGCAGATGTTCATTTGCAATGTGAAGCTTGTGATGGTAAACGATTCAAGAAAGAGATTCTGGAAGTTAAGTTCAAAGAAAAGAATATTGATGACATCCTGAATATGACGATCGACGATGCGATCGACTTTTTCGACGAGCATAATGAAAATAAAATTGCTAATAAACTTCAGCCTTTACAAGATGTTGGTTTGGGTTATGTTCAGTTAGGACAAAGCTCTTCTACACTTTCTGGTGGTGAAGCGCAGCGTATTAAATTAGCTTCATTTTTGGTAAAAGGTAATACTAAAGATAAAGCCTTATTCATATTTGATGAGCCAACAACCGGACTTCATTTTCATGATATTCAGAAATTATTAAAATCCTTTAATGCCTTGATCGATAAAGGTCATAGCGTGATCGTGATCGAACATAATATGGATTTGGTAAAATGTGCAGATTATGTAATCGATCTAGGTGCAGAAGGTGGTGAAAACGGTGGATACCTGGTTACACAGGGAACACCAGAGCAAATTGTAAAGAGCAAAGATTCGTATACGGCGACCTATCTAAAGCCTAAACTAAAATAATTTACTTTAATTTTTAAATTACTAGAGTTCAAAACATTAACTCGTTTTAGCAAATCTTATAAATTTACTTACAGGAGCCTCTAAAAGGCTCCTTTTTCTTTTTTGGCATGCGCTTTGTTTCTATTAAGATGTAGATAGCTACTACTTCAATATTAATTTAAAAATAAAGCCATGAAAAAATTTTCCTTAATATTTTCGATTTTGTTTCTAGGACTGGTAAGTATTGCCAAAGCCGATGAAACTGCGAGCAGATATGGCTATAATGAATCCTTCATTTTTACCGAAGGTGGTGTTGAATTTTCAGTTTATCCAAATGGAGAATTTGACTTCTATTATAACCCCGCATTTAGAAGATCTAGTGTTGTAAATATATCTGTACCTCACGTAAACATAAGTTTTAACTCAGGTTATAATTACGACCCATATATCCAGTACGATGATTACGGTGCTGTTATCCAGATTGAAGAAGTTCCGATATATTACGATTATTACGGTAGAATCACACAGGCTGGTAATATCATCATCGATTACGATAGATATGGATATGTAGTAAGTGTAGGAAACCTATTTGTTCGATACGATCCTTATCATAGAATCGCTGGATATAGAGGTTATATTAATTCATACAATCGTAACTATGTTTATCGCCCTTGGCACAGATATTATAGAAGACCACGAGCTAGATTTAGTATTGTTTTTAATAGACCTTATAGAGCCTATTATCAACCAAACCGAATCACTTACGTAAACCACGTAAACTATTATAACACACACCATCACCAAAAAGCCTACAAGAATTTTTACAGACCTGGGCAAAAAGTGAGAAGTTATAACCGTGGAAGAAGAGTTGCACAAAAACGAGAAATACGATCTAATCACACTAGTGCCAGACGTAGTAATGTAGCAACAAGAACCCGAAATGCTAATAGATCAAATAGCAGAAGAAACGTAAATAGAGCAACTAGTTCTCGAAAAAGAGATAATGTAGTAATTGGTGCTAGAAACGATAGAAGTGCTAATAATAGAAGTAAAACGATAAATAATAGAAACAATAGATCTTCTAATAATGCGGTAATATCGAATAGAAAAGCGGTAGAGCAAAGTAGAAATACTAGAGCCACTACAAGCAATAATAGAACGCAAAGAGCAAATACAAACAGAGTTTCAGCTAGCAATAGAAATACTACTTCTGCAAATCAAAGAAAGGCAGCGGTGCAAAATTCTAGAGCAAAAAATAATGCCAGAACGCAGAGATCAGTAAATACTCAGCGTCCTACTCAGAAAAAACAAGTGAAAAGAGCGACACAAAGCAGAAGTCGAAACACCTCTGCAAGAAGCTCTAGATCAAACAGTAATATAAAAAAATCTACACGCTCTCAAAGTTCGGCACGAAATGTGAGAAGTAGAGATTAGAGTTCATAATTTAATTTTTTGGTTGGTTAGTTGGAAAACCCCCAGCGGCGAAAGCCCGGGGGTTTTCTTTTTTAGAACTCTTGAATCTATACTGAAAAAAATCTTATCTGAATTTAGCTAAAATCGACTTTAGCATTGCATTTATTTCTTCGGAAAAATTTAAAAAGTAAATAGCAGAAATATATAAAATTGAAGTAATTCCGCCCTTTAAAGCTATACTTAAAATTGGATGAATCGGGAACTCCCAAAAATAAAATAAAAGGGTAAAAACAAAGCTTAAACCAAATAACAGAACGCTATGCTTCGTAAAAGGATTCATTTTAAATTTCTTCTGAACCAGGATAATCTTTGAAGTATTGTAAATAAAAAAAGCGATAAAAGTAGCCATCGCAGCACCTTCTATTCCAAATCTTGGAATAAAAAATAAGTTCAGTAAAAAGGCCAAAATCACCAACAAAACTCCGATTGCCAACACCAATCTATAATAATCTGAATTAAAAAGTATACTATTATTTATCGCTAAAATATTGTCGTAAAGTTTTACCAGGGAAATCAAAAGCACGATCAAAATACTTAGCGAATATTCTTCAGGAATTAGTTCGTAAAGCGTATGCACATTGGTAATAATAAGGATAAAAATAAGCGAGCTAATAATCGATAAATTGATCGAGCTTTTTTTATATAAATCTTCAAGTTTTTTGAAATTCCGGGTATTTAAATATTCTGCAGTTATGGGATTAGTGATTTGATGCATCGCTTTTTGCGGCACCGAAATTACAGTAGCAATATAAATTCCTATTCCGTAGATCGCCACATTCTCGATAGGCAAATAAGATTCGATCATCACCTTATCTAAATCCAGTAAAGCAGTTGCGACCGATGCTGCGATTAGAATTAGAGCGGTATACTTTAAAACTCTACTTAAATTAGAAGGAAAGCTAAATTTTAAAGAAGGTCTGTGTAATTTAAAAGCGTATGCGCCCATCACCAGTAATCGAAAAAAGAACACTACTCCTACCCCGTACATAAAATTATCGGCTTCCAGCACTTCAAAATAAACTAGAAATAGTAAAATCGTAGTCCCTAATCGGTGCACCACTTCTTTCATAAAATTACCAAAAACGCTTTTGTAATAAATCTTTGCCCAGGCAAAAAAGATCTCGAAATACGCCGTTGCAAGCGCCAAAAGATAAATAAGCCACACGTAAGGTTTTACCAGTTCATTTCCGTCAGAAAAATAATCCAGTAAAAATTCATAGGTAAAATGACCAATTAGACCTAGAATAAGTGAAATCGCCAAAGGCAAAATCAACGCCAGATTCAGTAATTTATCCTTTTCTTCTTTTGTTTTATAACTGGAAAAAAACTTTACGATGGTGCTATGAACGCCAAAAGCCATAAATGGCCAAATTAAATTTGCAGCAGAAAGAAGAAAGCTTACCAATCCATAATACTGCTGATCTAGAAAATAAGTATATAAAAAAAGCGTATTTAACGCACCAAGCCCAAAACCCGCATAGGTGGTCATCATATTTTTGACCGACTGGTTAATAATCACGCCCATACACTAATTTTTGATCAATTCCGCTAACTTTTTTGTGAGGTTTTTACGGTGATAATTCCCGATATTTTTGCTATTCGAAAGTAATTTGTTTTCCCGATATTTTTGATAAGATCTTAAAATATATTCTTTTAGCGCCAATTCTTCCTGGTACAGAAAACTTTCTCCTGAGCTTGTTTCTTCTATGATCTTCGCTACGTCCCATTCTACTGGTCCTAAAGCCAATATTGGACGTTTTGCGGCCAAATATTCAAATAATTTCCCGGCGATAATACCTTTAGTTTCTTCGGAATTTATTTCAATTAACAGTAATAATTGAGATGATTTTTGAATCATTAAAGCTTCAGAATGACTAATATAACCTCCTAAAAGCAAATTCTTATCCAAACCAGCTTTAGTAATACTTTGCACCACTTCATCACTAACCGCTCCGTATAACTTCAATTTAAAATCATTTCTGAAATCTCTATTTTCTGCGGAAATTTCAGCTAAAACCTTCCAAAGTGAGCTAGGATTTCTTCCTGAAAGCAATGAACCAATATGAGAAATACTGAAGTTTTCATCTAATTTCGATAATGCGGTAGATTCATCTAAATTCGAATCAAAACCATTAGTGATAACTTCAATGGTTTTCGATGTTTTTGAAGCAAATTCTTTTTTGGTAGTAAAACTCGTGGTGATGATCTTATCGGCCGAGTTCAAAACTTCGCTTTCTAATCTTTGATGTTTTTCAGCAGAATTTTTAGTGAGTTTCAGCTCTTTTTGATAGCCAATTTGCGTCCACGGATCCCTAAAATCGGCTATCCACTGCAGTTGAAGTTCTCTTTTTAAACCTAAACCAATAAGATGCAAACTATGCGGCGGCCCTGTTGTGATCAAAGTATCGATATTGGCCGATTTAAGGTATGATTTTAAAAATTTGACCGATGGTTTTATCCAAAAGTTTCTGGCATCCGGAATAAAAAAATTCCCCCGAATGTAAAGCATAAGTTTCTGCATAAAACTTTGCTTTTCCTTCTGCTTTATAATTCCAGAGCTAATAGTTTTCGTATCCTTTTTGGATAAAAAAGAAGCTAATTTATAAGGTTCAAAAATTGGTTGCTTAAGGATCTCGATATCCTCCGGGACTTCATTTAAAAAAGATTCATCTACCAAAGGATAGTTAGGATTATCAGGAATATAAACCACAGGCTCGATTCCAAAATCTCTAAGATATTTAACGAATTTCAACCAGCGCTGAACACCGGGACCACCAGCCGGCGGCCAGTAATAGGTAATGATCAGCACTTTTTTCATAAACTAGGCTTTTTTGCGATAGGCAAAAACAAATCCGCCCACGATAAGAATCACCAAAACAAGCGTACTTGCTAAAGCAATAGTTCCCCCGGTTTGAATTACTTCTGGCTCAAACTTAAAAGTTACCGTATGCTCTCCCTGCGGAATATTCATCGCTCTAAGTACATAATCTGCACGAACGTGATCTACTTTTTCACCGTCTATATAAGCCTGCCATCCTGGTTGATAGTACATTTCAGAAAAAACAGCTAATTGCCTGATAGAAGCTTTTGTTTTATAAACCAATTCGTTTGGTTGCTCACTAACCAGTTCGATCGTTCCAACTTCATCGTAAACAAAGTCCATTTTTATATCGCCTTTAAAACGCTTATCGATAATGGCAGCATCTTTTAGATCTGTTTCTTTAATGGCTAATATTTCAGCATTTGCATCGTCTACCCATTCTACATCTCTAACAAACCATGCATTGCCGTAAACTCCCGGGTTTTGCTGTGCCTGAACACCATTTTCAGTAGGGATAATAAAGTACTTCACATTTAACATGTTTAAAACCTTCATGTTATTTTGTGAAATATAGAAATCGTATAGATCCTGTAATCTACCCGGTTTAGCACCGTGATAACCACCAATACTATTGTGAAAATAAGAAGCTCTGGAACTGGTTAAAGGATCACCACTAAGATCGAAAACTCGATATCTTGAAGTGTCCTGCATAATTTGCTGGTCGGCCGAATTTGGCTGATAAGGTTGCTCCATTTTGCGAGCACTTACAAAATCGTCTCCGTTTACATAGCGTCTTGCCACCGGAACTAGATCGGCTAAAAATAGGAGTGCAAAACCTCCAATTATAAGTTTTTTAGATATTTTTTCCTGAAGATAAAACCAGATAAGAAAAACACTTAGTGCGACAAAAATAAAACTTCGAATAGCGTCACCAACAAGCATCGACTGGCGATCTTCTTTTAGGGCATTCATTAGATCCATCCCTAATTGCTGACGTAATTGTGCATCACGAAGACCACTAAAATCAAATAAAACCGAATTGAAAAGAATTAAAACTAAAGCCAATCCTGCAGTTACGATCGAACTCCATTTAAGCGCTTCTATTTTTTCTTCTTTGGTATGTTTATTAGCAAAAAGGCAGGATAGTCCAACGATCGCTAATAACGGAACGCAAAGTTCTACGATCACCTGAATCGAAGAAACCGCTCTAAACTTATTGTAAAGTGGTACATAATCGATAAAGAATTCAGTAAAAAATCCAAGATTCTTACCCCAGGAAAGTAAAAGTGTAAGTATAGTTCCGCCAACAACCCACCATTTTAATCGCCCTCTAATTAAAAATAGCGCAAAAACGAATAGAAATATAATGGTGGCACCAATGTATGCTGGGCCGGCGACAATAGGTTGTTGTCCCCAATAAGTTGGTGCATTTTGAGTAAAATTCTTTGCCTGAATAGGAGATGCTCCCATTTTTTGCAATTCAGAATATAATTCAGAATCCTCGCCTACATCTTCAGCACCGCTTCCTCCCATAAAACCAGGAATAAAAAGATCTAAAGTCTCTGATATTCCGTAGCTATATTCGGTAATATAATCATAGGTTAAACCAACTTCAGGTTTATCGTTACCATCTGGTTTAATCGTTAAACCGGTATCGCCACGAGTACTATGGCTTGTATATTCTTGTGTCGCAATAAGATTAGTTGCATTAGTTCCTATCGCCAGGATAACTGCAACTATCATTACACCTAAAGCTTTAAAATACTGCGGAAGTTTTTTCTTTTTAAAAGCATCAATTAGATAAACAATTCCAAGAACGATAACCAGCAACAACAAATAATAAGTCATCTGAAAATGGTTCGCCTGAATTTCTAAAGCCATCGCAGTAGCAAGCAAACTAAAACCACCTATTAGTTTTTGTCTAAAGGTGAGGATAATTCCGCCTAAAACCATTGGCATATAAGCAATAGCATGTGCTTTTGCATTATGGCCTACACCAAGAATAATGATAAAATAAGTCGAAAACCCAAAAGCTATAGCACCAAGAAAGGCTAATTTATAATCGATTTTTAGACATAACAGCAGGATATAAAATCCTATAAAATAAAGAAACAGATAATCTGCGGGTCTTGGTAAAAATCGTAAAACCGAATCTAATTTTTTAATATAATTGTGTGGGTAATAAGCTCCTAATTGATAGGTTGGCATCCCACCAAAAGCAGCATCTGTCCAATATGGTTCTTCGCCAGTTTCTGCTCTAAAATCAGATTGTTCTTTAGCCATCCCTATGTACTGAACAATATCACTTTGAAAGATTTCTTTTCCCTTTAAAACCGGATTAAAATAAAAAAGAGCGATAACCACAAATCCCAGTAAAACCAGAAGATGAGGAAAAAACTGTTTTAATTTAGCCATTTACAGATTATTTTTTGTTCCCTGAATAAGGAAACGCACATATTTAAGAATCCCGAAATTAATCAATTTCTTCGTAATCGATATACTCACCAACCTCTTTGTTTGATTTTCTACGATTTCGTGGCTTCTTTTTTATACTAAAATTCCCCTCCTGGCTGGTATTTTTATTTTGAGCTTTTTGCTGAGCTCCATTGAATTGCTGACTAAACTGCTGCTCAAACTTTCTCCCCATCTTCTTCATCGCATACTTAAGCAAGATTGGCCCAAAGTACTTAAGCAATATTTTAAAACCGAAGTATACTAACAAAACAATAAGTATCGTTTTTATTACTCCGCTAAAATCTGCATGAAACATAAAATTCTAATTTTAGCAAAAATAGAAATTAAGCTTTAGAATTGGAATCTAAGGTTCTTAAATAAACAATAAATTCAATTATATTTGAGTAGAAAAACCCAATATCTATGCATAAATTAAAGGCACTGGCACTTACTTTTTTTGCTGGTACAGCGATTACAAATGCGCAATTCACCGAAACTATTAACTCTAATAGACCAGGACAATCGCAAGGAGCTTTTGCCGTAGGAACGGGAGTTTACCAATTAGAAGCAGGTGGATTTTATGGTAACGACACGCACGAGCTTAGACAGACAGATACCGATCTTTATGGTGCAAATTACATGATTAGAGCCGGACTTCTAACCGATATTTTAGAATTAAGCATACAGGGTAGATATCAATCTGAAGAAACAACAATTTTTCAGGGAGGCCAAAATCGCGTTTATGAAAGAAATAATTTTCCATTTAACACCTTTGGTGCAAAACTATTATTATACGATCCTTATAAAAATGGAGATAACCGCAGAGAAGTTAATCTAAAAAGTTGGGATGCTAACCAAAGATTTGACTGGCGTAGATTAATTCCGGCGATCTCTCTTTATGGAGGAGCTAACATTACTTTACAGGAAGACAATCCTTATCGTTTTGAAGGAGAAAATAAATATACTCCGCAAGTAACACTTATTACTCAGCATAACTGGGGTAGATGGGTTTGGGTAATGAATTTCACGGCAGAAAAGTTTACTGAAACTTATTCTAATTACGAGTTCATAGGTACACTAACCCATGCCTTTAACCCTAAACTTGCAGTTTTTGGGGAATATCAAGCGATTATTGGTGATCTTTATGCTGATGATATTTTTAGAGCGGGCGGTGCGTATCTTCTAACTGATTATTTACAAATAGATGTTGCAGGATTAACCAATATAAAAAATACGCCATCCAGATGGCAGGTACAGGCAGGATTATCTGTACGATTAAATTTCCATAAGGATACCGAATTTAAAAACCTTTCTAAAGACGGGGATCAAAGAAAAGCCAGAACGCAGCAACAGTATGATTTTTAAAATTCAATAAAATGAAAGCATAAAAAAAACCGCTATTTAATAGCGGTTTTTTTATATAATATTGAGATTTCTGTTTAAGCTTTATTTGCCATTGCGGCAGCTACAGAAGCTGATAATCTTTTATAAGTACCATTCTCTAAACGCTCTCTAATTGAAGAGAAAGCTACTAAAGTTTCTTCTACATCCTCTAAAGTATGAGAAGCCGTAGGAATCATTCTTAATAATATTAATCCTTTTGGAATTACCGGATATACAACTATAGAACAGAATACCCCGTAATTTTCACGAAGATCTTTTACTAGCGCCATTGCTTCAGGAATACTTCCCTTAAGGTAAACCGGAGTTACACAACTTTGTGTTGTTCCAATATCAAAACCACGATCTTTTAATCCGTTTTGAAGCGCGTTCACATTTTCCCATAACTTATTTTTAAGCTCTGGTCTTGTTCTAAGCATTTCAAGACGTTTAAGTGCGCCAATTACTAACTGCATTTGCAGTGATTTGGCGAACATCTGTGATCTTAGGTTATATTTTAAATAGTCGATAATTTCTTTATCTCCAGCAATAAATGCACCGGTACTTGCCATAGATTTAGCAAAAGTAGCAAAGTACACATCGATATCATCCTGCACTCCCTGCTCTTCTCCTGCTCCTGCTCCTGTTTTTCCTAAAGTTCCAAAACCATGAGCATCATCTACGAACAAACGGAATTTATATTTCTTCTTAAGCTCTACAATTTCCTTAAGTTTTCCCTGCTCACCACGCATTCCAAAAACACCTTCAGAAATCAAAAGAATTCCTCCACCGCTTTGTTCTGCAATTTTTGTAGCTCTTTGCAAGTTCTTTTCGATACTTTCCATATCGTTATGCTTGTAGGTAAAGCGTTGTCCTAAATGAAGACGAACACCATCGATAATACAAGCATGAGCATCTACATCATATACTATAACATCTTGCTTAGATACTAGTGCATCGATCGTAGATACCATTCCCTGATATCCAAAGTTTAAAAGATAAGCAGCCTGCTTGTGTACAAAAGAAGCCAGCTCGTCCTGAAGTTTTTCGTGCAAACTAGTATGACCACTCATCATTCTTGCTCCCATTGGATAAGCAGAGCCCCACTCGGCTGCAGCCTCGGCATCTACCTTTCTTACCTCTGGGTGATTTGCAAGACCTAAATAGTCGTTCACACTCCACGTGATCACATCTCTCCCTCTAAACTTCATTCTATTAGAAATAGGTCCTTCCAGCTTTGGGAATACAAAGTATCCTTCTGCCTGCTCTGCCCATTTTCCTAATGGCCCTTTATCTTTGTATATTTTATCAAACAGATCTCTCATTGAAATTTTTTTATACGAACCGCAAAAATACTGAAATTCGGTTCAATTCTACAAAGTATTTTGTATAGCTTTTAAAAAACAAAGCATCCTTAGCTAAGGATGCTTTAAATTATTATTTATTTAAAAAATAATGCAAAATATTATTTTATAAATTCTATTGCTTTAACCTCAGCTTCATTTTTGGTATCAAAAAAGCCTTGCTCTTCCATCCAATCATCGCTATAGATCTTACTCATATAACGACTTCCGTGATCTGGGAACATAATAACTACTCTCGAGTTTTCATCAAATTCGCCTTCATCAGCCAATTGTTTTACTCCCTGTGTTGCAGCTCCACTCGTATAACCTACAAACATTCCTTCAGTTTTTGCAAGTTCTCTAGCGGTATGCGCGCTTTCTTCATCAGTAACTTTAACAAAACGATCTATTGCATCAAAATCTGTAGCTGTTGGAATTAAATTCTTCCCTAAACCTTCGATTCTGTATGGATAGATTTCTTCAGAATCAAACTCTCTGGTTTCGTGGTATTTTTTTAATACTGAACCATAAGCATCGATCCCAATAATATTTACATTTGGATTTTGCTCCTTTAAATATCTTGCAGTTCCAGAAATTGTACCTCCCGTACCACTACAAGCAATAAGGTGAGTGATCTTTCCTTCTGTCTGGTTCCAGATCTCTGGACCGGTTGATCTATAATGCGCTTCTGTATTTAGATCGTTGAAGTATTGATTGATATAAACAGAACCTTTTATTTCTCTATGAAGTCTTTTAGCAACTTCGTAATAAGATCTTGGATCGTCTGCTGCTACGTGGGCTGGGCATACATAAACCTTTGCTCCCATCGTTCTAAGCATGTCGATCTTGTCTTTCGACGCCTTCGAACTTACGGCAAGAATACAATCGTAACCTTTAACCTGGCTAACCATTGCGATACTAAATCCTGTGTTTCCAGAAGTTGTTTCGATAATGGTATCTCCGGGTTTTAATATTCCTTTTTTTTCTGCTTCTTCAATAATATATAAAGCAATTCGATCTTTAGAAGAGTGCCCCGGGTTAAAAGCTTCTACTTTAGCGTAGAAATCTCCTTTGAAACCTTCAGTGATCTTATTAAGCTGTACTAGCGGTGTCTTTCCTATAAGTTGTAGAACATTATCGTACACCTGCAAATCTTCTTTCATAAATGAAGTTCTTTACGTTTTAAGGTTGGCTTTTTTAAAGCCGGGAAAAATGTTTCAAAACCGTTCAAAGTTAAGGCAAATTTTTTTAATTATTCCTTAATTCCGGCTAAATCGAATAAAAATGCATATTCTTCTGCCACTTCTTTTAAGGCTTCAAACCTTCCTGAAGCCCCACCATGACCGGTATCCATATTTGTATGCAATAATAATAGATTATTATCTGTCTTTAATTCGCGTAATTTGGCTACCCATTTTGCTGGTTCCCAATATTGTACCTGCGAATCATGCAAACCTGTAGTTACCAACACATTAGGATAATCCTGAGCAACTACATTATCGTATGGCGAATAGGATAGCATATAATCATAATAGTCTTTTTCGTTAGGATTTCCCCACTCGTCATATTCACCAGTGGTTAAAGGAATGCTATCATCTAACATGGTTGTTACTACATCTACAAAAGGAACTGCAGCAATTACTCCTTTGTAAAGTTTTGGCGCCATATTAATTACCGCTCCCATTAATAAACCTCCTGCAGATCCTCCCATAGCGAACAAATTTTCTTCGGAAGTATAATTTTCTGCAATAAGATGTTTAGAAACGTCTATAAAATCTGTAAATGTATTTCGTTTGGTAAAAAGTTTACCGTCTTCGTACCAATTTCGCCCCAAATATTCACCGCCGCGAATATGCGCGATCGCGTACACAAAACCACGATCCAATAAACTTAATCTTACTGTTGAAAAGTAAGGATCGATTGTAGAACCGTACGATCCATACGCATACTGAAGTAAAGGATTAGTTCCATCCTTTTTAATTCCTTTTCTATAAACTAACGAAACAGGAACTTTTGTTCCATCTTCAGCTGTGGCCCAAATACGTTCTGAAGTATAATTTTCTTTATCAAACTTTCCGCCTAAAACTTCCTGTTCTTTTAACACGGTTTTTTCTTTAGTAACCATATTAAAATCTACTACTGAAGTTGGCGTAGTCATCGAGTTATAGGTATAACGAAGCACCTCTGTATCAAAATCTGGATTTATAGAAGTATAAGCCGTATAGGTTTCGTTATCGAACGGAATAAAATAATCTTCACTTTCGTCCCACCGAATAATTCTTATTTCATTAAGTCCGTTTTTACGTTCACCAATAACCAGGAAATCTTTAAAAATATCGATATCCTCTAAAAGAACATCTTCACGATGTGCGATCACATCTTCCCAGTTTTCCATCTCTGTAGCTGAAGTTAATGTTTTCATCAACTTAAAATTCTGGGCTTCGTCTTTATTGGTTAGAATATAGAAATACTCGCCAAAATGTGAAATACTGTATTCTAATCCGCGTACTCTTGGTTGAATCACTTTAAATTCACCTTCAGGTTTATCGGCTTCTAAAACTCGGTATTCCGTAGTTAAAGTACTATGCGAACCAATGATGATATATTTTTTAGACTTCGACTTATAAACATAAGTATTAAAGGTCTCATCATCTTCCTGAAAAACCAATTCATCCTCTGCAGGATCTGTACCTAGAATATGCTTATAGATCTGAAAGCTTCGCAAGGTCTGCTCGTCTTTCTTAGTATAATATAAAGTCTTATTGTCGTTAGCCCAGGTAGAACCACCGGTGGTATTTTCTATTTTTTCCGGATACAATTCCCCGGTTTCCAAATTCTTGATCTGGATGGTATATTTTCTACGGCTTACCGTATCGGTTCCAAAAGCGACCATTCTATTATCGGGGCTCACATTTAAACCACCTAAACGATAATATTCAAAACCTTCAGCCATGATGTTTACATTAAACATCACTTCTTCTGGCGCTTCCTGAGTTCCTTTTTTTCTTGAAAATATTGGATAATCTCCACCTTTTTCGAATCTCGTGATATACCAATACCCATTTAAGCGATAAGGAACAGATTGATCATCTTCCTTGATCCTCGCCTTCATTTCTTCAAACAAACTTGCCTGGAAATCTTTGGTGTGCGCAGTTTGCTTCTCATTATATTCATTTTCGGCATTTAAGTAAGCAATTACCTCTGGATCTTCACGATCGTTCATCCAGTAATAATTGTCGACTCTAATATCCTCGTGAATCGTTAATTCTGCAGGTATTTTTCTAGCCTTTGGTGGCTGCACTTCTTTATTCAAAATCAATTCAATTTTTTAATGTTGGCAAAGGTAAGGCTTCAAATCTAAAATTGTAATCACAGATTCACAATTTCTTAGAACAACTTAAGCTTAGATTTTACTAGTTTTGTAATTCTAACTAAAAAAGGAACCGACTATGTTTGGAGATATGATGGGTATGATGAATAAGATCAAAGAAGCCCAGGACAATGTAGAAAAAACAAAAGAACGCCTAAAAACAGTGCTTATTGATGAGCAATCTAGCGACGGACTATTAAAAGTAACCGTTTCTGCGGCACGCGAAGTGAAAAGTATCGATATTGCTGATGAACTTTTGGAAGATAAAGAGCAACTAGAAGATTATTTAGTGCTTACACTTAACAAAGCTATCGCAAAAGCTTCAGATATTAATGAAAAAGAGCTTGGAGCAGCTGCAAAAGACGGAATGCCAGATATTCCTGGTCTTGGCGATATGTTTAAGTAAGATTTTTGAAATTAAAAATAGATTTGAGATATTAGATTTTTGATCATTTTTAAAAATCATATAAAAAAACCTGCAATGTTGATATTGCAGGTTTTTTTAGTTCTTTTTTTCTGAGAAAATTAGGCTTCCCCTCTAGCCGGATAACTTTTATCCAGCACAAAATCGACAGCCTTCAAAACTGCATCAAACTCTGGCCTGGCAAATGGCATGGATTGTATGCTCGCTGCGTAAACCGAATTATCTGGCTTAATTAAGAATAATCCAGGCTCAAAAAAGGCATCTGGTTCTTTATCATTTATCCCTTCAGAAATATAAAGATCCCACTTTCTGGCGTCTTCAGTTAATAAACCATAACCAATATTTAGTTTATCGATATCCCAGGATTCTACTGTTTTTTTCGCTAATTCTTCAGTATTTGCGCTTATGCAAATAGTATCTACTCCTCTTTCCTGAAATTCAGAAATCTTAGAATTTAACTCGGTTAAATATTTCTTACAAACCGGGCAGTGAATTCCGCGATAAAAAACAATCATTGTAAAGTTTTCAGGATTCTCGTCTTTAAGATTCCACTCTACTCCTTTTGTTGTTTGTACTCTTAATTGCGGCGCTTCTTTTCTTGGCAATACATTTTTCATTATCAATAGCTTTTTGTTTTTTCTAAGCTAAAAATTAATGAGTGAAAATTGTATTAAAAGCTTTGTAAGCTTGCGTTAAGATTAACTAAAGGCTGATATTCTTTAAAACCGAAAGGAATTTTTGGTGCATCTCTTCAGTATAGTCTAAATGCGTTACGATTCTTAACTTTCCTTTTCCTAAGGCACTTATACTGATATTATTTTCCTGAAGTATTTTATTGAATTTCTCTTCATTGGAAGCACTCTTCAAACTAAAAATAATAATATTGGTTTCAACCGGCTCTACTTCACCAATATAAGATTGTGCATTAAGGGTTTCAGCAATTTCAGCAGCTCTTTTATGATCTTCGGCTAAACGATCTACATGATGATCTAAAGCATAAATTGCGGCTGCAGCCATAAAACCTACCTGGCGCATTCCGCCTCCTAAAACTTTACGAACGCGCATCGCATTTTTCATAACATCTTTGTTGCCTATTAACACAGATCCCATTGGCGTTCCCAATCCTTTAGAAAGACATACCGAAATTGTATCAAAAAGCTTCCCATAATCTTTTGGCGATTCTCCTTTTGCCACCAAAGCATTAAATAATCTTGCGCCATCTAAATGCAAACCAAGACCATGCGAATTACAAACTTTTCTTATTTTTTTGATTTCCTCAATATCGTAACAAGCGCCACCACCTTTGTTGGTTGTGTTTTCTAAGCAAACTAAAGTAGTAAGCGGACTATGATAAAAATCTGGCGGATTTATATTTTCTTCTACCTGCGCAGCAGTGATCATCCCACGATGACCATCTATAAGTTTACAACTTACGCCACTATTAAAACTAGCGCCACCACCTTCGTAATTATAAACATGCGCCCATTTATCACAAATTAATTGATCGGCAGGTTGTGTATGCAACTTTATCGCTGCCTGGTTGGCCATACTTCCGGTAGGAAAAAATAAAGCCTCATCTTTCCCGAAAAGTTTGGCTAATTTTTCTTCTAATGCATTAACCGAAGGATCTTCTTTGTAAACATCGTCACCAACCTGGGCATTCATCATCGCCTTAAGCATTCCTTTGGTTGGCTTTGTTACCGTGTCACTTCTTAAATCTATTTCGCTCATAAAATCTATGTGGTTTTTCTATAATCCTGTACACATAAAACTCCCAATTGGCGAACCATCTGGAATTTTAGGTGCATCTGGCATTGGTTCAAATTCTCCCGGTTTATCAAAAAACAGTTCTATTTCTTCTAACATTTGCTCATAAATGGCATCGTCCTGCTCCTCTAACCAGTCTTCTAATTCGGCTAACTGGTAATTAACCTCAGCTTTCACCAATGGCGTACTCTTTTTACTTGCGGCTAAGTTAAATAAATGCTGTAGCACATTATAATTTATAGTGTATTGTGCTGCAAGCAAATAAGAATCTTTAGGCTGATATTGGATAGTTTCAGCGATTAATTTTTCAAGTAGATCCTCTAAGCCTAGTTGCTTTTTATCTAATGATTTTTGCTGAATCAATCTGGCCATACGCTCCGGGTTCAGTAATAATCCTAAGGTCATATCGCTTGCTGTGGCCGGTGCTCCCAAAGCATCGAACGCCACTCCCGTATTACTTTTGAAGGATTCGCGCGATCTCCCGTAACCAAAAGCTCTTGGTGGGAAAAGCGCTAATTTTTCTTGCGGAATAGCTAAGGTTTCTGCTTTTAAAGTTTTGATTAAAGCATCTAAAGCTGCTTTTTGACGTTTTGGCGATAAAGTTGCAACCACTTTTTCAGCACCACCTTTAACGGCAAAATTATAATCTAAACCACCAACTAATTTGCTTACCGCTTCAGTTTGATAACGATGGAAGAAATATAAAGGCACAAAAACATCTTCTAAAACCGAATATGGTTCGTTAGTTCTAAAATTATCTTCAGAAAAATTTGCTATCGCTTTTTCACGAATTTCAAGAACGTCATTTAATTCTGCCGTAGCATCTTTTCCGTTATCCCATAAATGTGCGTTTACATGGGCTCCATTTTGCGGGCGGGCATCACGATCACTTATAAATTGAATTCCCTGATCGTAAGCTTCCTGAATAACAGAATTTAAATAGGCTCTTTCTGAAGTTTCCTTCGGAATATCAGAATATGCATATTTTACGATCAATTTATCCCATTCTCCAATATTGGTGTCATAAGCATTTGCAGTGGTAATTTCTCCATTTTCAATGCTGAATTGCGGATGTGGATAATCCATCACTGAAGCTCTATCGCTTACACTGGCTGCAAAATTGTGCGCAAAACCTAAAGTGTGACCAACTTCGTGAGCCGAGAGCTGGCGGATTCTTGCAATCGCCATTTCCATCATTTTCTCATGATTTTCGTCACTTTCAGCAAAAGGTTTATTAAGCAAAGCCTGGGCGATCATAAAATCCTGGCGAATTCTTAAACTTCCTAAACTTACGTGTCCTTTAATGATCTCTCCTGTTCTTGGATCTACAACGCTGGCACCATAACTCCAACCACGTGTAGATCGGTGTACCCATTGAATCACGTTATAACGAACGTCTAGCGGATCTGCATCTGCCGGTAACATTTTTACCTGAAAAGCATCTTTGTAACCTATACTTTCGTAAGCCTGGTTCCACCAACTTGCTCCTTCTAAAAGCGCAGATCGAACAGGTTCTGGCGTACCAGGATCTAAATAATAAATTATTGGCGCTACTGCTTCACTAACTTCGGCTTCCGGGTTTTTCTTTTCTAATCGGTGACGAACAGCATATCTTTTTAAAATTGGTTCGTAAACCGGTGATGCATAATCGTAATACGAAATTGAATTTACTCCGCTACGAGGATCAAAAAGTCGTTTTTCATATTTATCGTCTGGTAATTCTACAAAAGAATAATGCTGAATAACGCTAATATTAGCTGCATCTGGCACAACACTTCTTACTGTTCCGCTTTGTGGAGAACCTTCAAACGTCAGTAAACTTTCAAACTCAACATTCTTAGGAAATGCTTTGGTTCTATCTAATTGTAAGGCGCTTTTATTTTTACTTACTTTATAACTTCCGTAGTTACCACGTTTTAAACGCTCTGCAACACCATGTGCGTCTTCCATAATAAAAGGCGTAAGATCGATAATAAACGTATCATCTTTTTCCTCTTTAATGTCAAAACCATAGATCACAGATTTTGCAAAAGCTTCTTCGATACTTTGCTTTTCCAGTTCGTTATCGGTTACTGCACGATATCTTTGGTTAGGTTCAACCAATAATAATTTATCACCGGCACGTTGAAATTTCACTACTGAAGCGCCTCCTAATTGACCACGATCTAATCCTATATCGTTACTTCCTACTCCGCTTCTCAATGCGTGATTGTACAAAAACAAACTATCTAATTTATCTACTTCAAGGTAGATCTCGTCGGTTTTAGCATCGTAATAGAAATCAAAATAACCTTCGTATTTCTTTAGATCTTCTTTTTTATCTAGGAATTGACAGAATATATTCTGTGAAAACAGTAATACAAGTAGTAGTAATTTTTTCATAAGGGTAGTTTAGATGTTTTCAAATTTAATTTTTTTAGATCGATTAAAAAGGATTTTTAGTCTGGTAAGCCTATTTCTAATAATTCAATTTAAAAGTCCTGCTATTTTTACGAAAATGAAACTTCAGCAAGCTTATTAATATTAAATATTTACAGCCTAAACTAAAGATTTTCTGTATTTTAAATGAAAATAAGTTCTTATGAAGCTTAACACTAACCAACCAAGCTTTTCGTCTTATAAAAGAGATAATCATTTATTCGACGAAATTTTTACCAAAAACGATGAAGTAAAAGAAGTTTACAAAACGCTTCTAAATCTTTATAGCGAACATTCCATCCAGGATTACGCAAGATTGAATGAAAAAGCAAAAGCCTCTTTTTTTAATCAGGGAATTACTTTTCAGGTCTATGGTGAACATGAAACCAAAGAGAAGATCTTTCCGTTCGATCTATTCCCCAGAATTATAGATCATAAAGAATGGAGCCATATTGAAAAAGGTGTTTTACAGCGAAGCAAAGCACTAAATCATTTTCTTTGGGACATTTATCACGACAAGAAGATCTTAAAGCAGGGAATTGTTCCTTTAGATCTTATTAATTCTTCGGCTAACTATTTAGACCAGATGCAGGGTTTAAATCCGCCTGGAGGAATTTACAACCATATTAGTGGAACAGATCTAATTAAACATTCAGATGGAAATTATTATGTTTTAGAAGATAATATTAGATGCCCCTCTGGAGTAAGTTATGTGATCTGTAATCGTACTGCTTTAAAACGTGCGTTATTCGGAGTTTTTAATCATTACCAAACACATACGGTTACAGATTATGCTGAAAATCTTTTAGAAATCATGGAATCTGTAAAACCTCAGGGTGTGGATAATCCAACTTGTGTGGTTATTACTCCGGGAATTTACAATTCGGCTTATTACGAGCATTCTTACTTGGCCAAAGCAATGGGAGTTGAACTTGTTGAAGGTCGCGATCTTTTTGTAGAAAACGATTTTGTGTATATGCGAACGATCAACGGTCCACAAAAAGTAGATGTTATTTATAGAAGGATCGACGATATTTTTATGGATCCGTTAGAATTTAGACCAGATTCTACACTAGGCGTTCCCGGCCTACTTGCAGCTTATAAACTGGGTAATGTTTGCCTAGTAAATGCACCCGGAACTGGTGTCGCAGATGACAAGGCTATTTACACATACATGCCGCAGATCATAAAATATTATCTTGGAGAAGAGCCAATTTTGAATAATGTTCACACCTACCATTGTAATCGCCCAGATGAATTAAAATATGTTTTAGAAAATATCGACAAGCTGGTTGTTAAACCGGTAGACGAAGCTGGAGGATACGGAATTTCGATTGGAAATAAACTAACCAAAGCCGAAATCGAAAAAGTAAAAGCGGTTATAAAAGAAAACCCCAGAAAATACATTGCCCAACCTATCATGTCTCTTTCTGTACATGCAACCTACATAGAAGACAGTCAAAGTTTTGAACCAAGGCACGTAGATCTTAGAACCTTCTGCCTGCTAGGAAAAGATAAAAGCTTTGTTTTAAAAGGCGGTTTAACCCGCGTGGCACTTAAAAAAGGGAATCTTATCGTTAATTCATCACAAGGTGGTGGTTCTAAAGATACCTGGGTATTAAAAAAATAAACAAAATTTATGTTAGCAAGAGTTGCCAATAACCTCTTCTGGATGGGGCGCTATATAGAAAGATCTGAACATGTAGCGCGATATTTAAATGTAAACTACTTTTCGTCTCTGGATGCTCCAAACGAGCTTTCACAATCTCGACAATTTGTACTTAGATCTATGCTTTTTATGGCAAGCGATCCTGTAACAGATCCTAATATCGAACTTGATGAGGGTCAGGTTTTGTTTGATATTGCCCTTAATAAAGAAAAGCCAGATTCTATAATCAATTACCTACAATATGCCAGGGAAAATGCCAATAGCGCCAGGGATCTAATTTCTACGGAATTATACGAATCTCTAAATAAGTTTTACCATTACACGCTAAATTATTCCCCTGAAAAATTTATGAAAAGCGGCCTGTATGAATTTACTGTTCATGTAGCCGAATCTACTTCTATTTTAAGAGGAAAAATTAGAGGGACGCTTTTACACGATGATGTTTACAGTATTATTATGCTGGGCATAAATATCGAACGTGCAACACAAATCATTAGGATCATCAACGCAAAATATAACGACGCGAATCTAGCCGGCGGCAGTTACGGTGATCATTTAAAGAATAGCTATGAGTGGACAACTCTGCTAAAATGTGCCGAATCGTATGATATGATGAGGCGATATTATAAAAAAGCACCTCGTAGTTTAATCACTTTAGAATTTTTAATTCTGAATCCAAATTGTCCAAGATCGATAATGAATAGCTTAAATCAGGTAAGCAGGCATATAAGCGATCTATCAAAATCGAAAACTCCAGATAAGAACTCGGCTGAATTTCTTGTGGGAAAAGTACGCGCAGAATATGAGTTTAAATTGATCGAAGAAATAGAAGAGGATCTGCAAGGCTTTATCGAAAAAATACTAAACACCTTAAATGACATTGCAAAAAAAATAGAAATTGAGTATTTTTTATGAATGAATAAGGCCCAGAATCTTTAAATTCGCATTCATTTTTATAACATGGCACTAAACTACGTCATAAAATATGCAGCAACCAATACCTACGAGAATTTTGTAGACGAGGCCTTATGGCAATTTTTAATTGCCCCTTTAAATGCTAAATCTCAGCAGGTCATTAGTTCAGAGTTTAAGAATTCCCTGCATATTCCGGTAGAAAAATCTATTAATGGATACGGATTTGAAACCTTTAGAGTTCATCCAAAAAAACGCTTTAAATCTATCGATTTTGAGGCTGAATTTCATGTAATAAAAGATCAGTTCAATCCATTCGAAAAAACGAGTGATCTTAGTATCGAGGAAGAAATTTCAGAACTTAATTCCTTAAATTTTAAGGTAGAACATTCAGCATTTCTAAAGTCTACTACACTTACTAAACTTCCTGTATCCCACGAAATAGACTTTGTTTACGATGAAGAGGTATCCATTTTTGAAAACCTGAAAAATCTAAACAATTGGATCTTTGATATTTTTAGTTTTAAGACCGATGTTACCGATGTAGATACCGACCTTGATATGATCTTAGAAGAAAAACAAGGCGTTTGCCAGGATTTCACGCATTTATTTTGCGCAATCGCACGTTCATATCGTATTCCTACACGATATATTTCAGGATATTTACATCAGGGAAATGGCTATTTTGGCGATTCCCAAATGCATGCCTGGGCAGAAGCGTTTATACCAGGTTGTGGATGGGTTGGCTTCGATCCAACTAATAACCTCATTGCTGCAGAGAATCATATTAAAGTGGCAGATGGTAAGGATTATTCAGATTGCCCCCCCATTAAAGGAATTGTTTATACTTCAGGAAAAAATCACACGAAGTATAGTGTAGAAGTGCACGCACAACAAAATGCCCAGCAATAGAATTAACAAATTCTTCAAATTTAAATTACTCAAAAAGAATTATACTGCACTAAATTCAGATATATGATAACTACCGATCAGGTAAAAGATATAGCAACACGAATAGATAAATTAAAAGTTCATTTAAATATTGAACAAAAGCTCATTGAAATTCAGAATGAAGAAGAAAAAACTTTCGATCCCAGTTTTTGGGACAATCCGTCTGAAGCTGAAGAATTCATGAAAACCCTAAAAGGGAAGAAAAAATGGGTGAATGATTACAGGTCTGCTAAAAGTGGATTAGAAGAATTACAGGTTTTGCTAGAGTTCTATAATGAAGATGAAGCTGAAGAAGAAGATGTTGTAAAACAATACGAGAAAATACTGAATATCATTGAAGAACTGGAGTTTAAAAACATGCTTTCTGAAGAAGGTGACGATCTAAGTGCAGTATTGCAAATAACCGCAGGAGCAGGCGGAACTGAAAGTTGTGACTGGGCACAAATGCTAATGCGTATGTACCTAATGTGGGCAGAAAAGCAGGGCTTTAAAATAAAAGAGCTTAACTACCAGGAAGGTGATGTGGCAGGAATAAAGACCGTAACGCTGGAAATTGAAGGCGATTATGCTTTTGGCTGGCTTAAAGGTGAAAATGGTGTACATCGATTAGTTCGTATTTCGCCATTTGATAGTAATGCGAAAAGGCATACGTCATTTGCTTCTGTTTATGTATATCCTTTGGTAGACGATAGGATAGAAATTGAAATTAATCCGGCAGATATCGAGATCACAACAGCAAGATCCAGTGGTGCCGGTGGCCAAAATGTAAATAAGGTTGAGACAAAGGTTCAATTGGTTCACCACCCTACCGGAATTCAAATTTCCTGTTCAGAAACAAGATCACAACACGACAACCGCGATCGTGCCATGCAAATGCTTAGATCACAGCTTTACGAAATAGAGCTTGAAAAGCAACGCGAGCAACGAGAAGATATTGAAGCCAGTAAAAAGAAGATAGAATGGGGATCGCAAATTAGAAATTATGTAATGCATCCTTATAAACTAATAAAAGATGTTAGAACGGCTGAAGAAACCGGAAATGTAGATAGTGTAATGGATGGAAATTTAGATCAATTCTTAAAAGCTTATCTAATGATGATGGGACAAAAGGATGAAGATTGATTTTGTTAAAAAATAATAGTATTTTATATAGCAAATACGTTAGTTTTTCATCATAATACAGACTAAAATTAAAATTGTTTATTTTAAATAAAAGAAATAAATATGGTTACAATTTATCATAATACCCGATGTAAAAAATCCAGAGAGGGGTTAGAAATTGTAGAAAATTCGGGCAAAGAATTTCAGGTAAGAGAATATTTAAAAGAGCCTCTATCTGAAGACGAATTAAAAGCCTTACTAATCAAACTGAATATGACTGCGATTCAGTTAGTTAGAAAAAACGAGAAGATTTGGAAAGAGAACTTTAAAGATAAAGATCTTAGTGAAAACGAATTGGTACGAATTATGGTGGAAAACCCTAAATTAATAGAACGGCCAATCGTAGAAAATGAAACCGAAGCTGTTGTAGGAAGACCTCCAGAAGATATTAAGAAAATAGTCTAACTGAGCAACTCCTAATTAAAAACCTAAAGCATGAAACTTACACTTAACCAAAGAATATCATTAATAAGCCTGGCAGGAATGCTTGTTGCAGGATTTGTAGCTTCACAGATCTATATGAACAAAAAAAGCCGGGAAGAAATAAAGGACATCGCTGAAGAGCTTGCCTTATTATGGAAAGACCGTTTATTTTTAGATGAAAAACAAACTTCTAAAATGGAAGATCTAATTATCGAATATACGATCAAGAAGAACGAGATCATTAATAGTAGTATGAATCCTATTGCACAGGTGAGAAAGCTTAAAGGTATCCAGAAAGCAGAACACCGCAATTTAGGGAAGCTTTTATCTAAAGAACAGTTCGAGAAATATCTTAACATAAATAAAGAAATTCGAAAAAAATCTTAGGCTTTGAGGTTCAACCACTAAAGCACCTATTTAACAGGTTTTACGGGCTTCTTTAACGCAAGTTTAACCAATAGGCTTTAAACCTTTTTGATTATAGGCGGTCATACAAGAAAAAGTTTTAATGACCGCCAAATTTAATTTTAGACAAAGTTTAGCGCTTTTATTTTTCCTAAGCCTAAACATCACTCTTTTTGCGCAGAGTGCAGATTATACCATATCGGGTAAAGTAATTGATAATGATCTTGAAGTTCCGCTAGAATATGCTACGGTAAGTATAACAGACGTCAATGATCCAAGCAAAGTAACCGGAGGAGTTACAGATATCGATGGTAACTTTGCCATCGAAGTTGCAAAAGGGACCTACAATATTGAAGTAGAATTTATCTCCTACGAAAGTAAAATCTTTAAAAATAGAACAGTAAACTCAGATCTAAATCTTGGCACCATTGCCTTAGGAGTAAGTTCAGCGAGTCTTGATGAAGTTGTTGTTCGTGCAGAAACCACCCAGGTTGATGTAAGATTAGATAAAAAAATATACAATATTGGTAAAGATCTTACTACTGCCGGTGGGACAGTTAGTGACGCTTTAAATAACGTACCATCTGTTTCTGTAGATGTAGAAGGAGGAATTAGTTTAAGAGGTAACGAAAATGTTAGAATCTTAATTAATGGGAAACCTTCAGCAATGGCTGGTTTTGGTTCTACAGATGTATTAAGTCAGCTTCCTGCAGATGCGATCGAGCGTGTAGAAGTAATTACGTCTCCTTCTGCACGATACGATGCTGAAGGTACTGCCGGTATCCTTAACATCATTCTTAGAAAAGACAAAACATTAGGTTTTAATGGTTCCCTTACCTTAACTGGTGGTGATCCTGCAAATGCCGGAGCTTCTGCAAACATCAACTATCGTACAGAAAAGTTCAACCTTTTTAATACCACAGGATACCGTTACAGAGAAAGCCCTGGAAATGGATATAACGAAACTGAATATTTTGAAGAAAGAGAAATTCCTCTTTTAGAAGATATAAATTACGACCGTAACATCGAAGATCGAGATATGGATCGTGAAAACAAAGGTTTCAATACTAATTTAGGTTTAGAATATTACATTAACGATCAATCATCGATCACAGGTTCTATTTTCTATAGAAATGGTGATGATGAAGATCTTACTACAAACATCAACGATTATTTTCTGAATGGTGAAGAGCGATTAGGGACTACAAGAACCGAGTTAGAGACCGAAGAAGATGAGAGTTACCAGTTTGCTGTAAATTATATCAATAAATTTAACGACGAAGGTCACCAGCTAACTGCAGATTTCCAATATGACATCGATAATGAAGAGCAGGCAGCTTTTATCAACGAGCTTGTAGATAATAATAATACTGGTCGAGATGAAATTAATGTTCCTCGAGAAGAAACCAATACTTTAGAAGAACAAAGAGAATATTTACTTCAGGCAGATTATGTTTTGCCACTTGGTGAGAATTCTCAATTTGAAGCTGGATATCGCGGTAACTTTGAAAACACGGTAACAGATTACGAATTGCGCCAGGAGAACGATAATGGAGTTCTTGCTATCAATGAAAATCAAACAAATATTTTTGATTATACTGAAAATGTTCAAGCATTATACACTCAGTATGGTTCAAAATTCGGTGATTTCAGCTTTCTTTTAGGTTTACGTTTAGAGAACACCAATCTTAAGGGAAACATCGATTCAGAATTAACCGAAGCAGAATTACGTGAAGAATTCGGTTTTCAGATTAATACAGATTTTGATAATAACTATCTAGGTCTCTTTCCTACCGTAAACATTATATACGAATTAGGGGAACAGGAAAATATTACTTTAGGATATAACAGAAGGATCAATCGCCCACGTGGATGGTTTATTAATCCTTTCCCTTCAAGAAATAGTAGAACTAACATCTTCCAGGGAAATCCTAATTTACAACCTGCATTTTCTAATGCATTCGATCTTGGATATCTAAAAAGATGGGAAAAACTAACACTTACTTCTTCTGTATATTTCCAGAGAGAGACTGATGCTTTCCAAAGAGTTCAGGATAACATCACGATTTCAGGACCTAATAATACAGAGGTTGAAGTAATTAGAACATTACCTATTAACCTTGGTACAAATGATAGAATTGGAGCTGAATTTGGTTTGCTTTATAACCCAGCAGACTGGTTACGTTTAAACGGTAGTTTTAATTTCTTCCAGTTTAACATTGATGGGGAATACGAAGGACAAAGCTATAGCCAGGAAAACAATAGCTGGTTTGGTAGATTTAGCTCTAAAGTAAGTTTACCACTTGGTATCGAATGGCAAACAAATGCGTTTTACATGGGACCATCAGACGAGATCCAGGGACAAAGAGATGGAATGCTATCTATCGATCTTGCACTTAGTAAAGATATCTTTAACGACAACGCTACAATATCTGCAAACGTAAGTGACCTTTTAAATTCAAGAAAAAGACAGGGAACTACAACTACAGATATGTTTACCCAGTATAGCGAGTTTCAGTGGAGACAACGCCAAATCAACGTATCTTTGATCTACAGATTCAACCAACAAAAGAATCAGCAAAGAAGAGAGAATAGAGATATGAATGATGATGATATGGAAGGAGATTTTTAATCTCCTTCATTTTTCCTGTGTTTGGTTTTCAGGAAACTATCTCGATCAATCGCAAATCGACTTTATATCGAGAAAAAACAGGACATAAAAAAAGGGACTTTTAAAAGTCCCTTTTTTTATGCTTTTTGTTCTTTGGCAGCTTTTCGTTTAGCTTTCTTCTCTTTAATAAGATCCATGATCGAACCTCCTAACCAATACGGCACGATCACCGCTGTAAGGAAGATCATTAACCAAAATCCCATAGTAAGGATCGTTAAAAACGCCAAAAAACCCAGAAATTGATCGAATTCGAACATCATAATTTTCAGTATTTGGATTACAAAGATAAAATTTATAAAATGGCTATCACAATTAAATTACGAATTTTTGAACAATCCTATTAACAATAAATAATATCATTCATTTTCAACCAATTTTAAAGCTTTTTTATACCGTAAAAGTGCGTGATACCTTAAATTTGTGTAACAATCAATATTTAAATTATGGACTTTAGAATAGAAAAAGATACCATGGGGGAAGTTAAAGTTCCTTCAGATAAATTATGGGGTGCACAAACCGAGCGCTCTCGTAATAATTTTAAAATTGGTCCTGCGGCTAGCATGCCTTTAGAGATCGTTTATGGTTTTGCTTATCTTAAAAAGGCTGCTGCTTATACCAATTGCGAATTAGGTGTTCTAGCTGAAGAGAAAAGAGATCTAATTGGTAAAGTTTGTGACGAAATCTTAGAAGGAAAGCACGACGATCAATTTCCTTTGGTTATCTGGCAAACTGGTAGTGGTACACAATCTAACATGAATGTTAATGAGGTAATCGCAAACCGTGCCCACCAAATCGCAGGTAAAACTATTGGAGAAGGTGATAAAACTCTTCAGCCAAATGACGATGTAAATAAATCACAATCATCTAACGATACCTTCCCTACCGGAATGCATATCGCTGCTTATAAGAAAGTGATCGAGGTTACTCTTCCGGGAGTAAAACAACTTAGAGATACTTTAAAGAAAAAATCTGAAGAATTTAAAGAAGTAGTAAAAATTGGTCGTACCCACTTTATGGATGCTACTCCGCTTACCCTAGGGCAGGAATTTAGTGGATATGCTGCGCAGTTAGACTACGGAATAAAAGCCTTAGAAAATACATTACCTCACCTAGGAGAATTAGCTCTAGGTGGAACGGCTGTTGGAACCGGACTTAACACTCCTGAAGGTTATGCAGTAAAAGTTGCAGAAAAGATCGCTGAATTTACCAGCCTACCTTTTACCTCTGCAGCTAATAAATTTGAAGCTCTTGCGGCTCACGATGCATTAGTAGAAACTCATTCTGCTTTAAAACAAATAGCCGTTTCTTTAAATAAGATTGGTAATGATATTAGAATGATCGCCAGTGGACCTCGATGCGGAATTGGAGAAATTAATATTCCTGCTAACGAACCTGGTTCTTCTATTATGCCTGGAAAGGTTAATCCAACACAGTGTGAAGCCTTAACAATGGTTTGCGCTCAGGTAATTGGCAACGATGTAGCTATTAGCGCCGGCGGAATGCAAGGACAATTTGAACTTAACGTCTTTAAACCTGTAATGGCTGCTAACTTATTACAAAGTGCAGAACTTATTGGTGATGCCTGCGTTTCTTTTGATGTAAATTGTGCTCAGGGAATCGAGCCAAACCATTCAAGAATTCAGGAGCATTTAAATAACTCTTTAATGTTGGTCACTGCTCTAAATACCAAAATTGGATATTACAAAGCTGCTGAAATTGCCGGAACTGCACACAAGAATGGTACAACGCTAAAAGAAGAAGCTGTAAATCTTGGATATCTTACTGAAGATGAATTTGATGAGTGGGTTCAACCAAAAGATATGGTTGGTAGCTTAAAATAAGCTTTTATAAAATTAGCTTCAATTTTATACAAAATCAAAAGGCTGTCTAAATTAGACAGCCTTTTTTATATTCAATTCTGTAGAAATAATGATTAAGTAAACTACCTCGGGGCAAGCCCACGAGGCATTCACTAGAAACAATTTTTCAATTTCGAGGCAAGCCTCGGAGTATAATAGCCTTTGGCGGTGCCAATTAAATTCGTTCTTCTTTTTTCTCTTTGATCTCTTTCTTAGCTTTCTTCTTGTAATGAACGCTATATCTCCAATAAGAAACTGCACCTAATATTGCAACTACAAGCACTGCATAATAAACAAATGTTGGGGTAATTACTTTATCACCACTGGCATAAGAATGCAATCCTGTAAGGTAAAAGTTCACACCAAAATACGTCATCATAATCGAAGCATACGCAACAACAGCCATAAAGTTGAAAGTCCATCGACCTCTTAAACCTGGCACCAAACGCATGTGAATTACAAAAGCATAGACCATAATACTAATTAACGCCCAGGTTTCTTTTGGATCCCAGCCCCAATAACGTCCCCAACTCTCGTTAGCCCACTGGCCACCCAAAAAGTTACCAATAGTAAGCATTACCAATCCTACTGTTAATGCCATTTCTGTCACTATGGTAATTTCTCGAATACTTAGTTCTATACGCTTTTTGTTCTTTTCTGTAGTCATGATCATTAAAAGCAGGGAAACTACTCCTAAAATCATTCCTAGAGTAAACGGCCCGTAACTTCCTACAATAACCGATACGTGGATCATTAACCAATAAGAATCCAAAACGGGTTGAAGGTTGGCAATTGCAGGATCCATCCAGTTCCAATGCGCTACCATTAAGATCATCGAAGCCACGAATGCTGTAGAAGCAATCGTTAATTTACTTTGTCTACCAAAGGCTAATCCAAAAAACATGGTCGCCCAACCAACGTAGATCATAGATTCGTAAGCATCACTCCAGGGTGCGTGACCAGAAATATACCATCTAAAACCTAATCCTGCGGTATGTAAAATAAATAAGATAATAATGGCTACTGTACAGACATTGATTATCATTCTAATGCCCTTACGATCTTTTAAGATTTGTGCTACCACGAACACCAACATTACTAAACCTGCTAGCATATACATCCAAAACAGGTTTCTAAAAATATCGTATCTATTATATAAAATTTCAGCCTCTACTTTTTTATCTGTAGGCATTACCTCTTCTCCAAACTTCTTCTGGTAATCTTTTATGCTTTGTAAATATTTATTGGCTTGCTCGTAATCACCTGTTTGTCTTGCCAATTTTAAAGCATTCATGTAAAGTGGAATGATTTGCTTTGTATAAACCGAATCCATTCCTTTTAGCATCCCAGAATCCTGAGCCTCTTTATGAGAAACCCATTTGTTATTCTCGTCTCCCGGTACAGGAAAAACTCTTAGAATATTCCCATCTAAAGCCTGCCATAAAAGATTTACACGCTTATCTGCTTCTATAAAATCTTTTTGGAACTGGTTTGGTACCGGTGCTCTGTACGCTTCCTGCAAATAGGGTGATAGTTTATAACTCCCCTCATCGTCCATAAAGTCGAGCAGACTCAAATATTTTTTCTCTTCTGGCACTCCTGCAATGTGACGAATACTATCATTGTATTTTTTCACATAAATAAGTGGAATGTCGTACCAGTAAAACGGACTCTCGGTCATCGATAAGAAAACCTGATCTGAATTCAGTCCGTTATAATCGTCTTTTTTACTTAGCTTTCTTAATAATTCCGAAGAAAAAGTATTGGCAGGTTTCATTCGCCCACCGGCATCCTGAATGATTAATCTTCCAAATTTAGCTGCATGTTCTTTGCTTACAGCATTTGCCATGATTACAGAATCCAGTTGCTCCTGTGTAGTTTGTATATGCGAATGATCATCTTGAGTTTCCTGAGCAAAAGCGCCAAAAGTAGTCCCGAAAATCGCTAAAATTAGCCCTAAAGTTTTTTGCTTAGCTTTTACTTTATCCAGCATTACTTTTATATTTCCAAATCGCGAACCTTTAGCGAACATGATCCACATTAAACCAATATATAATAAGAAATAACCAATATAGGTGATCCAGGTTCCCCAAAAATCGTGATTTACAGAAAGTACCGTTCCGCTTTCATCTGGCATAAAACTAGACTGGAAAAAACGATATCCTTCTAAATCCAATACATGGTTCATATAGATCTCGTAAGGTCTTGGTTCTTTTCCTTCTTCGATAATTTCGATCTTACTTTTAAAAGAAGAATAACTATTCTCTGTTCCGGGATATTTTTCAGCAATAAAATCGTTCAGTTTTAAGGAAAATGGGAGTTCCATTTCTTTAGAACCATAATTAAGATAAATATCTAATCCTCCCACATTTACTTTTTTTGGCTCTGTGGCAAGACCTTTTGCGCCCATTAAGGTCACATTTTCTGTTTCGCCATTACTGCTTATTTTTAGACTTACCGCATCTGGCTGATTCTTTTCTTTCTGAGGGGTAGCTACTACATCGTAACTTCCTTTTACTACAGGATCTGGAATTACAAACTGCATATTCCCCATTGTGTAAAGTGACCTTAGCATTAATGGCTGAATAGAATCTGCTACCAGATTCCCCTGCTTTTGGTCTGCCATTCGCATATAATCGGCTTCGAAAGGAGATTCGATCAAATACTCACCATCATTAGTCAGCTGAATATTTATAGCCCCTTCAGTCTTATTATTCAGAGAAAATAAAACATTATGGATACTACTTACTTCTCCTTCTTTTAAATAATGATCGTGACGTGAACCTCCCCCAGCTTCAACTATTTTTAGATAATTATCGCCGTTAGGATTTTCAATCAGTTTTTCTTCAGCTCCGTAGATAAAATTAGTAAGTTCAAACTTTACCGGCTGGCCATTATAATCGGTATTCAACACATATTCGTTGTCGTACTCAGGCCCAAATAAAACCGGTTCCTGAAGGACTCTACGTCTTGGTTCGCCATTTATTTCCCCATCAAGAAAAAAGGTAAAAAAAGTCTTTTCTGAAAGAAATTTATTCGTGGTTTCGCCTTCCTGAATTGGCATTACACCTTCGTAACTAATATATCGTGTTACAAAAGCACCAATTAAAATAAGGATAAAAGAAAGGTGTAATAATAGTGATGACCACTTTTCTTTTTTGTGTAGATTGTATCGTTTAATATTTCCTAAAAAATTGATAAGAAAAAACACCATTATGGCTTCAAACCACCAGGTATTATAAATCATTAAACGAGCTGTTTCTATGCTATACCAGTTTTCGATAAATGTTCCTAACGCCATTGCAATTGCAAAAACGACGAACAACACTGCCATGATACGTGTGGAAAATATGACAGAAGCAATTTTTTTCTGCATGAAGAAATAATCTTTGAAATGGCTGCAAATTTAAGGATTTTGTATTAGTTAATAAGTCTTAAATCCAAGCAATATCTGGTTTCAAATGTTAATTTTGCCTGAGTTATTTTTTTAATAATTTAGCGAAATGATGAAAGTCGTACTTCTTGGCGCCGGAAACCTTGCTTATCACCTGTTTAGGGTTTTTAAAGCCAGTACAGCTGTAGAAATCGTCCAGGTTTTTAATCATCGCCAGGAAAAATTGACCGATTTTGCAGATAAAGTTGCTACCACCACTTTGATTGCTGAAATAAAAGAGGCCGATTTTTATCTAATATCGGTAAAAGACGATGCTATTGCTGAAGTTTCTTCAAAATTAAAACCAAAAAACGGAATCGTTCTGCATACTTCAGGCGCTATAGATATTAATGTTTTAGCTGAACATCACAATTTTGGTGTTTTTTATCCTCTACAGAGCTTTTCCAGAGAAAAAAAAGTCGGTTTTCAACAAATTCCGATTTGCATTGAGGCAAATTCCGAAGAAAACTTAGAGAAGATTAAACAGCTGGCGTTACAAATTTCAGCTTCGGTTTATAAAATTTCATCTGAACAACGTAGAATATCGCATGTAGCCGCGGTTTTTGCAAATAACTTCAGTAATTTTATGTTCGCAACGGCTTCTGAAATTTGCGAGAAGCATCAAATCCCATTTGATATTTTAAAACCTTTAATAGCAGAAACTTTTCAGAAGATCGAGAAAGTTTCTCCTAAAAAAGCACAAACTGGCCCTGCCCGAAGAAACGATAAAGAAACAATGGCAGCGCATTTACAATATTTAGAAGAAGACCAACAAAAATTATATAAAACAATATCTGAAGCAATACTAAAAAGCTATGGAAAAGAGTTATAAAGAATATCTAAACGACATCACTACTTTTGTTTTTGATGTAGACGGCGTGTTAACCAATGGATCTGTACAAGTAACCACAGAAGGCGATTTAATACGAACCATGAGCGTTAAAGATGGATATGCACTTAAACAGGCAGTAAAAGCAGGTTATACCGTATGTATCATTTCTGGAGGAAAAAATGAAGGTGTGCGTACCAGATTAGGAGAATTGGGAGTTACTGATATTTATCTTGGCATCGATGATAAAGTAGAACAACTAGACGAGTTTTTTGATATTTACGATATTAAGGCAGAAAATGTACTTTATATGGGCGATGACATTCCAGATATGTATCCCATGAAATTGATTGCTTTACCAACCTGCCCGCAAGATGCTGTGCCAGAGGTTAAAGAAGTTTCTAAATATATTTCTCACAAAAATGGTGGCGATGGTTGCGCTCGCGATGTGATAGAACAGGTGATGAAAGTACAGGGTAAATGGATAGAACAATAAATCTAAACAACGTTAAAGATATTTTATGCCATATTTAAAACTGATACGATATGGCAATTTGCTGTTTATAGCTTTGTGTCTATTGCTTATTCGGTTTGGTTTTTTTAACCAGTTCGATGCCAGTACAGCGCTAAGTAATACCCAATTTATTTTGCTGATCATTGCAGTCGTTTGCATCGCAGCATCGGGTTATGTTATTAATAATATTCTTGATTACGAGGCAGATCGTATTAACGCTCCCAAGCGACTGGTGATACGAGAAAAGATTAGTGAAAAATCGGCTTATAACCTGTTTTTTGCACTCAATATTATTGGTGTGGGGATTGGTTTTTATATCGCCAACATTATCGAATCGCCGGCATTTTCTGCGATTTTTATTTTCACTTCTGCCCTCCTCTACCTTTATGCCACATATTTAAAACATATTGCAATTGTAGGGAATTTAGTGATTAGTTTCCTGGTTGGTCTGGTGGTTTTACTACCAGTTATCTTTGATCTTTATCCAGAAATCACTTCCCAAAACATCCAAAATCAGCGCTTATTATTTAATATTTTAGTCTATTATTCACTTTATGCAATGTTGCTGAATTTTGTACGAGAGATCATAAAAGACCAGGAAGACATTAATGGCGATTACAAAACGCAAAGCAATACCTTACCACTGCTTATTGGGCAAAAGAGAACCAATATGTTCGTTTTTATCTTTTGCCTTATTTTATTAATTTTTAGTATCATTTTTTTAGGCGAAGACCTTTACAGTAATACAAAAGCCGTAGTTTATGCACTGGTATTTATCATTGCTCCCCTACTTGCTTTAGTCGCCGGAATTTTAAAAGCAAATTCTAAAAAAGATTATTCAAAATTTAGTCTTATTTTAAAATGCATGCTATTTTTTGGATTGCTCTCTTTAGGATTTCCAGAATATTTAATGTCCTGATTTTTTTATGCTGAATGAAATTTTAAAAAATAAACAGATCATTTTGGCTTCGGGTTCTCCGCGAAGACAAGAGTTTTTTAAAGATTTACATATCCCTTTTATTGCTGATGTTAGGCCGGTAAATGAAGTTTACCCAGAACATTTAAAAGGTACAGAAATCACCGATTATCTTGCAAAACTAAAGGCTGAAGCTTTTGATGATCTTAGCAAAGATCAAATCTTAATTACCAGCGACACGATTGTGAGTAACGATGGTGTTGCGATGGGGAAGCCTAAAGATGCAGCAGAAGCAAAAAAAATGATCGCATCGCTTTCTGGAAAAACACATAGCGTTGAAACTTCGGTTTGTTTTACGACTTTAAAAAACAAGGAAAAAGTTCAGGAAATTGTTCATTCTTCAACCAAAGTAACCTTTAAAGATCTTACCGAAGAAGAGATCGATTTTTATGTTTCTAATTACAAACCTTTTGATAAAGCTGGCGCTTACGCCATTCAGGAATGGATTGGTTTTATTGGAATCACGCATATCGAAGGGAGTTATTTTAACGTGGTTGGCCTACCAACGCATTTGGTTTATGAAACTCTAACTAAACTGGCTTCTATTTAAAACTTTTACGCGATTACTGAATTTCAATAATCTGAAGTTTATCTTGAGTAAACTACCTCGGGCCAAGCGCTGAAACATTCATTGGAATCAAATTTTTAATTTCTAGGCAGGCTTCAGTGTTTTATACCTTTTAAAGGTGCTAATAAAACTTGTTTCGCTTTTAAAAAGCTGAAAATGAATATTAAAGTTGTTTATTTTTAAAAGAAAAAAAAGATACTTAAAATATCCAAATTCGCCTTAATACTCTTCTTGATTTTTATTGGATGTGATAAAATCCCGGATCCACCAAAAGACCGAAAATTATCTTCGGAATTTAAAGAATATTGGTTTGATGGTACTGCTGAAATTACCTCTTACGACCTGGAACAGGCGCGTTATGGCGAAATGCGTCAAGGAACCGCCATAAAGATCTTTGTAAAAGAAGATTTTCTTCCTGAAGAGCAGGTAAAAGCCAATGAAACTTCAGAAAGAACTTTCCCGGTTTTAAAACTGAATAGCACCAAAGAATTTATTACCGGTATTTATCCATATTCGATAATGGAGAGCAGTTTTTTTCCGCTACATAAAGAAGAGGTCACGCTACAAAAGTTTCAGCTTCGATCCAGGAATGGTGCGGGCAACAGTTTATTCAGCTAAACAATCGCACTCATTTCGAAATGAATTCTCATTCTTATTTTGAAGGTGAAGCCGATAAACAATTCAACCTTCCAAAAGCGCATTTAGAAAACGAAATTTGGAATTTAATACGCATCGATCCGGCGGAATTACCAACCGGGAAAATAGATATGATCCCCTCTTTTGAATTTCTAAAACTAAATCATCGGGAAGCAAAAGCTTATAAGGTTTCAGCAAAAAAAGCTACCGAAGATTCACTTTCTACATACACATTAAGTTATCCTGATCTAAACCGAACTTTAAAGATATTTTATCAGAAAGATTTTCCATTCGAGATCGAAAAGTGGGAAGAGATCACTCCCTCTGGCAGCGGAGAAAATGCTAAAATGCTTACTACAAAAGCTATAAAAAATAAGCGCCTAAAGATCGATTATTGGAATAAAAATGGTAAGAATGACCTATCTTTGCGCGAAAAATTAGGATTGGAAAAATGAAGATTCTGGAACTAACCTACACCTACCAATTATTCTACACAATTCTTACGCTAATTGTGTTACTGGTTATCAATATCATTCTTAAAAAAACAGCCAAACGTATTGGAGACAAAGGCGAAATTCATATTACAAGGATTCGATTAATGTTTCGATACATTAATATTTTAATCGTAATTATCGCTATATTTTTACTGGCCATTGTTTGGGGAATGGATCTTGGCGATCTGGCCTTAATTTTCTCTTCGGTATTTGCGGTTATTGGCGTTGCGCTATTTGCAATTTGGTCGATCCTTAGCAATATTACTTCAGGAATAATCATGTTCTTTAACTTCCCTTATAAAATTGGTGACAAAATTAGAATTCATGATAAAGATATGCCAATTGAAGCCCTTATTGAGGATATTAAAGCTTTCCATCTTCATTTAAGAACAGACGATGGCGAACTTATCACCTACCCGAATAACCTTATTTTACAAAAAGCAGTTTCTTTAGTACAAAAAGATGTTTTTTTGGACGAAGGCAAAAATGCGCTATAAGTTTTAACTTGCTATTTTATAGAATTCGGTATAAAACACTACCATTAGCACGGTAAAAACTTTATATTTGGATTTGTTTAAAATACGGCATAAAAATGCGCAAAATCCTACCCTTTTTATTATTATTCTTATCAACTAACATAAACGCACAGGCACCCCAAAAGCTAAGTGCATCAGAGATTTACGAAAAGATCGAAAAACTGAATTTCTTAGGTTCGGTTTTATATCTGGCAGCACATCCAGACGATGAAAATACTCGACTAATCTCTTATTTTTCGAACCAAAAACATGCAAGAACGGCTTATCTTTCTTTAACAAGAGGTGATGGTGGCCAAAATCTTATTGGCCCGGAAATTAGAGAGCAATTAGGTTTAATTAGAACTCAGGAGCTTCTTGCTGCGCGTCGTATTGATGGCGGACAACAATTTTTTAGCCGAGCCAATGATTTTGGATATTCTAAAAATCCTGATGAAACCTTAAAAACATGGAATAAAGACGAAGTTTTAAGCGATGTGGTTTGGGTTATAAGAAATTTTAAACCCGATGTAATTATTAATCGTTTTGACCATCGTACGCCGGGAACCACGCATGGTCACCATACGTCTTCGGCTATTTTAAGTGTTGAAGCTTTCGATATTACCAAAGACAAATCTATTTATCCAGATCAACTAAAATATACCAGCACCTGGCAACCAGAGCGAATGTTCTTTAATACTTCCTCGTGGTTTTTTAGCAATCAGCAGGCGTTTAGAGAAGCGACTAAAGATGAAAAATACCTGACTTTTGACACCGGAGTGTATTTTCCTTTAAAAGGACTTTCTAATCCTGAAATTGCCTCGCTAAGTCGTAGTCAGCATCAATCACAAGGATTTGGAAGCACCGGTTCTCGTGGTAGTGAAATGGAATTTTTAGAGCTTGTTAAAGGTTCTCAACCAGCTTCAAGAGAAGATGTTTTTTCGGGAATAAACACCAGCTGGACACGTGTTGAAGGGGGAGCTGAAATTGGTGAAATTTTGGGTGATGTACAGCAGAATTTCGACTTTACCAATCCTTCTTCAAGTTTACCGCAGCTTTTAGAAGCTTATAGTTTAATTCAGGAATTAGAAGACGAGCACTGGAAAAGCATTAAATCTGAAGAAATAAAATCGATCATCGAAGCTTGTGCCGGGCTTTATCTTGAAGCGGTATCAAATTCAGAATTTGTTTCTCCGGGTGATCATATACGTCTCAATCTTGAAGCTATAAATCGTAGTAATGCTGAAGTTGAATTAAAATCTATCGCTCTAAATCCGCAAAATCGTATTGAAGAGATCGCTACTGTTCTTCGCAATAATGAAGACTGGAAAAAATCTTTTGAATATAAAGTTCCTAAAGATGCTTCTTATACTTCGCCTTATTGGTTAAATAAAGAAGGAACCGTGGGAATGTATCGTGTAGACGACCGTAAACTCATTGGGAAACCAGAAACTCCGCATACCAGCAGCGTAACATTTAAGATCAATATTACCGGTACTTCTATTCCGTTTGAAAAAGAGATCGTTTATAAATACAATGATAATGTAACAGGTGAGAATTACGAGAATTTTGAGATTATTCCGCCGGTATCTGTTGGATTTCTTGACGATGTGATTCTTTTCCCTAATCAGGAAAGTAAAAACATCAGGATAAAAGTTACTGCTGAAAAAGATAATACCAAGGGAACACTAAAATTAAATTTACCTTCAGGATGGCAAACATCACCAAGATCTGAAGCAGTAAATCTTCCGCAGAAAGGAAGCAGTATTACCTATACTTTTAAAATTACGCCACCTTCAGCACAAAGTGAAATATGGGTGAATCCAGTTTTTGAAACTTCAGGAGAAACATACCAAGATGAAGTTATCACGATCGATTATCCTCATATCCCGACACAAACTTTAGTAGTGCCTTCTAAACTGAAATTGGCAAAGATCGATATTCAGAAAAAAGGAGAAAATATTGGATATATTGCTGGTGCAGGTGATGTAGTTCCAGAAAGTTTACGCCAAATTGGATATACGGTAAGTGTGCTTAACCCCGCAACGATCACTGCGGAATCTCTAGCAAATTATGATGCTGTGGTTACCGGAGTTAGAGCCTATAATGTTTTAGAAGAACTTCGCTATAAGAATGACGAATTATTGAAATATGTTGAAAATGGCGGAACGTTGGTTTCTCAATACAATAAAGATCGCGGAATTACGGTAAGCCAAATTGGACCTTTTCCGTTCAAATTATCTTATGATCGTGTGACTGAAGAAGATGCTGAAGTTAATTTTGTAGCTCCAGATTCTCCTGTTTTAAATTCGCCAAATAAAATCACCAAAAGCGATTTTGAGGGCTGGGTGCAAGAACGCGGATTGTATTTTCCGCACACCTGGGACGTAAATTACAGCACTGTTCTATCGATGCACGATAAAAATGAAGGATCTACAGAAGGTAGTCTTTTAGTGACTAAATATGGCAAAGGATATTATGTGTATACCGGGTTAAGTTTCTTTAGACAATTTCCTGCTGGAGTTGCAGGATCGTATCGCCTTTTTGCTAACTTGCTTTCTTTAGGAAAATAATGGAAGAAAAGCCAGAGAAATACGAATGGAAAATGCGTTACACCGCAGTGCTTATTGCTAACGCTATCTATATTATTGCCTTTTATTTTATAATGAAATCTTTCGCCTAACATGCAATTAATTGACTGGATAATTTTAATAGTTACCATAAGTTCGATTGTTTGGTATGGTGTTTACAAATCCCGTGGTAGTAAAAACGTACAGGATTTTATAAAAGGTGGTAACGATGCCCAATGGTGGACAATTGGATTATCTGTTATGGCAACACAAGCCAGTGCTATAACATTCTTATCTACACCGGGACAGGCTTTTAATGACGGGATGGGATTTGTTCAGTTTTACTTTGGGCTGCCTATCGCTATTGTTATTATCTGTATCGTTTTTATTCCTATTTATCACCGATTAAAAGTTTACACCGCTTACGAGTATTTAGAATCCAGATTCGACCAGAAAACACGAGTTTTAACCGCTTTATTGTTTTTAATTCAGCGCGGATTGGCGGCAGGACTTACAATTTTCGCACCGGCGATTATCCTTTCTGCAGTTTTAGGTTGGGATCTTACTACACTTACATTATTGATAGGCGTACTGGTAATTATCTATACGGTTTCTGGAGGAACAAAAGCTGTTAGTGTAACGCACAAACAACAAATGGCGGTGATCTTAACAGGAATGATCGCTACTTTTTTTATCATACTATATTATCTCCCTGAAAATATAACTTTTACTAAAGCCTTAGAAATTGCCGGAAGCGAAGGCAAAATGAATGTATTGGATTTTTCCTTCGATTTTAATAATCGCTATACTTTTTGGAGCGGAATTATTGGTGGAACATTTTTATCCCTTTCTTACTTTGGTACAGATCAAAGCCAGGTACAGCGCTATCTTTCTGGACGAAGCGTAAGGGAGAGTCAGCTTGGAATGATCTTTAACGGATTCCTGAAAGTGCCATTACAATTCTTCATTTTACTTGTTGGGGTAATGGTCTTTGTTTTCTATCAATTTAATGATACTCCGCTAAACTTCAATCCAGCAGCAACTGAGGCGGTTTTAAATTCAGATTATGCCCAGCAGTACGAAGATCTAATGATAACACACCGTGAACTTCAGGAGCAAAAGCAAAAACTGACTTTAAATTATGCTGATAAACTCGATAATATTTCTGAAACCGAAAATCAGCAATTTAAAGATCAATTGTCAGCATTAACAAATAAGGAGTTTGAAAATCGAGAAAAAGCAAAAATGTTTATCGACGCGGCAAAAACCAATGCCGAGAGCAATGATAAAGATTATGTGTTTATCCATTTTATACTGAATAATCTGCCGCGAGGTGCTATTGGTCTTTTACTGGCGGTAATTTTATGTGCTGCAATGTCCTCAACCGCATCAGAACTTAATGCGTTGGCTTCGACCACCACAATGGACATTTATCGCAGAAATATTAAAGAAGATAAAGATGAAAATCATTATTTAAAAGCATCAAAATGGTTTACGCTAATGTGGGGCGCTTTGGCGATAATTTTTGCCAGCGTGGCCGATCTTTTTGATAATTTAATTCAGCTTGTCAATATTATTGGTTCTATTTTTTACGGCAACGTTCTGGGTATATTTTTACTTGCCTTTTTTATCAAATTCGTTAAAAGTAATGCTGTTTTTATTTCAGCAATAATTACCCAAATAATTGTAATCGCAGTTTATTTTTTCGATATTCTACCTTACCTATGGTTAAACGTTCTGGGCTGTCTTTTAGTAATTAGTATTGCATTGCTACTGCAAATGACCAGAATTCAACCTAAAAACGCATAAAATGAGTAAAAAAATAAACTGGGGCATCTTAGGACCGGGAAAGATCGCCAAAAAATTTGCTTTAGGATTAGAGCATGTTGAGAATGCTAATTTGTATGCAGCAGCCAGCCGTTCTTTAGAAAAAGCCAGGGTTTTTTCGGAAGAAATGGGCGCCGATAAAGCCTACGGAAGTTATACCGAAATGCTTAATGATCCTAAAGTAGATGCAATTTATATTGCGACTCCTCATGTCTTTCATCACGAGCATACGCTGCTTTGCCTGAAGCATAAGAAGGCTGTTTTGTGTGAAAAACCTTTTGCCATGAATAAAGATCAGGTAAAAGAAATGATCGATTTTGCACAAAAACAGGATATATTTTTAATGGAAGCTATGTGGACTCATTTTCTTCCTCATTTTAAATATACTACTGAAATTATCAAATCTGGGAAATACGGTAAAGTTCTTTCGATGGAAGCCGATTTTGGATTCGATGCACCTTTTAATGCTGAAAGTAGGATCTACAACAAATCTTTAGGAGGCGGTAGTCTACTGGACATAGGAATTTATCCCATTTTCGCTGCGCTAAGCTTTTTAGGGAAGCCAGAAAAAATCGAAGCTACGGCTAAAATGACCAAAACCGATGTTGATGCTCGATGCCACGCTACATTTATATACCCTGAAAATGTAAAAGCCGAGCTTTATAGTTCTGTAGATAAGACTACTGAAGTCTCAGCTACCATAAAATTAGAAAAGGCTGAAATTTATATAAAGCCAAGATTTCACCAGCCAAGCTCGGTCGTGATCACTACTGAAAATGAAAGTTTCACAAAGGAATTTGGTGTTGCATCAAATGGATATAATTTTGAAGCCGAACATGTAGGTCAAATGTTATTGGAAGGCAGAAAAGAAAGTACAGAAATGACTTTTGCTAAAAGTTTAGAACTCATCGAAATGCTGGATAGCGTTCGGAAAAAAATTGGTTTAGAATATTGATAATATCGACACTATAGTAAACTACCTCGGGGCAAGCCTCGTAGTATTATACCATTTGGCGGTGCCAATAAATCAAAAAAGCTGTTCTCCCGAACAGCTTTTTTTTGATATTGTATGTTTTAGAGTTTAATTATTTAGCTCCCCATTCTGCTAATGAATCTTTGTTCATTTTTACGTAATCTTTATTGCCGGCTTTTTCAGCAGCAGCTAAAGATTTTTTTGCAGCTGCAATCGCTTCATCTTTTTTACCAAGATCTGCCGCGATCAATGATTTCTTTCTTAGCATCCAGTAAGCATTTGGATTAGCTTCAATAGCTTTATTGATCCAATCCCAAGCTTTGTTCAAATCTTTATCGGCATCATGATAATAAGCCGCCGCAGCGTAAAAATCGCCTGCTCCAGGACCGCTCATTACTCTATCGATACTAGCCATAGTTTTAGCATCTGTAGGTACTGAAAATTGAAGGTAAGCTACCGTATTTTCCCATAAGAAATTTAAGTTTGCGCCGTCGTTTGCAAGCTCATCGATAAGAATAGTAAAGCTTTGCATTTCCATTGGCATTTCAACAACCTCAGCTTTTGCTTTTAAAGCAACCATATTATCATCCCAGTTTTGAGGATTCCCCCAGTTGTTGGTCGATTTATAGAACATTACATCCCAGCTATCTTTATTTGGAATCGTATAAATAGCGTATTTTCCAGCTTTTAAAGTTTGTCCCTGGATTTCTACATCATCAGAAAAACCGATAACCGTGTTTTCGTTAGCTCCTGTTCTCCAAATTTCACCGAATGGTACTAAGTCCCCAAAGATTGTTCTACCTCGCATAGCAGGACGAGAATAATCTAATGTTACAGTTGTTAAACCTACCACCTGCTCTACTTTTGCAGACGGACTTGGTTGCGGTGCCTGTATTTGTGCAGATACAGATATACCTAAAATTAAAATAAATAATTGTAGTAGTTTTTTCATTATTGCGTAAGATTAAGTTTTGTTAAAGATAGCAACATTAGCATTGAAAATTAATTTAGATTCCATTTTATGACCGAAAAATAGTAATGAACTATTATCATTTACAATTTGTTTAACTAATATAATTTTTAATTAAACATTTTGAATCGTAATTTTATTCAAATCTTAAAACGATACTAAATGTACCAAATTCATACGTTCCAAAAACTTCCTATTTCTAAAAAACAGGCTTGGGATTTTCTGTCTGATCCTAAAAATCTTAAAACTATTACTCCAGATTATATGGGATTTGATATCACTTCGGGTGGCGATCGCCCAATGTTCGAAGGTCAGATCATTCAATATATCGTGACACCAATTGCCGGTATTAAAACGAAATGGGTAACCGAAATAACTCATGTAAAAGAAGGCGAATATTTTGTGGACGAACAGCGATTTGGACCTTATACTTTATGGCATCACAAACATTTTATTAAAGAAATCGAAGGCGGTGTAGAGATGGAAGACATTGTAGATTACAAACTACCTATGGGGAAATTGGGAAATTTGGCGCATCCTTTTATGGTGAAACCTAAACTTGAAGAAATATTTGCGTATCGTAAAAAGAAATTGGTCGAGCTCTTTGGAGAATATAAAGCACCACAACAAAATAAAGATGCTACACTTAAACAAGATATATTAAACTAATATGGAAAAGAATATTCTACTTATTGGAGGTTCTACCGGAATTGGATTCGAAATTGCTAAAAAACTTTACCAAGAGCATAATATTTATGTGGCTTCAAGGAATAAAGCTGATCTTGGAGAACTAGATATTACACATTTTGAATTCGATGTATTGAAAGATGATATTTCTTCTCTTGATCTTCCTGAAAAATTAGACGGACTCGTTTACTGCCCGGGAAGTATAAATCTTAAACCTTTTAAAATGCTTAAACCGAAAGATTTTGAAGAGGAAATGCAACTCAATTTCTTTGGTTTAATTAACGTTGTAAATGCTTTAATGCCGAAATTAAAATCGGCAGATCAGGCTAGCCTGGTATTTTTTAGTAGTGTGGCGGTAAAAGTAGGTATGCCATTTCATACTAGTGTGGCGGCAGCAAAAGGTGCTATAGAAGGTTTCGCTAAATCATTGGCAGCCGAGTATGCCCCTAGTTTAAGAGTTAACGTAGTTTCCCCTTCTTTAACAGATACTCCACTTGCTGAAAAGCTTCTGAATAACGAAAAGAAAAAGGAAAAGATGGATCAGCGTCACCCACTAAAACGTGTAGGAACTACAGCCGATATTGCAAATATTTCCGCATTTTTATTAAGTGAAGAAAGTAGTTGGATCACAGGACAAATTCTTGGTGTAGACGGCGGACTTTCAACACTAAACATTTCGTAATGAGTAAAGACAAAATAAATATATTTTGGTTTCGTAGAGATTTAAGATTAGACGACAATGTAGGTTTTTTGGCTGCCTTGAAAGAAAATCATCCGGTTTTACCAATTTTTATATTTGATCCTGAAATTTTAGATAGCTTACCTGAAGATGATGCAAGAGTGACCTTTATTTTTGAAACGCTACAGGATATGAGAAGTGAGCTTCAGGATAATCATAGTTCATCTCTGGCTATGTATCATGGTAAACCTGAAGAAGTCTTCAAAGAGTTATTTAAAGATTATTATGTTGGTAAAGTATTTACCAATCGCGATTACGAGCCTTACGCTAAAGACCGTGATGAAAAAATTCAGAAATTATTGAAAGAAAATGATGCTGAATTTGAGACTTTTAAAGATCAGGTTATTTTTGAAAAAGACGAGGTTGTAAAAGGTGATGGCGATCCTTATGTAGTGTATACACCCTACATGAAAACCTGGATGCAACATTTTAAAGATATCGATCTCAAAATACACTATACTAGTCAGTATTTAGATAATCTTATCAAAAACACCCGGCTACCAAACTTAAGTTTAAGCGATATTGGATTTAAAAAATCTTCATTGAAAGTGCCCAATTTCGATACTACGCCAACGCTTATTCAGGAATATGAAGGTACCAGAAATATCCCTGCAAAAGATGGCACAAGCCGATTAGGTCCGCATCTTAGATTTGGTACTGTGAGCGTTAGAAAAATGGTTAAGAAAGCTAATAATGAAAGTAACAAGACCTTCTTACAAGAACTAGTTTGGCGAGAGTTTTTTATGCAGGTTCTTTATCACAATCCTTCTACCGTTACCGATGCATTTAAAAGCAAATACGACAATATAAAATGGAGAAATAATAAAGATGAGTTTGAAAAATGGAAAGCAGGGAAAACAGGTTTTCCACTTGTAGATGCTGGTATGCGCCAATTAAATAAATCTGGTTTTATGCACAATAGGGTTAGAATGTTGGTAGGAAGCTTTTTGTGCAAGCATTTGCTAATCGATTGGCGTTGGGGAGAAGCTTATTTTGCTGAAAAACTTCTGGATTACGAAATGTCCTCCAACGTAGGAAACTGGCAATGGGTTGCCGGAAGCGGTGTAGATGCGGTTCCTTATTTTAGAATTTTTAATCCTACGACACAAATCGATAAATTTGATAAAGAAAAAAAATATATAAAAGAATGGGTTGAAGAATTTGGCACCGACGATTATCCTGAAAAAATGGTAGATCATAAAGAAGCCAGAGAACGTGCCCTTTCTACTTACAAAGCAGCAGTGAGCAACAATTAATTGTTAGTTAGTAATATGTTCTGTATTGCCAAAGAAAAACGGCTAGTATTCTAAAATACTGGCCGTTTTTATAGAATTTTAGCTTCTATTTTTTTCAGCTTAAATCTAATTTTCTAAAGATTGATGATATTTTTTTGCTCGCTCTAAATCTTCAGGAGTGTCTATCCCAATGGTTTGCATTTCAGTCTCTACCATTTTTATATTCTTACCATATTCTAAATAACGAATACACTCAATTTTTTCAGCATTCTCTAATTGCAGCATCGGCAAATTATAGAAATCCAAAAGTGCTTGTTTTCTAAACGCATAAATACCAATGTGTTTGTAATAAATCACCTTGATATCTGTATTTCTGGGATAAGGAACAGGAAATCTGGAAAAATACAACGCATAATCATTATGATCTGTAATTACCTTTACATTGTTAGGATTGGTAATTTCGTCGCTATCCTGTATTGCTACTTTTAATGAAGCAAGATCGATACTTGCCGCATCATCATCCTGAAAAACATTCAGTAATCGCTCTAAGCTTAATTTATCGATAAATGGCTCATCACCTTGCACATTCACAACAATATCTACATCCATATCATGAACGGCCTCTGCAAGACGGTCGCTTCCGCAGTCATGTTCTTTTTTACTTCTTATAACTTTACCGCCAAATTTAGAAGCAGCAAGAAATATTTGATCACTATCGGTCACGATATACACCTGGTCAAAAAGTCCGGTATTTTTAGCAGCTTCGTAAGTTCTTTGAATTACTGGTTTTCCGTTTAGATCCTGCATTAATTTCCCCGGAAATCGAGAAGCTTCATATCTTGCCGGAATCATCGCGACGATCTTAAGTTTTTCTTTCATCAAAAATATTGATTAGTTTTTTCTAAAATAAGCTTTTAAAGACAGTCAGTCTGTTTAAATTTAGTTAATCCTCTGCAACAAAGAAATCATCCTTAAAACCAATTAAATATAATTTATCGGTTGCACGCGTTACCGCTGTGTATAACCAGCGAAGGTATTCTTTCCCCACGCCATTAGGCAAATAAGGTTGTTCTATAAAAACGGTGTTCCATTGACCACCCTGACTTTTATGGCAGGTAATAGCATACGAGAATTTAACCTGTAACGCATTAAAATATTTGTTGTTCTTTACTTTTAAAAACTTCTTGTATTTGGCCGTTTCGTCTTCATAATCCTTCATTACCTCCTGGTAGAGTTGATTGGACTCTTCAAAAGTAAGTGATGGAGTGTTACTGGTTAGCGTATCTAACATCACCACCGTTTCGAATGGACGCATTTTTGGATAATCGACCATCTGGACAGAAACTTCAGCAAAACGAAAACCATAAAGTTCTTTTATCGCAAAAATTTCCAAAACCTTTACAATATCTCCATTCGCAATAAAACCAGCTTCTGAAGTTGGTTTTACCCAGAAATAATTATTCTTAACCACCATTAAATAATCCCCGGCAGAAATTTCTTCCTCCTGAAACAGAATTCGGGATCTAATTTGCTGATTATATTGATTGGCTCGTTTATTCGATCTTACGATAATACTGGTTTCTTCGTTCCCTAAAGTATGATAAGCATCCTGGATCGCTTCCATAATCTCGTAACCGTCTACCAGCCTTATAACATCTGCTTTTGGACCAAGCTCAAACTTGAAGCTTTCGTAAAATTCTTCACGAATAGCCTCCCTGATTAAAGTTGCGTTATGCAAAATATCACTCTCTTCACTTTGCCTTACCACTTCATCTAACTGAATATGACCAACTTCCTTAAAAAATCCGGTGCGTAATTTATCCTGATCTAAGGCCGGACTCATATCCATTTTTACCGGTGGAAGCTGCGCCGTATCTCCAATGAAAATCAACTGACATTTATGGCCACTATAAACATATTCCATTAGATCATCCAGCAAAGATCCATTATCAAAATTTTTGGAATCACCTGGATGATCGGCGATCATAGAAGCTTCGTCTACAATAAAAATGGTATTCTTATGCTTATTAGGTTGTAAAACAAAATGAATTCCGCTTGCCCCAGATTTCTTCGGAAAATAGATTTTCTTATGGATCGTAAAAGCTTCTCTTTTCGAATAATTAGCAATTACCTTTGCAGCACGCCCGGTTGGCGCCATTAAAACGCCAGATTTCCGAATTTTCCATAGGTTTTTAACAAAAGCACTAATAATTGTGGTTTTTCCAGTTCCTGCAAAGCCCTTTAACAAAAAAAGATCGTCATTAGTTCCCTCTACCGCAAACTGGGCTAACTGCTGTAAGGCAATATTCTGTTTTGCACGGGGTTGGAAACCTAAATCATTAATCAATATTTTATAGAATGCTGAAACATTCGGTTTTTCCATAGCTGAATCCTTAAAAAACCAAAGATAATCATGGATTTTTAGGCAAGAAACTTTTGCGAATAAAAAAAAATTGTAGATTTGTCGTATAACTCTAATAACTTAAATTAATTTCTTAGAAGCATGAGACTTGTAATTCAATTACTATTGTGGGCGGTTATAGCTTTCCTGGCTTGGTTAACTTTTGATGCTGTATACCGACCAATTCAATTTAACAAGGTTAAAGAACAACGTTACCCTAAAGTAATTGAACACCTAAAAGATATACGAGCAGCAGAGCTTGCTCACAAAGAAATCGTTGGTGATTTTGAAGGTGATTTTGATAAACTTGTACAATTTATTGATACTGCAGAGTTTGCTATTACTCAACGTAGAGATACTACAGTATTAGATGAAGAATACAAAGCAACTTACGGTGTCGACGAGTATATAGAAAAAGTACTTATCGATACTCTAGACTTCGTATCTGTAAAAGATTCTTTATACAAAGGAGATCGTGATCGTTACACTAATATGATTAATGTTCCTACTGAAGGGACAGATGCTAAGATCGAGTTAGAAGCTGGTAGCATTCAAAAAGGAGATAATAAGATTCCTGTTTTTGAAGCGAAAGTTGCTAAAAGTGTAGTTTTATTTGATCAAGACAAACAAATGATTAACATGGAAAACCAGGCACAATCTGTAGAAGAAGTTAATGGTCGTTACATAAGTGTTGGTTCTATGGATGAAATTAAAACCACCGGAAACTGGCCACAAACATATGGTGACCAATAATCCAGAAAATACTTTTTTGAAACTGTCCATTCAGGTTAGCCTGAATGGACTTTCTTTTTGTACCCTAAATACAAAAACAAATACAGTAGTTTATTATCATAAAAAAGTCTTTGAAAAAGAACTGGATCCAGTAAATCTTCTTCAAAAGATAGAAGAAGAATATAACACACAACCACAACTTAAATCGCCAGTAAATGAGGTAAAATTGTGCTTTTGCAATACTCTTTTTACGCTGGTGCCCAAAAAATGGTTTAAGGAAGAAGCCGCTGCTTCTTATCTAAAATTTAATACCAAAATCCTTAAAACAGATTTTGTTGCTGTAGATGAAATTGAAACTAAGGAGATGGTGAATATCTATATTCCTTACACTAACATCATCAACTACTTTTTTGAAAAATATGGTGAATTTGAATATTCTCACCATTTATCGATTCTGCTAAATAAATTTCTTTCTTTTGAAGATGCTAAAGGCATCAAAGTATATACTCATAATAGCAAAAATCGATTAGATTTATTTATTATTGAAGACGGGAAATTATTGTTATGTAATAGCTTTACGTTCTTTAGCAAAGAAGATTATCTTTATTATCTGCTTTTCGCTGCAGAACAGTTAGAATTAGATCCTAAAAAATTCAGGCTTTATCTTGGTGGTGAAATTCACAAAGAGAATGAAATATACAAATTACTTCAGGAATACGTTGAGCATATTTCTTTTTTATCTTCAGAAACAGAACACGAAATAGAAGAAGGCTGGAATATTAATAGATCTGAAGAATACATACTTTTAAACACGCTTTAAATGCGAATAATCTCAGGAAGTAACAAAGGCAAAAGAATTATTGCCCCAAAAAAATTACCCGTTAGGCCAACTACAGATATGGCAAAAGAAGGATTGTTTAACATCCTTAATAACCATTATCATTTTAGTGCTTTACGCGTTTTAGATCTATTTTCTGGTACCGGTAATATCGCTTACGAATTTGCTTCTCGCGGTGCAGAAGCGATCACAGCTGTAGATGGTAATTTTGAATGTATAAAATTTATCAAAAAAACCGCAAGCGAACTAGATTATTCGATAACAGCGATAAAAAGTGACGTTTTTAAATACCTTGAACGAGCACCGATTAAGGCAGATGTAATTTTTGCTGATCCTCCTTATGATTTTTCTACGGAAGACTTTTTGAAAATAGCCGAGCTCGTATTTGAAAATAATCTTCTTAGCGAAGACGGAATGCTTATTATAGAATCTGGAAAACATACCGATCTATCTAGTGGCCCAAATTTTGTAGAGAAGCGAGGATATGGAGGTTCTGTTTTTTCATTTTTTTACGAAACCAGTGAAGAAGAATAAAAATACTGAAGCTAATATTCTTTATTTTTTAATTACAATTTTAGCTTTCTTACCTATGAGTATAAATGCTCAGGAATACGAATTAATTTGGAATGACGAGTTTGATTATCGCGGCAAACCCGATAAAGATAAATGGACTCATGAACTATGATTTATTCGGAATCTGGAAGAGCAATATTATACGAAACGTAAAAAAAATGCAATCGTTAAAGATGATGTTCTAAAAATCATTGCCAGAAAAGAAGAATATCGAAATAAGAAATACGATCCAGATATTCAGAACTATCGTTATAATACAGAAAAGGCCTTTTACACTTCAGCCAGTCTACATACGCATAAAAAATTCGATCTAAATTTTGGTAAAATTGAGGTACGTGCTAAACTTCCGCAGGGAAAAGGCGTATGGCCAGCCATTTGGATGTTAGGATCTAATTTTCACGACATCGAATGGCCTTATAGCGGAGAAATCGATATTTTAGAATTCGTGGGGAAAGATCCATATACCATTCATGCTACGGTACATTATCCGCAAGGTAAAGGATCAACTATAAAAAGCGAAGGCGGGCAGTTAAGTTTAGACCCCTCGCCTACTGAAGATTTTCATGTTTACGGAATGAACTGGGATTCAGAAAAAATTCAATTTTCGTTCGACGATCATGTGTATTACACCTTTAAGATCGAGGACGCAGATACTAAAAACAATCCTTTTAAAAAGCCATTTTTCCTAATTATCAACCTAGCACTTGGTGGTAAATGGGCGGGAGACATCGATGATGCTATATTTCCGCAGGAATATTTGATCGATTATGTAAGAGTATATAAAAAAGCAGGTCTGTAAGCCGGATTCTGTTCACCCTGAAATACATCAGGATGCCCTTGTCATTTATCTGAGAACTTTGTTACCAAAGCCCTTTAGCTGCCTACCCTCCAACAACAAACGAGCAATTTGATAATGTTGGTTTACATGGCATTGCACCGCATAGAGTTTACCTGGTTTCACTACAGCATTACCTGTACATTCTTTCTGTTGCACTTGTCCTGGCCTCACGACCGGTGGGCGTTACCCACTATGCTGCTCTACGGTGTCCGGACTTTCCTCCAAGCCGCAAATATGAGCTTAGCGATAGGGCCGACCTGCTTGGCTGCAAATGTATCTAATTTTAATTGAAAGTTTAGGGAAAAGTTTACAGTTCTCAGTTTACGGCTTACAGAAAAGGTTTAAGCTTTTAGACATCAGCATTCAGCTTAAAAAAACACCCTGAAAACCTACAATCTTAGCATTTAGTTTAGAAGATAATTTTCAAATTAACGTATCAACAAATTAATTATTAAGTGATCAGTTTACAGTTTACGGTCCACAGAAAAAGTTTAAGCTTTTAGCTGTTACAAAAATATCTCGAAAGTTAATAATCTTAGCCTTTAGTTTAGAAGATAATTTTAAAATTAGCACATTTCCAAATATAATTCAATATGAAGCATATTCGCTTTGATTTCATCTTTATAAAATTGATGATTTGTTTATAAATACTAGTTCATATTTTCGAAGTTAAGCTGGCTATTTTTATATTTGTCGTTCAAACTTGTTAGATGGAGCATTTTGTAGTTTCGGCGCGTAAATACAGGCCACAAACCTTTAAGGATGTTGTTGGGCAGCAAGCAATTACCAATACTTTGGCTAATGCTATTGCTCATAATCATCTTGCTCAGGCGCTTTTATTTACCGGTCCCCGTGGAGTGGGGAAAACTACCTGTGCCCGTATTTTGGCAAAAATGATCAACCAGGACGGTACTCAAAGTCCAGATGAAGATTTTGCTTTTAATATTTTTGAGCTTGATGCCGCTTCTAACAACTCGGTTGATGATATTCGTAATCTTATCGATCAGGTAAGAATTCCTCCACAAGTTGGAACTTATAAGGTCTATATTATTGACGAGGTTCACATGTTATCGACTTCGGCTTTTAATGCGTTTCTTAAAACCTTAGAAGAGCCACCAAAACATGCGATTTTCATCCTTGCTACGACCGAAAAACACAAGATCATTCCTACCATTCTTTCGCGTTGCCAGATATTTGATTTTAAAAGGATTACCGTAACTGATGCAAAAGAATATTTAAAATATATTGCGGAACAGGAAGGTGTTAATGCTGAAGAGGATGCCCTGCAGATCATTGCACAAAAGGCAGATGGTGCCATGCGTGATGCCCTTTCTATCTACGATCGTGTAGTAAGTTTTAGTGGAAAAGATTTAACACGACAGGCGGTTACAGAAAACCTGAATGTCTTAGATTACGATACCTACATGCAGGTAACAGATTTACTTCTGGATAATAACATTCCGCAACTACTGGTATTGTTTAACGACATCCTTTCTAATGGATTTGATGGTCATCATTTTGTGGCTGGTTTAGCTTCACATTTTAGAGATTTGCTGGTTTGTAAAGATCAACGAACCATTCAGCTTTTAGAAGTTGGAGAACAAACAAAAACCAAGTATTTTGAACAATCTCAAAAGACTTCGCAACAATTTTTGCTTCAGGCAATCGACCTTGCTAATGAATGTGATTTAAAATACAAGACCAGCCGAAATCAACGGCTTTTAGTTGAACTCTGCTTAATGCAAATTGCCTCTGTCACTTTCGACGGAGAAAAAAAAAACAGCAGTCCTAAAATAGTTCCTGCTTCTCACTTCGAACAGCCTGCAAAATCGATCTCGAAAGAAGAAAAATCGATCATCAGGAATAACGAATATGGGCAAAACAATACTGCTCCTAAAGAAGCGCAACAACCTTCAGCTGAAAATCGTACAGAAAATGACACCTGTGCTACTGAAACTACAACTGCAAATCAGGAGTATTTTAGTAAAGAAGTGCCGAATACTTCCGAAGATAAAATTAAAGAAGAACCGGCAAAAGAAGTTCAACCTCAACCTCAGCAAAACGAATCCACTAAAACAAATCCAGTTGCTGAGACCGATACTAAAACAGAAAGAGTATCCGGACTTTCTTTAGCTAGTATTCGTAAGAAAAAACAACTGGAAGCCCAGGTAAAAGATAAGGCTCCAGAACGTGAAGCAGTGATGACTGGCAAGTTTACTGAAACTCAGTTACAAGCCGCCTGGGACGACTATGTTCACAAATTGAAAAAACGGGGAGAAAAAATCCTTGCTTCAATATTAGAAACAGATCTTCCTACATTAAAAAATGATAACGAAATTCATCTGGAATTACCTGCAGAATCTATGAAGCTTGATCTGGAAAGAGGTCAGCATAAATTAATGGGATTTCTAAAAGCCAGATTGAAAAATACGACCATCACATTGGTGATCGATGTTAATGAAACGACAGCGAAAAAATTTGTTTTTACACCTATAGAAAAATATAATAAGCTGAAAGAGAAAAATCCGCTTTTGGATAAATTACGAACAACTTTTGATCTAGATGTATAATTATGCTTGGTTTAAAACTTCCTACAGATCCCAGATGGGCAGATATTGCCAATAAAAATATTGAAGAAATTTTGATCGATCATGCGTGGTGTGAGCAAAAGGCAGCATCAACGGCTATTTCTCTGATCGTAAATTATCCTGAATACCCAGAATTGGTTACAGCGATGATCGCATTATCTCGCGAAGAAATGGGGCACTTTAAAATGGTGCACGATAAAATCTTAGCTCGTGGTATTGAGATGGGATGGGATCGTAAAGATGAATATGTTGTTCAGCTTTTAAAGTTTTTTCCAAAAGGAGGGAGCCGAAAAACTCAACTTGTTCACCGCTTATTAATTGCCGGACTCATAGAAGCAAGAAGTTGTGAGCGTTTTCGATTACTTAGCGAAAAACTTGAAGATAAAGAGCTGGCAGAATTTTATAAAAACCTGATGATAAGTGAAGCTAATCATTATACCATGTTCCTAAAATTCGCCAGAAAGTATGGTGACCGTGAAGTGGTCGATAAAAAATGGAATGATCTCTTAGAATTTGAAGGAAAAATGATACAGGGATTAGGAAATAAGGAAACGATTCACGGTTAAAAAAAGCAGTAAGAAAGGTCAATGAATAAACAAATAAAGCGGGCAAATGCCCGCTTTATTTGTTTTTAAATCTAAGATGAGATCTTAATTAGAATGATAAAGTGACTTGATTATACCATCTGCCAATCCAATTTTTGGCACATAGATCTGGCTAGCTTTAGCCCATTTCATCGAATTCAAATAAATTCTTGATGCCGGAATAATAACATCTGCACGGTCATTTTTTAAATCCAGCTCAGTAATTCTTTCCTCGTAGGTATAGCTATTTAATAATTCATCATACTTTTTCAAGTAAGAAAGGCTTAAAGGTTTGCCATCCTTTTTACCACTGGTTTTAAAGATATTATTAATATTTCCACCAGAACCTATTAAGCTAATATCCTCGTAGCCTTTTGTATTTTCTTTTACCCAGGCTTCCATTTCGCGCCAGGTTTTGTTCTCTACCAGGTCGTTCAATAATCTTACGGTACCAACTTTAAAAGATCTTGAAGCTATAGATTCTCCATTACTATAAAGTGTATATTCTGTACTACCACCACCAACATCAACGTATAAATAGTTATGATCATCCTGGATTAAAGCATGTAAATCTGTAGCAGCAATGATGGCAGCCTCGTGCGTACCATCAATGATCTCAATTTCAATCCCTGTTTTATCCTTAATCACATCTGTAACTGCATCGCCATTTTTGGCTTCTCGCATTGCTGAAGTTGCACAGGCTTTATATTTTTCAACCCCATGTGCCTTCATTAAAAGACTAAATGCATGCATCGCATCTATCATACGATCCTGGTTATTTTTAGAGATATTTTGTTTTAAAAAAACATCGGCTCCTAATCTAATAGGCACACGCACTAAGGATGTTTTTCTAAAATTAGTTTCCATTCCTTCTTTTTCAGTAATTGTAGATACCAGTAACCTTATGGCATTAGAACCAATATCTATTGCTGCATATTTCTTTTGTACTATCACTGCTTAAAATTTTCGTTCTTATTTAAATAATAATCGTAAAGTGCTTCTTGTGAACGCACTCTTGGTTTCGTTTTCTTGCGATAGGCATTATTTTGTTTTTCTGAAAAAACACGCGCTTTTACATTATCGCTCCAGCTAATTTCAAAACCATCGATCACTTCTTGTTTGATGTCGTTATCGTAAATTGGGCAGGCAATTTCTACTCGATTATCCAGGTTTCTGGACATTAGATCTGCTGAAGATATATAAACCTTAGGATTTCCTGCGTTTTCAAAAATAAATACTCGGGGATGTTCCAGAAATTTATCGACAACACTAATAGATTCTATATTCTCGCTCATTCCCGGTACTCCCGGAATTAAACAATTGATTCCCCTAACGATCAATTTGACTTTTACCCCTGCTCTACTCGTCTGGTACAACTTATCAATCATTGGATAATCTGAAAGACTATTCAGTTTTAATTTGATACCAGCAGGTTTTCCTTCTAATTGGTTTTCAATTTCATTTTGAATCAACTTGGTTAAAGCTGCCCTTGTATAATGCGGCGAAACAATTAAATGCCTGTATTTACTCACCTTATAATTGGTCTCAAAAAAATCGAATACCTTATTTACCTCTTTTAGTATCTCCTGATTGGCGGTAAAAAGGGTATAATCGGTATAGATCTTTGAAGTCGACTCATTAAAATTTCCGGTACTTATAAAGCCATATTTCTTTAATTTACCATTGTTTTCTTCACGCTCGATTACACAGGTTTTACAGTGCACTTTTAATCCCGGAACACCAAAGATCAATTTTACGCCTTCACGCTGCATCTGTTCGGCATACTTAATATTTGCAGCTTCATCAAACCGCGCTCTTAGTTCTATCTGCACCAGTACTTTCTTACCATTTTTCACCGCATTGATCAAAGAACTGGCGATGTGAGAGATCTTTGCCAGTCTATAAATAGTAATTTTTATCGTTTTTACTTTAGGGTCTAAAGCTGCTTCCCTTAAGAATTTTACGACATAAGAAAAACTTTGATATGGTGCATAAAGCATATGATCCTTTTTGCCGGTTCCCTGGATCAAACTGGTTTGCAAAGCAAGCCCGGGAATTGGCAATGCCTCTTTAGTATCATAAAGAAGCTCTTTGCTTCCTAATCGTGGAAACCCCATATAATCTCGACGATTATGGTAACGCCCACCAGGAATAATACTATCGGCATGATCGATTCCCATTTTATTCATCAAATAAGTAAGCGTTTCTTTATCAATATTCTTATCGTAGACAAATCTTACAGGATCACCTTTTATTCGGTCTTTTACACTTTCAGAAATCTTTTCAATAAAACTTTTACTCAAGTCGCTGTCAATATCTAGTTCGGCATCCCTGGTGATTTTTATCATGTGAGCCGAAATAGTTTCATATTCAAAAATATTGAAGATACTATTCAAATTATACCTGATAAGATCATCCAGAATTATGATATACTGCTTCTCATTATCTGATGGCAGCACAACAAATCGCTCTATACTTCTTGGAATTTCAATAAGTACATATTTACGCTCTTTTTTCTCACCCTTAACCAGTTTAGAAATTTTCCCTGAAGGCTTTACAGGTTTCATTTCCATAGTTACAGCCAAATAAGCGGCACTATCTTTTAAACTCGGTAACTCTTCTAAATCGTTAAGAACAATAGTTACTAAAGCAGGGCTAACATGAGATAGAAAATAATCTTTTACAAATTTTTGTTGAGACTCAGATACTTCTTTTTCATTGATCACACAGATACCGTGTTCGTCGCGAAGTCGTTGCTGAATCTTATCTAAGATCTTTAAACTTTCAGATTGTTGTTTTATCACCACTTTGGTGATATCTTCTAAAAGCTTACTTGCTTTCATTCCGCCTAGTGCACTTTTACCCGCCTTACCTGCAAGATCGATACGCTTTACGGTTGCGTATCTCACCTTAAAAAATTCATCTAAATTATTACTGAAAATCCCTAAAAATCGAAGTCTTTCTATTAAGGGGACCGTTTCATCTTCAGCTTCCTGTAAAACTCGGGTGTTAAATTGAAGCCAGCTTAATTCTCTGTTTATATATTTATTTTCCTGCATGCTTAACGTAAATTCTTTGGAAAAAGGCTTAGTAAAGTTTTACCTGTACTTATAGAATCCCAATGATCTTCTTCGAACTCTATAACGCACAATCCGGTAGTTGGAATGTTATGAAACTTTTGATCTCCTGAATGATTTACCAGACCGGTAATGCCAGGATTGTGAGAAAAAATAACCAGGGTTTCTATAGAATCTGGCGCCTTTCGAATTATATTTTTTAAATCGCCGCTACTAAATGTATACAAGGCTTTTTTAACCTCAAAATCCTTATCTTTTATCTCTAATTCTTTTTTAAAGATCTTAGCGGTCTCATGTGCCCTAACAGCGTAACTACTCCAAAATGTTGCGCTTTCTATATTTTGAAGATAAAAAGCTTTAAAAACACCCAAAACAGCTTTAGCATCCTTTTTAGCTCTTTTCTTTAAAGGTCTTTCGTGATCTGGAACATCATATTTCCAAGAAGATTTACCATGCCTTACAACAACTAATCGCTTCATAATTATGGTGCCAAACGTTTAGAATTCCATTTAGCATCTTCCCTTATATAGGCAATACGATCGTGTAATCTATTTTGTCTTCCCTGCCAAAACTCCAAACTAACCGGTTTAACAATATAACCTCCCCAATGCGCTGGTTTTGGCACTTCCTGCCCTTCATATTTCTCTTCGACTTCGGCAAGATTATTTTCTAATACTTCACGGCTGGCAATTTCAGTGCTTTGTGGTGATGCCCAGGCACCAAGCTGACTTCCACGCGGGCGAGAATGGTAATATTTCGTTGCTATTTTTTCATCTACTTTTTCTACCAGACCTTTTATGATTACCTGTCGCTCTGTAGAAGGCCAGAAAAATGATAAACAAACATGTGGATTTTGAGCAATAGCTTTTCCTTTTTCAGAATTAAAATTGGTATAAAAAACAAATCCATCTGCGCTATAAGATTTTAAAAGCACTACTCTGGATTTTGGAAAACCATCGAGACCAATCGTGGACATGGTCATCGCATTAACTTCTCCTGAACCGCCTTCGGCTTCGGTTTCGTTAAACCATTGTTCAAATAATTCAAAAGGATCACTAGAAATACTACTTTCTAATAATTCACTTTTTTCGTAAGATTGTCTGTAATCCTGAAGATCTTTACTCATCGCTTTATATTTCAGCTTTTCTACAAGTAATCATTTGTAGCTTATTACCGCACTTCACAGCAATAGCCTACTGCAATTTACGAGTTTTAGTAATAAAGCCGAAAATTTTAATCGAGCAATATGAGGATTTAAGTAAAATTTAAACCAAGCTTTCTTATTTGATAAACTGGTTTTGAAGAATTCAGAAAAAGGATCTGAAAATATTAAAATTCGAAGCTCTTTCCATCCTCAGCCAACGCGACATTAGGAAAAACCTCTTCAGCTTCAGTCTTAAATAATCGAATGTCTGGATAACGAGTAGAATAATGCCCCAAAATTAGCTGTTTGACGTTCGCTTTTTTAGCAATCGTTGCTGCCTGCATTGCGGTGCTATGTTTGGTAGGATCTGTTAATTTAAGCTGTTCCTGTAAAAAAGTAGACTCGTGATACAAAACGTCGATATTGGCTAATTGTGGGATAATTTCTTCAGAAAAAACAGTATCACTACAAAACGCATAACTTTTTGGTGCTTCACCTGGTGCTGTGACCAAGTCGTTCTTTATTAATTTACCATCTTCAGAAACTACATCCTTTCCCTTTTTAAGACTTTTGAAAAGTGCTACGTCGATTTTATATTTTTGTGCTTCATCGATCAATAATTTGCGATCCCCTTCTTTTTCTCTGAATAAAAACCCGTTGGTATACACCCTGTGTTTAAGCGGAATTGTTTCTACGGAAAGCTTCTCGTTCTCGTAAATTTTCTCTGCTTTATTTGAAGTTAACTCATGAAAATATAATGGATAAGGCGTCCAGGCATTAGAAAGTTTTAGCTGAAGTAAAATAACTTCCTTTATTCCTTTTGGGCCGTAAACATGAAGCTCCTTTTCTCGATTAAGCAACATGAAAGTCGAGATAAGTCCAATTAATCCATAGAAATGATCGCCGTGCAAATGAGAAATAAAAATATGCTCAATTTTACCGAATTTGATCTTATTTTTTCGAAGCTGTACCTGAGTCCCTTCACCACAATCAATCAAAAACATTTGATTTTGCATGGTTAGAACCTGGGAAGTAGGATTGGTTAGAGAACGTGGAGTAGCAGCATAACAGCCTAAAATATCAAGCTTCATTAAAATCGATTTTGGAAGAAAATAGAGAATATTTAATTAAGAATTTAAAAGCCAAGCTCTCGTTCCAGTTCTTCCATTTGTATAATATCTTCTGCCTCTCTTAACGTTGGTACGACTACCAATTCTTCTGGGATCTTATCGATATTAATGGCATCGTTAGCGATCACAAAAGATTTTTTGTTGGCACGATGAACTGTAGAAAGTTCTAAGAACCCTAAAAGCTCCTCTAATTCTAAAGCGCCATATTTTAGGATATCAACAACCACATTTTCAGTCTCGAACTGGTGATGATTTGTTGTTAATCTTGAAGTAAAATCGGTTATAGAATCTTTATCATCGGTAATCAAAAGATATTTTTCTCTCTTTTCAATATTCATTAGCCTCTTTTTGAAATGGGATGTACTAATTTAATAAAAATCTATTGCTTAATTTTAGATGCAAGCAAATAAATCGCAGCCATTCGTATCGCCACACCGTTTTGCACCTGGTCTAAAATGATCGCCTGATCGCTGTCTGCAACGTCACTTGTAATTTCTACGCCGCGATTAATTGGTCCGGGATGCATTACGATGATCTCTTTATTAAGGCTATTTAGAATCTTCTTATTCAAACCAAATTGTTGAGTGTACTCTCTAGTTGAAGGGAAATAGCTTATATCCATTCTTTCATTCTGTACTCGAAGCATATTTGCCACATCACACCACTCCAATGCTTTGATAAGGTTGGTTTCGACCTCTACATCTAAAGAATCGATATATTTTGGAATTAATGTTTTTGGGCCGCAAACTTTTACATTAGCGCCCTGAAGCTTCAGTGCAAAGATGTTAGAAAGTGCTACACGGCTATGCAGAATATCCCCTACAATTACTACATTTTTACCGGCTACTTCACCTAAACGCTCACGTATAGAATACGAATCCAGTAAAGCCTGAGTTGGATGTTCGTGTGCTCCATCACCTGCATTTACGATACTCGCTTTTACATGTTTAGAAAGAAAAATTCCGGCTCCCGGATTTGGATGCCTCATTACCACCATATCAACTTTCATCGATAAGATATTATTTACCGTATCGATAAGCGTTTCCCCTTTTTTTACTGAAGAGGATGCTGCTGAAAAATTTATCGTATCTGCACTTAACCTCTTTTCGGCAAGTTCGAAAGAAAGGCGGGTACGCGTACTGTTCTCGAAAAAAAGATTGGCAATCGTAATATCTCGTAATGAAGGAACTTTTTTAATAGGCCGGTTAATAACTTCTTTAAAATGATCTGCAGTATTAAAAATTAAGTCGATATCTGATTTTTGCAGATACTTAATTCCCAGTAAGTGGTTAACACTTAATTCGCTCATTACGCTAATTATTTTGAAATAAGGTAAACAATATCTTCACCTTCGTTTTCTTTCCAGTTTACTTTTACTTTTTCTTCGTTTATGGCGTCTACCTGCCTACCATTGTAATCCGGCTGAATAGGTAAATGTCTGCTAAAACGACGATCGATAAAACTTAATAACTCAATTTCCTTAGGTCTTCCAAAAGATTGAATTGCTGTAAGCGCTGCACGTATGCTTCTACCTGTATACAAAACATCATCTATAAAAACTACGCGCTTATCTTCTACCACAAAATCGATCTTGGTTTTATTAGCCTCTAAAGGTTTATCACTTCTACGGAAATCGTCCCGGTAAAAAGTAATGTCCAATTGGCCGGTTTTAAGGTCGTTTATCTGGTATTCTTTTTCGAGAATTTCCTGAAGTCTATTCAGTAAAAATATTCCTCTAGGCTGTATCCCTATAAGAACAGTATTAGAAAAGTCAGAGTGATTTTCTACAAGCTGGCAAGCCAGTCGTTGCAAAATTATTTGTACTTCTTTAGCGGTAAGTAGCACTTTTTGACTCATATACTGGGTTGAAATGAAGGTTCGGAGAGCAAAAATAAGGTATTTTTTGATTCTTCTAATCAAATAAGATCATAGATTTTATCAAAAAAATAAATATTACACCATCATTTTATCGCTTTATTAAAATAAATAATAGCAAAAAATACTGAAAATACAATTCTTATGTACAAATGAATATTTATTTGATATTCAGAAAGATATAAAGTAATTTTAGTAAGTAAAGCCCCCCTACAAATTACTTAACATTAAACACAGTTATTTCATTTTACTAAAAAAATAATTCGACCAAAAAACCAAACATAGATCCTAACAAAAAAAATCAAAAATGAAATTAATTTACAATGGTGGAAACCGTAAGCTTTCCCGAGTTGTTAAACGTGCCAATGAAATATTATTAAGTAGTTTTTATTTTATCGAAATAGAGAAATACCTTCAACAAAATTACGATGAAGATAGATCATCTGTTTTTTTGAGAGAGCTTAGATCCCTGGATAGAGAGGTAGATGTTAAAGGGTTTTGGAATCCTATTGGTAGTAGATTCTTAAGAGCAAAAGATGATTACATATTAATTAACACGGCACATCTTAGCAAATCGCATAGAACGCTTTTAGCGCAGTTGATCGGAGAATATCTCTTAATTCTAGATCAACAGGAGCAATTATCTCGTATTATTCCTTTAAACGATGGAGCCAATTTACCAGCAAATTTTGGTTCTATCGCTAAAAATTTTATGTAAAAGTAACACGTATCTCATACTTTCTGAGATGCTATTTTAAACTTAAAATAATCAATGCTTATAAAATCTCTGCTAATCATTTAAAGTTATAATAATCATAAGATCGAAATTGTACAGTTTTTACTCTACTTTTTTATTTAGTTTTGATCGTATAGAAAAAAAATGATCATGACAGAAGATGACAAAAAGTTTATGCGCAGAGCTATTGCGCTAGCAGAAGAAGGAATGAGTACCGGTGCCGGAGGGCCTTTTGGGGCCGTAGTTGTTAAAGACGGTGAAGTTATTGCTGAAGGATGGAACATTGTAACTTCCAGTAACGATCCAACAGCGCATGCCGAGATCACTGCTATAAGAAGAGCCTGTGAAAATCTAAATACCTTTCAATTAGAAGACTGTATTCTTTACACCAGTTGCGAACCATGCCCTATGTGTTTGGGTGCTATTTACTGGGCACGTCCTAAAAAAGTTTATTATGCTTTAAAGCATAGTGATGCCGCAAAAATAGGATTTGACGATCAATTTATATACGAAGAATTAGATAAGGATATTGATAATAGAAAAGTGCCTTTTGTTAATATTTTGCGAGAAGAAGGCTTACCCGTATTTGAAAAATGGGATCAAAAAGAAAACCGAATCGATTACTAAGATTCGGTTTTTTTCTTTATAAATGTTTTTTCTCTTTTAGATTTCGCCAAACTCTTACGCTTCGGCGAATCTCTTCATCTAAACGTTCTCTTTCCAAATCATTCTTAGGCGTAGATGTAGGTACTAGTTCTGGTAGCACCACTTCGATCATTATAGTACCCTCAAATCCTATTTCTTCTAAAACAGCATGATGTTTTACAAAATCTACCTGCCCCCTACCTATTCCAGATCTATTAGAATCTGAAATATGATAGCTGAACAGAAAATCCTTAGAATATTTAAGTGCTTCAATAGGATCTGGTTCTTCAATATGCATATGAAAACTATCCAGGATCAGTCCAAAATTATGGTGCCCTACAGCTTCTATGAGTTCTCTAGCTTTTTCAGCAGTATGAATCATCGAGGATTCATATCTATTTACACATTCGTAAGCAATCTTAACCTTTTTTAGCTGAGCGTAAGCATCCAAAGTTTTACAGCAATGCACTAGCATTTCCCAACATTCCTCATTAGTGCTACAATTAGCCGTCCATTTTGGTAAACCCTGCAACGTAACCCATGGCGTATTGGTTTCTACCGCAAAATCAATAATATTTTTATAAAATTCTATAGCAGCAGTTGCATTTGCCTGCTCTGGATTTGCTGGTTCGCAATTAAAAGGATCTATTGCAAAAATTTCTAAATCAAAAAGATCTGCAGCTTCTCTTACTTCTTCTGCATTAAAATCTCGCCAGTCGCCGCTAAACTGAACGCCATCAAGTCCTAAAGTTTTTACTTTTTCCATTAAGACTCTAATATCCGATATTCCCAAGGTCCAGGAACAAATTCCTAGCTTATTCATTTTATATATTTTCTATTAAAGGTAAAGGCAATTGTTTCAAATTGCTGTTAGATTCTAGTTAATTCTACACATTTGCTTTAACAGATATTTAACCTGAATTGACTTATTTATACCAGTTTATATCCGTTTTATACAAACCCGAAACCAAGAAATATCAAGACCTTTGGAGAAAATTGCTATGAGAAGGATTTATTAGAGTTCACACCATTAATTATCCTTTTCGAATTTAAATTATGTTGTTTATTATAATCATAACCAACCTATCCAAACTGGTTAATTAGATTATTTAGTTTTGAAAACCACTTCCTTAACCGAGGTGGTTTTTTATTTCTACCTCTTAAATACTTGTTAAGAGCTCTTCATTACTTCATATAGAAGCATTATTGTATTATTTTTCTGAATAGATTCATCCTTTATGAAACGTTTTAAACAATTTACTTCCTTTCTTATTAGTGATTTTACCACGAATGTTTGGACGCATCCCAGGCATAATCATAATCATTACGAACTTATTTTTATCGAAAAAGGCGCTGGAAAGCATAAAATCAATAAAAATGAGATTGCATACGAAAAAGGCGCCCTGTTTCTTTTAGGACCGGACGACTCTCATGAATTTGAAATAGAAAATGAAACCAGGTTTATTTATTGCAAATTCACACTAGATTTTTTCAAAGAAGACAATGAGTTAATTGCTGCTGAATCCCTTCCGCTCTACAAAACGATTTTGGACAATCGAGAAATAAGAAATGCTAAGATCAAATTATCTAAAAACGATCAAGATTTACTTTCTAAACAATTTGCGGTGGTTTCAGATTTACAGAATGCTGGGCATAAATACGAACGTATTCTATTTTTTCAATTAATAAGTATTTTAGAGGTATTAGAAAATTATACCTCTATTTCGTCAAAAGAAACAGAAACCCAAAGTTTAAAAAGAGGAATGGAGCCGGTTTTAAACTACATCCACAATAATATTTACTATCCTAAAAACCTTAGATTATCGCATTTAGCACAGGAATTTAATACCACGAAGAATTACTTTGGTAAATTTTTTAAGCGCAACATGAAGGTACCTTTACGAGAATATCTTTTACAATATAAGCTTCAACTAATAAAAAATCGTCTATCAAACGGAAATTACACGAAACGAGAAATCGCAACAGAATTTGGTTTTACAGATGAAAGTCACCTTTTAAAAACGCTTAAAAAACATCCAAAATCGGCAAAATGCTAAAAAGCTGATCTAAAAGATATTTTACTATTTTTACCGCATTATGATCGGCGAAAAATAAAATCGATCATTTAAAATTTATGCATTTTCTATTTTCGAAATTAGCCATTTTAAGCCTTTTATTTCTTTGTCTGCAGCATGAGATTTTAAATGCTCAGGATTTAAAAGAAAATACTATTAACAATTCTACGGTTCTTTCCTCTCAAGGTTTCCCGGTGATCGGGAAAGCGAATGAAGAATTATTTTCGATCTATCAAAAGTCGGGCGATTTATCTGCAGCAGAGCGTGCAAGTATTATTTCTGAAAGAATTCAGCGTATCGATGCCAATACATTTTCTAAAGATTCACTTCAGATTTTAAAAGATCAGGAGCGTTTAGAGGTAATCTACGGAAGTCAAATTCTGCTCAACATTACTAATCTTGATACGATCGGCTCTAAAAAATCAAAGCAGGAATTAGCAAATTTTTATGCTGAAGTGATCTCTGCAAATCTTGATATTGCTGAAAGTAAATACATCCCGAAAAACGTCTTTTTAAAAATTGGTTTTGTTGCGCTTATCCTTTTGGGACTTTGGCTGGCCTTAAAATTGATTGCATTTGTAAACAAAAGAAGCATCCGTTTTATAGAAAGTAAAAAAGACAAATGGCTAAAAAGTCTTACCTATAACAACTACACGTTTATCACGCCAGAGCAGGAACTCAATGTGATTTTATTCATTTTAAAGATCCTAAAATGGTTTTTGATTCTGCTGGTGGTTTACATTTTCTTCCCACTAATTTTTAGTGTTTTCGAATTTACACAAGGTTGGTCTAATTACCTGTTTGACCTAATTTTCTCTTCATTCGGACAAATTTTTACGGCTATTTGGCACTATTTCCCCAATATCATTAAGATCGCCGCGATCATTATTGTGATGCGCTATTTTGTAAAAGCCGTAAAATATATTTTTGCTGAAATTGAAGACGAAAAACTTCAAATCTCAGGTTTTCATCCCGATTGGGCAATGCCGACTTTTACCATTATTCGGTTTTTACTGTATGCCTTTATGTTCGTGTTGATTTTTCCGCTTTTGCCGGGTTCAGATTCGACGATTTTTAAAGGTGTTTCTGTATTTCTTGGGGTGTTACTTTCGCTGGGATCATCTTCTGCTATCGCCAATATGGTGGCCGGATTGGTGATTACCTATATGCGACCTTTTAAAATTGGAGACCGAATTAATATTGGAAACACCACCGGAAATGTGATCGAAAAAACGCTTTTGGTTACCCGACTAAAAACCATCAAAAACGAAGAAATTACCATCCCAAATTCAGCAGTTTTAAGCGGAAATACCGTGAATTATTCAACCTTCACTAAAGAAAGAGGCGAAGGTTTAATAATCAATACCACGGTGACTTTGGGCTACGACATCCCGTATAAAACCGTTTATGCTGCTTTAATTGAAGCGGCTTTGCGCACCAATCTTATTGAAAAACAGCCTAAACCTTTTGTCTTACAAACAAGCTTAGACGATTTTTATGTGTCGTATCAACTAAACGCATACACGAAACACGCCAATAAACAGGCGTTAATCTATTCAGATTTGCATCAAAACATTCAGGATTGTTGCAACGAAATGGATATCGAAATTTTGTCTCCACACTATCGTGCGCAGCGTGATGGGAATATGACGACCATCCCCAAAGATTATTTACCAAAAGATTACGAAGCGCCGAGTTTCAATGTGAAAACTCGAAAATCTGAAGATTAAACAAGTTTTCTGCGGAAGAAAAAATTGAATTCCATCGTGAATTTCTTATTGAAGTAGAATGAAATTTTCTTACTGAAATTACTTTTCGCTCATTTTCCCGATCATCTTGTATAATAATCGGTACAATTCTTTGGCTTCCTCTTCTTCTAACGGAAGTTGCTCAGCCAACATTGCCGGTACATCACAAGCTTGGTCTTTTAAAGATTTTCCTTTTTTAGTAAGTGTGATTACGATATTTCGCTCGTCGGTTTCAGAACGTTTACGCTCCAAAAGTTCGCGTTGTTGTAGCCGTTTTAAAAGCGGCGTAAGCGTGTTGGATTGTAGCTGAAGTTTTTCAGCAATCGTACTTAAATTCACCTCATCTTTTTCCCAAAGCACCATTAAAACCAAATATTGCGGATAGGTAATATCCAACTCCTTCAGCATTGGCTGGTAACGCTGAATAACCAATCGTGAAGCCGTATACAACGGAAAACAAAGTTGATGATCCAATTTTAAAGCTTCATATTTTTCACTCATTTTTCAGCGATTTTCGAGGTTTTCAGTAGTAATTTTCAATCTTTAAAGTAATAAAAAAAATCCCTTTTCGCCGCAAGCCAAAAGGGAATTTTAAATATGAGGTTTAGTTCATCTTCACACTTAAGTCAAAGAAGTTTGAATAATACTATTTCAGGATGAGACCCTGAATCTAGCCCGCCTGCCGGACGGGCAGGTTTAGGGTAACGAAAAAAGAATTAAATCACTTCTAATTCTACATCGATATTTCCGCGAGTTGCGTTAGAATAAGGACAAACCTGGTGCGCCTCTTCTACCAATTCCTGCGCTTTCTCCTTCTCTACTCCGGGAATTTCTACCGAAAGTTTTACAGCCAATTGAAAACCGCCAGCATCGTTAGGCCCAATTCCTACAGTTGCTTTTACGGTAGTTTCGCCTTCTGGTTTTACTTTGGCTTTCCCTATTACCAGATTCAAAGCGCTATCAAAACAAGCTGCATAACCTGCTGCAAATAATTGCTCAGGATTGGTCGCTCCGCCTTTTCCGCCTAATTCTTTCGGCATTAAAACGTCAAAATCTACAAATCCGTCTTCACTTTTTACGTGTCCGTTTCTACCTCCTGTGGCAGAAACAGTTGTTTGATATTGTGTTTTCATAATAATAAATTTTAAAATCTTTTACAATTAAATCGTTCACGATACAAATATATTAAAAAGAAGCCTAACAAGTGTGTTAAGCTTCTCTGAAAGTTTTTTATGGTAGTTCTACCCGAAAAATCTGATAAGGAAATTCTACTTTCGATTTACCATCATTCCAAACCGGCTGGCGTTGTAATTGCGAGCACGAAAAATACAAATAACCATCGTTGCCAATGCCCAAAGAATCTGGCCAAAGCAAACGAGAATCTGGCCAAAGCAAACGAGAATCTTGTACCAAATTATGTACTTCCCCATCTTCAGGATCAAAATATTTCACCGAATAATCGGTAGAATTGGTTAAATAAACACGTCCTTTTTTATCGGCTATAAGTCCGTGCGTAATCCCAACTTCGCCCAGATCTTCAACTTTTGCTGCGAGACTTTCTTCAGAAAGGGAAGCATCAGCCAAATATTTGGTTTCAATTCTGTATAAATTCAGCTTATTAATCGGTTTAAAATAGAAGTATTTATTATCTGAAGTTAACGCAATTCCGTTTACATTCGAGCTAAAGGCTTTTCTTTCTTTATTACGCATCTCTTTGCCGTGATAGCTTAACACAACATCAGGATTTGCTTTCGTGGCTTCAATATTTTTAAGAACGCTGCGAGTTTTTCCGGTTTTTAGGTCGAGAATAACAACAGCCGCCTGACCGGGATCTGAAAGATACCCTAAACTTTTATCGGTATCGATTCTAATATCGTTTAAACCTGAAATTGTTTTATCTAAATCTTCGAAATGATAGACTTTTTCAACTTTATCATTTTTCAAATTGATTTTCAGTAATTTGAATTTTCCTTCTTCCGCTTTTCCGCTATCGCCAAAAATTGATCCGCCCGGTGAAGGCTTCGAGTCCAACACCCAAAGCATATCATTCGCATCGACATACAAATCCTGAACCTTTACAAAATGCTTGTGCTCGTTTCCTGAATGTTTATTCCATTTCTTGTTTGGATAGGCTTTGGTTTCGCCATCGATCACTTCTGTTAAACCGTATTTATAGGGACGATCTTCAGCATAAGGAAAAGACACAAACACCCGATTATCAGAAGAAACACTCAAACCAATCGCCATATATTCGCCTAAATTGGCAACAGTTTCTAGTTGATCGCTATGATATTCCTGAGCAATTATAGGTTGAAGAAATAGCGCTAAAATTATCGAAAATAAACTTTTTCTCATTACTTATTATTTAGGTTCTGGAGCGTTTTCAGCAATTAAACCTTTCGATTTTAGCTCTTTCCAAAATGCCTTCGGAATTTTTACATCCATCGATTTTGCATTTGCTTCAGATTGCTCTCCATTACTCGCTCCCGGAATCACACTTGCCACCACATCTGGCGCTGCAGAGAATTGCAATGCTGCCGTTCTTAGATCGACATTATGTTTATCGGCTACTTTTTGCAATTTTGCACGTTTTTCTTTCATCTCTTCAGGAATAGTTCCGCCGTAATTATAACGCTCTTTTCCTGCTAAAAATCCTGCATTTAAAGCGGCACCGATCACTAAACTAATTCCTTCTTTTTCACAAACCGGAAAGACATTATTTAGATCGTCTTCGTGAACCAACAACGAATATTGTTTTGCTGAAAGGAAAATATCTGGATCGGCAACTTCGATGGTTTCTAAAATTGGTCTAGTGGTATTTACGCCTAATCCCCAACCTTTAATTAAACCTTTTTCGCGCATTTTGGTAAGCTCTGGCATCGCTCCATTTTGAGCCTGATCAAAGTATTTTTCATAATCTCCTTCCTTAAAATCTGGATTATCTGGCGATAGATCGTGAATAAAAACAATGTCGATATAGGCTAAACCTAAACGATGCAGACTTTGTTCTACCGATTTTCTGGTACCTTCAGCCGAATAATCGTATTCGTAATTCATATTTAATTTCCCTTTCCAGAGTGCACCCGGCAATTCAAAATCTGGATCTGGTGTTAAGACTCTTCCCACTTTGGTGGACAACACAAAATCTTCCCGGTTTTTATTGAAAAGGTAACTTCCCATTCTGCGTTCGCTAATTCCTAAACCGTACCAAGGCGAAGTATCAAAATAACGAACGCCGTTATTCCACGCGGCATCCATTGCGCCACGAATGTCTTCGTCACTATTTACGTGAAAACCATTACCGGCGGCAACACCACCCATCCCAAATTTCCATTCGGGTTTAAATTTATCGCGTAAAAAATTGTTTTTAATTTTTGCTGAAGGAATTGCAGTTTCCGTAGAATTTGCTGCATTTATAATTGAAGGAGCCGTAACCATTCCGGCAGTTCCTAAAATAGATTTGTATAAAAAGTCTCTTCTGTTAGCCATATTTTTGGTTTTTGTTCAGGTTCAAATTTCACAAAAAACAGTCTGAACCTTCCTGTAAAAAAAGGCTATTAAGTAGTAAAAAACGGACTTCTCGCGTTAAACTCTAGTTAATTTGAAGCGACCTGAGATTCGGTTTCGGGAGTTTCAAACGGAATTAATTTTTTATAATGTTCGTAGCGCAAGAATATTTCTTTCACGTACAAATACGGCTCACGACCGCGAACAAAGCCATATTTTACTTCCGGTCGATTAAAGAATTCACGCGAACTTAACTTCAGTAAATAATCTTCAACATTATCGTCCCAAACATTAGGATCTTCGCCAAAGGCTTTGGTAAGTCGTTGCGCATCACGAACGTGACCTAAGCCACAATTGTACGCTGCCAAGGTGAATTTGATACGCTGAATGCTATCTTCAACACTATCAAAATTTTCCCGTAATTGTGCTAGATATTTGGTGCCGCCACGAATATTTTCTGAAGGATTGGTAATATCGTTTACACCCAAATCTTTTGCGGTTGCCGGCATAATTTGCATTAATCCGCCAGCGCCTGCCCAGGAATTTTCATTCGGTTTAAAACGTGATTCCTGGAAGATCTGTGAACTCAGCAATCGCCAATCCCAACCTAAACGTTCTACATTGTTTTTTACGATCGCATCGTACTGACTAATTTTACCCTGGTTTTTACTGTAAAATTCACTTTTAATTCGGCGGCGATAGGATTTCTTATTTTTGAAATACTTGTTGTACACCACATAATAAAAGTCTTTTTTCTTGATATTTTTTAGCCACGAATTGATTTCAGCTAAAAGTTCAGGTGAATTTTTTCGAACCGCCCAGGCGATACGTTGCGAAAAACTGATCTCGGTATCAATATCCAAAATTGGGTTGTAGGTTTGATTGATCGCAGCGATATTATAATCTGAAATCGTATAATCGATCTCACCATCGACCACCATTTTAATGATATCTTCTGTAGTTTTATCTCCAGAAACCAGTTGAATATCAATCTGCCCGCCAATCTCGTCTTCCAGGTTTTCTAAACGTTCAAAATATGACGAGTTTTTACGCACGTGAACGGTCTTCCCGATCATCTCGATAGGATCATTTAGCGTGTGCTTTTTGATCTTATACATTGGTAACTTTCTCCAATTTTCCGGGCGACGTTGCACTAAAACCTGATGCGTTAAATAGTGATATTCGGTAAAATTGACGAGTTTTTTTCGGTCTTCGGTAACCGAGAGTCCAAATGCAATAAGATCGCCCACACCGGCATTCAGCATATCGAATAAATGATCGATATCTTTTGCGACTTTTATATCGAGTTCGAGTTCTAAATGATCTGCAAGTTTTTTAACCAATTCATATTCAAAACCCATTGGTTTTCCGCGATATAAAAAGTAACTGGTAGAATTATAAATGGTAATAACGGTAAGTTTCCCGTCTTTCTTGATTTCTGAGAAATCTTTAGTGTATTCAGTTGGCGTTATATCGGCTGAAACTTTCGAGCTAATATTTTTATTTTCTGAGCAACTAAAAGTGAAACTCAAAACAATAAACACGAATCCAATTTTTTTAAAATTTGATTTTGAAAATAAGGTGAGTAAAAGTCTAATCATTAAATAATTGATTTTCTGTAATATAACCAATTATTTTAACATTATGAAATTACAGCTTTATGAGAAAACCTCCAGATGGCTTTATGATTTATTAATTGTAGATCTTTAAACTTCAGAAATATCAATATTCAACCTCTCCGGTTTAAATTAATATTCTTTAAACATTTCGTGGATGTAGTTTTTGGTAACTTACTTCAAAAGTTGCAGTTATGGAATATAAATTCAGCATCAATAACATCACCTACTCTTTTAAAGATTTAAAGGAATTACTGGCAAAAGCTAGTCCGCATCGATCTGGTGATGTTCTCGCAGGCCTTGCTGCAAAAGACAACAAAGAAAGAGTTGCCGCACAATATGTTTTGAGCGAAGTACCACTAAAAGAATTTCTTGAAAATCCGATTATTCCTTATGCTGAAGATGAAGTTACCCGTTTAATTATGGACGATCATAATGCTGAAGCTTTTTATCCAATTTCGGCTTTTAGTGTAGGAGAATTTAGAGATTGGTTGCTTAGTTACCATGCAACTCCGGAAATTTTAAAAGAAATAGCTCCCGGATTAACTCCTGAAATGGTTGCCGCAGTTTCTAAATTAATGCGAAACCAGGATCTTATTAAAGTTGCGCAGAAATGTGAAGTCATCACAAAATTTAGAAATACCCTTGGTTTAAACGATCGGTTTTCAGTTCGATTACAACCCAACAATCCGGTAGATGATCCAAAAGCGATCGCGGCGAGTACGATCGACGGATTGCTTTATGGTTGTGGTGATGCCGTGGTAGGAATTAACCCGGCGACCGATAACCCAAACGGAGTTTCAGAATTGCTTAAATTATTAGACAATTTTAGACAGCAATACGAAATTCCCACACAAACCTGCATTTTGAGTCATATTACCACAACCATGGAAATTATAGAAAAAGCACCCATAGATCTTATATTTCAATCAATTGGTGGTACTCAAAAAGCCAACGAATCTTTCGGGATCAATTTAAATATGCTTCAGGAAGCCTACGATGCCGGACTTCAGTTGAACAGAGGCGATATTGGTAATAATGTGATGTATTTTGAAACCGGGCAAGGATCGGAACTTTCAGCAAATACGCATCACCGCATCGACCAGCAAACCTGTGAAGTTCGCTGTTATGCCGTGGCCAGAAAATACAATCCTCTTTTGGTAAATACAGTAGTTGGTTTTATTGGACCAGAATATCTTTACGATGGAAAACAGATCACTCGTGCCGCTTTAGAAGATCATTTCTGCGGAAAAATTATGGGACTTCCCATGGGTTGCGATGTTTGTTATACTAATCACGCTGAAGCCGACCAGGATGATATGGATTCTTTGTTAACGCTTTTGGGCGTTGCTGGCTGCAATTATATTATGGGAGTTCCCGGTGCCGATGATGTGATGCTGAATTATCAAAGTACATCTTTTCACGACGCCATGTATCTACGGAAAGTTTTGAATAAAAAACCAGCGCCGGAATTTGAAAAATGGCTTTTAAAAATGGGGATTTTTGATGAAAATGGAAATCGCCAAAATTTACCCGAATCTCATAAATTAATAAGCAATGGATAAACCTGAAATCTATAAAAACGAGATCCAAAAAGATCCCTATACGCAATTACGTGAGCTTTCTAAAGCCCGAATTGCACTTGGAAATACCGGCGGAAGCCAATCTATAAAGGATGTTTTGCAATTTCAGTTGGATCACGCTAAAGCAAGAGATGCAATTTATACCGACTTCAATATTGAAAAAATAGAGGCAGATTTATCAAATTTCGACTTAAAGGTTTTCAAATTTAAAAGTAAGGCAGAAGACCGTGAGCAATATTTAAAACGTCCGGATCTGGGGAAACTTTTAGCCGATAGCGAGCAAGAAAATGCTTCAGGATTTGATATCATTTTTAATATTGTGGATGGTTTATCGCCTGAAGCGACCTTGCAAAGTGCAGAAATCATTGAGAAATTGCTTCCGAAGTTAAAAGAGAAATATTCCGCAGCCATTAGTATAGTTGAAAATGGACGAGTTGCCATTGGAGACGAAATTGCAGAAAAATTGAATGGAAAATTTACAGCGACTTTTATTGGAGAACGTCCCGGTTTGTCCAGTCCAAAAAGTTTAGGAATTTATACCACTTACGGTCCAAAAAGTGGCACAACAGACGAAAAAAGAAATTGTATTTCGAATATTCATAGCGACGGAATGAGTACCGCAGCGGCAGCAGAGCTATTGGAGTTTTTAATAACCGAATCTTTTGCGAAAAAAATTAGTGGTGTATCTTTAAAATCTGATCTAAAAAACCACAAAATCGACAATGCTTAAAGCCGTTCATCATATCGCTATCATATGTTCTCACTATCCAACTTCAAAAAGATTTTATACTGAAATTTTAGATTTAGAGATTTTACAGGAAGTTTATCGCGAAGAAAGAAACTCCTACAAATTAGACCTCGCACTAAACGGAAAATACATTATAGAACTTTTTTCTTTCCCAAATCGACCAAAACGGCCAAGCTTCCCGGAAGCTCAAGGTTTAAGGCATCTGGCATTTCAAGTTGATGACATCGAAAAAGCGATATCAAAACTTAACAAAAGAGGAGTCGAGACTGAAGAAATTCGTATAGATCCTCACACTGGCAAAAAATTTACCTTCTTCAGTGATCCAGATGAGCTTCCTTTAGAACTTTATGAGGAGTGAAAATTCCTACATGATCCCACAGATTAATCCCAATTGATAAAGATTCGTACAAAATACCCAAAATTGGGTATTTTTAAGAATACATTAAGATTTTATATTTGACCCTATTAATTTTTAACATAAAAATTTTAACATGGTCAAAAAATTACTACTCTATTTATTTTTTTTAAGTTTTTCGATATCTACGTTTTCGCAGGTTGAAGAAACTACCTATGAAAACAAGTTTGCCATAGGTGTTAATGGCTCAACCCTTGGTGGAGGGATTGAAATCGCAAGAAATATTTCTCCACATTTCAATATTAGACTTCGGGGAAATACATTTAATATAAGTGATTTCGTTCAGGAGATTGAAGTAGACGATGCTAATTTAAATGTTACCGCAAACTCAAGATTTTTAGAATTTGATATTAGCTTAGAATATCTACCATTTAGAAACAGTAGTTTCAAAATTGTAGGTGGAGCATCCTATTTTAGTGACGGAGAGACGACCGCATATGCTACTTATGATGGCTCTTTTGAATATGGTGAAATAACTATTGGTCCAGATGAAATTGGTGATTTAGAACTAACTCTGGATTATAATGGATTCGCACCATATATTGGATTAGGGTTTGGTAGGGCCGTACCTAAAAAGAAGTTTGGTGTGGCATTCGAAGCTGGAAGTTTTTATTTACCAGAACCACAGGTAGGCATAGTAGCTAATGGAATGCTTGCTCCAACTGCAGATCAGGCAAAAACTCTTCAGCAAGATATCGAAGACTATAGATGGTATCCCTTTTTGAACCTAAGATTATCTGTTAGAATTTAAAAATAAAGCAATGAAAAAAATAATTTATATCCTTCTACTTCTTACACTGGTAATACCGACATCCTGCGAAAAGATGCCGAATGAAGTAGTAGACGACTTTAATCTGGGAATTAATTCAGACTTCCTCGAATATACTCTGGTTGTGGAATTTATAGATGCAGCTAATCCACAAAATCCTCCACAAGACATAGAATTACAAATTTTAGATAATGAAAATAATGGCTTATTAGATTCTGAAGGTGAAGTTGAATTTAGCGTGGATGCTGGTATAGCTTCTTTTATACTGAACCCGAATAGTAAACCAAATGGACCAGAAGATGTAAAGTCTTTCAACTTATACGCCGAAGCTCCCGGCTTTTTACCAGTTAATTTTCAAGTTGATTTTACAGAAAACTCTAAAGATCAGAATTTAACTATAAGCATGGTAAACACGGAAACCCCACCTAGTGGAGTTGGCTCTTCAATAGAAAATTTAAATTTATCCAATGGAACTTTGAATAACAGCGCAACTATTGAGATACCAGTAAGCGATGAAAAAATTACAGGCGCGGCAATAAAACTTGAACCGGGTACAATTTTTTATGATGCTAACGGAAATCAAATATTTGGAGAGTCTTTAAATATAAATTTCACACATTTTGATGCAAGTGGAGATGCTTCGCTAAGTGCTTTCCCTGGAGGATTTACACCTGAAAGTGTAATTGGTGAAAATGGAGAGGAAGAAAATATATACTTCGTAACTGCTGGTTTTGCTTCAATCGACATGGATATTGATGGAATAAATGTTAAGGAATTTAGTAAACCTATTAAAGTTACTATGGAAGTTGATTCCAACGGATTTAATTTAGATACAGATGCTGATATTAAAATTGGTGATCAAATACCCGTTTGGAGTTATGAAGTAGAAAGTGGCACCTGGGTATATGAAAAAACTGGAACTGTGGTATCTAATAACGCGAAGATGGAAGTTAGCTTTGAAACGGACCACCTTACTTGGTATAATTTAGACTTTTATTCATATACCTGTTATAGATCAAATGCAATTACTGTAAATGCTCCCGGTAGCTCTATGGGATCTTATTTTTACACCGAACTTGTATATGCCTACAACAATCAACCAGTTGGGTACTATGCGAGAAAACGTATGTATTTATATGATGGCGCGCAAATCAACTATTTAAGAGTTCCCAACAACATTCCTATGAAAGTTAGAATCTTTAATGGATCTAACTGGTATAACAAAGGAAATTTGATAACCGAAACAGAGCCTTTTATTATTTGTACAGAGAGCACTACAATTAATCTTCCCTCAAGTGCCTTTCCTCAATTAGTATCGGCTGAAGTAACTATAGAATGTCCTTACTCTAATTTTAAATTTAAACCATCATATTGGTTCTATTATAGAGAAAAAGGTGCTCGGTGGTGGAATTATGGTTATATGCATTCTGGAAAATTCCAAACCTATAGAATGAAAACTGCAACAACATATGAATTCCGAACCTATTTTGGAGGTTGGGTAACAACAGAATATACTCTTACCAACAACGAAAATTTCATTGATATAATTAGTGATGAAATTTGCAATTTTGCTTTATAATTTTTCCTATTCATAAAGGTCTCGCTTTTCTTCGCGAGGCCTTTTTATTTTTTTAACATGTATTTTCTCACACAAAACGTATAAAATTGACACTAATAACATAAAAAATATCAATTTTGATTTTTTTTACCGATAAAGCGCACATTTTTAAGACATATGCATATATTTGCACCTGTTAATATTTTCATAAATTAAATTTTGAATATTTGATTTTTAAAGAAGTAGGAAAATGTCGATGAGAAAATCTTTATTGTATCTATTTATAATTTTAATTTCCTGGACATCTATAAGCCAGGAAAATGCAGACTCCAATTACGCAAATAAATATGCCGTAGCATTAAATGGTTCAACTTTAGGAGGCGGTATAGAAGTTGCTAGAAATTTGTCTCCACATTTCAACATAAGGCTTAGAGGTAACACACTTAGTATTAAAAATTTTGTTCAAGAAATTGAGGTAGATGATGCTAATTTAAATGTCACTGCAAATACCCGATTCCTTGAGTTCGACCTTAGCTTAGAATATTTACCATTTAAAGCAAGTAGTTTTAAACTAGTAGGAGGGGCCTCCCATTTTAGTGACGGTAACACCAAAGCTTTCGCTACTTATGATGGTACATTTGAATACGGAGAAATTGTTTTAGGACCTGAAGATATTGGTGATTTACAGTTATCACTAGACTATAATGGATTCGCACCATATTTTGGCTTAGGCTTTGGGAGAGCTGTTCCTAAACGCAAAATTGGTCTTGCCTTTGAAGCTGGAAGCTTTTACTTACCAGAACCTCAAGTAGGGATTACTGCTAGTGGTATGCTTGAACCAACTGCTAATGAAGCAGATTCTCTTCAGGAAGATATAAAAGATTATAGATGGTTTCCCTTTATTAATTTAAGATTATCAATTAGAATTTAATTTAAATCCCTTAGAAATGAGAAGAGTATTGTTATTAATGATGTTAGTTGCTGTGGCTATGATTCCAACAGCATGTGAAAAAATGCCGAACGAAATTGCAGACGATTTTAAATTAGGGCTTGATGTAAATTTTTTAGAATATACTGCTCAATTAGAAATTAAAGATTTAGAAGATGGTAGTTATCCAGAAAATGTTACCCTAACTCCTGTGACAGATTATGGCACTTCAATATTAAATTCTGCTGGAGAAAAAAACTTTAAAGTATCTGATGGAAATATCATACTTATTCTTAACCCCGCTGATAGGCCGCAAGCGTCTAATGAGGTAAAGAGTTTTAAATTTGTTGCATCTGCTCCGGGATATCAAAATTCAATAGTAAAAGTTAACTTTTCAGAGAACAACAAAACTGTGCAGGTTCCTATTCATCTATTAAGTAAAACTAAAGATTCTGATGGTGTAAGTGCTGTATCTGGTAATGCCGAAATTTCTGAGAGCGAACTTAAAGAAAATAAAAAGATAACATTTGGCGATAATTCCTCTAAAAGAACAAGTGGAACAGTAGAAGTAAAAGCTGGAACACGCTTTTTGAATACTAATGGTAAAGTTTTGAAAGGCAGCTCTGTAAACATAGAAATTATCGATGTAGATGCTAATTCAGAAAAACTAACCAAGGTTTTCCCTGGCGGTTTTACAAAGCAAACGGTTCTTAAAAATGGAGCTTCAGAAGAAACATCTTTTCTACCTATGAGTTATACTTCTATCAATATGTATGTTGATAATGAAGAGGTGAAAGATTTTAGCAATTCTATAGACATTAGTATGGAAATTGACCAAAATTTATTTAACCCTCAAACCGGAAGAAATATAAAAGCTGGAGATCAATTATCTATCTATAGTTACGAGATAGAAAATGGAACTTGGGTTTACGAAAAAGATGTTACTGTATCGAAAACAGGTAATAAGTTTTATGCGAATTTTGATACTAACCATCTAACAGACTATTCTATAGTTGCGGAATTACCTGTGTGTTCTGATATATTTGAAATAAATAATCCTACTGATTCTAATATTCAGGCAAAAATTGAATTAGAAATTACTGGTAGTTCTGAAACAAGAGTATATACTATTATCGAGCAAAACCTTACCCCAGGTATAAATAAAATACCGTACAATGGAATAGGCAGTAATATTTCATTAAAACTTTACACTTCTGGTGAAGCACTAACAATAGATAACATTTCTTGTGGAGAATCTCCTGCAATCGAAATACCTGAACCTGAAAGTGAATTATTAACTATTACAATAAATATACCCTGTGAGGATGTAGATTTGAACATCGCTAGTTATCCAATTAAATATCGTAAGCAAGGAGAGTCACAATGGATTAATGGTGTTATTAAAAACCTTAAATTAGAATCTTACGAAATGGAGGCAGGAAATACTTACGAATTCCAAGTTCAGTTTGATGGTCAAACATATACCTATGAAGAGTTCATTAGCTCAACTAATTATCAATTTGACGTCGATAGTGATTTATGCAGCGAAATTAATTTTTAATATTACGATAATTAGTGAAATATAAAATTAACTGGGGACTCTTTAGAGAGTCCTTTTTTTATTAATATGCATTTGATTATTGGAAAGAAATAATATTCAAATTCTATTTAAAGTATAAAGACTGGATCAATATTTAAATTAAGATATATCTAGAATTGCCGATATATAGTAAAACTAGTTATGATAACTAAATATCACTCCAACTAAATCTAGTCCAAAACACACCTTATTGAAGATAAAGAGGTTAATAGAAAAGGTGTAGCAACAGAAGCTATTCGCATAGATCCTCACACTGGCAAAAAATTTACCTTCTTCAGTGATCCAGATGATCTTCCTTTAGAACTTTATGAGGAGTATTTTTTTTAAGTTATTAGTAACCAGATATTTAAAAAAAATCACTATCTTTAGAAGAATTCAACTTATTACATTTTTTCAATCCAAACAATGACACCCAAATCTGCTTGAATTAATCTCTATTTATTAATTTAAAGATCGTCATTATGAAAAAATATTACTTTCTCGCACTATTTTGTGCCTGTTTTCTTCCAAATTTATTTGGCAAAGAGATTGACATGTGCCCTTTGCAGGTTACAATTGAATCTGCCAAGGAGATAAAAATTTTAGATCTTTCTAATCGTCAACTTTCTGAAATCCCAGAAGAAGTTAGAAACCTGAAAAACCTGAAAGAACTTGATCTCTCTTTTAATAATCTTGAGACACTGCCCGAGTTTATTTCAGAATTTAAGGATCTAGAAACCTTAAATTTGAGTGACAATCTTCTAGAAAGCTTACCTGAATCATTATCTAACCTACCAAAACTTAAGAAACTTTCGATAAGTTTTAATCCTATAGCTTCTATCCCTAAAGGAATGAAAAGCCTGGAAATTTTGGAAATTGACGGTTCTATACGATCAAATTTAGATGAAATCCTTATGCATATTTCTTCCTATAGTAATTTAAAAAATCTTTCACTAAGAAAGAATCATTTAAAGGAATTTCCGAAGGCGATTTTAAGCTTGAAAAGTTTAACAGTTCTAAACCTCAAACATAATTCCATCGAAGCTTTACCGAAAGAAATTTCAATGTTAAGCGGACTAAAAATATTGAATCTGGAATTCAACAATATTAGAAATTTACCAGATAATTTATCGAAATTAAGTCAGCTTGAAAACCTCAATATCAGCAGAAATCACTTTGAAGAATTCCCCTTGGTTCTTACAAGCCTGAATAAACTAAAGATCTTGAATGTAAGTCAAAATCCTATTACAAATCTTCCCGCTTCTATCGAACGGCTGGAAAATCTAGAAGAATTAAATCTTTTTGACCTAGAGATCGTAGTACTACCAGTTCATTTTAAAAATTTGAATCGCTTAAAAGTAATCGATCTTGGGAATAATCCTTTAGAAAGCACCAGATTATTATGTGAAATGAAAAATCTTAGGAAGATGGGACTAACGGGAATCTATAGTATAAAGAAAGAACACAAAGAAAATTTATTCACTTCCCTACCCGATTGCCAAATTGTAATGAATTAATAATTAATATCAAATAAAAACGGGATGCACTTGCATCCCGTTTTCGCAACTAACCAGTTTTCTAATATCATACCAACCTAACCAAAAATGAATGATATTATAAGATAAATCACATTTCAATGCTTCATCTCGCGACAATATTAAAATAATACTTCAAATAAATAAAACTTTTCTTCCAAAAAATATCAATTTATCGACAAAAAACACAAAATCATAGATAAAATGAGTTTAATCTATCATTTAAAAACGAATAATTAAAAATTAGAAAATCACATAATGTTTTGTTAAACATAAAATATTTTATATTTTACTCCGTTTCTTACCAAATAATTTCACATATTATCAAAATTAAGTTTGAATTATTAAAATCTAAACGTAATTTTGATAATTAAACAAGTTTCAATGAAATCGGAGTTAGCTAGAATCTTAGACAAAGATTCAAAATTAAACAAAGAAAACAGTTTACCAAGTATCTCTATCGATTGCGTTGTGTTTGGATTTGATACTTCTTCTTTAAAAGTCCTTTTAGTTAAACTAAAGGATAAAGAGGAATGGTCATTACCTGGAGGATATCTATGGAAAGACGAAAATCTAGACGATGGCGCTTACAGAATCTTGGACCAACGTACAGGAGCTAAGGAAATCTACCTAAACCAATTTAAAACTTTTGGTAAAATAAATCGAAATGAAGACTTTTTTGATGAATTTCCTAATGATCTTTGGCATAAACAACGATTTTTATCCATTGGTTATTACGCTTTAACTAACTTCGCTAAGGTAGAACCAAAAGTAGATGATCTTTCTGATCGTTGTGAATGGAAGAATGTACACGAACTACCACAACTAATGATGGATCATGAAGATATTTTTAATACCGCATTACTAGAGCTTCGAAAAGGTCTTAACTATCGTCCTGTTGGATTAAATCTTCTTCCTGAAAAATTTACGATGCCAGAACTTCAAAGGCTTTATGAAATCATTTTGGATAAACCACTAAACAGAGGAAATTTTTATCGTAAAATGACTAAATACGGTATTTTAAATAAATTGAAGGAAACCAGAAAGGGTGGCGCGCATAAAGCTCCAAACCTATATACATTTAATGCTGAAATCTATAATGAGGCTTTAGAAAACGGCTTTAAAGAAGCATGGTAGTTTTGTGGTATCCTTAAAAATCGAGCTTCTTTTTTCGAATTAGATTACAATCAAGCTAGGGTATTAAATAATTCCTAAAAAAATAATACATTATTTATATTTTATGTATTTTTGAAGCCCCTATAAATACATAATGTGCCCTAAATACATAATAAATGCCCCTAAAACAGATAATTTCGATTATCTAAATGATGAATTATACCAGGCTATAACTGTAAATAAAGATTATTTCGACTTTTTACAGCACAATGCTTTAGATGGTTTTTTCATTTTGAATTGCCAAAACGGTGACCACTTATTTTGTTCCCATAAACTACTCGAACTACTTGGGTATGCTTCAGGCTTCGATATTAAAGATACTTATGAAAGCTGGAAAGATCTAATCTTTGCTGAAGATCAAATTGCATTTAGAGATCGTATTCTTTCAGGAGAAATTTGCCATCTAGAAGATAACAAAATTACAGTTCGATTTGTTCACAGTCATAAATACATTTTGTGGCTAGAATGTAATGTCATTAGCTTTAACAATTCAACTTCAGAAAAAAGAATTCTTGCCGCAGTAAAAGACATCACCAAATTTAAAAAACCAGATCTCAATTTACAGGAACAAGTTAAACGCTACGAGCATGTCTTAGAAGGAACAGCAATTGGTGTCTGGGAATGGAACGTGCAAACAGGTGAAACTATATTTAATGCACAATGGGCTAAAATTTTAGGTTACGATCTTGAAGAATTAAGGCCTACTTCTGTAGAAACCTGGCATAAACTTGCTAATAAGGAAGATTCAGATCGTTGCCAGCGAATATTGAACGAACATTTTGAAGGAAAGACCGAAGTTTATAAAACCGAAGCCCGAATGCGCCACAAAAAAGGCCATTGGATTTGGGTTGCAGATCGTGGAAAAGTAGTAAGCTGGACAGAAGACGGTAAGCCAGAATGGATGACTGGTTATCATGAGGAAATCACTCAGCAGAAAAAAGAAACAGAGCGTAGTCAGAAATTTATTGAAGAGGCACCAACGGCTATTGCCATGTTCGATACCAAAATGCGTTACATTGTAACTTCCAAAAAATGGTTACAGGATTACCAGGTAGAAAATATAGATCTTAAAAATAAATGTCATTACGAAATTTTTCCAGATGTAAAGGAGGAATGGAAAGCAATACACTTACGCGGATTAAAAGGTGAGTCTCTACATAATGATGAAGAAGAATTTACAGATCGTTTTGGCAGGCAACGCTATATAAAATGGTCTATGAACCCTTGGTACACTAACGATCAAAAAATTGGAGGAATCATCCTTCACACTTCAGATATAACGCATTTAAAAGAGATTGAAAAAGTAAGTGAAGATCGTAAGCAATTTTTAGAAACTATTTTAGAGTCGCTAGAGGTAGGTATTGTTTCCTGTGATGCAAATGGTGAACTAAAATTATTTAATAGAACCACGAAAGAATGGCACGGCCTGCCAGTCTCCAACATTCCTCCAGAGCAACTTTCAGATTATTACGGATTGTACCAGGCAGATGGTGTAACTTCCCTTAAAACCGAGGAAATTCCGCTTTTACAGATATTAAAAACAGGTAAAGCAAGCAATCAGGATATCCAAATAAAACCGAATAATGCTAAAAACAGGATCGTTTCTGTAAACGGTTCGCAAATAAAGGATGAAAATGGTAATGTAGTAGGTGCTGTAGCTGCCATGTATGATATTACTGAATTTAGAATGGCCGAGGAGAAATTACGATTAAGCGAAGAAACTTTTCGTGGTAATTTCGAAAATGCAGCGATTGGAATGGCTATTTGCGATCTAAATACTAAGCCTCTAAAAGTAAATAATAGTCTTTGCTCTATTTTGGATTATGATCAAAATGATCTTTTGGAAAGATCTTTATTTGATCTTGTAGATAAAAAGGATCAAAAAGCTTTTGATGCAAAAGTAAATCAGTTAATAAATAAAAAAGAAGATCACTTTCATATTGAGCTTCAATTTAGATCTAAACAGCATAAAAAGATCTATGTACTCATATTTGCTTCCCTAATTAAGGATGGACATGGTGAACCATTGTTAATTACCACACAAATAAAAAATATTAGCATACGTAAATTAGCACAGCAGCAACTTAATAAAACCCTAGCTCATCAAAAAGCGCTTTTAGCTGCCAGTACAAAGGTGAGCTTTATCGCAACAGACAAAACAGGTTTAATCACCGATTTTAATCAGGGTGCAAAGAATTTATTAGGCTACAATCCTGAGGAAGTTAAAAATAGATCTGTACTTCTTTTTCATGATCAAGAAGAACTAGACCAAAAAATAGACGATCTTAATAAAGAATTTCAAAAAGAAATTAAGGATTTTGAAGCATTGATCTATGAAGCCAAAAAGCGAAAAAGTACGACCAGAGAATGGAGTTATGTTGATATTCATAAAAATAAAATTCCAGTTCTATTAACTATTACGCCAATCCTCGAAAATGACGAATTAATTGGCTATTTGCATGCGGCCTTAGAAATTACAGACCTGAAAGAAGCAAGAAACGAAATCTTAAATCTCTTAGAGGTTACAAAAGATCAAAACCAAAGATTAAGGAATTTTGCGCATATTGTTTCTCATAACTTACGTAGCCATTCCAGTAACTTCTCTTCTTTACTGGAACTATTTAATGTGGAACATCCAGAACTTAATGAGAACCAGATAATACAGCTACTAGGCACAGCTAGTGAAAATCTTAGGGAAACAATAGAACATCTTAATGAGGTTGTTGTTATAAATACTTCAGTAAAAGAAAATTTAAACGATCTAAACCTGCGAGACTTCGTAGAGAACGCAGTAGAAAATACGAGTGCACTTGCCATAGAAGCGAACGTTAAGGTTGATTTCGATATTGATAAGAATATTCAAATACAGGGAATACCAGCATATGTAGATAGCATTTTGCTTAACTTTATTACTAATGGAATTAAGTATCGTTCTTTAGAAAGAAAAAGTTTTATTAAATTGTTTACCGAAAAGGATGCTGCCACTGGAAATATTATACTGAATATTGAGGATAACGGACTAGGGATCGATCTTCAACGATTTGGACACAAATTATTTGGGATGTATAACACCTTCCATAGACATAAAGATTCTAGAGGAATTGGGCTATTCATTACAAAAAGCCAGATTGAAGCCATTGGAGCTAAGGTCGAGGTAGAAAGTGAAGTTAACCAGGGAACCATATTTAAAATAGTTTTTAAGAATGAAGAAAATTGATCTTGCCTGCATCATAGATGATGATCCCATATTCGTTTTTAGTGCAAAAAAAATAATGGAACTTGCTGATTTCTGTAATGGCTTTATGGTTTTTCATAATGGGAAAGAAGCTTTAAATCATCTGGATGCTGTAATTTCAACAGGAGAAGAACTTCCCGATGTAATTTTGCTCGATCTAAACATGCCCGTAATGGATGGCTGGGAGTTTTTAGAAGAGTTCATTAAGATCGAAAGTAAAAAAGTAATTACAATATATATTGTAAGCTCTTCTATCGATCCCGGTGATATTAATAAAGCGAAATCATACGATAACGTGAGTAACTATATCGTAAAGCCTGTAACAATTGAAAGCTTAAAAAGCGTGCTTCAAAATCATACTTCACAAAATTAATCAGCTTCTTTTTAGAAAACTTTAACTATTTACGCAACCATTTCATGATTTTGGTATCTAAGTGATAGACATCAAATCATCAATCATGAAATACCTGTTAGTGCTAATCTTATCTCTTAGTTTATTATCGTGCAATATCGAGAAGCCCGATTATCCAGAATTACACACAGCTAATAATTTTCCTCAAAAATGGGAATTAGTGCAAATGCATTTTCCATCTCAAAATAAGCTGCAAAAAGGCTTAAATATGGCATGGCAGGAAAGCTATCTATTATTACCCGATAGCACATTCTTAAAGAAAAGAATGACAACTACTGAAACAATTACTGCTGAGGGGAAATTTTATACTGAAAAACAAAACGGAGAAACCTATTTAAGATTTGAGTTCAACAAGGAAGGAAATATCATAAATATTAATGATTTTGTCACAGATGAAAGATTGTTGATTTCTACTGAAGATAAAAAAATGACCTTGGTTTCAAGCTTTCAGGGGGAAAAACAAATACTGAATTATAAATTGAAGTAAGTTGTTTACTTAGAAAAAGATATAAAAAAACCTCCTTGAAAAAGGAGGTATTTAGTCTTATAAACTGAAAGAATTATTTTCCTTCCATTTTATCTTTAAGAGCCTGAAGGTCTGCATTTACATCACCAATAGTGGTTTTGTCGTTGTTTTGTGAAGCGGCTTTTTTAGCAGCTTGCTTAACGATTTTTTGCTCTTCTTCTCTGTGGATAGCAGCGTGAGATGCTACAACACGTTTAAACTCTTTATTGAATTCAATGATCTGGAATTCTGCAGTTTCACCTTTCTTAAGTTTACTTCCGTCTTCTTTTTCAAGGTGTCTTTGTGGTACAAATGCAGTAATATCTTCATTAAAATCGATAGTAGCTCCTTTGTCTACGATTTCAGAAATTGCAGCAGTATGAGTTGTACCTACAGCAAATTCAGTTTCGTATTTATCCCAAGGGTTATCTTCGATTTGTTTGTGACCTAAACTTAGTTTACGTCCTTCAACATCTAATTCTAATACAACTACTTCTAGTTTATCACCAACATTACAGAATTCTGATGGGTGTTTGATTTTCTTAGTCCAAGAAAGATCAGAGATATAGATAAGTCCGTCGATTCCTTCTTCTAACTCTACGAATACACCAAAGTTAGTAAAGTTACGAACTACACCTGTATGCTTAGATCCAACAGGATATTTAGAAGTGATATCTGTCCATGGATCTGGAGTTAATTGCTTAATTCCAAGAGACATTTTACGATCATCACGATCTAAAGTAAGTATTTGAGCTTCAACCTCGTCACCAACATTTACGAAATCCTGAGCAGATCTTAAGTGCGTACTCCAAGACATTTCAGAAACGTGGATCAATCCTTCTACACCTTCAGCAACTTCGATAAATGCACCGTAATCTGCGATTACAACTACTTTACCTTTTACTTTATCACCTACTTTCAACTCTTCATCTAGAGCTTCCCATGGGTGTTTATGTAATTGCTTAAGACCTAACTGGATTCTAGTCTTAGCCTCATCAAAGTCTAAGATTACAACGTTAAGTTTTTGATCTAGTTCTACAATCTCGTTTGGATGGTTGATTCTAGACCAAGAAAGATCAGTAATGTGAATAAGTCCGTCAACTCCTCCAAGATCAACGAATACACCGTAAGAAGTGATGTTCTTAACAGTACCTTCTAATACCTGACCTTTTTCTAACTGACCAATGATTTCTTTCTTCTGCTCTTCGATATCAGCTTCGATAAGTGCTTTATGCGATACAACAACGTTTTTGAATTCGTGGTTGATTTTCACAACTTTAAATTCCATTGTTTTACCTACGTAAGCATCGTAATCTCTAATAGGCTTCACATCGATTTGAGAACCTGGTAAGAAAGCTTCAATACCAAATACATCTACGATCATACCACCTTTAGTACGACACTTAACAAAACCATTAACGATAAGACCTTCATCATGTGCTTTGTTCACACGATCCCATGCCATGATAACACGAGCCTTACGGTGAGAAAGAACTAACTGACCGGTAGCATCTTCTCTAACGTCGATTAAAACTTCTACCTCATCACCAACTTTAAGATCTGGGTTGTAACGAAACTCGTTAAGAGAAATTACACCTTCACTTTTCGCGTTGATGTCGATAATTGCATCACGATCAGTAATATTAATTACTTTTCCTTTTACAACCTCATCATCTAGAGTGTCTACGAAATTTTCCTCTACTAATTTCTCGAATTCTTCCAGCTTATCATCTGCGATTGGATCGATTCCTTCTTCGTAATTGTGCCAGTTAAATTCTTTTAGGAATTTTTCAGGATTAGCTTGTTGCTCAGTTACCTCTGGTTGAGATGCTGTAGCCATTCCCGCTACGTCCTGAACATCCTGATCTTTGATTTCTTCAGCCATAATTATTTGCTGATTAAAATTTGTATTCTAAGTTTATCGGAAACATTTAAGCAAAATAAAACTAAGAAGATGTTTTACGTTTTGATTTTCAAGCCCTTCTGCATTTCCGTTCTTTTGCCAAAAAGGAGTGCAAAAATACAACTAATTTTAATATTTTCAAACCTACTAAAAACTTAATTTTCTTCAGGTAAAGATTTCTTGAAAAGAAGGTGAAAAATTAAGATCAAAACGCTGTAAATTAAGCCTAAAGATGCTACTCCTTGCCACTGAAAAAGCTCCCATGCATATGCTCCCGTAGTTGTTCCTAATGCGCCACCAATAAAGTAACCCACCATATAAATAGTATTGATCCTATTTCTTGCATCTGGATTTCTGGAAAAGATAATATTTTGATTCGTAATATGTAAAGATTGTAGGCCCATATCAACCAAAATCACTCCGATAACAAGCCCTATAATTGAATACCCAGAAAACTCAAAAACTACCCAGGCAAAGATCATTACTATTGTTGAAATAATGATCAATCTGTTTTTATTCATTTTATTACTCAATCTCCCAATTAAGCTGGCGGCTAGTGCACCTGCGATTCCTAAAACGCCAAAAGTACCCGCTACCCCACTTCCGTAGTTAAAATTATCTTCCATAAGAAAGACCAAAGTGGTCCAAAATGCACTAAAACCGGCAAATCCTAAGGCTCCACGAAGCGCAGCTAATCGTACTGAAGATTCAGTTTTAAAATAACCCCATAGAGATTGCATAAGTTCTTTATAAGATCCCGAAAAATTAGGTTGTAATTCAGGTAATTTCAGCTTTAATAATCCCCAGAAAATAAGCATGATTCCGGCAGCGATAAAATACATCACTCGCCAACCAAAATACTCTCCCACAAAACCACTTATAAAACGGCTTCCCAAAATCCCAATGAGTAAACCACTCATCACAATCCCAATTGCGCTTCCTCTCTTTTCCGGCTTTGCTAATTGCGCGGCCATGGGAACAAAAACCTGCGGTACTACACAGCTAAATCCCACAAAAAAAACCGAAATCACTAAAACTGGTAAGCTAGGCGCTAAGGCCATTACTAGAAGACTGGCGATAATGAATACAAAATCGATCATTACCATTTTTTTACGCGGAAATTTATCGCCTAACGGAATAATAAACAGTAATCCAAAAGCATAGCCGAGTTGGGTAAAAAGAGGAATATTACTAACAGCAGATTCTGAAACTCCAAAATCTTTTGCCATTAAATTTAATAAAGGCTGATTGTAATAATTGTTGGCTACCACCAATCCTGCACCAGTCGACATTAAATAAAGTACCGATTTACTTATTCCCTCTTCAGAGGTAGTATCGATTTTGGCCATTTTAGGCGTCTGTTTTTTCTTTTACTAGAGAAAGAATTTTTTCAAACTGCTCTTCTTTACTTAAATCTGAATTATCGATCTCGATAGCATCATCTGCTTTTACTAAAGGAGAAGTTTCCCGTGTAGAATCTAAATGGTCTCGCTCCTGTACATTTTTTAGCACCTCTTCGTAACTAACATCATTTCCTTTTTCTTTCAGCTCGTTATAGCGACGTTCTGCTCTTTTTTCAGCTGAGGCTGTCATGAATAATTTTAATTCGGCATCAGGAAATACCACAGTACCAATATCTCGACCATCCATTACAACCCCACCTTCTTTACCTATTTCCTGCTGCTGTGCTACCAACATTTCACGAACCTGAGGAATAGCCGCAACTTTGCTCACGTTATTAGAAACTTCCATTAGTCGAATCTCTTCCTCAACATTTTCATTATTTAGATGAACAACTCCGTAACCAAGATCTTCATCAAACTTAAATTTAACGCTTATAAAAGCTAAATGTCTTAGTAAAGCTTCTTCATCTACTTTTTCATTTGTAACTATCACCTTGCGCATCGCATAAAGGGTTACTGCTCGATACATTGCTCCCGTATCTACATAAATATAACCTAACTTTTTAGCTAACTGTTTCGCTACCGTACTTTTTCCTGTTGAAGAATGCCCATCGATGGCAATAGTGATCTTTTTGGTCATTTAGTTAAAGTTTCTACAAAAATAGAGATTTGAAAATAGCTTAAACAAAAAAGCCCCGAATATCTTCGAGGCTTTTTGTCTATTGTTTTGTGATTATAATTCTTTCGCGTTTTCCACTTTTTCATTAGTGATCGCGATATCAATTACTTCGCTCATATCGTTTACGTAATGAAAAGTAAGACCTTTCAAGTATTCTTCTTTGATCTCGTTTATATCACGTTCGTTCTCTTTACAAAGAATAAGTTCTTTAATTCTAGCTCTTTTAGCAGCTAGGATCTTTTCTTTGATTCCGCCTACCGGAAGCACTTTCCCTCTCAAGGTAATCTCTCCTGTCATGGCTATACTTTTCTTCACTTTCTTCTGAGTAAATAATGACACTAAAGATGTAAGCATAGTTATACCCGCACTCGGACCATCTTTTGGAGTAGCACCTTCTGGTACGTGAATATGCACATTATGTTTTTCGAAAATACCTGAATCAATACCTAAAGCATCCGCGTTGGCTTTAATATATTCCATCGCGATGGTAGCAGATTCTTTCATCACTTTACCAAGGTTTCCGGTAATATTTAAATTTCCTTTTCCTTTCGATAAAATTGATTCAATAAAAAGAATATCACCGCCAACCTGCGTCCAGGCTAAACCTGTAACAACTCCAGCAACTTCATTATTCTCATATTTATCACGTTCTAAACGAGGACTACCTAAAATCTCGATAATATCTTCGTTAGTCACTTTTACATTATACTCCTCTTCCATTGCGATACTTTTCGCACCGTATCGAACTACTTTTGCAATTTGTTTTTCTAGCGCTCTAACACCAGATTCACGTGTATAACCTTCAACGATCTTTTCTAGCTGGGCTTTACCAATTTTGAGATCATCTTTTGTTAGTCCGTGCTCTTTTAATTGCTTCGGAAGTAAATGTCTTTTAGCGATTTCAATCTTCTCTTCGATCGTATAACCGGTAACATTTATTATTTCCATACGATCACGTAATGCCGGCTGAATAGTATTTAAACTATTACAGGTTGCAATGAACATCACTTTAGATAGATCGAAACCTAATTCTAAAAAGTTATCGTGAAACTCGCTATTCTGTTCCGGATCTAAAACTTCTAATAATGCTGAAGAAGGATCCCCTGCATTACCAATACTTAGCTTATCGATTTCGTCCAAAACAAAAACAGGATTACTGGTTCCCGCCTTTTTAAGACTCTGGATAATTCTACCCGGCATCGCACCAATATAAGTTTTACGATGTCCTCTAATTTCAGCTTCGTCTCTTAAACCACCTAAAGAAATTCGAACGTATTCTCGCCCTAAAGCTTCGGCTACAGACTTTCCTAAACTGGTCTTACCAACTCCCGGAGGACCGTAAAGACAAAGAATAGGAGACTTCATATCATTACGCAGTTTTAAAACTGCCAGATATTCTATAATTCTACGTTTTACATCATCTAAACCATAATGGTCACGATCTAAAATTTTCTTTGCTCGCTTAAGATCAAATTTGTCTTTACTGAATTCATCCCAGGGAAGATCTAAAAACAGATCCAGGTAATTTCGCTGAATGGAATATTCGGCTACCTGAGGATTCATTCTTTGCATTTTTGAAAGCTCTTTTTCAAAATGCTTTTGTACATCTTCATTCCAGTGCTTGTCTTTAGCTCGTACGCGCATTTCTTCGATCTCATCTTCATGAGAAACACCACCCAATTCTTCCTGAATGGTTTTCATTTGCTGATGCAAGAAATATTCGCGTTGCTGCTGACTCATATCACTCTGCACTTTAGACTGAATATCATTCTTAAGTGCCAGTTTCTGATTTTCGACATTCATAAACTTCAAGGTCGCTAAAGCACGTTCCTTAAGATCGTTGGTCGCTAATAAGTTTTGTTTCTCTTCTACAGAAAGATTCATGTTAGAAGACACAAAATTGATTAGTAATGAGTTACTTTCTATATTCTTAATGGCGAAAGAAGCTTCAGAAGGTATATTAGGACTGCTTTTAATAATTTGCAGCGCTAAATCTTTAATCGCATCGATTATTGCCCCAAATTCTTCATTTTCAGCATCTGGTTTTGTTTCAGGAATTTCTTCAACATTTGCCCTCATAAAAGGCTCTTCCTGGGTAACTTCAGTAATATTAAAACGCTTTTTACCCTGTATGATCACTGTTGTATTTCCATCGGGCATTTTTAAAACCCTAAGAATTCTAGCTACAACACCAATATTATTAATGTCTTTAATCCCTGGATTTTCTACCTCTTCATCTTTTTGAGAAACAACACCAATGATCTTTTCATTATTATTTGCTTCGTTAATTAACTTGATCGAAGCATCTCTTCCAGCAGTGATAGGAATCACTACTCCCGGGAAAAGAACCGTATTTCTTAAAGGTAATATTGGTAAGTTTTCGGGTAATTTTTCTTTATTTATTTCCTCTTCATCTTCAGGCGTCATTAACGGTATCAACTCTGCATCTTCATTTATACCCTGTAATGACAAACTGTCAATATCCGTGAACTTTGTTTTAGCCATAAGTTATCTTTAATAGTCAAACTGTCATTGCAGTTTGTTTATTTTAATTTGTTTTGAGACCTCTACGCCTGCAAATACTAGATTCCAGGCGATTAAAATTGTTGCTTTTTAATGGTGTCAATTCCTATGCCAGCATATTTTTTCTGAAATAATTTTCAAAAACTGTAACAAACAGAAACTCATCCTATCTTTATACTAGAAACAAGATATTTTTTTGCAATCAACCATCACACATATTAACGATCTTGTAAACGACTGCCGGCAGGGAAACCAGCGTGCGCAAATGGAGATTTACAACCGGTATTACAAAGCCATGTATAATACTGCATTGCGAATCGTACATCATAGTGCCGAGGCCGAAGATATTATGCAAGAATCTTTTTTAAGTGCTTTCGAAAAGATCGATCAATTTAAAGCTGAAGCTTCTTTTGGCGCCTGGCTAAAGCGAATTGTGGTAAACAACAGTATTAATGCCCACAATAAAAAATCGAAGTACGAAGAAGTAAGCTATAAGGATTATCTAAAAAACGAAACAGACGAGAATGAAGGAATAACTACTACCGATACTCAAAATAAAAAAGTAAAAATGGTTTTAAAAGCCATGCAGGAGCTTAAAGAAAATTACAGGATTTGCCTAACACTACACTTAATCGAAGGTTATGATTATGAAGAAATAGGTGATATTTTAAATATTTCTTATGCCAATTGCAGGACAACCATTTCCCGAGCGAAAGAAAGTTTAAGAAAAAAAATGATGAAAGATGAAAAATGACGAATTCTTTGAGGATCTAAAGGGATTGAACTTTGATATTTCTGAACCAGATTCTGGACATAAAGATCGATTTCTTGAAAAACTCGAACAGAAACATAAAAATGAAGCTTCTAAAACAGGAAAACTAAGAAAACTTTGGATTCCGCTAAGCAGTATAGCAGCCGCACTTATCATCGCATTTATAGCTTTTGGTAATGTTTTTAATACGCCTGCATTTGCAAAAGAAGCAGATCTTGCTGCAGTTTCTTCCCAAATGAAAGAAACTCAAGATTTTTACAGCACACTTATAGAAAGAGAGTTAAAATCTATAGAAGGAGAGCGCAGCCCAAAAACCAATAAGATCATTAACGATGCATTCGTACAATTAGAAACTTTAGAAAAAGAATACAACAAACTAAAAAAAGATCTTTTAGAAAGTGGCCAGGATAAACGCGTAATCTATGCCATGATTAACAACTTTCAGAAAAGGATCGACCTGCTAAACCAGGTACTAGACCAAATTGAGACTATTAAACAACTAAACACACAAGAAAATGAAACTATTATATAAATTACTATTCCTTGCGCTTTTGGTGCCGGCAATAAGCTTTGCCAATGGGGATGTTGAAGGTAGACATACCAAAGAGAAAACATTAAAAAGAGAATTTAAAGTATCGCAAAAAGGGATTCTGGATATTAATAATAACTACGGAAATGTAGATATTTCTACCTGGGATGAAAACCGAATTGTAATTCAGGTATTTATTAAAACCAATGGCGATGACCTGGAAAGGGTTCAGAAAAAATTAGATGATATTTCTGTCGATTTTCAGCAAAATGGAAACCGCGTAAGTGCAAAAACCAAATATCAAAAAGAAGAAAGATCCTGGTGGAGCAGTTTATTTAGCAGCGGCAATGGCATTAATATGGAAATTAACTATGTAATTAAAGCTCCGGTAAACCACGATATGGTGATCGATAATGATTACGGAGCGATCTATATTGATAAAGTGAACGGAAATACAGATATCTCCTGTGACTACGGAAAGGTTGATATTGGCGAGCTAAGAGGATCACGAAATATGCTGAATTTTGATTATACCCGTAATTCTCACTTCGGATTTATTTCTACTGCGGAAATTGACGCTGATTATTCTGAATTTACCATTGAAGAAGCTGAAGATCTAAATATAAGTGCAGATTATACCGACTCGAAAGTTGAAAAAGTAGAACGCCTAAAATACAATTGTGACTACGGAAGCTTTAGAGTAGATAAAGTAAAAGTTTTGGAAGCTGACGGAGATTACCTTAGCACCAAAATTGGTCGTGTGTTTACTTCACTAAACTTAAATCAGGATTATGGTTCGATCTCTATCGAAAAATTAATCGACGGTGTGAGAAACGTAAATATCGATACCGATTATGCCGGAATTAAACTTGGTTTTGATGCCGAGATGGATTTCACCTTCAATGTAAAAACTTCTTACGGGAGTGTAAAAGGTACAGATGATCTGGAAATTCAAAAAAAGCATGATCGTAATACCAGTAAGGAAATTTCAGGATATTACGGAAAACAAAACAGCTCAAATTCAATAAATATCACCACAAGTTACGGTAGTGTAAGCTTCAGAAAAGAATTCTAAAAATATATAATTTCAGCAATAAATATTCGCCGCAAGGCACAACCATTAATCAATCAAATCATGAAAAAGTCAATTTTAGCCGCAGTCATTTTATGCATCAGCATCACCTCAGCAAACGCCCAATGGTGGAGCAGCGATAAAAGTATTAAAGGAAACGGCAATGTAGTTACCGAAAATCGAAAAACATCAGATTACGACGCAGTAAGCCTTGTAGGTTTTATGGATGTTGCACTAGTAAAAGGAAGCGAAGGAAATTTAACTATCCAAGCCGAAAGCAATCTACAGGAATACATCACTACAGAAGTTAAAAACGGCACTTTAAGAATTTCAGTAGAGAAAGGCGTAAATATAAGTCCGTCACGACACAAAAGCATTAAAGTAACAGTTCCTTTTGAAGATTTAGAAGGCGCTTATTTAACCGGAAGCGGTGATATTTGGACAGAAGATAAGATCACAGCGAGAGATTTTTCACTATCGGTTACCGGAAGCGGTGATATGAATATTGAAATTGAAGCTGATGAAATTGACGGAAAAGTTACGGGAAGTGGCGATACCCAATTAATAGGAACTGCAAGTGAATTAGATTGTAACGTTACAGGATCTGGAGATTTTGACGCTTACAAACTCAGAGCAGCTGTTGTAAGTGCCCAAGTATCTGGTTCTGGAGACATTATGGTTTATGCTGAAAAAGAATTGAATGCAAGAATCGCAGGATCTGGAGATATTTCTTATAAAGGTAATCCTAGTAAAGAAAATTTTAAAACTTCAGGATCTGGAGATATTTCAAAGTACTAATTCCAAATACTGGTAATTATTGTTTAATTTTTGAATGAAAATCCCTTCTACCCTACAGAAGGGATTTTTTTAGATTTTCTTTATGGTAAAGGGTTGACAGCAATTAGGAATTAGCAATCAGCAATCAGCAATCAGCAATCAGCAATCATCAATCTAATGTATTACTTTTGTCCGCAAAATAAAAAATCAGTGAAATAAAATTTTTAATTTTTTTCTGTTCTATCATCTTACAATGTATCGGTATTATTTGTTTTAAAGACATATAGAGTTCAGAATTAAACTTAATGTAATCCTGTTTCCTACCTCTTTTTTCTCTCTTCTCTTGTCTATACTCTATATTCTAACAGCGAAGCGGTCTGAACTTTAACTTCTAATCTTCGGTACTCTGATCAGCAAAACAATTCCGCCGATAAAAAAAATGATAAGGAATAATATCGAATTTCGGATGCTTCCGGTAATTTGAGCAATTAAGCCATACATAAACATTCCGATTACAATCCCAATTTTCTCTGAAACATCATAAAAACTAAAATAACTTGCGGTATCGATCGCATTTTCGGGCAGCATTTTGGAATAAGTAGACCTAGAAAGTGACTGAATACCTCCCATTACTAATCCCACACTGGCTGCGGCAACGTAAAACTGATTTGGCGTAGTAATAAAATAGGCGTAAACGCAAATAAGTGCCCAAATGATATTTATAAAAATTAAGGCCTTAATATTACCAATCTTAGCTGCAATTCTAGACGTTAGCGTTGCACCCAAAACAGCGACCAACTGAATCAATAAAATACTTACGATCAACCCGGTGGTTGAATCCTGCTCGCCCCAATCTAATTCTTTAATTCCAAAATAAGTAGCAATAAGCATAATGGTTTGCACCGCCATACTATACACGAAGAAAGCTCCCAAATATCTTTTAAGCTGAAGATTATGATTTAAAGAATTCCAAATCTTCCGAAGCTCTTTAAAACCATTGAACATCACATTTTTAGTCAGTTTTGCTTTTTTAGTCCCTTTTGGTAAATAATAATAAGTGTACTGACTAAAACCAATCCACCATACTCCGGTTAACACAAAAGAAAGTCGGGTTGGTAATCCTTCATCTTCAAAACCAAATAGTTCATATTTAAGGATCATTAATAAACAAAGAACCAATAAAATAACACTACCAATATATCCCAATGAAAAACCCTTTGCGCTTATTTTATCCTGTTGCTCTGGGAAGGCGATATCTGGTAAATAACTATTGTAAAATACCAAACTAGACCAAAAACCGATTAAAGCCAGAAAATAACATAACAGCCCGAACCAAAGGTTTTCTAAGTTGAACCAAAACAAGCCTATACAGGATAGCGCGCCCAGATAGCAGAAAAATTTAAGGAAATTCTTCTTATTCCCAACATAATCGGCAATCCCTGACAAAAACGGACTAAGACCAGAGACTACCAGAAAAGCTGCCGCGGTAACATAAGAGATTAAGGCATCGTTATTAAAATCGAATCCTAAAAATGGGACTTTATCATCAATAATATTTCCTTCAGAATCTTTTAAAATCGTAAGCGCTCCATAAAAAATAGGAAATATTGCTGAAGATATCACCAGGCTATAAACCGAGTTCGCCCAGTCGTAAAATGCCCATGCGTTAAGTAGTTTTTTACTACCCTTTGGAAGATTTTTCATGGACTAAAAATAAAAAAGCTACACCAATAGTGCAGCTTTTTCAATTTATTTATTTGTAAAATCTTACTGAAAACTTGTTACTCCGTATTTTCTGGCCTCAGCTTTTGCTTCAGGAGCCCAGGCCTCAAGATTATTGATTCTTGTTTGATTTGAAGGGTGCGTACTTAAAAATTCTGGTGTAGAAGCTCCTCCACTATTTTGTTGCATCCTTCTCCAAAGATCGGCTGCTTCATCTGGATCATAGCCGGCGATCGCCATTAAGGTTAGACCAATTCTATCAGCTTCAGCTTCCTGGCTTCGGCTAAAAGGTAACATCACCCCTACCTGAGAACCAATTCCGTAGGCTTGGGCAAAAATTTGCTGAGTTTGCTGACTTTTGCCACTAAGCGCAACAGCTCCTGCAGCTCCAATAACTTGTTGGGCTTGCGCCGCACTCATTCGTTGCGCCCCATGATCGGCCAATGCGTGAGCTACCTCGTGCCCCATCACTACTGCCAAACCTGTTTCGTCCTGGGTTATAGGCAAAATTCCTGTATAGACCACCGTTTTACCTCCCGGCATCGCAAATGCGTTTACCTGATCGTCCTGAACTAGATTATATTCAAATCTAAAATCCTCTAAAAATCCCTGGTATCCATTGGCGTTTAAATAGCGTTCTGCTGCTGTCTTAATCTTATCACCTATCCTCTTTACCATTTTGGATTCGGTAGTACCAGTAACCACATTACTACTATCCAAAAAGGCATCATATTGCTGGAATGATGATGGGAATAATTGATCGTTGCTTACAAAATTTAAATTCTTTTCTCCTGTGAAAGGATTTACTTTACAGGCGACTACTGTTAAAGCAGTAACAAAAAGAACTAATATCCACTTCTTTACTTTCATAGTTAATTAGATTAGTTTTGTTAAAATTACAAAAGCCAAATCGCTTAAAAGTTTTGTTTAAGTAGGATTTAACAAATTATAGCTTTCAAAAAAGGTTCTAAAATTAAAGAATCTTAGAATCTATATAGCAAGTATTTATAAAAAGGATGGCAAAAAAACATAAAGATAAAACCCCAATTCAGCAGTTATTATTGCCCTGGTACATTTTATATACCGGGAAAGTTCTTAACTGGATCTCACCTTATCTTGCGAGTAAATTTGCGGGTAAACTATTCCTAACGCCCTTAAAATATAAATTACCGCAGCGGGAACAAGGAATGGATCAAAATTCAAAGCAATCCACACAAGTTTTACCTAAAAGTGAAAGGGAAATTGTGGTTTACGAATATGGTAAGAGTGATAAAAAAGTTTTGCTGGTACACGGTTGGAGTGGTCGCGGCACACAACTTTCTAAAATTGCCGATGCTTTGCTTAAAGAAGGTTTTAGTACCATTAGTTTCGATGCTCCTGCCCACGGGAAAGCTTCGGGAAAAATGAGCATGATGCCTTATTTCATTGAAGCTATTCATTATCTGAGCAAAAAATACGGACCGTTTCATACGATTATTGGCCATTCTTTAGGCGGAATGTCTACTTTAAAAGCGATTAAGGAAGGAGTATCTTCAGAAAAAGCAGTAATTATTGGAACAGCAAATAGCGTTACCGCAATTACGCAGGAATTTGTACAAAACCTTCATATGGATAAAGAGGTCGCCTATTTTATGAAAGCGCAATTTGATGAGAAATTCGGGCAAAATATGGATAATTATTCCGGAGCAATTTCAGCGCAAAGTGTACATATTCCAACTTTAGTTATTCATGATAAAGATGATGTAGATGTACATTACAAATGTGCTGAAGAAATCCATAATCAATTAAAAAACAGCAAACTCTATTTAACCGAAGGCCTAGGACATCGACGAATCCTGGGAGACCAAAATGTTATTAACAAAATCACAACGTTCATCACGGCATAATCTTTGTAACTTTCAAAATAAAAAGAAATGAGAAAGTTACTATTTATATTAATTGCCGTATTTACTCTGGTAAGCTGCAAAGGGAACGCCCAGGAAGAAAATGCGAAAAAGAAGCAAAAGTTCGAAATTTCTAAATCTGAAAACGAATGGAAAAAAGAACTTACAGATGCCGAATTTAAAGTTCTTAGAAAAGCTGCGACCGAGCGTCCTTTTTCAAGCGATCTGTTAACGGTAAAAGGAAACGGAACCTTTGTTTGCGCTGCCTGCGGAAACGAACTTTACGAAAATAAATACAAGTTTGAAAGCGGTACGGGCTGGCCAAGTTTTGATCGTGCTATTGAAGGTGGCGTGGCTTTTGGATCTGATTCTAAACTAGGATACCAGCGTGACGAAGTTCACTGCGCAAAATGTGGTGGACACCTAGGTCATGTTTTTGATGATGGACCACGAGAAACTACTGGAAAAAGACATTGTATAAACGGTGTCGCTATGGATTTTAAACCTACCGAAAAATAAAATAACCAATGAAGAAATATAATATCGAGAAATCGGAAGCTGAATGGAAAGAACAGCTTACCGAAGAGCAATATCGTGTGCTTAGAAAAAAAGGAACTGAAGCTCCACATACCGGAAAATATAATCTTCACTTTGAAGATGGCGAATATCGATGTGCCGCTTGTAACGAACAATTATTCGAAAGCGATAGCAAGTTTGAAAGCGCTTGTGGGTGGCCAAGCTTCGATGAAGCTATAGACGGTAAGATCGAATATATCCAGGATCGCACCTTTGGAATGATAAGAACCGAGATATTATGTGCCAATTGCGGAAGCCATTTAGGTCATGTTTTTGATGACGGCCCAACAGATACCGGGCAACGATATTGCGTAAACTCGGCCAGCATAGATTTTAAAAAATAATTAAAAACTTTAAATACTACCACTATGAAAAAGATATTCACTTTATTATTTGTAAGCACATTTTTATTTGCCTCCTGTTCAGATGATGGAGAGGTAGGACCACAAGGGCCTCCAGGTGAAGATGGTCTTGATGGACTTGGTTATACATTAGAAGAACAAATTACTTTTGATTATTATTCTGATAGCAATAGTTATTCACGTTTAATATCAATTCCTGATGATGTAGCAACAATTAACCCTGAAGCTGATGCAGTTTTAGTGTATCGATACCGAGAAATTCAGGATAACGATGGGAATTTTATTGACACATGGAGTTTAATTCCTCAAAATTTCTTTTTTGACGAAGGAACAATTCAATACGTTTACAATCATACTCCATCAGACGTTGAGATCATTATCGAAGGGAATTTTGATTTAAGTAACCTAAGTACAGATTACACCAACAACCAAATTTTTAGAATTGTTGTTGTTCCTTCAGATTATTTAGCTTCTAATAATGACCTTGATATTACAAATTACAATGAAGTTATGAAAGAATTGAATTTGAAAACTTCAGATATCAAATTAGCTAATTAAGCTTCAGTATATTTAAAAATATAAAGGCTTTATCTTTTTGGGTAAAGCCTTTTTTTATTCCGTAGAATTACTTCAGGAGAAAGTATATTCAATCTAAAAATTTCAGCATAAAAAATAAGCTTCAAAAATCAGATTTTCGAACTTTAAGCAAACAATCATAAATTAAATTTCAGCATAAAAATAAAGGCGATTTTAAGGGAATCCTGTAAGTGCAAAACTTTTCGGTTAAGCTAATATTCCTTAAATTCGCAGGAACTATTTTTTGTTTAAAAAAAATCTAAATATGAGTAAATACGATATCATTGTTTTAGGTAGTGGCCCGGGTGGTTATGTAACTGCGATCCGTGCTTCACAATTAGGCTTTAAAACAGCTATTGTGGAAAAAGAAAACCTTGGTGGTGTTTGTTTAAACTGGGGATGTATCCCAACAAAAGCATTGCTTAAAAGTGCAGAGGTTTTTGACTATCTTAAACATGCAGAAGACTACGGCTTAAAATTAGAGAATCCAGATAAGGATTTTGGTGCTGTAATTAAAAGAAGTCGTGATGTTGCCAGTGGTATGAGTAAGGGTGTACAGTTCCTTATGAAAAAGAACAAGATCGATGTTATCGATGGTTACGGTAAACTAAAATCTGGTAAAAAGGTTGAAGTTACCGATGCTAAAGATAAAAAGACAGAATACTCTGCAGATAATATTATCGTTGCAACTGGTGCTCGTTCTCGTGAATTGCCAAACCTAAAACAAGACGGTAAAAAAGTTATTGGATATCGTGAAGCTATGTCTTTGGATAAGCAACCAAAGAAAATGATCGTTGTTGGTAGTGGTGCGATTGGGGTTGAGTTTGCTCATTTTTATAACTCGATGGGAACCGAGGTTACTATCGTAGAATTCTTACCAAACCTTGTTCCTTTAGAAGACGAGGATGTTTCTAAACAATTTGAGCGTAGCGTTAAGAAAGCTGGTATTAAAGTAATGACAAACTCTTCTGTAGAGAGCGTTGATACTTCTGGCGATGGCGTTAAAGCGAAAGTTAAAACTAAAAAAGGTGAAGAAATTTTAGAAGCTGATATCGTACTTTCTGCGGTTGGAATTAAAACAAATATCGAAAATATTGGTCTTGAAGAATTAGGGATCAAAACCGATAAAGATAAGATCGTAGTAGACGATTTCTATAAAACAAATAAGGACGGAATTTACGCAATTGGTGATGTAGTACATGGCCCAGCGCTTGCTCACGTTGCTTCTGCGGAAGGAATTATTTGTGTTGAAAAAATTAAAGGAATGAATGTACAGCCTTTAGACTACGGAAATATTCCTGGTTGTACGTATGCTACTCCTGAAATAGCTTCGGTTGGTTTCACTGAAAAGCAAGCAAAAGAAGCTGGTTACGAAATTAAAGTGGGTAAATTCCCATTCTCTGCTTCTGGTAAAGCCAAAGCTGCCGGAAAATCTGATGGTTTCGTAAAAGTAATCTTTGATGCTAAATACGGTGAATGGTTAGGTTGCCACATGATTGGTGCCGGTGTTACCGATATGATCGCAGAAGCGGTTCTTGGTAGAAAACTAGAAACTACAGGACACGAAGTATTAAAAGCAGTTCACCCTCACCCAACAATGAGTGAAGCGGTAATGGAAGCTGTTGCTGCTGCTTATGATGAAGTGATCCATATCTAAAACAGATAATAGAATTTAGAACATAGAGTATAGACTTTTTGATTTTGATTCTATAAAAAATTTAAGCCCTGAAAATCGATATTTTCAGGGCTTTTTTCATGTAATTATTTTGCAGAATACTAATTCATGAGATACTTAACTGCCTGCTTAGACATTTCTCTGTAGTTGTGACCAACATCTTGAACCGTGTCAATTTTCCAATTAAAATTCCATGATTTCTTTTCTGCTAAATTGAAAGCGGTTTTGTAGAAATATGAACCTCGCGCTAAACGGTGCTCGCCCTGCTGCATAGCTAGATCTGTTTCTCTAAAAGTTCCAAGGCTTGGATCGTTATCATTTTCTCCTAAAAAAACGATTAATTGTTTCTCAAAAGACTTTTGAATAGTATTAAAAGATATCTGAGTATTTTTTAATCCGTAAGGATATTCTAAATCTTCGATTGGTAAGGTATAAAATCCGGCATTTGCTGCGATTGCTTTATTAATTCTAGCTTCTGGCATTAGCAGGATCATACGATGTACAAATTGGCCACCGGCAGAATGTCCAAAGAGATCATAACTTTCATTTGTAATGTCGTTAGTTTCTTTTACTCGATCGAATATATTTTCTATTACCGTATAAGCCCACTCATCTTTGGGATTACTGGTTCCAAAAAAAGTAAATAAATTACCTTCCTGATAATCGTTAGTGGTATACTTTGAAAACTTGTTGGCAAACTCAGGTGCGAGAACCAGTATATTTTGTTCTTCAGCTATATTTTTCCAGGCATCCAGATAATCGTCTGCATTTCTACCTCCGCCATGCATTACAAAGATAATTCTATCATTATTCTTCCAATTCTCAGGTTTATACGTCCAAACTTTTATCGATCTTCTTTCATTTGTTTTATAAGCATACATCACAAAAGAATCGGTGTCTGTTTTCAGTTTCTCTACTTCGGTAACCTCTGGACCTTTAGGAAGCACGTATAAGTAAACATATCCAAAAACTCCTAAAATAAGAATGGTAAATAGTAAGACGAAAAAGACTTTTTTTAAGATTATAAATAATTTATTCATTTTTAAGTTGAAGGTTGTTCTTCTATTTTAGATAATTTCAGGTTAGAAAATTATAGTAAAGTTTTCAGGGTAAATCGAGTAAATCACAATACCAAAATCCAGTGTCCCAATTGGTTTCTTCATCTGTAAAGCAATTATCTTCGCCCTCTTCTGCTTTTTGATAAGTTCGGTGGACTTTTTCTCCTATTTCAAAATTAATAGCTTCAGAAAAAATTGGTCCGTCGAAAACAAAGCTGTGAAATTCTCCATTTTCACCACAGGGATCTACATTTTTAGGCAAATCTTCCAGAAATTGATGATCGATCACTCTTCCGCAGAAAGATTCGTCCAAATATTTCGCATTAGTACAAACAACGATCGCTTTAAAGCCTAATTCGATAAAATCCTCGACTAATTTTTTGGTGTCTTTTTTCCAAAGCGGATAGACTCCGCTTAAACCAACTTTTGCCAGCTGCGCATCTCGATATTCTTTTAAATCTTCTAAAAATATATCACCAAAACATGCAAATTCGATATCTTCTGCTTTCAGTTTTTTAGTTTCGGTTTCCATAACTTCATTATAAGTTTCCATAGAAACATTTCCAGAAAATTTAGCCAATTGCAGAGGCAAGCCAAGGCTTTTTGCCTGAGCTTTGAGCAATTCTACACGAACGCCATGCATCGAAATTCTGTTTACATCGGTATTAATTGCAGTAAATAGCTTAACGACCTCAAAATCGTCTTCCTGCTTAAGTTTATATAAAGAAAAAGCAGCGTCTTTGCCACTACTCCAATTTAAATAAGCTTTTTTCATACCGAATTGAAAATGAAAAATTCCTTCTTTATCTGAAGGAATCTCGAATTAAATTAATGCTGAAATTATCGAATTTCGACCCAAATTATAAAAAGCTTTGTATCGCGAGATCGTAGCTTTTGAGTCCGAATCCCAAAATTACGCCTTTTACCACCGGCGATAAAAAGGATTTATGCCTGAAACTTTCACGAGCGTGTGTATTGGAAATATGCACTTCGATAACCGGAGTTTCGATCGCTTTAATGGCATCTGCAATAGCCACTGAAGTATGCGTATATGCTGCAGCATTTAAAATTACACCATCAAATTCTTTGCGGGCATCATGAAGCATATCGATAAGTTCCCCCTCGATATTGCTTTGATAATAAGAAAGCTCTACACTATCGAACTTTTTCTGCAGATCATTAAAATATTCTTTAAAGGTCTGATTTCCGTAAATTTCAGGTTCACGAGTTCCTAAAAGATTGAGATTGGGCCCGTTGATGATCAGTAATTTCATGCTATGTATTATTAGAAAAACCCCTCAGGTCAATCCTTTGAGGTATTCGTTTGAAAATCCTCTTTACATCGAGGAAAAGTAAAGGTATAAAAAAAGCGGAAGAAAAATCTTCCGCTTTAAATCATAATTATATGCTGCTAAAACTTATAACCTACTCCTATACTTAGTGCATTAAAACCTGCGTCTATATCTGTTGAACCAGCAGCATCTCTAATCTCTTTAGTGTATCTATTTGTTAGTTCAAAACTATATCGGGCTTCAATGAAAAAATTATCTGTAATTCCATAACCTGCACCAAAAGCTAAATCGATTCCTAAATCATTAAAAAATTCAATATTCTCAATAGAATAATTATCCAAAAAAATGGTTGTTTGTGGGCCTCCTAAAAGATAAAAGCCCGAATTTTCTAAATAATATTGAGCCAATAATGGAATAACTATGAAATTTGTTTCATCTGCATTCGCATAGTTTATGGAAGGTTGAAGATGAAATTTTTCAGATAGAGTAAAGTCAAAAACTGCACCTACGAAAAAACCAGATGAATTTCCAGAATAGCTTACATCATCTGAAGAACTAGAAGATTCTCCTTCAATATTTGTATACCCAGCTTGCACTCCGAATTCTACAGTTTGGGCTGAAACACCGCCAATGCTCACTAAAAAAAGAAGAGCAAAAAATAATTTTTTAGACATGATTGATGAATTAAAGTTTAATCTAATTTAATCAATTTTGCATTGATTTTACATTTTGAGCAACAAAAAAGCGGAAGAAAAATCTTCCGCTTTAATTCATAATTTGGTTAGTTAGTTTAGTTTGTTTTTCAGTTTTTTCTTAGAACATAAAACCTACACCTGCTTGCCATACTGAGTTATGTACGTCTGCATCTTCGAAAGTTTCAGAAAACCCATAAGTATATCTACCCTGGATAAAGAATCCGTTGTTGAATTTGTACTCGATACCTGCTGCACCACCAAATTCAAAATCCTGAGCTTCTGGATATGCATTATCAATGTCTCCACCGTCGCTTAATGGTTGGTAATCGATTTCTTCATTTACTTTAAAGTTAAAAGAAGGACCTGCTTGTACACTTAATCCATCTACTAAATAGATCTTAGCTAAAACTGGTACACTTACATAATCTAGTTGATACTCAACATTATCGTCTGTATCTGCAAAATTTTCCTGATCAATCTCAAAGATCTCATATCCCTGTCCTGAATATAAAACCTCTGGCTGGATTGAAAATCCATTAACTACTGGAATTTCTGCAAGTAAACCTACGTTGAAGCTTGTTCTGGAATTGTGTGAACTAAAATCATCCCCGGTAAAATCTGCGAAGTTCACACCACCCTTAATACCAAAATTCCACGCTTCCTGAGCACTCATAGTAGTCGCTCCAAATAATACTAAAGCAATAATTAAAATTGACTTCTTCATAATAACATTTTGTTTTTGATTACAGGGGCAAATGTATGCATGCACTTCTTAAAGAAAACTTAGCAAAGGCTAAAGTATTACTAAGTTTAAACCACCTTAAATTGTATCTTTAACACATGAAATGGGAGCAAATTTTAAAGGATTACCTTACCTATTTAAAGTTAGAACGCGGACTTTCAATTAATTCGATTAGCAGTTATGAACTGGATCTAATCAAGCTTATTAATTTTTTAAAAGTTAAAGGCATTTCTACAACTCCGCTTACAATAGACCAGGAAACACTGCAATTATTTTTATATGAGATAGCAAAAGAGCTAAATGCAAGATCTCGCGCAAGGTTAATTTCGGGTTTAAAAAGCTTCTTCAATTACCTGATTTTTGAAGACTATCGAGAAGATAATCCTACAGATCTTATTGAAGCCCCGAAAATTGGTAGAAAATTACCTGAAACAATTTCAGTAGAAGAAATAGATGAGCTTATTGCTGCTATCGACCTTAGCAAAAATGAAGGTGAACGAAACCGCGCTATTCTAGAAACGCTCTATGGATGTGGTTTACGAGTTTCAGAATTAACCAATCTTAGAATATCAGATCTCTATTTTGACGAAGGTTTTATAAAAGTAACCGGTAAAGGTGATAAACAGCGTTTTGTACCCATTTCAGATTACAACATAAAATATATCAATATTTATAAAGATGAAGTAAGATCGCACCAGGATGCAAAACCTGAGGCCAGTGACACTTTATTCTTAAACCGAAGAGGCGGCCAGTTAACTCGCGCGATGATCTTTACTATTATTAGACAGCTGGCAGAAAAAGCGAACATTAAGAAGAAGATTAGTCCGCACACCTTTAGGCATTCTTTTGCTACACATCTTTTAGAAAATGGAGCAGATCTGCGAGCCATACAACAAATGCTAGGTCACGAAAGTATTACCACTACAGAAATCTACATGCACGTAGATAGAACCTATCTTCGAGAAGTTTTGGAGAAATATCATCCAAAGAAAACTTAACGTAGGTTAAGAACTACTATTAAATTTCTGCTAAACATTGGTTATTAGTTTATTTTGCCTTTTACTCTGATTAATTTCGAGAAAAACAATAAACTATGAAACCACTAAGAACGCTTAAGTATAAGAATGATGATGAGCAACCAGCAATAGGTCTTGGTACCTGGAAATCTGGTAAAGGAGAAGTTGCAAAAGCAGTAGAAACCGCTTTAAAAAGCGGCTATAGACATATTGATTGCGCTGCCACTTATGGTAACGAGAATGAAGTTGGCGAAGCTTTTGAAAAGGTTTTTACTGAAGGTAAAATAAAAAGAGAAGAAGTATGGATCACATCTAAACTTTGGAATGATTCACACAAAAAGGAAGATGTGATCCCGGCTTTAAAACAAAGTCTTAACGATCTAAAATTAGATTACCTGGATCTATATTTAATTCACTGGCCGGTAGCTTTTAAAAAAGGAGTTGGTTTTCCAGAAAGTGATGATGAATTTTATTCGTTACAGGAAGTACCAATTATCGAAACCTGGGAAGCTATGGTTGAAGCCAAAAAGCAAGGCTTGGTAAAACATATTGGTGTTTCTAATTTCAGTAAAGAAAAATTAGAAGATCTAATAAGTAAAACAAATGAAAATCCTGAGGCACTTCAGGTAGAATTACATCCTTATCTTCATCAAAATGATCTTCTGGAATTCTGCAGTAAAAATGGGATTAATGTTACTGCTTATTCCCCATTAGGAAGTGGAGATCGTTCTGATGCCATGAAAGCTGAAGACGAACCAAGCTTACTTGAAAATCCAACAATAGTAAAGATCGCTAAAAAACACGGAGCTTCTGCAGGACAGATTTTAATTAACTGGGCTGTACAAAGAGGAACGGCTGTAATCCCAAAATCTACGAATGAAGGAAGAATTAAAGAAAATCTTGCGAGTTCTGGATATCAATTAGATGAAGATGATCTTGCTGAAATCGATAAATTAGACGATCATTTTAGATATGTTACAGGAGAATTCTTTGTTACTGAAGGAAACTCTTACTCCAATATCTACGATGAATAATTTGAAGTAACATTTTTAAACAAAAAATCCCCGGAATTTCCGGGGATTTTTTGTTTTTATAAGCTCTATTAAAAATCTGGGCTAAAAGTTAAGGCCAGATTGTATAATTTCGGCTCTAATTATTTTGCAATGTTTACTGCTCTTGTTTCACGAATCACGGTCACTTTAACCTGACCAGGATACGTCATATCTGTTTGAATCTTTTGAGAGATCTCAAAGGATAAGTTACTTGCCTTTTCATCGTTCACCTTTTCACTTTCTACGATCACACGAAGTTCTCTACCCGCCTGGATTGCGTAAGCTTTCTTAACGCCACCAAATCCAAAAGCAATTTCTTCAAGATCTTTTAAACGTTGGATATAAGAATCTAAAACCTGTCTTCTTGCACCCGGTCTTGCACCACTAATAGCATCACAAACCTGAACAATTGGAGAAAGTAATGAGTTCATTTCTATCTCGTCGTGGTGAGCACCAATAGCATTACAAACTTCTGCTTTTTCGCCATGTTTCTCTGCCCACTGCATACCTAAAATTGCGTGAGGTACTTCAGTTTCGGTTTCTGGCACTTTACCAATATCGTGTAAAAGTCCCGCACGTTTTGCTAATTTTGGATTTATACCCAATTCAGCTGCCATCACACCACAAAGTTTTGCAACTTCACGGGAGTGTTGCAATAGGTTTTGGCCATAAGAAGAACGATACTTCATTCTACCAACCATTTTAATTAATTCTGGTTGTAAACCGTGAATTCCAAGATCGATCACAGTACGTTTTCCTATATCAATGATTTCTTCTTCGATCTGCTTTCTGGTCTTTTTCACTACTTCTTCAATACGAGCTGGGTGAATACGACCATCTGTTACTAATTTATGTAAAGATAATCTTGCCACCTCTCTTCTAACAGAATCGAAGCAAGAAAGGATAATGGCCTCAGGAGTATCATCCACAATAATTTCTACCCCAGTAGCAGCTTCTAAAGCTCTAATATTACGACCTTCACGACCAATAATTCTACCTTTTACATCATCACTTTCAAGATTAAATACAGAAACACAGTTTTCTACCGCTTCTTCTGTTCCTATTCGCTGAATTGTGTTAATGATGATCTTTTTAGCTTCCTGCTGTGCGGTAAGTTTAGCTTCTTCAATCGTATCCTGAATTAAAGCCATAGCATCAGCTCTTGCAGAATCTTTAAGGCTTTCTACCAGTTGCGACTTCGCTTCTTCAGCAGAAAGGCCAGAGATCACTTCTAATTGCTGTACTTTACTGTTATGCAATTTATCGATCTCTTCCTGTTTTTTCTCCAGGTAATCATTACGATGTTCGTAGTCTGCGATCTGGTCTTCCAGCTGCTTACTTTTGTTCTCTAATTCTTTATTTAATTTCTTATTTTTAGAAAGCTCACTAGAAACCTGAGATTCTTTATCTCGAGTACGTTTTTCTGCATCACCAATTTTCTTATCTCTGGCAAGAATTACTTTTTCGTGCTCAGACTTTAATTCGATGAATTTCTCTTTAGCCTGAAGTATTTTATCCTTCTTAATACTTTCGGCTTCATTTTTTGCCTCTTTTATAATTCCTGAAGCTCTATTTTCAGCTTCCTGAATAGTGCCCGAGGCTTTCTTCTTTTCCAAAGATTTAGCAATGGCAAAACCAATACCAAGCCCAACAACTACTCCTACTATCGCAAATATTATTATATCCATACTTATTGTTTATATAAAAAAAAAGCCTGTATTAGTCGTTGTTTTGTTTAAACTCCTTAAAATCAAGTTTAGGGCTAACAAGCTGATCAAGAATCCGTAGTCCCAAACGGGAACGGCGCGCTTTTACAACTTAGACTCACCCTCTTTAAAGAATTATCTGTTGAGTTTATCAAAAAGTAACTAATACAGGCAGTAACCTTAGTTTTATTTAAAGAACGTTATGAGGCCATATGCTTTTGCAATAATTCGTTAAGTGATCTTAACTTGTCTTCTGCTTTTTGCATTTCCTCGCTTTTATCTATATCTTTTTGTTCCGTTTGGGCTGCAAATTGTAAGGCACACATGGCCAAAACATCCTGCTTATCCCTTACGGCATAACTTTGCTCAAATTGCTTAATCATGGCTTCGATCTTCTTTGCAGCTTTACGCAATCCCTCTTCTTGTTTAGGATTGATTGTTAAGGGATACACCCTATCTGCGATCGAAATCTTTATTTTAAGCTTGTCTTCCATCTACATTTATTCAGATAATTGAACGATACATTGATCGATCTCCCTAATAAGACTATTTATTTTAAGCTTAGTTTCCTTTTTATAATCATTACTGCCAAGCATCGCGTTTGCTGCTTTTAGATCTTTTATCTGGCCGTTCGAATTTTCTAATTCGCCCTTTAGCCATTTATTTTCAGATCGAACCGCCGTCAATTCCTGTTGTAGTGATTGCATTTCCTGCTTAAGCAACTCGTGCCTGTGCAGTAACTTACTAATCCTATTTTCAAGATTATCAACAATTTCGGTGATCTCGCTCATAAAAGTCAAACTCGATACTAATCCTTACAAAGTTAACATACCGTTTTAAATTTGCAATGATTTTTTATTTCAATTTTCGTTTTTAAGCCTTATAAATTCTAACTTTCTAAATTATAGTGATTTAATTTTGCACGAAGTTTGATTACCTTTACGCAAGTAGAATTTAATGATTTTTGACGATTTATGAAGCGATTTTTCAGCCTTTTTCTTGGCCTTTTTTCCCTGGTAGCTAATGCACAGATCGATAATGTCCCTCAGGATTATTTTAAAGATCCACTTGATATTCCCCTAGTTTTATCTGGAACTTTTGGCGAATTACGGTCTAATCACTTTCATGCAGGATTAGATATTAAAACACAGGGACGGCAGGGATTAGAAGTAAAAGCTTCAGCGAAAGGTTTTATAAGCCGAATCAAAATTCAGCATTATGGCTACGGAAAAGCTTTATACGTACAACATCCAAATGGCTACACCACTGTTTACGGTCACTTAAAAAAACTGGCGCCAAAGATCGAAGAATACCTGAAAGAGCGCCAATACAATAAAGAATCTTACGAGATCGAATTATTTCCCGGCGCTTCTGAATTACAGGTTGAACAGGGAGAAGTTATCGCTTACAGCGGAAATACCGGCGGTAGTGGTGGCCCACACCTGCATTTTGAAATTCGGGACGGCAGTCAAAGACCAATGAACCCTGAAATGTTTGGTATAGAAATTCAGGATACTCGAGATCCTATTGTAGATGGGTTATTTGCGTATCCTATTGGCGAAGGCGCTCATGTAAACAATTCAGCAAATCGACAAAAATTGCGATTAATTCCGCAGAATGATGGTTCGTATTCCACGAATGCTGTGGAAGCCTGTGGAGAAATTGGCTTCGGAATTTCAACTGTAGATCAAAAAAGTCTTGCTCCCAATAAAAATGGAGTTTATAAAATTGAAGCTACCTTAAACGGAAGTCCGGTGATGAACTTAGATTTTCAGCGTTTTTCTTTTGCTGAAAGCAGATATCTGAATTTCCTTATTGATTACGAATATTACTCGAATCACAGAAAAAGAGTTCAGAAATTATTTAAGGAAAGTAATAATCCGCTTAGTATTTATAATGGTGTTGTAAATGAAGGAAAATTAGATATTGAAGACGGATTGGATTATAATTACGTGGTTGAAGTAACCGATTTTAAAGGAAACTCTAAAACGATTAGAATCCCAATCAAAGGTAATTTCTCTGGTGAGATCACCCCGAAAGATGACGTGAAAACCGACTACTTTACTAATTACAATGAGACTTTTTCTATTGAAGAAAACGGAATAGACATTTACATTCCTAAAAATGCATTGTATTACGATACATTTTTAGATATCGAATTTATGGGAGACACGGTAAAAGTGCATCATGACGATGTGCCATTACACAAAAACATGACCATTGGTTTTGATGTAAGCGATATCCCGACTGAAGAAAAGGAAAAAATGTTTGTGGCCAGGTTAAACAAATACGGTCGTCCTAGTTATTCCACAACATACAAGAAACCAACTCGTTTTACGACCGGCACACGCAGTTTTGGAGAATATACACTGGTTTCAGATTTGAATCCACCTTCAGTGCGACCTGTAAATTTTTATGATGGACAGTGGATTTCAGGAAATAGTGATTTAAAAGTAAAAATAAGTGACGATTTAAGCGGAATCCAAAGTTTTAGAGCAACCGTAAACGGCAAGTGGATCCTAATGGAATATGAATACAAAAACAATACACTAACGCACGATTTTTCTGATGGTGTAGTTACTGAAACAGAAAATGATTATAAGTTGATCGTTACCGATAATGTTGGAAACGCCACGACCTACGAAGCCAAATTCTTCAGAAAAAATTGATCTTTAAAATAACCAAAAACGCCTCGCAATTGCGAGGCGTTTTTTATTGGTACCACCAAAGTTTATAATACTCCCAAGCTTGCCTCGAGATATTTTACTAAAAATCGATTATCGAGTTAAGATTCGATAAATTCTTTAAGTGTTTTTACCACATAATCGATCTCTTCTTTGGTGTTATATTTTGAAAATGAAAAACGAATGGAAGGAGTTTTTAAATCTTCTTCTGAAAGGAAAGCATTTAGAACATGCGAACCTTTATCGCTTCCACTTTGGCAGGCACTACCTTTAGAACAGGCAATTCCTTTTAAATCCAACTGAAACAATAGCATTAAAGCTTTTTCTTCGCTAACCGGAAGATTTACGTTGATCAGGGTATAAGTACTTTTATCTAAATCGGCAGATTTCCCATTAAATTTCACTCCGGGAATTTCTTTTTTAAGCGCTTCGATAAAATGAGATTTTAAAGCGGTAGTATAGGCTTTTTCTTCTTCAAGATTTGCATAAGCCAGTTTAAAAGCTTCTTCTAAACCTACAATATTGTGTAGCCCTTCTGTACCCGCACGATAACCACGCTCCTGCTCTCCACCAAAAATTAGCGGTTTTAAACCACTATTTTTCCTGATAAAAGCAAAACCAATACCTTTTGGTCCATGAAATTTATGCGCGCTTACCGCAGTAAAATCTACCGGAATTTCCTGAAGATCGATTTCGTAATGGCCAATAGACTGTACCGTATCTGAATGAAATAAAGCTTTATATTCTTTACAAAGTAAGGCTACCTTTTTAAGATCAAGCTTATTCCCTACTTCATTATTTACATGCATTAAACTTACCAGCGTTTTAACATCAGAGTTCTTAAGACGATTTTCCAGATCCTTTAGATCAACTTCACCTTCCGCAGTAAGATTAACATATTCAACTTCAATATCAAAACAATCTTTCAGTTGATTTACTGAATATAAAACTGCATGATGCTCAATTTCCGAAGTTATTATACGTCTTACACCAAGGTCTCTCACAGCACTGTTTAGCGCAAGATTATCGGCTTCAGTTCCGCCGGAAGTAAAAATTATTTCAGCAGCAGTAACATTTAACTGTTTTGCGATCGTTTTTCTGGCTTTCTCAATTAACGATTTAGCAGAACGCCCAAAACTATGAGTCGATGAAGGGTTTCCATAATTATCCTGCATCACTTCAGTTATTTTAGTTATAACTTCAGGACGCATTTGGGTTGTGGCGGCAGAGTCTAAATATACTTTTTCCATGGCGGACAAAGGTAGTGGTATTTAAAATAATTTTAAAGAAGCTCCGTTGAAAATCTATAAAACTTCTATTTTTGTTCAAAAGCTTTTTTATGAAAAAGATATTAGGCGTTCTAAGCCTTGCGTTCTTAGTGTTCTCTTGTGATGATGGAGATATTGTAGTAACCGATTTTGCTATTGAAGATGCCGAACTTGATGTTTGTGGATTGGATGAAAAAGTAATATTCGCTGTAAATAACGATGGTGTTTACGAAAGTATCTCACTGATTCTTGATGCTACGGGACCAATTAATGATACGGTAAATGGAGCTTTAATTTCTGAAATTGGAGATCACCCATTTAATTTGGATGATAACAATCGCTTAATTTACAGGATCTATGATGGACCAATAGACAGTGATTATTTTTGTTCTTCGGTTCCGCCAAGTACACCACGTGTTGTACAGGAATTTATTAGTGGAAACGCGGGTACAGTTACCATTAGCGTTGCATATACCGATAACCTTGATGAAACAGACGATACCGACGGAGACGGAGTTCCTAATAATGTAGAAGGTTTTGATCCAAATCTAACCGATGCTGAAATGTTGGATACCGATGGCGACGGAATTCCAGATTACCTTGATATAGACGATGATGGTGATAATGTACTAACCGAAGATGAACTAAATCCTGAAGAAGGATCCTGGGAGGAATTTGGTTTCTTAGATACAGATGGTGATGGTACTCCAGATTACCTTGATGCAGATGACGATGGTGACGGTGTACCAACAAGAAATGAGGTAAATGGTAACGACTTAGCAAACCTGGACGAAGGTCAATATTTAAATCCTTTAAATTACGATCAACAAGATGGAATTCCAGATTATCTAAATAGTGAATTTCAACGAGATTTTGATAATCCTACCTATATAGAAAATGAAATTCAGCGTAGTGTGATTACAGAAGTTACAATCTCTGGATTTAGCTTAAGAGACCGTGATGGAAATGCGCCAGACATTAATACCAATGTTGCCTTTGTAATGGGAAGCTATAATTCTTCGTATACTATTATTTATGAAAGAAATGTAGATACAGAAGAAGACGATGAAGAAACTGAAGTAGAATAAAACCTGAACTTAAGGCTAAGCTATCGAGGTAATAGGATAAAAATCTTCTTAATTTCGAGACAAGCCTCGTGAAATAAAAACTTTAATGAGAAACTAAATAATGAGGGATTAGGGGTTCTGAAAAATATAAACTTCAGTAGCTCCTAATCCATATCTTTGATAGTTGGCATCGTAAAATTTCACATTTTCGTATCTACTAAAAAGATATTCTAGTTCAGCTTTTAATACCCCTTCGCCTACACCGTGAATAAAAACTATTTTCTGGATTCTTTTTCGGATGGCAAATTCTAATTGACCTCGTGCCGTATCTAATTGTTTGGTAAGAATATCATGATTAGACAGACCTTTTTTCGAAGGAAGTAATTTTTCGATATGCAAATCGACTTCCATTGGCGGAATTTGCTTTTCCTTTTTCTTATTAGAGGCTCTTTTTTTATTTTTTCTGAAGTGTTCTTTTTCCTGAAGTGCTTCAGCAATAGTATCACTCTCCAGCTCTAGTAATGGCTCTACATCTTGTTGTATTTTGACCAGATCCTTCGTAGGAAACTTCATAGGAAATCCGTCTGAAGTTTCAATCGTCAAAATATCACCCTGAATTTCAACAATCTCACCCTCGATATCATCATCGATCACTTGGACGCTATCTCCTACTGCAAACTCCATTACTCGTTTTCGTTTTCCTGTTCTTTTTTATAATCATCTTTGGTAGCCGACCAGAATTGAGTTGCGCGATATAAACCGAACATCAAAATCACCAGTCCAATGATCTTCGCATAAGGTGTATCATCGGCAACTGACATTCCGTAGATCAAAATAACAGCACCAATTATAATAATAAGAGTATTAAGCATTTGCGACTTGTTCTTTTTCATCTTTTTTTTAAGCCTTTAGTCTAATTTTTAAAAATTTTCGTATATTAAAAGGAAAATTGAACTATTTTTGCATGCAAATTTAATTTAATTATGAAGCAATATTACATAATATTGGCATTAATCTTTCCGATGCTTGTGAATGCACAGGTTGACTTATTTGTTTCACCGTCTAGCAATGGTGACAGTTATGTTTATGTTAATGATGAAATATTGTACGTAAATAAAGGAATTAAACTTAAGAAAAATAGTACAGGTTCTACAGAAGCCAGTATCTATTTAAGAAATGAAGCTCAATTACTTCAGGGGGATACCATTAAAAGTTCCGGGGACGGTTACCTTTCTGTCTTTCAAGAAGGAACTTCAAATGCTTTTGATTATAATTATTGGTCTTTACCTGTAAGTACGGAGAATAAAACCTGGAAGCAAATTATTTATGAACCTAAAACTAAAACATTAAGTAATAAAGCTAATTTCACTTCCGGTCTTAACGGGCAGGCATTACCGTTAACCATTTCAAAAAGATGGTTATATATTTTTAGAGGAACTGGTTATAGTAATTGGGAACATGTCGGAAATGATGTCGAAAAAATAAAACCTGGTTTTGGGTTTTCAATGAAAGGAACTAACAATGATAATTTATCGGATATTGTGAATGGAATACCAAACAATCCAGGAAGTGCACAAAGATATGATTTCAGAGGTCTCCCCAATAACGGAGATATCAAGGTATGGGTTGATGAAGGTAATTCAGTTTTAATTGGAAACCCTTATCCTTCATCATTAGATCTCCAGAAGTTTTTGATAGAAAACGACAAAATTACTGGAATTGCATATTTCTGGGATAGTAAAGAAAATGTGAATTCTCATCAATTAAATGAATACGAAGGAGGTTACGGTTACTATTCTCCCGGAGATGGCAATGATTCTGGGGTTTATACTAGAGCGGTTTTTGCTAAGTACAATGGCAATGGTATATACCAAAGAAATACAAACAATCAAGGTAAAAATCTTTTAAAACAAAATATTCCAATTGCACAAGGTTTTATGGTAGTGGGAGCTAATGGAGGCGGAAATATTGTTTTTAGTAATAAGCATAGAGTTTATGAGCCAGAATTAGAATTGAAATCAAGTCAAAAATCTCAAACTCCTTTAGCCAATCAAACTAAAAACTCTTCTATCATCATACCCAAAAAAAATAATGCTCTTAGATTGAGGCTCAATATATCATTTAATGATACTTATACTAGACAATTAGTTTTAGCATTTAGCGACAGGGCTACTAACGGTTATGATAGAGCCATGGATGCTGCCATGTATGGGAAGTTATCAAGTGATGCAGCATGGAATATCGATGATCAGGAATATGTGATTAATTATAAACCCTTTAGAAGAGATGAATTAATACCTGTTAATTTGATTACAAATAATAACATGGAAGTAGATTTTTTTATTGTTCAAAATGAAAATCTCGAAAACGAAAACATCTTTTTATACGATTCTGAAAATAATCGATACACCGATATTAAAAAAGAACATTATAAAGTACAATTAAATGGTGATTTTAAAGATCGCTTTTTCATTGCATTTGAAAATGATCAACCAACAGAAGAAGAAAAGGTTCAGGCAAGCGCAGAGGAAGAAGAATTTGTTGCTTCTATCGATGTTTTCCAAAACAATAACGAAGGTCGCTTACAGGTGTTAGTTCCACAAAACGTAAAGGTAAAACATATTTCAGTATATAACTTGAATGCTGGAGCCGTAATTAGCAAGGATGTTTCAACGTCTGAAAAAGATTTCAGCTTCTCTACTTCTAATCTTAGAGATGCTATTTATATTGTTCAGATCAATACCGCAGATAATAGAACAGTAACCAAGAAAATAACAGTTAAAAATTAATACCGGTTACGAAGAATATATGCTTCCTTGCCTTAACAAGACACTTCTGGGTGTAGATTGTTATGGTTGTGGTGGGCAAAGAGCTGCAATTTTACTTTTTCAGGGTAATTTCAAAGAGGCTTTTCTAATGTATCCTGCAATTTACACCTTAGTTATCTTTGCGATTTTCTTGATCATCAATATTAAATATAAGTTTAAAGGCGATTTTAAAGTTAAGATCGCTTTTATTTTTTTGAATGCATCGATAATGATTATTTCGTATGTTTTCAAAATGAGCCAATTTTATAACCTAACCAATTAATCAATCATGAAAGAAAAATTACCTAATTCCACACTCATTTTAGTTTTCGGAATATTATCTATTATAGGCTGTTGTTGCTATGGATTATTCGGAATTGTATTTGGAATTTTAGCCATCGTATTAGCCAATAAAGCGAAAGAACTTTACTATGCGAATCCAGAACTTTATACAGGTTACGAAAATGTAAAAACCGGTCGTATTCTAGGTATTATTGGTTTGGTGCTTAGTGCTCTTTCATTTATTTCTGGAATAATTGCACTTATTTCTGCCGGAGGAATAGAAGGCTTGATGGAAATGCAAAGAGAGATATACAGCTCAGGATTATAATATAGCATATGTTCTAAACTGCTATAAATCAAAAATCCCCGGAAAAACCGGGGATTTTTTTAATTTTATTTGATTCTTATTTTTCAAATTCATTTAGAGTTTTTGTAATGATATCTACACAGTCTCTAAGCTGTTCTTCGTTCATTACTAAAGGTGGTGCAAAACGAATAATATTACCATGAGTAGGTTTTGCTAACAAACCATTTTTCTTCAGAGCAACACAAATATCCCATGCTGTCGAACTATCTGGAGAATCATTTATTACAATTGCGTTTAAAAGGCCTTTACCCCTTACTAATTCAACAATATTAGAAGTTCTTATATAATCATCAAAAAGTCTACGGAATAATCCTCCTAGCTTTTCCGCATTTTCAGCTAATTTTTCATCTTTAATAACTTCTAAAGCTGCATGCGCCACTGCGCAAGCAAGTGGATTTCCTCCAAAAGTCGAACCATGCTGACCTGGTTTGATCACATCCATCACATTGTTGTTTGCTAAAACAGCTGATACTGGATATACTCCTCCTGATATTGCCTTACCTAAAATAAGAATATCAGGTTTCACATCCTCGTGATCTACAGCCAGTAATTGACCTGTTCTGGCGATTCCTGTTTGAACTTCATCTGCTATAAATAGAACATTGTGTTTTTCACATAGTTCTTTTGCTCTCTTTAGAAAACCTTCAGATGGTACATAAACTCCGGCTTCACCCTGGATTGGTTCTACCAAAAATCCAGCTATGTTTTCATTTTTATTCAAAGCTTTTTCTAAAGCATCAATGTCATCATAAGGTATTTTTTGGAAACCCGGTGTATATGGTCCAAAATTCTTGCGTGCTTCTTCGTCATTAGAAAAAGAAATAATCGTTGTTGTCCTTCCGTGGAAATTATTTTCACAAACAATTATTTCAGCTTCAGTTTCCTTTACTCCTTTAGTCTCGTAAGCCCATTTTCTGGCTACTTTAATAGCAGTTTCTACCGCTTCAGCACCAGTATTCATTGGCAACAATTTATCAAAACCAAAATACTCTGTAGCATATTTTTCAAACGGTCCTAGCACATCATTATGAAACGCTCTAGAAGTTAAGGTTAAGGTAGCCGCCTGTTTATTTAATGCCTCTACAATTTTTGGATGACAATGTCCCTGGTTAACTGCAGAATATGCCGAAAGGAAATCATAATACTTTTTCCCTTCTACATCCCAAACATGCACGCCTTCTCCTCTACTTAAAACAGCTGGTAGCGGATGGTAATTATGCGCACCATGCTTGTCTTCTAACTCGATAGCTTGTTGTGATGAATTAATTTCTGTTAATGGCATTCCTTTTTCAAATTTTAATCATTAATATATTCAATTCCTTCTTGTTCTGCTATTACAGATTAGGAGAGAAATCATCCATTTTTAATGTTTTCGCAATTTACTAAATGTTTCCTGATTTTTTCAATGACACACACCTTTAATCATGCAATTATTCTATTTTTGCGATATGGGAAGAAGGAATAAAAATAAGCTTTTTGAAGCTGTTGAAGTTGTTGATGCCGGTGCTAAAGGAAAAAGCATTGCCAAGTCACCGGATGGACGTGTAATTTTTGTAAATAATGCCGTACCTGGTGATGTAATCGACGTGCAAACTACCAAAAAACGTAAGTCGTATTTTGAAGGTACAGCTATAAATTTTCATTCATATTCAGATAAAAGAGTAGAACCTGTTTGCCAACATTTTGGGACCTGTGGTGGTTGCAAATGGCAGTTTATGGATTATAAATATCAACTTGAATATAAACAACAGGAAGTTACAAACAATCTTCAGCGTCTAGGGAAAATAGAATTACCCGAAATAACCCCAATTTTAGGCAGTAAGGAAATTTATTTTTATCGTAATAAAATGGAATTCTCTTTTAGTGATAGCCGTTGGTTGACTTTAGAAGAAATTCAAAGTGGTAAAGATTTTGACGATAAAAATGCGCTTGGTTTCCATATTCCAGGAATGTGGGATAAAATTTTAGACATTAAGAAATGTCACCTTCAGGAAGACCCTAGTAACGCGATAAGAAATTTTGTGAAGATTTTTGCGACGCAAAATGAAATCCCATTCTTTAATACCAGAGCACAATCAGGTCTACTTAGAACTCTAATGATTAGAACTACTAGCACTGGTGAAATTATGGTTCTTATTCAGTTTTTTGAAGAAGATAGGGATGCTAGAGAATTGCTATTAAATGCCGTTGCTGAAGAATTCCCAGAGATCACTTCATTACAGTACGTGATCAATAACAAAGGAAATGACACAATTTACGATCAGGAAGTGATATGTTACAAAGGTAGAGATCATATTTTCGAAGAAATGGAAGGTCTTAAATTTAAGATCAACGCCAAATCATTTTACCAAACAAATTCTGCCCAGGCTTACGAACTTTATAAGATCACAAGAGAATTTGCAGATCTTAAAGGAGATGAATTAGTTTACGATCTTTATACAGGTACAGGAACTATCGCTCAGTTTGTGGCAAAACAAGCTAAAAAAGTTATTGGTGTTGAGGCAGTTCCTGAAGCGATAAGTGATGCGATTGAAAATGCCGAAAGAAATGGCATAACAAATACCGAATTCTTTGCTGGAGACATGAAAAAAGTTTTTACTGAAAACTTTATCAATAAACATGGCCACCCAGACGTTATAATAACAGATCCACCACGAGACGGAATGCATAAAGACGTGGTCGCTCAAATTATAGGAATATTACCAGAAAAAATTGTTTATGTAAGTTGTAATTCGGCTACACAAGCAAGAGATCTTGCTTTGCTAGACGAATATTACAAGGTAACCAAGGTGCAGCCTGTCGATATGTTCCCACAAACATTTCATGTTGAAAATGTGGTTTGTTTAGAAAGAAAATAATGAAGTTTACTAATTATAAAAGTCATTTAATTTTATCGATTTTCATCCTGGTAATTTTTGCAGGATGCCAAAGGGATGACATTTGCCCAGAAACAGTAGATACAACTCCTATGTTAGTAATCAATTTCTTTGATGCTACCACTCGGGAGCCGAGAACTTCAGTTAACTTAACGGTTCGTGAAGCAGGAAGAGATCCACTAGATCTGGTTTTATATCGCGAGAATAGCCAAAGTATACAACTTCCGTTAAGAACAGGCGAAAATTCAACTCAGTATGAATTTGTATATAACGGCCCTATTTATGATGAAAATGGTGAGGTTGTAGAAGATGAAGATGATAATCTAGAGACCAATACAGATATTATCGAGTTTAATTACGATCCAGAAGAAGAATATATCAACCGAGCTTGTTCATTTAAAGTAAACTATTTGAATATAGATTACATCACAGACGGGGGCGAAGACGATCGATGGATCACCAGGATGGAATTTTTAGTCGATGATGTCGTTTCAGATAATTTTGAAAATGCAGACGAAGATGATGAAGATGCCATAACCGCACATTTAAATATCTATTTTGAATAATGCCTGAAAAAATAGTCCGAAATTATATAAAATCAGCACTAGTTTTTAGTCTTCTACTCTTTTTACTGAGCACTAATATTTTGTCTGCACAGAATCAGGAAGAAGAATTTGCTGAAATAGCTGCGGAAGCCGATACCGTGTACAAAGAAAAGTATGGCTTACGTGTGGGGATTGACCTAAGTAAATTAGCCAGAACCGCATTAGATGAAGACTACACAGGTTTTATGCTCGAAGCCGATATGAGAATCTATGATAATTATTATCTGGCGGCCGAGATTGGTAATGAAACACTACCCTTTGGCGAAGACTATATTCGAGTTTCCGCCTCAGGAAGCTTTATAAAGATAGGAGCTAATTACAATGCTTATGAAAACTGGGAAGGCATGCAAAATATCGTATTTGCAGGTCTACGCTACGGATTTTCGACCTTTAGCCAGGATATTGAAGAGTATCGTATATACACCACTAATGACTATTTTGACGATGATATAAGGTATAACGGTGAAGAAACTTCAGGTTTAAATGCAAGTTGGATCGAACTGATGGCCGGCTTTAAAGTTGAAGTGCTGAAAAATCTATATCTTTCGGCTAACGTTCAGCTTAAACGTAGACTAAGCCAAACTACGCCCGATGGTTTCGATAATCTTACCATACCCGGTTTTGGGCGTACGTTCGACGATAGTAATTTTGGAATTGGCTACGGATACTCTATCTCTTACCTAATTCCTATTTTCAGAAAGGCTAAAAATTAGAATTGCTTTTTTCGCTTCTTAGAACCTTCATAAATTTCATATTTCAAAAAACGAGATTCTAAACCTCCGTTAAACATTTTCACTTTGCGTGAAGGTCTTAAACCTACGTTCTTTAGAGCTTCATCATCTGAAGTGATAAACCAGGCTTCAGTCCCAGGATAACTTTGTTTTAATGTATCACCTATTCTCCTATAGAATTCTGAAATATTTACCTGCAATCTTTCTCCGTATGGTGGATTGAAAACCATATGCAGGTGGCGATCATTTCTTTTTACAGTTTCAAAAAAATCTGTTCGCTCTATTTTTATAAATTCTGAAAGATTGGCATTCTTCACATTGTCCTTTGCTTTTTCTACTGCAGATGGCGCTTTGTCATACCCAAGAATTTCAAAATGAAAATCTTTAACTTTCTTAAGAATGGAAGCTTCTATCTTTTCGAATAAATCTTCATCCCAGTCTTTCCAACGTTCAAACCCAAACTCTTTTCGGTTAATATTTGCAGGAATATTACACGCAATCATAGCTGCTTCAATAGGAATGGTTCCACTACCACACATAGGATCCAAAAAATCACACTGGCCATTCCAACCTGACTTCAATATCATACCAGCAGCAAGAATCTCGTTTATAGGAGCAATATTGGTGGCCGTACGATATCCTCTTTTATGCAGCGAATCTCCACTGGTATCTAATGAGACATTACACCATGTTTTTTCGATGTGAATATTTACTCGTAAGTCTGGAAATTTTAAATCTACATTAGGTCGTTTACCATATTGCTCTCGATAACGATCTACAATAGCATCTTTGGTCTTTAAAGAGATATATTTTGAATGGGTAAATACTTCAGAATGTAATGTAGCATCCACAGCTAAGCTTCCATTAACATCTAAAACTTCATCCCAATTTAGCTTTTTAATATTGTTGTATAAATCCTCCTCAGAAAATACTTTAAAACCAGCAAAGGGCTTTAAGATCTTTATAGCCGTACGCAGGCAAAGATTAGCCTTATACATAAAACCTTTATCACCTACAAAACTTACCATTCTATTCCCCTCTTTCACATCCATTGCACCCAAATCTCTAAGCTCTTTTGCCAAGATTGGTTCAAAACCAAAAAAAGTTTTCGCTATCATTTTAAAGTTACCATCCATATTCGATCATCTTTTAAAGAATGGCAAAATTACGTTATTTTCGCAGCAAATAATAACCTTAGCTTAATTGGTTAAAAAATTAATTTTTTCTGAAATCATTCAGTAAAAAGATCGACTAAGCATCGCCATAATTAACAGGAAACGATTGATGATATTTATTTTACCCCTTTTAGCTGTATTACTAGGTTATTTAATTGCAAAATTTCTAAAACCATCATCGTCCACAAGTTTTAAACTTCTATTATCCTTTAGTGGTGCATATTTACTATCTGTAACAGTTTTTGAGCTACTTCCAGAAGTTTACGAGAATAAAGGAAAAGAGATAGGCGTCTTTATTTTGTTAGGTCTATTATTCCAGATCATATTAGAATTTATATCGAAAGGATTGGAGCATGGTCATATGCACCATGATCCAAATTCTAAACAATTCCCCATAATGCTTTTATTTAGTTTGGGAATACATTCTTTATTAGAAGGTTTTCCTCTAAGTGAGAGCTCTCATCTATTATATGGTGTTGCAATTCATAAAATACCAGTAGCAGCTATTCTAAGTATATTTTTGTTCAATTCTAAACTGGGAAAATTTAAAGCAGCTCTATTCTTACTTCTATTTGCTTTAATGACCCCAATCGGAAGTTTTCTAAAAATTCAATTCGATTTCATACAAAATTACGGCGCCTATATAAATGCAGTAGTTATAGGCGTATTTTTACACATATCAACTACTATTTTATTCGAAGCTTCTAAAGATCATAAATTTAATGCCTCGAAATTATGCGTAATTATTTTGGGAATTCTACTAGCTTATTTTATGTAATTTATGTTCAGTAAAGAAGAAAGCAAAAAACTTAGACAGGAATTTTGGACAAGCTTTGGACAGGAATATTCACGCAAATGGATTCTTTATAACACCAAAGTTAAGGAAATTCAACTAAAATTTACATTTACCAGAAAAACAGCAATGATATCTTTAGATGTTGATTCTGAAGATGAAATTATTCAATCCTATTATTTTGAAAAACTAGAATCTCTACGAAATTTATTGAAATCTGAATACCTGTCTAATATCGTATTTGATGCTGAGTATGTATTACCTGAAGGAAAAAGCGTTTCAAGAATCTACGTAGAACTAGAAGATAAAGTAAGTATTAATAACAGAAATGATTGGCCACAGGTTAAGAGCTTTTTTGCTGAAAATATGCATCAACTAGAAATGTTTTGGCTAGAGTTTAAAGATTTTATTACTGATTAATTCATATAAATTACCTCTCAAAAAATAACTATCTACTACAATTATTCTACCGCAACTTACCACGTGGATAAATATTTAATGGGCAGTAGTAAGTTACCGACCAAGGGTAATGGGGATCTTCCGGCCGCCTAAGGTTTCGGGTAGTACATATAATATATAAAAAGCCGCTCTAATTAGATAGAGCGGCTTTTTTATGGGGTGTCATGAGTTAGTTAGTTCTTAGCTGTGCAACGACTTTCACGTACGTATTGGTTTACTCATCCTAAACTTATAAACTTCTATAAAACAAAAAACCCTTACCATTTCCGGTAAGGGTTTTTAAAAAGCAAGGCGGCGACATACTCTCCCACAAATAGTAGTACCATCTGCGCTAACGGGCTTAACTGCTCTGTTCGGAATGGGAAGAGGTGAGCCCCGTCGCTATAACCACCTTAAGTCGTTACCTATTGCATCAGTTATCAATATAACTGATCAACAGTCTAATATGTTGACATGATTAAGAAATAAAAAATACTATAAAACTTAACAAAACTTAGCATTTGGCCGTCTCTAAGGAGCTTGCACCCCTTAGAGAACGTTGCATCAAGCTATACGGATTATTAGTACTACTCGGCTATGACATTACTGCCTTTACACCTATAGCCTATCAACGTGGTC
>NZ_FOKV01000032.1 GCF_900112105.1 Zunongwangia mangrovi | reverse complement strand
CGAAAAGCCTGGGTTGAAGGAAATTCTTTCCTCAACGTTCACACTTACGCAATGCTACGTCCTTTTTTGATTCTAGAAAATACTCCTTTATCGGTACAAAAGCCGCGCTTATTGCTCACAACGGTCTTGTATAACAATCAGTTGCGGATTAGTTAGAAACTAAGATAGCTAAAATTCCCGACTTTTATGCTTGCGCGGTTGTGTCCGCAGGACACAAAGCCGCAATTGTTGTTATACGGTGTTATGTGCTTTTTTTATTTGTTCATTTACTTGGTTTAATATATTGATTTGATAAGTTAATTCGCCATTTTCAACTGATAAGGGTTTGTGAACAACTTTATTTCGAAACATTCGTAAAGAGTCAATTTGTTTATAAAGTGACGCAAGATTTTCTTCATATTTCATTAAAATGTACAAAGCGTCTCTTAATCTATGAGTTTCTCTTATATACTTTCTAGAACGTTTAATCAATGAATTTTCTAGGGTAGTCCAAGTTTTTAAGAAGTTTCCAATATTCATAGGAGCAAGTTCAATTTGTATTTTGCTCTCTATTTCATTGCAAATATTTTCAATTTTGTCATTTTTTGGATAGAGCGCATTTTCAGGAATTCTATCAAAGTCTTTACCCCAAAAATCATCATTATTTGTAATTTCAAATTTTGCTATCAAGCGGTTATTTAAATCAAGTTCTCCTTTATACTCGTATTCATTTGTAATGTCTTCTGTTCCAATCAAAAAACCTTCTTGAAAGTAAGGTCTCAACGCTTGTGGTGGAGTAATGCTTAAAAGTCTAATATTTACTAGATCGTGTTCGGAATTATTAGAAATTCTATTTGAATAATATGGTAAACCAAAAACATATATATAAGCAGATTCTTGTTCATTCTGATATTGTGCAAAAGAACAAGCAACACGCAATGATTGTGTGATATCAATTAATGGAGTTTCTGTTACTTCATAATGTTGTAAAACACTCCATTGAATTAGTTTTTTTCTACGGAACTCTGTTATTCCATCAACTTTATGTTTTCTAAACAATTCAACCAAAATTTTACTTGCACTGTTAAGTTTGTCGAAACGATAATCTAATTCTTCTTGTGTCAAATGATCTCCGCGATAAATTGTGGGATAAAAAGTAGATTTATCAGCTTTATTTTTATAATCATTTTTTTGTCCTCGAAAAAAAAGTAAGTGATCTTTGTTTAGATACGAAAGTTTAGCAACTTGTTCGACCAAATCTCTATAACTTTTGATAGGAAAACCAATATCTTTTCCTACATCTTTTGAATTTGTGTGCTTATTAAGTTCTTTTGTTAGTTTTCCAAATATTTGCCTCACTTAATCAATTGTTGTGTATTATACTGAAATAGGTTGACCATTTTTGATTCAATTTTCGACAGATTAAATGGTCAATAGTTCTAAATTTTGTTTATTCCTTTTGTAGGAA
>NZ_FOKV01000007.1 GCF_900112105.1 Zunongwangia mangrovi | reverse complement strand
TGTTACGAGACCAGTCTTTGGCATCCTTATCAAAAACATAGCGGGCAATTAAACCTGTTTCTCCAATTCCGTCAAGAATTTGATCACCCTGAGCGCGGACTTCAACTAATCCTGCGATCATAACGCAAATAAAACAGGTGACAATTTTGTACAATTTCATATTATAAATCTTTCGGTATAAAAAATTAAGCTTGTTTCTACGATTCTTAGTGCATTAATTGTAAACCTTATCCCATGATGGCGGATCTACCTCTAATAAATGCTTCACGAAAAAGTCTCTTCGTTTACGTTCGCCAAAAACACCTCCAGAAGTATGATTTTCTCCCGGTAAAACCACCAGGTCAAAATCTTTATTGGCTTTTATCAAGGCATCTGCAAATTGCATGGTCGATGCAGGATCTACATTATCATCTACTTCCCCAACGATAAGCATTAAATTTCCCTGCAATTGGGCTGCATTTTCAATATTTGAATTTGCGGCATAATGTGGACCAATTGGATATCCCATCCATTGCTCATTCCACCAGATCTTATCCATTCTATTATCGTGACAACCACAAGAAGCTACGGCAACATCATAAAAATCTGAATTAAAAACCAAAGCAGCACCAGCACTTTGTCCACCGGCAGAAGTACCTCGAATACCTACTTTATCGGCATTCATATAAGGATATTTTTCAGCCGCGGCAGTGATCCACAGTTTACGATCTGGAAAACCGGCATCTTTTAAATTTTGCCAACATACATCATGAAAGGCTTTAGATCTGTTTGAAGTTCCCATTCCGTCGATTTGTACCACGATAAATCCAAGTTCAGCTAAAGAGCTTAACGCCCAGTAATAACTGCTGAATTCCTTCGGAACAAAAGAATCGTGCGGTCCTGCATAAATATATTCGATGATTGGATATGTTTTTGAAGGATCAAAATTGGTAGGTCTTACGATAATTCCCCATATATCAGTTTCGCCATCTCTTCCTTTTGCGGTAAAAACTTCAGGTTGTTTCCAGCCTGTTTTTTCTAATTCTGTAATATCTCCTTCTTCTAAAGCTAATATTGGCTTTTTCTTGCCTGTTTTTTTAAGAACCGTTACCGCCGGCATATCTACTCTGGAATATTGATCTACATAATACTCTTTATCTGGAGAAAAAGTCACTTTATGGTTTCCGTTTTCAGAAGTAAAACGGGTAAAATTCTTTCCGTCGAAATCAATACGGCAATAATGGATCAAATAAGGATCCTGGCCTTTATCCAAGCCGCTGGCAGTAAAATAAATTTGACGATTTTCGTCATCTACTTCCACTACTTTTCTAACCGGCCAATTTCCAGAAGTTATTTGATTTTTAACTTTCCCGGTATTGCTATCGTAAAGATAAAGGTGATTGTATCCATCACGCTCTGATGCCCAGATAATTTCGTCTTTTCCTTTTACATCATGGCGATACTTTTTACCGCTATAATCGATAAAAGTAGGGCTGGTTTCATCGATTATCGCTGTAGCCTTTCCTGTTTTTGCATCAACTTTAATTACTCGGTATGCCTGGTGACCACGCTGATTGAACTCGAATGTGAATGAAGAACTATCATCCTTCCATTGATAATTATAAAGGGAAAACTGAGCATCAAAAAGATCTGTCGCTACCGGAATGTGCTTTTGAGAAGCTACATCAAAAAGTTGCGGACTCTTAAAATCCAATTCATCTCCTGGTTTGGTATAATCTCTGGTATGTAATTTTGGCTGAAGCTGATCGTCTGGACTGGATTCTACAAAATAGATATCATGCTGTTCTCCCGGCCTTACTTTATAAGCAACAATCTTTTCGCTATTTGGCGACCAGATAATATTTGCAGCATAAAAGAAACCTTTGGTACCGTCGAAACTTAATTGTGTTTCTTCTTTGGTTTTATTGTCTTTTATATAAAGATTAGAATTCTTTATAAATGCGGTATATTTTTTATCTGGAGATGGTACAGGATCGCCTTCTCTTTCATTTCCTCTTCTTCCCCAGTATCCTCTGTCCCAATTTCTACGCGGAACATTTTCGACCACGCGAAGCTTGTAACCCGCAAGATCTATATTATATTTTATAGTATCTAGCTGAAATTCTAAATTCGATTTATTTTCATCGAATTTTAGATTAGAAATATCGATTTTGGAACTTTCAATGTCCTTTTCTAATTTTTCTGAAAGTGCTGCTGCTAATTTTTGATGATCAAAAGCAGATTTTTGTTCTTGTGTTTCAGCATTTACAAAAACATATTCACTTCCTTCCTTGGTATTATTTTTATACCAAAATTCGTTTTTATTTAACCAGTTAAAACTGCTTGGCGTATTAAAAACTTTATTTCTGAAAAGAGTATCCAGGGATTCTGCTCTTTTATAATCATCTACTGTTCCCTGAGCGAATAGACCACTAAAACACAGCAGATTAAAAAGAACTAAAAATTTTCGTTTCATATAGCAAATTTTTCAGAATAAATTTACTTTATCTTCTGCTGAATCTGCTAAAATATATTAGCTTATAGTTATACTATATTAACTAGAGTTTTATTTTTTTTAAAGCTTATGTGTATTTATTATATATAATACGTAATTTTTTAAGATTTAACTTAACACAAACTTTATTGCAATTTTTCTTTAAAAGCGTTCCAGATCAAATGGCTCTAATAAAACCGAAGTATGATTAGTATCTATAATTTCAGACATAAGTTTTCCGGTAATTGGTCCAAGACTCCATCCCATCATCGCATGCCCAGCAGCGACATTCAGATTATTGAATTTTGAAGATTTTCCAATAAACGGTAGACCATCTGGAGAAACAGGTCGTAATCCACTCTTGGCCGATTGTTTTTCTTCTGAAGTTAATGTGAACCCTGAATAAAAACTTGAAGCTGCACTAGCAATCGCTTCTACCCTGTTTGGTAAAATTGTATTATTATCACCAGATAATTCCATTGTTCCGGCAAACCTGGTAAAACCTTTCATTGGTGTGACCGCAACTTTAGCTTCGGTTAAAATTGCCGGCAAAGTAATGTTGGTTTCTCTGGTAATATTCATGCTATAACCTTTACCGGGTTGGATAGGAATATTAAGACCTAATTTCTTAGCAAGAGGGAACGTCCAGCTTCCGGCAGCCAGAATAAATTCGTCTGCTTCGATGGTATTTTTTTCCGTAGAAATAGCTTTAATGGTTTTTCCATCTACTTCTAAACCGGTAACCGTTTCCTCTAAAACAAATTTAACCCCTTTATCTTCTAACCATTTTTTTAGGTTTTTCATAAATAAATTGGGTGTACTATGCGCATCACATTCATAATGAACTCCGCCAATAACGTCTTCGCTAAACTGAGGTTCCAGATCATGCAATGCTTTCTTATCCAAAACACTAACATCCAGACCTAATTCTTTTCCTTTTTCAGCAAGTTTAGCTTCGTGCTCTTCGTTCTTCGCACTTTTATAAACCATAAGAAGACCTTTACGCTCCATGTGAAAATCAAAATCTAAAGATGCTAACATCTCAGCGTAAAGGTCTCTACTTTTTTCATTTAATTCCTTAAGCACAGGAATAGCTTTCGCTACTTTTTGTTTAGTTGAAGATTTTTTGAAATACCAGGACCACTTAAAGAAATCCATATCCCAGCGCGGTTTTATATAAAACGGACTAGAATTATTGAACATCCACTTAATTCCCTGGTTAATCATTCCAGGTTCTGCAATTGGCACAAAATGACTGGGAGTCACATAACCTGCATTAATAAAAGAAGCGCCATCTGTGATATTACCTTTATCTACTATGGTAACATCGTGGCCGGCTTTTACCAAATAATAAGCCGAGCATAAACCAGTAATTCCACCACCAATAATTGCAACTCTCTTCATAATCTAAATTTTAAAGTACCTGAAATCCGTGAGCATAAGGATCGTCATCATCGATAACGATATTATTGTAACCGGTAACCATTGCCCAACCTTCTATACTTGGAACAATCGCTTTTTTACCGCCTAATTCTGTCTCTTCTTCTATTCTTCCAATAAATTTACTACCAATAATACTTTCGTGTACAAAAAGATCACCTTTTTTAAGCTTTCCTTTAGCATACCAGTGAGCCATTCTTGCTGAAGTTCCTGTACCGCAAGGCGAACGATCTATAGCTTTATCGCCATAAAAAACAGCATTACGAGCAGTAGAATTTTCGTCCATCACAGCTCCAGTCCATTGGATATGACTTAAACCAAAGATCGTAGGATCTTCTGGATGAATAAATTCATGGGCTTCGTTTAATTTACTTCTTAACTCCCTGCTCCACGTAATTAATTCACTGGCCTGGTATTGCTCTAAACCTTTAAAGTTTTCCTGAACTTCTACAATAGCATAAAAATTACCACCGTAAGCAACATCAACTTTTAATTCGCCAAGAACATCGCTATGTACACTTATATCTTCTTTCGCTAAATACGATTTGATATTAACGATCTTAACCGACTTTACTTTTTTTCCTTCCTGAGTATAACTCACTTTTACGAGCCCTGCCGGAGTTTCCAGCCTAAGCGTTCCCGGCTCTTTTGGAGAAACCAAACCTTCTTCGATGGCAACCGTTACGGTACCAATCGTACCATGCCCGCACATTGGCAAACATCCACTGGTTTCAATAAAAAGGATTCCGCAGTCATTTATGGGATCTGAAGGTGGAAACAAAATGCTTCCACTCATCATATCATGACCGCGTGGTTCGAACATCAAACCACGACGAATCCAATCGTATTCCCGCATAAAATTTTGACGCTTTTCACTCATGTTCTTTCCTTCGATAAATGGGCCGCCACCAGCAACCACTCTTACCGGATTCCCACAAGTATGGGCATCAACACAAAAAAAAGTTTTTCTTGCCATTAAAATCTATAAGCTATCTGTTGTGTATTTATTATTGATATTACGTAAAATTCCTAAAGGATTTTCATCTTTTAGAGCCTGCGGAAGCAATGCCTGTGGCCAGTCCTGGAAAGAAACCGGTCGCACCCATCGTTGTACCGCAGTTAATCCTACTGAAGTAAATTTTGCATTAGACGTTGCCGGGAAAGGCCCGCCATGCGTCATTGCTGCACAAACTTCTACGCCTGTTGGTACACTGTTGTAAATAATTCTACCTACAGTATCGGTTAAGGTGTCGATAATCGTTGCAAATTCACTTAATTCTTTTTCTTCGGAATTTAATACCGTACCGGTTAGCTGTCCTTCTAATTGCTGAAGCACTTCGGCCAGTTCGGTTTTATCTTTACATTTCACCACTACTGAAAATGGTCCAAATACTTCTTTATGGAAGTTTTTATTCTGAAGGAAATTAGCACCAGAAACGGTGATTACCTGCTGTCTACCAAAGTTTGGCGCAACTTCACCATCGTATTTGCTAACTTCTGTATAACCTTCTTGTGCTAAAACTTCAGATTTAGAAGCTTCATATTGATTTTGAATCCCAGGACTCAACATCACTGAAGGGGCAAGATTCGATAAATTCTCACCTAATTTTTCAACAAAACTATCTAAAGCAGCGCTCTCTATTCCTAAAATTAGTCCGGGATTTGTACAAAATTGTCCGCATCCAGCAGTGATCGAACCAGCATATTGCTCGGCCCAAAAATCTCCTTTAGCTTCTAAAGCAGATGGTAAAGCCAAAACAGGATTAATACTTCCCATTTCTGCGTAAACCGGAATAGGCTCTGGTCGATCTGCAGCTAATTTAGTAAGCGCAGTACCCGCTTTATAACTTCCGGTAAATCCAACCGCTTTTATTTTTGGATGTTTTACCAGCCACTCACCTACTTCAATTCCTTTACTGTTTAGATTGGAGAAAACACCATCTGGCATTCCGGTTTTCTTTGCGGCTTTAATAATCGCTTCAGAAACCAATTCTCCTGTACCTGCGTGTAAAGGATGAGATTTTACGATAACCGGAGATCCCGATGCTAATGCACTGGCAGTATCTCCACCAGCCGTAGAAAATGCAAATGGGAAATTACTTGCCCCAAAAACAGCTACCGGGCCAAAAGGCACCTGCATTCTTCTAATATCAGGTTTTCCTTCAGGATTGCTAATAATAGCTTCTACCCAGCTACCTTCTTTTAGCATCGTAGCAAAAGCTCTTAATTGCCCCGTTGTACGAGCAAACTCCCCGTTAGAACGTCCTTCTGGCAAGCCAGATTCTGCTCTATAGATTTCTTTTAAAGCTTCAGCATTTGCCTCTAATTCCTCAGCAATTGCTTCTAAAAATCCAGCTTTTTCAGCATCAGATTTTTGTTTGTACACTTTAAAAGCGGCTGCCGCTTTTTCTACAGCAGCATCAACCTCTTGGGGTGTTGCTTCAGTAAAAATAGCGGCAGTTTCTTTATTTTCTTTTGGATCAAAAGTTTTAAAGGTAACATCACCTTTACCTGAAAGCTCCTCACCAATATAATTTTTTCCTGTAATCATGCTTTCTATTTTCTTGATTTACAAAGATTTGTATTCTACTAATTCTGGTCTTACAGCCATTGCAGCATCAATAATTCCTTGTACTCTTTCTCTTTCTGCTCCCTGTAAAACTAATCTTGGCGCTCTAACATACTCGGTTCCTAAACCAGTTGCAACTTCAGCCAATTTGATATTTTGTACAAGCTGCGGAGAAATATCCAATTCTAATAATGGCATAAACCATCTGTAGATTCTTAAAGCTTCTTCAATATCTCCAGCTTTTACTAATTTATAGATCGCAACAGTTTCTGCAGGATAAGCCGCTACTAAACCAGCAACCCAACCATCTGCACCAGCTACCATACTTTCTAAAGCTAGTGTATCTACACCACATAAGATCTTGATACGGTCACCAAACTTATTTTTTAGACGTGTAACATTACTAATATCACGAGTAGATTCTTTTACTGCTTCGATCGTAGGACAATCTGCTAAAAGTTCTTCGAACATCTCTATAGTAACTTCAATCTTATAATCTACAGGGTTATTATAGATCATAATTGGCAGCGATGTGCTTTTTGCGATTTCTTTAAAATATACCACAGTCTCGTGATCTGTTGCTTTATAACGCATTGGTGGTAACAACATTAATCCTTGTGCTCCCCAAGCTTCAGCATTTTTCGCAACCTGAATCGCTTCAGTAGTAGACTGCTCGGCAATATTAATGATTACCGGCACTTGTCCTGCTGTAATTTCTAAAGTTTTCTTTACAAGCGTTTCCTTTTCTGCCGGTGTTAGAGTACTAGCTTCACCCAAAGTTCCTCCTAAGATGATTCCGTTTACACCTGCTTCCAGTTGTGCGTTAATGTTCTTTTCAAAGGTTACTAAATCCAGTTCGTCGTCTTTTGTGAATTTAGTGGTTACTGCGGGCATTACCCCTTCCCATTTTATTGCCATGTGTTTAATTTTTTAACAAAAATATATGCATTAAATCGCTTTCAATTTGTATTGATTATCTAAACCTGATACGATATTATCATATAAATTGACTAATTCGGTTTTTTTTAATAATATTTACAAAAACTCACACCAATGAAAGTCTTACCCTTTAAAATTCCTAAACCAGAGAAGGAAGCTTTGGTCTATCAGGAAGATCATGAAATTGTTTTTTATGATAAACTTCACCAGCATGAAGAGATCCAAATAAGCTATATTATGGAAGGTAGCGGCTCTTTAATTGTTGGTGATAGTATTAACGAATATCATCCTCACGATATCCTGATTATAGGCGAAAATATTCCGCATGTTTTTAGAAGTGATGCAGAGGCTCATCCAAATTCGATCATGTACACGCTATTTTTTACCAAAAAGTCCTTCGGAAAAGAATTCTTTAATCTTACTGATCTTAGCGGAATCCAGAAGTTTTTTGATGAATCTGAATACGGAATGAAAATTAAGGCTGATGAAAAAAAGTTTCATCTTTTTAATAATCTGAAGCGCCAAAGTAAAATTGAAAGAGTAGCTACTTTATTATTATTACTAAATGAACTTACGCATGCCGAGCGCCAGCCTTTGTCTTCTTTTGTTTACCAGAAAAAGTATACCGAGGATGAAGGAAAACGAATGAACGATGTTTTTCAATATGCGATGGATAATTTTCAGGATAATATTTCTTTAGATGATATTGCAGATATTGCTTTTATGAGTAAAAATGCTTTTTGCCGATATTTTAAGAAAAGAACCAACAAAACCTTCTTTCAGTTTTTAATTGAAATAAGGATAGAACATGCCTGTAAGTTATTATATAAAGATCAGGACTTATCGGTATCAGCGATTTCTGAACTTTGTGGATTTCAGAATATCGCCAATTTTAACCGAAAATTTAAAGAATTAAAAGGAATAACGCCTACACAATACAGGCAGCAAACCGATTAATGTTCTTTCAAAAGTGCATTTCTAATTTCAGATTCCAATTTGTTTTCAGCTTCAATCTTTATAAGCTGATATTCTTTTTCTACGATCTCTGTTTTTTCGTCATCTGCAGGAGACATATCTAGCGCGAGTGCGGCGTGCTTCAGGTATTTTTCGTAATCTGGCGTTCCTGTAGATTCTACATAACTTCTTATTTCATCTAAAGACTTACCGGCAATTGTAGCCACCGTTTGCCAAAATTCATCTTCAGTATAACCTCTTCCCTGTTTGCGATAATACTCATTATACAAATAGCGCATCACATCATCTAAAGATTTTTGGTTCTCACTTTCATGACGAATCGCAATATCTAAAAGCAACCCAATAATTGGCCCTTTTTGGTAATACGAAATGGTAGTTTCGTTGGTGATCTCGTCGTTATTTAAAAAGTGGTTCCAAACATCGAAACTCGATCTTTCTAAAGACATATGATCTTTACCCTCTTTATTTTCTATGGCTTTAAAATGACTGCTTAAAAAGTCTAAAACATCCTGGGAAGTTAGTAATCCCGCATCGCGCATGATCATGTATTCATAATACACGGTAAAACCTTCTGCCACCCAAAGCATCGTAGTATAATTCTCTTTGCTATAATCAAACGGGCCTAGTTCTATTGGCCTTATCGCTTTTACATTGTATAAATGAAAATACTCGTGCGTAAGAAAATTCATGAAGGATTTGTACGCATGATCGTTCTTAAAATCCATACTTCCGTAAGTGAAAACTGCTTGTGAATTCCAATGTTCTAAACCGCCGCCGCCTGGCTCCATCATAATAAAGGTGTAATCTTCAAACGGAATATGTTGCATAAGATCTGTAGTTCGCAACATAATTTCACGAATATCTTTAGTGAATTTTTGTTCATCTAAACCTTCAGGAGTAGCGATAGATAAGGTAACATCTTTGCCTAATTGCTGAAATTCGATGATTTTCTGGTTGCCCAAATAAAACGGACTATCGTAAAGAATATCAAAATTTTCAGCATAAAATTGCCCATTTTCAAGCTCTTTTAATCCTGTAGCAATCTCTTGCCATTGTTCTGGTAATTTAATCTGAAGACTAACCGGAGTATTGACCTTATTTTCAGGAAACATAAAAATATCGGTATTGGTTAAAAAGGCTTTTTCTTCTGAAATATTAGATTCTGCCACCGATTTTCGATTCGCGTACACCCGATAACTTACAACTACTTTCTCATTTTGAGCATTTTCGATAAGCCATTTATTTTTTGAAGTTTTTTGCCATTTTACAGGTTCTCCTGAAGAAGTTTTTACTTCAAAATCGATAATATGGGCCGGATTATCCAAAATCATATAATAACCTGGCGTCCAAACCGGTAAAACCAGCGTATTTTCTGTAGATTTTAGGTTTTTATACTGAAGTTTTACCTCAGCATAGTGATCTTTGGCATTTTCGAACGAGATTTGATACTGAAGATCTGTATTTTTCTGAAAAGCAAGCACATTTTGAATCATTAGAACGCAAAATGAGATAAAAATCAGGTGTTTTTTCATGAGTTAATAAATTTCCGAAGAAAAAAATTCTTCCTTTTTTTATACAATATCGCCTATTGAAAAGGCACTTTCAAATTTCTTAAAATTAAAATTGAATTAAACTACCTCGGAGCAAGTCCACTAGGCATTCATTAAAAACAATTTTTAATTTCGAGGCAAGCCTGGGAGTATTATAACCTTTGGCGGCGCCAATAAAAAAGCAGGAAATATTTAGAATATCCCCTGCTTTTTAAAACTAAACTAAATTCAAATTTATCTTCTCCATTCGTTAACCCCATCTCTTATACGGTTTCTCCATACAAGATTAGAATTTACGATGGTATAAAAATCGTTAAACTCGTAATCGATTCTATAATTCAGTGTAAAAGTAGAGCTCTCTGGGTCGTAAGAGTTTTCTTCACCATCTAGCATTGTAATACCAGATACTGCAGATTGCTCTTCGGCACTTGGCACCGGAGTTCCCCAGGTTCTCCATTCTAAGATTCCCTGTGAAGCCGTTGCTACAAAATGCATTCTTAAACGGTTTGTAGTTACTGAAAGTTCGGTATCATTAAACATATTTCCACTAATACCAACTTCATTCTCTACTCTTACCCAGGCTTCATTTTCCATATCCCAGTATTCTAAGTATGCATCATAAGGAAGCAAAATTCCGCCGTTATCTGTCCACCAGTAAATTTGCGATAAGGTAAAATTATACACATTATCACCATAATCATATTCTACCCAGTTCCAAATATCGTCGTTTGGCCAGTTTCCATAAGCACCGTTACTATTATCGGTACTGCTTGCAGGCTCTATATCGTCGTTGATCGCATTAATATTTTCCCATGCCGATACATAGGAAGTAGAAAGTGCAACACCTTCATCTGTAACTGCTACGTTTTGTGGAGCATTATCTGCGTTAGGATTAGGATAATATTCCAAAAGCACATTATCCTGATCTGTAGGATCGACATTCATCATATAATCACTCCCTCTAAAGATCATTCCATCTGTTCTAAAAAGATCGTTAGAAAGTGTTGTCCCATTAATCACATTTTCGATTGCGCCAGAGTTCAATTCGTTTCCTTCAAGATCGTAAGTAGTATAAGTAACATCTTGATCGTAATATCCATGAAATCTATTCATATAACTAAGTACCAAAACCTTTGTACTTTGTGTAGACAAAATAGAATCTGCATTAGTTTCCGTTAATCTAAATGGCAAGGCGTAATGTCTTTCTGTTGCCAATGGATCGTTTAAAAAACGTGTTGAATCTAAAGCGATATTTACGCTACCTATAATATTTCCTGAAGGTATTACAAATTCTTCTGGATTACTTAGATCGTAATAATCTGAAGGTAAAAGTTCGTAATCTGTTCCAGTCAACAAAGAAGGATCGATATCGTAGCTAACATAACGTTCTTCATTATTTTCTATAACTCCGGCCAAATAAACCCCAAAATCCAGGTTTAAGCCTTCGTCTTTTACTACCGTTCTCCACATCGTATCTGGATCACCAGAACCTCCATCTGCAGTAGTAAAAGCCACTGTTGTATGCGAATAATCTACACGGTAATCATCATAACAAGCCGTAAGAATAGACGCTACAAAAATTAATATTAGTAATCTTTTCATAGTATTATTGAACTTTTTAATTCCAACCATCATTTTGCGATAAATTATCCATTATAAGTACCTGCTCGAAAGGAAGCGGAACATATCTCATATATTCCTGATACTGGTGCTGCTCTACATCTATATAATTATACGTATACTCACCATCTCCAGCCGGAGTTATTCTAACCCCTTCGATCGTGTGATTTAACTCGTCGTTCCATCTTCTGGTATCCCAAAATCTGAAACCTTCAAAAGACAGTTCGATTCTTCTTTCATTATGAATAAAATCTCTAAAAGCATCTGTTCCAGCCATAGATTGCTGCGTTAAGTATTCGTCCTGAAATCCTTCAACCTCAGCATCAGAATCTATACCGGCTCTTCTTCTAATGGTTTCCATTACCTGAGCGGCAGAATACCCTAAAGAAGCATCGTCTGGACCAAGTGCTTCGTTTGCAGCTTCAGCAAAATTTAAATAAAGCTCTGTTCGGCTTAAATACACTTTAAATTTCTCGTCTGTTGTAGCGTCACCCGGAGTTAAACGAACATTCATACTTAATTGCTTTTTCATGTAATATCCTGTGCGAGTTCCCTGCTGATTTAATCCACCAGGAGCATCCTGCCCACCAACAAATGTTTCTATGATATTACCGTTATAATCATCTCCATTGTAAAAAATGAATCGCTCGAATCGTGGATCTCTATTTTCATAAGGAGTATCTTCAGCGTATAAATCGCTATCTTCTATTGGATAACCATCTGAAGCCGGAAAGGCATCTACAAGATTCTGAGAAGGATTTATATTACCTGAACCATATAAAGATGGTGGATAATATAAACTCTCTAAACTATTATCTATGTAAGTTGGCTGAATCCAGATATTCTCAAAATTATCTGCATCATTAAAATTTCCAAATGGAGAAAGATCTGTTAAACCACCAGAAGCATCCATAGCTTCTACAGCAGCATTTGCAGCTCTTAACCAAAGATCGCTTGTAGAAGGCCCATACGCAGGACTGGCTGCATTAAGATAAACTCTTGCTTTTAAGGCCATCGCACCTAAACCAGATCCTCTACCACGATTGGCAAGACCAGAAAATGTTTCACTACCATTATTATACATTAGTGGTAATCTTTCTATGGCTAAATCACAATCACTAACAATTTGCGCTACAACTTCTTCGTAAGTATTTCTTGGAAGATCCAAAGTTTCTGCTTCCTCTAACGGAGTGGTTACAATTGGGATTCCCATTATTTGCCCATCTACTTCACCAGCATAATGCTTTAAAAGCTCAGCATGATACCAGGCTCTTAAAAAATAAGCTTCACCTATACGCTGACTATTTTCAATATCGTTTTGAACAGGATCTGAAACCGAATAAATAAGATCCTCTGCATGTTCTAAAAATATATTGATATACTTTATATTATTGTAATTCTCTGTCCAATTACCAATAGGATTATTCTCTACCGTCCAGTTACCAACAGCAATTGCATTTTCTCCCGGTGTTGCAGGAACTGCATTATCTGTATACGTATCCATAAGCATTTGCTCATTAATAACAGTATTTAAACCGGTATAAGCCCTGGTAAGCAAACCTTCACCGTAATTGGCGTGACTCCAGAGATCTTCGTCTGATTGATCTTGTATTGGATACGGCTCTACATAATCACATGATACCATTGCTGATAAAATGCCCGTAAATAGAAGTGTTTTATAAATTTTCATCGAATTAAAATTTTGTGCTTAAACCAAAGGTTAGTGTTCTACTAATAGGATACATAAGTATCCCTGAACTAAGACTTTCTGGATTTAAGCCATATTCGCTATGTATTTTAGAAAATGAAGCCAGATTACGACCTCTAAGGAATAACTTAAGCTCCTGCATATTCAGTTTTCTGGAAATACTATTAGGGAAGGTATATCCTAACTGAACATTTCTAAGATTTAAATACGCCCCATCTTCTAACCAGAATGATGATATTTGATAATTATTCTGAGATACTGTTGTTAATCTTGGCATATTATTACTTACCGGCCAACGATCTAGCATTGCTTCAGAGTAGTTATTATTGGTTGTATTATTCTGAAAATAAGTACCATTTAACATCATCTCTCCATTTGCTCTACCATTCGCCAAAACAAAAAGATCAAATCCTTTATAAGCTAAAGAGATATTTATACCGTAAGCAATTCTAGGTGTATGGCCTATAGCATGAATATCCTGCTCTGTAATTACACCATCATTATTATAATCTTCATACATAATATCTCCGGGAGCTAAAGTTCCCCAGCTTTGAGTAACTCCTCTGGAATCAATTTCAGATTGAGACTGATATAAACCTAAAGCATTATATCCAAAAAATACGTCGTCACCATTCCCTGTACGCTGTCTATATTCAGCAAGTGCGGCAGGTTCATCTACCACTAGGTTTTCACTTCTTAAATACATAGCATTTACACCAAGTGAAACCTTAAAGTCTCCAAATTCATCGTTATACTGAACCATCCCATCTACACCATAGCGACGGAATTCTTCGAAATTCTGAATTGGTAAAAATCCGCCTGTTCCATAAATTGAAGGTGTGAAATTGCTCATTGGTGATAAAATATCCACATCTTTTTGATCGAAGTAATTCGCCTCTAAAGCAATCTTTCTATCAAAAAATTCAGATTTAAACCCTATATTGAAATACTGTCTCTCTGGTAAAGAAAAACCTGTACTACCATACTGAAGTACTTCGTAAACATTATCGGCTCCACTACGCTGTCCTTCTATACCGCTACTCCACGTACCAACATTTTGCCATAATGTTTGATACAAATAATATGGGTTATAAGTCCCGCCGAAATTGAAGTTATTTACTCCCATTATTCCGTAAGAAGAATACAGTTTTAAATAATCTACAACATTGCTGTTTTTTAAGAAAGATTCTTCAGATACATTCCATGCCGCACCTACAGTTGGATAAAAATTGAATCGTTCCCCATCAGGTAATCTCATGTTCCCGGTGTATGAGGCATCAAACTGTAAAGCGTACTTACCATCGTAAAGATAATTTGCCCTAAAACCTAGATCCTGAATACGATCTGGCTGATAGTTGCCACCCACAACACGATTTTCCTGCATAGATTGATAGTAAGAAAGATCTAGATCCAGATCATGTTCTTCTTTAACAAACTTATAGCTAAGATTAGCCATAGCACTAATACGACGATCATAAGAATCGTCCCCATTATACATATTAGATTGTACTTCCTGCTCTACTACACGCTCCAGTTCATTATCTGTTCCTGTTACTCTTCTATAAAGTGCTGCAGTTCCACCAAGGTTATTCACTAAAACATTGTTCGCATCTAAAGCTGCACTTGCATAAAACTCTAAACCTTTAGCTACACTTTCAAGATCTATTAAAAGTGATACCAAATTTTGCGTGTTCAATTCGGTAGACTCTGCATACCCGCCATAAACCAATTCGTTAGTTAGGTTAACAGGATAGTTATCACTTACGATCAATTGATCTTCATAATAAATTGGCGTAGCATTAGATGGGTAAGATGATAAAACGCTAAACATATTATAACGATAAGCGCCATCTCCCTGGTTAGGATATTCCGCTCTACCATAAGTACCAGAAAGATTAACGTTCATTCGCATAAAATCGGTTAATTTTATATCTACATTTCCTCTAATCTTGTACCTATCATAAGTAGTTTCCTGGCCTACTTCTTCGTATCCTCCAGAACCAACATAATTTAAATTCGAGAAATAAGTCAGCTTATCTGATCCTCCCTGAAAATCTACATTAGCACGAGTAAAACGACTAAAATCCTTTACATAACGATCGTAATAATCGATATTAGGATATCGCAATGTATTATTTCCGGTTTGATACGCATCTAAAGCTTCCTGAGAATATAAAGGATCTAAACCATCATTAGCTAAAGCCTCGTTATATAATGTCGCATAGTTATAAGAATCCAGGTAATTAGGTAAGTTTGCTGCTTCACTATAACCAGTTTCAGCAGTAATATTAATTTCATTCTTATTTTCCTGCCCTTTTATAGTGGTGATCCAAACAATTGGACTTGCCCCGCTGATTCCAAGCGTTGCTCTTCCAGAAAAATCCTTGATCACTTCTACCTTATCTATTTCGTAAACAGTTAAGTCTCTTGGATTTCTTTGGATCCCGTCGATATAGTAAATGGCTGGTTCACCTCTTACTACACCTGTCACCCATTCGGCTCCAGGAGTGTAATTAGATTGACTCATCATTAACCCAGGTAATCTTCCTTCTAAAGCTTCTAAAAACTGAATAGAAGGGAATGTTCTTAACTCTTCCCCGGTAATAGTATTTATTGCTGAAACATTCTTAGAAGATTTTAGATCTAAATATGGAATCTTAAGATCATTAGTCCCATATAAGTAAGGAGCTTCTTGTAAAACAATAGGAGCTTCAAGATCTGCAGAAACAAACATGCTTTGGCTTTCGTAGCCTTTCTTTACTACTCTTAAGAAATCTGCTTCTTCACCAGAAATCTCTACTGTAAATTCTCCATTTTCGCCAGTTTCAACAACATTTTTTGCTAAAACAGTAATCACTTTAGCCTTTGCAACTGGTTCATTATCCTTATCTACTATCTGCCCTGAGACAGTCCTATATTCGGTATCAGTCTGTGCATACGTATTATGGCAAAATACGATACCAAGACTAAAAATAAATAGTAGGAATATTGTATTATTTTTCATTCTTTATTTTTTAACTGATAGTGTTATCAATTGCTTTGTATACTATTTTACCAACCAGGATTTTGATTAAACTCTGGGAATATTGTAGCATCTTCTAATGGTATTGGCCATCTGTAATGTCTTTCTCCAAAGGTTAAAGTGAAAACCGGTTCTGATGTTCTATTGATACTAAAGCCTGTTGGCTGTGATGGATCTTCGCTAAATTCTACTCCGTAAATAGCTCTATGTTCCAGATCACTGGCATCTCCCCATCTTTTTAGATCGAAATATCTTTTACCCTCTAGATAAAGTTCTACAGCTCTTTCATTTTTAATACGCTCTCTAAAAGCATCTGTATCTCCTAAATATTGAGATGCAACTCCTGGCATATTAACTCTGGCTCTCACACGATTTACAGCATCAACTGCACTAAGATTTGCACCCGGAATACTATAATTTGGTCCTCCAATCTCGTTAGCAGCTTCAGCATACTGTAATAATATATCGGCTAGTCTAAAATAGATCACGTGTGTATTTGGCGCTGTAGCACCAGACCATTGGTCGATATTTCTAGCCCAGAACTTTCTCGCCAGATATCCTGTAAAAGAGTAATGTGGTTGTCCTGTTCTTTCTTCGCCGCCTTCAAAAAGCTCCATATAGTTCCCGGTTTGGGAAGTCCATCGTTCCTGATTAAAAATGATCGAGTGATAAAATCTAGGATCTCTACCAACATAAGGGTTTTGAGGGTCATAGTCTGGATCGTCTGAAATTGGCAGACCATTTTCAGTCTCGAACATATCAACAATATTCGCACTTGGGCTAAATCCCTGAATTACCCCACCTGGTGCGAGGCTGGGAACGCTAAATACATTCCACGTATCGGTATAACGGCTTGCCTGGTAATTTTCCCATATAATTTCTGAATTTGTTGGCTGATACATAAAAATGCTATCAAAACCACTGGCAAACTGAATGCTTTGTTCTCCTTCTGGAGTTAAGTATCTTACTTCATCTGTTCCATTTGAAGGCACTAAAGAATATCTACCAGCATCGGCAACTTCAATAAGATCCCATGAAGCTTCAGCAGCTGCTTCCCATCTGGAAACATCGTCACCAGGATTATTATTTGGGCTGGCATCAAAAAGCAAGGTTGAAGCTTTTAATGCCATGGCTGCTCCCTGTGTTGGTCTACCAAGATTTGCTTCATCCCAACGTGTTGGTAATAAGGTTGCAGCCGTATCCAAATCTGCCACGATATTCATCGCAGTTTCGTGGTAAGAATCACGTGGTAAAGCAAAATTATCTGAAGCGCTAAAACTTCTAGTAATATATGGCATTCCGCCCTGTCTTTTTAAGAACTCATAGTAATACCATGCACGCATAAAATGCGCCTGACCTTTAAGTTGATCGATCTGAGCCTGCGATGCATTTTCTAACATATCTAAATTTTCAAGAGAAATATTTAGAATTCGAATACTGGCCCAGGATCCCCAAACTCCGTCTGCATTAAACTGTAAGGCCTGTGCCGTGTTGTAAGCTCTTAAATAATCACCATTCTGAATAACCGGAAGGGTTTCCCAATCTGAGCTCATGTAACCTTCATCTGAAACTGCTGCGATATACGAGTAATCACCTGGAGACAAATAATGAAGTAGATCCTGATACATACGATCCTGAAAACTTCTAAAGTTATTATAGTCGGTAAATACTTCATCTTCCTGCATCCCGGCAGAATCCTGTACTCTATCTAAATAGTCTTCACAACTCGTGAAAAACGGTAGAGCAATAAGAAAAAATAATAGTCTTTTCATAATCAATATTTTTAGAATTCAATAGATAGATCAAAAGAGTATCTCTTCATCTGCGGGTAGGCACCAAAATCTGCCCCGAAGTTGAATCCTTCAGGATCACCTCCCCAACCTCTACGTGACCAGGTTAACAGGTTGGTACCGGTTAAACCGAAATTCACGTTTTTAATACTTAATTTATCTAAGAAGTCTGATTTTAAAGTATATCCCAGTCTTACATTTCTTAGCCTGATATATTGCCCGTCGATCATAGAAAACTGACTAATACGATAGTTATATTGATCGATCGCTACATTATGTACAGATGGGAATTCTGCATTTGTATTGGTTGGCGTCCAGTGATCGCCATGTGCTGTAAAAGCATTGTTCTTACCTTCTGTAAAAGGATATAAGAAGAACATCCCTCCCTGTCGCATTGGTTGCTGAGTTTTACCAATACCGTATAATTGAACATCTAAAGACCAGTTTTTAAAATTAGCACCTAAAGATGCATTCCAGTTAAGTTCTGGCACGATAGGATATTCTGAAACAATTCTATCCTGCTGGTCTACAACACCGTCTCCATTAAAATCCATGAAAGCGAGATCTCCAACGATTGGGCTACCACCCGAAGCTCTTGGGTACATGAATAATTGATCGAAATTTTGATAAAATCCATTATCCATAACTCCTGTTCCTGGTGTATACCAACCAAGTCTTCTTGCGATCTCTACCGGTTTTCCTTCTGCTTTTAAATGAAAAGGTCTTGAAGCTGGCTCGTCATAGTAAACCACTCGGTTTTCAGACCAAGCAATGTTTGCAGATCCATATACAACCCAGTTATCATTTATTGCTTTATTGAAGCCTAACTGTACTTCCATACCATGACTCTTGGTTTCTCCAAGGTTTCCTGAGATTCCTGAAACCCCGATATAACTTGGTACAGATTGTCTAGATTGAAGCACACCTGTTCTTCTCTCATCAAATAAATCGACTGATAAAGTTACAGCGCTATCAAAAAATCCAAGATCTACTGCAACGTTAGATTTTGTTGCTTCTTCCCATGTAGCATCGGTTACTGGTATATTTCCTTCATTAATTACCGGATAATATTGGATAGGATTACCAAATCCAACAGTTTGATCACCATCGGTAAATTCAGAAATATAAAGCCATCTATCGATACCGGCATCACTACCAACAACCCCGTAAGAACCTCTAAGTTTTACGAAATCCATAAATGTGCTTGCCTTCGAGTCTTTATAAAAACTTTCGTTAGAAATTGTCCATCCCCCGGCAAATGCTGGGAAAGTACCAAAACGAAGCCCTGGAGCAAATTTCTCTGAACCAGAATGCGTAATACTGGCTTCAAGAAAATAACGCTGATCGTAATTATAAGTTCCTCTACCTATCCAGTTTTCTTCGTAATGTGTAAAGTCTGAAATTGCTCTGGATTCTCTTCTAGTAAATACTCCTGTTAATCCTACATTATGTTTTCCAAAGCTTCTGTTATAATTTAACTGTCCCTGATAAAAATGAGACCTGTAAGCATCTGAAATATTTTCTGTTTCTGAAATATTTAATGGAGGCTGAGGTGTATCAAGATCTTCTGTTCCCCAGTTATCATAACGAGACCATTCCTGAGTATTTGGATTTAAGTAATATCCAAAGTATAAGGGTAATCTATAGTACTTTCTATATTGTTGTAAAGTATTATACGAATACAGTATATTAGCCGATAAACCTTCAGTAATAAAATCTAATTTTTGATTGAATTTTACATCAACGTTCAATTCATTAGACTTTAATCTCTGGAATCCCTGACCTCCTTGCCAGTTTAAACGAACTTCACCCATATCTGGATTGATATAAGGACGAATACCCGACTGGTTATAAGGGATTAACCCATCTGGATATGCATTTAAAGCATCGGCAGGATAAAATGGTAATGCCGTAACAGATTGATACCAGTTTTCCTGCGTATAATCATCGATAGGTTTATTCCAAACCTTTAAATTACCACCAACATTTAGTGTTAACTGAGTAGATTCGGTTAAAGTAAAATCTAAATTATTTCTGAAGTTATAACGCTGGTGCCAGTAATGTGCATTTCTATCGTCATAATCGTAAGGAAAAACATTCCCTACATCAAAAACATCGCCTTCTTCCAAATACCCTACGGAAACAAAATACTTTACGAAATCTGTTCCTCCACGAGCATTTAGATTATAATTCTGATCAAAACCAGGTTTAAAATAATAATCCATCCAATCAAAATCTGGATATAAATAAGGCAGATCCTGATCTCTATAATGTGCCAGCTCTTCATCACTAATTAAGTTATTCCACATACCGTCGTTACGATACGCTTCATTTCTTAAGAGCATTGTTTGGTAAGCGTTCATATACTCCGGTAATTCTGTTGGAGTTTTGATTGAAAGCTGAGAATTAAAATTTAGCTGAAGTGCGCCTGATGCACCTCTTTTCGTATTTACAATTACGACCCCGTTTGCACCTTTAACACCGTAAACGGCAGTTGCCGAGGCATCCTTTAATATCGAGATCGATGCAATATCGTTAGGATCGATATTTGAAATTGGTCGTTCTACACCATCTACGATATAAAGCGGGCCGTTAGATCCCATAGAGGAAGTTCCCCTAATCGTCATTGATAGTCCCCCAATGGCTTCTTCACCCGGAGTAGGGTCTGTACTCACTACGGTTAAACCAGGTAGATTACCCTGAAGTGAGTTTTCTAAACTCCCTCCCATTTTTACTTTTTGAAGCGTTTCTCCAGATACCTGAGAAATTGCCCCTACTACAGATTCTTTCTTTTGGACTCCAAATCCAACGATCACGACTTCTTCAAGAGCGCCAGAATCTTCTTCCATTTGTACGTCTAAAACGGTATCACTGCCTACTGTAATTTTTTTTGTTTTTAGTCCAATAAACGAAAAGACCAAAACATCACCGCTTTCGGCTTCAATAGAGAATTCTCCTTCCCAATTGGTAGCGGCTCCAACATTTGTTCCTTCAACTTGTACATTTACGCCAGGCAAGCCTAAACCATTGCCATCTTTAACCACACCCGTTATCGTATTCCCGCTTTGCGAGAAACCAAAAATGGGTATGAAAGCACAAATTAATAGTAGAAATTTTAATCGATTTTTCTTACTAAGAGTGATTTTCATTTTAACAAAACTGTTTGATAATTAACTTTTGAAATAAAATTCATTTTATAATATTTTTTAACATTTTATATGCATTAAAAACAAGCAAAACGGTTAAAAACATAAAATAATGAATAATAAACAGTAACAATATTAGGTATAATATCACTCCAACTTTGATAGTATATTAACACAAGCTTATCATATATTATGCGAATTTTTAATAATAAATTAACTTTTAAAGAATTTTTTGTTTTAGGGTTTAGACATAAAAAAATCTGGTAGTATTTACCAGATCTTTTTAGTTCATTTCGATTATAAAATGGGGCTATTTTTATCTAATATCGAATCTTATAAATTCAAAATTTTCAGTCATCTGTTATTAAAATTTAAGCTTGAAAAAAGATTTCAACTACATAAAAATTACACTATTTTTTAGTTGAAATTTTGGATGAGGAATTCAGATTATCGCGTAAAAATTCCTATCCATCCTCCACCTTTATTCATTTTGATCTCTATCTTATCTTCTGAAGTTAATTTTGCTGATTTCTTAGCATAATCTTTAGCTACTTTATCTGAATTTATACCATCTTCGATCCATTCTAATTGATAACTTCTATTTCCATCTAAAAACGAAAGATCGATTTCAAAAGTTCTGGCAGAATCATCTGTTATCGCTCCTACATACCAGGAATCCCCATTTTTACGAGCAATTATTAAATAATCTCCAATCTTAGCATCAAGCACTTTAGTTTCTTCCCAAACCACCGGGATTTTTGAAATAAATTCGGCCGATTCTCGATTTTCGTAATAACTGGAAGGTGTATCAGCCAACATTTGCAATGGTGCTTCAAAAATAGTGTACAAAGCAATTTGATGTGCCCTGGTTCCCAAAGTCATTGGGCGATCAAAACGCACTGCAAAGTTTTCTTTGTGCGCATTATCCATACCACCCGGAGTATAATCTAAAATTCCGGCGGTCATTCTGGTAAAAGGAATTGTAAGATCATGCTCTGGAGTAATGAAATCTTCCCATTTATCGTTTTCTAAACCTTTTACCGCTTCATAATTTATGATATTTGGATAAGCTCTTCGCATTCCCGATGGTTTCATCCCACCATGATAATCTACCAGTAAGTGATGATCTGCAGCACTTTTTGCAAGCCTTTCATAGAAATTGGTAACATATTGATCTGCTCGCTGAATAAAATCTACTTTCACTCCTTTAATGCCCCAGGCTTCATATTTAGATAAAAGCCCTTCCATATTTTCGTCTAATGGTCGCCATAAGCTCCACAGAATAATTCCCACATTTTTTGCTTCAGCGTAAGCGGTTAATTCTTCCATGTTGATATCTTCATTGGGTTCCATCACATTCAGTGTAGATTTAGACCAGCCTTCATCCAAAATGATATATTCTAAACCAAATTCCGAAGCAAAATCGATATAATACTTATAAGTTTCAGTATTAATTCCGCTTTCAAAATCAACATTATAAACATTGTTCGCATTCCACCAATCCCAAGCCACTTTTCCCGGTTTTATCCAGGATGGATCTTTTAATTTAAGCGGACTAGCTAATTGATACACCAAATTATTTTCGATGATTTCCTTATCATTTTCAGCAATCATAAAAACTCTCCATGGGAATTCTCTTTTTCCTTTGGTTTTTGCGATAAACGGCGCTGCTTCTTCTATAGCTTCCAAACGATCCTGTCCCGCTTTTAATTCCTGAGTTTTTAATACATACTTCGGAAATTTACTCTTGAATCCGTTTTCAGTTTTCTCTAAAAAAAGATTAGGATAATCATACAAATTCGATTCGGTTACCGAAAAACTGATGCCTTTTTCATTCGTAAATAAAGTTGGCAAAGCCGCGATCGTTCCGTTTTCTATTACTGAAGTTGGAAGTTTTTCGTAATAATTTTCAAAATGAGAGATTAAACTTTCTTCTTCAGGTAAGTAGCAGGTATAATCTTTACCTAACTGAAGATTCATTTGTTCATCTAAAACTTCTATTTCACCTTTCAGTTTAGAAACAAATCGATACGCCCAGCCATTGTTATAAACCCTAACTTCAAAATCGTAATTTTTGAAACTCATTTTTAAAAGATTGTAGTGATCTCTAATGAGTTTCGATTTCACAGGTACAACAGCCTCGATCTCTTCATCTACGGTTTTAGTGCTTGGATTTTTTATTTTATCACCAGCTCCAAAAGATATACCGCCAGTAAACTCCATTTTGGGATTTACCTTTTCGATAAGCTCTTCATTATTCAAGTAAACTTTTAAATAAAGTTCGTTATCATGCTCAATTTCAATCTTTATATGATTATTTGGTGATGTGATTTCCTCCTGAGAAAAAACATTAGTAAAAACACCTAATATGGCTATAAAAAGGATCTTAGTTTTCATTCTTTGGATACGTATTTTCAAATTTTAGCTTGTAAGGCCATTGTTCATCATTATCTGGATTACCATCAATCTTATGAATGGAATGTTCTGTTGGAGCACCACTTACTACAAACCATAAATGCGCTGTATTTTGTGGAATTTCAAAACTAATTTCATTCTTAGCCTGGCTGTACATCTTTCCGTAGTGACGTTCTCCATTTTCGCTCACCGCTAAAAATCCATACCTCCAACCTGCAATTTCAGGTTGAAGAATATTGAATTCTTTACTTTTGGTTATGCCTTCAAATTTCAATTTTACTTTTCCAGATGTTGGCACTTCCAAAGGAATGGTATTATAGCTATTATTTTGCGGCGCTTCTTTTGCTGAAATCTGAAACTAATCATCTTCGATTTTATCTAATTTGGTATGATGGATATTCGTATATTCACTACTTATTTCTTCTATTCTTGGCATATCCCAGGTCAAAAATCTTCTGGAAGCGTCAAAAATTTCATCATTAAAAGTTTTCTGATCAATATTGGTTAATCGCTGATACGTTAACACAGGATCTTCGCCTTTTTTAGAATTTCTCCAAAGCTCACCAATAAAGGTTTTACCATGTTTATTAGACCAGTATTCTAAAACAAAAGGCGAATGATACATATTTTCTTCGTGTAGAAATGCTCGATATGTATTGTCTAAAAATGCCTGTAAATGATAATTTTCAAACTCGATCCAGTCAGGATAAACCTGCCATAGCATCCATTGCGACGTCATTTCCCAAATACTACCGCCATTTTTAAACCCAAAATGCCCATCGGCTCCCGTTAAATACTGAAATGAATGTCCAAGCTCGTGCGCCAAAGCGCCATAAGGTGGTTTATGGATTCGTACCGCGGGCGACCATAACATCCCGATACTATCTTTTCCTGCCCCGTAGGCAGTACCATCATCCCCACCAAAAACGTACATTAATATCTTGGTGCTATCTGTAGTAGATTTTCCTTTTTCTAAAAACTGAAGCTCATCTACATAATAATTGAAAAAGCGCTCTCCCTCTATGATAAGGGAATCAACATTAAAAGTTTTTATTTCGTTTTCGTTCTTAGAAGGATCTTCGCCATATTCTTTATCCCAAAAAATAGCGAAATCATTAGATGTTCTAAATCTTGAAAAACTGTACACACTTTCTGGATCATCATAGTCGTTAGAATCTGGAACCATCCAAACTTTCTCAGGAATTTTCAGTTGTTTTTCGATCATAACAGATTCTTCCTTAGTTTTTTCGGCAATGTTTTTACAAGCCATTGCCAAAAGCGATAATCCTAAAATACTGGTTAGTTTTTTCATCCTTAAGATTATTTTAGTCCGTTATGTTCTAAGAAATAATTAGTAATCAAAGTATACAGATGAATCGAAGTGTTCTTCCCTTCGTAGATATGATGCGCCCTGTTTGGGTACGACATCATATCGAATTGCTTGTTATTTCGTATTAATTCGTTCACTAAAAACTCCATGTTCTGGTAATGCACATTATCATCGCCGGTACCATGAATCAGCAATAAATTCCCTTCCAGATTTTTAGCATAGGTAACAGGCGAACCTTCAATAAACTTCTTCTTATCTTCACTCGGCAATCCCATATAACGCTCCTGATAAATATTATCGTAGAATAACTGATTAGCAACCCCGGCCACTGCAACTCCTGTTTGATATACTTCAGGATATCTGAACAACAAATTCTGCGTCATAGAGCCTCCACCGCTCCAACCCCAAACATTCACTCTATTTTCATCCAGAAAATCGTAGGTTGCAAGCACTTTTTTAGCTGCCGCGGCTTGATCGTTCGTATTGATCACTCCCATATTCTGGTAAATACTTTTTCTCCAATCGCTGCCCTTTAAAGTCGGCGTACCGCGATTATCGATACTAATCACTACAAATCCCTGTTGCGCCATAAAAATCTCGTATAAACCAACCCATTGATCTGTCGCGACAACGCCCCAGGGTTCTCCATATACATGAAAAAGTACCGGGTATTTTTTAGCCGAATCAAAATTTAATGGCTTGGTCATTCTGGCATCCATTTCAATTCCGTTATCTGCTTCGACCGTAAAAAATGAGGTTTCTGGTAAAGCTAAAGTGCTTAGCTTGTTTTTTAATCGCTCGTTATCAACTAAACTTATAACCGACTTATGCTTAGGCAAACTCACCAAACTTACCGTATTTGGCGTGCTAACATTTGTGAATTTATGAATCGCATATTCTCCGTTTGGAGAAACATCATACGTATTTACTCCCTGAAATTCTTTCGGAGTAACTTTAGTTAATTTTCCGCTTCCATTTAAAGGCACGCTGTATAAATAACGCTGCGTTGCATTCTCTGGTGATGCAACGATATATAAATTCTTATCATCGGTTTTGTAATACGTCGCTACGTCGTAATCGCCAGGTGTAAGCAATGTTTTCTCGCCAGATTCCAGGTTAACTTTGTAAATATGGCGCCAGCCATCATTTTCTGTCATTCGCAAAAATGACTTTCCGTTGTCTACAATTAACTGATCGTTATTTCCCCATTGGTTCGAAGAAATATCAGGATAGCGTAAATCTACCCAGGTGTCTTCAGTTTCAGTATATACTTTTTTTAAGGTAGAAGTTGAAGGTTTATAAGTGAAAATATCAAGCTCATTCTGCTTTCTATTCATTTGCTGAATTAGTAACATATCTTCATCAATCCATTGCATGGCCGGTAAATAATGCTGAACTGGATCTCCCGGCATCGGAATCCATTTTACTTCGGAAGTTTTTGTATCTACAATACCAACTTTGGCTGAAGAAGGATTAAATCCTGCTTTTGGATATTGAAGCGGAATAGGTTCAGAATATACCGAATCTGTAGTATTGATCATGTAAAAAGTCCCAATTTCTGAAGCATCTAATTGCCAGAACGCGATCTTTGAAGCATCGGGATTCCACATAAATCCGTCACGCATTCCAAATTCTTCTTCATAAACCCAATCAAAAGTTCCGTTGATGATATCTCCGGTGCCATCTTTGGTTAATTGGCTAAGTTCTCCTGTTTTAAAATTCTCTTTATAAATATTGAAATTATGCACATAAGCCACAAATTGATTGTCTTCAGAAAACTTAGCAAACATCAATGAAGAAGCCGGAAAATCTTTCCCTAGCTGCTTTAATTCTTTGGTATCAAAATCATAAACCCAAAAATCACCTTTGGTGTTGGAACGCCAAACTCTGCTAGAATTTGTAAAAATAAGCACCTTGCTAGCATCTGGTGATAACGAAAAATCTTCTATTGCCAGGTTTTTTCCATTTACACTAAGATTATTGGCTGCTAAATATGTACTTGATTTATAATTTTTACTCTCGTATCTAATAAGCTCATCATTACCCGCATCATCTTTTTCGATACTTACAAAAGCATCACCATCTTCTATCCAGAAAATAGTACGTTGATAGTCGCTACTAAATTCTGAAGAAGAATAAATGCGCTCTAAGCTTAAAAGCGAAGGATCTTCCTGTGCAATTATCGAAGAAGAAAAGAAAAGCACTATCGCGATTCTTAAAAGGTGATTTTTGGCCATTTTGTCTATAGTTTACTGTTAACAGTTCACAGCGTATAGCTGGTAGCTTTTAATTTTTAGAATTTTTAAATCGAAAATCATTATCAAATTATCCAGTCCTCGTTTTTGATTCCTTTCTCCAAGATCAATTTAGATTTTTCGACTTCGTTAGGTCATTCTGAGCTTGACTCAGAATCTCATAAAGCTTGGTGGATTCATATGATGAGATCCTGAAACGAGCCTGCCTTCCGGATGGGTTGGTTCAGGCTGACGTTTCATAAGAACATTTAAAATTTAAAATTCAGCATTCAACATAAATCTCAATTCTAACTACTTATTTGAACTCCAAAGCACTTCTCGATACAATTTCTCGTGCCTCGAAATCACTCGAAGTGACATTTTATTTCGATTAAAAAAATTCAACATTCAAAATTCAGCATTCAAAATAAATCTCTAGTCTATTCTCTAAATTCTAACAGCGAAGCGTTCTAACTTCTCAATACTCAATTCTAACTACTCACTAATCGGTTCTATAAAATAAGTATAGCTGTAATTCTTAGGTTTTAACTGATATTTATCCCAGGTTCTTGCGCCCCAGCTATTATCGCCACCAACGCCCATTTGCTTATAATCGATATTCAGATAGATCTCATCTTTTGGTTTTATATCGATGGTATGTTTTTGTGCTTTTCGCATTCCTGGATCAAAATCTGAAGTCGGATTTCTAAGCGCACTAAAAGAAACCAATGGCATTCCGCTGAATTTGATTCCGTTTCCTTCGTTATCCGTAAATTTTACCCATCGATTATCGGTACGATAGCCATTTTCCTGCGGACGGATATACGGCACATATAAATCTTCTACGCTAGATTTAAAAATCCCAACAAAAGCAGATGTTTTACGATCCCAATAATTCTCGTAAGGCCCACGACCATACCATTCTACTTCATCATAGTCTAACGGAATCACCATCGCATTCCCAAATCTCGGTAGCGACGTAATTTTTTCTGAATCACCATTGAATTCAAAAGTATTGCAGACTTCAATAACTCCATTTTCGTAGATTTTGTAAGTAATTTTTAAAGTCGAAGAAACCGAATCCAATTCATAATCAGTATTCACTTCAACATAAGCATCTTCTTTTTCCGAAGAAAAATCTACCAGTTTTGGGTTATTCGTAGCTTCTTTCCAGGCTTTTGCTCGTTTCTGAAAGCTATTTCCAAAGTCATTATCTGTTGGTGCTCTCCAAAAATCTGGTTTTGGTCCTTTTTTAATCAGTTCTTTTCCTTTAAAGCTGTATGCTGAAAGCATTCCGCTTTCTTTATCGAAAATAACTTCAAGATCTGCATTCGAAATTGTAAGATTTTCGTCCTTATTTTTTGTCTTTAATTTTCCTGAAGCCGCAATAGGTAAATTAACCGCATTACCTTCCTGAAGCTGAATTTGCTTTTTGGCAATTACATGTCCTTTAGGAAGCATTTTACCGATTTTGGTGGTTTTTACATAGAAATTTATAAAGTATTCGGCTCCTTTTTCAAGCTTTAGTGACTGTTTTTTCAGTAAAATTTCCTGTGGTGACAAATCGATATCATCCAGCGAACCAGTCTTAACAAACTCGCCGTCTTTTAAAAGCTCATAAGAGATTTCGTATTCTTTTAAATTGGTGAAAAAGAATCGATTTTCAATCTCAAAACTAAAAGTGCCAGAATTCTTATTTTTTAGCCTGATATCTACATTTTGATATACATCTTTTACTTCGTAAAGTGCGGGATGTGGCGTACGATCTGGATTTACCAATCCGTTGATCACAAAATTGGCATCATGTCTATATCGGTCTGGCCCATAATCACCACCATACGTCCAATAATCTTCGCCATTTTCATCAGTTTTTACAAATCCCTGGTCTACCCAGTCCCAAATAAATCCTCCCTGAACTTGTGGATTTTCATAAACAAAATCCCAAAGATCTACCAAATCTCCGGTACTATTTCCCATTCCGTGTGCGTACTCACACCAAATAAACGGTCTATCTGGATATTTGCCCAGGTAACTGTTTTTAATATAATCTACACTGGCATACATCCACGGGATGATATCTGTATGTGGTTCCTGAAAACTCTCCCCACGTTCTGCTCTTTCGTATTGCACCGGGCGGCTAGGATCGTTTTTCTTTAACCAGTGATAATTTTTTATAAATGCCGGGCCATCACCAGCTTCATTCCCCATAGACCAGATAATGATCGAAGGATGATTTTTATTGGTTTGCATCATTCTTGCAATACGATCGTGATGCATTTTCTCAAATTCGGGTTTATTGGCAGGAGTTTTATCTTCGTCGTAACCAAAACCATGACTTTCAAGATTGGCCTCGTCGATCATATAAATTCCGTATTCATCACACAGCTCATACCAGTAAGGATCTACCGGATAATGTGAGTTTCGAACCGCATTTATATTATATTCTTTAAAAAGTTTAATGTCCCGAAGCATTGATTCGCGCGAAATCACATGACCAGAATTTTGATCGTGCTCATGGCGATTCACTCCTTTAAGCAGAATTGGTTTTCCGTTTATTAAAAGTTGACCGCCTTTAATTTCTGAAGTTCTAAAACCTATTTTTGCTGAAGTAGCCATCAGCGTTTTATCGCCGTCATTAAGGCTTAAACTTAAAGAATAAAGATTTGGTGTCTCGGCCGACCAGTGTTTGATATCTAAATCTGAAATTTGAAAGTTTAGCGTATCATTTTTAGCTTCAGCAATTGGTTTACTTATTTCTGAAATGATTTTCTCTCCATCCCAAATTTTAAGATCTAACTGAAGTTTTTTCTTTTCCGAAGTAATTACAGCGTATCCATCAAGAATTCCCTTATCATAGTTCTCATCCAATCCCGGAGTCACAAAAAAGTCTTTGATTCTGGATCTGGGCGTGTTATATAGATACACATCGCGTTCGATTCCGCTTAATCGCCAAAAATCCTGATCTTCTAAATAACTAGCTGAAGACCAACGATACACTTCTACTGCGATGCTATTTTCTCCCGGCTTTAAATACTGAGTGATCTTAAATTCTGATGGTGTTTTTGTTCCTTCTTTATAACCAACCTTCTCACCGTTTATCCAAACATAGAAAGCACTATTTACGGCTCCAAAATGTAAAAAATAGTCTTGATTTTTATCGAATTTCGATTTCGGTAAATCGAAAGTTCTTTTATACGATCCAACCGGATTGTAGGTAGTATCTACAAAGGGCGGATTAATTTTAAAGGTAAAACCTGCCGAAACATATAACGGAAAATCATATCCCTGCATTTGCCAATCGCCGGGAACTTCTATCTTATCCCAATCTTTTACATCAAAATCGGTTTTATAAAAATCTACCGGTCTTTCTTCAGGAACTTCAGCAAAATGAAATTTCCAGCTTCCGTTTAAACTTTTATAGTTTCCAGATTTTGTATATTCTCCGGTTAGAGCGTCAGCTTCAGCATCATATATATGAAAATTAGCACGAGGATCTTCTGTATTTACAGAAAGTACATCTAAACGCTGCCACTCGGGATTTTGCTGGGCTTGTAATGAAAAAGAAAATGCTATGAACAAAAGGCTAAAATAGTGGAGAAATTTAAAGGAGAGAAAGTGGTTCATAGCATTTCCAGGTTTTTAAATTGTTAGGAGTTTTTAAGTTCTTCTATTTCTTTTATGGTTTTGGCTAAAGGATCGCCCAGTAACTCTTTACCGTTTGCGGTGATCAAAAAGTCTTCTTCAACTCGCATCCCGCCAAAAGTTTTGAATTTTTCGACCTCGTCGTAATTCACAAAATCGGTGTATTTGCCCTGCGCTTTCCAGGAGTCGATCAAAAACGGATTGAAATAAATTCCCGGTTCTACGGTTAGAACATTTCCTTCTTCCAGTTCTTTTCCTAATCGAAGCGATTTTAGTCCAAATTCGGTACTCTTTTTAAGATCATCGTTATAACCGACTAATTGTTCGCCAAAGTTTTCCATATCGTGCACATCCATTCCCATAAAATGTCCTAAACCACATTGGAAAAACAACGTATGTGCACCGGCATTTACAGCATCCTGAGTATCACCTTTCATTAGGCCAAGACCTTTTAGGCCTTCAACAATTCGGCTACAGGCCAATAAATGTGCATCTTTGAAACGATAACCCGGCTTTAATGCTGCAGATGAAGATTCGTGAGCATCTAAAACGATCGAATAAATTTGTCGCTGAATATCTGTAAATCTCTCAGCTACCGGAAAAGTACGGGTCATATCCCCGGCATAATTCATAGCGGTTTCTGCCCCACAATCACATAAAACGATATCTCCGTTTTCCACCACAGCTTGTGTAGCGTGATTATGCAGATATTGGCCATTTTTAGTTAGAATTATTGGGAAAGAAATATTCCCACCACCGGCAACAGCGATCGCTTGTAATTCTCCTGCGATCTGTTTTTCGGTAACACCATGTTTTGTCCATTTTATAGCATGGCGATGCATAGCCGCCGTAATATTTACTGCTTTGTGAATTTCTGCAATTTCTTCAGCAGATTTTATAGAACGTTGTGCGATAACGGCTTTGGTAAAATCTTCAGATTTATTAGCATCAACTTCATTTACAGGAATCCCGGTAAGATTGCTAATTTCAATCGTTACTTTATTTCTATAGGGTGGTAAATAATGTAGATTTTGGCCTTTTTGCTGCGCATTTTTAATGTAGGCTTCCAGTTTCGCCATTGGTTGCACTTCAGCAACACCACATTTTTCAGCATAAGTTGATAAAGGTTCAACAGCACCAACCCACACAAAATCTTCAGGAGTTAGGTCGTCTCCAAAAAGGATCTCTTTATTACTATCTAAATCGATAAGTACATAAAGATCTGGAAGGTTAATTCCGAAGTAATATAAAAAAGTACTATCCTGTCTAAACGGATACCAGTTATCTTTGTAATTCATTCCGGTTTCCTTATTTCCTGGGAAAATTAAGAGTCCGGATCCCATTTTTTTCTTTAAGCTCTCTCTTCGCGCTACATAAGTTTCTTTTGAAAACATCTATTCTTCCATTTTTTAGTGAACAACCTAGAGCTAAAATCGCTAGGTATTTTTTGGAGGCAAACCTCTAAATATTTAATCTTTGCTTTTAAGTAATTCTACATCAACATAATACATATGCTCTATCCTCCAGGGTGTAAATAAATACTGATTTTTATGCTGAATATCTACACTTTGCCATTCTGCTGAAGGGATGATCTTTATTTTTTCTTCGCTGCCTTTTAGCACCAATGGTAAATTGAAACCATCAACAATATTGGTATATTTATAAAACATCTTGCTGTTTGGCGCATCGATGTACAACTGAAGTTTCGGAATTTTAGTGGTGGTTAAATATTGCTCGAAAACCTTCGAATAGTCATATCCCGCTTTATCTGAAATATATTCCTGAATTTCTGAACCGTCTACCGTTTTATTATGAAAAGTCATATTTAAACCGGTTAGAATATTCTTGAACAATTTATCATCTTCCATACTGTGACGAATGCTATGTAGCATATTTCCACCTTTTGGATACATATCGCCACTACCCTGTGCGTTTACGCCATAAGCCGGAATTACCGGTGCTTCATTTTGGATACCACTTCTAATTCCGTAGTTATAATCATTGGCAGCTTCTTCGCCATAAACATAATCCAGAAATAATGTTTCACTGTAATTAGTAAAACTCTCGTGAATATACATATCGGCCAGATCGTTAGTGGTGATATTATTTCCAAACCACTCGTGCCCACTCTCGTGAATAATGATAAAATCCCAGGTTAATCCAAGACCGGTACCCGATCCATCTCTACCGCGATATCCACCGGCGTACCAGTTACCGTAAGAAACATTAGATTGATGTTCCATCCCGGTATGCTCTGTCTCCACCAATTTATAGCCATCTTCGTAAAATGGGTAAGGTCCAAACCAATATTCAAAAGCATCTAAAAGATTATGAACTTCTGGCGGCATGTAATCTTTAGCTTTCTCTAAATTGTAATCCATTACCCAATAATCAAGATCTAAATCACCTTTAATACCGGTGTACACTTCAGAGAAATTTTTATAATGCCCTATATAAGGTATAATTGTATAATTACTAATAGGATTTTCTACACCCCATTTATAAGAAATCGTTCCGTCTTTATGTTCGGTTTTAGCTAACATTCGGCCATTTGCCACCGCCATTAATTCTTTTGGAACTCTCATTGTTAAAGAAGCTCCGCGATCTGGCTCGTCACTTTGGTGATCTTTGTTAGGATACCAGATTGAAGCTCCAAGTCCCTGGCAGGTCACCGTCATCCAAGGTCTGCCTTTTTCATCTTTAGTAAACGTCCAACCGCCATCCCATGGCGCACGAATCGCTTCGTGTGGTTTTCCGCTAAAATATATTTTTACTGAATGTTCAGAATTGATGTTTTGAGAAGAAGTTTTTACAAAGTATACATCGTCTTCTCTACTAAAACTTAAGGATTGTTTTTTGTCGTAAATAATACTATCGATCACTAAAGGTTGCTGAAGATCGATCTGCATTACATCTGGATGATTAGCCTCTACCACTTTATAGGTGATATTGTTAAATCCTGAAGTATATTTTTTATCAAAATCTGGTGTTACTGAAATATCGTAGCGCATCACGTCCCACCAGGCTCTTTCAGGAGTTATACTTCCTCTAAGAGTATCGGCATGATTAAATTGGGTTTCCTGAGCTTTTAAAGAAAGTGCCGTAAAAATCAATAAAATCAGGAAATATAATTTTCTATTCATAAGTATAAGCAGAGAGTTTAGCGTAAAGTTGTAAAATATTTGTGCAATAACCAACGAAAACAGTATTTATGGTTAATATAGTATAAGTTAAAGTTAAAATAAAAGAACAACTAAACTGAGACTAAATATTTATAGGCTTTTAAAATCATTTGGTAGCTCCAATTAGCCAGTGTTTGTACCAATTTGAAGACCTCCCCGTCTTATTTATATAAACCATCGATCATCATGAAAATCTTCAAACGTATCTTCTTAGTACTAGGAACCTTATTTATCATCGTCTTTTTGTTTTTTGGTTTTAAATTTGGCGGAACGCTTTACAAGAAGTATCAATTTGAAAAAGGATTATCTAATACGGCTTTCGACACTAGCTTTAGTGAAGCTGATTATAAAGAAGCTAAAAATCTAGAAAACGGAGATATCTTATCGAAAAAGCAATTTGAAATTTCAGAGATTCCTCCCATTTGGGAACGAGTTTCGAAAGACGATAAATTGCTGAAGGAATTTGACTATTTAAAAGAAGTGAATTTCTACCAGATCGTTTATAAAAGTGATTCGTTGTTAATAAACGGTTTTATTGCTGAACCTAAAAAGAAAGGAAAGTTTCCCGTAATTATAGTAAACAGAGGTGGAAACAAAGAGGAAGGCGTTTCTTCACAAAGCAAAGGTTTTTATCCGCTTCTTCAATTTTCGAATTTAGTGAAAGAAGGTTATGTTTTAGTCGCCAGCTGCTATAGGGAAAATGATGAATTTGGCGGAAAAGACATCAACGATGTGCTTTATTTAACCCAAACAGTTAAGAAGATTGAAAAAGCCGACGCCAATAGAATTGGTATGATTGGTTGGTCACGAGGCGGGATAATGACTTACTTAGCGCTTAAGCATTCTAAAGACATCAAAACTGCTATTGTTGGAAACGGACCTTCAGATCTTTTTCCACTAATCGAAGAACATCCTGAAATGGAAAGCAGAGTTTGTGCAAAATTGATCCAAAATTATGAAGAAAGTAAACTATCTCGGGGCAAGCCCACGAGGCATTCACTAGAAACAATTTTTTAATTTCGAGGTAAGCCTAGGAGTATTATACCCTTTGGCGGCGCTAATAAAACTTCAGAATTAAAGAAACGTTCCGTTTATTATTGGCCTGAAGAATTAGATAAAAATGCCAGTCTTCTAATTTTATGCGGAACCAGAGACCAGCAGGTAAATCCTAACCAGGCTAAAAAAATTGCTCAGAAATTATCTAATATCGATTATGATTTTCAGCTAAAAGAATTTGATACAGATCATAGTTTCTCAGACAAGAAACAAGAATTACAGAAGCTTATGACCAAATGGTTTGATGATCGATTATAAGTCTATAATGCAGGGATATCTTATTGGTATCTGATATAAAAACTAAAAATCAAACTCTTATGTAACAAATCTTAGCTTTTTACGTCAGATAAATAACTAATCAAAAAAAATTATGGAAAACACATTTTTAATTTTCATTATTGGCTTTTTTGTAGGACTATTTGTGCTTCTCAAAATCTTTAAAAAGAAAGAGTAAAGATCTAAATTGCATAAGCTTTTCCAGATAACAAATTCGTACCATCAAGCCTTTAAACTAGATCGATATGTTAGAGTAAGATTCTACTTTGTAAGAAATTTGAAGCTTTTATAGATAATTTTTTCAGAATGGATTTTTTGTGTTTTAAGGCTTAACAAGTAAACTTACTCGGGACGTGCTCACAAAGATTGGTTGGAAAATAATTTTTAATTTCGAAGCAAGTTCCGGTGTACTATATCCTTTTGCGATACAAATAAAAATGTGAACCCTATGTAACGAATTTCAGTTATTTGCGTCTTACAATCAATCAATCAAGAAATTATGGATTATCAAACCAAGAAATGTCCCTATTGTGCAGAAACCATTAAATCTGAAGCGATTAAATGCTGGCATTGTGGTGAGCGTTTTGATGGCAGCCAAAACTATTCTTCACAACAGGCTCAGGCACCTGTAACCGTTATTAATAATTACCCAAAATGGAATGCAGGTTTGGCCATTTTACTTAGTGTATTTTTTCCTGGCGTTGGGCATATTTATAAAGGTGAAGTAGCTGCAGGAATTTTGTGGCTAATATTCGTTACTATAGGTTACTTTTTATTTATTTTCCCGGGACTTATTCTACACCTAATCTGCATTATTACTGCAGCCAGCGGCGATCCTTATAAATAAGGGTTTGTAATTAAGCAGCACAGAGTTTCAAAGAAAAATCTATCCAAAACCATCAAATTTCAGAATGAAAAATTTTTATTTTTTCTTCCTACTATTATTTGCTTTATCCAGCTGTCAATCGAACAAAAATGAACCAAAAACGATAAATCTGGAAGTTTCAAATTACGCTGAAAATTTTGCGTTATTATTGCAGTATACATCAGATTTCTCTCTAAACTCCAAATTAGATTCCATCAAAATACCGTCTGGAGAAAAGATTAGCTTAAACGAAGAACTTCTCGCGAATGCAAATTCAATTTTAAAATTTAAAGATGATGATCAATTTACTTTAGCATTTTCCAAATATATAAATCAACCTATTTCTATAAAATTAGATCTGCAAAAACCTGATTCTATAATTGTTGAAGGAAAACAGGCAAAATTTATCGAATATCAATTAGATCAAAATAAATATTGGTATAAAATATATTATGATTTCGATGAAAAATATTCAGGTCTCATGAAACTCGATAGCAAAGATTTTTTCTTAATTCAAGATTCCATAACGCAACTGAGATTACAGTTTTTAGATGATTATTTTAAAGACGCTGATCTTGAAAATCAAAAAGATTTTGTTGAGCTAGAAAGAAACAAGCTTATATATGTAAATTTATATGATAAAGTAAATACAGCGTCTCCTGAGTTTATAAAAAGGCTTGATATTTATGGGGATTCGCTTTCAGATACACCAATAACCTATTCAGAACATATAAATTTTTCAAATCCTATTTTATTTGAAAATGCTTATTACAACAAGTTTATCTACGCGTTTATTAAAAAGGATATCATGCTAACCAACCCAGATACAAAAATAACCTACGATTTCTTACTTAATAACGGCTTTCCAATAATAGATAAATGGTTTATTGATGCGGAAACCAATGCTATAGAAAAAACTATTTTCTTAAATACTTTGATAAACGATGCTAAGATTTTCAATGCAGAGATTGATGTTGAAGCCTTTAGAAACAAAATAGATGAGCTAGAAAAAAGTGAGTATTCTAAAGATTATGTTTCGATTTTAGATAAAAACTTAGATGATTTAGTTGAAATTTTATCGAAAGTAGCGGTTGGAAAAAGAGCTCCTGATTTCAGTTTAACAGATGAAAATGGTAAAATCTATAAGCTTTCCGAAATGCCTAACAAAACGATTGTTATTGATGTTTGGGCAAGTTGGTGCGCTCCCTGTATTGCTTCTTTCCCTAAGTGGAATGCATTAGCCGAAAAGTATAAGGATAATAAAAACTTTGAATTTTTGACGGTTTCTTTAGACAAGAAAACAGAATTATGGAAAAACGGACTCGAAAAACATCAATTAGAAGGTTTAAAATTATATGCAGGAGAGAAAGCTTTTAAAAGCGATTTTGCGGTTAATTATAATATTTCTGCTATTCCTTGTTACATCGTAATAGATGCAAATGGCAAGATTGCTTTATTAAATGCAAATTTTAAAGAGCTAGAAGAATATACAGAAAATCATCAGGTTAATAATTTGACATTTTTAAAGTAAAGGACTTCGGAATATTATAGCCTTTGGCGGTGCCAATAAAAAAACCCTGAAAATTGAATTTCAGGGCTCTTTCGTTCTCTAAGTTATTTTGGGATAGCTTAAATCTTTATATTTTTCAGGTTATTCTTTTTTGAATCGCTCTGTTCTTTTATCCTTTATCACTCCGTTCCAATCTAAACCGAAACCGAAATCATACGTATTTCCTTCTGAATCCTGATAAGGGATCATATCGAAAGGCACATCTTCCTGTTGTGCTTCAACTGTTTCCATATTTGCCGGCATTTGCAATGGCAATAACCCTGAAGGCTCTGCATTTCCTGAAACAATATCCATAACCGCCTGCGTTGAAACTCCGAAGTTGAGTACAATCCCATCAACTAGATTTTCAAATTCAGCAAAAATCATTGGTTTATCTGCCGTTACGGAAACGATCACTGGTTTATCTCCCATCAACATTTTAGTATCTTCAATGGTTCTTAAATCCATAATATTCGAAGCCGTTGAAGATTTCCCTTTATAGGAGCGATCTTTAATTTCAGGATCGATCACAGGATCTCCGGCCGCTATACTATGTTCTCTAGCCGTTGTAGCAGTATAAGTTTCATATTGAAGAGAAATTGGCACATAACCATTTCCGCCATTTTTACGATCTGTTTCACTGTAACCTGCTTCTTTAGACTGCGGATTTCTAACAAAAACCATCGCAAAATCTGCTTCAGCAGCATTATCAGTTACCTTGTAATATTTCTTGATCAATTCCAGATCTACCGGATATTCGAATTTCGCCGGAGTAGGAATTCCCCACCAGTCGGTTGAAACCGGTGTATAGATCTTCGGGATATAAACAGTTTTCTTTTCCTTGATTGGTAAAGCTGCTTCTTTATTTTTAAGCATCACCACAGATTTTACCTGTGCTTCATAACCCACTTTCATAAATTCAGCATTACCAACTATTTCTTTGGTTTTTTCAGTATCTAAATAAGGATTTTCGAATAATCCTGTTCTAAAGATGTTTTTAAGCAATCTTACTGCAGAACGCTCAAAACGCGCACGCATAAAATCCTCACCAAATTCTTCTACACCCATTTGGTAAGCTTCTAAAACTGGTGCTTTTTCATTATTCCCACCAAACTGATCTACACCAGCCATTAGCACTTTATAATGTCTTTCAGCAACACTCATAGCTTCAGTTCCCCAGGGTTTTCCGGCAAAAGTTCCCGGTGTTTCCCCTTCATCGGCAGTGATTAGCCAATCGGTGCACACCACACCATCATAACCATATTTATCGCGAAGCAGTTCAGTAATTATATATTTACTAAAACCATTACCAACATTTTCATTGTAAATATCATCACGATCAAAACTAATCGTGTAATAAGGCATTACCGCCGCTGCTTTTTTGGTTCCGCCATCTAATTTAAAAGCACCTTCTGTAAATGGTTTGATGTGATCTTTAAAATTATCACCCGGGTAAACTGCAAATTTCCCCATCGCCCAGTGTCCATCTCTTCCTCCTTCTTCAGGACCACCACCAGGCCAGTGTTTTACCATTGCATTTACACTTTCGTAACCCCATCCATCATTGATCTCGGCTTCTTTACCAGAGGTTTGGAAACCTTCAACATAGGCTTTACCCATCGCTTTTACCAATTCTGGAGATTCACTAAAAACATAAGCGATGCGGTACCATCGAGGTTCGGTTCCTAAATCTATTTGCGGTGAAAGTGCTGTAGTAATTCCCAAAGCGCGATATTCTTTAGCGGCCATTTCTCCAAATTGCTTTACCAATGCTGGATCGAAGGTTGCGCCCATTGCCAAACCATCTGGCCATAGAGAAATCGTCCCTCCTGCCCCGGCATTAAATTCTGAAGTTACCGTAGCGGTATTTCTAGGATCTGAACTATTATTTGCAGGAATTCCCAAACCTAAACCTTCTACATAAGCCTGGACGTTGTTATTCCATTTTGCGGCAACTTCAGGAGATTGTACCGCGGTTAATAGTACGTGACGAAGATCGTCTTCTTTTAAAAATTTCTTTTGCTGATCTGAAATTGCTGAAGCCTCTGCTCCACTTTCAGAAAAAGGTTTCTCATTGTAAGTCCCGGCGCCAAAACCAACTTCTCTAGCAGGAATAGATTGATGCTGACTATACAACATTAAACCTGCAATTTGCTCTACAGACATTTTAGAAGCCAGATCTTTTGCGCGCTCTTCTACCGGAAGTCTCCAATCTTCATAAGGATCTAGTTTTCCGTTTTGATTAAGATCTTTAAAAAAATGACCATCAACTTTTAAAATCTTAACTCCAGATTCTTTACTGTAACCAAGTATTGGTCCGTTTTCATTAGCAATATAATCCATATTTGTTTGCGCGGAAGATTGCAGGCCAAGCAGGCAAACCGAAAGTTTTAGAAAATTAGGAATATACTTTTTCATACCATTCTTCATCTTACATTTTGCCTTTCAAAAAAACGAAAGCTAAATGTTTAAGTATGAAGCAATGATAAATCTAAAAAATGAATTATGCAACTAATTTTTAATATTTAATAAAAATTAGCGCTAAATTTCGATAATATCGCAACTAAGCGAAACCTAGATTAAGATAAAATTAATGACAAGCTATTTGTAGAAATGAAATAAGAATTTTTTTATTGTTCTAAGGTTTGCACCTGGAAATCGGCTTCATAAGCAATCTCCCGAATTTCATCATTTCCAAGTTCTACATTCACATCTATATTCACATGATAAAGAGTCGAATTTAAACGTTCTCCAGATATCACTCCGTTCTCAATCGGGATAGCAACACGAGAAATCCATGCACTAACCGGCTTGAAATGCGCTTTTATTTCTGAAAGTTCTTCATCTTCATAACTAAACTCGTCGATTTCAGGATCAATTTGAAAAATCACATTTTCTCCATATTCATCGTCTGCAATATGATCACACTGCGCACCAATGAATGAATAAATAAATACAAGATCTTCCCCATCCTCTATAGCGTACTGCACAGGATCTGATTCTGAAACAGCGATGGAGCTATTTTCTAGGAAAAAACCAACATTCATTTCTGGATCGCAATCTTCGTTGCCGTTATCATCATCATTACTACAGGATAAAAAGCTAAGTAATAAAAATAAAATGTATAGTTTTTTCATTTGTTTATATTTACTGAATAATAGAAATTGAATGACTCATCCTCTTCTGAAATCGTTTATTCTTTAGATGTTATTTGTTCTAAAAGGTTGCGTAAAAAAGCATTCATTTTAATTATAAAAATTGCCATTATGAGCTTAAAATAATTTACATGAACCGAAAAAAGTTTTTAAAAGGATTAGCGGTGCTGGGCGGAATTTCTGCCATTCCCGGAATCTACGCCTGGCAGGTAGAGCCTTTTTGGTTAGAATTTGTAAAACATAAAATGTCCGTAAAAAATTTACCTAAACATCTAAATGGCAAAACCTTGATGCAAATAAGTGATGTGCATATAGGTGACTTTTTCGACTACCAGTACATTATCGATTCATTTTTAGAAGCGCAGGCATTTGATCCAGATTTTGTAGTCTACACCGGTGATTTTGTAACTTATCATGAACCAAAGAATCTGGAACAACTGGCTGAAGTTATTCCGCACTTCCCTACCGGAAAATTAGGCAGTGTAGGGATTTTAGGAAATCACGATTACGGTATTGGGTACAAAGAAGAACATGTAGCGCAAAATATCATAGATCAGTTAGCATCACGAGACATCAAAATTCTTCGGAATCAATCTCAGCAAATCGAAGGTTTAAACTTTTTAGGCATCGATGATTATTGGGGAATTAATTTTAATCCAGAAGAAGCCACAAAAAATTATGATCCAAAAATAGCGAATATCGCCCTATGCCATAATCCAGATGTTTGTGATCTTAATGTATGGAATGATTATAAAGGCTGGATCTTAAGTGGCCACACCCATGGCGGGCAATGTAAACCACCATTTTTAAGAGCTCCTATTTTACCGGTAGAAAATAAGCGTTACGATGCTGGGATTATCGATCTTTACGATGGTAGAATGCTTTACATAAATCGCGCTTTAGGTTGTTTGCGACAAATGCGTTTTAATGTGCGCCCAGAAATTACCATTTTCGAACTGGAATCGGTTTAACATGAAATCACCAAACCTAAGTCCCGTTAAAACAACAAACAGAATCGAAATTCTTGATATTTGGAGAGGTTTTGCGGTATTTGGGATCTTTATGGTGAATATCGAGATCATGAATTCGGTTTTTATCAACCAGGATTTGTATTACGAGGAAATGATAGGTCCTCTTGATTCTATAATTATACGACTTTCGCAGCTGTTTTTTTACAACAAATTCTTTCCCATTTTTTCCTTTTTGTTCGGGTTAGGAATTGCCATGCAGCTGGAAAAACTAAAATTAAAGAAAAAAAGCCGTTCTTTTATCCTTAAACGTATGCTTATTTTGTTCATTATTGGCATACTTCATATTACATTAATTTGGGGTGGCGATGTGATACATCTTTATGCAATTTTGGGTGTTTTAATAAGCATTTTATACAAGCTTTACAGTAGGTGTTTATTACTTTTAGCTTGTTATTTTTTGTTATTTCCTTTTTATGATATTGTTGCTGAATATATCTTTTCCTGGATAGGTTTCTCTCCTGAAAATATTTTGAAAACCTATAATTATGATACTGTAACTAAAGTTTTAAGAAATGGAAGTTATACTGAAGCTTTAAAATTTAGAATCCTGGAATATTTCTCTAATGTGCAGGTTTTATTTGTTTTTTTAGCACCAATGGCATTCTCTATGATGCTTTTGGGGACATCTTTCGTACGATCTGGAAAAATTTTAAAACTAAGAGAATTTATTCTAAAGAATAAAAATACATTTATCTGGTTAGCGATCATTACCAATGTATACCGAATAATTTTTCTCTTTATATTACCGAATTTCGATATTTATCGGGACGATTTTTTGGGTCCTATTTGGCTAAAATTAATGATAATCTGCGATACACTCTTTGGCTTATTTTATATGTGGTTTATTGCCTGGTTATGGTTTACGGGGAAACTAATCAAAGCTTTAAAACCATTGGCATCGGTGGGAAAAATGGCACTTAGCAATTACATCCTTCAAAGTTTTATTGGCGTGATCATTTTTAACGGAATTGGATTTTCGATGTATCAAAAACTGAATCTTGTACAATGTTTTTTTACAGTCATTAGTGTCTTTATATTTCAGTTGATCTTAAGCAAAATTTGGCTTCAGCATTTTAAATTTGGTCCGTTGGAATGGTGCTGGCGCTGTCTTAGCTACGGAAAACTATTCAGCATCAAAAAAGAAAAATCACAATGAAAATCGCTTTAGCACAACTAAAATCTGAATCGGGAAAAGTTGAAGTAAACATTCAAAAACACCTCAATTTTATTACAAAAGCGGCCAAAGCTAAAGCTAATATTGTCGTTTTTCCTGAGCTTTCTTTAACCAATTATGAACCTAGGCTAGCGAAAGAACTCGCATTTGAAAAAAATGATGCAAGGTTTGATATTTTTAAAGAATACAGCAAATAATATAAGTTGATGATCCTGCTAGGATTACCTTTAAAAATGGATCATGACCTACATATCGCGATGGCGATCTTTCAACCAGAAAAAGAAATTCAATATTACTGCAAACGGTATTTGCATGAAGATGAAGTTCCGTTTTTTCAGCCAAAAAAGAATGCTTCAATTATCCAATTTCAGCAAAAAACAATCAAACTGGCTGTTTGCTATGAAATTTCTGTAGATGAGCATTTAGAAGACCTTAATTCAGAAAAACCAGATCTTTTTATCGCTAGTGTAGCAAAGCATAAAAAAGGGATGAAAATTGCCGAAAATCGACTTCAGTATATTTCAAAAAACTATAAAATTCCGGTGCTGCTTGTTAACAATACAGGCTTGGCAGACGGTATGAATTGCTGCGGAAATAGTTTTGCATTTAATTCTTCCGCAAAAAAGATTGCGCAATTAAATACCGAAGAATCTCTTTTGATAATTAATCTCGAATAGTGGTAAGATGGATTAAATTTACTTACATTGCTTTTATTTTTATAACAGATGGAAGTACACATTAGGCAGGAAAAACCCGAGGATCACGAAGATGTCTTTAATCTTATTAAGGCAGCGTTTTTAAATGAATCAAATAGTGATCACCAGGAGCAGTTTCTTGTGGATCGACTTCGAAAATCCTATGCTTTTATTCCTGAACTTTCTATGGTTGCTGAAGTTGATCAAAAGCTCGTAGGTTATGTGCTGCTTAGTGAAATCACCATTCAAAACGATAAAAATAAATTCCCGGCGCTGGCTTTAGCTCCGGTTGCGGTTTTGCCCGAATTTCAATCAAATGGCATTGGCTCTCAGCTTTTAAATCGTGTACATCAAAAAGCTAAAGAAATGGGTTACGAACTTGTCGTTGTTTTAGGGCATGAAGAGTATTACCCAAGATTTGAATATGAGCCTGCAATTAATTTTGATATTCAGGCTCCTTTTGAAGTTCCGAAAAAGAATTTTATGCTGAAGGAATTAGTTCCTGATGCGGCAAAGCATATTTGTGGGATCGTGGTGTATCCTGAAGAATTTCACATTTAAAAAAGCCACCCAAAGTTGGATGGCTTTTGTAAAAAATCTAATTGAATTTTATCGAAAATCAGTTTTCTATTTTTCCGGGAAATTTGCGTCTTTCATTACCTCTTCGATCTGTAAAGTATGTCTTGCGGTATGACCGGCGATAAACAATAGTGATTGGTGAGCATCGACTGCACCAAATGGAGAATCTGAGATATAGTTGCGTAAATCCTCTTCAGAGGTGTCATCAATAAAGTCCATTATTTCCTCACGTTGCTCATCAAAAGCTTCTAAAGCGGCTTCAGGAGAATCATAGGTTCCGTTAGGCATTAAAGATTCGCTTGCCTGTGCTTTACTCGATCTATCGGTAATACCCGCGATAATATCTTCGTCGCTCATTTTCACTTCGTCTTTTCGCTCTGGATTAGGCTCACCTTCTAACGCAGTTTTGGTCATTCCAAACAACATTTCTTCGGTTTTAATGATGTGCTCTAAACACTGGCTAACCGACCAGACGTTTGGTGAAGGTTTAAAACTTAGCTGTTTATCAGAAAGTCCTTCGATATGATCTTCTAATGTTTCCCTGGTCTTTTTAAAATACTCTTTTAATTCTACCTTAATGGTTTCCTTAACGGATACTTCAGAAATCACTTCTTTAGAAACATCAGCTTCCGGAATAGTGGTAAAAGACATGGCGACCAAAGCACACATTGGTATAATCACTTTTTTCATAGTAGTAGTAGTTATTTATATAAATTTTAGTTTTTTATTATTCTGTCATATTTATTTTTTTCCGCAGAAAAAATTTAGCGATCTACAACATAAGAGGTCATTCGGCTGATCTTTAAATCTTCTGAATTTTCAAACTCATACACATCACAAAATGAAAAACTAATAGGATCACCCTTAGGACTCTTCATTTTCATATTTCCGTTTACACAACCTTTTTTACCATGTGTGATCACATCTACGATCTCGAGCTCGCTGGTTTCGTAACCTTCCATTTCCTTTAGTGTTTCAGCAAATTCCTCTTTACCTTTAACTTCTTTCTTCCCAATCATGATCCATTGAAAACTATCGGTCACCTGCTCTAGAATAAACTGACTATTACAATTGGCAAATGCTTTATTAAACTGTACTAAAAGTTTTTCCTTACTATTTTCCATCCTTTACTTTTTATGAGCATTCTTAAAAATAGTCATAATTTCTGAAAATACATTTGCTCGTGATCGCATAAAGCTTCACTATTATTAGTAAATTGCTAATCTAAGCATCGATCAATAAAATGGAAACAGCAAAAGTCGCGCCAGGAAGAAATTTAGATACCTATAGAATATTATTCATTATTAAAGGTGTTCTAAATTTACTTATTAGTTTATTTGGATTAGTGTATGTGGTAATGGGTTTTATAATTCCAGCTCCAACAATGACTGATTTTCCCGGCTATACGCCATTTAATATCATAAGCATTATATTGGTAATTTTTGGAAGTATATTTATACTCTTTGCCATTATTATGGCTGTACTTACGTTTTTAGCTGCTAAATATATTGGTGAACGTAGAAACGCTACTTTTATCATCGTAATATCGATAATAAATTGCTTAACCGGAGTGTTAGGGATCGTGCTTGGTATATTTGCGATCATTGAAATTCAGAAACCTGAAGTTAGGGCTCTTTTTGAGGCAAATAGAACTAAAAATAAATAAATGAAAAAATGGTTATTAATTAGCCTGGGAGTTATTTGTGTGCTTCTAATTCTGGTATTTTCTACCACAAATCTTGGTACACACATTTCAAATTTTACTGAAGTTTACGCCGATGATGCGTTGCATAAAGATGCTATTGCCTTAGCCAATAAAAATGAAGAGGTTTCTAATATCTTCGGAAAGATTAATTTGAAAGATAATTTATCACTGTTGAATGGAGACGTTCAGTATAGCGAAGATCACAAAAAGGTTGAGCTTACTTTTAAGTTTAAAGGTACAAAAGAAAATGGCGTTATGGATGTAATGGCGCATCGAAACGCTGAAATTTGGGAGTATGATCGAATTCATCTTAGAGGAAAGGATTCTTTAAGAATTGAAATTGAATAACGAACATTTCAAGATAAAAAAAGCCGGTTAAACCGGCTTTTTTATTCTATATTTTATTGAATTCTAAACACTATCGAGTTACAGAAACTTCAAGAAGTTCACAATCGTCAGAGCTAATTTCTACTTCTTTATTTTCAGCAGGAATTAGAAGAGTTTGCCCCTGCTCTATTTCTTCGGTATTACCAGCCACACCAACTGTAGCTTTACCGCTTACCGCCATATAAATAATAAAACTATCTATAGCCGAATAATCTTTGGTAATACTCCCTTTTACCGGTAAATAGTTGGTAGTAAAATATTCACAATCTGCAATATTTGAAGACTGATTTGGAGTTTTTTCATACTCCATTTTAAAATCATCTTTCTTCTCAAAATCTATTGCATCGATAGCGAGTGCGGTATGTAATTCACGTGAATTTCCCTGGTCGTCTACACGATCCCAGTCATAAATTCTATAGGTAATATCTGAAGTTTGCTGAATTTCAGCTAAAAGGACTCCGGCTCCAATGGCATGAACTTTCCCGGTATTGATAAAAAAGCTGTCGCCTTTTTTTACCTGCTCAAAATTTAAGACCTCAGTGATCTTGCCTTCTTCAAGGTGTTTTATATAATCTTCTTTGGTAATAGTCTCTTTAAAGCCAACATTGATGTCTGCATTTTCATCAGCTTGCATAATAAACCACATTTCAGTTTTCCCAAGGCTATTGTGGCGCTCTTTGGCAAGATCATCGTGAGGATGCAATTGTACAGAAAGTGCTGTTTTAGCATCGATATATTTTATAAGCAGTGGAAATTCAGCTCCAAAATCGGCATAGATCTTCTCTCCCAAAAACTTACCCTTATATTCTTCTAAAAGTTCGTTTAAGGTCTTTCCTTTAAGTGCTCCATTTTCTACAACAGAGATATCTCCTTTAACACCAGAGATTTCCCAGCTTTCGCCTAGATTTTTTGCATCTGATTCTTTATTTAAGATGCTTGCTAATTTTTCACCTCCCCAAATTTTTTCTTTTAGGATAGGTGTAAATTTGATTGGGTAATTGAGCATTTTAATTAATTGTTAGGATTAAAATTGAGGTTAAAAATAAGTAAAAACTTTAAGACGGCAGGTATCTCATGACTGCTGCTATTTATATTTTTTTTAAAGTTCAAAAAAACACTAAACTATTGCTTATCAGTATTTAAAAAATTAATAAAAAATAAAAACTCATTTTTCTTAAAAAAAGCCTTGTTTTAAAACAAAAAGAGATTATATTTGCAACCGCAAAAATGGTCGCGTAGCTCAGCTGGATAGAGCATCTGCCTTCTAAGCAGACGGTCACAGGTTCGAATCCTGTCGCGATCACAACATCAAACCTCGCTTTTAGCGGGGTTTTGTTGTTTTAGGGCCAAAATTAAAAAAGGGAAATCCAAAAAAGATTCCCCTAATCAAATTAACAAAAAACTAAGCGTATAAATTAATTATCGTTTCCTGTAAGAGCTTCAACCATTTCTGGATATAGAATTTCGCCAGTAGATCGCTCAAAAATGGCAAAACCGTTTTGTCCCTGATCTCCATTATCCCAATAAAAAGGTACTAGACCAGCAGACTGAGCAGATTCGGTTACATAATCTAAATAATATTCTCTATACTGCTCGTGCTCAGCTATGTTTGTTCTGGCTATTGCTCCATATTCTCCCAGAATAACAGCTATACCTTCATCTATAAAGTTGGTTTTCATTTTTTGAAATTGATCATCGACATAGCTTTCATTAGCCCAGTCTTCAGTTTTAGAAGGATCAGTAGCTATAGATCCCCATTGTGTTAGATCACTATCTGCATTTAGAGCGAAATTATAGGGGTCATAATAGTGAACTTCCATCATTAATCTTTGATCGACTACATCCTCGGGAATTTCAGCAAAATTTACAGTATGATTAATATTGGTATTAAAACCTTGAACAACTAAATATCTATAAACATTTTTTCCTCCTGTAGATCGAACAGCATCAACAAAAGTCTGATTAAAACTATTTTGAACACTATAGTACTCTTCTGTAGGCGTATCATAGTTACCTTCTACCATTACTTCGTTAGTCCCGGCAAATAATAATTTTGGGCCATAATCTCTAAAATTGGTAGCTATTTGAGTCCACATAGTATCTAAACGAGTATTAACTTCATCCTGCTCTTCATAAGTGGGTTGCATCCATCCACCATCCCAGTGAATGTTTACAATAGCATACATATCGTTCGACAAAACGTAGTTTACAACTTCTTCTACTCTATTTATCCAATCTTGCTGAATTACATAGTTTTCGGCGTCTGAAAATTTACTCCAGGCAACGGGAATTCTAATCGCATCGAAACCTGCTGCTTTAACCGAGTCTATTAATCGCTGAGTAACCATAGGATTACCCCATGCTGTTTCTCCACCGATAGCTTCAAGGGAATTTCCTAAATTCCAGCCTATATCCATTTGGGTTGCAAACTGCACCGCGCTTAGATCGCCCATATTTGTACTATCTGGCTCTATAGCAAATACAATTTCATCTGATGGTTCAGGAATCATTCCTGCCTGAGAAATGTTTACTTCATAAGATTGATCACCAGAATTTATTGTGATCGTAGTAGATCGAGCGATAGTATCCTGATTTGCTGAAGCCATAATATTCACCTTATCACTTCCTTCCGAGGCATTTTCAGAAAGATCGATCCAACCGCCTTCACCCTCGATAGTCCAGGGTTCACTGCTATTAACATTTAGAATATTATTTCCGCCTGAAGAACCGAAATCGATTTCGTTAGGATAGACAGAAAATTCTAAGTTTTTGGAAGCTATAACCTCCTCATCTTCTGAGCATGATATCGTCAAAAAAACGAAAAACATCATTAAAAAACTCAATGGTAATTTTAGTAATTGCATAAATAAAATTTTAGGTTTAGGTTAAAACCAATAACCAGATTTTAGTATCTGGTCATTGGTTTACTATTTATTAGTTCTCACTTGTAGTTATTTTTATTACCCACGCATTTTCATCAACAATTTCGGAGGGAGTTAAAATGCTTAAACCCTCAGCTTTTAACTCATAATTTGCTTTTTCATCACTCCCTAAAAACTCTACCTCAGTTATCGAAAATTGATTATTGGAAAAAGATTTTAGCAAAATCTCTTTACTCTCTCCGGGCCAACCAAGAAAAATAACGTAGATATTATTTCCTTTTTGCGTGTAACGAATATCCTGGGGCGTATAGGTTATTTTATCTAAAAACATCCCAGATTTTTCTTGTATCGTAGGGCCTTCTCCAAATACTTTCCAGGTATTTGTACCATAAATGGCTTCTCCATTAACTTCGAGCCACTTTCCTATTTCTAACAAAATCTTTTGCTGATCTTCAGGGATAATACCATTTGCTTTGGGAGAGACGTTGAGCATAAGAGCTCCATTTTTACTTACAATATCTACTAAAACATCTATAATTTCGTCGGCTGTTTTAAGTCCCAGATCATTTGTGTAACTCCAGCTACCTACAGATACTGTTTCATCAGTAAGCCAATATTCTTCGGTTTTGGTATTCATTCTTCCTTTTTCAAGATCTTCAAGACTAACAGATTTTGGTAGCTCACCTTCTTTATGGGTTATAACGACCTCTTTATCATTTTCTTCAGCATAATTAAAATAATCTGCTACAAATTTTGCTTTTATAGAATCTGGAATTTTATCCAGTTTACTGTCAAAATAAATAAGGTCTGGGCCATATTGATGTATTACTTCATGTAATTCTGAAAGCCAGTTTTCGTAAAATTTTTCCTTCGGAATATTACCATACAAAATACTTAATAAAGAGTCTGATGAGGAAGTTGGCATATCTGGATCATAAGGAAAATAAGAAGTATCATCCAACCATTTTGAAGAATCCTTTTGAAATACCTGTAATGTTCTTGCTTTATGAAATGAGGTTACAAATTTCATCCCTTTTTCATGAATAGCTTTTTCTAACTCGCCAACAATGTCACGATGGGGCCCCATATCTACAGAATTCCACGGGTTGGTTTTACTGTCCCAATTACTCCATCCATCATGATGCTCTGCAACGATACCCGCAAATTTTGCTCCCGATCGTTGAAATAAACTTGCCCAGTCCTCGGCATTGAATTTTTCAGCTTTAAACATTGGCACAAAATCGTGATAGCCAAATTCTGAAGGTTCACCATAAGTCTTTACATGATGCTGATATTCTTTACTGCCCTTTATATGCATATTTCTGGGATACCAGTCGTTGGCATAGGCAGGCACCGATAAAACACCCCAATGCGCATAGATACCAAACTTAGCTTCTTTAAACCAGTTTGCTGTTTCCTCGTATTTAGCAAGAGAATCCCAATTCGCTACATACTTTTGTTTTTTTGTTGTAGCCAAATCACTTTTTCCCTGTTGCTTACAGGATATCATAGAAACAAATAGAATAATTAAGAGATATGTAAGTTTATTAATTTTCATTATTCCTGAATTTGGATTTCTAGCTCGCTCATAATATTTCTAGAACTATTTCCTAATTTCAATTGGTATGTTCCGGGTTCTACCACCCATTGTTTAGAAGAAACCTTGTAATAAGCCAATTCTTTTATCGGTAATTCAATATCAACTGAAACAGATTCGCCTGTATTCACTTCAATCTTTTTAAAAGCTTTTAGTTCTTTATCAGCTCTTTCTACTTTACTATTAGGTTTGGATGCGTAGACTTGTATCACCTCTTTCCCTTCAAATTCACCGATATTGCTGACTTTCAGATTTAATTTTATAGTATCATTATCCGTAAAAGTTTTCTTATTCGTTTTTGCTTCAGAAATTGCAAAATCAGTGTAAGACAGGCCATAACCAAATGGATATAATGGTGCTATGTCTTTTGTATCAAACCATCGATATCCAACCAAAATTCCTTCATCATAACTAACCGTTTTGTCTCCTGGAAAGCTATTAGTCGCATGGGCGGGAGAATCTTCAAGTTTTTTAGGCATCGTCCAGGGAAGTTTTCCTGAAGGATTTACTTCACCTAAAAGAACATCTGCTAAAGCATTACCTCCTTCTGAGCCATTAAACCAACTCCATACTAAAGCAGAGGACTTCTCACTAATTTCATCTATTTCATAAGGAGCTCCCGCGATCATCACTACGATCGTATTAGGGTTCGCTTCTAATACTTTTTTGACAAGTTCTTCCTGGCCAAATGGTAATTCTAAACTTGCTCTATCTGATGCTTCAGTTTCATAATCTCGATTAGATCCTGCAAAAATAATTGCCGCATCTGCATTTTTCGCAGCTTCAACAGCTTCTTCAACTAGTTTTGGGTCTAACTCATCTATAGTAACAGGACCATTTAGAGTAACATCTCCTAGTTTGGCTTTTTCAGTCTTAGAATATTTTTCTTCGTAACCTTGAGCAAATTTGATATTTACAGATTCTGGAAGTCTGTTTTTTAAACCTTCAAGCGGAGTGATCTCTCGCTTCGTTTTAACTCCCGCGCCAAATCCACCGAGTGCATTTTTCTTAGTGGCATTATCGCCAATTACAGCAAGACTTTTTATTTCGCTGGGATCCAAAGGCAGTAAATTTTTATCATTCTTTAGCAACACTACAGATTCTGCTGCAATATTATAAGCATCTTTAAAATGTGCTTCAGTGCTAATACTTCCCTCCTTACGATCGCCTGGACCCATACTTTTTACAGAATACATCACTCGCAAAACTCGTTTTACGTGCTTATCAATTTCTGTTTCTGAAATTTTTCCTGCTTTAGCTGAATCAATAAGTGGCTGTGCCAAAAAGTATTCATCAAAATCTTTAGGAGTTCCCATTTCAATATCAAGTCCGCTTTTTAAAGAATTTACAGAACTATGAACTGCAGCCCAATCTGAAATTACAACTCCTTCAAACCCCCATTCTTCTTTTAGTAGTTGATTCAGCATAAAATCATTTTCACATAAATATTCTCCTCGAAACTTGTTATAAGCGCCCATCATTGCATAAGCATGCGCTTCTTTTACTGTAGCTTCAAAAGCAGGTAGGTAAATTTCGCGCAAAGGACGTTCGGCAATTTTAACGTTCACATAATCACGGTGCGTTTCCTGATTGTTCGCTGCAAAATGCTTTACGCATGCTGCAACATCATTATCCTGAATACCTACCACAAAAGGAACTGCCAGTTTTTTGTTTAGAAAAGGATCTTCTGTAAAGTATTCGTAAGTTCTTCCTCCTAACGGAGTTCTAATAATATTAATAGCGGGAGAAAGCAAAACATCTTTACCTCTAGCTCTTGTTTCTTCCCCTACACTGTTTCCAAAAGTATAAGCTAGATTAGGGTTCCAGGTAGCAGACAATCCTGCTCCTGCCGGGTAATACGTGGCATAATCGTCCTCTAATCCTAAAGGTGCCCATGAATCTTTTTCTAACTCTTCTCTTACTCCCAAAGGCCCATCGGCCATTTTCAACTCAGGAATGCCCAAACGTTCCACAGCTTTAGTAGCGAACATGCTATTACCATGCAGTAAGCCTGTTTTTTCTTCTAAGGTCATTTCAGCAATAAGGCTATCGATCTTGCTATCAAAATCTTTAGAGATTGGTTTGCCTTTATAGATTTTCTGCTTGGTATTTTGGCCAATATTATCGATTTCAGACTGCTTTTCTTTTTTACAGGAGCTAAGCCCGATAATAAGTATCAGGCATGCTAATGATACTATTTTTGATCTGATATTCATCTTTAGATTAGTTTTTTATGTTGAGAGGTTTGGTTAAGTAAATCCGATTGGAAGCACTTCCTATCTGAATTTCAATTTGATTTTCTTCCAGCTTAAATGAATTGCTTTTTGTATTCCAATACTCCAGATCTTCAGCCTTAAGACTCAATGTAATCTTTTTAGTTTCGCCAGGTCTAAGATCTATTCTTCGGAAGGCTTTAAGTTCTTTTAAAGGCCGATCTATTGCTGAATTTAGATGAGAGATATACAATTGAGCAACTTCTTCTCCTTGCCTATCGCTTTTATTCGTTAATTGAAAGTTTATATAAATAGTTTCTCCGTCACTTAAAGTTTCTCTTGAAATTTGAAGGTTTTTATATTCAAAATTAGAGTAGCTTAGTCCGTGACCAAAAACGTACAAAGGTTCTCCTTCAAAATAGCGGTAAGTACGTCCATTTCTTATATTGTAATCCATCAATGGAGGAAGATCAGTAACGTCTTTTACCCAGGTTTGTGTTAATCTTCCAGCAGGATTGTAATCGCCGAATAGAACATCTGTAAAGGCGGTCCCTAATTCCTGAGAATTCTGAGTTAGATGTAAAATTGCAGGCACATTCTCCTGCGTCCAGTTAATTGCATAAGGAAAACTACTAATTAGTCCTACGATTGTATTTGGATTTGCTTTATATACCAATTTTATAAGGTCTTCTTCCTGCAATTGCAATGATTGGCGATCTACGGCTTCTTTACCTTCACCGGCCACAGGGCAATCTGCCCAACCAGCACCACAAGTTGGTTCATTTCCAACAATTAACAGGGCTACATCTGCTTCACTTGCAATCTTTACTGCTTTTCCATCAGCATTATTTTTCGCGTAGGTTAGTTCTACTTTGTTTTTTAATCGGTCTTTTAAAGCTTGTAGTACAGAGATGGTGTAAGGAGGAGTACCGCTATACCAATCCAATAAAACTTTATCTGCTTTACTACCAATAACTGCGATTTTAGTGATCTCATTTTCATTTAAAGGTAACAGCTGCTTTTCTGAATCATTTTTCAATAACACAATAGATTTTCTAGTAGCTTCTAGAGCTAATTGACGATGTTCCTTCATTTTCCAGGGAGCTATGCTATCTTCGCCTGTACCTATTTCTGCATATGGATTTTGACTTTGATCACTATCCATTAAACCTAATTTGATCATGACACGATAATTCCCTCTAAGTACATTATCCAGATCTTTTTCAGTTAAATATCCATTAGCCAAAGCACCATAAACAGCTTCAGAGTATTCATCTAAAAACTGACTAATTCCAGCTTTAATAGCTGCTGCCGCTGCTTTATATTTATCTTCATAATATTTATGATCTGAAAGCAATAATTTGAAAGCACCCCCATCTGTACAGATAATTCCATTTTGTCCCCAAGTCTTCTGGCTAAGTTCTTCAAGAATAGGATGCACCATAGCAGGAACTCCATTTATTTTATTATAAGCTGCCATATATGCATTGCTTCCACCTTTGGTAATTCCCATTCTGAAGGGTACAGCATAATACTCATGCATCAATCGATCATCAAAGTCTGAAGATGTATAAGTTCTTCCATCTTCATTAGAATTTGCCAAGAAGTGTTTCATTAGTGAGGCAGTCTGCCAATATCCATTTTTTTCAGATTGCAGCCCTTTTGCAAATGCCACAGTTAAAGATCCTGTAAGAAATGGATCTTCACCAAAGCTTTCTTCAGTTCTTCCCCATCTCGGATCTCTAGCAAGATCTGCATTGGGAGCTCTTACCACTAAAGCACCACGATTAAAAAATTGTTTAGCAAACCTCGCTTCCTTTCCTTCTGCCCTTGCTACTCTTTCTAATAAATTAGTATCCCAGGTTTCTCCCAGTCCATAAGCCTGCGGAAAGGTGGTTGTGGGTAGTGGCGGCCTGTCTTTTCCTCCCCATTCTGCAGGACCACCAAGCGCTAACCCATGTAAACCTTCCACATGGCCTGTTCCTTCAACACCCAAACGTGGCACTTCTGGATTAGTACTCAGGGCATTTACCTTTTCCTCTAAGGTCATTGAGTTCAATAAATTATCAATGCGCTCCTCTAAAGATAATTTGCTGGATTTAAAAGCGGCTTTATTTGTTTCCTGAGCATGATTGAACTGAACATTAGAAACAAGCAGTAATAGGACTAAATATATTTTAGTGCAACTTAATTGCATACATTCATATTTATAATTTCTTGAAACGTATAGCAGCGCCTCCACTTTCTCCTAGCAAAAGACTAAGTGAATCTGTAGCGGTAACTTCTTTTTTAGAAATATCTACGGCTGTTGGATTATTTTCATGACCGGTTCCCGGAGCATCTGCGTAAATTTGAGCTTCATATGTAGCTCCATCATCCAAAAAGTCTAATTGAATATTGATATCTCTAGCTTTTTCGTTAGTAATAGCCCCCAGGTACCAGTCTTCACTTTCAATATCTTTTCTTACCGTCGTAATATATTTCCCTATTTCTCCATTTAGCACCTTAGTATCTTCCCAATCTGTAGGAACATCCTTCAGAAATTGAAAAGCTGGTTTATCCACATAATTTTCTGGTAGGTCTGCTAACATTTGTAAAGGAGAATACAATACAACCATTAGAGCAAGTTGCTTTGCAGTGGTAGTATGAACTCGTTTACCGGGATATCCTTCTTTTACCTCTACATCAAAAACAGCCGGAGTGAAATCCATTGGGCCAGCCAGTAATCTTGTAAAAGGTAAGGTTGCGGTATAATCTGGAGGATTTCCTTCACTCCAAGCATTATATTCCTGACCTCTTGCTCCTTCCCTTGCCATCATATTGGGATAAGTTCTACGCTCACCAGTATCTTTAATAGGCTCGTGGAAATAGATTTCTAATCCATATTCTGCTGCTTTTTTAACAACATACCTGTAATAATTTACACCAAATTGACCATGATGCCATTCCTTCATATTTAATTTAGAACCTACCTGCCCAATTTTCACAGTAGTGATTCCTCTCTTTTTGTAAAGTGCAAAAGCCGAATCAATTTGTTTCAAATAATTATGAAGATTGGAACCCGTTTCGTGATATCCTACGATTTCAACATCGTTTTCTGCAGCATAATCTGTAACTTCTTTCAGGCTAAAATTATCTGCTTCTTCAGTAAAGCTGAACTGGTGCATAGCGTTCTCGTACCATGCAGGTGTCCATCCTTTGTTCCAGCCTTCGATCAATAAATAATCTATACCCAAATCATTGGCATAATCGATATATTTCCGAGCATTTTTTGTAGTTGCTCCTTGTTTATCACCTTCCCAAAAAGTATATTTTCCTATGTGCATTCCCCACCAAATACCTAAATATTTAAACGTCTTGATCCAGCTGGTATCTTCAAGCTTATTAGGTTCATTTAAATTTAAAATTAGATATGAGGTGATTAAATCTGTAGGTTTATCTGCTATTTGTAATGTTCGCCAAGGTGTAGTAAAAGTATCAACAGTTCTAACTTTTACACCATCTGCCCAAGGCACTAAATCTGTTTTTAAAGTCGTGCCATTGGTATGAGCCAAAGTAGTACTGGCAAAATCTACTAAATTAGCTTCATGAAAACTTATCGCTAATCCATCATTACTTTCAATAGTTAACGGAGTATGCACGGTATCCAATGTGCTAACAGGGGAAGCAGTAAAAAGGTTTTCATAACGTTGTTCATCATAAGCTGGAATCCACCAGGCTTTACCATCTTTTGCCAGATTAAAAGTGGTTAGCTCGTCCATAATGAAAATACTATCTTTAATTCCCTGTTCTGGAAAAACATATCTAAATGCGATTCCATCATCATAGGCTCTAAATTGGATATCTAACTTTCGCTCTTTATTGGTTTTTTCTTTTAAATGAACTGTAAGCTGATTATAGTTATTTCTGATCTCTTTTTTTTCTCCCCAAACCTGCTCCCAGGTGGAGTCTTCAGATGATTCTTCAATATTAATTACTTCCAAGCCGTTTTGAAGAGTATCCTTATTTTTAAAGACAAACCCCATGCTTGATGGTAAAATCACTTTGGTATCTCCATGATTTACGGAATATTGTGGGGAACCTCCGTTAATATCAAATTCAATACTATTTTTTCCTTCAGGAGAACTTAAAGTATAGGACTCAGACTCTTTTTCAGAAGAACAACTGAAAATTAGCAGTTGCACAGCTACTAAAAGGGGTATTTTCTTATACATATTTTTAAAGTTGATTTATAATTCGAAGTGATGCGGGATTCCAAATAAAGAATCCCGAAATTCTATAATTTGGAGTTCAAATTTATTTTAAGGCAGTTTCAATTTTAAAACTCGTTTTTCCGCTTAGTGGATTGCCGTTTAGCTGAAATTCTTTTCCTTCTTTTTTGACTGAAATATTTTCAATTTTTTCACCGTCGGGAAGGTAAACCTTACCACTTGCGGTATTTGTATTTGAGTCTGCAAAAACCTGAAGTTCCAATTTTGTCCAATCCATATCCCGAGTAGACTGCGCTAGTTTAATATGCGGTATAAGGGTACCATTCTTAACTAAGGCGATAATAGGAATTTCTCCTGCCTCGATGGTATGCCAACCTTTTCCGTATACTTTATGCGTTTGATAGTCTATCCAGGTTCCTTCAGGTAAATAAACTTCGCGTGCGTTTTGTTCCTCAAACAATGGGGCGACAAGCATATTTTCACCAAAGAGATATTCATCATCGATTAGCCAGGATCCTTTATCATCAGGAAATTCTACGAATAAGGCACGCATCATTGGTAATCCTTTTTCTGAACTTTCCTTGGCCTGTGCATAGATATAAGGCATCAACTCATACCTCATATTATCAGCTTTTCTAAAGTCTTTCAAGAATTCTTTGCTGTATTCCCAAGGTTCTGTTGGTGGTTCCCCATGGCTTCTTACGTGTGAGGAAAGCATTCCGAACGGAGTCCATCTTCTATAAATATTTTCTGGAGATTTGGTTACGAAACCTCCAACATCATGACTCCAAAAACTAAAACCACTAAGCCCTAAAGATAATCCGCCGCGAAGTGTAGCAGACATAGCTGTATTGGTAGTTGCAGCATCGCCTCCCCAATGCAAAGGATAACGTTGGCTACCCGCCCAGGTACTTCTTGCCCAAATTAAAGTGTATCCTTTTTCTTTTTGTGTAATTTCAGCAACCGCTTTATTGTAACGTAGCGGGAATAGATTATGCTCATAGAAACCTGTTCTTCCAGAATGATAAATTCCGTTATAAGGTGCTGCTTCACCAAAATCTACTTTAAAAACGCCTACTCCATGGTCTAATAAATGTTTCAGTTTCCCCTGATACCATTCTACAGTTTCAGGATTCGAAAAATCGAGGACGGCATCTTCAAAAGGAATATTTCCCTTGCGATCTTTTACCGCATATTCATTATCAACGATCTCATTAAAAAGCGTGTTTTTTGGTGTGAAATAAGGCAATTGCCAAAGGCTAACATGAAAGCCATCTTCCTTCATATCTGCCATCATTCCTACAGGATCATCAAAACGTTCTTTTGCAAATTCATAATTGTTTCTCCAGTCGACTTCAAACCAGCCGGTATCAAAATGGATAACATCACTAGGTATCTTATAATCTCTTAGATTCTTTGCAATTTCGCGACCCTCTTTTTCAGAAAAATAAGTAATTCTACTCATCCAAAATCCGAATGACCAAAGTGGTGGCATTGCTGCTTTTCCGGTTAAATTGGTGTATTCATCCAAAATATCTTTGGGATCTCCCAAAAAGAAAAATAGATCTGCAACATCATCGCCGAGCATCATCTTGTTTGCAGCATTAAAATACTTTCCAAAATCTACGGTAATTGGTGAAGAGGTGTGCATAAATACACCGTAACCACGGTTACTCATATAAAAAGGTATAGGCTTATACATCGTTTCATTTTGAACACCGTTGGCATCGTCTGTATACAAGACTACTTTTTGCCCTCTTTTATTAAATTGAGTAAAGGATTCTCCACAACCAAAAATCTTTTCTCCAGGTTGTAAACTAAACACCGGACTAAAACTGCGGGAATAGTCACTATTTCGCCTTACGTATGAAAATGGAAGTACAGGCGTATAAGTATTTTGAACATCTGAGTTATGTAAAGTGCTTGTTAACAGTTTACCATTCTCGTCATAAATATTGACATGCCATGGATTAGAAATGATCTCTACCCTTCCATGATCACTACTGAATTGATGTCCGCCTTCAATTGTGGTATAATCCCATAACTCTGGATGATTAGGAGCTGTACCTTCAACCAGCATTAAGGATTCCTTAGGCTGATTGAACTGCGGACCCGATGTCATTTTTAATCGTATTGTTCTATCTGAAACAAACTGAATTTGAAAAGGAAGCTCAGGAGATTCAGCATATTCTGTAGCAGGAAATTCATTAGCAGGTACGTTATCTGGCTTCATCAGCATATTGTTAAATGCCTGCCTGGTCTGGTACTCGTAACGTTTATATTTAAGTGTTCCCTTACCTGTTTCAGGATCGAATGAAACAAGCTCATCGGCAAAGTAAAACGTATTTTCATAATTTTCGAAATCCTTGCTAATATCGATCGGCTCATTTAGCGTTTGGCTATTTTGAATTTGTGCGCTTATAGTCCAAAAGCTACCTAAGCCCAGAATAGCGAAAACAAGCTGAATTATTTTTAGTTTTTTCATATAGCTGGTCATCTGTGTTTAAAGTTTTTTGAATTCAAGAAGAAAAACGTCATTCTCACGAATGGAAATTTTCATCGAATGCGCTTCTGTTTTGTCAATTAATATAGTCTGAGTATTTTCTGGTTCTCCACTACTTAAAGATTTTAGTTGTTTTACCTGATCTTTAGATAACTGCTTTGGAGCTCCCATCTCTAAATATCTTGTGTAAGGATCATTTTTTTGAAAGCCGACCTGATATTTAGTCACTTCATAGTTTCCTTTCGGAATATGCTTCAGGTCTAGAATAATTTCTCCTTTTTCTTTAGCTGGTAGGCGTTGCGAATAATAGGTTTGGTTTAATTCTGAATCTTTTGGAAGCGTATAAGTGAAATCCCAAAATAGTACTTGAAAATCTCCATTTTCGTCTTTGGCTACATAAGACTGCTGGTCGTTATTAATTAATTCGGTTTCACCTAATTTGTTCAGAAATTCATAGGCGTAATAAGCTGATTTCTTGATTCCTTGAGTATTCATAAGCCCGAAACCACCATGAAACGGTTCGAATCTTGGACCGGCTTCTTCAAAAATATCAGTAAAAACCCAATAGGACATTGAATTTGCCGCATCACCAATTTGCTTTAGCTTTTGAAGAATATAAGCTGCCTGATGATAACTATCGTGAATAGGATCTGCAGGAGTATAAGAAGAACTCCATTCGGTGTAATGTAATTCTAAATTTTCTTTAGAAAGACTATCCATCTTTTTACGTACATCAATTACATCTCCACTAACACTCCACTCATCTTCATTCAGAATAGTACCAGAAGTGCCAAATTCATCTAAATACCCCTGTTTTACACCATAAGAATGAGTTGAAATATAATCGATAGGCACCTCATTTTTATCAGTAAATTCAATAGTCTCATCTACCCAGGCATTTCCCGCTGTCGCCGGACCTCCAATCCTATAATCTTTACTAACATTTTTAACTGCCTCTGCTGTATACTTATATAATTTGAAATATTCCTCTTGTGTTCCTGCCCAGAATCCATCTAAGTTAGGTTCGTTCCATACTTCGAAATACCAGGTTTTCAGCTCTTCTTCTCCATAGCGATCGGTCCAATGTCTTAAAAGATTCTCTACCAGATCTTTCCATTTATCATAATCATTAGGAGGTGTTATATTTCCCTTCCACCAAAAGATCGTCTCATCACCACTGGCTAAATAATTTGGCATAAAGCTAATCTCCACGAAGGGTTTCATCCCAATTTCTAAAATGTAATCGTATAGAGCATCGATATACTGATAATTGTATTGTGGATTTCCTTCATCATCTAATCTGTACACCCCCATATCGTCTGTCAACAAACCATGCATTCTTATGTATTTGAAATCACAATCTTTTTTTATTTCGGCTAATTGTTGTTGCCAATCTGCACGAAGTCCTTCGTTAGCTCTGCCAGCACCAATACATTCTTTAAACATGGTATTGAGTTCACCCAATTCTTTGTCATAATCGATATTGATCTTTCGATTTTGAGCTTGAAATGTTATGGCAAAACATCCAAAAACTATCGTAAATATGAATTCTAGCTTTCTCATTTTATCGTTGCTATTCTAATTGGATGTTAATACTGTGCTTTTACTTTCTAATCCTGCTGAACGAGCGGAAATTTTAATTTCTCCAGCCTGTTTTGTGGATTGAACAATTACCAAACATTTTCCATTAAGTGCACGATGTGATTTACCCTTGAAAGATTCATGATTAGTTGGATCACCACTGGCAACACCAACAATTTTTCCTGGGCCCTCGATTTCGAAATCAATTTGATTATTTGCTCTGGGCGCTAATATTCCTTTGCCATCAGTTATATTCACCATAACAAATGAAAGGTCTAATCCGTTTGCTTGAAGTTCTTTTCGATCTGGAGATAACTCTATTTTAGCAGGTTTTGAAGCTGTTTTTATTTCAGTCTCTTTTACAACTCTTCCGTTTTTTCTGGAAACCGCTTTTAAAGTTCCTGGTTGAAATGGAAATCGCCACATTACATGAAGCTCCTCACCTTTTTTAGATTTGGATCCCTTAGACTCTCCATTAAGAAATAATTCTACCTCATCTGCATTGTTATAATATGCCCAAACATCAACTGTTTGGCCTTGTTCCCAATTCCAGTGGGGTAAAAGGTGAAGCACATCTTCATCTGTCCATTCACTTTTGTACATATAATACACGTCTTTTGGAAAACCTGCCAAATCTACAATTCCGAAATACGAACTTCTTGAAGGCCATTCATATGGTGTTGGTTCTCCGATATAATCAAAACCGGTCCAGATAAAAAATCCAGATAGAAAGTCGTTCTTTTTAATGATCTTCCAGCTTGTTTCGTGTAATGATCCCCAAGGTGTTCTAACCTGATCGAATGCTGAAATTGTTTGATCTGGATTGCCGCCTGTAAAAACCTTATCCCAGCGTACCGGCCAGATCTTTGTAGTATCCGATGGAAACTCATAATAACCTCTGGTTTGTAGGCCAGAAGTAGTTTCTGTAGCAATAAAAGGGGTATTTGGAAAGTTTAACTGATGTTTTTCCCAGGTTTGATGGGCATAATTATAACCTATCAAATCTAAAGCACCAGATCCTGCTAACGAATTAGGTTTATCTGCAGTTTCTTCAAATTGAATTGTAACTTCTTTATCTGAAACATGAACTGGAGGATTCATCCCTGCGGTTACCGGACGAGTACTATCTAAGCCTTTAACGATATTAGATAATTCTACACCAATTTTTGCTCCTTTATTACTCCATTGTTCCTGAATTTCGTTCCCGATACTCCACATAAAAACACTGGGATGATTTCTATCTCTTTTGATTAGATCACTAAGATCCTGCTCATGCCATTTGTCCCAATATTGGCTATAATCGTGCTTTGTTTTGGCAGTAGTCCAGATATCAAAGGCTTCATCCATTACAATAAATCCCATTTGATCACATAGATCCAATAATTCTGGCGCTGGAGGGTTATGAGCTGTACGAATTCCGTTTACACCCATTTCTTTCAAAATCTCTAATTGTCTTTCTATTGCCCTAATATTAATTGCTGCTCCTAAAGGACCAAGATCATGATGCATGCAAACACCACGGATTTTTTGAGATTTTCCATTCAGTATAAATCCTTTTTCGAGATCGAATTCAAAATCACGAATACCAAAGCTGGTTTCGAAACGATCTATTCGGTTTTTATTCTGAATAATATCTATTTGAGCCTTATACAACAAAGGAGAATCTATTGACCATAGCTTGGGATTAAGGATTTTAAGCTCTTTATTAAAATTAATTGCTGAATTGGCGGTTATGCTTAAAGCTGAAGTTTCGGACTTAACTATTTCCTGGTCACCCTGAAATATAGTTACCTGAACTTCAATTTCTTTATCTTTAGCAAACTCATTTTTAATTTCAGCAGTAATATTTACCAGAGCTTTCTCCTCTGAAATATTAGGTGTTGTAATAAAAGTTCCCCAATTTGGTATATGAATTTTACTGAGTTTCTTTAACCATACATTTCGATAAATTCCACTTCCTGAATACCACCTGGAATTAGGCTGATCACTATTATCTGCTTTTACTACGATCGTATTATCTTTAGATCCGAAATTAAGATAAGGGGTAAGATCATATTCAAATCCTATATACCCATTAGGACGTTTTCCCAAATAACTGCCATTTATCCAAACTTCACTATTTTGATACACTCCGTCGAATTGAATCTTATGCAAATGAGTGCTGTCTTGAGCTGGAATCTTAAATGATTTTTTATAATAGCCTACACCACCAGAAAGCGCTCCTCCGCCTATCCCTGCCAAACTATTTTTATCAAATTCCTGATAAATACTCCAGTCATGAGGCAAATCTATAGCCTGCCAAGCATTAGCATTTAAAGCATCATTAAGGCTCTTAATTGTATCGTTCTTATAGAATTTCCAATTCTCAGTAAATAGTTGTTTACGATCTGATAATTTTGAAGCTTCCTCCTTTTTCTGGCAAGCAAAAAGAATAAAAGATAGTATAGCAACTATGCCAATGGATGACTTATTCATAATGTACTGTTTATAAGCAATCATGGGTGATGTATAAAAATGCCGGCAGCAATTTGCTACCGGCTAATATTCTTATTCTTTAGGTCTGTAATGAAAAACTATTTGGGCAACACCTTCTCCTGTTCTGGATTGATCTCTTATTACTGCAAGTCTCAAAGAGTTTTCTGAAATCTCTACAACATTTACAGATGTCCAATTACTAACGTCTCCATAATAATCACCTCCAAAAAGTACATCTACTCCTCCATTAAATCGGATAGTATGATTATCGATATTGTAATTAAAAGAACCAGTAGAAGTCGTTTGACTATCAGAGTTTATAGCGGTTTGGGTTACCTCAACATTATATCCTCCATCAAGGTCAAACGTCATTTCGCCCCAGTCTTTATTCTCCATTACCCACTCGTTTCCTGCATAATCAGGAAACCAGTTCCAGTAATCTGAACCACTTTCGTTGTATGGATAATCTAAGCCGGCCCATCCAACAGGGCTAGTCATATCTAAAACCCAAGTCTTACCTTCAACTCCGTTAGTAAGCATAGCCCACTCTTCTTCGCTAAAATATTCTTCATCATTTGAAGATACTTCTACACTTACAGGATCTGCCTCTACTGCTCCACCTTTGGTATATGCAGTGTAATAAACATTATAACTACCCGCGAAAGGTAAAGTGACTCTTAGACTATCTTCATTGGAGGTACCAATCTGGCTGCCATTGGCATCAGTATAGCTCCAGTAAGAAATGTAATCTGGTTCCATGCTTTGCAGAATAACTTCGTTATCATTCCCGTCAGCCTGGGTTACCATAAAGTTTAATTGATCGCCCTGCAATTCTACATCAGGGAAACTATATTCATCCTGGCAAGAAGTTAGCAACAGGCCAAACAAAGCTATAAGTATGTAATTTATATGTTTCATCTTTTATAAGTTTTAAGTTTGTATTACCAACCTGGGTTTTGTTCTATAGCCCCATTAGACAATAAAATCTGAGATTGAGGAATTGGAAACCATCCATTAGTTTCGGTTCTAAAGGTCACATCAAATTGCGAACCGTCGCCAGAGTTATCAATAGCCTCTTTAGCGCGTTGCAAACTCCAACGAATAAGATCGAAGTAACGTTTACCCTCTAAGGCAAGCTCAAGTCTTCTTTCTTCCATTATATTTTCTTTGGTGACAGCAATTGAATGTGCATCATCCTGAAATGCTCTTGCTCTAACACGATCCAGACATTCCTGAGCAAATCCCTGATCGCTGTCCATATTTAATTCTGCAGCCATTAATAATACTTCAGAAAAACGAATAACAGCATAATCTTCAAATCCATCGATCTGGATATCTCCACCATTTGCGGCAACTACTGCTTCACCTGCTTCGTTGGTTATAGGAGCGTATTTTTTCCATGATAATCCTGTGTGTTGACGTTGTCCTCTAGAATCATTGTCAAACTCTAATCCTTCTTCGTCGTAATTAATGATCGTAGCATCACGACGAGTATCGCCTACTGCATAGGCATTATATAGCTCTGGGTTTACAGGAGCTCCTCCCCATCCATAAGCGTATGGCCCTAAATTACTTCCACGAGTTGCTATATTTACCTGAAAACGGTTTCCTTCATTTAAATCCCAGTTTCCATTTCCTGAACTATTATATCGAATAGCCCAAACCATCTCGGCATTACCTTCACCTACATAATTTTCCATAGAAGCTGCAAGCCACAGTCTGGAGAAATCATCTATTAATTCGTGTCCGCTATTATTTACTACATCATTGATATATGCAGTTGCCTCTTGTCTAGAAACAACTCCGGCCAAATCTGAAGCCTCATAATAATCTGTATAGAAAAGAAATGCTTTTGCTAGGTATGCTTCTGCTGCCCACTTGGTTACTCTACCATAATCTGCGCTGTTATTTAAACTGTAATTTTCATCTCCCAAATTTTCTGCTGCGAACCTAAAGTCCTCAGCGATTAATGCATAAGTTTCCTCAGCTGGCGCTCTGGGACTTTCAAACTCTTCAGGACTTAAAGTATGATCTAAAGGAACAATATCACCAAACATCCTAGCCAATTCAAAATGATAATGAGCTCTTAAAAATTTAGCTTCAGCTTCATATTGCGTTCTAAGATCTTCGTTGCCTTCCCAATTGATACCTTCTAGATTCTCTAATAAAATATTTGCTCTATAGATCCCAGTATAACAAATCTCCCAAACAGGACGATTCATCTCTAGATCAGATCCAAACTGAAATCTATCCCATTCTAAGGAAACCTGGTTATCTGCAGTTCCAAAACCACCAAAGCAATTGTCTGATGCAATTTCAGAAGTAAGCAAAAACCCACCGTAACCTTCTCTTTGTAATATATCGTAAGCAGCTACCAAACCTTCAAAAGCATCTTCTGGGGTTTGATAGAAGTTATCTTCTGTTCTTTCTGTATAAGGATCGTTTTCAATAAAATCGTCTGTACAGGAGGCTACCAATCCTAAAGAAGCTATCCCGAGTATTTTTATATATTTTTTCATAATTCTTTTTTTAGAAATTTACATTTAGACCAACCATGTATGTTCTAGGCTGTGGATAGTATCCAACATCGATTCCTCGAGCCCAGGATTGATTTACGTTACCAAAACCAATTTCTGGATCCATTCCCTTGTAATTGGTAAAAGTGTAAAGGTTGTTACTGGTCACGTAGATTCTAAATCTTGAAAATGCATCAAGTTGATCGGTAAGCTTCGTTAGATCTACCCCAAGATTTACGGTTTTAATTCTTAAGAAATCTGCGTCTTCTATATATAAATCAGAAAAGCGAGTATAGTTACCATTCGAGGTTGTTCCCCATGTTGCTCTAGGTAAACTATTAGAACTACCTTCTGCAGTCCATCTTTTAACGATCTCTGTTGTATAGTTGTAAAAAGGTCTTGAATAATCTCTTACTCCGTAAACATTTTGGAAGCCGGCCATACCATAAGTGTAAACCGAGAAATCAAATGCTTTATACTGAAGTTGGATATTAAATCCGAAATTTAAGTTTGGATTTGGATTTCCAATTTCTGTCTTATCATCCTGATTAATTTGACCGTCGCCATTAAGGTCTACGAATCTTACATCCCCGGGTTGAGCATTAGGCTGGATAAGTTGACCGTTTTGCGAATACTGCTGAATTTCAGACTGATTTTGGAATATCCCATCAGTTTTTAATCCGTAGAAATATCCAATTGGATGCCCAACTTCAACTCTATTCATCTCGTCTAATCCCTGGAAAAGTAGATTACTTTCTCCGTGAATAATACCTTCGGAATTTGCAATTCTTAATACTTCATTCTTATTGTAAGATACATTCGCGTTTAAATTAAAGCTCCAATCTTCTCCAAAATCAGTGCTATAACCAGCATTAAATTCTACCCCTTCGTTACGAATATCACCTCCATTAATAAAAGGAGCATTGGCACCAGCAATTAATGGAACCGAAGCTTGTACAAGCCAGTCTTTAGTTTCTTTTCTATAGTAATCGAACGTAAGTGTAATGTCTGAAAAAATTCTGGCATCAAAACCAATATCAAACTGTTCTGAAGTTTCCCATTTTAGATCTGGGTTAGATAAATCGTCTGGACTGGATCCTACTTCCAAAGGCATTTCATTATCCCCCGTACCGAAGTGATAGTTTTTATTGTAAGAACTAATGGTAGAAATATAAGCGAATTGTTGACTAAACTGATCATTTCCGTTTTGTCCCCAACTTCCTCTTAATTTTAAGGAATTGATGAAGGAATCTTCTGGAAAGAAGTTTTCTCTATCGATATTCCAACCTACTGAAAATGCAGGAAAATAGGCATATTTATTATTGCTACCGAATTCTGATGACCCATCTCTTCTTAAAGTTGCAGTAAATAAATATTTACTATCATAGTCATAAAGCAATCTGGTGAAATAAGATTGAATACTATAATCTACTCTACTTCCACTTACGGTGTTTTGCGTAGGATCTGTAGCATTAGATAAATAAGCATGTTCAAAATCATTGAATATTAGATCTCTACCAGTGGCAGACTGATTTTCATATACATTTTGCCTAGCTGAAGTACCTAATAAAAAATCAATATTATGTACATCTGCAATCGTCGTTTTATAATTAAGCGTATTCTCCCAAATCCACGATACTGTTCTACTTGAACTTTGTGTTACCTGAGATGTGCTATTGTAGGCTACATTAGAAAGTTCGTAAAGTGGGTTAAAAGCACGATAATTGTTATCATTGATATCTACACCAAAACTAGTTCTAAAAGTAAAGTCGCTATGTGAAGCCTCAGCAAAAATATTTCCTACAGCACGATTTGTTTTACTTTCATTAAAATTTCCGTAATACAAAGACCCTAGAGGGTTAGTAATATCAGAACTTATATCTGAGCCTGCATAACTTCCATCTTCATTATATACCGGCATGCTTGGTGGAGCATTTAAAAAACCTCTAATATTGTTACTATAGATACCCGCATCAGAAACACCTTTATTATACTCGTTAGCAAAAGAAAAGTTTTCACCGATCTTTAAATGATCTTCGATAATATCGTAGGTGATATTGGTGTTAAAAGTTATACGATCGTATTGAGACTGATCTGTTTGACTACCAATTATACCTTCCTGTCCAAAATAAGAGAGTCCGGTAGAATAATTTACTTTATCTGTTCCTCCAGATATTAAAGCTGAGTAATTTTGTTTAATAGCTCCGTCATTAAAAAGCTCATCTTGCCAATCGGTATTTGGAAGATTTTCTAATTCCTGCTGAGAATAAAGAGGTGCGTAACCCGAGTTTACTCGGGCTTCATTCATTATAATACCATATTCACGACTATTCAATAAGTCTAAAGTTCTGGCAACTTCCTGAAAACCTATGTAACTGTTTATAGAAACACTGGTTACCCCTTTCTTTCCTTTTTTGGTAGTCACTAAAACAACACCATTCGCTGCTCTGGCCCCATAAATAGAAGCCGCTGAAGCATCTTTTAGAATATCTACTCGCTCGATAACGGACGGGTCTAAATATCCTATACCATTTTCAACTACAACTCCGTCTACAACATAAAGTGGAGAATTGTTACCAGCAGTTCCTACTCCACGGATGTTTACGGTCATGTTTGCACCTGGCTGCCCTGAAGTTGATGTGATATTAACTCCAGAAGTTTGTCCCTGTAGTGCACTTGTTGCATCGATACTGGCTGTTTGAATTAAATCATCAGATTCTACCATCGAAGTTGCTGCTGTAGATACCTTTTTACGCTGAGTACCGTAACCTACAACCACAATTTCATCAAGTTCTGCCGTAGAAACCTGTAGACTAATATTGATCTCATTTTGAGTGCCTACAGCAACGGTTTGTGTTTCGAAACCGATGTAGCTGAAAGACAAACTTTCTGAAGCTTCCGCTTCAATCAAATAATTACCATCAAAATCTGTCGTAGTTCCTCTACTTGTTCCTTCTACGATAACGCTAACTCCCGGAATTGGTAAACCATCATCTGCAGAGGTCACGGTTCCGCTAATTTCTTTTTGCTGTGCCCAACCGGTTACACCAAACACGCAAAAAATCATTGCTAATAAATAAGGTTTGATCCTCATTTTTAAAATAGTTTGTTGTTTCATATACATTTCTTTAATGAGGATTTAAAAATATAATCCTCGAAATTTTTTGATTTAAAAATTAAACACCCTTCAAAATGAATAGTAAATAATTCAAACGTTGTAGTAACAAGAACGAAATTATCAAATTGCACTCCTTAACAAGGGTATCAAATCGTTTTATAAAGGGATAAAATGTTTTTGTCTAGTCTGGTAGGCGCCAGTAACACTAGTCTCGCTGAATTTTAACATTAAAACCACATAGATAATTATAAAATCTAAAAAGTTTAGCTGTGAGCAAGAAAAATTGAATCGCTTTTTATCCAATTTTATAAACTAGGAATGCTTCTTCTTATAAGCAGAAGGAAGAATATCGTATTTCTTCTTGAAGTTTTTAGTAAAATACTTAGGGTTATTAAAGCCTGTTTTGAATGCAATTTCTGATATGGTTAACTGACTTTTTGCTAATAATTCCTTACCCTTTTCTAAACGAATATCAGTGATTAATTCTGAAGGTGTTTTCTCGAATAAACTCAAGGTTTTATTATATAAGAAAGATCGACTAACTCCTAGATCCACCGCTAAGCGTTCCACACCAAAATCTGGATTCTGGTAATTGCTTTTGATTATCTGAAGCACCTTTCTCATCAATTTTTCATCCTCTGTCTCGATCGTAACCTGATTCGTTACTTTAGGAACCTCAATTTTCTTTCTATAAGCTTCTTGGAAAGACTTTCTTTGTTCTATCAAATTATCGATTCTAGATTTTAAGACTTCTAACTTAAAAGGTTTTGTTATATAATCATTGGCTCCGGCTTTTAATCCAGCAAGTTTATTTTCTTCGCTTTGATTACCCGAAAGCAAAATAAATGGAATATGTTTAGTACGAGCATCATTTCTAATCTTAAGACAAAGGTCTGTACCTTTCATTCCCGGCATCTCCCAATCGCAAATTATTAGATCTGGTACAATAGAAAGTGTTTTCTTCCAACCGGCTTCACCGTCTACAGCAATAAATAAGTTATAGCTTTCTCTAAGTGTTTTTCCTAGATAATTTAAAAACTCTCTGGAATCATCAATTATTAGAACTGTAGGTAAAGAATCATTCTCACCCAGGATCTTATTAGAAATTTTTTCTTTATCAGAAGCAATCTTTATAGGCGGAATCTTTTGAAGTGGTAACTTAATTGTAAATAAGGAACCACTGCCTTCTTTACTATCAACATTTATCTCGCCAGAATACAATTTAACGTATTCCTGTACTAAAGCAAGACCAATCCCGCTACCAGTTTTATTTAAATCGTTGTCTAGATCTGCTTTATAAAATCTATCAAATATCTGTGGCCTGTCTTTCTCGGCAATTCCAACACCAGTATCCTTTACTTTAATGATAAAAATTTTCTTTTCGATATGGTCTTTAGGATCTAATATACTTTCTCCAACTTCTAGACTAACATGTATTTCCCCTCCCTCTGGTGTAAATTTTACCGCATTAGATAGTAAGTTGTAGACGATTTTGTCTAGTTTATCCATATCGAATATGGTAAAGAATTTCGATTCTTCACTAACAAAGAATAACTTCACTTCTTTACTTTCAGCATAGTCTTTAAAACCATTTACTATATCATTGATAAAATCAACAATATTAGCTTTTGACGAAGTTAATAAGGTATCATTTTTTACGTTACCCAAATCTAGCACTTGGTTAATTAAGTTCAGTAAGCGTTGGGCGTTATCGTTTATAATATTGATTTGTTCTTTAACATGTGGACCAAGATGCTGCTGATTTAATCTTGAAACCGGTGATAAGATCATAGACAGCGGAGTTTTAAACTCATGACTAATATTCGTAAAAAAACGAATCTTCATTAAATCCATTTTGTGCAAATGCGCTGCTTCTCTCTTTTCTTGTTGAATTTCAAAGTTTTTTCGTTGTTTCTGAATAATTCTTCTTCTTCCCAGGTAAAGCAGTCCTAGAATAAAGATCACATAGCCGATGTAGGCATAAATCGTTTTATAGAATGGCGGTAAAATTTCTATACTAAGCATCGCTCCTTCTCGATTCCAAACCTGATCATTATTAGAAGCCTGCACTCTAAAATTATATGTTCCAGGGTCTATATTCGTATATGAAGCAACTCTTTGTGAATTACTCAGGCTCTGCCACCCATAATCGACCCCTTCAAGTTTATATCGATAATTATTTTTTGAAGGCTGAAAAAAGTCCAAGGCGGCAAATTCAATTGAAAAGAAGTTTTGATCATGCTTTAAGGTGATCTTTTCAGTTTTATAAACTGGTTTATTTAGTAATATCTTATTTCCTATTTTCTCACCTACTGAAATATCTTCATTAAAAAGACTAAATTCAGTAAAAATGATTTTAGGCTTTTTTTGATTGTATTCAAATTCTTGTGGCTTAAATACATTAAATCCGTGTAATCCACCAACTAATATCTCTCCGTCTTTGTTTTTATAAATAGAATTTTCATTGAACAAATTCCCTTGCAAACCATCCAGATCATTATAAATCTTAAAATCTGGAGATATTCTTCCGTTCATTTCACCAATATCTCCTTTTTTAAATTGAGCTATTCCAAAGGAAGAGGTTATCCAAAGATCGCCCTCATCATCTTCTACAATTCCTATTATTTTTTCACCCGGTAAACCGTCTTCTTTTCCGTAGTGATAAAAAACATCATCATTCCCACTGTAAAGATTTAACCCTCTATGAGATCCAACCCACATATTTTCTTGTTTATCCTTATAGATAGCCAGAATGTTATCATCACTCAAACTTGTACTATCCTCAGGAATATGATAAAGATGCTTTACCACATTTTTTAAAGGATCTATGATATCTATCCCGTAAGAAGTTCCTATCCAGATTTTACCATTTTGGTCTTCATTTATAGAAGATATATAATTGGCATGAATAGGAAATTTACCGCCACCTTCAAAAGAATGTATAAACCTGTTATTTTCTTCATCATAGATATCTACACCTCCGGTTAAAGTTCCTATCCAAAGACGTCCCTTAGAATCTTCAAATAGTTCCCAAATATTATCACCTGCTATACTCGTGCTATCTTCGGGATTATGGCGAAAATGCTTAAAACCATCCTTAGTTAATAGATTTAAACCTCCTAAATAAGTTCCGGCCCATAATCGATTTTTACTATCAAAAAGCAGACTAACAATTACATCGCTCGAAATACTATTTGGATCTTCTGCATCGTGGAGGAACTGCTGATATTTTCCGGTTTCCTGATCTAATTTTAGAAGACCTCCACCATTAGTACCGATATATAAATTTCCTTTATTATCCTCTGTAAATACATTTACATCGTTAAAAGGTAAACTTTCAGGATTCGAAAGCACCTTTTTTTGTAACGGAAAACGTATAATATTAGGATGATAATAATCAATTCCGTTTTTAAAAGTTCCGATCCAAAGTATACCGTCCTGATCGGCATAAAGTGAAGTAATACTATTATGGGAAAGGGTATTACCTATTTCAGCATTATTTTTTATATATCTAACAGATAGATCGTTAACATCAACTACATTGATTCCGCCAAGATCAGATCCTATCCAGATATTTCCATTTACATCTTTCTCTATAGCACTTATTAGATTACTGCTTAATTGAAGTTCTGTAGACTCTTTAGTATAATTATTTAGTTGATCGTTTTCAATTTGATAATAGAAGACTCCGTAATCTTGAAATAGATGAATCCATAAATCACCGTTTTCATCAATAACTAACCTAAAATCATGCTCTTCTTCACCAAAACTTTCTTTTAATTGTTCGTATTCAGAAATAATTGAAAAAGAACTAATATCAAGTTTATGAATTAATCCGTTTGTATATATTACCCATAGCCCATTTTTATTTGAAACAACTACTGAAGCCGGTCTAAGACCTTTTTGCTTTAAATATGCATTATAGTCTTTCAGATCATCCTTACTGTTTTTTTCATTTACTCTTGTTACTGAAGCATCCTTATGGATCAATAAAAAATCATCTTCAATTGAAACAATATTTTCTACCGGACTATCAGAAATCTGAAAAGATCGCAGAATAGTATTTTGATCACTGGTAAAACTTTGATCTATAGGATCGAAAATATTTATTCCTTCTGGAGTTTCACACCAAATATTACCAAGAGGACCTTTAAAAACTCTTCTAAAATTTCTAGATTGAATTGCAGAAGGATTTGAAGATTTAGGACTGTAATGCTGGAATTCGTAACCATCGTAACGGTTAAGGCCAGAAGTAGTTGCGATCCATAGAAAACCGTTTTCTTCCTTATAAAAATCGTTAACAGCCCCAGGTGACAATCCATCTGCCACTCCTTTATGCGCAAAGCGGTATTCTGGATTTAATGCATTTATAGCACTATCCTCTTGCGAATAACTACAAAAAGAAAATATGATAAAAACATATAAGAAGTAAATACCTCTCATCTAAAATCCTTCCTTTTAATTAATATTTTAAATTGAACTTGATCTACACTGCCCCAATTAAAATAACTTCTATTCTTTAATCCTGAATTCACTAAGCGCTTCAATATGGAACTGATTACGTAATTTGAATTGATAACAACTAAAAAAACAAGACAAAAATTTTAGTGATTTTTCTTAGATTTTTGCCAAATTACTAATAGTTTTGATGACTACAAGTTTAAATTCAACTTATCTTGTGACCAAATTAAATGGAATTATTTTATCAATACATTAAAAATAGTGCTTTAGCATCTCAAATATATTTTAATAATTCATTTTACAAAAAATAATACTCTAACTATACAACATACAATGAAAAAACTTTTAATACTAATTTTAGCTTTTCCTCTATTGGTTCAGGCTCAATTCCAAAATGATCAGGTTAAAGAAGGTACTTTTGAGAACCCTATTTTTAAAGGAGATTATCCAGACCCAAGTTTACTAGTAGATGGCGAAGATTTTTATGTAGTTCATTCTTCATTTGAATATTATCCAGGCTTAACGATCTGGCATTCTAAAGATCTTATTAACTGGAAACCTGTTACCAATGCGCTTACCACTTATTTAGGATCAATATGGGCTCCAGACCTGGTGAAGTATAACGGAAAATACTATATCTATTTCCCAGCAAATGATACAAATTACGTAATCGTAGCAGATGATATTAATGGTCCTTGGAGTGAACCTATAGATTTAGAAATTGGAAATATTGATCCCGGACATATCGCAGATGATAAAGGCAATAGATACCTGTATTTTAGTAATGGGGGTTATGTTCCATTAGCCAAAGACGGACTCTCTATAACCGGCGAATTTGAAAAATCCTATGATGGCTGGCCTATCCCAGAAGATTGGACAATCGAATGTTTTTGCATGGAAGGGCCAAAATTATTCAAAAAAGGGGATTATTATTATCTAACCGTTGCAGAAGGAGGAACTGCTGGTCCAGCCACTGGTCATATGGTTGTTTCTGCAAGGTCCAAATCTCCTACCGGTCCTTGGGAAAACTCTCCTCATAATCCAATAAAAAGAGCCGAAAGTAAAGAGGACCAATGGTGGTCTGTAGGACATGCTACGGTTTTTGAAGCTAGCGACGATAATTGGTGGATGATCTTACATGCTTACGAAAAAGATTATTACAATAGAGGAAGACAATCTATTTTAGCTCCATTGGAGTGGACAGAAGACGGTTGGTTTAAAGTGCCAGAAGATTTCAATCTAACCGAAGCTTATAAACTTCCACTAGAAAAAGGACAAACTAATAATTATTCTTTGAACGATGATTTTTCTGCTAAAGAATTAGGAGCTCAATGGAAATTTTACAAAAAAATAGATAGCTCCAGATTCGAGTTTACAGGAAACTCATTGAACCTAAAAGCTAAAGGAAATTCACTGGCCGAGAGTTCTCCATTACTTACAGTTCCTTACAGCCATTCTTATGAAGCTGAAGTAGAAATGGAAATCGAAGGAGAAGCTAAAGGTGGCTTAGTTTTATTTTATAACGAAAAAGCAGGATCTGGAATTTTAAGTAGTTCGAAAGATATTTTGGCCAATTTACGAGGATGGCAGTTTGTTACTGAAGAAAATATAATAGATTCTCATGTCTTCTTGAAAATTAAAAACGTCAAGGGAACGGTAGATATGTATTACAGTAAAGATGGAGAAAACTGGAATAAAATAGAAAATTCTGCAGAAGTATCAGCTTACCACCATAATGTACTAAGTGGTTTCTTAAGCTTAAGAATAGGACTTGTATCTATGGGAGAAGGAATGGTGAAATTTAAAGATTTCAAATACACCCCAGTCGAAAATGATCAAGATAAGAACTAAATTTAATCAATTTTATACATTACAAATCGATCTTTTATCCAAAGGAGACAAATAGAGAAAATTGGTTATAATAGCTCAATTTACAGCTTAAATTATATTGATTACTAAAAATAAAACCTCGCTTTTAGCGGGGTTTATTAATTTTAGGTCGCTTTAAATTCTTCTGCAGTAAACTACCTCGGAGTATTATACCCTTTGGCGGTGCCAATAAATAAAACCTACAATCTCTTTTCATCAGCAAAACTGAAAAAATTTAGTAGAGACCGTATCGCAATAATTTATAACCGGCATCTAGCCTATATTCGATGTTTTTTAGATAAATTTATTGAAATTGTACTAATCCCTATACAAAACCGTTATAGTTATTTCCCAACCTAATAAGATCAGGATGTCACAAATAAAAGTTTACGGATTAAAAACAAACCTGAAAAATATCAAATCTCAACTATCAGATATTATTCATCAGTGTGTGGTTAAAACCTTGAGTTTTCCCAAAAACAAAAGGGCTCATAGATTTATAAATCTTGAAAAAGAAGATTTTTATTATCCCGAGGGAAGAACAGATAAATACATCATCATAGAAATAATGATGATTGCCGGAAGAACCGTCACAACCAAAAAGAATCTTATTAAAATGTTGTTTAAAGAAATCCATGAACAATTGAATATTTCTACAACAGATATTGAGATTGTTATACTAGAAAGTCCGGCATCAAATTGGGGATTTGGAGGAATGACGGGCGACGAGGTTTCTTTAAATTATAAAATTGAAGTCTAAATTAAACCGAATTTAAATTATATGATTATTAAAAGTGATCCTAAGAAAGAATTTGCAACAATACATGAAATCATAAACGATGCTTCAATAGCCTATAAAGGCGTAATCCCCAGCGATCGATGGAAAGAACCATACATGACTGAAGAAGAATTGCAAGAACAGATTATTGAAGGTGTAGAATTCTGGAACTTCGAAGAAAATAATAAGATATTGGGCGTTATGGGAATACAATTTAAAAACGAGGTCACTTTAATTAGGCATGCTTATGTTCGAACTTCAGAAAGACAAAAAGGGATAGGAGGTAAATTACTTAGACATCTCATCCAAATGTCTAAAATACCTATTTTGATTGGAACCTGGGCCAGTGCATCCTGGGCAATTAGTTTTTACACCAAGAACGGCTTTAAAGTTTTACCCGAAACCGAGAAGAATAAACTTTTAAAATTTTATTGGAATATTCCTGAGAGACAAGTAGAAACATCTATTGTCTTAGCAAGCGTGGTTGGTAATTGTTAAGCAATAATTCCCAACAGTAAACTACTTCGGGGTATTATAGCCTTTAGCGGTGCCAATAAAAAGAATAGCTGATATTCGATAAAAAAAACTTAATTTTTATCGAATATCAGCTGTATGATTCTGCTACTTTTTACAACTTCCCAAGCAAATCTTTATAAACGCTAATTTTAAAATTACTGATTAAAGTTGTTGAATTATGATTTTGGCGCAGCGGACTACTAATAAAGAAATGCTTTGCTTTCTCTCTGTTAAATAATTTTGTATCGGCTATCTTATTCCCATCTAAAAATATCTTTACCTTGTCTTGGTGCACTTCAATCGCTATATGCATTACCTGATTTGCATAGGTTTCTAAATCGTAATTTAAAGCCTGGTAAATATCTGCTGAAGGACTGCTAACAACAACATCATTATTATTCATATACTGCAATTCTGTATACCAAATATTATTTGAAGAAATCCATCTGCTTAAACTATTATCTTTAGTGAAACCAAAGTATAAAGACGAAAGATCATCTACTTTATCTGCTGCTACCAAAAGATCAAATTCTACCGTAAAATCTTCTGGATAGTATAAAGATTTATTTAATTTATATGATGTACGCTCAGACATTTTTAACCAGTTCCCTCCTATCTGGCTTACAGGAATTACAGATCCAGATCCTGTTGTTTTCCAGTCTTGCGGCATTGAACCTACTTTAGTTCTTGAAAAATTAGTAGCATAAATTATCGAATCTGCCGGATTAAAATCCATGACTTCTCCTAACTGAATTCTACCAGATCTAGACTTCGTATTTTTATTCTTTTTCCCAGCGTTTAGTCCTTCTTCTACAACTTCTGCTGCTTTATCTTCAATTTTACCTTTAATCTTATTGAATAATTGTGCCTGAAGACCACTGGAAATCATAAAAAAGCCAAGTACAAAAATATAAAGCTTTGTTTTCATGAGATATTTATTGCGATTCAAGTTCAAATATACATCTCAAAAAACACCTGTTCTTCAGAATTTAAAAGGCTTTAGTAACTGCAGCGTGTGTGTTAGAATTTACTGCTATTTGGTTAGAATTCGTTAAAAAAGTTGAGTAACAAATGCTTTTTATTTTGAGAAACCGGCACTTCTACCCCCTCGCTTAAAAGCACAAATTGCTTTTTTCGATTATAAGAAGCAATATGTGCACTATTTATTAGGTGTGATTGATGAACTCTTAAGAATCCATATTTTGAGAGTTCATTTTCAAATTTCTTTAGCGATTTAGAAACTAAAACATTTTTAGTATTCGCCAGATGAAATAAAGTATAATTGTTATCAGATTGTGCCTGGATAATATCTTTTAAGCTTACAATATGAATATCATCCTGCGTTTTCAAAACGATCTTTTTATTCTGTTTTTGCCTTTCGTTAAGAAATAAAGTTTCCAGCTGTTTTCTATAATTTTCAGCAGAAATATTTTTCAAGACCTTTTCTACAGATTTTATAAGGTTTTGTGGCGCTATGGGCTTCAGTAAAAAATCTAAAGCACTCAGTTTAAAAGCATCTACAGCGTAGTTGGCATAGGCAGTGGTAAAAATAACCTTAAATTCTGGATAACCCTGTTGATACAGGTTTTCAAGAAAATCTATAGAATTCCCGTCGGGTAAATTAATATCTAAAATCAGCAATTCTGGTAAAAAAGAAACCACTTTATCACTAGCTTCTTTTAAAGTACTTACAGCACAAATTTCGAAACCAAAATTTGTTTTAAGAATATCGCTAAGCATTGCCAAAGATGCATAGTTATCTTCTACAATAAGCACTCGTAAATAATCCTTTTTACTTTCTAAATCCATCTGCAGCATATTTAAACGTCAATAAAAGGGATAATAAGTTTCACCCTTGTTCCCGGGTATTTTTCATCTTTGGTAGCATTGCTAATTTCTAAATCTATTTTAATTTGATTTATTGTATTTAGCTCTTGCATTCTCTTTTTAAGAATATCCTGCCCCATAGATCGATGTAATTTATCATGCTGAATATTTCTTTGTTTTTGCTGAATTCCCAGGCCATTATCGATAATTTCAACGCTTATTTTATGCTTAGCTTCTGTTGTTTTAAATAAAACCTCAACTTTGGGATTATTTGGTCTTCCTTTAGCGCCATGAATAACCGCATTTTCTACAAATGGCTGCAATAGCATTGCGGGTATCCTTATTTCTTCCGCAGAAATTGCAGCATCACATTTAATTAGAAACGAAAAATCTGTTGCAATAGCATTTTCCTGTAAACTTAAATAATTATGAAGCATCGCAATTTCCTCACTTACTTTAATAAAATCTGAATCTGAATGTTCTAAAACCGATCTTATAAGTTTTCCAAAATTATCCAGATAATGCATAGACGTTTCACGCTCGTTTTTATAAATATAGAACTGAACCTGTTGCAGGGCATTAAACAAAAAATGAGGATTAAGCTGCAATCTTAAAAATTTACTTCTTAAATGAGATTGCTCTAACCTTTGCCGAATCTTAATATGTTTCATCCTAAAATAGCCACCAATCCCTAATACTAATAATAAAACGAGTCCGGTTATGATAATCCAAATCAATTCGCGTTTTCTAATCTTATTTTCGGCTTCCAGTAAGGCTATTTTTTTCTCTTTCTCTACGGTTTCATAAGCCGTCCTGATATCGGCAATTTTTTGTTCGTAGTTTTTACTGGCAGCAATATCCTTTACACTATCATATTGGTCGTAATATCGTAATGCTGTCTGGTAATCTCCCGCAGCAATATTTGCGCTTGTTAAATTGTATAAAAGCTGAATTTTTTCCTGCAAATTAGCATCCTTTAAAGCTTTATTGTAGTTTTTGATTCCGTCTTCTATATTTCCGCTATTTACCTGTGCATAGCCAAGATTATTTAAAGTAATTACTGAAACCGGCATTTTTAAGGAATCTCTTAAATGTAGACTTTTTTTTGCGCTTTCTTCCGCTTTTTTCCAGTTGCGTTCTTTAAGATAATAATTACTAAGATTGGTATAAACAATGGCTTCTACGCCGTATTCTTCAAGCTTTCTAGTGATTGCCAGTGCTTCGTTGTAAATTTTGCTTACCTGCTCTTTGTCAGCTTCCATAGAAACACTGCCAAGATTTACCAGGATTTTTAAACGATCTAAATCAGTTTCAGCATAATTTAAAGCTTCTTCAAAATTTATAATGGCATCTTCAAAATTCTGAGATTTAGAATATATAACTCCTACGCCTGAAAACAAATTGACTTTATCCTGAAGGCTTAAATAATTTTGATGTGCTTTAGCTTTAAAATATTCAGCAAGTGCTGTATCTATATTCCCGGTAAGTAATTCTATTTTGCCTAAATACAAATGCACTTTAGCGCTTAAAGAATCGTCATTTTGGGTTGTTAGCAGTTTAGAAACTTTAGTTTTAGCTAAGGCATAATTTTGCTCCTGTAATAAAGAATCTATAGTTTGAAATTCAAAAGACTTTTGAGACTGACTGCTAAGATTAAGCGAAAAAAGAATGCCTAAAAGCACTAATATTGTCCTTAAAGAAAGTTGCATGTTGATTAGTTGGGCGATGTACAAAATTATTAAAATTTTAAGCGAAGGCTTTAGAAATTAGATAAATTATCATTCAATTTTAATAGTGAAGCTTCTTAAGTTTCTGTTTCTAATTCTTATTTTTTATGACTTAAAAAACGATTTGGGTACTATAAAATCCTGAACTAGATCGTACAAGCAGTGGAAGATTAATCGGTAAAATATATTTAATGCAATAAGGTTGCTTTTAATTATAAAAACTGCTATTCTTGCACAAAAAAACAATGACCAAATTTTATTTTACCAGATTATGGCAACTAGCCATATTACTATTTTTAGTAAGCGCCTGCGATAGCTCTGATGATTTCATGATTGACACTGATGTAGAAGAAACACCTGAACCTCCACCAGAAATCGAGCCCACAGGTTATCTGGCCCCTATCACTTTACCAGATACGATTAAGCTAACTTATGGGGAAGACTTCTATGCTGAACTGCCAGAAGATTATAAAGATCAAAATGTAAGTTTTGAAATGCTATTTAACCATGAGAATATAAATATCACTGATAATAAAAACTTAGAGGATGTTTTAGATACAGGTATTGTTATAGACACATTGAATAACCAATTTTCAATTCAAAGTCAGGAACTATATCCCAATAATTTTAGCTCGTCCATAACTGGAAAAAGACTACCAGAAGCTTACGAAATTACACTTACCGCAAGTGCCTATCCAACATTCTTACCGGTAAGTAAAACATTCTTTGTAAAAATTGCTCCTGCACAAATTGATATAGACGAAATGGATAATGAATTACGTATTCCATTTGCATATCAAATGTACGGAACAAGTGATAGCATAACCTACCATCTTTCTACCCCAGATTTAGATCTTGAAAACACTCAGTGGGAATTACACCAAAACGGACGACCGGACGGGAAGGTTTTCATAGAAAATAACCAAATTTCATTTGATGAAAACGCAGGTGATCCCGATCAGGAGGCAGAATGGACCAATGATCTTATAGCCTCCTTAAGCAGAGATGGTTTCACTTTGGCAACAAGACAATTTCGTGTGCGATTTATCCCTGAAATCAAATTTCTGTATGGCACCTTTTATCCTGACCTTGATCTTACTATTCTAACAAACCGTTTGCATATCGCATTACATGAAAACTATCAATCACCAGCTCCTAACGTCTATCCTGCTCAATACAAAAAATCATTTTCAATTCTGAATATACAAAAAGATGGTGCAGCCTTTACGAATGAAGCCGGTACTATAAGTATCGACAAGAAAACAGGACAAATAGCTGTGGCCCATAACCATAGTCTTACAGCAGGAGAATATTTAATTAAAGTACAAGCGGAAACCACTGTAGGTTTAACTTTTGAAACCGATATTACTCTTGTAATGTCGCAGGCCTCGGAAGATGCACATGAACACTAATAAGTAGTTTTATTTTTTATATTTTTCATTTTTCAAATTTTGATTCGAAAGCAGGCTTTAATGGCCTGCTTTTAGTTTTAAACGAAAAATAGGTGATTTTTTAGTTTTTTTGATAAAGCTTACATTTACGTAATAAAAGGGAGGATTATGAAAACTACGGAGAGTAAAAAAACAAGAAACACAAAACATCAAAAAGCGGTTTTAGACCTCTTGAAAAATGCTGAAAAGGCTTTAACTGCTGATGAAATTAGAGAGCAATTAGAAGATCATATCAATAAAACAACAGTATATCGAATGTTAGATCGATTTGTTGAAGCCGGTAAAATTCATTTTGTAACGGGACAAAACGGCAAATCTTTTTTCGCGCTTTGTAAAACTTGTAATGAAGAGCCTCCGCAGCATATTCATAATCACTTACATTTTCAATGTGAAGTATGTGGTAATGTAGAGTGTTTACCAAATACTGTAAAAGTTCCTCAACTGCCCGGATATAATATTAGAGAAACCCAACTGCTTATCATTGGGACTTGTAAGCGTTGCATCAACTCAACTAATTAAATCTAAACTAGAAGCTTAGCTATTATTTTTTATTTTTAACGCAACTTTGTTGCTTTTATTAAAAAGCTTTTCATACTTTTGACGCATATCAAAATATAAAGATATGCGCAAACTTCCGGTTACCGTACTTAGTGGTTTTCTAGGAGCAGGAAAAACGACCTTGCTTAATCACCTTCTTCATAACAGAGAAGGAATGAAACTAGCTGTCATTGTAAACGATATGAGCGAAATTAATATCGATGCGCAATTTGTAGAAAATCAACATACCCTTTCAAAAACAGAAGAGAAATTAGTCGAAATGAGCAATGGTTGCATATGTTGCACATTACGTGAAGACCTCATGATAGAGGTACAACGACTTGCAAAAGAGAACCGCTTCGATTATCTAATTATTGAAAGTACTGGAATTTCTGAACCCATACCTGTAGCACAAACCTTTAGCTTTGAAGATTACGAAGGTTTGTATAATCTGAAAGATTTTAGCTATATCGACTGTATGTTAACTGTAGTCGACGCGTTTAATTTTTTGAATGATTTTTCTAGTGCAGAACTTCTTGAGGATCGTGAAATGGCTAATGATGAAGAAGATCATCGAAGTATAGTTAATTTACTTACAGACCAAATTGAATTTGCTAATGTTATCGTCCTGAATAAAACTGATCTGGTATCAAAACAGGAATTGCAACATGTTCAAAGGATTATAAAAGCGTTGAACCCTGAAGCTAAAATTCTAGAGACTCAGCATTCTAAAGTTGATTATAAGGAAGTAATCAATACCGGTTATTTTGATTTCCAAAAAGCTGAAGCATCAGCAGGATGGATCAAAGAATTGGAAAATAAACATACCCCAGAAACAGAAGAATATGGCATTAGTTCAATTACTTTTAAAGAAAAACTTCCATTTCATCCTGAACGTTTATTTCAATTCCTAATGGCAAACTTCCCTCACGGGATAATTAGAAGTAAGGGATTATTCTGGCTAGCCTCCCGTTCCGATCAGGCACTCATATGGAGTAGCGCAGGTGGATCTTTTAAGACAGATCCCGCCGGAGTATGGTGGGCGTCCATGCCCTTTAATCAACGCATCGATCATCCAGTTTTTTTAGAGAATCAAGACACTATAGAGCTACAGTGGGATCCTGAACTAGGAGATCGTAAGAATGAATTAGTCTTTATTGGAATAGATTACGATAAACGAAAGCTAAGAAATCAACTAAATGCCTGCTTGCTCAATAATTTGGAACTCCAAAAATGGCGTAATGGAAACCTAATCTTAGAAGATAACTGGCCCGTTTAAAATTAAGGTTTAACTGTAAAAGCATCCGAAAAATGAAATATAGAACATTATCAATTTATGGTCTTATAGCCCTAATAAGCTTTACTGCTTGTAAAAATCAAAATAAACAAGAAACACACGATTCTGATGAAGAAGTTGTTTCACAAGAAAATGAGGTTTCAGAAATAAGTATTGTAGCATTAACAGATTCTCCAGCCTATAAGGACGCTAAACTCAAATTAACTGCGCCGGTTGATAATCAATTCAGCGAAAACACTTTGGATTTTCAGTTTGAAGTAGAAAATTATGAACTGGGAGCTCAAACCACCAAAAACAATATCATCTCTTCATTGGCTAATTCAGGAAAAGGACAACATATTCATTTTATTGTGGACAATAAACCTTATTCGGCACACTACAATTCTGATTTTTCAAAAGAATTTACCGAAGGCACCCACCATATCGTAGCATTTTTAAGTAGATCGTATCACGAATCGGTAAAAAATGAAAATTCTTATGTCGCTAAGACGATCAAAGTGGGAGAATCAACCGCAGCACAAACCAATGTAGACTTTAACAAGCCTACCTTGATTTATAGCCGACCAAAAGGAGAATACTCAGGAGAAGATACTAAAAATGTAATGCTGGATTTTTTCTTATTGAATACAAAACTCTCTGAAAATGGAAACTATGTAAAAGCAACGATCAATGGAAATGTTTTTGAAATCAAAAAATGGCAACCATATATCATCAAAGGACTTCCAAAAGGAGAAGTAAGTATTAGGTTGCAACTTTTAGATTCCGAAGGAAACCCAATAGACGGAGAGTATAATGATGTTAAAAGGAGCGTTAAGCTCAAATAGTAAACTATCTCGGGGCTTATACCCTATGGCGGTGCCAATAAATAAATTTTAACAAGCCGGTAAAGTTTCATAATGGTTGGTTTTACAATTAATCACTTTTTACAGCCATCTTTACCGGTTATTTTATAAACAAAGAGGGGATTGAAAAATCCCCTCTTTGTTTATACATTTTTCTATAAAAAATCTGTCTAAAATTTATTTTCTACTTCTGCTACCTTCAACATAAAATTATGCAGTTCGTAATTCTTCACAAAAGGATTAAGCTGATCACTCCCAGGACCATAAGCTGCAAGTTCTACATAATCTCCGGAATGATTCATACTAATCCAACCTATAGAGGTATAATCCTTTTGCATTTCAGCAAGTGGACCAAATGGTAAATTGTTAGTATTATATAATCCCTCATTACTTTTTGTATAATAATTCATTAAGGTTTTAGCCTGATCTTTTGTAATGGTTTGATTCCCATTAACGTCTGCAATCAATTCCCTTATTGACCCAAAAGAGTTGGCCTCCGTTTTAATCTTATTTAATAGCCAGGCATTGGTATGGGTGAAGTGACTTAAATGATTAAAATTTTCATCTACCTCATGACTTTTTATTAAGCCTGGATTAGCATTTCCATGATCCGTAGTAATAATTACTAAAGTTTCCTGATCACTCTCTGCAAAATCGATGACCTCTTTGATCGCTTCGTCAAAAGCTATCTGATCGTAAAGTAATGCTGAAGCATCATTTGCATGGGCAGCCCAATCTACTTTTCCTCCCTCAATTTGTAAAACGAAACCATCATCGCTATTTGTAGAAAGATAGTCTATTGCTTTTTTGGACATTTCTGCAAGCGAAGGTATATTTTCACTTAAATCGCTATCATGAGCTCGATCTAGAGCATAGGGTAGCCCAACATCTGAAAAAACTCCTAACATAGGTTGTTTGCCCCTATAATTCATTAGTTCACCTCGGTTCTTAAAAACCTTATAATTTTTGGATTCAAACGCACTATAAAGATCACGGCCATCTCCTCGCTTGTCAGCAGCAAAATTCTCATTACCGCCACCCATCATCACATCAATTTCAATGTCTAAATAATCTAGAGCGATTTGATCCTGATCACCTCGATCTTTCTGCATCACACAAAAACCAGCTGGAGTAGCGTGGGTGATCGGAACCGTAGTGACACATCCTACCTTTTTACCAGATTGTTTAAATTTTTGCCATATTGGTAGGTGCTTCAATCCGCTTGCAGAAACATTTAATGATCCATTAGGGACACGCTTTCCACCACCCCATGAGGAACTGGCAGCGGCCGAATCGGTAACCATTGAATCTGCAGAGGCTGTATCCATAAGCGCCCTGTTTATTTTGCCTTCCCGATATAATTCTAACCAGTGACTATCTTTGCCATTTTTCAAATACAAGAGTCGATCTGCCATATTCAGCGTTCCGGTACTCATACCATCACTCACCATAAATATGATATTTCTAGCTTTCTTAGAGCCAAATTCGTCTTTATTATCAAGCCATAAATTAGAATGAAAATCACTTACTAGACCTCCAAAGGCAAAAAGACTACCATTCTTAAAAAAATCTCTTCTTTTCATTTAACGCATATTAGTTGCGTTAAAATTAATTTAATTAGACAAGTTTCACATTATTTAGATGTTAACTTTTTAAATAGTGAGAATTAATAATTAGCAAAGACTTAATCAGTCAGTTATATAAAATCAGAATCATAATAATTCTATCTAATCTTATTTTATGACTTAGCCTGAAAATAATTTAATAAAAAATTACGTTATTGCAACAAAGTTTAATTAGAGACTCAAAAAAGATTTATGAATACAAAAGTTTTTAATTATGAGCTCATTGCTCCCATTGATTTTGAAAACCCCTTTATTATAGATTCCATTATAAAAGAAAAAATGTTGAATCATCTCGATGGAAAATATAAAATTAAAACAGTGAACCTATCCCTCAATCGTAAAGATAATTACGTACTTATCGTACTAGTAGAACTTCTAAACTAATTGTAAAAGTACTATAAGCTTAGCCTTTGGTTCAGTGCTTTTACAACTCTGCACTCTTTAAAAATGGCTCATAAAATAAAAAGTACCTCAAAACGAATTCATTCTATTGATATCCTTCGTGGCCTGGTTATTTTACTAATGATAGTAGACCATGTTCGAGAACGTTTCTTTTATCATCATCAGGTAACAGATCCCATGGATATTCAACATACAGATCCCTCTTTATTCTTTACTCGATTAAGTGCTCATTTTTGTGCACCTATATTTGTATTTCTAACCGGGCTCTCTGCATATTTATACCAAAATCCGATTCAGAAACCAAAACGTGATCTTCAGTCGTTTTTATTGAAGCGCGGCTTATTTTTGATTGTTTTGGAAATCACCTTAATTAATTTTTCGTGGTTTGGGAACTATCAAAACTTATACCTACAGGTAATTTGGGCCATTGGCCTTAGCATGATCGTCTTGGCTTTAGTACTTAAATTACCAAAACGTATATTAGGTATTATAGGTTTGCTAATCATATTTGGTCATAATCTTTTATCCCCTGTAGAATTTCAACCTGGGGAAATAGCCTTCCCAGTATGGACAATACTACATGATCGTGGTTATCTTCTACAATCTGGGATTTTGAACATAAAAGTTTCTTATCCGGTACTTCCCTGGATAGGAGTAATTTTTTTAGGATATTATGCCGGGATGCTGTATACGAATACTAAACTTGCAAAAAATCGACATCGCTTCCTGCTAGCTAGTGCTTTTATATCTTTAACATTTCTAGGCCTACTACGTGGTTTCAATCTCTACGGAGAAACTAACCACTGGCAAATTCATTCCTCGCCAATAGAAAGTATAATGTCTTTCATTAATTTTACAAAGTACCCTCCATCCCTGGATTTTTTATTGTTAACGCTCGGCATAGGTTGTTTTCTCCTCTATTTCATTGAGCGCTTTGAGCGACCATGGATGCTCGTATTTAAAACTTTTGGTAGTGTTCCTATGTTTGTATACGTATCTCATTCATACATCCTACTTATCGCTTATCAAATATTGAACACGACATTTGGTGCTAATCAAGGTGCATACTTTGGTGTAAATCATATTGCATATGTATGGCTCATAGCCATTGCATTGAGCATGTTGCTTTACTGGCCGGCCAAAAAATTCGGCACATTTAAAAAAAGATCTACGAATCGAATTTTAAAATACTTTTAGTAAAAAGGATCAGGATACTTATTAATATTCTGTTTCTAATTCTTTCTATGTTTGCTGAAATTTATAAGCTATGAATTGGATACTTTTAATTATTGCCGGCTTGTTTGAAATGCTTTTTGCTATATGTCTGGGTAAGGCAAATCATACTCAAGGAATAATCTCTAAACTTTGGTTTGGCGGGTTTTTAATCTGCCTATTTCTAAGCATGACTTTGCTTGTAAAAGTAACAAAGGTACTTCCTATTGGTACAGCTTATGCAGTTTGGACTGGAATTGGTGCGGCCGGTACCGTGCTTTTAGGAATATTTGTTTTTAAAGAACCTGCTACTTTCTGGAGGTTATTCTTTATTACCACGTTAATCGGTTCGATTGTTGGTTTAAAGTTGGTATCACACTAACTATTAAAACTATATTTATCAAAGAGGTCATATAGTTAGTATATACCAAACTAGATGTTCTTAAAAACTGGCTTTAAAAATATCCAAGATCAGTATCATATATAGCTCATTTTATATAAAAAGCCTCTAATTTCTTAGAGGCTTCTACCAACATGTGAATTAAACACTGCAATCAAACAAACTTACTCTATTAATTTTAATTCGAAAATTATATTTCTTAACAAACTAACTCTGGGCAAGTCAGTGAAGCATCTCTTTGAAAATGGTCTTTAAATCAAGGTAAGATTCATAGCATTTAATCGCTATTATCGAGTATAATCACTTTTAAGCCTAACTGGCGTATCCGGAATTCTGTTTTTTAAAATTTTCTTGTTTCCAGCTTTAGTTAGATCAAATGCATCGTATAATGTACCTATAGGCGTATATGCTTCGTAGCTGAGTTTATTATTTTTAATAGTAATGATCTGAAATAATTGCGTAAACTCACCTCGCCTTTCTATCCATTTCTTATCTGTAGATTCATACATTTTAGGACCACTAACAGATACTGCATAAATGGTTCCTGCATCAGACATTAAAGTGACACCAGATTTTTTATTGCTAATTTGTCCCCTTGCATAAGTATGATCATGTCCTTGTAATACAAGATCCACTTTGTATTTATCTATTAAAGGCTTTAAATGTTCAATAAGAACCGCATTATCCTCTCTTTTTTGAGCCGGTGTGTATAGCGGAAAATGCATAGTTAATGCTGTCCATTTTTTAGTATTATTCTTTAAAATTGAATCTAACCATTGCACCTGTGCTTCTCTATGCTCATCTTTACGATCAAAATTAATACAGTCTATTGAAATTACTTTTAGATCCTGATAATCTACTGCATAAGTGGTTTCAGAAATCTCATTTATTCCTTTTGGTCCGTTTTTAGGTAAATTAAATTGTGGTTGCCATAAAGGCGTAAGTGTTGTGTCTTTATATTCATGATTACCGGGCGTCATAATACTTGGCACCGTAGCATGGATAAAACTACCAGAATAAAACCATTCTCCCCACTGTAAATTAGAATCATGATCGTTTATTAAATCTCCTGCATGTAACATAAAATCTACCGAAGGAAATTTTCTATACGAGTTTCTAATCACACGACTCCACATCGATTTAACCTGGTTTTGAGCATCTCCAAAATAGATAAAACTAAACTCTTCTCCAGTTTTATCTGATGCTGTTGTATATTGAAACCATTCGCTCCATAGCGTATCTCCCTCTAGTTCATTACTCCCTACACGGTAAACATAGGTCGTTTTAGGTTCTAAGCCCGTAATGGATGCCGAGTGATAATTAGTCTTTACCAAAGGTTCGTTATGCTTAACATGTTTATTTTCAAAAACTTCAGTTTTAGCATTTACACTTTTAATGTCTCCAAGTTGAAATTCTGGGCCATCTGTGGCAACAGCTACTTCTAATACCGCGTTATTAATTTGTTGATTGGTTCGCCAATTTACAGCAATCATTGTGGCGGCATCTTCAGGAACATTCGCGATAATACGATCTGGCACTTTACTAGGATATAAAAGTTTATGCGCAGGTATAGTATCATTAGCTTCATAATGCGTATGTGAATGACTATGCCCAGTACCATTTTCATCATGCGAATGAGAATGACCTTCTGTCTCTGTTTCAGTTTTCTTTTCTATATTATTACAAGAGAAAACAGAAAAAATAAGTCCAAGAAATATGGCTGATATTGTTGCTTTTTTGAATACTTTTTTCATTTAAATTGAATTAAATAGAGAGACGACTATGACCTACTTGACCAAGCCGTCTCATCTTTAATTATTGTACTATTGAAGCAACCACATCTCTGACCATTGATCATTTTCTGAAGGGCTTAAACCCGACTCAATGGCTTGCAACATATTGGCTTCATTATAAGTGTCTGAATAAATAAATCGAACAGGAGTATTTTGTCCCCGGGTTCCTGAAATGATATTTTGATCCAGGTTCGGATATCCTGTACGTCTCCAATCAAACCAGGATTCATAGGTTAACCACAAAGAGATCCATTTTTGATGCATTATATGCTGTAATGGATTTTCAGATTCTTCAAGAATACGGCGAGCATTCTCTAGATAACGTGCTTCGTTAAAAGCTACTGTCCTATCTTCTTCCACGTTATAAATGGCATTTTCAGCACCGTCATAGATTTCATATTGATCGAAGGATAACTGAATTCCTCTTTCATAATGCGCTGTTTCATCATCAGAGATCCAGCCTCTAAGGCTTGCTTCAGCTAATAAGAATTCAACCTCAGCAGCATTCATAAATACCGCTTTGACCAAATCGTTGGCATTTTCTGAATACATATCGGTTAGGTATGAGCTATGCGGATTTGCAGCTGCAGCCAGATAAACATCTGGTCTTTCATTTGCAATGGCATCTCCAAAATCGCTTAATGTAGCCGCTCCCATATTAAAATCATTGGGCGCACTTAAAGCAACCGGTAAACCAACATAAAGCGAGGTATTTAAATCATTTTCAAGATTATCATCAGAATTTATTTCAGCAATATCAATACTTGTAATTCTTCTTAATCGGCCATTCTCCAAAACAAGTCCGTCTGTTTCCCCTGCGGTTAATTGTACATCTACCGGACTTACCCACTTGGTTAATCTTGGATCTTCCAGAGCAATTAGATCGTTTACAATTGTTGCTGAAGGTTTTCTTCTGTAAAATTCAGATCTGTTGCTCCAGTTTAATGGACCACCAGGCCAGCTGTTGTTTTCATCTGTACCTATGTAACTAATAGAAGCATTATCATCGTTGCTAATTATGATTGGTAAATTACTCTGAACTATTTGCGAGAAATTAGAGCGTGCATCTATATCATCCTTTTCAGAAAGGCGCATATAGAATCTAAGTCTTAAAGAATTTGCAAAAGCCTGCCACTTCGCGCTATCGCCGCCATAAACTATATCAGCATCAGCTACTTCTGTTATAACCGCGCCATTACTTAACAGCTCATTTGCCTGTTCAAGATCAGATAAAATACCTAGGAAAACTTCTCTTTGTGAATCGTAAGAAGGCTGAAATGCTTCTCCTCCATTTTCTGCCATTAAAGCTTCACTGTAAGGGACATCACCAAATGCTGAGGTCAGGAAACCAAAACCATAAGCTTTCATGATTAAAGCTACACCCTGATAATAATTTCGCACTTCACCTTCTTTTTCGTTCTCCGCTCGTTCATAAATGTATTGCGCATTTTTAAGCGGACTATAGAAACTGCTGTAATCTACCGGTGACCATTGATAATTATTCTCTTCGTAACTGGTAAAATCTCTCTGTAGATATTGTGTTGCTGCTGAAAGTTCTCCCCAATCGTAGGATAATTGACTCTGCATTTGTGCTGAAGAACTTAATATTCCTGTTAGTACAAATTTGATGTCAACTTCAGTATCAGCTAAATTATTTGGGCTTACATTGATTTCTGTTAGCGAATCACTGCAGGCAATGTTAAAAGCAAGGATACTCAAAAAGCCAAGCTTTATTATATTCTTTTTAAAAGTTCTCATTTATATAATGATTAAAATCCAACATTTAGTCTAAATCCAACAGGCGCCGTCCATGGAGCCAGATTCCATTTTTCGTGACCTTGCTGGCCTCCATGATAGGCAAGTTCTGGATCGATCCCTATGCCCGCTTCTGTCCATAAAATAATGTTCTTAGAGTACAGAGAAAAGGAAATATTATTTGCAGAAATCTTACTAGCTAATTTTTCTGGCAGCGTGTATGTAAAAGTTATATCTCTTAATTTCACAAAAGACGCATCATACATAAAAGCATAGCCAGTACGCCAAAAACTCCCACTAGATTCTACTACGCGGTAAGCATCGAACATTCTGGTTCCCGGGCCTCCAAAATTTTCAGTATAAGTTCCGTCCCCATTATCGATCACTCCTGGAAAAAAAGCTCCATTATAATTACCATTATTCTCAAAACCTCCAAGTTCTTCGGTTCTTCCACCTATCCAAACATCATTATCACGATAAACCGGATTATTTCGAATTTCATTTGCTAAAGCTTCTCGATCTCCGCCAAAAGAATTGGCATCTAGAATTCCAGAAAATGTACTGGAACTTACTCCATTTTGCCAGTTTTCGATCTTACCAGAACGAGCCATTCTTTTCATAGATTCAGAAAAGAACTGTCCTCCCTGTCGCCAATCGAAACTCGCAGATAGTGTAAAGTTCTTATATGAAATAGATGTGGTCATTCCTATGGTAAAATCATGATTAAAATTACCTACCTTCTTTTGATTCTCGTAAGTACGATCTACTACCCATCTACCGTTAGTATCCAGTAAATTCCAACCTGCATAAGGCCCTTCTTCTACTTTTTGAATATAAGGTGAGTATAGATCACCAATTTCTCCTCCTACCCTGGTGAATGATCCCATATCACGACCACCTCCAAAAGAAACACGATCTATCCCGTCCACAAGTTCTACCAGTTTACTTTTTTGGGTGGTGAAATTGAAGTCCATATTCCATAAAAAATCCTCACTTTTTATGGGAACCAGATGCATTCCCAACTCAACTCCGTAGTTTTCTACTTTACCGGCATTGATAGTGGTACTTGTATATCCCGAAAGTGGTGAAGCATTAACATTTAAGATCTGGTTACGGTTTTCGTTTTTATAATACGTCGCATCTACACCAAATCGATTATTGAAAAATTTAAGATCTGCACCTACTTCATAAGAAGTTGCTATTTCTGGCTTCAACTGGGTATTAGGCATACTACCTGGCAGCGAATAAGTAAAATCTTCTCCCCAATAGCCTTGTGATAATATTGGATGAATAGCATAAGGAGATGTATCTTTTCCTACCTCGGCCCAACCTGAACGAAGTTTTATTAAAGATATCCATGATGGCATTTGTGTTATTTCTGAAATTAAAACACTCCCAGATACCGATGGATAGAAATATGACCTATTTTCACGAGGAAGCGTACTCGACCAATCGTTTCTTGCAGTAACATCAATAAAAGCAATGTCTCTAAATCCTAAAGAAAGTAATCCATAAGCGCTATAGATCGCTTTTTCTGAAAATGCACTGGCATAATTTAGACCACCTCGTGCTACATTAGATAACGTAAATAATCCTGGTAACACAAGATTATCACCTCCCGCATTAAAACTTTCTCCTTTAGAATTTAGAATATTACCACCAGCAGAGGCAGAAACATTAAAATCCTTTAGATCTTTAGTATAGCTGAAAAGTACCTCGGCATTCGATTCTCTATCCAATGCTCTATTAATAAAATAGGAACCAAATGGTTGCGTATTACCAAAGCCCTGGTATGACCACGGACGAATAATTTCCTGTCTATTATTATTGCTGCTATGAGAAACTCTTGCAAGTGCATTAAACTCATCGCTAATTTTCCAATTTAGTTCAAGATTTCCAAAACCGCGAATTCTGTCAAAACGGTTTTGGCGTTCTCTACTAAACCACCATGGGTTATTGTAACCTTCTGTAATATTTCTTTGCTGAACATTATTCTCTAGCCAAATTTGATCTTTAAGATCGTTAATGTTGATATGCGGTGCGATATTATAGATGTCAAAATATTCATCATTACCACCAATTAAGTTTGAAGGATAATTATCTGAATTAGAATTGGTAAGATTAAGGTTTAAGGATAAATTTACATTTTCTGCAATTTTATAGTTTGTTCCTAGATTTAAACCTATACGCTTAAGTTCTGCTTCAGGTGTTATTCCCTCTCCATTTAGATGTGAAATTCCAAGTCTAAAATCTCCTTTTTCGTAGGAACCAGAAACCTTCGCATCATTGATCGTTGTTACGCCAGTGGTAAAATAATCTTCCAGACTGTTATCATAAAATTGTAATGGAGCGGCTTCCCCATTTGTATTCCATTGTACTGCCTGTGCACCTTCTTCCGCTCCGTACCAATGCTGCCAGGTGGCTTCGTTAAATAAACCACGCTGCCCATTGGTGAAACGATTCTGTAAATCGAAGTATTTATAAGGATTATTAATGGTTAAAGTTGAATTTAGGCTTACTCCTATTCCTTTTTGAATGCCTTTACCAGACTTTGTTGTAATTAATATCACGCCATTTCCTGCTCTGGATCCATATAATGCAGCTGCACTTGCTCCTTTTAGTACACTTACAGATTCGATATCCATTGCACTTATATCTCCCATCACGCTAGCGTCTCCTACGGGCGCTCCATCAATAACTACCAAAGGTTGATCATTTCCAGTTAATGAGGTTCTTCCTCTAATAGTCACGTAAGATGGTGCAAAAACGTCATTTCCAGCTCTGCTCACATTTAGTCCGGAAACTTTTCCAGATAATCCGCCTAACACATTTTCCTGCGGAACTAAATTTAAACGTTCAGAATCTACTTCTCCAACGGCATATCCTAAAGCTTTTTTCTCTCGCTTCATTCCTAAAGCTGTAATTACAACTTCATCCAGATCAGCTGCACTGGGAGATAATTGAATATTTATTGTAGCACGCTCATTAACCGCAATTTCTTGAGTTTTGTATCCAATGAAGGAAACAATGAGCATGGCATTTTCCGAAGAAATAGAAATACTAAATTCCCCTTCAAAATTTGTTACCACACCATTAGAAGTTCCTTTTTCGATAACACTTGCGCCAGGAAGTGGAAGCCCATTTTCATCTGAGATCATTCCCTTTACCAGGAACTGCTGTTGCTTATTCGTGGATTCAGAATGTGAAGGCAGCGGCTTCTTTTCTGTTAAATGAATTTGTTTGTCTTGCTCTACAACAGTGTATGCTGTAGAACTTTTATCGAACATCAATTTTAAAACTTCAATTAAAGGTTTCTTTACAACCCTGATGTTTATTTTTCGACTTAGATTTACATTTTTAACTCGGTAAATAAAATGGAAATCAGATTGATTTTCGATCTCATCTATTAATTGATAAATACTAACATCTTTATGATCGAAAGTAATTTTTGTTTTTTGTGCCAAAGAATCATTGGCCTTCATACTAAAGACAGATAAAAAAAGTAAAAGGCTTATTCTCATTTTTAATTTATCGAATAAAGGTTTTGGTCTTCTTTTAGGTTTAAGAAGTTTTTTCATACTTTTAAAGCATTATTAAGTGATTGTTTTTTGTGACAGTCTAAAATATACAGATCGGGAAATGTTGCCGCATTTTCCGATTTTTTTTGCTTCAGGTTTTCTAAGCTACTGTCTGGTTCTAACTTGAGTGATCTTGTACAATTTTTACATAGTTTTTATTTTAAATATTAATTGATATAGATAGTATCTCCAGATGCTGTATAATCGATACCATGGTATTTCTTTAAACTTTCAAAAAGCTTAGTGACCTCTATTTTTCCAAAGCTTGCGCTAAACTTTTCTCTTGCCAGCACTTTATTATTGTTGATAATGGTCTTGTCGTAATGTCGTTCCAGCTTTTTTATCATGCTATTAAAACTTATATCACGAAAAATAAGCTTCCCTTCCATCCAGGAAGTATAGATATCTGGAGTGGTTTCAGTAATAACAATTCTGCTATTGCTCTTTTTAATGCTTCCCATTTCTCCGGGAGATAATATGAACTGATCTCTATTATCACTAATTTCATTTGGAGCGAGAGCCACTGCTCCTTCTACCAATACAACATCTGTTGTTTCGTCTTCGATATAGGACTGAACATTAAATTTGGTGCCTAGAACGCTAATTTGTAGATGATCTGCATTCACAAAAAACGGATGCAAAGAATCGTGAGCTACTTCAAAAAACGCTTCTCCTGTTAATGTAACCTCACGATTTTTTCCTTCTATAAATTGAGATGGATAATTTATGGAAGACCCTGAGTTTAGATGAACCTTACTGCCATCTGCCAGCTGTAATTTGAATGTTTTACCGTAAGGAACATTAAGTGTGTGATATTCGATTACTTTAGAAGTTTCAGAATTGTTATAAATAAGGGTTTGATTATTGTTTATTCCGTGAACGCTTCCATTAGACGTAACAGCATAATCGCCATCTCTTTTTTCTATAACTTTTAATTCGCCGTTAGGAAGTTCTAAAGTAATTTGATTCTCATTAAAAGCACTATTTTCACGATCTCCGAAAAATTGTTTCAATAAAACAGCACTACCTAAAAGCATTACAAAAACAGCGGCAATAGACCAGTAACTTATTTTATATGAAGATTGTTTCTTAGGCTTTTGAACTTCAATAGTGCTTAATATTCTGGTAAAAAGTCTAAGCTTAACCTCTTCTTTATTGCTTAGCTGCCATAACGATTCTTGTTTGATCTGCACTTTTTCACAATAGCGTTTTAGAAGTTTCACTTCAGAAGCACTACACGTTCCTTTTTCAAATTTCTGTAAAAGATCAAAAAACTCAACTTTGGTCATGTTCATTAGCTTTATATAAACAAGACACAAAAGCCAGGCTTATTTCACACACCAAAATCTCAAATAATTTGATCTTAATATTTTGTTAACCCAGGCTGAACCTTATGCTAACTTTAGGCTATAAATTGCCAGAAAACAATAGGATTATTAAAGTTGTTCCTAATTCTTTGCGTAGATGTTTTAGTGCAAGGCTAATTTGATTTTCTACTGTTCTTTGAGATATATTGAAATGCTTTGCAATTTCAGCTGAAGAATAATGCTGAATCTTATTCATATAGAAAATATCACGACAACGATCTGGAAGTTCTTTAGAAGCGCGGTTTATAGCTAAAATAGTATCATTTTTATCAAATTCTTGTTCGATCTCAGGAATTAATTCAAGCTTACCAACGATCGCTTCATCTAATTTTGTGAATTTATCGTCTCTAATTTTTAGTAAGGCTCTATTACGAACTGCATTAAAAAGGTAGCTTTTAAGATTCGTGATTTCTAGCTCTTCTTTTCTAATCCAAATTTGCGTAAATACTTCGTGAAGAACATCTTCGACGAGCCAGGTATCATTTAAAATTTTAAAACAATACATATAAAGTCTATCCCAATATTTATCATAAACCTGTTTAAAAGCTATTTGATTCCCTTGTTTAACAAGCGAGAAGAGCGTAGGGTCTGTGGATATATTCAATTTTTCGGCTTCCAAATGAAGTCATCTTATATTCACAAAAAAATTGAAGATTTATAAATTGGGCAAGGCATTGGGGTTAAGGATATATTACTATAACACTACTTGTATATCACCTAAAATAAAATTGTGAAATAAAAAATGGGGACGAATGCACCCCTACATAGCTGTCCCCACTTTATATATTACCGCTATGAACTACAAAATTAAATTTCAAGACTCTTAGCTTACTTAAAATATTCTGTACTTAAACGGTTAGGTTGAGATAAGTTCTAAAAACCCCAATTTTCGAGAACTTATCTATGCAATGATATTACTATAAATTTATTTCTGCAATACCCAATATTGGGTAAAAATTGGGTATAATTTAAAATGAAACTTTTAAAATGCTTCTCCAATACTTATATAAAAGTTGCTGTCGTCTTTAGTAAACGCATAATCAAACCGCAGGTAAACATCCTTTTGCTGGAAGATCAAAAAACGTGCTCCTGCACCGGCAGACCATTTTACATTATTTACCTGTAACTCGTCCCAATCATTAAAAACTTCTCCCACTCCTGTAAAAATCGTAGCACCTAAACGATCTGTAAAACCAAGTTTTAAAGGTAAAAATCGATATTCTACCTGTGCTGCAATCTGGTTCCGATCTCTGTACCGTCCTTTAAAATAACCACGCATTAAACTTTCACCGCCCATATAAGAAAGCTGATTAAAAGGTACGTCACCGCCAAAATTAAATTCACCGTAAAGTTGTGCGGCGAGGACATTATTTTCACTTACTTTCTTATAAATTCGGTTATCCAGAGTTATTAATTGATATTCTACATCACTTTTCCAGAAAGGATTATAATTTAGATATGCAAATTCGCTAAAAAAGGCATCACGTTCGTTTAAAACATTATGGCGCTCATCGTACACAAAACCTACTCCCAATCCAAAATTTGTGGTTCCATCAGCTCCAAAGGGTAATTCAAAATCTATTTCATCTCGCCCTTCAGCAGGATCAAAAGAAACATTGCTTAAACTTCTAAAATCGGTTTCAAGACCGATATAGAAATTTTCGAGCACTCGACGTAAAACCCGTTCTTTAATCCGAATTTGAGTAGCATCTACCAACGCGATATTTTTCTGCGGAACATTACCTCCTATTCCATAATATTTCAGCGGAAATTGTTCAAAATCGATATCTCCTAGAAAAAACCAGGTATCCTTATCTGAATATAATGCATGACTCATTCTAATCCCATACTGCCCATTTAGCGTAAAAAAGCTGTAGGCTTTCATTTCACTTAAACGGTTATTTACATCTTCGTTTGCGTAGTAAATATAAAGCGGAGTTACTCCAAATTCTACTCCGGTTTCGGGACGATATCCTACAGTTGGAAATACAAAGAATTGAGAACGTTCTTTAGAAACCGTATCATTTAAAACGTTATTAATATATCTGGAAATAAAATTCCTCTTGGGTTGTTTTTTTTTCGAGTCCTGAGCAAAACCAGCAAACTGAACACAAAAAAACAGGCAGAAAACGAGTAAAGTGGAGTAAGTTATTCTAATCATAATTGGGTTTGCAAACAAAAATAAACTTTAAAGTCTTTAAGCATCAAACTTTCACTTTTACCTAACATTAAATTGGGAAGAATTCTAAAACATTAATAATTCTATACATCGATTTGATCTCGAGCTATCTAGACAAATAAATTTAATATGACTTTAAAGATTTTATTTATTTCCAGGTCGCCTCGATATAAAGACGATTGTCAAAAAATGCCACACGGGCTTGCCCAGTAGTAATCTACTTATTGAAAATCGATAAGTTGTCCGCTATCTTTATTAACTTCCGTAGAAATATTTATTACATCATAATTCCTTCGGAAAATACTGAATATCAATATTCGTCATTTCTAAAAACATTTATTTTAACTAAATTAGCCTCGTACAAATAAGAAAATTAAGCCTTAAGATGCCTCAAACTCTATAGGTTTGTATTGAAATATGAGTTCTAAAAAATATAAAACCATCATTCGGATTGTTTTAGCTATCGGCACAATTACTTCTCTCTTTTTTGTTCCATGGATCATCCTAAAAGCCTGGCTGATGCCTTTACCAGATACGGTGCAGGAACAAGTAAATCGGGCTACCGGTCTTGGCTTTGATGGTATTATTGTTTACGTAGATAAGAAAGGTAACGAACCCGAATTCTTTGCTGCGGGATATAAAAATAAGGAAGAGAAAATTCCGGCAGATCCACATTCCATTTTTAAAATAGCAAGTATAAGTAAACTTTATCATGCTGTTGCGATTGCGAAATTAGTGCGAGAAAACCAGCTTTCTTTAGATAAAAATCTTGCTGATTATTTACCAGAATTAAAGGGAAGAATCGAAAATGCTGAAGCAATCACGCTGCGAATGATGGTACAACATCGTAGTGGGATTCCAAATTATACCGATACGTATATGTACTGGGCAGCACCAAAAGAAACCGCTGAAGAAAATCTGGCTTTGGTATTAGACCAGCCTGCAAATTTTGCACCAGGGACAGATTACGAATATTCAAACACCAATTATCTGCTTATCGACAGGATCATTCAGCGTGTTTTAGGTTACGATACTTTCGATTATATTCAGGCCAAAATCCTAGATCCACTTCAGCTTAAAAATACTTATGCGTCCATTCAAGATGTAGACATAGATGATGTAATGAGTGGCTATTATGTAGGCTACGAAGGCGATCTTAAATACGATAATATCGATGTGATGCTGGCTACAGCAGAAGATTTGGGAAAATTTATTAGAGCACTAAATGATGGCTCTGTTTTTAAAGATGAAAAAGAACAAGAGATTTATTCTTCGATTTACCGCTATGAGCATACGGGTTTGATCCCAGGATATCAAAGCATTGCCAAATATCATAAAGATATCGACACGGTCGTTATTCAATTCACCAATACCGTAGATTTTGAAGGTTACAACTGGAACCTGCACGAAATCATCTATAACCGCATCATTAAAATATTGAAGAAGAACAATTCCTGATCGCTTATACTTTTATGGTAATATTCGAGTTTCTATAAAAGTTTTATATTTCAGAAATTATTGCTTTTTCAATCCAATACCAATGCTATGATTAAACATTTACCTTTCAGAATTTTTGTATACAGTATTTTTATATCATTGGTTTTCGCCTGTAAAAATGATGCGAAAATTGTACAAAATGAATATGAAATAGCTTCAGATACGATCAATTTTCAATGGCAAAAATTAAAACAGGGTGGCTTTACCATTAATCACGGCACAATTCTTATTCCGGTGAAATTAGAAGGAATAGACAAGACTTTTAAAATGCAGTTGGATCTTGGTATCGATCATAATGTGATCTACGGCGATACTTTAAATGCGATTACTTCGGCTTATCCGGCCTTACAAAATAATATTCAGCATAGAGAAGGTTACGATGTTTTTTATAACCAAATCCATTTTGGAAATCAGCAACCAATCGCTCAGGATAGCTTAATGGTTCAGAAGAATTTTGGAAAATCTGAAAACTTAAAAGATTTTGATATCATTGGCACATTGGGAGCTAACGAGATCAAAAACAAAATTTTACTTATAGATTTCAAATCTCAGCAATTAGTGATTACTGAGAAATTAGAAGATTGGGAAGCAAATTCTTTTAGTTATACGCCGCTTCGCTTTAAAAATAATCAGCTGTATTTAGACCTAATTGCCAACGGAAGTAAAAATGCCGTGGTGTATAATACCCATGCAAGCTTATTTCCTTTTGCTACAATAGATGCCGACTTATTTAAAAGTATTACTGAAGAAAATCATACAGAAATAAAGAATTTGAAATCCTGGGGCGAAGATATTAGTTTTACCGGAAGTAATATTACTACCAAAATTAGAATTGCAGATGTTAACCTGCCGATCAATAATAAAAAAGCCTTTTTTACTAAAGCTGAAAAAGTGAGTAAAACCCTGAAATCTGAAAACCTAAAAGCGGTGATTGGCAGCGATCTTTTTATGAATAATACCATTGTAATCGATTTGGTAAATAACCGCTTTGGGATTAAATAAAATAGTGGGTAATTTCAATTTAAACTTAGTAATCAGTTTTTTTCAAGCTGAATTATAACTTTAACGGTCACCCTGAATCAAATCCGATTTCCAACCGAACCAGATTCAGGATGAAAATATTAATGTTAGCTAGTTATCCGCATCTAAATGAAAATTGGAAAGTTCGAAGGAATTTGATTTTTCAGTATAAACTAAATTGGGTGCCAGTTCAAAAAGATGCGCTTGTGTTTCAAAGAAATGCATCATATAGCCGGCAGTATTTACAAAAACCACAACATCACCAATTTCGGGAAGTTTAGGCAAGCTTACTTTCCTTTTCAATAATACATCTTTTTCTAAACAATAAGCCCCAGTAAAATAAACATCTACAGCGTCATTTTCTGTTTTATTTTCGTCCAAATCTGCATACATAACGTAAGGATCCAGCATAAAATCTGCGCTAGAACTCATCATCTGGCTCATATTCATTTCTAAACCAATTAACCATTGGCCTTTTGCATCTTTTTTTCGATGAACAACTTTCGCCATGGTCATCCCAGATTGATTTACTAAAGATCTACCCGGTTCTATACGAATTTCAACATTTTTCTTTTGAAGTAAAGAAGCAACAGAATCACTGTTTTGATCCTGATATTGTAGAACTTCATTCAAAAATTTATCTGAATGGATTTCATTAAAATAAGGATAGGTTTTCCTCTCCCCTTTTATTTTTCCGTCTTCGAATCTATATCCAAGTCCGTTTTTATTGAATGTCACCGGTGAAATTTCATCCTTCAGACTTTGCTTCAATCTTTCATCAAAATGTAACCATTCATTTTTATGCTCTAGATAATTGATCAAAATTCCACCGCCCATATCGATAAATCGAAGTGAGAAATCATGCTCTTTTAAATTTTGTATCAATTTGATGCATTGCAACAAAGCTTCACTTCTTTGGTGCGTAGAATAGCCATCTAAATGAAAATGTAGGCCCACTGCACTAAGATTACTATAGGCTTTATCTTCACCAACTTTGTTAATTAAATATTCTTCAATTTCGTCGATATCGAAGCCAAAGCGGCTGTAGAGTTTGTTTCCATCGACATGAAAACCACTTATGCGAAAAGCAACAATAGCTTTTTTATTATTTTTTTCAGCAAGATCATTAACCAGAATACATTCATCATCGTTGTCTAAAACAATTGGTACATTATTCTGAATAGCAATTTCAATCTGCTTCTTAGTTTTTATTGCTGAAGTTAATACTAGATGATCACCATCTCCACCAAGCTGAAGCGATTGTAACAGCTCGCGCTCACTCGCAGTATCTACCCCAATATTATCTTTAAAAGCCTGCTTTACAAATGCTTTTGCTTTATTAGCTTTTCTGGCATAGAAGATTCCAGATTTTACATTGTTAAGTTCAAAAACCTCTTTAAATTTTGTACAATTTTGGGTAAAAGAAGCAGGATTGAGAATGTTTAATGGAGAGCCATACTTTGCAAAAAGCTCATTCACTACTCCCGGATGATCCATAATATCGTGCATCCATTGCGAAGTTATTGGCGTAAGCCCATTTTCCTGATTTCCATTTGTATACTTACTATTGCTCATTTAATATTTTTAGAATTTGAAATAATCTTATTTAAGTGATCTACTACGCCATTCGCCCAAACTGATGAAAAATCGTTACGGCTTCTGGATAGCGTATCATTATCGAAAGTAACACCCTCGGTAGGGGTGCCATATATTGTGATATTATGTAATTCCTTTCCTTCTTTGCTAATTGGATGTCCTTCTTTGCTAAGATCCATACCTCCCGTCTCGTAAATCCCTGTTTCATCTATATTCTGAAAAACCTGCATTTTACCTTTCTCAAAAAGATTTTTATAAAGTAAAGAGGATTGTTCAGGTAATTTCATTTTAGGAATACGTGCATCGATGTGATAGTCGGTAATTGCCTTTTTATTAGTTTCTAAAGAAAAATTATCTAATTCAAATTTCCCATTGGGTAGCTGATCTATCTTCGGAGATTTACCATAGCTGAAATCTAAAATTCCAGCCTTTAATATTGCTAATATTTTAAACATATTTTCTAAAGGCGGCCCGTAACTAATTCGGTTGAAAAAAGAAAAATACTCCGTATCAAAAATTTGATGAGATCTGGCTGTCAAACCTCCAAAACTATAGAGATCATTGAAAATCGGACTTATATCATGCCACGCGCCAATCGCCGCGAGTAACGGACTTTTTCTTCCCTCTGACACCTGCGCTAAAGTTTCGTCCAGAAGATGTTTTACAGCTGAAGTATCATAGTCTTCATGCTGAATAAATGGTGATTGGAGTGCTTCAAATGAAAACCGCTTTTCTGAAGGATATTTTATGTGAAAGCTTTCAATTTCGTTTAGTATTTCAGAAAATGATAAATTTTCATCTAAATTTTCCCCTGAATTTCTGAAAGCTACACTGTAATATCGATAAATAAATTCCTTCCTGATCAATGGTAGTAAATCTCCTGAAAAATCGAATTTATGAGCCGAATTCTTTCTAATTTCACTCAGTTTTTCAGCAGTAAAAAAACGTAACTCGGGAACCTTCGGCATCTCTCCTACTCTAGGAATCATTAACGCACCAGACCTACAATAAGGATAAATTACAGCAGGTTCGTTTCCAGAAGCGAAATATTCCATATTCTTGCATACACCACTAAAACTTCCTCCTCTTCCTTCAGTTAAAGCTAAAACAGCATCTATAAAAGTTAATCCCATTCCTTTTATCGCTACGGAAGAATTAGAATCAATATTGACTAATTTTTTTTCAACCGGATACACAAAGTCGATATTCGAAGAAATTGACTCTTTATTTTCTAAAATTTCGGAACGATTTCCCGCATGTCCGGTGGTTAGTAACAAATTATGAACCTCTACAAGATTTTTTGATTTTACTTCTGAAAGTGTTTCCAGCTGAAGCACGTCTTCATTTTCGGTAATATTTACAACTTCTTCGTGATGTTGATATATCTTAATGTTCTCTGGAGCTGAAGAAATTAAATCTTCAAAACTTTTACTAAGATATTTCCCAACCATCTTTCGTGAAGAAAATTGATCCTTTAAATAACGCTCATCAGTTCCAGTACTATCTCTAAGCCATGTAGTATAATTGTTTAGTTTAACTATCGATTTTGGTTGTTTTTGAGGCCGAATATCTATTTTCTGATTTGTAAAATTCATTTTTAAATAATCGGGCTGATCTAAGCGATACACATCACCAGCACCAAAATATTCGTTTTTATTATAAAGATGAATATTTACAGTTTCCTTAACTTTTTCACTTTTAAGCTGAGCTAACAAACGTTCCAAACCGTATAGACCTTTAGGACCAAGACCGACAATAGCGACGTTATATTCAAAAGAAGGTTTAATTTTCCATCCTCCAATAGGCGTTAAAGCATCATAAACCCCCGGAATATTTCGTAATAACCACTGCTGATTATAAATAGTATCAAGATATCTGCTTCCACCATCGCTTAGGATAAATGCGCAACGTGAGCCTTCTTCTATTTGATCCTCGTATTTTTGAAATGCTTTTATGATCGCTCCAGAAGAACCGCCGGCAAGAATACTTTCTTTTTCGAGTAATTCCCAACATCCTGCAGCACATTCCAGATCACTCACCTTAACAAAATCATGAATATAATCTTCATCTAGAAATTGTGAATCTACCCCAGCGCCATGACCGGGAATTTTTCTTGTGCCAGCTTCACCGCCAAAAAGCACACTTCCAACTGCATCAACAGCTATAATTTTAGTATTAGGATGATTCGCTTTTATATAATCTGCACATCCCATTAAAGTTCCACACGTACTTGTAGCAACAAATAGATAATCTAATCTTCCATTTAAAGCTTCGTAAATTTCCTGAGTGGTTTGATAGTGTGTTTTGGGATTGTCCAAATTTCCATATTGATTACTCCAAAAGCTATTTTTAGTCTTTTTAAGCAAGTCTTTTACTTTAGCTAAGCGAGCACCCAAAAATCCGCCTTCTTCCAAAGGTTTAGTCACCATTTCGATAGTGGCTCCATAAGTTTCCAGTAACTGCGAAGTAAGTTTGTTGATTTTGGGGTCTACAACAACGATCAATTTTAATCCCATGACTAAACAAGCCTGAGCCAGGCCAATAGCCATATTGCCAGAACTAGATTCGATCACCGTATCTCCCTCACGTAATTCACCAGCCTCCATGGCTTTTTGGAGAATATTAAAAGAAGTTCTTGCTTTAACACTTCCGCTGGGATTAAAGCTTTCTAATTTGGCAAAAACTTCAACTTTAGTAGAAGAAATATGTTGTAATCGTACTATTGGTGTATCGCCTATAGTTTCTAAAATAGAATTAGAAACCTGAAGTCTATCTTTCAAGCTCACGTTCATCTTCAACAGGATTAGGTTTGTTAACGAATAAATTTAGATACATTTATTCGTAACAAAATCCTTATTAGATAAATAATAACATTTTTGGCTGAATTATAACTTTTGTATCTCTATTCCAAGCTACAATCTAGTTTCAATGTTGAAAAAGAATGTTTTTATTCTAAAAAACATTTTAGCTAAAGGTCATTATTTTAAAAATCAATTATATTTATATTTACCAACATTTTTTCGTGAAACGAATTTAGCTTATTAAGCTTATACGTTTTTAATTCCTAATTTCTAAATTGTAAATACACCACATTCTTCGCTACTTAAAACTTATAGCTTATCGAAAATTCTGTAGTCACAAATATTTTTAAAGGGATATCCCTTTCTTCGGAAGAAATTCTTTTAATCATCCCTCATCTTGAAAAAATAGAATTGAAAAAGGGAGAGAACTTATTAGAAGCTAATGAAACAGTGCTTTACCAATATTACGTGTCCAAGGGATGTTTACGCACATATTTTATAGACCAAGCTGGTAAAGAACATACGCTTCAATTTGCTATTAATGATTGGTGGATAAGTGACTATACTGCTTTTTTTAGTAGCACCCAGGCGATCATGAATATTGAATGTATTCAGGATGCTATTCTATATAAAATCTCTAAAAAAGGGATGGAAGACTTATTTCTGAAAATACCACAACTAGAAACTTTTTTCAGAAGAAAAATGGAAGGAGCTTTTGCTAGTTTTCAGAAAAGAATTTTAGCAAGCCTGGCGCAATCGGCTAAAAAAAGATATTTAGCATTTATTACTACATATCCTAATATCGAACAAAGTGTTAAGAATTATCATATTGCCTCATATCTTGGAATCACAACCGAGAGTTTAAGTAGGATAAGAAGAGAAAATGCCAAGAAGTAATTTCTTATCATACATCAATTTTTAAGGGCTTTCTTCAAGCTACATTTGCCTATATAAATTAATTCAATTGCTTAAATGAAAAGAGTATTAACAGCGATTTTCACTATGGTTTTATTGTCATCTTGTGGGCAAAACGCTAAAAAAGAAGCGCAAGCAGAACCAACAAATAGTGAGAACCTTAAAAAAAACAACGAAATGAAAAAGGTGTTATTTGTATTAACAAGTCATGAAGATCTAGGCGAAACCGGAGAAAAAACAGGTTTTTGGATCGAAGAGTTTGCATCTCCCTACTATTTTTTAAAAGATAAAGGTTTTGAGATCACTTTAGCTTCGCCAAAAGGTGGGCAGCCTCCTATAGATCCCAAAAGTGAGAGCGAAGATGCTCAAACTCCAGCGACAGAACGTTTTTATAATGATAAAGAAACGCAGAAGGTTTTGGCAAACACTATAAAGTTAGAAAATGCAAATCAGGAAGATTTTGATGCGATTTTCTATCCTGGTGGTCACGGTCCTTTATGGGATTTAGCTGAAGATAAAAATTCTATTGCCCTTATTGAAGATTTTTATGAGCATAACAAACCGGTTGCTGCTGTATGTCACGCTCCAGGAGTATTTAAGAACACTAAAAATGCTGAAGGAAATTCTTTAGTGGAAGGAAAAAAAGTTACCGGCTTCACTAACGAAGAGGAAGAAGCGGTTCAACTTACCAATGTAGTTCCTTTTTTAGTGGAAGATATGCTTAAAAAGAATGGCGGTATTTATTCTAAAAAAGAAAACTGGGCTCCTTATGCCGTTGAAGACGGTTTATTGATCACCGGGCAAAATCCAGCATCATCTGAACTGGTTGCTGAAATTTTAGTTAAAAAACTGAACTAATACCGTTCAATATCATTTATCAAAAAAGCGATCTGGATAGCATCTGGGTCGCTTTTTTATTTAAGTGGATTTAGATAAACAACAACTCATTGAAATCATTCTTGCTTGGATTTAAAATTTAAAAGTGGAATTTGACGTTTTGGAGTAATCCTATTTGCTATAGTATATCAAAAGCATAAAATTTCCTTTAATACACTTTTTGATTTTGGAATATTTCATTCTTGAAAAAACAGCTATCGTTCGCGATTATATACAGTTGCAGATTAATTAGTCAATTTAGCTCATGTTTAAAATAAATATTACCAAAAGATCAAGTATTAATTAGCAATTGGCCAAAGGTATTATTGAGCAGATTTGTTTTCAATAGCATTTATCATATTTAAAGCTGATTTCGCTAATACGCTTTCTGGAAACTCTTCTAAAGTTTTTTCATAATATTCTTTAGATTTTTTTCCGTTTCCTATTTGTGCATAGCAAAACCCTATATTTCCCAATGCTATTTCGCGATAAGAAAATTTTGAAGAACTTAATAATGTAATAAATCGGTATTTATCAATCCATTCGTGTTTTTTGAAAAAGTAATAGCTTTTCTCAAAATCAGAAATTGCATCTTTAAATCTTCCTTTATTATTTTTCTTTATTCCTTTTCTATGGTCTCTTGGAATTAAGTTTCTTAATAAGAAAGAAATGATTAAATAAGTCATTGCGCCCAGAAGCAATGCTTTTTCTGGATTAAATTGATACCAAATAAAAATAAGTATTCCCATAATAATAAAATGGGGAATTAGTGAAATCCAATTTGTTTGCTTTACAGTTGGTACTCTTGAATTCATCCTTCGATATATTTTTATTCAGAAATGTTATTTTTTTTATTTCAGTTGTAACCATGAAAATCAGAACATTAATAAAAATCTATTTAGTCACTTTATAATATTTTCTATTTACATTCATAAGCATATCGTTTGAATCAAATGAAAAATAGCTATCTAATATCGTAATTTTTAATCTGTAATTTCACCGTGCCGGTGTTGGTTTCATTGCTTTTCATCGCTTTACGATCGATCTTGGTATCGCTTCCCATAAAATTAAGCGGAATTTTTAGATTTTCGATCGCAAAAGAAACTTCAATATGATCTGGTAATATTTCAGCAGCATTGTACTGCATTTGTAAAGTATAGCTTCCCTGATTTTTAGTGGTAATTTCAGAAAGTATAATATGATCATTTTCAATATCCAGATAAAGTGTCGCCATCGCCATATCGGCTTTTTCGTCTTTTGGAATTACGCTTAAAACTTTCAAATTTTGATTATCGATCGTCTTAAAACCACGATCAACATTGATAAAAGGATGCTCAAAAAGTTCAGAAAACGTTAAATCGAGTCCGCGTTTTGGAAAGATCAAAAAATCTTTACTCTCAAACTTTATGTTCTCGCCTCGATTATATTCCATCGAAGCCGTTTTTGTAGGCATATTTATAAACGGCGCTTCAACATCTACCACAATATCTGCGGTGAAATGTAAAACCTCTTCCATTCGCTCTTTAATTCGCAATAAATCTTTATCGATTTCCTGCGCCTGTAAGCTCACGCTTAGCATTAAAATCAGCAAAAAAATGATCCTTAATTTCATCCAATATCGGTTTTACTGAATTTATAAATTCCAACAACAGCAAATAAAACAGTATATCCTAAAAGCATTATGTTGTCTTGAAAAATACTATAATGATCCAGATCGTATGCGAAAAATCGCTGCCATGAATTGGTTAACTTCGGAAAAAAATAGTCGCCAAAATCACCAAAATCGGCTTTTATAAATAACGAACTTAAGATTAGAAATAACGCTGAAGCAATCCAGGTTTTGGTAGGTTCTTTCAGGATAATTCCTAAAGTTACGCTTACCGTCGTAAAAAAGATCATGCTTAAAGTGCCAGACGCAAAGGCCCATAAAATCCTGGAGAAGGCTTCTTCCGCAGGGAAAAAATTTAAAGTTCCCAAATACACCACCAAATCGCCATCTCCAAAAATACCATAAGCCAATACAAAACTACTAAGCATTAAAAGCGCTAAGATCGATATTGTAAAAATTACGGACGTAATATATTTTGCGGTGATCAGTTTCTTTTTGCTTACCGCTTGCAGCATCAAAGTTTTTAAAGTTCCGGTTTTGTATTCTTCAGTAATTAAAGCTGAACTGACGATCATTAAAATTAAAGGTAAATTAAACCAAAGTGAGTTTAAAACGATGTATAACAATAAATTACCGTTAAGAAGGTTTCCTTCAAAATAAAAAGACTGCCTTAAATTGTCTAATAATAGCTCTAAAATAGTCTTTCCCTGATAATATGCGGCAAACAAAATGATAAATTCGATAATTAAAACTGCCGCGATCGCATACCATGTTTTGGCTTCTCGAAACAACTTAAATAGCTCTACCTTTAAAATTCTATACATCATGCGGTAGCGGACTTAAAAGTTCGTTCAACGTAAGCTGTGGCACACAAGATGTGATTTTGTATCCTTTTTGAACCAATTTTTCTAAAACATTAGAAATTTCAGTAGAATTACATTGAATATCGATCCTGTGATCTTCAGCATAAATGATATTTGGAAATTCGTTTTTCACCTTCCCTATTCTGTTTCCTTTTATCGTAAACCTGGAAATACATCTTTGAAAAAGCGTATTGGTTTCGCCCTTATTCACCAATTTTCCACTATCGATTACGTATAAATAATCGCAGCAATTCTGTAATTCGGTCATTAAATGTGAGGAAATTAAAATGGATTTATTCTGAACCGCCAGTGATTTTATAAGCTGAATTAATGCTGAAACACCCGTTGGATCTAATCCTGAAAATGGTTCGTCCAAAATGATAATTTCAGGATCGTTTAGCAAGGCAATCGCGATAGCCAGGCGTTGTTTCATTCCCATCGAGAAATTACGCACTGCATCTTTTCGCTCTAACGGAAGTCCTACATTCTTCAAATATTCCTGAAGACTTTTTCTATCCCGGGGTGCATCCTGAATTTCAGCAAAAATCTTTAGATTCTCGTAGGCATTTAAATAGCCATACAATCCGGGATTTTCGATGATCGCACCTATAAATTTTCGTTTCTCTGAATGAATTTTTAGCGTACCAGAATCTGGCGTTACCAAATTGCACAATATCTTAAACAAGGTGGTTTTACCCGCACCATTTTTACCTAGTAGCCCGTAAATTTTACCGGCTTTAAGCTGCATAGAAATATGATCTACGGCTTTACCAGATTTGTAGCTTTTGGTTAAATTATTGGCCTTTAAGATCACGAAAGTAGCTTTTGCTGATTTCTAAAATCGAATTTTGGTGCATAATAGCGCTCTAAAAAAGTACGCGACCAAAAATAATTACGGAAGAGAAATAAAGGATCTTTTATCATAAAAGTCGGAATAAAATGATACCAGCTAATTCCCATTTTTTGATAAAATCGCTGCACATCTTTATCGATTCCCAACTCCTTGGCGGCGGCCATAAACGCCATTCGCTGGCATTTACTACCCGTATAATTTATAGCGATCTTTGTTTTAAATCCATGCTGAAACATTTGATCTTTAGCTCTTTTATAATTCTGAAATCGCGACCAAACATCGGCCATTACCAAAAACATGTGAATAAAAGAAAAAAGTAAACACCAAAGCCAAAAACCAATGATAAGCAAATCGTTTTCTACAAGCGATTCATTAAACTTTGCGTAATAAAACAAAGTTTCGATAATAAAAAGAAGTAAAGCGCCATACAACAGCTTTCCTACATTCCAGTACGATAGAAAAATACTTGGTTGTTTTGGCAGATCATGAAAATTCATTTAAAAATGACTAAGCTTGAAAGACAAATATAAATCATTGCTTCGTTTACATACATTAATAAACTAGGCTTTAACTTAATTTTGATTTTCTGAATTTAGACAGAAAAGATAATGAATATCCACTTAAAAATATGTGCCGAAATTATATAAAATAGGTTATGCTTTTAGTAAACTACCTCGGGGTAAGCCCACGTGGCATTCACTAGAAACAATTTTTTAATTTCAAGGCAAGTCTCGGAGTATTATACCCTTTGGCTGTGCCAATAAAACGAAACAGGGAACGCAAGACGTTCCCTGTTATTTCGAAGATTGATTGGTTAGGATGATTTTCTCCGAAATTATTCTTTAGTAGTTTGGATCACTACGTTCCCTCCAGATTTAAATAACTAGTAAGATTTGCTTTCTCCTCAGTTTTGCCTGTGCTGGATTTACAAGCAAATTGCACGGCCAAAACCGATAATATCAGGCTATATTTTATCAGTTGTACTGAGGTGTTTTGGGAGACTTTCATTCAGTATAAATTTTAAGTTTTATCCTAAAAGCTCTGGACTTTCTTTGTAGGTTTTCCAGATAAATTCACCAAAAAGTGTATTTGCCCAGGCAAACCATAATCTTGAGAAATTTGTAGGATCATCTTTATGAAAAGTTTCATGCATAAATCCGGTATCGCCATGAGTAGCTTTAAGCATTTTAATACAGTCTTTAATTTCTTTATCACTAGTACTGGTTAAACCTCTCATAGTAATAGACATTGGCCAAACCATATCCATCCCTACGTGTGGCCCACCAACACCTTCTGCAGCGCTTCCTTTAAAGAAAAACGGATTATCTGTAGACCAGATAAATGCTCTGGTATTTTGATAAATCTGATCATCTACCGGCATGGCATCTAAATATGGAAGAGAAAGCAAGCTAGGTACATTGGCATCGTCCATTAATAAATGATTGCCAAAACCATCGATTTCGAATGCATAGATTTTACCGTATTTTGGATGCTCTACAATAGCATGTTTTTTTAAGGCGCTATCTACTTCTTTCGCCAGGCTTAATAATTCTGAAGCCGTTTGGCTATCATTTGCCAATTCGGTCATCATTTCTGCAGCCTGTTTTAAACTCACTACTGCAAAAAAGTTAGACGGAATTAAAAATGAAAATACCGTTGCATCATCTGAAGGTCTAAAAGCCGAACAAATTAATCCTACAGGATTTACCGGGTATCCATAACCATGCAATGCACGAGTATCTGTAGCTTTTGCCGTTTCTCTTTGAAAATGATAGGAACCACGATCATTCTTTTTTTGCTGATCTTTAAACACCTTTAAAATTTCTTTTATCGCTTTTTGCCATTCTGCATCAAAAGGTGCCGTATCTCCAGTAGTTTTCCAGTAATTATAACCTAATCGAATTGGATAACATAAAGAATCTATTTCCCATTTACGCTCGTGTACACCAGGTTTCATATCTGTATGATCTGTTGTCCACTCCCCTTTTTTTGAAGGATCATCATAAAAAGCGTTCGCATAAGGATCTTTTAGAATGTACTGGGTTTGGCGATTGATCACTCCTGCAATTAAATGCTGAAGATCTTTATCCTCATCTGCAAATGCCATATAAGGCCATACCTGTGCAGAACTATCCCTTAACCACATGGCATCGATATCTCCTGTAATTACATAGGTATCTGGTCTTCCATTTTTTGTAGTATAGGTGACTGTAGTATCTAAAGTATTTGGAAAACAGTTATTAAATAACCAGGCCAGTTCTTCATCATCTACTTTTTTGCCAAATTCTTTTATGGCTTTTTCGATTGCCTTACTTTCAAAATTTCGTTCTCCTTTTGGTGTTCTAACCACAGGATATTTTTCTAAGCTGGATGCGAATGATACTTTTGGATTGATCATTGCTAACGACCCAAATAAAGCCGAGTTTTGGATAAATTTTCTTCTTTGCATAGTTTCTTAACTTATTTGCGGTGACTCACTATATTCTGCCCACAGCTCATCTAAAGACTTACCTGTATATTGATTCCATAGATCTGCAGAATAGGTTTTATTTCGCATGTTTTTATCTAATTTCTGAACAATTTTTTTATCATATTTTTTAGTTAACCAATACAGGAATCTTGCTGTAATTCTATAACTGTTTTTATATGAATTTTCTGGGTTATAATCTGGTAGGCTCCATCCTGCTCCTTCGTTATCTACACCATATTTAAACCGAACATAATCTGCAATACTTTCAATCTTATCAGAAATAATTTAATCGATTAAATAAAACGTTTTAGCTTTCAGGGTTAAAAATCATATATTTATATATAAAACTTCTGAGCTAGGCACGAGACTTATTTGGAAAAGATGAATTTCTTTCAATCAAAGATGCAGAAAGGATTTTTTGGTTCTTATAAGGTTTATCTGAAGCGTTTTTTAACATTTTAAGAACAGTTGTCATCAATTCTTCTCCTATTTCCTCCAATGGTTGAGAAACAGCAGTAATCGGCGGAAAATAAATTTTGAAAAGATCATTGTCATCAAAAGTAATAATCCCCATTTCGTTGATCTTTTCTGGATATGATTCCCTAATAACCTCTAAACCTATTTGCGTTAAATAATTTGTTGCAAAGAATATGGCATCAAGGCCTTGTGCTGCTATATATTCTTTTATAAGCTCTTTTACTTTCTCTATATTTTTCTCGTAAAAAGGAACCTCCAGTACAAATTCTTTCAAATTATTAGCCTGCATAGCTTCACGATAACCACGTTGTCTAGCTTCCATTTGTGTCTGACTTGACGAAATAGTAATAAATCCAATATTCTTGTACGAATTATCCACTAAATGCTGACTAGCCTTATGAACCGCTTCAGAGTTATCTATAATCACATAATTGGTTTCAATTTCTGGGAAATAGCGGTCAAACAGAACTACAGGAATATCATCTGAAACTAATTCTGCTATATCCTGCTGAATTCCCGGGGAGGGAACAATAACGTAAGCATCTACCTGGCGCTCTCTAAATAAATTAATAAGATCTCTGGAGCGCTCATCTTTATTTTCGTTGCTACAAAAAAGAACCTTATATCCCTTATCATATGCAATATCTTCTATGATCCTGGCTAATTTAGAGAAGAAATAATTTGAAATATCCTCTACCATCACCACGATGATCTTACTTCTACCTGTTCTTAAACTTTGTGCTAATTGGTTAGGTTTATAATTGATGGATTTGGCATAATCTAAAACTTTTTTTGTAACCTCTTCTGAAATTCTCTTTTCTCTTGCTTTACCATTTAGTACGAAAGATACCGTAGTTACCGAGACATTTAGGGCAGCCGCAATGTCCTTTATAGAATGTCTTTTGTTTTTCATGTTAGTTAGTTTGCTTATAGTTGCTTGCTAATATAGCATGCTTTTTTAAGTTTTTGGTAAAGAACTGCTTCGATACTGAATATTACAGTCGAGTTCGATCTTTCTAATTAAATCTTCTTCATCTTTTTTCTTCAGTTTTTCCAACATCAATTCCATTAATTGCTCGCCAATTCTCTGCAGAGGTTGAGAGATCGCAGAAATAGAAGGATCAAATAATTTAAACAAAACATCATCATCAAAAGAAAAGAAGCCTTTAGTTTGCAAATATTCTGGATATTCTTCCTGTAACAATTCTAGAGCGCTAACAGCAAGGTAATTCGTAGCAAAGAATATCGCATCAAAATCTTCGGTATTATTTATCTTATTCCTAAACAGGTTTCTTCGCTTTTCCCTATCTTTTTCAGCAAAAGAGATCTCAAGAACATTTGGTGATAGTTCATGTTCTTTAACAGCATTTGTATATCCCAAACGTCGATCTAGCATCTGCGTTTGCTTTACATCTGTAGTAACGAAAAGGATCTTTTTATATCCATTTTGGATCAAATTATTCGCAGCGGTATAAGTAGCCTGTTTATTTGCTGCTACAACATGACTAACATTCAGATTAGGAAAATAACGATCAAATAAAACTACCGGGATACCATCATTAACTAAATTCTTTATATCATTCTCGATTCCAGGAGAAGGTACAATAATAAAACCATCTACCTGCCTGTTTCTAAATAGGTTGATTAACTCTTTAGATTTTTTATCCTCATTATCATTGCTACAAAATAAAACACGATATCCTTTCTTGTAGGCAATATCTTCAATGATCCTGGCTACTCTAGAATAAATATCCTCTACCATAAAAACAAGGATCTTACTCTTACCAGTTCTTAAACTTTGCGCTAATTGATTTGGACGATAATTTATTTTGGTTGTAAAATCGAGGACCTTATTTGTTAACTCTTCTGAAATTCTTTTCTCCTTTGCCTTACCATTTAATATGAAGGATATGGTTGTTGAAGAAACACCAAATTCTTTGGCTATATCTTTTAAAGAATAACGTTTTTTTTTCATTTAAAAATTTCAATATTTTCTCTCACCCCGCCAGTGATCATAAGAACATTTATCTTAGCCTTTAAAAATAGACATTCTTAAATCATTACACAAAACTCTGTATTTCTTAGATTGGGGAGAAAGACACTAGCCTCTCTCCCCGGATGTAAAACTCACACTTACAAAATCTAAGTGCTTTATAAATAAAAAATCTTCAGATAGACTTCTTTGATAACAAATTCAATAGAAAAAGGTCTAATTTTCTACAAACCTTTTTCTGTTTTTTAATGCGATGCAATATATTCATTTTTACCTCATTCCATTTTATCAATTTAGCTAGTGTTTTTAAGAGATCTAAAAATCTATAAATCAATCCACTAATTGCAATTAACAAATCATAATTCGATAAATATCGTACAAAATATAAAAAATTAGATTAAACCATTTAGCTATAGTGTGTTTTTAAATAAAATACCTTCAGGTAAGCTTACAAGGCATTCGTTGAAAATAAAATTTTAATTTAAAGGCAAGCCTCAGGGTACTATACCCTTTGGCGGCGCCAATAAAAAAGCCGGTAAAATTATTTACCGGCTTTTTTATTTAATATAATACTTCGTTCTTTCTACCAGAAATACCAATAAAAAGCACCTGTCAATCCTAATATAATTACAGAGTGAACAACATCCCATTTGTTCCAACTCTTACGGTCTTCATCATGATCTTCTTTAGTAGTTGTACCAAAGACTAATCCTTTGATTTTTTTGGCTTCTGGAGCCTCAGTAGCTAAACTTACTCCTACAACCACAAGGATACAGAATAAGAACATCCAACCACAGAAATATAACCAGTTAAGATCATAAAATACATATTTAAATATAGAATCTGACGCCTCGGCAAAATTACTGTAGTAAACTTTTGCTCCTAGTCGTGTAAGACCAATCACTAAACCAGAAATTAATCCCCACATACCACCTTTTGCGCTGGTACGCTTCCAGGTAATCCCTAATAAAAAGGCCGCAGCAATACCCGGTGCTAAAACAGATTGTACATCCTGTAAATATGTGTAAAGTACATCTCCTACACTTCGCATAATTGGTATCCATAAAATCCCCAGTATAACGATTACCAGTGTAGCCATTTGGCCAATTTGTACTAATTTTTTCTCTGGTGTTTCTGGCTTCAAACGCTTATAAAAATCGATTGTGAACAACATTGCTGAAGAATTAAATAATGATGCTAGTGAGCTCATTAAAGCCGCTAGAATACCACATACTACAAGCCCTTTCACTCCTGCTGGTAATAACTTAGCTACCAATGTTGGGAAAGCGGCATCTGCATTAGCTACTCCATTGTCTAAGAATGGTAAAAATCCTTCGCCTCCTGCTGAAATATTCTGATAATGAATTGAAAACGCTATCATCCCAGGAATAAGGAATAAGAAAACCGGTAAAAGTTTTAAGTATGCCCCGAAAATAGTACCACGACGTGATTCCTTTAAGTTCTTTCCAGAAAGTACACGTTGTACAATATATTGATCTGTACACCAGTACCAAAATCCAATAATAGAAGATCCTATTAAAGCACCTAACCAAGGAAAATCTGGATCATTATTACTTCTAATCAAGTTCACCATAGAATCACCATAATCATTTACCTCTACAGAACTTGTTATAGCAATCATTTGATCCCACCCACCTAATTCTTTAAGACCAAGAACCACGATAATTGCAGATCCTAATAGTAAAATTGGTGTTTGTAGAATTGAAGTATATAATACCGACTTCATACCTCCAAAAATGGTATATAAAGCGGTAATTAGAACAAGACCTATTGCAGCGATCCAGAAGAAATCGATGCCCCATAATTTTTCTATTCCAAAAACCTCCTGAAACACAAGTCCACCGGCATAAACTGTTACCGCTACTTTGGTTAAGACATAACTAATCAATGAAATCACAGAAAGTATGGTCCTCGACTGCTTGTTATATCTTCTTTCTAAAAATTCGGGCATGGTATATACCATACTTCGGCTATAAAATGGTACGAAAACCCAACCCAAAATAAGGATCATCCAACCCTGTATTTCCCAGTGCGCCATGGCCATACCGCTTGAAGCTCCTGCCCCGGCAAGACCTATTAAATGTTCTGAACCAATGTTCGAAGCAAATATCGATGTACCAATGGCAATCCAACCGGCATCTTTACCTCCTAAAAAATAATCGGCAGAATCGTTAGATTTTTGTCTAACTACGTATAAAATAACTCCTATAAGTAGTAAACAAAATACGCCTATAACGATCCAATCTAAAGTATCGAATGTTTGCATATTCTTATTTTACTGAAAATTTAAAACTAGTTTTAGAACTGTATTTCTCTCCTGGATTTAATACTACAGAAGGAAATTTTTCCTGATTTGGAGAATCTGGATAATGCTGTGTTTCTAAGCAAAAACCAGAACGTTTTGCATAAGTACCTTCTCCACCTTGCTGTGGTAAGGTTCCATCAAGAAAGTTACCGGTATAAAACTGGATTCCCGGTTCTGTAGTAGACACCTCAAGAAAACGTCCACTCTCTGGATCGTAAGCTGAAGCTGCAAAATGCATATCTTCAGTTTGATCGTTTAATACCCAACAGTGATCGTAACCAAGTCCCAGCTCTAATTGTTTATTTTCAGCTTCAATTTCTTCACCTACTTTTTTAGCTTCAGTAAAATCAAAAGGAGTACCTTCAACGCTTCTTAATTCACCAGTAGGAATTAAAGTTTCATCTACAGGTAAAAATTCATCTGCATTTAAAACTACCTCATGATCTAAGATCGTTTTACTGAAGTCTCCTGTTAAATTGAAATAAGAATGTTGCGTAAGATTAACGATCGTTTTCTTATCTGTTTCAGCTTCATATTCGACATCTAAAGAATTATCCTCACTTAAAGTATAAGTTACCTTTACATCAAGATTTCCTGGATATCCCATCTCTCCATCTTTACTCTGGTAAGTTAATACCAATGATGTGCTATCTGATGGAACTTCAGCAGTCCAGATCACTTTATCGAATCCTTGATCACCACCGTGAAGAGAGTTTTCTCCATCATTCTGCGGAAGTTGATATTCTTCCCCATCTAAACTGAATTTACCGCCGGCAATTCTATTACCAAACCGTCCAATTAATGCTCCAAAATATGGATGATCTGAAGTATACTGGCTTAGAGAATCGAAGCCTAAGATCACATCCTCAAATTCGTCATTTTTATCTGGTGCTTTTAATGAAGTAATACGACCACCGTAAGTAATGATCTTTACTTCCATACCTGCTTCATTGGTTAAAGTGTATTGTTCTACCTTTTCCCCTTCAGCGGTAGTACCGTAATCTTCTTTGGTCAAGAAATCGATTTCGGATTCGGTTTTGGCTACCTCCTCTTTTTCCTTATCAGACTTCCCGTCTCCCTTACAGTTAGTAAGGGAAAACAGAAAACTGAAAAGGCATAGGAAATAAACCGTATGCTTTATTTTTTTCATAATTTAAGTGTACTATTACATTTTATGTTGAAAGAGGTGATAATATGCCTCGTTGGCATTTATAGTATCTTTAAAGTCTCTTACTTTAGTATCCTGATCTATTACAAGAAGCTCTACACCTGCAATATCGGCAAAATCTTCCAAATATTCTGTAGTTAACGCCTGCGTATAAACAGTATGGTGAGCACCACCTGCTAAGATCCACGCTGTAGCGGCAACCTCAAGATCTGGTTTACAGTCCCAAAGTACTCTGGCAACAGGTAAATTAGGTAATTCTTTTTCTGGTGCAACAGCCTCGACTTCGTTAACGATAAGTCTAAAACGATTACCCATATCTATCCAGGTAGCATTAATTGCTGCTCCAACAGGAGAGTTAAACACTAAACGAACTGGATCTTCTTTTCCTCCAATTCCTAAAGGATGCACCTCACAAGAAGGTTTATCATCTGCAATACTAGGACAAATTTCCAGCATATGAGAACCCATTACTAAAGATTTCTCTGGAGTAAAGTGATAAGTGTAATCTTCCATAAAAGATGTTCCACCTTCCAGACCGTAAGCCATTACCTTCATCACTCGGGTTAAAGCAGCTGTTTTCCAGTCTCCTTCTCCACCAAATCCATATCCATCTGCCATTAAACGTTGTACAGCAAGACCCGGCAATTGCTTTAATTCTCCAAGATTCTCAAAGGTATCTGTAAAAGCTTTAAAACCACCTTCATCTAAGAATTTACGTAAACCTAATTCGATCTTAGCAGCATCGATCAAAGATTGTCTTTTTTCTCCGCCTTCTTTTAAACTATCGGTAAGATTATAATCTGTAGCATAGGTATCAAGTAATTTATTTAGCTCATCCTCTGTAACTTCGTTAATTTTCGCTACAACATTTGAAGAATCATAAGCGTTAACGGCTACTCCAAATTTCATTTGAGCTTCTACCTTATCACCTTCGGTTACCGCTACATTACGCATATTATCACCAATACGTGCAACTTTTAGATTTTGCATTTCGTCCCATCCTAAAGCTACGCGAGACCAGATACCAAGTTTCTTTTGTACTCTGTCACTTTTCCAGTGCCCAACGATAACTTTACGTTTTTTACGCATTCTAGACATCATAAATCCAAACTCGCGATCTCCATGAGCAGATTGGTTAAGATTCATAAAGTCCATATCGATATCGCTCCAAGGCACTTCAGCATTAAACTGAGTGTGTAAATGGCAAATTGGTTTACCTAGTAATGTTAAACCTTTTATCCACATTTTAGCAGGGGAAAAAGTATGCATCCAGGCCACAAGACCAATACATTTTTCTGAATTATTCGCTTCACGCATTACAGCAGCGATCTCATCTTCAGTTTTTACTGTGTCTTTATAAACTAATTTAACCGGAATTTCTGCAGAAGCATCTAAGCCTTCTACAATCTCTTTTGAGTTTTTAGCAACCTGCTCTAAAGTTTCAGGTCCGTATAAATGCTGGCTTCCTGTAATAAACCAGATTTCTTTACTCTCTATAGCAATCATTGGATAATTTGTTAAGGTTATTAATTCTGACCGTAATACGCATTTTTACCGTGCTTACGCTCATAATGTTTTTTAATTAAAGAATCTTTTAATCTAGGTGCATTCGGATTAATCTGTAAAGTTAGATAAGCCATTCTTCCTACTTCTTCTAAAACTTTACTATTGTAAACCGCTTTAGCAGCAGTTGGTCCCCAAGTAAAAGGCCCATGGTTACCAATAAGGATCATCTGTACCTCTTCGTAAGACAAACCTTTTTCCTTGAAGCAATCCAGGATTTGGATACCAGTATTATATTCGTAGTTACCTGCAATAAGCTCATCTTTCATTGGAGGCGCACAAGGAATATCTGCCGTTAAATGATCGGCATGGGTAGTTCCAAAAATCGGAATATCTAACTGGGACTGGGCCCACGCTACAGAGTATGTTGCATGGGTGTGAGCAATTCCCCCAATATTTTCCCAGTTTTTGTATAAATATGCATGTGTTTTTGTGTCTGATGATGGTCGCATGCTTCCTTCGATAACATTATTATCAAAATCAAGGATCACGATATCTTCAGGCTTTAATTCGGCATAAGGCACGCCACTGGGTTTTATAGCAAAAACTCCTTCTTTACGGTCTACTGCACTTACATTTCCGAAGGTATAAATTACAAGGTCTAATGCATCAAGCTGCATATTTGCCTCATAACATTCCTCTTTTAAAGATTGATATTTAGAACTCATGATCTATTATTTTTTAGTTATGCTTTCTTCAACAAAATGACTTAATTCTTTATACGCAGCCATTTGCTTTTCAAACTCTCCTACCATTTCTGGTTGTGGATAATATTCGGCTTCGAAATCACTACCTAAAGTTTTACTGGCGGTGATTACGTCTTCATAAATTCCGGCAGCAACTGCAGCATAAACTGCAGATCCTAAGGCTGGCGCTTCATCTGAAGCAGCAACTTTAATTGGCATGTTTAAAGTGTTTGCAAGAGTTTGCATGATATAAGCAGATTTTCTTGCCACACCACCAATACCAATTACTGTCTTAATTTCGACACCTTCTTCTTTAAAACGATCTACAATTTCCTTAGCACCAAAACAGATAGCATTCACAAGAGCTTTAAAGATATGCGGAGCTTTACTTCCTAAAGAAAGATTGCTAATTGCACTTTTTAACTCCTGATTTGCATCTGGAGTACGGCGACCGTTAATCCAATCTAAAGCTACAGGTATACTTTCGTTAAGTTCTAAAGCTTCAGCTTCAGCAGCTAATTCTTTAATAAACTTCTTATCTACTTCTTCTTTTAAGGCCGCTATTTGTTCTTCGGAAAGTACTTCAGAATTGTATACTAAATGATTTAAAGGCCAGGAAAGTACATTTTTGAACCAGGCCAGCACATCTCCAAACGCAGATTGACCTGCTTCTAATCCAACCATTCCAGGAATTACAGAACCATCTACCTGTCCACAAATTCCTCTAACAGTCTTGTCTCCAACTACATCGTAAGGAGAAACAATAATATCACAGGTTGAAGTTCCCATAACACGAACTAACGCATGTTCCTCTACTTTAGCTCCTACCGCTCCAGAGTGTGCATCAAATGTTCCCACGGCAATAACAGTATCTTCAGAAAGGCCTAGTTTAGAAGCCCATTCTTTACTGATCTTACCTGCAACTTCATCTGATGTATAAGTTTCGTTGTATAATTTTGATCTTAGATCTGCACAATATGGGTGTAATTTTCCTAGAAATTCTTCTGAAGGTAAACCGCCCCAGCTTTCGTGCCACATAGCCTTATGTCCTGCACCACATCTACTTCTTTTAAAAGAAGCAAGATCTGTATCTTCAATAAGAAGATAGGTCATAATATCACAATGTTCCATCCACGAATAAGCAGCATTTTTTACCGCTTCATCCTCACGAACAATATGTGTTATTTTTGCCCAAAACCACTCTGAAGAATAAATTCCTCCTTCGTATTTGGTGTAGTTTTCACCACCCCAGGTTTCTGCCAACTCGTTGATCTCATTAGCTTCTTTAATTGCTGTGTGATCTTTCCATAAGATCATCATTGCATTTGGATTATCTGTAAATCCATCTACAAGAGCCAAAGGAGTACCGTCTTTGGTTACCGGAACGGGTGAAGAACCTGTAGTATCTATACAAATACCTTTAACAGCTTCGCCATTAACTCCGCTTTTTTCAATAACTCCTTTTATTGTTTTCTCCAGACCTTCAATATGGTCTAAAGGATGTTGCCGAAATCGATTGAGACCAGCATCACAGTAAAGCTGTTTTTTCCAACGAGGATACCAAAATGTATCTGAAGCAAGCTCCTTTCCACTGGTGGTATCTACAAGTACAGCTCTTACCGAATCTGTCCCGTAATCAAGTCCTATTACATATGTTTCCATGTATTCTAACTTTTAGTCTGAAACAAATATATAAATTTGTTTTTATTAAGTGTAATAAAAACACTTATAATTTTAAGATTTCTTTAATTTTTATTCTTAAAATGAACAAGGCTTCAATTTTAGCGTTTTTCAATACTTAAAATTTACCTCATTCTCAATAAAGCTAAACAAAAAGAGGATTTAGAAAAGGCGTTTCAATCCTTAATTCTAAATCCCCATTTTATTCATTTATATCGTTAATCATGTTAGTAGAATTCAAAAACAGGTCTACCGTTTTCATCAAATTTTACTTCCATCAATCTAGCGTGCCGATTAGGATCATACAAAGGATCTGCTTTTATTTCTTCAAGTGATCTTTTATCTGATTCAGGTACCATTTTAGGATCACCAACTGCCTTTTCGTATTCTCTGGCATGATAAATCATTAATGGATCGCCATTTTCGTCTACAGTAAAAGAATTGTGACCTGGCCCATAAATATCTTTTTCTTCATTTGTTTTTAAAACTGGATATCTGGACTTTGTCCAAGAATTTCTATCCAAAAGATCGGCATCTGCATCGGCTTCCATGATTCCCATACTATAACAGGCACCGGTAGCACTGGCCGAAAAAGTGATAAATATCTTACCATCGTTCTTGATCACAGCAGGACCTTCATTCACCCAAAAATCGATACGCTCCCAATCGTAATCTGGCGTAGTTAACATAAACTGAACGGTCTTAAGTTTAATTGGAGATTCCATTTCAGCTAAATATAAATTTGAAGCCGCGAACTGCCCGCCGGTTTTTTCTGCCCAACAGAAATAGCGCTTTCCGTTATGTTCGAATACCGTTCCGTCTAAAGAGAAATCGGTAAAACTTTTGGGATCATTATCGGCAGCCTGCATTTGTCCAAGTTCGATCCAATCGTCTTCTAATGGATCCTGTCCTGAACATTTAATAACATAAGGTCTTAACTTCCAAATGTCGCTTTCTTCGCTTCCCGCAAAATATACGTACCATTCTCCATCCAGAAAATGAATTTCTGGCGCCCAGATATGCCGACTCATAGGTCCGCTTTCGTGCTTTTCCCAAACTCGAACAGGTTTAGCATCCTGCAAACCTTCTATGGTTTTTGCTCGTCTAATTTCAATAGCATCGTAAGTAGGTACAGAGCCAGTAAAATAGTAGTAACCATCTGTATGCTTATAGATAAAAGGATCTGCACGCTGAAGCACGATTGGATCATTAGATCTAACAAAATTTTCACCTTCAGATGTTTCCTGCGCATGTATCTGCGAATAGCTGGCCATTCCGAAAATAGAAAGTGCCACTAAAACCATATTTAATAATGATTTGAACTTCATATTGTTGATTTTACTTGTGAGTTTTTTATTTCAATTTTAGCTGTTTTGGCCATCCGTTTTCCCAACTTAGTTCTTTAATCTTAAGTTTGGGTTTTGCACCATCTTCAGCATCATAAGCATGAAAAAACATATAGTCTTTACCATCGAAAGCGTAAACACTGTTGTGACCGGCGCCATACCAATTTTCATTTCCTTCTACAACCAAACTTCCGCCACCATTAAATAAAGATTTGCCAGATTTATCTAAAAACGGACCTTTTACAGATTTTGAACGACCTACAACAACTTTATAAGTACTATCTTCTCCTCTGCAACATAGATCCCAGGAAATAAACAGGTAATACCAATCTCCTTTTTTGAAAATAAATGGTGCTTCTAAAGCAGCATCTCCAGGATTACTATCGGCGATCTTGAAAGAGCGTTCTCTTCTGGCAATCGTTTCCCATTCCTGTGGTTGCGCAATCGATTTTAAATCGGGGCTTAATTTAACTAATTTCAACCCTTCCCAGAACGAACCAAAACTTAACCAAGGTGTTCCTTCTTCATCAAAAATAAGATTAGGATCGATGGCGTTCCATAAGTCACGGTTAGGGATAGACTGAACAACAATTCCCTGATCTTCCCATTTATAATTAGGACTATCTACATCTAAAGTTTCATTGGTTACTAATCCTATTGCTGAAGTGTTTTTCGCAAATGCTGAAACTGAATAGTACAAATAAAATTTACCTTCAAATTCAGTAATATCAGGTGCCCAGATATGATTTCCAAAATCTGGAACCACATCGTCTGTCCACGCTGGCTTCTCAGCAAAAACAGGAGCTTCATGTTTCCATTCTTTAAGATCTTCCGAAGAAAACATTGAAATTCCCCTACCCGTGCAGAACATATAATATTTTCCGTTAGCCTGAATTGCGACCGGATCGTGAACAATCGTTTCCTCGGTTGGTGTTACTCTTTCTTGTGCTGAACAGAATAAAAAACTATTCAGCAAAATGGACAATATTAGATATTTTGAAGCTTTCATTATTCCTGTATTCCTTCTGAAGTCATGATCACTCTTTTCAAAGTATTATCATCATTATAATACAAACGATCGATACAAACCGAACGTCTAAAACTACCGCCGTGCGTTGGAATGCTTCCGTTATGATAAATAAAATACCATTTGTCTTTAAATTCGATGATCGATTGGTGATTGGTATTAGAATTACCGGCAACTTCATTTAAAATGCCTTTATATTCCCATGGCCCTTCGATAGACTTACTCATCGCGTAAGCTGTTTTCTCCGGAAATTTATAAGCATACGAAAGATAATACCAGTCATCTTTTTTATGAATCCATGGAGCCTCGGTAAAATGCGGAAGATCTACCGTTTGAATTTCACCTTCAAATTCGATCATATTATCCTTCAATTTCACCCAATATAACTGAGTATTTCCCCAATACATATACGCATCGCCATTATCCTCGATCCAAACGGTTGGATCGATATCATCCCAGGAAATCCCTGTATATTCGGTTGTCATATCGTTAGTGATCATTGCGCTACCGCGAGCATCTTTAAAAGGCCCTGTTGGTGAATCTGAAACCGCTACACCAATTGCTTTCCCGTGATGTGTTTCTTCGTGCTGTACGGTTACATACCAGTAAAATTTACCATCTCTTTCGATAACCTGAGCGGCCCAGGCTGCGCCGGTTGCCCATTCAAAATCTGTTGGCTTCAGGGGAACAGGATGTTCTTTCCAATTCACCATATCGGCCGAGCTGTACACTAACCACTCGTGCATTTCGTAACGATCTCTGTCATCTGGCGCCTGATCGTGACCAGCATAGATGTAAACCGAATCCTTATAAACCAAAGCAGCAGGATCCGCAGTGTATTTATCTGTTATAATTGGATTGTTGAAGTTTTCTTCCTGTGCGAGCGTAACCGCTGAAGTTAACATTAGCGCACCACTTAATATTAATTTTGTAAGCTTTCTCATTGTTTTTTCATTAGTCTTACGCCATAAATTCCGGCAGTTCTAGAACCAGCTTCGGCTTCAAAGCGTATAGTTAGGGTATCATTTTCTTGTTCTACGATCTTTTTAGGTAATTCGTAATCCTTTGTAAAGAATTCGGCTCCATTTTCACCTTCTAGATGTTCACGGGCAACCAGCTCTCCATTGACCAAAATCCTGAATTTCCGATCACTATCTTGTCCAAAGTAAGTTAATCTAATTCGTGCAGCTTCGTTATTAGTATCTTTAAATTCGTAGCTAAACCAACCTGTGGCATCACGCCAATGACGATCCTGGTTTACGCCAGCGTTCGAATTTTCGGATTTAATAAAATGATCTGATTCTGGTTGTTGTTCACCGGGGCTCACATAATCGATCGTTTTTTCTTCTAGCTCACGTTCGGCAATTTCCTGTTCTTTTCTTTTTTGCTGAATAGCCTCAAGACCTTCTGGAGTTTGTACCGGTAGATAAATAACATACCTGGAATCGTGGACTTTATAAAAAGGTTCGAATTCCAGATCCTGAAATTCTGAAGGATATAAAACCGATTTTGCTGAAAATCGAAGCTCATTTTTAGAATCTACTTCGACTTTAGAAGCCAGATTTTCTAAATTTTCTAAAAGGAACATTGGTGTTTCAGAAAGTGGTATCTTTTTACCTTCAGCAATATGCCCTCCTCTACTTGTATCTGCAAAAAGACCTTTTAAATCCTCTTTTCCGGTTTTTGCAGCCAAAACTAAAGGCCCATATTTTAAAGATTCGTAATTAGAATCGTCTGGTAGTCTTTCCGAAGAAATATTCATAGGCAAATTCATCGAAATTCGATCTCCATCTTTCCACTTTCTATTAATCGAAATAAAAGAGCCCGGTTTTTTATCGAATTTCACCTCTTTGCCATTTACCTCAACATTAAAACCTTCGCCTGCCCAGGATGGATAACGAAGATTTATAGTCAATTTTTGCGATTTTCGAGTTTCAATTTTAAAAAAAGTTTCTTCTGAATTTGGGAAATCGGTTTCCTGTATCAGTTTAAAATTCTTGGCTGACCAATTTACTTCAGAAGCAATAAAAAGATTTACATATAACTCATCTTCGCTGTGAGCGTAAATCATTTCGTTGTATTTCCCATGATTCTCTAATCCCGAACCTACACAACACCACATACTGGTTTCTGGCTGAGAATACACGCGATAATGGCCGGGACGCATTGGTGTGAAATATACAAATCCGCCTTCTGGATGCTGCGAAGAAAGAATATGATTGTACAATCCCTGCTCGTAAAAATCCATGTATTTTTCTTCAGCATCAGCTAAGAACAACTTTTCGCTTAACTTCAGCATATTATAAGTATTACAGGTTTCTGGGCCTTGTACGCTACTTACCATGCTCGAAAAATCATCGGCTGGATGAAAATGTTCTCTAACACTATTTCCTCCAATAGAAACAGTTCGATTATTCACTACATTTTCCCAGAAATATGTGGCCGCATTATGATAATCCTTATTTTGATCTAAAGCGGCAATAGTTTCAAAACCTATCACTTTTGGAATCTGCGTATTCGCATGCATTCCGTTCAAAATATCTTTGCCGTTCTCTAAAGGATTTAGAACCTGTTTTTGAGTGAAAGCATAAGCCAGATCAAGATATTTTTGATCGCCGGTCATTTTATAGACATCAGCAAAAGTTTCATTTAATCCGCCATGTTCTGAAGCTAACATCTCCTGAATTTGTGCATCGGAAAGATTTGCGGTGATATCGATCATCCAATCGGTTAGATCAATAAGCATTTGCTTTGCATCTTCGTTACCGGCAATAAGATAAGCATCACGCAATCCGGCATACGTTTTATGAATATTATAAAGCGGCACCCAACCACCGTTGAGGCTAAATCCGCCTGCATTTATTTTTCCTTCTGAAATTTCCTTCCAAATTCGGTCACTTTCAGGAATTCCGCCTACGTAACCATTTCCATTGGCATCCTGAGCTTTTTTTAATTCAGCGATCATATAATTTAATCGCTCTAAAGCTTCTTCGCTACCCGCTGAAGCATACATTTGGGCAAGCGCGGTTAAATAATGGCCACCAATATGACCATCTAAACCTGTATTTTCCCAGTTTGGATAACTTTCTGCTTTTGGTTCTAAACCAGCTTCACGTAAAAATGGTGCCAGTAAACGATCTGGATCCATTTGCATGATATAATCCAAATCTGTATGCATTGCTTCTTCAAACATACTTTCATGAAGCTTTACGTCCTTGAGGTCGAAAAGTGAAAGCTGACTTTGTTGCGCAAAACTGGTCGCAGAAAGTATTAGGGTTCCTACAACTAATCCTGTCTTTTTAAAACCGGGAATATTAATTTTCATTCTCTAATTAATTTTATGATTTTTTACCCCAGATAGAATATCCATTATTAGAAATTCCTGCATAGGTAATTGTGGTTCTTCGTGGGGAAGCTTCCCAATCCCATGCTTTATCTATTATAAAATCGTTTCCATTTATTTGCAATATCTGTACAGATTCATCAAAAGACCATGATCCACTAAGCGCACCGCCTAAAGTATGGTTTTCATTAAGCACGATATCTACAGAGGTTTGCATTGTTCTATATTCGTATTGTAAGGTGATTTGCTCCCAATTCCCCAATAAATCTTCTTCGGTTACCGCTTCGTCAGGCACCGCTGCATAACGTTCTGGAGCCACTACCGGCCAGCCATCTGCTGTCCAGTAAATTTCACGAACCTGCCCCATCATCACCGCATTTGATGCATTAATTCCTGGAACACCTTCTGGTAATCTTCCCTGCGAACTATAAAACCATTTTCCTAAAGCTTCATCTTTAAAAACCGTACAATGCGAAATACCAACCCATCCAGGCTGATTATCGAATTTGTAAGGATGGGTTAAAACTGGAAAAGCTTCAGCACCGTTGGTTACGTTGCCACCATCTATTCCAAAATATGGACCTTTAATATTTTCTGAACGTGCTACCCGGGTATTGTATGCAACAGATAACTCATCATAAGCTAAAAATAGATAATAATATCCAGTTTCTTCGTTATAAATAATTTCCGGTGCTTCCAGCGCCTGCCAGCGATTATTGTTAACATCTCCTCTACCTGCGATTCTTGTGCCATAATCTTCCAAAGAATTTAACTCGGTAGGTTTTCCGGTTGTAGGATCTAATTTTAATAATGAAATCCCAGAATGCCACGATCCATAAATTAAATACTGTTCTCCATTTGGAGTTTCGATAAAACTAGGATCTATTGCATTAAATTTGAAATATCCACTCCAGTCACCTCCTCCGTTTCGAGTATAAGTTTCGCGCCCATCAGGCACAGAATTTACCACCATTCCTTTATCTTCCCATTGGTTTGAAGAAAGATCGTTTGTTTCAGCTAAACCTATAAAAGCACGCTCGGTCCAATATTCGGTATTATCATTTCCTATAATAGGATTATGAACTACAATACTGTAATACAATCGATAAGTACCGTTAACCTCTGCAATTTCTGGTGCCCAAAATCCATAATTTGGATTTTCAATTGGATCTAGCGGCGGATCCATTTGTGCTCTAAGACTGTTTAGTGAATCTTTAACCCAGGATGGTACATTCTGAAATGCCATTCCCTGGAAATCCCAATTTACCAGATCTGTTGATCGCCTGTATGGAAAATGACCATTACCTGCATGCGCATTACCATAAGAGGCATCGGTTTGGTACATATAAAAATAATCACCATCCTTAGTAATACTGGGATCGTGAACATTTGCTAAGTTCCATGAAGACCGTTCTGCCCATGATGCCATAGAAGTATAATCATCGCTATACGTTGGACCATCAAAATCTGATTCTTCAATCTCCTCTTCTTCTTCACCTTCAGGTATCCCTGTAAATGAAGTATCATCCTCAGAGCAACTTAATGCTCCGATGATGATTAAAATCATTAATGATCTTTTTAAAAACACTATATTATTTACAATAAACATAGGCTTATTTACTCTCTAAAACCACTACAGAGAATGGAGGTAGTGTCATTTTTAGAGTTCCTTTTTTAAACTTGAAATCTTTAAATTCTGAAGGGGTTATTTTCTTTGGCTCATCAAAAGTATTGTGATCCTGCAACTCTTCTGAAACTAAAATTTCAGCATTAAAATCATCAATATCGAATCCAGAAAGATCGAATTCTACTTCATTTTCTTTTTCAGAATCAATATTTACTGCTGAAATATGTACCACACCAGTGCTATCTTTTGAAGCCGAAACTGATACCGCTGGTAAAGACTCTCCTTCGAATGTATATTCTGGTGAATCAAACTCTACCGGAAGTAATTGCGCATCCTGATGTACTTTATACATTTCCATCACGTGATACGTTGGCGTAAGAAGCATTTTCGCTCCATCGGTTAAGGCTACTGCCTGCAAAACATTAACAGTTTGAGCCAAATTGGCCATTTTTACACGCTTACTATGATTGTTGAAAATGTTTAATGAAACACCCGCAATCATTGCATCACGCATTGTATTTTGCTGATATAAGAATCCAGGATTTGTTCCTTCCTGGACTTCGTACCATCCACCCCACTCGTCTACGATAAGATCGATCTCTCCTTTAGGATCGTATTTATCCATAATTTCGCTATGCTTCGTTACTAGCTCTTCCATCTTTAGCGCTGTTTGCATAGTTGAGAAATATTGAGCTTCATTATAATCTACAGCATCTCCTTTATCTCCCCATTCTACAAAAGAATAAGAGTGTAAAGCCACACCTTCGATCAAACTATTAGGCACATCACGCATTAAAACTTCTGTCCAGTGATAATCGTCTACATTTGCTCCAGAAGCAATTCTGTACAATCCGGTTTCATTATCCCAACTGGTCATAAAAGTTGCATACTGGCGATAAAGATTAGCGTAATATTCTGGTGTCATGTTTCCTCCACAACCCCACATTTCGTTACCAACACCCCAGTATTTCACACCCCAAGGTTTTTCTCTTCCGTTTTCTTTACGAAGATCTGCCATCGGGCTTGTACCGTCATGATTTACATATTGGATCCAATCTGCAAATTCCTTTACTGTACCACTCCCAATGTTAGCAGCAAGGTAAGGCTCTGCACCAAGTTCTTCACAAAGATTTAAAAAGTTGTGAGTACCAAAACTGTTATCCTCTGTAGTTCCTCCCCACCATTGGTTTACAATAGTTGGACGATCTTCTAAAGGACCAATTCCGTCCTTCCAGTGATAGGTATCCGCAAAGCAACCACCCGGCCATCTAAGAATAGGGATTTGAAGATCTTTAAGTGCTTCAATAAGATCTGTACGAACTCCGTCTATATTAGGAATTTCGCTGTCTTCCCCAACGTACAATCCGCCATAGATACAGCGGCCTAAATGTTCTGCAAAATGACCATAAATATTACGGTTAATAACCGGTGCATCCTGATCATTTTTTACGGATACTGTTGTTTGGGCAAATAATCCTAGTGGAAAGCACAGGAATAAAGAAAGGATAAATTTTCTGTTCATAATTCTAATTATTAAATATCAAAGGATAGAACACCATTTATAAATTATAAATGGTGTTCATTTAGTTAAATTTAATATCCTGGGTTTTGTTCCAGATTTGTATTACTATTTAAAGCTGGTTGCGGTATTGGATATAAAGTTCTATAATTTTCACTAGCGGAATGAGAAAACCACGATTTCTGGCTAAAAGCTCCAAATCTTATCATGTCTTGTCTACGGTGTCCTTCCTGATGAAACTCCCATCCAAGTTCATCTAAAAATCTTCCATAAGCGATATCATCTCCACCTTCATTTGTACTTGTGTTTTCGTTTCTTAGGCCATAATCATAGGTAGAACCTCCCATCAACTCGGCCCCAGTAACTTCAGCTTTTTCAGGAGTATCTCTAAAAGAACGTTCTCTTACTGAAGTCACAATTTGTGCGGCCTCGTCACTACTACCACTTCTTAGTAAAGATTCAGCTTTCATCAATAAAATATCCGCGTAACGAAAAACGGGAAAATCATTACTAAGCACGTTAGTTGCTCCCTGAGCAATTTCGAATTTTCCAAGACGATAGCCGTGTATAGCTTCAGACCTGTCTATACTTGGTACTTCATTAATATAATTTAATGGCTCACCATTAAATGCTCCCAACTGCACAGTTAAAGGATCGCCTGCAGAAGAATATTGCTGTCCAAAAATAAAATTATCTATTAATCTACTATCATCAGGATCAAAAGAAGATATAAATTGTGGTGTAGCACAAATACCTCCCCAAGGTGTTTGCAATAAATTGTATGTGGACTGATTTGCAGGTTGCAAAGTTTGCATGTGTAAATCGAATGCATTCCAATTGTCAGTATAAACCTCATCTAAAGCTAATGCAAATATGATTTCTCTAGAGTTTTGATTTTCAACTACGAAATTATTTTTCTGATTTTCTTCTAAATTATACAGTCCAGAGTCGATTACCTCCTGGCAGGCATCTATACAATTTTGCCATTGCGGAGTTCCCGTATATACCTCGGCATTCAAGTAAACTTTAGCAAGCAAAGTATACGCCGCCCATTTGTTGAATCTACCATACATTTCTACTCCAGAATCTTCACTTAGATTGTCTACATTTTCAGTTATTTCACCAACCACGAAATCATAAACTTCCTGTCTGCTATTTTGTTCTGGGGAATAACCTTCTGGAACATCATATTCTGTTTCAATAGGTACATTTCCAAATAAGTCTAATAGCAAATAATAATAAGATGCTCTAAGCACTCTTAATTCAGCTAATGTAGAAATTCTCTCATCTTCTGTAAATGGGATCAAACCTTCTTCAATTTGATAAATCAAACGGTTACAGTTAGTAATACCGCCATAGGTTCTATTCCATGCCTGATTTACTGGATCATCATCTGCAAACCATTCGTGTTGATGAAGACGTTTATATATGCCACCATCTACCCATCCATTAGGTCGTCCCGGTATAATAAAACCATCTGCAGTCACTTCCTGAGTCCGCCATATTCCATTCCACTCTAACATAGTAGATCTCCATGGAACATAAGCTGCACCAACTAATGCTGCAACATCCTCACCCTCTGGAACAAATTCCTCTGAAACTATAGTACTATAGTTTCTATCTTCTAACTCTGTACATCCCCAGATAAAAATTAGGGATAATACAAGAATTGCTATTAATATTCTATTATTAAATTTCATAATGCCTTTAATTAAAATGATACATTAAAACCAAGTGTATAGGTTCTAGTCGTTGGATATTTATCTCTACCATCATTTCCAGGAGATAAACCAGATCGGTTTACCTCTGGGTCTATACCATCGTATCCCGTAAACGTAAATGTATTTAATGTTGAAACGTAAACTCTAGCAGATTTTATGTATTTACCAATCTCACTAAAATTATATCCCAGAGTAATATTATCAATCTTCCAGAAATCTCCATCCTCGATATAGTAACTGTTATATTCTAAAGGTGAAGTTAGCGCTGTTTTTCCAAAAACCGCATCTTCAGAACTTTGAAGGCGATTATAATTATCTATCGTAGGATTTTCAAGGTACATTCTTTCAAAATTTAATATTTGATAATCGAAAGCACCTCTCATTGTAATACTTAAATCAAAATCTTTGTATTTAAAAGTATTATTCCAGTTAGCATAATAATTTGGTAGTCCATTACCAAGTACCTGTTTATCTTCGAAAGAATGACCAAATTCATCATAATTCTGAATTTCTCCAGATGGCGTTTCATAAATCCATCTACCGTCGTCATCAATATCTACTACTTTAAATCCATAGAAGTTTCCAATTGGATCACCCACTCTTACTCTATGAGTAAAAGTTTGAATAGGTTCTCCTGTTCCTCCTGTCGTGAAATAATCATTTTCAGTTTGATAAAGATTATTTGATAAACTTACCAATTCGTTAGAATTTGTAGAGAAACCTACATTTGTACTCCATTGGAAATCCTCTTTATTAATTGGATTAATATTCAGCATTACTTCCAATCCTGAGTTTTTCATTTCACCAACATTAGCTCTTGTAGTACCATAAAGGTTTGGTGGTGTTGGAACAGCGAAATCGAATAAAAGATCTTGTACATTTCTATTATAATAATCTATACTACCACTAACAATATTATTGAAAAGCGTAAAATCTATACCGTAGTTATATTCATGTTTCTCTTCCCATTTTAGATCTGGATTAGGGTTTTGAGATGGTGATAAAGTTCTTACCCATGTATCATTATAATAGAAGTATTGGCCGTATCCCAAAAGAGCAACAGCACCAAAACCTAGTTGATTAGGGATACCGGTTACACCATATCCAAATCTTAGTTTTAAATTATCGATAATATTCGAATTTCTTAGGAATTCTTCTTCAGAAACTCGCCATCCAGCAGAAAACGCTGGGAAAGTACCCCATGGTTCGTTGGTTTTGTATAACTGACTTGCTGCTTCGTGACGTACACTACCCATCAAAAGATATTTATCTTTATAGTTGTAATTTAATCTCCCAAAGAAACCTATCAAATTAGTTTTAGTGGTATTACTTCCCATACCTGCCTGACCTTCTTCCAAACGTCTACCTAAGCCTATATTATGATAGGTGAAAATGTCTGTAGGGAAATCTGAGTTCGTCATATAATAATCTCTGTAATAATTTTCCTGATAACTATAACCTGCTAAAAGATTAAAATCATGATCATCCATTAAGGTTTTAGAGTATTGTGCCGTTAATTCTAGCAAACGATCTTCAGTTTCTCTAGTTCCATTAGAAACAAATCCATTTACTCCACCTCTTACATTAGAGATATGATCTTTAGATTCTGCATATCCCCTGGTTTGATTATATCGAGACAAAGATCCAAGTGCTGAAAGCTTTAAGTCTTCTATAGGCTCATAAGTAAGTTGTGCGTTATATCTCAAAAATTGAGATTTATTTTCCCCATCAGATTCATTTAATCTAGAAACGGGATTATCATAATTGAAATTTCCAGGAACTTCATACCAGCTACCATCAGGATTTTTTATAGGTTCTGTTGGATTTCTAATAAGTGCTTGTCTATATGTATATCCATTAAAGCTTGATCCATCTCCGGTAGTTGTATAATTAACAGAGCGACCTATAATACCTAGATTAATTTTAAGTTTCTCATCAAACATATAATGATTGATGTCTACACGACCTGTAAAAATAGTATTATCAGATTTCAAGAATATTCCTTCAAGATCTCTAAGATTAATTGTTGCCAAATAATTAGTTGTGTTATTCCCTCCTCTTAAGGTTAAATTATGTACCTGGGTAAATGGAGTTTGTGTAATCTCGTCTAGCCAATCTGTACTACTGCCCGCATCAGCTGAAGCGTCTCTCGTACCGTTTTCAATTTGTCTTCTATAGTCACTAGCCGATAAAACATCTAATTGATTAAAAATTTGTTGTGTACTTAAGCTTACTGAATAATCAACCTGATTAGTGTAAGCTCCCGAAGCTCTTTTAGTAGTAATTAAAATAACCCCATTTGTACCTCTGGTACCGTAGATTGCTGCTGCAGAACCGTCTTTAAGTACATCAATAGATTTAATATCCTCTGGAGGAACAGTTTTTAGATCACCAGGGATTCCGTCAATTAAGATCAAAGGGTTTGTATTGCTACCAAGTATAGAACTTGTTCCCCTCAATCGAATTTGCGAACTAGCTGTTGGATCACCGCTAGGCATCGAAATAGAAAGACCAGCAACCTTACCCTGGATTAATTGTCCTGCATCAGTAACGTTGGATTGAATAAAATCTTCAGAATCTACAGAAGAAACCGCACTAGTAAGATCTTCCTTTCTTTGCGTACCATAACCTACTACAACAACGTCATCTAAAGCATTCATGTCTTCAGCTAAAGAAACGTTAATCTCTGTTTGAGTTCCAACCTGTATTTCCTGTTGTTTAAAACCTAAAAATGAAAATACAAGTACATCGTTTTCGCTTGCCTCTATAGAGTAGTTACCATCAATATCGGTGACCGTTCCTGTAGAAGTTCCCTGAATAATTACATTAACACCTGGCAAAGGCATACCATCACCCTCTGATGTTACCATACCAGTAATTAATTCCTGCGATTGCGCAAATGATGACATCCCCAACATCATCATTAATATGAAAAAAAATCGAAAACCTTTTCGTATTTTTCCCACTGCGCTAATTAGTAATTTTGAAATTAGCATAAATTAAACTTTAGTTTTATAAGTGTGAATTTTACATTTCCAAATTTAATTAAAGTTTCATTAAAAAAGCAAATATTTTTTTACATATTTTTAACTATAGCTTATTAAATAAATGAATTTCATAATTCTATCCTGCTCTATACCTGCCATACTGTGGTGTCCTGCTTAGTTTGTTAATTTTTTGATTTACTTTAGAAACCGGTTTCTATTATGATTTACTTTGAAATTATCCTAAATTGGCACTTTTTAAATTCTACCAATGATCCATAGTTATAGTTCTGAAGATAAAGTTCTGCTCGCTGTAGACTGTATCATTTTTGGCTTCGATGAAGAAGAACTTAAAATATTACTTATTAAGCGAGATTTTGAACCCGAACGTGGCAAATGGTCGCTAATGGGTGGATTCCTTAAAAAAGATGAAAATCTGGATCATGCCGCCAATAGAATTTTACATCACCTAACGGGAATCAATAATGTTTACCTGGAACAACTTTATAATTTTAGTAAAGTAGACAGGGATCCGGTAGAAAGAACCTTATCGGTTTCTTATTTTGCTTTGATCAATATCGCCGAGCATAATACTGAACTTACCGAAAATTATTCAGCAAAGTGGTTTACGCTTTCTGAAGCTCCAGATCTAATTTTTGACCATAGTAAGATGGTAAAGCACGCGATTAGTAGATTACGATACCGTGCTTCAAACGGTCCCATTGGCTTCGAATTACTACCTGAGAAATTTACGATGAGACAACTTCAGAAATTATATGAAGCAATCTTAGGGGAAGAATTGGATAAACGTAACTTCATCAATAAAATAAACTCTTTTGATATTTTAGTGAAATTGGATGAAAAAGACATGAGTTCTTCCAGAAAAGGAAGCTTCCTATATAAATTTGATCAGGAAAAATATAAAAGAAAAACCGACGATGGTTTTTCATTCAAACTTTAATTAATACAAATCCAAAACCTCGGCACAATCCCTTGAGGTATAAATAGAAAATCTTTAAAAGCCTCGATTCAGATCTCTATAAATCAAACGCTTAAATAAATATTAAATTAAAAAAGCCGACTAATAATTTAGTCGGCTTTTTCTATTAAGTTGATTGGAATTTATTCCAAGGTCTTATCCTAATGTGATAGTTTTAGTAATTGTACGCTCTCCTACTTTTAAAGAAATTAAATATTCTCCTGCAGGTACTTCAGAGAAATCAAAAGTTTTCTTTACCACAAGGTCATTGTTTGTTGAAGAAGACATTAAAGTTCCTTCAGCATCGTAAATTCTAAATGTTGCATCTTCGTAACCTGGGTTTGTAAAAGAAACTAACACTTTATCTTCTAAAGTTTTGTAGAAAGGCTTAAAGAAAATTTTAGATTCTGTTTTATTTACAGTTACGCCATCAGCATTTTTAGTGATCACTGTAGTTAAAATACTATCATTTTTCTCGAAATTTAAAAAGTAAGTTCCAGAAGGAATGCTGTGAAGGTCTAAAGCTTTTTTATAAGAAGACTCCATTAAAGCATCTTTAAAAAGAACCTCTCCATTCATATCTGCTAAAATTAGTGTAGATCCTTCTTGAGTATTATCTAACTCTACTACTAATTTTTCTTCGCTCACCTTTACTTCTATGTCTTTAGCGTTCAAAGTATTACCTAATACTAATGCTAAAACCAAAACTGTTGCTTTAAATAGATTTTTCATGATTTTCGGTGTTTTTGTTAAATTACTAATTATCCTGCAACAAATATAGAGTGAAACTTATGTGAAGCTTAATAGAAAATAAACTAAAATATGTGCTATTTTAACCGAAAATATTATCGTAAATGGTTAATTTTGCAATGAGAACATTTTTAGGTTAATTTTCGACATAATAAAATATCCATAATTTGAAGTTCCAATTCAGCTAAAACGTTATCGATATGATAAAATCACAAAAAGCAGTTTTCGAAAAGGTTGAACCTCAATTTGGTAGTTCGTTTAAATACCAAACATTTGATCATAGTTCACCTAATAAAAACAATAATTTTTGGCACTATCATCCAGAGATAGAACTGGTTTATATAAGTAGTGGCTCAGGAAAAAGGCAAATTGGTAGCCATGTTTCTTTTTATAGACAAGGAGATCTTATACTTATTGGTTCTAATTTACCTCACTGTGGTTTTACCACTAAATTGAACAGGTACGAAAGAGAAACGGTAATCCAAATTCATCCAGATTTTCTTGGAGAAACATTTTTTAATATTCCTGAAACAAAAAATATTGTCACCTTATTAGAAAAAGCAAAAAAAGGAATTGTTTTTCACGGGGAAGATAAAAGATATATTGGTGAAAAGATCGAAGAACTAAAACACCGCTCACCTTTTGGGCGGCTGGTAGCCTTACTGGAGATCTTTAAACATTTAGAAGAAGCAAGAAATTATACCATTCTTAATGCTCAGGGTTTTGTACTAGAAACCGAACTTCAGGATAATAATCGTATTAATCAAATCTTTAATTTTGTAAAGGAAGAATTTAAAAGAACTATTGTTTTAGAAGAAGTTGCCGAGCTTACCAGTATGACGGTACCCGCCTTTTGCCGATTCTTTAAAAAGATCACAGGTAAAACATTTACGCAGTTCGTTAACGAATATCGCCTGGCACACGCAGCCAAACTTTTACATGAAGAGCAAATGAGTATTACTGATATTTGTTTTGAATGCGGCTTTAATAACTTTAGTCATTTTAATAAGCAATTTAAAAAGTTTACCGGTAAATCACCTTCTAAGTATAGAAACGAATTACGAGTAAATATCTCGTAAACTACCTCGGAGCAAGCCCTCTAGGCATACGTTGGAAACAAATTTTTAATTTCGAGGCAAGCCTCTGGGTATTATACGCTTTGGCGGTGCCAATAAAAAAAGTCCGTTTAAGAAAACGGACTTTTATATTCTGAAAATTAATCTTAGTGACTAATCGTGCATAAACTTTTGTTTGGTCAAAAGTTCTTCTTCACTCTCTACATGATCATCATCTGGAACACAACAATCTACCGGGCATACTGCCGCACATTGTGGTTCTTCATGAAAACCTTTACACTCTGTACATTTATCTGGTACGATATAATAAAACTCGTCACTTACTGGTTCCTGGGCTTCTTCAGCATTAGCCTCTGTCCCAGATGGTAATACGATATCACCAGAAAGATCTGTACCATCTGCATAACGCCAGTCATCTGCTCCCTCGTAAATTGCTGTATTAGGGCATTCTGGTTCGCAAGCGCCGCAGTTTATACATTCATCTGTTATAATGATTGCCATAGCTGTTTTTTTAGTTTGTAAAAATAAGGCGATTCTTCAGTTTTGCTTCCAGTTTTAGGAAATTTTATAGTTTTTCCAGTTAGGAAGTTTTAATTTCGCTGTTACAAATTTAACGTGAAGGCTTTTCATAACCAAATTAGGAATGACAATTAAAGAACGTATTTCATATTTTTCAAAATTGGGCGATTTTCTTAAGAATTTTAATGCTGAAAGTGATTCAGCGCTAAATCTTTCAGAAATCGATAAAAAATATTTCGACGAACTGGAATACAAAATCAATTCAGCAGTACATTATAATGGCTGGTTTACCAGAGACAATGTTCTATTCGCTCTAAAACAATGGAGTGAAGCTTTAACTACGGCTAATCTTGAAGCCTGGGTAAAAGATTATGCGATTAAAGACGATATTTCACCAAAAACCATTGCTATCATTATGGCCGGAAATATTCCGCTGGTTGGTTTCCATGATTTTTTGAGTGTTTTAATCTCTGGTAATAATGTGCTTATAAAGCCATCTGATAATGATAAGCAGCTTTTGCCAATTTTGTGTAATTATTTAGCTGAATTAAATAACGAATTCGAATCTAAGATCACCTTCACCCAGGAGAAATTAGAGAATTTTGATGCCGTTATAGCTACCGGAAGCAATAACACCGCGCGCTATTTTGAATATTACTTTAAGAATAAACCCAATATTATACGTAAAAACCGAAACTCGGTTGCCATTATTCGCGGTGATGAAACCGAAACCGAATTAAAGGCCTTAGCTGAAGATATTTTTAGATACTACGGCCTGGGTTGTCGTAATGTCTCTAAATTATTTTTGCCTAAAAATTACGATTTTGACCATTTCTATAAAGGAATTTATCATTGGAACGATATTATTAATCAAAATAAATACGCCAATAACTACGATTATAATAAAGCCGTGTATTTAATGAGTGAATTTAATATTCTGGATAACGGATTTTTAATGCTGAAAGAAGATGAAGGTTTTGGATCACCAATTTCAGTACTTTTCTATGAATATTATGAGGATGAAGCACAACTTCAGCAAGAATTGGAAGAAAAAGCAGATCAATTACAATGTGTGGTAAGAAAAGAAGCTTCAGCAAAAAATGAAGTGAAATTTGGCGAAACTCAGCAACCACAACTTTGGGATTATGCAGACGGCGTAGACACGCTGCAATTTTTAATCGATTTAAACCAGTAAACTAGCTAGGGGCAAACCCACGAGGTAATCGTTAGAAACAAATTTTTAATTTCAAGGCAAGCCTCGAGATATTAAACCCTTTGGCGGCGCCAATAAATTTGGCGCTGTTTTTATCGAATTTTGATAAGTCATTTTAAAATTTACGACATACAGCAAAGAAAAGCTCCATTTAAGAGCTTAACCTAAATACCATATGAAAAAACATAATTTTAGCGCAGGACCTTGCATTTTGCCACAAGAAGTTTTCGAAAAAGCTTCTGCAGCAGTATTGGATTTTAATAATAGCGGACTTTCAATTCTTGAAATTTCGCATCGTAGTGAAGCTTTTGTTTCAGTTATCGAAGAGGCTCGCGCTTTGGTTTTAGAACTTTTAGGACTTCAGAATAAAGGATACCAGGCGCTATTTTTACATGGTGGTGCCAGTATGCAGTTTTTAATGGTTGCTTATAATTTATTGCAGAAAAAAGCCGCTTACACCAACACAGGAACATGGAGTAGCAAAGCGATTAAAGAAGCTAAACTGTTTGGAGAGGTGCAGGAAATTGCTTCTTCTAAAGACAAAAACTTCAACTATATTCCTAAAGATTACAGCATTCCTGCCGATGCAGATTATTTTCACTGCACCAGTAACAATACTATTTATGGAACGCAGATGAAATCTTTCCCAAAAACCGATGTGCCATTGGTTTGCGATATGAGTAGTGATATTTTATCAAGAACGATGGATTTTAGTCAGTTTGATTTGATCTATGCCGGTGCACAGAAAAATATGGGACCAGCGGGTGTAACGCTTGCCGTGGTGAAAGAAGATATTTTAGGAAAAGTAGAGCGTCAAATTCCATCGATGATGAATTACCAGGTTCATATCGATAAAGACAGTATGTTTAACACGCCATCTGTTTTTGCCATTTATACTTCTTTACTGAATTTAAGATGGCTTAAAAATTTAGGCGGAATTGCAGGAATTGAAGATCAAAACAATAAAAAAGCAAACTTGCTTTATGCTGAAATAGATCGAAATCCATTGTTTAAAGGTTTTGCTGAAAAAGAAGATCGCTCTACCATGAACCCAACTTTTAACCTTGTAGAAGCTGCCGATAAAGCGACTTTCGATAAACTTTGGAAAGAAGCCAATATTAACGGAATTAATGGCCACAGAAGTGTTGGTGGTTATCGTGCTTCGATGTATAACGCGATGCCTCTAGAAAGCGTGCAGGTTTTGGTTGATGTTATGCAGCATTTTGAAAAGATTTCATAAATACGAAAAATAAAAATTCATGAATATTTTAGTTACCGATGGGCTTTCACAAGCCGCAGTTTCTCAATTAACCGAAGCTGGCTTTAATGTTTTATCTGTGAAGGTTGCCCAATCTCAGCTAAAAGAATATATCAATGCAAAAAACATTGAAGGGATAATTTCGCGCACAACATTTATAGAAAATGAAGTTGTTACGGGTGCGCCTCAGCTAAAATTTATCGCTGTAATTGGTGACGAGCAGGTAGTAAGTTCTGTTGCTGAAGCCGAGAAAAATGGGATTCAGTTTATCAATGCTCCTGTTGCTGCAACAAGATCTGTAGCCGAACTTGTTTTTGCTCATATTCTTGGTGGAAGCCGATTTTTACATCACTCTAACCGAAATATGCCACTGGAAGGCGATATGAACTTTAAGGACCTAAGAAACTTTTATTCAGGCGGAATCGAACTTCAGGGAAAAACAATAGGAATTATTGGTTTTGGAAAAATTGGTCAGGAAATAGCCAAAATCGCCTTAGGTTTTGGGATGAAGGTTATCGCTACAGATCCTAATGTAGTTGGTGCTAAACTTCAACTTAAAATTCAGGATCAAAATATCGAAATTGGATTAAAAACGATGAATTTAGAGCAGGTTTTAGAAAATTCAGATATCATTTCTTTAAGTGTTTCTGAACAGAAAAAACCAATTATTGGAGCTAAAGAAATCGCTTTAATGAAACCAAATGCAGGAATTGTAAATATTTCTAACGGAAATGCGATCGATGAAGAAGCTCTTATTGAAGCCTTAGAAGATGCTAAATTGAAATTTGCCGGTTTAGATACTTACGATAACGAGCCTACACCGGCCATAAAACTTTTAATGAACGAGCGTATTTCTTTAACGCCGCATATTGGCGGACTAACAGGCGCAGCGATAGATAATGCTGGCGATGTAATTGCAAAAGAAATTATTGGCAAATTTCATGGAAAGTCGGGAATGGATTTCTTTAAGTAAAATAATAAAGGCTTACCACCTCCAAATCAAATAATTAAAAAACCCAGTCTGGAAATGTCGATTTTCAGACTGGGTTTTATTTTTAGTTCGATATTCTATGAGTTTTATCTATTTTCTAGAATGATATTATAATAAAGCTTTAACAGCGATGCCAGTTAATATTGCTTAACTTCAAATAAGTTGTCGGCAGCTAGATTTGTACATTCTAAAGCCGATTTTTAATCTCGAAAATTTAAACTAAAAAATCTTTATGGCCTCGATATTAGACGTTTTAAATACTAATTTAGGAAAGCAGCTTATCAATAAAGCTTCCAAGGAAACTGGTGAAAGTAATAATAATGTTGCTTCAGTTCTAGGCATGGTGCTTCCATTGATCCTGGGGAATTTCAAGAATAAAATACAGGAAGGCCATGAAGAAGCTTTAACCGAAATGCTTGAAGAAGCTCCAGATCCTTTTAAATTCATGAAGGTTTTTTCAGAAAAAGAAACAAACGATTTATTGGATTGCGGTAATGATTATGGCGAAATCATTTTAGGCGAAAACTTCAGCGCTATTACCAATACGATTAGTGAATCCTGCCTTATTGAGGAAAATTCAGTAAAAAAAATAACCGCGATTTCGATTCCGGTTGTGGTGGCGATTTTAAGTATTCAGAAGAAAAAAGAAAACTTAACCAATAATGATATTGAATTCTTAATTGATAATGCTTTAGGAAATTCTTCGAAATATAATAATTCTTTTCTTGAAACAATTTTGGATACAGAAGACGACCCTAATATCATTCCTAAGGCCTCTGAAATGATTCTTGGAAAAGAAAATAAAAAAGATAGTATTTTAAAAGGCTATACAGGCGGGAAATAAATTACTTTTTTAACTAAATTGCCACAATGAAAAATTTACTCTATATACTTTTAATGGTGCTGTTTGTGTACAGCTGCGGTTTAACCAAAAACAATGGACGAAGCGGTAAAAACAACGCTACTGAAAATGATACGGTAAGAATCGCCAATGATAGTTTGGAATACGAAATTATAATTATCGAGCCGGGCTTCAATCTTTTTATTAATAGTATAGCAAGACCAGAAGGCTACTATTCGCAAAGTTATTTAGAGAATAAAAATCAGATTTTAGTGAACGATTATAACAATCGTGTTCGCCAACCTATGCGCTATAATACGAATCTTTATGTGCAGGAGATCAATTATAATCCCCAGATAGATTATGGCTACGAAGTAAACTATTTACTGTACAATTATTTTGTCTATATAAGCAGGCAATATAATCAGCGATTTAGCGTGCCCACACGTATTTAAGTGCTTAAGACTTTAAAACTTAATTCCTTTTAATATCTTTGCAGCATGGAGAAATTAAAAGAACGTTGGGGATTAACATCTAACCGCCAGGTGGTTGTTGTCCTATTAGTTTTTGCAATTACAGGATCTACGGCTGCAAAATTAGCTGCACCGGTAACCGCATTTTTAGGAATTACTCCGCAGCACGAATGGTATATTTACTGGCCTGCAAGAATTCTATTTTTGTTTCCTATTTACCAGGTTTTACTGGTAGTGATTGGCTGGATCTTTGGTCAGTTTGAATTTTTCTGGGCGTTTGAAAAGAAAATGCTTAGTCGCTTAGGTTTTGGTAAATTCTTTAAAGACTAGATGATTAAAACGTTGAAAAAAATATTTTTTGTTTTTGCGGCGTTTATCATCGTATTCCCGGCAATTGCCAACTTTATTCATATTTTTAGCGGCCACCAGCATGGGCTTTGTGATAATTATGCTAAGCAGCATATTCATCATCCAGATCTAGATTGTAATCTTCATAAATTTCATCAAAACCCAGCATTAAATCTTGAAATTCTACATTTTGAGCCTGTTGTTTTCACAAAGCAGGTAAAACATAGTTTTAGTTTCTACAAATTTTTAAACGATTTTCAATATCGATTATTTGAGCTTAGAGGGCCACCTTCTTTGATCGCTTAATCATATTACCCCAATCCTTTATCACAATCGAAAAAGGACAAATTCTATTTAATCGTTTAAAATCCCATACAATGAGAAAATTACTCATTACACTGCTATTTGTAGCAGTATCCCCTATTTTATTAGCACAAAATCAATTTAGTGGAAATGTAAAAAATCAGGAAACAGGTGAAGCTGTTTTTAGCGCTACCGTATATTTTCCAAGACTAGAAAAAGGAACTACTACAGATGTTGATGGTAATTTCACCATCAAAAATTTACCTTCAGGAAATTATAAACTTGTTGTTTCTTCGATAGGTTTTACTTCTTACTCGAAAGAAGTTAGCATTCCTTCAGATAATTTTGAGCTGGTTTTAAAACCTTCAGCTGTAGAGATGGAAGAAGTGATCGTTTCTACTCCTTTTCATCAATTACAGAGCGAAAATGTGATGCGAGTGGAACGCGAAAGTGTTTCAGAATTAAATAAAATAGGAGCAGTAACTCTAGCAGATGGTATTTCACAAATAGCTGGGGTAGAAAATCTTAGTACCGGTGTTGGTATAGGTAAACCCGTAATTCGTGGTTTAAGCTCTAATCGTGTACTTACTTACACTCAGGGTGTTCGTATGGAAAATCAGCAGTTTGGCGGCGAACATGGCCTTGGTATTAGCTCTAAAGGTATTGGAAGCGTGGAAGTGATTAAAGGCCCTGCTTCCCTACTCTACGGAAGTGATGCGATTGGTGGGGTATTATATCTAAATCCAGAGCAATATGCTTCAGCCGGAACTACAAGTGCTGAAGTTAATGGTGATTATTTCAGTAATACTTTGGGGTATCAGGCCAGCGCAATGGCAAAAACTTCAGGAGAAAAATTAAAATTTATCGCCCGCGGAAGTTTAGCGGAGCATTCAGATTACGAAACTGGTAATAGTGAACGCGTAACCAATACAAGATTCAACGAAAAAGATCTTAAAACCGGAATTGCATATCAAAACGAAAAATTTAAATCTGATCTTCGATATAATTTTAACCGAAGTGAAATTGGTATTCCTGAAGAAATAGGCACTCAAACTACTTCTAAAACTTTAGTGCTTCCATACCAGCAGATCGATAACCATATTTTGAGTTTAGATAATAAGATTTACTTCGCAAATTCTAGCCTGGATGCAAAATTTGGATATCAGATTAACAACAGAAAAGAATTTGAAGATCATCATGATCACGAAGATGAACACGATGAGCATGCTGAAGAGGAGCATGAACATGAGGAAGAACATGAAGATGAGCACGGAGATGAGCATGAAGAAGAGCATGGAGATGAACATGGAGATGAACATGATGAAGAAAGTGAAGAATTACTTCCTGCTCTAGACATGGAGCTGGAAACCTTTAATTATAATATTAAATATAATCTTCCAAAATTAGGGAAGTTTGAGACCATTGCCGGAATCCAAGGTATGTGGCAAGAAAATAGGAACACTGGTGAGGAGATCTTAATTCCAGATGCCCAAACAGTAGATTTTGGTGTTTTTGCAACAACACATTTGCATTTAAGTGCCTGGGATTTCCAGGCTGGTTTACGCTATGATACTCGTAATATCGATAGCGAAACGCATGGTCACGAAGGCGAAACCGGTTATATGGAAGCGGTAGATCGAACTTTTAACAGTGTAAATGGAGCTTTTGGCGCGAAATATCAATTTTCCGATAATTTAAATGCGAGATTAAATCTTGCAAGCGGATTTAGAGCACCTAATTTAGCTGAACTTACCAGTAATGGTTCTCACCACGGCGCAAACCGCTATGAAGTTGGAAACCCTGAATTAGATAATGAACAAAACTTCCAGGTAGATTTATCTTTAGAATGGAGAAACGAACATTTTGAAGCTTTTGCCAATGCTTTTCATAATACCATAAACGACTATATTTATTTATCGCCAACGGGAGAAAGTATTGATGAAAATCCTGTTTATGATTACATACAGGACGATGCCGAATTATACGGTGGTGAAGTTGGAGTTCATGTGCATCCACACCCTTGGGACTGGATGCATATCGAAAGTAGTTTCGAAACAGTTACCGGAAAAAGAGACGATGACACTTATCTTCCGTTAATTCCTGCAAACAGTATTACAAACACATTTAGAGTCGAATTTAATCAGGGTGAAATTATCGAAAATAAGTATGCATTTGTTCGACTTAAAAACGTATTTGATAAAGAAAACACCAGTTATTTTGAAACTAGAACCGGTGGATATTCTTTATTGGGAGCAGGATTTGGTGGCCGTGTGCAACTGGCAGATTCTGAAGTTCAGATCTCGGTTAACGGAAACAACCTCTTAGACAAAACTTATATCTCTCATTTATCCAGATTAAAAACGGATGGTATTGCCAATATTGGCCGAAATATCATGGTGTCTTTACAATGGTTTTTATAAAACTATAAAATAAAAGCAATAAAAAAAGCCTGTTTGAATATCTCAAACAGGCTTTCGCTATATAAGGGGATTCCTGGTTTAATAACTTTCTACTTCTATGGTTCTTACCTTTTGCTCTGGTTCTTTCTTGAAAACAAAAGTATAAATATACATTAGAGTAAAGGTTGGGATAATATCTGTTAATGGTAAGATCTCTTCTATAAATACAATTGCTGAAGCTAACTTTCCATTTCTACCTGGATACATTTCTCGCATTTTACGAGCCGCAAATGGTGCCCATAAAATATCTAAAAAAGGACCAATTACTGGAATACCTACTGTTAGCATACCAATGGCATCTAACATTAAACCCTTTAAAAATAATTTATCTTTTAGCATCTTTTCTTTGTGTTGATTCATTTAATAGAATCAAATAAGATGCCAGTTTTTATGAAAGGTCTGAGCTTATGAGTTTTAAAAACTCATTTCTGGTCTCTATTTTTTCAAATTGTCCTCTAAACCCAGATGTTGTAGTGGTACTATTTTGCTTTTGCACGCCACGCATCATCATGCACATGTGTTGTGCTTCGATAACTACCGCAACTCCCTGTGGTTTTAATGTGTTATTTAAACATTCCAGTATATCGTGAGTTAAACGCTCCTGCACTTGTAATCTTCTCGCAAATACATCTACGATTCTTGGCAGTTTACTTAATCCAACAATATGGCCGTTTGGAATGTAGGCAATATGTGCTTTTCCAAAGAACGGAAGCATATGATGTTCGCAAAGTGAATAGAGCTCGATATTTTTAACCACCACCATTTCATCATAATCTTCCTTAAACATGGCTTTCTTCAAGATCTTCTCTGCATCCAGTTCGTAACCCTGTGTGAGAAATTGCATCGCTTTAGCAGCACGCTCTGGTGTTTTCAAAACACCTTCCCTATCGGGATCTTCCCCTAACTCTGTAATTATACTTTTGTAATTATCTTTAAGAGAACTGGTCACTTCTATCGAATATTCTTCAAAACTTTGATAAGCCATATCGGGAATTTATTTCTTTAATTTTTCAGCAAAAAGTGATTGTAATTTATGGATTTTTGGATCGATAATATATTGACAATATGGCTGACTAGGATGCTCATTATAAAAATTATGATGCTCTGCTTCAGCTTCATAAAAAGTTGAAGCCTCAGTAATTTCAGTAACAATAGGATCTTTGAAAACCTCCTGCGCCTCTAATTCCGCTATAACCTGTTCTGCGATCTGCTTCTGTTCTTCAGAATGATAAAAAATTGCGCTACGATATTGCGTTCCTACATCATTTTGCTGGCGATTTAAAGTCGTAGGATCGTGAGTAGAAAAGAATATTAATAATAACTCCTGAAAACTTATAATCTTGGGATCGTAGTTAAACTGAATTCCTTCAGCATGACCCGTTCTACCGGTGACCACTTCACGATACGGTGGGTTTTTAATAAAACCTCCCGTAAAGCCAGAAATCACATTACTTACACCTTCTAATCGCTGAAAAACAGCTTCTGTACACCAAAAACATCCTGCAGCTAATGTTGCTACTTTCTCTTTCATAACAAAAATGATTTTTTCAAATGTAAGGCATCGCTTAAAAAACGCATAGGCTATTTGGCTAATTTTAGCAAATGTTACGATAAATATTTATTACTGAAATTGCACAATTTCAATTAAAAATATTTTAAGCTTGGGGGTGGCGATTTATTTGGCTAATTTTCGGGCACTTTACAGAGCTTATGATAACTATTGAAAATATTCATAAATATTATGGCGATTTACATGTTTTAAAAGGTGTAGATCTTCATATTGAAAAAGGCGAAATTGTCTCGGTTGTAGGGGCTTCAGGTGCCGGGAAAACCACTTTACTTCAAATTTTGGGAACTTTAGATTTGCCTGAAAAAAATAAAGCTTCAAAATTAATTATTAATGAAACCGATATTTATGGCTTAAACCGAAAAAACCTGGCTAAGTTTAGGAATGATCATATTGGTTTTATCTTTCAATTTCATCAATTATTACCAGAATTTACTGCGATAGAGAATATTTGTATCCCGGCTTTTATAAAAAACACACCAAAAGCTGAAGCTGAAAAGCGAGCAATGGAACTTTTGGGGTTTTTGGGTTTACAAAATAGAGCGCATCATAAACCTTCCGCCTTAAGTGGTGGTGAGCAGCAAAGAATTGCAGTTGCCAGGGCACTTATGAATAATCCTGCCGTAATCTTTGCCGATGAACCTTCTGGAAATTTAGATAGTGAATCTGCAGAGAATTTGCACCAATTGTTTTTTAAACTAAGGGATGAATTTGGGCAAACTTTCGTAATTGTAACGCACAATGAAGAGTTAGCCGATATGGCCGATAGAAAACTTACCATGGTAGATGGTGAAATTGTGTAATTTTCGCATCAATTTTCGACTGAACATTGCATTAAAAAGATAAGTTTTTGAAGAAAAGCGAGTTAAAAGAATTTCTGGATTTTAAGGTAGATCAATATAACAATCCGCAATTTATTGGTACAGACCCTATTCAGATTCCGCATCAATTCAGTAAAAAAGAAGATATCGAAATTGCAGGATTTTTAGCGGCAACCATTGCCTGGGGAAATCGAAAAAGCATCCTGAAAAACGCCAATGATCTTATGCAGCGTATGGAAAATGCTCCGCATGATTTTATTCTGAATTTCAGTAAAAAAGACATAGAAGGTATGGAAGGTTTTGTACACAGAACCTTTAATAGCATCGATCTTTGCTATTTTATGCTGGCGCTTCAAAATATTTATAAAAATCATAATGGTTTAGAAGCGATCTTCAATACCCATGCTTCGGCAAATTCGCTTCAACCAGCGATTCACGAATTCAAAAAGATCTTTTTTGAACTTCCGCATGAAAAACGCACGCAAAAACACGTAAGCGATCCACTAAAAAATTCCGCAGCAAAACGTATAAACATGTATTTGCGATGGATGGTAAGAAAGGATAATTGCGGTGTCGATTTTGGGATCTGGGAATCGCTATCTCCTTCACAACTTAGCTGTCCGCTCGACGTACATTCGGGTAACATCGCCAGAAAATTAAAGCTGCTTAAAAGAAAACAAAATGACGCAAAAGCTTTGGCCGAATTAGATACAGCTTTGCGAAAGCTAGACCATCAGGATCCTGTAAAGTATGACTTTGCTTTATTTGGTTTAGGAGCTTTTGAAAAATATTGATCCTAAAGTGACAATATCAATTCCAAAATAATTGTTAATTTTGCCTTAACAATTGATATTGTTTCAGTTTTTCACATTAAAAATTGATAAATCCCAATGATTCAGCCAGCTAAGCCAATAAATGAAAAAGAGCGGTTAAATGCACTTAACTCAATCGAGCTTCTTAAAGGAATCTCTGAAGAGGAATTTGACAATATCACCAAACTGGCTTCTTACATTTGTAAAACACCTATTTCGTTGATCACGCTTGTGGAAGACGAAACAAACTGGTTTAAATCGAATCACGGTGGCCCACCAATTGCAGATACTGAACGAAAATTTTCTCATTGTGGTCATGCGATCTTAGAACCGCAAGATCTTATGGAGGTCGAGGATATGCGTAAAGATCTTAGATTTAGAGACAATCCCTTTACTACAAATCCAGATCTGCCCATACTTTACTACGCCGGGATGCCTTTAATTGATAACGAAGGCTTTGCCCTGGGAACCTTATGCGTTTTAGACACCAAAATAAATAAGCTTAGTGAAGAGCAAAAAGCAGCTCTAAAAACTTTGGCAAAACAGGTTGAAAAACTTTTCGAATTACGCCGAAAAAACCTGTATTTAGAGCAAATAAAACAGCAGCTAGACGACCACAACTCGTTACTAAAAGATTTTGCCGGTGTTGTTTCTCACGACATGAAAATGCCTTTGGCTAATATGATCATTACAGCAGATCTTCTTAAAGCCAGGTATAAAGAAACTGTAGATGAGAAAGGCCAGGAATTACTGGCTAATCTTAAAAAATCGGCTTTAAAACTAAGCGATTATATCAACGGAATTTTAAATCACTACGAAAGCGATCGTATCGTCGCATCAGAAGAAGAAGAATTCGATTTGCATCATTTGCTGGAAGATATTATCGATTTGCTGAATATTAATGACAATTGCGAAATCAACTTTCCGCCAGAAAATATGTTCCTAAAATGTAATAGATCGGCTTTGGAACAAATTTTCATTAATTTGATAAACAACAGTATTAAATACAACAACAAGGATAAAATTGTAATTGATATTGAAAGTTCGATGGACGACAACTATTATCATTTCACGGTAACTGATAACGGAATTGGTATTCCTGAAGATCAATTATCTAATATCTTTAAACTTTTTAAAACGCTTTATATTACCGATAGACAGGGTAATCAAGGAAACGGCATCGGGCTCTCCACGGTTAAAAAACTGGTGGAATCTCTTAACGGAAAGATTAGCGTATCTTCTGTACTGGGTGAAAACACAAGTTTTAAATTCGACATCAAACGCGCTTAATTTTAGTTAAATTCACTAGAAATTTTACTGAAAAGAGATGCATAAACTCTCGATTATCGCATAAATTAACTGCGCCACATTTAATCTCGATTATCAAGTTTTCCTGCAACACAATTTCTTTATATTTGAAGAATATTAAAAACCGGTATGCAGTTTAAACATCCAGAACTTCTATATGCGCTAATTTTACTGGTTATTCCCTTTATCGTTCATTTATTTAAGCTTCGTAGATTCCAAAAAGAGGCTTTTACCAACGTTAAATTCCTTAAAAAAGTAGTTCAGGAAAATCGCAGAAGCAATCAGCTTAAAAAATGGCTAATTCTTGCAGCGCGTACTTTAGCCTTGGCCTTTTTAATTCTTGCCTTTGCTCAGCCATTTATTCCCTCGGGGAAAACGGCCAAGCAAAGTACTTCTACCCTGCTCTATCTGGATAATTCGTTTAGCATGCAGCTGCGTGGCGAACACGGGCCAATGCTGCAGCATAATATTCAGCAACTTTTAGAAAATAATCAGGAAAACCAGGCTTTTGGATTGTTTACCAATTCTAATGACTTCGGAATAATTTCTCCTGCAGAAAATCAATCTGAACTTCAGGACATCGATTACAGCTCAAATTCGATGAATTTCGACTTAATTAATTTAAAAGCGCGACAGTTTTTTAATGAGCATCCGGCAGATGTGCAAAAGCTGGTTTTAATTTCAGATTTTCAGCAAAACTTTGGCGATCTAAATAAGCTTGAAAACGTAGAATATCACTTTGTAAAAAATGAAGCCCAAAATATCGCGAATATCAGTATAGATTCGGCCTTTGTAATCGATAAAAACCTAAATCAGATTACATTAAAAACCAAATTTAGCACTACTGAAAAATTAGATCGCGATATTCCTATAAGTCTGAAAAACGGCGAGCAGATTTTAGCAAAAAAGAGCATCAATTTTAAAGAAAATAAGCAACAGGAAATCGAATTTCGATTGCAGGCCGAAGAAATTGAAAACGGAATAATCTCCATTGAAGACAACGGACTTTATTACGATAATGAACTATTTTTCAGTTATGCTGAAACGCCAAAAATCAATGTTTTAAGCGTTTCTGGAAGTGATGCCGACTTTCTCAGCCGAATTTTTACTGAAGACCAATTCATCTACACCAATTTTGTCGAAAATAAGGTTGATTTTAGTGCTTTTAGCGCAGCAGATTTGATCATTCTAAACGAAGTAGATCAAATAAATACCGCTTTACAAAACCAGGTGCTGGAAAAAGCGAAACAAGGAACTTTGGTTTGCATTATCCCGGCTTCTACTCTTCAGCTTCAAAATTATAATCCTTTTTTATCGAATCTTGGCTTACCAACGATTCAGAGTAAACAAAACAGGGAATTATTAATTACTGAAATTGCTTTTGAACATCCACTTTTTGAGGATACTTTTGAAAAAGAGATTAGTAACTTTCAATATCCTGAAGTACAAAGTTTTTTTAATTTTAACCGGGATGCTTCAGCGGCCTTACGATTTCAAAATAGGAACGCCTTTTTAATGAATTCTGGCAATAGCTATTTATTTTCAGCAGGCATAAATCAGGATAACTCCAACTTTCAAAATTCGCCATTAATTGTTCCTGTTTTTTATAATTTAGGAATTTCAGCCTTAAAAACACCAAGCTTATATTTTGAAGTTGGCAAAGAAAACACCTTCGATGTAAACATTGCAGGAAGTGGTGATCAGGTAGTCGAAATTCAGCAAAATTCAGAAGAAAGTTTTATTCCGCTTCAACAAAATACTGCAGATAAGATTACGGTAACTACCACAGATCTGCCCGAAAATGCAGGAAATTACAGGATAACATATCAGCAAAACAGAATTTTGCCAATTAGTTATAATTATCCAAGAAGCGAAAGTGATCTTAATTATCTGGATATTAACGAATTTGAAAATATCGAAAAACAAACCGATCTAAATATGTATTTCGAAAGTGCAAAAGCTGCCCAACAAATCGATGTGCTTTGGAAATGGTTTATTATTTTTGCATTGATCTTTTTAAGCATAGAAATGCTCCTCTTAAAATTCTTTAAATGAAGCTACTTATAAAATCTGCCACAATCGTAGACCAGCAAAGCGATTATCATTTAAAACAAGCCGATATTCTTATGGAAGATGGCATTATTAAAAAAATTGGAACTGCTATTGAAGCTAAGGCCGATAAAGTAATTGACATCGACGGATTGCATGTTTCGCAAGGATGGTTTGATACCAGTGTGAGTTTTGGGGAACCGGGTTACGAAGAACGTGAAACCATAGAAAACGGACTAAAAACGGCTGCACTTAGCGGTTTTACAGACGTTGTTTTAAATGCGCAAAGTAATCCTACGATCGATAATAGTGCGGCATTATACTCGGTAAAAGCAAAAGCCCATGCAAATGCTGTAAATCTATTGCCAACCGGTGCATTAACGGTAAAAGCCGAAGGTATAGATCTAGCCGAACTTTACGATATGAGCAATGCCGGTGCAGTGAGTTTTGCAGATTATAAGAAACCGGTAAGCAATCCCAATCTTCTAAAAATTGCCCTGCAATACGCACAAAATTTTGACGGATTGGTGCAATCTTTTCCGTTAGAAAAGAAAATTTCCGGTAAAGGAATTGTAAACGAGCATCATAACAGCACACTTTTAGGTTTAAAAGGAATCCCTAATCTTGCTGAAGATTTACAAATTGCACGTGATCTTTATCTTTTAGAATATACCGGCGGGAAACTTCATATCCCAACCGTTTCTACAGAAAAATCTGTTGCGCTAATTAAAGAAGCTAAGAAAAAAGGCCTGGATGTCTCCTGTAGCGTTGCCATTCACAATCTGGTATTAACCGATGATTTACTTAGCGAATTTGATACTCGAGCAAAAGTATTACCTCCGCTAAGGACAAAAAGTGATACAAAAGCTTTAATTGAAGGATTAAAAGAAGGAACGATCGACTTTGTAACCAGCGATCACGATCCAATTGATATCGAAAATAAAAAAGTAGAATTTGATAATGCCAGCTACGGAAGTATTGGTTTAGAAAGCGCTTTTGGAGCTTTACAAACTATTTTTTCTACGGAAGAAACTATCGAGATCTTAACCCGTGGAAGAGCTCGTTTTAAAGCTGAAAGTTCTAAAATTGCTGAAGAAGAATCGGCTAAACTGAGTTTCTTTTTACCTGAAGAGAAATATACTTTCGAGAAATCTGATATTCTTTCTACCTCACAAAACAGTATATTTTTAGGTCAGTCTTTAAAAGGAAAAGCGATTGGGATCTTCAATAATAATCAATTAATTATTAAAGAGTAATTCTGAAATAATGGATCAAACCCAAGATACTTCCAGTAAAGGAAAAACTCCTGCTATCGTAGCATATTTAACGATCATAGGTTTTATCATAGCTATATTTATGAATATGGATGATAAAAATAAACTGGCTAGTTTTCATATTCGACAGGCCTTTGGAGCTCATATTATTTTTTATTTATTAGGTGCAGTAGCTTCTACATTTAGTAATTTATTTGTTCCAACTGCATTCTATTTAGTTTCAGTAATAATCTGGTTATATGGTCTTATTGGAGCAATTCAGGGAGAATTTAAAATGATCCCCTATATCGGAGTTTATTTTCAAAAATGGTTTAAATCGATCACTTAATGCAAACTGCAAATCTTTCTTTAGAACATCTTATTAAACAACCAAAAGGACAAACTGAAAAAGCTCCCGTTGTATTTATGTTTCATGGCTACGGAAGCAATGAACAGGACCTTTTTAGTTTTGCCGGAGAATTACCTGAAGAGTTTTTTGTGATCTCGGTAAAAGCGCCTTACCCAATGCAACCTAGTGGAAACGCATGGTACGCAATTTATTTTGATGATGTAAACGGGAAATTTAGTGATGATGATCAAGCAATCGAATCCAGAGATCTAATCGCGAAATTTATAGATGAAGCAATCGAAGCTTATCCCATAAACAAAAATAAAGTTACGCTCCTAGGTTTTAGTCAGGGAAGTATTTTAAGTTATGCTGTTGCCCTTTCTTATCCAGAGAAAGTGAAAAATGTTATTGCACTAAGCGGCTACGTGAATAAAGCAATCATAAAAAATGGCTTCGAAAATAACGATTTTGAGCATTTAAATTTTTACTGTTCTCACGGAACGGTAGACCAGGTAATCCCAATAGAATGGGCTAGAGAAACCAAACCTTTCCTGGATCAATTAACCATCAAAAACACCTATTCTGAATTTCCCGTAGGTCACGGTGTCGCTCCACAAAACTTCTTTGAGCTCAAGGAATGGTTGGAGAAGAATGGGTAGTTAATTTTTGAACTTTTCCCTCTCTATTAAAGTTATTTTAACTTTATAATATGACATTTATTAGGTTTCATGCTTCAAATTACTGGTAAATTTGTATCACTTCTAATAAAATAGGAGTGTTTTGAAACTAATTTAATTGTTAAATATCCCCACTAAACAGGGAATTAGCATCAAAATCTCACTAATGTGAGAAAAAATAATCACTATGAATAAAGGTATCTACATTGCTACCATGGAGGAAGACAGCGGAAAGTCTTTAATCTCCCTGGGGTTAATGCAAACACTTTTGGGAAAAACCGATAAAGTAGGATATTTTAGACCCATCATCGACGATTTCCCCGAAGGTCAAAAAGACAACCACATTGAAACCATTCTTTCCCATTTTGATATCGAAATCCCTTATGAAAAGGCATACGGAGTTACCCGTAAAGAGTTAGTCGATAAAAGAAACGAAGGCAAAGCTGGTGAAATTATCGACGTTATTATTCAGAAATACAAGGATCTGGAAGAACAGTTTAATTTTGTTTTGGTTGAAGGAACCGATTTTTCTGTGAAGGGAAATGTATTTGAGTTCGACACCAACGTAACGGTTGCAAAAAACCTGGGATTACCAACAATCATTATTTCCAGCGGAAAAGGTAAAAGTCAGCAAGAACTGGTTGATGCGCTAAACTTCGCGTATAGTTCTTTCAATAATCGTGACGTAAAAGTTATTGGCGTTGTTGCCAATAAAATTCAGGAAGAAAATATAGAAAAGGTCAAGGTAGATCTGGACAAATTTTTCCCTAAAGAGGTCGAAGTTTCTATCGTACCTATGATCAATACTCTTTTACATCCAACTATAAAGGAAATCGTAGAAGAGTTAGATGGTAGAGTTCTTTTTGGCGAAACACACCTAAATAACCAAACCGGAAGTTTTGGCGTTGGAGCCATGCAGCTTAGAAATTATATTACCAAACTTAAGGAAAATAGTCTCGTGATCACGCCTGGTGATCGTGCCGATATTATTCTTGGTGCTTTGCAGGCTCATATTTCGGCTAATTATCCACCAATTTCTGGAATCATTCTAACGGGTGGTTTAATTCCTGAAGACAGTATTTTAAAGCTTATCGAAGGACTTTCTCAAATTGTACCCATCGTTTCAGTAAAAGGAGGAACCTTTAATGTAACCAACCAGATTGGAAGCATAAAATCTCAAATTTATAAAGACAGTAAGCAAAAGATCATGACATCCCTGGCGGTGTCTGATAAATACCTGAATCTTGATAGCCTTACCGAAAAACTATTCAATTTTCAGCCAAAAGCGCTTACGCCAAAAATGTTTCAGTATAGCCTTTATAAGCGTGCGCAGCAATCTAGAAAACGCATTGTACTTCCCGAGGGAACAGACGAGCGAATTCTTATTGCAACTATGCGTCTAATTGCTTTGGACATTGTAGATATCACGCTTCTTGGAAATATCGATAAGATTAAAAATAAGATTGCAGATCTTGGTTTAAATATCGATCTAAGTAAAGTTAGCGTGATCGATCCCGTACATTCCGATAAATATGAAGACTATTCTGAAACCTTCTACGAGCTTAGAAAACATAAGAATGTAAATATGGATATGGCTCGCGATATGATGGCAGATGTGTCTTATTTTGGAACCATGATGATCCATAAAGGTGATGCCGATGGGATGGTTTCAGGAGCTGCACATACCACTCAGCATACCATTAGACCGGCCCTTCAGTTTATCAAAACAAAACCAGGTGTATCTGTAGTTTCTTCAGTATTCTTTATGTGTTTAGAAGATCGCGTTTCAGTATTTGGTGATTGTGCAATTAATCCAAATCCTAATGCTGCAGAGCTTGCTGAAATCGCTATTTCTTCCGCAGAAAGTAGTAAAGCCTTTGGTATCGAACCAAAAATTGCGATGCTGTCTTACTCTTCGGGAACTTCTGGAAAAGGTGAAGATGTAGATCGCGTTCGTGAAGCTACAGAAATTGTAAGAAGTAAACGCCCAGATCTTAAGATTGAAGGTCCTATTCAGTACGACGCTGCAGTAGATGCTACGGTAGGAAAAAGTAAACTACCAGATTCTGAAGTTGCAGGACAGGCCAGTGTACTTATTTTCCCAGATCTTAACACCGGGAATAACACTTACAAGGCTGTACAACGTGAAACCGGAGCTTTGGCTATTGGCCCAATGTTACAGGGGCTTAACAAACCTGTAAACGATCTTAGTAGAGGCTGCACCGTAGACGACGTATTTAACACCGTAATAATAACTGCGATCCAGGCACAAGGAATTTAATATGAATATTTTAGTAATCAACTCAGGGAGTTCTTCCATAAAATACCAACTTATAAAAATGCCAGAAGAAACTGTGGCAGCAAGCGGACTCGTAGAACGTATTGGTCTAGAGGGTTCTTTGCTTCACTACAAAGCTGGCGAAACTAAACTCACTAAAGAAATAAACATCCCTAATCACGAAACTGGTTTAAAACAAATTACCCAATTTTTAATGGATAAAGAAGTGGGTGTTGTTGAAGATGAAAAACATATCCAGGTTGTGGGACATCGTGTGGTGCACGGCGGAAAAAGTTTTTCTAAAACCGTTGAAGTTACCGAAGATGTAAAAGCAAAAATTAGAAATCTTTTTCCTTTAGCTCCCTTGCACAATCCTCACAATTTAAGAGGAATCGAGGTTGCTGAAAGTGTTTTTCCTGAAGCAAAACAAGTGGTAGTTTTCGATACGGCTTATTTTCAAACCATGCCTCAAAAAGCTTATCAATATGCAATTCCGAAGAAATTTTTAGAGGATCATGATGTTAGAGCCTATGGATTTCATGGAACCAGCCATAAATATGTTTCTGAAAAAGCAATTGAATATTTAAACGAAAAAGGACTTCCTTCAGAAAAGATCATAAGCGTTCACCTTGGTAACGGTTGTAGTATTACCGCTATCAAAAACGGAAAAGCCATCGATCACTCTTTAGGAATGGGACCTGCAAACGGATTGATAATGGGAACTCGTGCAGGTGATATCGACCAATCGGTTATCTTTTATCTAATCGATAAACTTGGTTATACTGCTGAAGAGGTTAATAATATTTTACTTAAGGAAAGTGGAATGTTAGGCCTTACCGGCTATAGTGATATGCGAGATATCGAAGAACGATCTGCTGAAGGTGACGAAGATTGCAGACTTGCACTGTACATCAACGGTTATAAGATCAAAAAATATATTGGCTCTTATATCGCGGCCATGAATGGTGTAGATGCTGTTATTTTTACCGCCGGAATTGGCGAAAACAGTAGCGTGATTAGAAAAATAGCTTTAGAGGATATGGAATATTTAGGGCTTCACCTGGATCATCGCAAAAATGATGTTCGTGGAAAAACGATTCGTCCAATAAATTCCCCTGATGCAGAGAAACAAATTTTAATTGTGCCTACCAACGAAGAATTAGAGATTGCCAAGCAGTCTTATGCTTTGGTGAACTAATATATTTATCTGTTAAGTTGAATAAGCTCAGATTCGTTAAAATCTGAGCTTATTTTTTAGATAAATTTTTATTATTATTTCTTCGGAAGTAATTCTTGCAACTTTGGAAGATCCTTATAATATTTCTCCAGGCTCCAATTCATCTGAAAAGCCTGTTGAAGGTAAGTTTTCATATCTGGAAGACCGACTTCTGCTCGTAAACTATCCACTTTTTCAGGATTTTCAATAGGCTGAACATAGTTTTTACCGGTTTTTGCATAATACCACACTTGGCTACCATAAATTTGCTTCCCTCCTTCCCTTAAAGCTATTCGATCTTTAAGCAAAGCCAGATTAGAAGCTAAGGTTTTACCATTTTTAACCGCAGATTCGATAATAGGTAGATACTTTTTTTGCGTATCTACATCGGCATGCTGAATTACTAAAAATATGGTTTGATTTTGCTGCAAATTCAGGTTTTCTGGCCATCCATTTTGTAAGATTTCAATCACTTTTTTTGATTGATCGAATCCTGAGTTTTCATTTCACCGATAAGGTCCTTAAATTCTAAAGTATTCGACTTTCCCTGTTGCTGAAGTTGGATGAGTTCCATTCTAATGCCCTGATCGGTTTTCCAAATAGAATCCAATTCTGCTGAAATTTGTTGATTTTGGGCAAAAACAGATTGAAAAATAAATAATAAAGAAACTAAAATAACTGATGATAATCTTTTCATGATTGATGTCTTTCTTTGAAGACGAATCAGATAAAGATTTGTTACTTTATTTTTTTAGTTTTAAAACAAAGTATATCCTAAAATGAGTGATAAATTTTTATAATCTGCATCAAACGATAATCGACTTCTCATTAAATCACGATTAGTAAAATATTTAATCTCTGCCTGAAGTTTATTATATCTATATCCAACTCCAAGAGAAAAATTAATTTGCGAATCTAATTCATCAGAATTTACAACTTCATTTGCATAATTCCTATAAGTAAACTCTCCCGAAGCCATATCAATAATTGTTGCTCCTGTTAAAAATATGCTGGAATTATCATTCAAGTAAAAGTAATGACGAATGCCAATCGGTAACTCAAAAGATTGATATTCTAAATCAATCAGTAATGGTCCATTTTCAGATCCGTAAGTAGATCTGGTAGTATTAGGCTCATATTTCTGATAAAAAGTGGGTTCTAACACTAAACTCCATTTATTCTGAAAAAAAGGAAGTATGAATTCTGCTTCTAAACCTAGACCAAAACCTACTTTTTCATCTAGCTCTACATCGTAAGCATTATAATCATTGTTGCTTACAGAAACCGAGTTGTAATTAACTCTCGGTCTTATATTTAATTGGAAGGATTTTCTGGTTTCACCAGATGATTCTGAAATTTCTTCTGGATTTTTATTGCAGTTATTATACGCTGTGATAATTTTTACAAGTGGACTTTGACGATACTGTAATTTTGTAATTGAAGTTGGATCTATACAATTACCCGAAAAACGGTCCAATAATTGTTGCTGATATCGCTTATTTTCTCCTACAGAATTATTCGAGTTTCGAAATTTTTTATAGATAAGAAGCTCGAAATCTCTATCTGAACCTTCTTTAATATAATAATTACGAATACCTTCATTTAAATATTGAAACAAGCTAACTCTTCCTTCTACTAAGGAGTAAAGAAAGATCTTTTTTTCAACCAAATTTGGTCTACGATCAGCAACGAGATTGTTAACTTGTATAGAAGAAATATTTACAGGCACAATCGCTCTTATGTATTTTGCCCTATTTCTAATAACTACTTCAGAAACATCATCAATACTCAAAATCTGTTCACTAGATGATTTTGAAGGTTTAAATTTAAAATTTTCGGGATTATTGCTCTTATTTGTAAATTCTATATAACCACTTATTCTCTCTCCTTCATTTGTAATATAATAAGCTTCCTCAAAACTTACTTGACCTAAGCACACGACATTAAATAATAAAATAGAAATAATTAGAACTATTTTTCTCATAATTATAATATATCAGGAATAATTATGGAAATATAATAAAATTATTCGGTTGCGTATAAAAAAGAATTTAAAGCTTCAAATTCTACACTCCCATCTTCGTTGATGTAATACTTCAATAAAATTTCTCCCCAGTGTTCGCCATCGGTGAAGTTTGCGATAAGCCATTTGTGATTTAGCAGCTTTACTTTATTGATGCGCATTGGGCCACTCATCCCTTCAAAAGGCACCATTTTATTGTCCTCACTGCTTTTATTCATGTCGATCAAAACATCCTGAACTTTACGTTCAATTTCAGCTGCTTCAAAACCATTATTTTCAAAATAAGTGATCGCAGGTTCGTTTCTTTTTAAGCTAAAGTCATAAAAATCTTCAGATCCCATCGTCTTTGCATTTTCTTTTTCAGCTTCTAACTCATCTAATTGTTTTTGTAAACTCACGATCCTCTGAGTTTGATCGTCTAGAATTTTTTTGTCATTTACATAAATAAAAATGGCAAACAATGCAGCGAAAATGAATAAATATAGTAGGATCTTATTTTTCATCGATAGTAATTTTCAAATTATCATAAGCTAAATGCACATTTTCAGGTAAAGATTGTTCTACCTCTTCATGAAATCCCAGCAAATGACTAATATGCGTTAAATAAGTTTTTTTTGGTTGAATTTTCTCAATAAACGCTAGTGCTTCAGCAAGATTAAAGTGTGAATGATGTGGTTCTATTCGCAGCGCACTTACCACTACAACTTCAAGATTCATTAATTTTTCGGCTTCTTTTTCAGAAATAGATTTTATATCCGTTAAATAGGCAAAATCACCCATTCGGTAACCGTAAACCTGCAACCTATTGTGCATATAACTTACCGGAGTAATGATTTTCCCTTCAATTTCAAAGTCATTATCGGTAACAATATGCTCTTTGACTCCGGGCGCCCCGGGATATTTATTTTCAGTAACAAAAATATAATCAAAGCGTTTTTTCAAAGAATTTAAAACACGTTGGTGCGCATAAATTGGGATGTCACCCTGTCTGAAAAAAAAGGGTCTAATATCATCTAAACCTGCTACATGGTCGTTATGCTCGTGGGTAAAAAGTATCGCGTCCAACCTAGAAAAATTGTTTGCAAGCATTTGCATTCTAAAGTCGGGCCCACAATCGATTAAAATATTTAGCCCATCCCACTCTACCATAACCGATACCCTAAGACGTTTATCTTTGGGGTTTTCACTTAAGCAAACCGGGTGATTACTACCTATAATGGGGATTCCTTGCGATGTTCCTGTGCCTAAAAATGTAACTTTCAAGAATGTTATATTTGTTACAAAGTTAGGTATTATTTTTTGTTTACTTTACTGTTTTAGTACCTTTGGCTGCGTAAAAAAGGAAATTCATCTAAAAGGAAAAATATGCCAATCACCATAATGGGCGACAAGGAATTTGAGAATGTTCCTTCGATAAAGAGTAAAGCACTCCGCATCAATCTAAATGAAAATATTTATGGTACCTTTTCTGAAATTGGCGCAGGACAGGAAACTGTAAGAAATTTTTTTAGAGCAGGCGGTGCTTCAGGTACGATTGCAAAGGCAATGAGTGCTTACGATAAAGACTTTAGTGATGCTATCTACGGTGTTGAAGATGACAGAAGATACGTTACAGAAGCCCGACTAAAGAAAATGCTTTCTCATGAAATTAAATTGATTGAAGAAAGGATTTCCAGAGAAAAGCACCCCAATAAACTTTTCTTTAGCTACGCCAACACAGTTGCTACTATAGATTTTGCAAAAAAATATAAAGGTCACGGCTGGGTAGGAATTCGTTACCAGGTAAGTCCAGATGAAGATTATAACGAGATTAGTCTTCATATTCGTTTTAAAGAAAACGATGCCCGTCACCAACAGAATACCTTGGGAATTTTAGGAGTTAATCTTATTTATGGTGCTTACTATAAATATGATAATCCTAAAAAATTACTTCGATATTTATACGATCATATTGACAAAGATCAAATTGAGATCGACACCATAAACTTTTCTGGGCCAAGATTTGAACGCGTTGATAACCGATTAATGAGCCTACAGCTAGTTAAAAACGGAATGACCGATGCGGTAATGTTTAGCCCAGATGGAAACAACGTTCTGCCTGCAAAAATTCTTTACAAAAAGAACATTCTGGCACTTCGTGGTAGTTTTAGACCTGTTACGAAAGTAAATATGGATATGTTCGAGAAGTCTCGAGAATTATTTTTTAGTGAAAATCGAGTTTCTGAAGAAGATACTGAAGTTATTTTCGAGATCACACTTTCCAACTTAAGAGCTGAAGGCGAGATCAATGAAAAAGACTTTATGGATCGTGCAAAACTGCTTTGTTCTTTAGGTCAAACGGTAATGATTTCTAACTTCCAGGAATATTATAAAGTGGTAGAATATTTCAGTAAATATTCTAAAATGAGAATGGGTCTTGCCATGGGGGTAAACAACCTGGTAGATGTATTTGATGAAAAATACTATCGACATTTAAGTGGTGGTATTCTTGAGGCCTTTGGTAAGTTGTTCTTTAAAGATCTTAAAGTTTACTTATATCCCCTTAAAGATTCTGAAACCGGTGAAATTACAACAAGTGAAAACTTAATGGTACACCCACGTATGAAAGAATTGTATAAATTCTTTAAATACAATGGTCGTGTAGAAGATATTGAGAATTACAACCCTGAAATTCTGGATATTTATTCTAGAGAAGTATTACAAATGATCACCGATGGTAAAGAAGGTTGGGAAGATATGCTACCAGAAAAAACCACAAGTATGATCAAAGAACAAAACTTATTTCATTACAAAGAAAATAAAGAAAAGGCTCAAAAAGTCTAATATCTTTAAGGAAAAATTTGAAAGAAAGCGATCAGGTAACCTGATCGCTTTTTTTGTTTCAGACTTAATCCCAAAAACTTCAATTGCTTAAAAATTTTATTCCAATTTTATCGCATATCAAAACACTATAACTCAATAATTTACTTCCGTAGAATTTTTATTTGCACAAACACTATCTAGAATCATTAAAAATAATGATCCATTCTTTTGTGATTCTTCATTCTACTTTTATACATTTGTTTTATTATTTATAATAAATCTAAATAAAAATAAAATGAAGAGAACGCTACTTTTACTTCTTCTTATACTAAGTAGATTCTACGTCAGTTATGCGCAAAATAATAACGTAGAACTAAATGGATATGTTTTTGATGAACAAGAAAATCCCATTAGCAATGCCAATGTATATTTAAAAAATTCAACCTACGGCACCTACACCAATCAGGATGGTTCTTTTAAACTCGAAAACATCAAAAAAGGAGAATACACGATTGTAATTTCTGAAATCGGATTTATCAAAAAAGAATTGAAGATCAATATTCAATCCAATGAAAACATTGAGATTAAGCTTCAAAAAGAGATCAATTCACTGTCTGACGTTTTGATTTCAGGAGAAAAAGAAACTTCATACACCACTCGTAAAGTTTCCCCTTCTCTTAAATTAGATGAAGAAATTATTAATATTCCACAAAATATCCAGATCATTACCAACGATGTTTTAAAAGATCAGGCCACTATTTCTATCATGGAAAATGTTACACGAAATGTAAGTGGAGCACAAATGATAGAACACTGGGGTAATTTTGCCAGAATCAATATGCGTGGATTTAGAATTCCGCCTTTTAGAAACGGAATGAATGTTCTTTCTACCTGGGGTCCAATGGCCGAGGATCTTGCTTTGGTAGATCGAATTGAAGTGGTTAAAGGACCATCTGCATTTATGCTTTCTAGCGGTGAACCTGGCGGACTTTATAATGTGGTTACCAAAAAACCAACCGGAAATACCGGCGGTGAAATTGGTATTCTTACCGGCAGTTTCAGTACGCTGCGTGCTACCGCAGATATCGAAGGAAATTTATCTGAAGATAATAAACTCCAATATCGATTTGTAGGTGCGGCTTCCACCAAAGAATCTCATAGAGATTACGAGCCAGAAAACCGTTATACCATTGCACCAAGTATTAAATACAATTTCAACGATAAAACATCGGTAACTGCTCAGTATACTTATCAATACTACAAGACCAAACTTATAGGATCTGCCTACGTTTTTGCTCCAAACGAGTATGCCGATGTAGATCGTGATTTCACATTATCAGATCCAAGACTTGGCCCAGCGGTTATGAAAGAGCATTATGGATTTATCAATTTTAAACATCAGTTAAATCAGAATTGGAATTTAACCGCGCAGCTTAGTTATATTAATTATGAACACGAAGGTTCTAGTCTTTGGTTAGACAGCGCATTTGGAGTTAAAGAAAATGGTGATCTATTACGAAGTATCAGTATCTGGGACGCTAAGGAAGAGCAAAAACTAGGACAAGTATTTATTAATGGTAAAGAATTAACTGGCGATGTTTCCCACACGATCCTAGGTGGTTTAGACTACGGAAATAAAAATTATATCGCAGATTGGGCACAAGCCGTAAATATAGATACAGAAGATAATCCATTTAATATCTACGATCCTCAACCTGCTGCTATTTTACCAGAATTCGATAGAAGCACATCGCTGCAACAACGTGCCAGCGGAATTATCACATCTAATTATCTTTCCTATTACATTCAGAATCAATTAGGATTTTTAGATGATGATCTTCGCCTTACCCTGGCAGGAAGATATACCGAATTTGAAAGCAGTGCTTACGGTGTACCTTCAGATGATAAAGTATTTACTCCACGTGTTGCGGTTTCCTATTCAATCTTAGATAATTTAATTGTCTACGGAATGTACGACCAGACTTTCTTACCAGAACAGGGAACTAATAGAATCGGTGAGCCATTTGATCCTGTAACTGCTGAAGATATTGAAGGTGGATTAAAATTTGAATTTTTCGATGGTAATTGGAATGCTACCGCTACTTATTTTGATATCCATAAAGATAAATTTTTGGTTACAGATCCAGAGGATGCTAACTATTCTATACAGGTAGATACCGATATTACTTCGCGTGGTTTCGAATTTGATACCCGTGGCGAAATTACCAAAGGCTTAAACCTTATTTTAAATTACGCCTATACCAATGTAGAAGATGCTGACGGAAACCCAATTGCCGGCTTTTCTAAACACGTTACTAATGGATGGTTAGATTATACATTTCAAACAGAAAATTTAAAAGGAGTTGGAGTATCACTGGGCTACCAGTATTTAGTAGATCGTTCTTCGTGGGTATGGGGAGCAGATGGTCAAACCGATTTACCTGATTATTTTAGAATGGACGGTGCACTAAGCTGGGAAAACGACAACTTCCGCGTATCTCTTAACCTAAATAATCTTTTAAACGAATATTTATACTCTGGTGCAGATTATGGTACCTACGTTTACTGGCAAAGTGAACCGGGGAGAAATTTCAGGTTAAGCCTGAATTACAAATTTTAAGACTAATTATTAAATTCAAAACACTAAAAACAAACACTTTAAATATCTATTTTAATGAAAAAATTAAGCCTAATTTTACTATTCTTACTTTGCTATACCTCCTCTTTTGCCCATTATTTATGGATCGAGACCAACCCTACAGGTAAACTGAATAAAGAGCAGGAAGTAAAAATTCATTATGGCGAATATACGTACGGAGTTATTGAAAAAACCGATGGCGATCCTTTTAAAAGCGTTTCAGAATTTGAAGTTTGGGTAATTAATCCAGACGGAACTTCTACTCAGCTGAAATTGGATAAAAAGGCAGATCATTATTTAGGCTATTTCACTCCTACAAAGGAAGGTATATTTACCGTTCAGCTTAAAAATGATAATATCGATGTGATCGATTATACTGAATATGACTTCGGAATTTTTAAAACTTATTATCAATCTTTCGCTAAAGTAAATGTGGGAAATGCTACAAAAGCTTCAGAAATAACTGAAGAAGGATTGAGCATCAAAGAACTCCCGACTAAAAATGAGGAAAAAACGCTTCAGGTTTATTATCATGGCAAACCAGTTAGTGAACAGGAAGTAAAAATCTACGTTTCAGATCTTTGGTCGAAAACTCTAAGTACCGATGCTGAGGGAAAAATTTCTTTTAAACTTCCGTGGAATACAAAATATACGGTAGAAACCACCAAAAACGAAAATGTACCCGGTACTTATAAAGGTGAAGACTATGAATTTATTTGGCATTGCGCCACGTATTGTTTTCCAAAGAAATAAATAAAAAATTGACGGAAATCCTTTAAAACCTGATTTGATTTAGCCAACCTAGCTAAGAATGGCTGCCCTTAGTAAGAAAAAAGATGTGAAAAACATCGAATTTGGGTTCAATATCGTTTGCTCACAAAGAATCCCATAACCTATCCTTCTTCTTATAACGGGCAGCCTATTTTAAACAAAAAACCTCGAGAAGATATGTTCCCGAGGTTTTTTTGTGGATATTATTAATTAATCTACACGCTCTATTTTAGCTCCAATACTTTTTAAACGCGCTTCGATATCTTCGTAACCTCTATCAATTTGCTCGATATTATGAATTGTAGACGTTCCTTTTGCAGAAAGCGCTGCGATTAACAACGAAATACCGGCTCTAATATCTGGAGACGTCATTGTAGTCGCTTTTAATGTCGAATGGAAATCGTGCCCAATAACGGTTGCTCTGTGTGGATCACAAAGGATGATCTTTGCTCCCATATCGATTAGTTTATCTACAAAGAATAAACGACTTTCAAACATCTTTTGATGTATTAGCACACTACCTCGTGCTTGCGTTGCTACCACCAAAATAATACTTAATAAATCTGGTGTAAAACCTGGCCAGGGAGCATCGCTAATATTCATGATCGAGCCATCTATAAAACTCTGCACTTCGTAACCATCATTATGCGCCGGGATAAAAATATCATCTCCTCTGCGCTCTATAGTGATTCCCAGTTTCTTGAATGTGGTAGGAATTAATCCCAGCATTTCCCAATTCACATTTGTGATGGTAATTTCACTTTTGGTCATGGCGGCAAGACCAATCCACGATCCAATTTCAATCATATCTGGTAAAATGGTATGCTCACAACCACCTAATTCTTTAACACCTTCGATAACAAGCAAGTTAGAACCTACTCCGCTTATCTTAGCTCCCATCGAATTAAGCATTTTACAAAGTTGCTGTAAATATGGCTCACAAGCGGCATTGTAAATTGTTGTAGTACCTTCAGCCATTACAGCAGCCATAACGATATTGGCGGTACCGGTAACAGATGCTTCTTCTAAAAGCATATATTTACCTTTAAGTCCGTTTGGTGCTTCTACACCATAAAAACGTTCTTCTTTATTGTATCTAAAACTGGCTCCAAGATTTATAAAACCTTCAAAATGCGTATCTAAACGACGGCGTCCTATTTTATCACCACCTGGTTTTGGAATATAACCTTTACCAAATCTTGCCAAAAGTGGCCCAACGATCATGATAGATCCACGCAAACCACTACCATCTTTTTTAAACTGTTCGCTTTGCAGGTAATCTAAGTTCAGCTCGTCGCTCTGAAAAGAATAACTTCCTTTCCCTAATTTCTGAATTTTAACACCAAGATTCTCTAATAAGCTTATCAGTTTATTTACATCGATAATATCTGGGATATTATTGATAATTACTTCTTCTGAAGTTAATAAAACGGCACAAAGAATCTGCAGGGCTTCGTTTTTTGCTCCCTGAGGCTGTATTTTCCCCTGAAGCTGATGCCCTCCTTCAATCTGAAAAGTTCCCATGAAATTGGTTAAATTTTAGTAGCGTTTACGGCTTTTACGGCCGCTTGTTCTTTTAGGATTATTGTTTTTGATGTATTTCTTTTTACCACGCATAAGATTAGAAGAATCGCTTAGATCTTCATCAGAGTTTTTAAGATTTAAAGCGCCGTCGCTTAATTCTTTTAAATGCTCAAAGATCACATTATCATCTACCGTATCGCGATTCCAGTTAAGGAAAGATTTCTTCATATGGTTAGCGATCGCTAAAACCAAAGCATCCTTAAACTCACCCTCATCATACTTCTTAGCCTCGTCGATCATTCGCTTAATATTATTTCCGTAGAAACGATATTTTGGATGATTTTGAGGATAATTTAAAGGATCTGGACGCTCTTCTAATATTTCCCTACTTGGTTTAGGAAATGGAGATTCTACATCTAGTTTAAAATCACTAATTATAAATAATTGATCCCAAAGTTTATGCTGAAAATCTGGCACATCACGCAAATGCGGATTCATATTCCCCATTACCGCGATTATAGAATTAGCTACACGGTTTCGCTCTTCATCATCCTCAATACTTACAGCATGCTCTACCATTTTTTGTATATGCCTACCATATTCAGGAATTATCAACGTACTCCTCTCAGAGTTATATTCTAATGCGTTTGTCAAAAAAAATTGATTTAAATTAGGTAATATTAAATTGCAGAAGTTTATTCTGCCTGCAAAATAAGAAATATTAACTAATGTGTATAAAAGATCGCTGGTTTTTAATACAGAATTAAAAATTTAATTCCAAAAAACACCAATATCGGCTTATTATAGTGAAATAACGCCTTCTACCTTCTCTCCTACTTCTTTATATTTTTCTATTACGGAATCAGGGTTTTTCATCCTAACATTTACAGATACACTGGTATAGGTTCCTTTTTTAGATTTCTTGGTAGTGATCACAGCGCCCATATTATCAAAAATATCTTCTACGCTTTTAATCTTCTCTTCTTTTGAAGGAACAATAAATTTATATAGATATTCTGAAGGCCACATTGCCGTATCCTGAAGCTGTGTTTTCAGTTTTGCGTAAAATTCGTCTGGATTATTAGATGCACTCATATTGTTTTTCTTCATCAAATTTAAAGGATACAAAGATACAAGCTTTATACCATTTTTATAATCAAAATCAAATGTCGAAATTTGTGGCGTGAAAGCAAAGAAAATTGTAATTACCGGTGGCCCCGGAACAGGAAAATCTTCGATTATTTTCGAACTAGAAAAACGTGGCTATACCTGCCTGCACGAAATTTCAAGACAAGTAACGCTAGATGCTCAAAAAGAAGGTATAGACCAGCTTTTTTTAGAACAACCATTGTTGTTTAGCGAAAAACTTTTAGAAGGCAGAGATGCCCAATTTATCGAAGCTGAAAAATCTAAAGAAAATATTATCTTTATAGATCGGGGCGTGCACGATGTGGTAGCCTATATGGATTATTTTGACACCAAATATGGCGAGCCGTTTATATCTACCTGTAAAGATCGAAAATACGATCAGGTTTTTATGCTGCCCCCATGGGAAGAGATTTACCAGAGTGACAACGAACGTTACGAAAGTTTTGCTGAAGCTGAAAAAATCTCGAAATACCTCTCTAACACTTATATCGATTACGGTTACAAACCTTTAATTGTGCCAACGGGTACAGTTGAAGAAAGAGCTGATTTTATTTTACAAAATATTGAGGTATAATATTGCAGGAAGCTTTACAAATACTAACTAAATACTGGGGACACAAAGAATTTAGACCTTTACAGTGGCCCATTATTGCTTCGGTTTTAGAAGGCGAAAACGTATTGGCTTTACTACCAACTGGTGGTGGAAAGTCCGTTTGTTTTCAAGTGCCTGCTTTAATGCGCAGCGGTATTTGTATTGTGGTTTCTCCGCTTATCGCTTTAATGGAAGACCAGGTAAGTAATTTGCAGGCTAAAGGCATAAAAGCTATGGCTATTACCGGTGGCATTTCTTATACCGATCTTGATAAGAAACTGGACAACTGTATCTACGGAAATTATAAATTCTTATACCTCTCTCCTGAAAGGCTTCAAATGGAATTGGTGCAGGAACGCATCAGACTAATGAATGTAAATCTAATCGCGGTAGATGAAGCGCATTGCATCTCACAATGGGGGCACGACTTTAGACCAGCTTATAGAAATATATCTATTTTTAATGAATTAAAGCCAGAAGTTCCGCTTATCGCCTTAACGGCAACTGCTACCCCCCCTGTTATCGAAGATATAAAAGAGCAGCTAAAATTGCCCAATCTTAAGTTGCATAAAAAATCGTTTTACAGGCCCAATATTGCCTATAATGTTATTTATGCTGAAGACAAATTCTTTGAAGTTTCTAAGCTGCTAAAATCTTTTGAAGAAACTGCCATTATTTATGTAAGAAGCCGAAATGCAACCACTGAAATTGCCAATTATCTACAATCTAAGGATTATAAAGCTGAAGCATTTCATGGCGGAATGAAAATGGGCGATAAAAAACGAAAACTGGAAGATTGGCTTCAGAATAAATTCAGGATCATGGTGGCGACTACTGCATTTGGGATGGGAATCGATAAACCAGATGTTAGACATGTAATTCACCTCAATTTACCCGAGAATCTGGAAAGTTATTTTCAGGAAGCAGGCCGTGCCGGGCGAGATGGCAAATATGCCGAAGCTAGCGTAATCACCAATAAAAGTGATATTCCGGTTTTAGAGAATCAATTTTTAGCAAAATTACCTTCTATTCTAGAAATTAAAGAGGTCTACAAAAAAGTCCTCGCTTATTTTAGAATCGCTTATGGAGAAGGCGAACAGGAAGCTTTCAATTTTAATTTTAATCTGTTTTGCAAGCAATACAACTTCAATATTCATAAAGCTTACGCAGCATTGCAAATTTTAGAACGTTGTTCTATACTGAAGTTGAGTGAAGAATTTCATAAACGCACTTTGGTGAAATTCGAGGTTTTTCCGGGTACTTTAAATACCTATTTAAATAATCAAGCTGAAGTTTCAGAATTTACCAAAAGCATTTTAAGAACTTACGGTGGCATTTTTGAAAATCTTACTGCTATTAATTTGTCTTCTTTAGCTGAAAAATCCAATATTTCAGATGCTGAAGCATTGCATATCCTTCAGAAATTAGAAAAAGATGAAATTATTGAATTTGAATATGCGCAACACGATGCCTCGGTCACCTTTTTAGTACCACGTGAAGATGAGCGAACGCTAATTCCGCATACTAAATTTATCGAGCAATATCTTCAAAATAAAAAAGAAAAAATAGAACAGGTTTTAACCTATATCGATACAAACGAAACCTGTCGTAGCAAGCAACTTTTAACTTATTTTGGCGAAAAAGAGATTGATGACTGCGGAATTTGCTCGGTTTGTACGAAAAAGCAATCCGGAAAATTAACTCGGGATTTAATGAATATCATCTATTTTGAAATTATCAAACTATTAAAAACCACAGAAAGAAATTCTAGAGAATTGGTGGCACAATTACCTTTTGCTGAAGAACATATTCTTGAAGTTTTACGCCTTTTAGTAGAAAAAAACCGAATAAAAAGAACACCAACCAATACCTACAAAGCACATTAAAATGAAAGATTTACGAATATTATTTATGGGAACGCCAGACTTTGCTGTAGAAGGTCTTGCGAAAATTCTAGAAGCCGGCTATAATGTTGTTGGTGTAGTTACCGCGCCAGATCGCCCTGCGGGTCGTGGTAGAAAATTAAACCAAAGCGCAGTAAAAAAATTCGCTTTAACCAAAGGTTTGCCCATTTTACAGCCAACCAATTTAAAATCTGAGGAATTTGAAGCTCAGCTTAAAGAATTAAACCCTAATCTTCAGGTTGTAGTTGCTTTTAGAATGTTACCAGAAAAAGTATGGAAGTTTCCTGAATACGGAACCTTTAACCTACATGCTTCAATATTGCCAGAATATCGCGGTGCTGCACCGATAAATTGGGCGGTGATTAATGGTGAAAAAACAACTGGGGCAACTACCTTTTTTATAGATGAGAAGATCGATACCGGGAATATAATTCAGTCTAAAGAAATCGAAATTGTAGCTACAGAAAACGTGGGATCTGTTCACGATCGCTTAATGAAACTTGGCGGGGAACTTATTGTAGATACCTTAAAACTTATTGAAAGTGGCGAGGTGAAAACTATTCCACAAAATAAGGAAGAAGATCCCAAACCCGCGCCAAAATTAACCCGTGAAAACACCAAAATCGATTGGACGCAAAGTACAAGTACGATTTTTAACCTTATACGTGGTTTAAACCCTTATCCAGCTGCATGGTGCTTTTTGCAAAACGGAGATAAATTGAACGTTAAGGTTTTTGATAGTGAAATGATTTTAAAAGAGCACGCAGAAAAACCAGGAAAAATAAGTATTGAAAATCATCAAATTAAAGCCGCCACTAAAGACGGTTATGTTCTTATTAATGAAATTCAGCTTCCCGGAAAGCGAAAAATGAAAGTAAAAGATTTGCTAAACGGTTTAAGGCTAGAACATGATGCTTATATGCTCTAAGGCCTTGTAAATACTGAAATCATAAAAAATCAATAAATTTAAGCTCCAATTATTAACATTTTGCCAAAGTTATCAACAAACATCGCGTTTTCCCTTGCCATTACTTGCATAGGCGATAAATCCATATAAATTTGTAAGAGCAATTGAACAGAATGTTTAACCAACAATTATTTAAATTCAAATTATGAACAAAACAGATTTAATCGACGCAATGGCTGAGGACGCAGGTATTTCTAAAGCTGCGGCTAAAAAAGCATTAGAATCATTTTTAGGAGGAATCGAGTCATCTCTTAAAAAAGGAGACAGAGTTTCTCTAGTAGGATTTGGATCTTGGTCTGTGTCAAAAAGAGCAGCAAGAGAAGGAAGAAACCCACAAACTGGAAAAACTATCAAGATTGCTGCTAAAAATGTAGTGAAATTTAAAGCTGGTGCAGATTTACAAAAAGCTGTAAACTAATAATTATCACTATTTTAGTTAAAGTATTAAAGCTTTCCTACGAGGAAAGCTTTTTTTATGCATATTTTTTTAATATTTATTGTAGAGTTAAGAATAATTAGTTAGATTAGTTAAAAAGTATGCCTATGATTGCACTTAAACCCTCTAAAGGCCACCTTTTAATCGCAGAACCTTCAATCATTGGAGATATTTCCTTCAACAGGTCTGTTGTACTTTTGGCCGAACATTCTGAACGTGGCTCTGTAGGATTTATCTTAAATAAAGTTCTGGACTTCACTCTTAAGGATTTAATTCCTGGATTAAACGTAGATTTCCAGATTTATAATGGAGGGCCCGTAGAACAGGACAATCTTTATTTTATTCATCGAATCCCAGATCTAATTCCGGATAGCGTAGAGATCGCAGACGGTATTTACTGGGGAGGAAATTTTGATGCCGTAACCACACTCATTTCTCAAAATTTGATCGATAAGGACCAAATTAGATTTTTCCTTGGTTATTCTGGTTGGGATGCCGAACAATTGAATAGTGAATTAGATGCTAATTCCTGGATCGTTGTCACTAACGAAGACCAAAAAAATATTATTGAACGCCCTTACGATTCATTCTGGAAAGACCAGATGATGCAATTAGGCGGTGAATATGTTCTATGGTCTAACGCACCAGAAAATCCTAGTTACAACTAGAAACACATTCTCTTTCCTAGCCTAACCACTAGCTTCTAACCTAATCTTGCCTTTGCATTTAATTTGGCAAGCAAGTCTTTAGCCACCACATTTTTAAATTCCTTTTTACGATATTTTGATATCGGCTGTATTCCTACGATTACATTTGTGATAAAAAGTTCATCAGCTTTTTGTAATTCAAATGGAGAAACAGAAGCCTCTTGAAAAGTATATTCCTGTAGCTTTTTAATAATATTGATTAGTTGCTTACGGGTAATCCCATTTAAGGCACCATCGGTAAGCGGCGGAGTTTTAATTTTGTTTCCTTTTACAACAAATAGGTTTCCATTTAAGGCTTCTACAACAGACTTTTTCTCGTTTACAAGTAAGCAGTTGTCATAGTCATTTTCCTTTGCGAAAATACCTCCTAAGACATTAACTGCTTTATTATTGGTCTTGATCGTAGAAAGTAAACCGGGGTTGATATAGTGGTCTTTAAAAAGTTCGACTTCATAAAAAGCTTCACTTAATGTATAAAAAGGATCTTTGATTTCTGAAGTAAGAATAAAATATTCAATATCTCTTACCTCTGGAGTGTACAAACCTCCTTCTTTTCTAAAAACTGAAAATTTTACACGCGCCGGTTTATCCTGAAGATTATTTTCTTTAATAAGATCAATAATTTGTTCTTCCAAAAACTCCGGTGAGAACTCATGCGGAATTTCCATGCGCATAATACGCATAGATGCCATTAGTCTAAAATAATGGTCTTCCCAAAACATTGCTTTACCGTTAATTACTCGTATGGTTTCAAAAACTGAATCTCCGTACGCATAACCACGATTGGTTATCGATAAATTTGCTTCGTTCTCCTGTAGTAAACTTCCGTTAAAATTGATCATAAAAAAGCCCCGATTAATAAGCGGGGCAAAGGTAAGTTTTAAATATCGAATATTAAACCGATCCCAATACCTGTTTTAAGTCTGAGATCATATTTTCCCAAAGCATTTTACCTTCTTCTACCTCATCTTCATCTTCAGCAAAATCGGTAATCATTATAGAAACATCTTTGGTAATATCGTCTACCTGAATACGAATTTCAAAATAGTAAGGCGTACCTTCTTCTTCTGCCCATCTAAATTTTACACGTTCATCACTTTTTTTGCTTACAAGCTTTGCCTGCTCTTCGCTACCTTCCCAGATAAAAGTAAATAATTCTCCGCGTGAATTCACATTATCAGCATACCACTCACTTAATCCTGAGGGAGTTGAAATGTATTGATATAATAATGAAGGAGAAGCGTGAATTGGAAATTCCATTTCGTACTTTATCTTATCTTCCATTTTTTGATTTATTAGTTTTGAGCAATATATATATTAATTGGTAACATTAAAAGAAAACATTTTAAATATTTTCGAAAAAATTATTTGCGGCATTTGAAATTGTTATTATATTTGCACCCGCATTTGCAATACAGCGCGAATGCTTCCTTAAGGCAGTAATACTGCACAATACGGCGAGGTAGCTCAGTTGGTTAGAGCGTCGGATTCATAACCCGGAGGTCCCGAGTTCAAATCTCGGTCTCGCTACAGTAATAACAAGGCTTTCGAGAAATCGAAAGCCTTCTGTTTTTTAATGGGTACAGAATAGGTACAGAATTTTATCTATTTCAAATAAATTAAAATGAGTGACTTAGAATGATCTCATTTGATAGCAATTGAAACCAAATTCTAAGTTTTTTTCGAAAATTTAATTGAGAAAATAACTCTTACTTCATTTTCTAAGTTTAAAATTTGATATCATTTTTAATTTTTCACCAATGAAAGGTGCGATATTTCTGATTTTTTTCAAATAATTAGCAGGTATGAATGTTCCATGATCTGATGTAATTTTCAAAAGCAAGAATAATCTCCTGGAAATTCAAACAAAATTTATCAAAGAAATCTAAAAATTAGGCAATTTACGGCTGAGATTGGTAGATGGTATAACCAGAATTATTATATAATACAATTACCCCATAGCTAATGCTATAGTTAAGTAGAAGTCCAATCGGAATGGTAATATTGGTTAAAAATTTTCAATCCGCTCTAAAATGTTTATAAAAAAGAATACTATGATCTCAGATCAGATCTTTTAATATAAAATAAACTAACAGTGTTCTAAAAAATAAAATATCATTCAGTAGTAGATTGTCTTCCTCTACAAAGAAAGTATATTTTATTTCTTAATTCTAATAATTATCCGTTTATAGCTGCTAAGTGGCGGTTCACCTGAATCGGAAACTTCGCAGATTATATGAATTGTATCTCCATATTTGGCATCTAAAGGAATAGTGATTGTAGTTCGAGCTAAATCTGATTTCGGAATGGTTTTTCCGTTGTAAGAATCTGCTTCGTTATAATGCCACCAACTGAAAAATAAATCATCGTCATCAGGATCTTTTGATTTTCCTGCATCCAGAGTAATTTGGTCTCCAGGGCTGGCTTCAATATTTAGCATTTTTAATGATCTATAAGGGACACGCTTTCCGTCACCTCAAGAGGAACTGACAGCGGCGGAATCGATAAGCATTGAATCTGCTGAAGCTGTATCCATAAGGGCCCTGTTTATTTTGACTTCCCGACATAATTCTAACAGTGATGACTTTTGCTATAATTCGAATTTAAGAGTCGATCTGCGATATTAAAGGTGTCGCTACTCATACCATCACTTATCATAAATATGATATTTTTAGTTTATTTGAACTATATAATCAAGCCATAAATTAGAATGAAGATTACTTACTAAACCTCCAAAAGCAAAAAGACTACCATTCTTAAAAAAACTCTTTTTTATTTAAAGCGTATTATTTGCATTAGAAATTAATTTAATTATAAATTTTCACATTATTTAGATGTTAACTTTTTAAATAATGAAAATTAATACTTAGTAAATACTGAATCAGCCAGTTATATAAATTCAGAATCATTCGGATTCTATTAAAAATTGACTGAAGTTAAGCTATATTTCAAATTTCAACTTATCATGTTTCCCATAAATGGATCGGTAATACTAGTTTTACCATTTTCAACATGACCAGCAAAACGCTGTTCAAAATCATCAAATTCATTTACAAAAATACTATAATCGTACCATCCAAATGAGTCTTTTACATCTAAAACCTGTTGATGAGTTCCTTTTTCTAAAACTAAACTTACAAGTTTTCTATTATATGACTTGTCTGTGATGGCAACATTAATCCTTTGCTTAGTAACTATTTTAAAAATTGCCCACACCCCTTCTTCATCACCTCTTATTTTTAATGTTATAGTAGTGGCTGCAAGCTGATTTTTATGTCCTCGGAATTCCCTATAAAAACCATTTGAAGCATAAGCTTTGATAAAGAATTCATCGGAATGGAAAGGAAAATCATATTTTATATGTTCACCTTCACTTACAGTAAAATCATAACAGGACTTTTTTGCATCCTGAAGTAAAGAAATCATATCATATACCTGAAACGGTGCTGCTACTTTTTTAGATTTAGAGAATATATTGTCATTGGACATGGTAAGTTCCAACTTATCTTTTGATGCCATATACCCGCAATCTAATGACAAATTATAAGGTAAAGCACAAGCAGGTTTGGTACCCGGCTCCTGCGCCGGCAATAATTTATTAAGTTGATCTTTATTTCTTAAATCCCTCAAATCGGTATCACTTAACATTTTATAATCCGAAGGCAATTTCTTTTCTTTCGCATCATAAATTTGTTGGATATAGGCGTCCCTTTTTACCGTCATTTCTTTTGGTACTGAGCTATCAGCATCCCTGAATACCGAAGTAAGGTTACCACAAATAGCCCGTCTCCAATCCCCAATATTCTCTTCAATAACTTTTTTACCTGTTTTCTTTTCTATAAAATGTTCCAGGAACTGTAACGAGGAAGTATGATCAAAAACTTCACTGTTTACATACCCTCCCCTACTCCATGGTGAGGCAACTATCATAGGTACCCGATAACCTAAACCTAAATTATGTTTTCCGTCTACAAACTCTTCTTCTGTAGGGATATTGTTACTCGCACCATTTCCCGGTTTAGGCGCTATAAAGGGAGGTACATGATCAAAATAACCGTCATTTTCATCATAGGTAACGATAAAAATTGTCTTTTTCCATTGCTCCGGATTTTTCGTTAAAATATCCAATACTTCAGATACGTACCAGGCGCCATACCATGGCGAACCGGGATGATCTGAAAAAGCACATGGGGCTACCAACCAGGATACCATAGGTAATTCCCCATTATCTACATCATTTCGAAATTGATGAAGCACGTCTCCCTTTGGAACTTTAAGTTCCTTATCTTCAAACTTCAAGTGTTCGAGTTTTCGATATTCCAGATAATTTTTATTGGTGATAAAGGCTTTATTATGGATTGCCTTTTGATGATCGCTTAGCTTATTAAAATTAACTTCGCTATACACCTCAAGATCTTTACTAAGATTAGCGATTTTAGCCGTTAATTCTTTTTGTTCATTTTCTGAATGCTTTTCTGACTTTTCAATTTTTAATAGTTTTTCTAATTCTGACTGCATCCATGCCCTGTGCTGGGGATGAAAACGAACATTATATTGTTTTATAAATTCTAAATCATTATCAGTAAAGTTAGCAAGCCAAAACTCTTCTTCTCCAGACAGACCTGTGGGAATACTAAGTTCGTTTTGATATACTCCCCAGGATATACCGGCTTCTTCAAGGCGTTCTGGATATGTTTTCCAGCTCACATTTTTAAAATCGATCATTCCATTATCTACATGGGCTTTTGAAGAAGGATTATGTGCATCTTCACGAACAGTTCCCGCCCAGAAGTAATTTCTATTGGGACTGGTACCCGTTAATGTAGAACAAAAGCTTTGGTCACAAACCGTAAAAGCATCTGCAAAAGAGTAATAAAAGGGAAGATCTTCCCGGTCGTAATATCCCATCGTTAACGGCATTCTGGCATAATCGGGATTCCCTGATTTTTTGGCTTCAAGCCATTTATCCATCTTACCATTATTTCTTGCAGCCACCATATCTTCCCAACCATGAGGAAGTGATCCCATCCATGTGGATTTGGTATTTTTTATATCCAGACGAAATGGCGTTGCAGTTTTACCAGCATTATTACGCTGATACCACACTGGTAACCCAGTAGGAGTGTCTATAGCCCTTGGGTCATTAAATCCACGTACACCACGCAAACGCCCAAAACAGTGATCAAAAGATCTGTTTTCCTGCATAAGAAACACGATGTTTTCTGCATTTAAGTAAGTGGTTCCGGGATCAGCACTTATCGCTAAAGCCCGAGCTATCGATTGTGGCATCGAATTAAAAAGTGCTGTGGATCCAGCTAATAAAGAAGCTTTTTTCAAAAATGATCTTCTTGACTCCATAATTTATATTTTATGAGATCTAAGTAGCAAAAAATGATAATTGATTTTTTGAATAACGTTTAATTTCGGCCTATAATTATAAAATAGCAGCATTGTAAAACATATGCTGCTATTTCTATAAATTAATCAAGCCACCATGGAAGTTGTCTAATCCCATCGTTTCCCCCAAATTGAGCGTTTATTGCGGCCTCGAGGTTTTTCGTATTATTATTATACTCTTCTACCGGGTAAACAAACCTGTACGGTGGTGTTTGTCCTGTAGGATAATCAAATTCAGGATAACCGGTTCTAAGATAATCGTAATACTGTGACCACCCCGCCTGTAAAAAGGTCGCTATATACTTCTGCGAGATTATGCTTTCCAGTTGTTCTTCCTCAGTACCCTCGAGACCTAAAGCAGCCTGGCTGATGTATTCTTCCACTTCTTCTACGCTTAAATATTCTGAGTATGCGCTCGCATTCGATCTATAAAACTCAAAATTTGCACGAATAGCATTTTCAAAATGTGCAGCTGGCTGATCATTTATCCAGCCTCTCAACGAAGCTTCTGCAAGTATGAACTCGACCTCCCAATAACTTAAAATGTTATGCGGTTCGGTCGTAGGATTGGTATAATATCTCGCATTAACTTTTGATATGTTCCCACTGGCAACTAGGGTTTCATTGATTACCGAGTAGTTTTCCGAAGGACTCCCTCCGTTATAGGAATCAAAATTATTGATATCTAATCCCTGCGATGCAGCACTTGAAGTTTGTTCGGCTACGATAAATAAACGCGGGTCTTTTAATTGCTTTAATAAATCAATATAGGTAGCTGACATATACATACTTGATCCATAACTACTCGAATTAAATTCGGTATAACGACTATCCTGCTGATCCTGAAAAACTAATTGAGCATTATCCTCTAAGGAACTAATGATAATCCCACGGGAATAAACTTCTTGAAATTTGCTTACGATATTTATTGATCCGGCAGTAGTTTTATTGGAAAGACTTATTAATAGTTTTAATTCGTAAGCATTAATAAGTTTTAGCCACTTTCTGGCATCGCCATTAAAAATGATATCACCTTCAATTGCCACATCTTCCTCTATCATAGATGCCGCTTCATCCAGTTCAGTAATGATTCCTTCAAAAACGATCTCCTGTGAATCATATGAAGGCTGAAAGTCATCTTCAGATTCGCCCTTTAAAGCTTCAGAATAGGGAATATCCCCAAATCGAAGGCTTAATTGATAAAAATAGTAAGCTCTAAAAAATTTACCTATAGCGATATAATTAGGACTACCAATGCGTTCAGCTTCTTCAATCATTTTGGTAATCTGTCTTAGATCGTTAAACTCTCCAAAGCTACCATTCCCCCATTTAAAATATTGATAATCGTTCTCTTCTCCCGTTTGTATAAGCATTCTTGAAGCATAAAGCGGACTGGTACCAGTAACCTGAAAAGCTTCAACCGAAATTTCTGTAAGTAGTAACTGGGGATGAGTTTGGCTTACGTTGTTAGGATTTTCATTAAGCTCATCTAAATCCTGACAGCTTTTTGTAATAAAACCTAAAAGAATAATTAAGGTATATATGACTAATTTTTTCATGAAATTAATTTTTAAGTTAAGGTTTAGAATTTAAAGTTCACTCCTAAACCAAGATATCTAGAAGAAGGATCCTGAATATTATTATTGTCACTCGTTTTATAGTCGGGATCTGTATAATAGTCTCCCTTTTTTAAAACAAATAGGTTATAGCCATTAAAGCTCACATTGGCATCTTTAATGGTTTTACTATTTAAAAGATCAGTAAAATTATAGCTAAGGCTAATGCTTCTCAATTTTAAATAAGAACGATCAAAAACATTCGCAAAGGTTTCACTTTCATCCTCGGTCACTCTGGCACGATATGGATAATTTTGCGACCAGGTTTGCCAGCTAATAGGAGCGGTATGCTCTTCAAAAACACGATTATCTGAAACAATATTACCACTTACGTCCCGTACCAACTCACCACTCACAAGATTTACACCCTTAGGCACATAGATAGCTTCTCCTGCGGCATATTCTTCATCACGATATTGAACAGATTTAGGATGTTTTCCTCCCCACCACATTTTTTCAACAACCTGAGACCGCAAGACACCTCCCCAAACGCCATCCATAGCTATATTTAAGTTCCAGTTTTTATATTTAAAATCATTTACAAAACCAAAAGTCCAGTCAGGATCAAAATGCCCTAAATAAGATAAGTACGTGTCTCTGGTAGGTAAGCCCGTGGAAGCATTCAAAATAACTTCTCCCTCTGGAGATTTCATCCATTCCTGATCGTAATAACTATCGATACGATCATTTAAAGAAAGGTTTCCAAACTTATCTTCTCCACTGGTAATTTTTGTTAGTTTGGTTACTTTTTTCGACCAGTTTAATAGTGCCGACCATTTAAGACCCTCATTAACCATGGGTTTGAATCTTAAGGAAAGCTCCAGTCCGTTAGTTGTATATTCATTTCCGTTAATTTTTCTGGAAGAGAATCCAGAAGCAAGAGAGATAGGCTGGTTAATAATTTGATCGGTATCTACCGTATTGTAATAAGTAGCATCAAAAGCAAAACGATTATCTAAGAACGAAGTATTCACACCTATCTCAAAAGAGGTTGAAGTTTCTGGAGAGATATTTGGATTAACAATTCCTGAAGGATATACAAGACGTTGAACATTTGCAAAGTTCCCTGAACTATTATAATAAGCTGAAAGTTGATAAGGATCCAGATCACTGGAAACCCTGGCCCAGGAACTAAATAATTTTACATATTCGATATCCTCTGGCATTTCAAAAATATTACTTATTAAAGCACTTCCCGATAATGAAGGGTAAAAATAGGATCGGTTCTCTTTAGGTAAAGTTGAAGACCAGTCATTTCTGGCAGACATCGTAATGAAATAGGTGTTTAAAAATTCTAAATCCAGAGTACCATACACACTATTAATCGCTTTTTTCCATAAATTATTTTCAGCTCTTACTGGTCCGGTAGAATTTCCCATATTATAAACTCCCGGTACCGTTAATCCATCGGTTGCCGCAAATTCTTGTTGGTACCTTCTAAAAAATGTTGATGCACCGGCATTCACTACGATTTTAAAATCTTCTGAAATGGAATTATCATAAGTAGCCAGTACATCATAATCGATATTTAACCTTCTTGAATTCCAGGTTTGATAAGATCCCTCTCTTGGCGCACTATAATTAAAATAAGATTTTGGACTTTCTAAATCTTCAAAATTTGATTTTAACACTCCAGATCCTCTTAATTGTAACCTGAAGTGTTCATCAAATTCATAAGCTAATTTTAATTGGACATTCAATAAATCTGAATTATATTCTTTTTGATAATGATTGGCTCCAAACCACGGATTGTTATACCATGCATAATTCCAGTTTGCCTGCCGGTATCCTTCCATTCCCGGTACCCATTGATGATTTTTAAGATCCTGCCCATTCACATCTTCTCCCATCCAAATCAAAAGGGTATACATATGTCCGCTAGGATTATACCCATAATTTGGATAATTAGGAGAATAAACTTTGTTGTAAGAAAGCTTACTGGTTAAACTCATCTTATCAGATAGCTGCGTTAAAGACTTATAACTTAGTCCTCCTTGTGATAAACTAGAGTTTGGTACGCGATCTCTATTATGCGAAAAATTTCCATTAATCCGATAATAGCCTTTTTCACTCTTTTGGCTTACAGTGAAATTAGTACTGGAAATTATACTTGTTCTTAAAAAATCGTCTAAATTGTCATGTCTAACCCATGGTAAAGGCTGTCTTGAATACCTGGATCTGTTATCATATTGCGTACCGGTCACGCTACCATACCATGGAATAACTTTTCCGGTTTGGCTATCTACAATCGGACTGTTCCACTGCGGAATCAATAAATTTTCATCAAATTTTGGTCCCCATATCATATCACCATCGGCAATACCGCCGTCGGCACCATCCCAGAATTCATACTGCCCGTTAGAGCCATTTCCATATTCATGCTGAGTTTCCGGAAAAATAGCATAGCCTGCTGAAACCATAACATTTTGAGATATTTCTATGCTTAACCCATCTTGCGTAGCGCTCTTGGTTGTAACCAGGATAGCCCCGTTTCGTCCTCTGGATCCATATAGTGCAGAAGCAGCAGTTCCTTTAAGAACATTTATAGCTGCAATATTATTTTGAGGAACATCAAAAAAATCAGTTTCTACCGGGATTCCGTCAATTACAATTAAAGGTGTCTTTCCCCGTAACGAGAATGAAGGTGATTGAAACATCCCAGGAGGACTACTTACCTGAAGTCCCGCAACTTTACCAGAAAACAAATTAGCGACATTAGGCACCGGTAAATTCTCCAAATTATTGGTTTCTATTTCCTGTGTGGCATAACCAATTTTCTTTTCTGCTTTTGTAATTCCCAGTGCAGTTACTACAACCTGGTCTAATGATTCGGTATTCACCTGAAGAGTTACTGTAAAATTATTCTCGTTTCCTACTGCAACTTCCTGGGTTTTAAAACCGATATAGGAAAATATAAGCGTATCATTTTGTACCGCGTTAATTAAAAAATCACCATCAATATCAGTAACTGCTCCAATCTGATTACTGTTTTTAACACTTATATTTACTCCTCCCAAGGGAAGACCATCAGGATCGGTAACTACTCCCGATATTTCCTGCTGACCGTAACTTGTCCAGACAAGATTAATAAATACAATTAATAATAAATAAAAATGCTTCATTGAAATCGTTTTTAAGTGAGCCTCAAACTTATTACATAGGATTGGAGTACTCATTAACAATCTTTAAAGTCATTGTTATTAAAAAATAAATCGGTTAAATTTCCTTAACATAGTAAATGAAACCATAAGATTATACTCTCATTTGGTTATTAGAATTTATATTTGAATCCACTTGTTTTCGCTAATAATTAATTAATAAAACTGATTGATAAGATTCTAAATAATTAATAATGATTTTCATCGAACGCGAAACAAAAGTCTATTCTTCCCTTGATGGTTTTCATTATGCAAAGTTTGGAATGTAGCAATCACCACTTTAGGTAATTAGAATTTTTTAGTATTCTGAGACAATACTCAATTTCAATCATATATTTATTCAAATTTGACCTCATAAAATTCGAGGAAAAAATGATATATGTAATTAAATCCGTCTGATAGTTGATGTATAGGAATTCTATTATCCAGGGACTAGCACCTATAAAAAAAAAGGAGCTGTTAATGCTCCCTTTTTTTATTCCCATTGTCTCGTCTAAAGGCTAATTCAGACCTAGAAATTTTGTGGCTACATTACAAATCTATAAATCTCAATCTCGAATCAAGTAAAATATGGGTTAAGTAATCTTAAATGATGTGAGGTAATAATTATGAAATGTAACCTAACTTCAAAATCCTATTGGTTGATTTTTTCACCAATAAATGGTACGATATTTCTGATTATTCAAATAATTAGCAGGTTTAAATGTTCCACGATCTAATGTAATTTGCAAAAGCAAGAATAATCTCCTGGAAATTCCAACATAAATTAATTAAAGAAATCTAAAAATTAGGCAATATACGGGTGAGATCGGTAGATGGTATAAACAGAATTATTATATAATACAATCCATAGCTAATGCTATAGTTAAGTAGAAATCCAATCGGAATGTATTGGTTCAAAATTTTCAATCTACTCTAAAATGGTTATAGAAAAGAATACTATGATCTCAGATCAGATCTTTTAATATAAAATAAACTACAGTGTTCTAAAAAATAAAATATCATTTAGTAGATTGTCTTCCTCTACAGAGAAAGTATATTTTATTTCTTAATTCTAATAATAATCCGTTTATAGCTGCTAAGTGACAGTTCACCCGAATCGGAAACTTCGCAGATCATATGAATTGTATCTCCATATTTGGCGTCTAAGGGAATAGTAATTGTAGTTCGAGCTAAATCTGATTTCGGAATGGTTTTTCCGTTGTAAGAATCAGCTTCGTTATAATGCCACCAACTGAAGAATAAATCATCATTATCAGGATCTATTGATTTTCCTGCATCCAAAGTAATTTGGTCTCCAGGGCTGGCTTCAATATTTAGCATTTTTCTCTTCAATATGATCTCTGGATGATGATTGGCTGAAGAATAATCTTTCACACACCAATCTGCACGAGCCGCAAATTCATTTTGAACATCATCTAACCAACGCCATATGGGTTTAAAATAATTTCTTCTTATAGCCACTTTTTTGCTTAAAGTATCATTTTCCATTTGTTTAGACCAACTGTTATGAATACTTCGTTGTCCGTTTGGATATGCATAAGTTGAGTCTGGAAGAGGATCCATCCAGACATTATTACGAATCTTTTTATATCTGCCACCCCATCCACCATAGCCAGGTGAATCCATACTTCGCAACCCATTAGGGATATTATAAAGGAAAGAGGGAGTATCGCCTTCTGCGTTAAAAGCTCCCTGATTGTTTTCGTAAACTGAACATAATGCACCGTGTCCCTTGATAATATTTTTCGTCATCCATTCCGCTTTAAAAAAAACCTGGATATCTTCAGGTAAAACTTTGTGCCATATATAAGCCATACTATCAAATTGATCTGAAATTATAATGGGAATATTATAATGTTCCCAGTTAGGTCGAATGTAATTTTGATAGGTTTCATCCTGTTCCCATATCAAAAATAAACGCATTTTACCTGCAACTTCCTTCATCCTTTCAGGATGTTCTTCCTGGATTATTTTAAGCGCTCTAGAGATTGTATTTACTCCTCCCCAAGCCTGAATCCAAACAGGTCGGGAGTCACTTTTATCTAGCAATACATTTGCGATTAATTCAGCACCTTCAGTTCTTATATTATCCTCTCCATTTCCTTTGATATTACCTACCTTCCATTTGCTTTTGAGAAATTCCGGGCTGGGATAATCTGAATCATGTAATAGGAGATTTTGATAGACTTCTCCATAAAGATTAATGTATTCTTCAATCCATGAAACCGGATGAAATGCATTCCAACCTTTCCCGCCTTCCCAATGAAATTGGGAACTACTATTTATTATGCCTTCTATATCAAATTCATTTGCAGTTAAAAGGAATCTTACCATCGAAGCTCTATCATCAGCCTCGCCGTCAGTTGTAACAATGACACGTGGTTTATCTTCTATATTGCGGGCGTTTAACTCTTTGGCAGAAAATAAGATTATAAAAACCAAAAAGAGTAATTTGTTGCACATCACCTTCATTAAAGTTTGTTTTAGATAAATTTACTAAGGAATAATCTTGATGGTAAAATAGGTTTTAACTTTTCATGTTTTTAATTAACTCTCGAAGTAAATCATTTTGTTCTTGTTTCAATGAAAGAAACTTTTTAATTGATTTATATAGAAAAAATATAATCAATAATATTAGTACTACGTAACCGACTTTCAGTAATAAAAATAAAGAGGGAAGATTAAACATATGATAATAATTAATAGTTTGAAATTTTTAAACTTTTCTGAAAAATGAAACTAGTAAATCAAATAATGAATAGATCCTAAAATCACTTTAAATAAATCTAATTGCCTAATTCTCTTTCATATTGAGCAGCTGCTTCCTGAATATTTAATTCCCACCAGGTTTTTCGGTTTACTTCCTTTCTTTTATCGGGAAAATCAAATTTTTCCAACTTAACGGGTTCTTGCTTTAACAGATCAATCTCATAATTAAGATAACCATCTTTTAAATTCTTTCCATTTCCCGATATCGGAAGACTTATAGCAAAAACGTTATATGGGAAATTTACCGATATAAAATTGTTAAGCGGAGAGATAGGACGCGATTTATTTTCTGAATACCAAAAACGAATTTTTTTAACATTGGCTATATTCTTCTCGCTATTCAAATTAAACCATCCCATTTTGCATCTCCTGCCCGCAATTATTCTAGAGCTGTTCTGTTCAAAATGAATTAAGCTTTTTTTCCAATTAAATTCTTTATAAAAAATGTTTTCTTTATTAACCTTAATATTTTCCCGATAAAAAAAAGCCGTGTCTCTAATTACTTGAATCACGAAAACTTCAGCTCCTTTTAAATCTATTATATACTTTGGCTGAATGACTTTTGCGGAAAAAGAAAATTTAATATTAACGTCTTCCCGAGTCTCATCTTGGATTATTTTTTGACTATTTTCAGACGGAAAATTCGTCTCTTCATATGGCTCTCTTAGAACCAAAGAATCCTTTATATAAAAGTTATATTCAATGGGCGGCGGTTCAGTATTATTTACCGGGGTAAAAGGCTGGTAAGAAGTGTAAGTTTTTACCATAATATGTCCCTCTCCCTGATTCCCGAATTCCTGAGCATAATTTTTTTGTGAAGATGCAAGTAGGCAGCATAGAGTAAAAACTTCTATTAATTTATGACCGATTAAAATTAAAATAAATTGCTTCATTCTTATTTTATAAATATTTTACCATAAAGCGGTAACGAGTTCAGAAGTTTCATTATAAGTATCGAAATATAGTGATAGCAATTCTTTCCTGGTTTCCTGATTAGAATAGGTTTTTTATTCATTTTTTAATGTCGAAACCTCAGATAGCTTTTGTTTACAATTTAATTTCGGATTGTTTTGTGTTGATTCGATTTCATAAGAAATCAAAATTGCTAAAAGTATAACTTTAACTCTCCTATTCTTATATCATAAATTCTAAAAATCCAACATAATTTTAAGATCTTACCTGGCACCCAAACTCCGATGATGTTAGATAGCTTTCGCCTAATGCCACATCTCCTGCCATGTTTTACGATCTACCTCCATCTTTTTTTTAGGTAAATCAAATTTTTCTACTTTGACAGGTTCTTCCTCGAACAAATCAACCATAAAATTAAGGTATCCTTTTTTCACAGTATCTATAGGCAAACTAACCGCAAAAACCTGAAAAGGGAAATCTGATTTAAATAAATGATTTAGTGGTGATATAAGTTGGGATGTTTCTTTTGAATACCAAAAACGTACCTTTTTATTGCTGTTCCCATTTTCTTCTGTCCTGTTCAAATAGAACCATCCCTTTTTACAAAGTCTGCCTGCAATTAGACGGGTGGAATCTTCTTGATATTGAATTGTGTTTTTATTTTCTTTATGATAAAAATATCTATAAAAAAAGTCTTCTTTATTTTCTTTAAGGTCTTCGCGATAAAACAATACGCTATCTTTCTTATTTTTAATTACAGAGACCTCAGATTTTTTTAAATTTATAATATATTTTGGCTGAACAACTTTTGCAGTAAATGAAAATTTTATTTGAACGTCTTCCGCAGCATCAGCTTCATTATATCCCCGGTGCATAGTTACCGTTTCAGGAGGATCATGAACTTCTTCCTTCTCAAAAGGTGCTCTTAGAACCTGGTATTCTTTTATGTAAAAGTCGTAGTTAACAGATGGTTCTTTATTATTTATAGGGGTAAAAGGCTGGAAAGACATATAGGTTTTTATCATGACATGCCCTTCTCCCTGATTCCCGAATTCCTGAGCGTAATTTTTTTGCGAAATTAAAAGTATGCCACATAGTATAAAAAGCCCTAAAAATTTATGTTTTACTAAAAAATGGATCATCTGTTTCATTCTATAAAAATGTTGCCATAAAGCTATAAGCAATATTTACCTGAGGCCTGTTTGTAGTAGGAAATTCAGAAGCTATATAAATCATATAATCACTTCTTACATTGACAGGTTGTGTATATTCAATTCCCTTTATACCTACAGTCTGGGTATAATGTTTAATCCAGTAATTAAAACCTTCTGAATATCCCGTCTCTACAATATTAAGTAACCCTGAGTACGAAACAGTTATATTTGAGATAGTTGGAATATGTAAGTTACCATTTGAATAGGTTTGAATGCGTGTAATTGGATTAAAGTAAGTAAAAAATGTTCCGGCAACCTGAACATTATAGAAAATATAGACACTACCAATTATAGCTCCCTGCACAGAAGTGCTACCATTAACTATTTAGTAAAGAGTAGTGTTGTCATTACTTTTTAACTGATTAGCTAACGAGTTCACAGGTTCCATTCTTGACACCAGAGTATCGGAATAAAAAGTTTTATTTTCTTTAAAGTAATCATAAGCTTCTTTATAAGTATCAAAATTTAGTGGTGGCAATTCATTTCTAGTTTCTTGTTTGGAATAAGCTTCATCAACCGGATTTAACGTTATAATCTCCGATAACTTTTGTTTATAATTTATTTCCTGATCTTGTTCTATTAATTCCTCGCTTTCACAGGATACTAAAATCACTAAAAGCAAAAAGAGAGATAGAGACTTTTCAATTAAATTTTTCATAAGTAACGGTTTTATATATTAATTAAAGTTAAATAAATGTACCATAGAAACTTAGAAAGAACTAATAGTATTTTAACTAAAATTTCTGGAAACGAAACAAATATTTTTATACAAAAATTGATGTCAAAAGTGATTTATGATCAATTCTTAATAAAAAAATACAGTCCACTGAATGCTCAACAATGGACTGTTGTTTCAATTGTAAAAGATATGCCTAAAAATCTTAGCTAATTCAAACTCATATTTTAAACAACTATTCTCCTTCTACTTCAGATTCTTCTACAATTGGGTCCGGAGCATTAGGGTCTCTTCTTTCTATATCATTGCATTTTATAATAAATGTATATGTTCCATCTTTGTACACTCTAATATCGTGCAATCTGGTATTGAAATCCATATCTGCGAACCATTCTTCTCCATATTCGCTAATAAACTGTGAGGGAATTCTATAAGAATAAACCCAGGCTTGAGGATTTGATGGAAATGGAGGGTAAGGAAATTCAAAAATCATTGCTTCGTCGGTTAATTCGTATCCCCATGGTGTATTTTCTTGAAAGTAATGTCTCCATCCTTCGGTCCAACCATTAATAACTTCACCCTCACTCGGATTGAAAAAATCACCATTTTTATCCATCCATTTTAAAATGATCTTATTGGATCCTGATGGATCAAAATTTACCTCAACCTCTAAAGGGCGCCATATCCAACCCTGCGGTTGATTAACAGACGTAAAAAAAGATTCCTGGAAACCTAAACGATAATCCTGTCCTTGCTCCACTATTATGGTAGTAGCGTCTTCTACAACCCTACTACCTGCAGAATTACTTACTCTTACATCTATAGTATATTCTCCGGGTTCAACATTCCAGGTTTGACTACTAATCATTATACGTCCTCCAATTTCTTCTATTCTAAACACTGGAAGGTCTCTGGTTTCAATTTTATTTTCTAATATCGCTGCCAAGGTTGTATCAACTTCTGGATCCATGGCCCCCACCCATATAGGAGTGGGATAATCTTGCAACCAAGCTTCCGCCGTTTCTTCGCTTCCTACTCTTCTTATATCTAGTAATTCCACTTCAACAGGAGCCGTAGAACCATATACTGATAATGGTGGACTTGATCTTATTTCTCCTTGTCTTACCACAAATGGATTAGTTTCATAACGAATATCATTGCTTAAATATCCATCTGTAATTCCTTCTTCCTGACAACTGTATAGAGCGATAAACACAATTACAGTTAACCATTGATATAATTTTATTTTTTTCATCTTTTTATTAATTAAAACCAAAACTGTGAGTATTACTTATTACATGCATCATATTACCATCGGGATCAATAATTCCCTGAGTTTGCATTCTAACACTAATATCCCTTTCTTCAAATGGAATTGTTATAGGGTCTACTCCGATAGGATCTATATTTTCTCCAATGATTTTAGTTAAATACAAAAAATCAGGTTCTACACTACTCCATCTTTCCCCCGCAAAAAAGTCATTATCAGTTCTTGTAAAAACCTGAAATTCTTTTCCCGAAGCACTGTTCAAAGTAAGTGGGGATCCACGCTCTGCCAATTCTTCAAGCATAATCCGCTCATTAAATATATAATCTCTAATTGTATCCGCAGGGTATCTGCTATAAATGGAATCTAAAGGCTGATTGTTAAATGCAAAAGCATAATCTGTCGCTGCAAAAAATGTAGCCGCGTTATTTACTTCTTCCCGCATATCATAGTGATCGATCAAAAGTACGAGCGTATCAAACAACTCCCAATCATTTTGTTCTAGATATTCAACTTTACTCACCTCAATATTTGGATCATGAACACCTTCATCAGTTAAATAAGGGGAATCGTCACAACTAATTAATAATCCTCCTAAAAATACTATAACAGCTATATTTAAAAAGTAATTTTTCATAATTTTATTCATTATTAAAATGTGCTATATTCTACTTCTCCAAAATTCAGTTTGCTCTAATTCTGGATCATTTGTTCGTAATAATGGTTCTATGGGCCAGTAATATTTTTCGGCTTGAAAATCATCATCATTGATAAATGAAAATTGGAATGTTGGAACCTCTCTTTTCATTCGAATCATATCATAAAAACGATGCCCTTCAGCCCATAATTCTCGAGCTCTTTCTTCCATTACTGCCGTAAACAGCTCTTGTTCTCCATTATAGGGTTCTAAACCAACTCTCGCACGAACCTGATCAAGAAGTTCAATCGAACCACTTGTTTGTCCCATGGCGGCTAAGGCTTCTGCTCTTAATAACATTATACCTGCCAAGCGAAAAATAATTATATTATTATCTACATAGAAGCCCCTTGTTTCATCAGGAAATTCGAAACCTGTATTATCATACTTAGTCGTTATTGGCATGAAACTTCCAATATCTTCGAACACTTGCTGGAGTCGTAAGTCAGGTATAGAATCATTAGTTTCTCCATCCTGAACGTTAAATAGAGTTCTAAACCTATTAACATCAAAACGCCATTCCGGTTCAACCTGAAATTCTCTAACCGTATAAGGAAATTTCAACAGTTTTCTACCAATTGTAAATTCACCATCTTCCTGAAATTCTTCTTCATCTTCTAACTGACTAGAGATTTCGAAAATATTTTCAGTGGTGGGATTATCAAACATTGTTTCATATTGATTCCCTGGTATTAGTGCATATCCGCCATTCTCTAATAAGGTTTGCGTAACATTTGCAACTTGGTCATAATTACCCTGCCAGGCATGCAAATGTGCTAAAGTGGCTAAGGTAGCTCCTTTACTTCCTCTAATTGCATTATTTACACCGCGGTTATAACCCCAGGTTAATAAATCTGAAGCCATAGTTAAATCTGAATTTATCTGATCCCATATCTCTTCTTTAGGAGAACGAGCCACATAAGGTTGATTTACCGGATCTCTTATATATTCGGTAAGCAGTGGAAGATCTCCCCAAATTCGAGTCATATAGAAATACGTAAAACCACGTAGAAAATAAGCTTCACCTATTTTATTATTTTTATCTTGTTCAGAATCAAATTCATTTACAGATATTTCTTGGGTTTTAGCAATAATTGTGTTCACATGATTAATCACCTTGTAGAAATTGGTCCAGTCCCTCATGTGCACCATTGTCCTGTAACTACTATTTTCATTTAAACGTTCCCCTAGATTATACATTCTAATGTTATCGTAATCTTCATAACCCGTATAGGAAAACTGATCTGAAGGAACATCACCATAAGTATAATAAGCTACCTTATCATTAAATGCCACCCGCAATAATGCGTAAGCACCATTTAAACCGGATTCAACATCCTCTGAGGTCTGCCAAAAATTTTGCTGCACTGGTTGATGAAATGGTTCTTTTTCCAAAAAGTCCTCACAGGAGGTAAATAATATCAATGCTACAACTATATATATGTACTTCTTTCTAATCTTCATGTTCTAATTTTTAAAATGCAACTTCAATACCTAATGAAAATTTATTCGGAACAGGGTAAGCCTGGGCAGATGCATAACCATTAGGTGCTACTGCTTCAGGATCCAATAAAGTGGAATCTGAATATGTCCAAACATTGTTCACACTTCCCCATAATCTCGCTCTATCCAAACCTAGGTTCTCACTAAGGGCACGGGGTATGGAGTATCCAAGATTTATGAATTTCACTCTGAAAAAACTTCCATCTTCAATAAAAGAAGAACTTTGAATATTCCACTGATCTATATTGTTAGGAATAATTCTAGGATACTCTGTGTCATCGCCGGGATTTATCCAAAATGAATAATCTCCAAGATCTGAGGCAGGACCTGAAATGCTCCCCCACATATTATTGGCATTATTAGATGCCCCATTCAACTTATCAGAAAGATATCCGTTTAGAATATTTCTTCCATAAACAAAATTGCATTGTACTGATAAACTAAATCCTTTATAATTGAATGTATTATTCCATCCACCATATAAATCGGGATCAGAACTTCCATAAGATACCAGATCATTACCATCTATAATATAGTCATTGTTCTGATCTATCCTTCTTGGATCACCACCTTCATACTGATTCCCTCCTGACCAGCCTTGCCTCATCCTCTCTCCTGTCAAGGGATCTACCGGAACATCTGAAGTTCTAGGATATACACCATCTGTTTCCCATACTTTATAATTATAGAGAGGACCTCCTTGAGATACGCTGAACCAGGCACTAGTGATATCTCTGCCCCCAGGTGTCTTGGCGACAATATTTTCGTTATGCGCGATAGTCAGATCTGATCTCCATCTAAATTTTTCATTCTGAACTATGGAAGCCCCTAATGTTAATTCCCAACCCTGATTTAAAACATCCATAGTATTATCCAAAGCATTTGAATATCCTGTAATGGCTGGAATTTGCCTGCTGAATAATAGATCGGCCGTGTATCTTTCATAAACCTCTCCTGTCAAACTGATTCTATTTTCCAAAAATCTTAATTCAATACCGAGATTGGTCTGACTTGTTTGTTCCCAACTTAATCCCGGAGAAGATACATTTTCAACATAATTAGGCACGATAAAACCAGCTCCACCATAGGATTGCGTATATATATTGTTATAATAATTAATATCACTTCTCAAACCCTGGTAAGACTGATATAATCCTCCTGGCTCTCTACCTGTTATTCCATAACTTCCTCTTAGTTTCACAAAAGAAAATGCTTTGGATTCAGGAAAGAAATTCTCGTTAGTTATTATCCATCCACCCGAAATAGAAGGGAAATAGGCCCAGCGATTGTCCCTTCCAAATCGTGAGGAACCATCAATTCTATAATTAGCAGAAATCAAATACTTTTGCTTGTAATCATAGGATAAACGAGTAAAAAAAGAAGCTAGAGATCTTTCACCATTATAAGTACTCGTTGTTGTATTCTTATCAGGTAACCCTTGTATTGTTTTAATAGCAGTTACCGGTATATCTCGACCCTGTGAATAAGTATTTGCTGAATATTGCTCTTCGAAACTTTGACCTATGACTGCATTAAAATTATGAGATTCTGTATTGAATTTTGTAGTAAAATTGAAGTAATTTTCTACAGAATAATAACGATTATCACTGCTATTACTTGTAGCATTTGCTATGCCATTCCATGCCACATACCCTGGTTGAAACCGATCCTCTCTGCTATAATTCAAATTCCCAACTATATTGCTCGTAAATTTTAGATGATTATTAAAATCATACTGTAAATTAAGGTTACCATTAAAAAGGAAAAAGTCATTTTTATTTCTTACATCCTCCAAAGCTCCTGTATGATATTCTCGTTCTGTTTCAGTAATTTGCCAAAATGATGAAGGAAAATTCCATCCGGAAAAACGAAACAGGTAATCCCCATTACCTTGCTTTCTTCCCACGTGAGTAAAAGAAACATTACTGTTGATTCTAAATTTTTCAACAGGTCTAAAATTATACATCAAATTAGCCGACATTCTAGAAAATCCAGAATTTTTGATAACTCCTTCCTCATCATAATAGTTAAGACTCATTCGAAAATCTGAAGTTTCAGTTCGACCACTTATAGCAACATTTCCTTCCTTAGTAAGTGCTCCCTGTATTAACATGTCCTGCCAATCAGAATTATTATTAAAGGCTGTATTTAAACTATCTGTTAGCATCAGGGAAAGTAATCTTCTCTGTTCGGGATTTGTAAGATTATTTTTTAAATAATTCATCTTAAAACGTCTTTCAGCCGCACCTACCATAACCGGTCGAAGAGCTGGACGTGTTGACATTCCAATTTCGGTTCTTACGGTAATTTGTGGTTTATTACTACTTGCTCTTTTGGTTGTAACGATTATTACTCCATTGGCTCCTCTTGCTCCATAGATAGTAGCTGCTGCTGCATCCTTTAGCACATCTATGGATTTTATATCGTTAGGGTTTAATAATGCAAGCGGGTTCAATCCAGCTTGTGCAGCACCACTCACCTCAGGATCCATAATTACTCCGTCAATAACATATAAAGGTTGACTTCTTGTATCTGGATTCATAGAAGTATTTCCACGAAGTGTTATGATACCCTGTGCTCCTGGTGCTCCGCTGGTTCCTAAAACGTTTAAACCGGCTATTCTACCTTGTAAAGCCTCTACAACGGTTGTTGTGGGCAAATCTTGAAGATCCTCACCACTTATAGAAGCAACTGATCCGGTCGTCATATCCTTTTTCATCTGCCCATAGCCTGCATTAATCACTACTTCCTTAAGCTGACCTAACTCTTCATTTAATTCTATTTTCATATAATCCTGGTTAGCTATTGGAACTGTATCCCTTTTATAACCTATAAATGAGAAAATTAAAGCTCCTCCTTTTTTGTCTCGAACCCTTAATGAAAATCTACCATCCATATCTGTAGTAGTTCCATTAGAAGAACCCTTTTCTATAACGGTTACACCTAATAATGGTTCTCCCAATTTTGCATCTGAAACTACACCACTAACTTGTTGAGCGGAAATAGTATCACAAAACAATGAAGTAGTAATTATTACAAATAAAATTTTTAAAATCCTGAAATTGTATTTTTTTTCCATACACTGAAATTAAAATTCATATCTAGTATTGTTTTACAAACTGACTTCATAATGAAGTCTTCATTAGCCCTTAGGGCTAACCCTTAATAAAATAGGTGGGGTATACTTAAGTATTCGAATACAGTTTGACTTTGCGCTTTTCGAAACTGTAAATTTTGTTTTATAAATATAAATTTATTCTTAAGAAAAAAATTAACACCAATTACCCATTATTGATATTTTCTTAACATAACCATTAATTAGTTATATATAATCCGATTTTTAACTTCAAACATTAAATTATCCTTACTGCTAAAACCTTTTAAACCTCGTAAAAGGAGTACTTTTCAATTTTTAAAAATAATACGAACGATGAAATCATATCCAATCATGATAAGTCATGATCTACTAGATAATAATTTACATATACTTAATTATAAAGTCACTTTAAACTGATGGTTACTCCTTTAATAAAACTTATCATTTATTAAGATTAGGGGATATTTGAGAAATAAATAAAACGTTTCAGCAATTAAATAATTATCTAAAATTACCGGAGTTTAATATCATATTAACAATGACATTGATTATAATTATTTTTTTTTCAATATTTACTAGAAATCAATGCCATTTAATTTATGAAAGTGCTACCATTTAAAATTCCTAAACCGCAAAAAGAAGCCTTGGTATATCAAGAAGATCATGAATTTCATTTTTATGATCAATTACATCAACATGAAGAAATACAAATAAGCTTTATTTCAAAAGGAAGCGGATCAATAATTGTTGGAGATAGTATAACTGAATATCAAGCTAATGACATCCTTATAATAGGTGAGAATATTCCTCACGTATTTAAAAGCGATAGTCTTAGTTATAAATCTGTGATGTATACGCTTTTTTTTACTACAGACTCATTCGGAAGAGAATTCTTCAGACTAACTGATTTGCAAGAACTACAAGCTTTTTTTAAAAGTTCAGAATACGGTATTAAAATTAGTTCCAACCATACAACAATACTTAATCATTTTAAGGTATTAAAAAATAAGAACCCTATAGAACGTTTAGCCTCACTTCTCTACATTCTGGACAGCATAATCAAATCAGATAAAAAGCTAGCGCTATCAAATTTTGTTTACAGCAAAGATTATACTGAAGAGGAGGGTAACCGCATGAATAATGTATTTCAATATGCGATGGATAATTTTCAAAATCCAATATCTCTGGACGATATTGCAAATCAGGCCCATATGAGTAAAAATGGGTTTTGTCGGTACTTTAAGAAAAGAACAAATAAAACCTTTCTTCAGTTTTTAATTGAAATACGAATTGAGCATGCATGTAAAACACTCAGAAGGGAAAAAGAACTTTCTATTTCCGCTGTTTCATATTCCTGTGGGTTTAATAATATTGCAAATTTTAACCGGAAATTTAAAGAATTAAAGGGTTTTACACCTACAGAATATCGCCAACTGTTTCAACGCTAAAATTACTACCTTAAAGCTTTAATTCGCTTTAAATTTAAATAAGTAGCTATATTTCTATAAAACTAAGTCAATTTAATTTAGGCCAAACTATCTTAAGGTATCCTGAGTTAAAAAACCCGGCTACCAAAAAATTTAGTCCCGGGTTTTCTTCAATCCAATTATAAAGCTTAGAATAGGTATTTACGATCAGCTGATTTATTTATCTGAAATTAATTCGTTTGGACGATATTTATTCATGCTTTTTAAAATTTCATGATTGTTTAATGCATAATCATACATTCCAAAGGAAGCCATCTGTCCAGTAAAATTTTCGCCTATATCAGAAGCACCAATTATAATCTTTGCATCTTCTATTGCCGAGGAAAGTAGCATAACTTGTGAATTATCAAGTTTACCATCTACATACATTTTCTCAACTACTCCATCGAATGTTAATACCAAATAATGCCATTCATTGGCTTCGGGAACTTCATTAAAAGACATATCAAAATGTCCATCTAAATGCGCTGCAGCCCCATAAGGTCCACTATTATATACCATAGCGTTATAAGTATTTGCAAGTCCTATCTTGTTCCTATTACACCAAGAAGCTAAAAACTCTCCCTGATTAGAAACCTTAGGATTTTTTACCCATGTAGCAACTGTAAATGAACCATTCCAGTTTAAAACCTCAGGTACCGGTTCACTAAAAACAAGTTTACCTCCATTGAAATCAAAGAATCTTTCTCCTTTTAATTCCTTTAATTTAACATTATCTTCGACTTTAAAAAAGCCTCCTAAACTTCCAGAATTTTTAATACTTCGTTTAGAATCATTTAGTTCAATATTACCAAAATTGATGTCAATAAGCTTTTTTCTTTGACTAATAGGTGCTGGAGAATTTTCCGATGCTCTATTTTCCAATTGCAATGGGATATCAAACTTGGAATTAAACACCTGAAAATTCCAAACAGAAGCTAATAAACCAGTCTTTTCTGTACCTAGTATTTCTAATTTCAAATATCTGGCTTCGATATCATTATCATCAATCATAGGACTACCAGGTACTCTATTGGATGAACGATCTGCAAATATTTTCCATTTTTCTCCATCCAATGAATATTTGATTACATATTGATAGTAATAACTTGCAAATTCAAAATTTGTCATAATTCGCTCAATATGTTTTTCTTCTCCCAAATCAACTTCTAAATACTGCGGATACTGATTATTCTCTGCTTTCCACATCGTGGCATTGTTTTTATCAGTAGCAAATTCAGGACGATATTCGTAATCATACTCTAAAGAGTTTAAATAATAATGCGAAGAAGCAGTTGTTTTTGTATTGAAAGCGAGATCATCTGGTACATCTGAAACTTTAATTAAATCTTTCATTTTGCCATGACCGGGGTTTACTTTTTTTATTGTTGAATCATTTTCGAATATCATTTTATCAATAGCAACTTGTCTGGCCATACCACCTCTGGTCATCGGATAATCGTGCCTATGGTACACTATATAATAATCACCATCCTCCTCCAAAATGGAGTGGTGTCCCGGACCATGAACACTCCCATCACTATTCGTACTCAGCACAGGATTATTGTCTCCTTCTGTAAAAGGTCCATAAGGACTCTCAGCAAACGAATAGCGAACATTATAACTTTCATCATGACAAGAGCCTCCAGAGTACATTAAAATATATTTTTCACCTTTTTTCATCATATAAGGTGCCTCGAAAGGTGCTGGTGTTTGATCTAAAGGTATTTTAGCCGGATCGAACATTTGATCCATTCTAGTATTATCCAACTGTCCTACTGCATATCCTTTATTATAATGAACCCAAGTTCCCCAATGGGCATATATTTGACCATCATCATCCGTAAAAAACTGAGCATCCAAAGATGGAAATCCTTCAGTAGGATAACCATGTTTGATTACAGGGGTATCATCTTCATGCAATTTTTCCCAAGGTCCAGTCGGATTTTCAGAAACATATCCATAAATATTACAACCCGCCTGACAATTCCCAAAGTACAAATAATATTTCCCATCTTTAGCATGAATAATATCAGGCGCCCAAAAGTTTCGCAGATTTACAGATTCGAGAGATGGAATCTCCATGGTATAATTATACCAATTAGAAAAATCTTTACTATACCATACCGTTGGTGCACCCGATGCCAACATTTCATTATCTGTTGTAGCATATATGTAATAAATACCATTATATTTTTTAATCGTTGGATCTGCAAACCATCCAGGTAAAAGTGGATTTCCAGTGTTTTGATCCATACGATCAATTTTTTGAGCAAATGAAGCTCTCTGTGAAAAACAAATGGTAAATACGAAAAATAACAAGAAACTATGAGTTGGTAGTTTTAAATTCATTTTGATGTTTTTATAGCGTAATTTTATCTTAATTATAACTTAGATACTATTTTCAATTGGATTAAAGGGAATATATTACACATCCCCCGCCTTTTATCATTGAGACATCCAAGACTCCTTTTTTATTAACATTTCTAATTTTTAATGCTGCAGTACCATTTTCATTATCAACTATTAAAGCCACCTTTTTACCCGCTAACATTGGTATATCTAGTTTAAGATTCATAGGTCCATTTTGACCATTTGCAACTCCTACATACCATCTTTGATTTTTTCTTCTGGCAATGGCAACGTGATCACCTGGCTCCCCACTAATATATTTAGTTTCATCCCAAACAGTTGGTACTTTTCTAATAAAGTCAATTATAAATTTAGGCTGACTATCAAGTATTTCAGGTGTTATACCAAAATGCTGAACGGGAGAAACAAACAGAACAGCTGTAGCAGCCTCAAATGCATTACTGGTTTTTCTTATATTTCCCTGATTATAATCCCGGTGGTATCTTTCCTTGAAAAAGACTGGACCAAAATCCATAGCACCAACCGTATTTCGGATGAAGGGGAATATAGTGGCATTTCTAGCATAATTGTCTGCATAATTCTGATCAAATATTAACATTTCCGAAGCTTTTACAGCTTCAGAAGTTATATAATTTGGATACATTCTTTCCCAGCCTCTTGGCAAGGTACAGCCATGGAAAGTAACGGTTAACCCATAGTTATTTGCATCAGTAAGGATATCTTCGTATAATTTCATCGTTACCTGTTTATCTCCTCCAAAAAAGTCGACTTTAATTCCTTTAACTCCTACATCTTTCATCCACTGCATTTCTTTTTGTCTGGCCGGAGCTTCATGCATTAAGTCCTGTGGTGTCTGCGGTGCATCATTCCAATATCCATTTGAGTTATACCATAAAAGAATTTTTACATCTTTACTTGAAGCATAGGCTACTAACTCTTTAATTTTTTCTTTACCGATAGCCGTATCCCACCAATTATCTATTAAAACATATTCAAAATCAAGGCTTGCAGCCAAGTCTATATATTTGATCTGATCTTCATAATTTATACTGCCATCCTGCCATACTATCCAACTCCAGGTAGCCCTTCCAAGCTCATAATCAGCACCAGGTTCGTATTTAGGATCAACATGATCGAATGCCACAGTGGATTCTACAATGGGTTTTAAAGTCTCTCCCAAGCTAATTGTTCTCCACGGCGCATAAAATGGAATTGAACCAAATGCGTTTGAATTCCCTATACCGGAATTTTCTTCAGATTGAGGAAATTCCAGCTGATATATACCATTAGCATCGCTATCGCTTAATCTAGATCCAGGATAGTTGCTATCTACTCCTGTTTCTGATAAAAGTAGCCAACCAAAATCACCAATTTTGAATAAAGCTGGAAAAGTATACCCTCTTTCATACATTGATGGTTCGGTTAGCTTTGCATCTAATTTATATTCCTCTTCATACGATGGTTTAGTTTGTTCCCATCCTATCATTGGTAAAGACTGAGGTGTTAAATATGTAGTTGAAATATCAGGTAGATTAAAACTAGTGATTTCATCTGTAATAGATATTCGTGTTTTTCTTGAACTTGTATGTATACTATATCTAAATGCTATATCATTATCTCCAACTCGAAAGGTGTATCGAAGGGTATCTTTGTTATTATTTAAAACATCTACTGTTAATTGATTAGCCTTAACTTTAATTTCACTGGCTTTACCTTTGTTAAAATGATAATTTTTAATGAATACTTCTTCTTTTGAAGTATCCCATTTTAATTTTGAAGTAAAATCTCCTATAGATGTCATTACCCCAAGAGAAGATTCTTCAAGAAAGATCTTATTACTTCTAAAAACGGTATATTTCAAGGCCCCTGATTTCATAAAAACTCTTACACTAGTTTTATTGTCTGGACTTTTCACAACACTCTCTTGAGCTAACATATGGTGAAAACAAAATAAAGCTGTTATTAGAATGAAAAAGATTTTTTTCAACATAGTTATTTTAATAATTTCATTAATATTTGCTGATCTAACCAATACAATTATAATGGTTTACCAAATATTTCTATTCTATTATATTAACTGAACTTTATAATATTGCACAAAGTTTAGTCATCCTATTTTAATAAGTTCGCTTAAAAAAAGAGAGGTATAAAAACCTCTCTTTTTGATGTAAAAACACACTCAAAAACCATTTTGAATAATTAACTCACACAACTATTATTTCAAAATTACAGTTTTTGGTTCCTTAGTTAACGGAATTTTATAAGCACCGTTCATTTTATCGAATTTCAGATCTAATTCTTTATTCGATCTTAAATAAGCTTCCGGACTATCCTTGGTTTTCTCATTTAAAACCAATTCTATTTCTCCTGAAGAGGTATCGTAGATCAATTCTTTAAAAGAACCTGCATCTAGCGTTAGCCATAATCCTTTTGGTTCAAAATAGATCTTACTTTTTGCAGCAGTGGTTAGGCTTACGATAATTTTATCATCATCTTTTTCGATATTTCCACCAAAAGAAAGCCATCCCAGATCTTCATTATCGGTAATATAAGTAGCCGAATTAATCGCATAACCAAAGAAGTTAGATCCATAATCTCCAGATAGATAATCGATTCTCATCGTCGATGGATACGAGTGGAAAGCTGCAGATCCAAATCCATCTTTTGTGATGTTAGAGATCGCTCCTAAAGTTCCACCATAACCAACTTTTAATAAATAGAAATCTGGATTGTTTCTATAAGCTTTTAAAACAGGGATCGCGTTTAAACCAGATCCATAATGATGAATTTGACGTTCTACTCTGGATAATTTACCTCCGTAAAGGAAATCCCAGTATCTACGTGCGTTACCGTTATACGCCCAGTGCGGCATTGTTGGCATATAAGCCAAAATCGCATTCAAAGTAACATTTGCTTTTTGCTGATACCCAAAATAGTCACTCCACATAAATACTTCTTCCTGCCCGGTAGAATCCCAAGGCATTTCACTACCAAATGGATAGTTTAAAGATTTCCAGTGATCTGCTCTTTTCTTCATTGAAGCTTCTAAGCTGGTCGCCATCTCGGTTAATCCTTCTGCTTGTAGATCTTTTAAAATGTTTAAGAATACGGTTCCTTCCATTTGTCCAAAAACAGCATACCAGGGTGCTAATTCTGGCATTGTAACAGAGGTGTGATATGCCTGTTCTAAATACCATTTCCAATCGTGATTGTCTACCAATCCTTCGTGATATCTCGATAAACGATACATTACCCAGTAAGCGGCGGCAACGTGAGGATAATTATACGATCTTCCTGGATCACCGGCATGCTCTTTATTCCATGCTGCCCAAGTGTTGTAGTTTATATCATCACGATACGTTCCTTTTGGCAAAGAATCTGGCTCGTAATAAAAAATACTTTTCTTAACTCCATATTTTCTTTTTCCTTCATCATACTGAATACCACCCCAAAGTGTTTCATCAATAAATAATTCCAGTTTTTCGATCTCTGCTTTTTCTGGCTGAATAAGTTGCTTCATCATGGCTCCTAACCAGCTACCAGCACCACCTTCATCACTTAATCCGGCTACCCATGCTCTGGTTTCCTGAGTCATTTGTTTTTTATCTTCGTAATCGTAAGAGATCACCGAGTTTGTTCTTCCGAAGAATTCATCAGGTTGATCAAACCACTGCTCGGTCATCAAAAAATGTCCAAAATCATCAACAACTTCGATTTCGGGCTTAATCACTTTATAGTTGATCGTTTGTTCTAAACCATCTTTATAAGTTACCGTTACACGGCTTCTGCCCCAAATATTTCCTTTTACCTCATATTCGGTAAATCCGGCACCTTTTTTTCCAATTTCAGTAATGCTAATCGCTCCTTCTGGTTCTACCAAAATCTCTTCTACAGCTTCTGGATAGTTAAGGAATAATTTTCCATCTACATCCATTGGCAACACATAACCTGGCACGCCCACGGCTACCGGTCTTTGCTCTTCGATTAATTTATCCTGAATTTCTTTGATGCTAGGCGCCAATACAAACTTCAATGCGAAATTCTGCGTTTCCCCTGCTCCAAGGCTTAAAGAAGTTGGTTTATTCCATTGGTCTTTATCTTTCCACTCTTTTTCAGCATAAGCTTTACTAAGCGCCATCCATTCGTGAACACCTTCAAAAACAATACTTCTATTGGTAGGATCGTCATTTAATGGGCGATAGGCTTCAAATGGCATATTGTTTTCTGGTAATACCAATAAAGCTTCGCCTTCTCCTGTAAGATGTTTTACTTCTAAATACCCGGCATCGTTCCCAATATATGGATCAAAAAATACATTATCGGCATGCGTTTCATCTAAATGCTTTCCTTCTAAAATGTTATTGAAAGCCATTGGAGTTCCTAAAGCACCAATTTCAACAGATTTGCTTGTTGGGTTTGTAATTTCAAAACGTAATACCAAACCACCGTCTTTTTTCTCGTAGTATCTTTTAATACTAAGTGGATTTTCTTCACCTAATGTATTACTTAGATCTGCGGCTGCTAAAACATTACCAGACACCGATAAAGCTTCTACTTTTTTACGATGCTTAGCCGTAGAAAAAGATTTCCATTCGCCATCTTCTCCTTTTATTCTGAAGTTTAAATCGCCAATGTAATAAATGCCATCTTTATCACGAATTTCGATACGCTCACCCGGAGTAAAATCGAAATCTGGATCTGAATTTGGGTATAAGCCCGCTACGGTTTGTGAGGCATTTACCAGTTTTAGTGTAAATTCATCGGTTTTTACCTCAGTAAAACCTCCTTCGATCCCAAGTGTAGATTCCCGGTCTTTAAGGTTGTCCCAATAAGGAGAAACTTCTTGCCCATATGTATTAAAAATACCTAACAATATGAGGATTGAAAAAACCTGTAATATATTCTTCATATTTTACCTATATATTTCATTTTTAATTATTCAAGATCTACATCCAGATATACTGAATGTTTACCATAAGTTTCGTAAAATGGTTTGTAGGTAATCCCGTTGATCTCGAACGTAAGCTCCTCTGGATTTCCTTTAATTGATGCTCCAATATCTTCAGCATCAAAATTCACTTTACGCCATTCTGTTCTTGGTTCGTCTTCCTG
>NZ_FOKV01000003.1 GCF_900112105.1 Zunongwangia mangrovi | reverse complement strand
TAACGTATACGTAATAGACCCCAAGCATATTAAAAGAAGTATTGGTCTGGTACGTGGTAAAAATGATAAGGTAGATGCCAAGAGGATCGCTATATTCATAGAAAGGAACTATTAGAATTTTGAATGCTGGAAACCCTGCAGCGAAGCCATCAGATCTTTAAAAATATTGATGAGCCAACGTAAGTCAAAAATAAAGCAGTGCAAAGGGATCAAACAGCAAATGGCCAATTTAAAAGATATTACTTTTAACAGTAGTACCAGAAAACTGATCAAGATCAATCAAAGGCTATCAAAGAACTGGATAGGCACATCCACGAAATAGAAACTTTGATCCGTGCCGAGATCAATCGAACCCGATTTTACAACAACAGCTCAAAAGGATCAAGACCGTACCGGGCATACACGATGTTACCGCTTGGATGATCGCCGTTAAAACCTAAGCCTTCCAACGTTTGACCGATCCAAGAAAGCTAGCCTGTTTTGCTGGTGTAGTACCATTTGAGCAACAGAGCGGCACCAGCCTAAGAACCGAATCCAGAGTATCTAAAATGGCAGATATGGCAATAATTAAAAATCAAACAAATTATAAAAACCGATTGGAATTGTCATAGAAATCGAAATGACATTTTTCAAATCCAAATTCAGCATTCAGCTATCAAAATAAATTCACATGTCTAGATTCTAATATCTAAAAGCAAAGCGGTCTCATGTCTAAACTGACCCTCCTCCCATTAAATCGGACTGATAAAAACTAGAGTATTTCTGGCAAATAAATGTTTAACTTTAAATAAATTATTTGCTTATGAAACGATCAAAATATACCGAGTCGCAGATTGTATTTGCGATAAAACAGGTTGAGACTGGAACACGTCTTTCTGAGGTCTGTCGCAAGATGAGAATCAGCGAGGCTACCTATACAATTGGAAGAAAAAATACGGTGGTCTGGGTGTCTCTGAACTGAGAAGGCTCAAAAACTTGGAGGAGGAGAATGCGCAGCTTAAAAAGCTTGTAGCTGATTTAAGTCTTGACAAGCAGATTCTTCAGGACATGTTGAAAAACCTACCTGCCGGCAGGCAGGAAAGTTCTGAGGCCGTCTCGAAAACGGGAGATGGTCAGCAATATTCGTATGGAATATAATATTTCCATCAACCGTTGTGTACGCCTAATATTGCTGCATAAAAGCGTTTTTTATTATACACCTAAAGAACGTGGAGATAAATTGCTACGTATGAGAATGAAAGAAATAGCAGCAACGGGTACGCTATGAGTTTTGGAGGATCTATATCTTGCTTCGCCGGGCAGGCTTTATGGATAATCATAAACGCGTTTATAGAGTGTATTGCGAAGAAGGTTTAAACCTCAATCTAAGAGACCTAAAAGAAGTCGGTGTGCAGCCCATAGACAACCTGCTCTTGGTAATGTCTCTAGTTTACATGAGTGCTAGAGTATGATTTTGTGACAGATCAACTCTACGATGGAAGCCGTTTCCGGGCCTTAACTGTAGTAGATAATTATAGTCGTAAATGTTTAGCTATATATGCAGGAAAATCCCTTAAAGGAAGTGATGTTGTTGGGGTGATGGATAATTTAGTTCCTAGTGCAAGAGTTTATCCTAAACGCATAAAAGTAGATAATGGAAGTGAATTTATCCGTAAAGTATTGGATAAATGGGCTTATGAAAACAATGTTGAATTAACCTTCTCAAGACCCGGAAAACCTACTGGTAATCCATTTATAGAAAGCTTCAATGGATCTTTCAGAGATGAATGTTTAAATACAAACTGGTTCTTCTCTTTGGAAGATGCTCAAGAAAAGTTCGATATTTGGAGGGAAGACTATAACGGGTTTAGACCACACAGCTCATTGGGTGACATGTCACCCAATGAGTACATTGAAATCAATGAAAATAGCTCAGATTCTCTAGTTATGACCAGTACCTAAATATAGGAGGAGGTCAGAAACTAAAAGCTCAGCGATCTAATTTCTAAAATCTAATTCTACTGCTTATCAAAAGAAATTTGTACGGGTTCGTGGCATTCTATTTTGGCGTCGACCTTGTCTTTTGCCATTGCCGGGGAGAGATACGGGATATTTAATCCTGCACCGCGAAGGATAAATAAAAGGCCTGTCAAAACAACGAATATCGGGATTAGCTTTCTTATTTTTTCCCTGGTTTTTACTCCGCTTGAAAGTTTGGTGGATAAAAATACTGCTGTCGTCATAAGCGGGATAGTTCCTAAGCCAAAAAATACCATGTATAAAGCTCCAAAACCGGCATTAGCCTGCGCAATTGCACCCAGCATTGCCATGTAAACGAGTCCGCATGGTAAAAAACCATTTAACATACCAATAGAAAGGAAAGTATCTGGTGATTTCTTTCTTATACCGGCTCCAATTTTTGATTTTAACCGACTTATAATTCTAAAAAAAGGACTGCCAATTTTATCGAATTTCATACTTCCGAAGGAAAAAATCACCGCCAAAATCATCAAAACTCCTATGGCTATCGATAGTTTTTGTTGTGCCGCAAAAAGATTTAATCCTTTTCCCAGCAAACCAAATAATAGTCCGATTACGGCGTAAGATAAAATGCGCCCAAAATGATAAAGAAATAACTGAAAAAACATCAGCGGTTTTTTATCCCTGTTTAGAGGTAATAGAAACGCAATGGGACCACACATCCCTATGCAATGAAAACTACCTAAAAGTCCGAATATCAAACCGCTGATGAACATATTTAGTAAGTAATGGATTTTTTAAATAAAACTTCTTTTCCCTGGTAGGTCATTTCTACCGAAATGTCCCATCGCCCGTCGATTAATTGTGCTTCAGGAATTACAATTTTGCCTTCAGTAAGTTCTAATGGCAATGTAAAATCCAGTTTTTTGTTAGAAGGTCGATAAAGATTTACTTTACCTTCAATTTTTCCCTGAGTTTCAGGAAAAACAAGTTCATAACCTTCATTAGTTTTATTCCCTGTAATCTCTTCAGAAAAAAGATTCAGATTTTTTTCAGCATCGATCTCCTGTTGAAAATGCAATTCTTTTCCGTAGTAATCTTCAACCACAAGATCATGTTCATATTTCTCGTCGGTACTCATTTTTATCACAAAAAACATGATAAAACCAATAAAACATCCCATGCCAATTACGAGTCCGGTTCCCCAATTAAATTTCATAATTCTGTCTTTTTTATCGATAACTACGTGGTCCAAGGAAATTGGTTGTCGTAGTTTCTATTAATTCGTTATTACTGTATACACCTATTTTAAGCTTTTCTTTTTCACCTTTTAAAGAAGCGGCTGGCACTTCGATAAATAAAGTTCCTTCAGCAAATCCTTGTTTTGGCACAACTAGGCTATCACTTTTCACCAATCGCACCTCGCCTTTATGAGAGATCAATTTTAGCTGAACATTCTCGATATTTTCGGTAGTTTTATTAACCAGTTTGAAGGTAAATACATTGCTGATCCTGTTATTTTCCTGATGTTCGTAAAGCTGCCCCGGTAAACGAAGAATCCTGGCTTCAACATCATTCCGTAGAAATAACATTCCTGTTAAAACACCTATTAAAATGACCAAAACCGCCGTATAGCCTTTTAATCTGGCTGTAAATTTGAATTTAGCCTTTTTCTCGATATTTTCTTCACTAGCATATCGAATAAGACCTTTTGGTAGATTAACGGCATCCATCATCGAATCACAGGCATCGATACAGGCTGTACAGTTTACACATTCTAACTGCGTTCCATTTCGAATATCGATCCCGGTAGGACAAACCTGTACACATTGTAAACAATCGATACAATCCCCTTTTCCCGTAGCCTGCCGATCTTCATTTTTTCTGAATTTCGCCCGTCCTTTCTCCTTTTCACCACGTTTATGATCGTAAGCTACAATGATCGATTTGTTATCCAATAAAACACCCTGAAGCCTTCCATAAGGACAGGCTATAATGCAAACCTGTTCTCTAAACCATGCAAAGATGAAATAGAAAACTCCGGTGAATATCAATAATGAAATAAAAGTGCTTAGGTTCTCCGCAGGACCTTCAGTGATGTATTCTAAAAGCTGGTCACTGCCAATTAAATAGGCAAGAAAGATATTCGCGATTAAAAATGAAATGATAAAGAAAATCGTCCATTTTAGACCTTTTTTCCAGATCTTTTCAGCATTCCAGGCTTGCTTTGCCAAACGTATTTGTTTTCCACGATCGCCTTCTATCCAATATTCGATTCTTCGGAAAACCATTTCCATAAAAATGGTTTGCGGACAAATCCAGCCACAAAATATCCTTCCAAAGGCCACAGTAAATAATATCACGAAGACTACTCCTATAATCATCATGATCACCACCAAATAAAAATCCTGTGGCCAGAACGGATACCCAAAAAAATTAAAGCGGCGTTCCAGTACATTGAAGAGCAAAAACTGGTTGCCATTAATTTTTAAAAATGGAGCAGCAAATAATATCGCCAGTAAAAAATAGCTTACCAGCTTGCGATATTTGTAAAATTTACCAGAAGGTTTTTTAGGAAATATCCATGCTCTTTTACCTTCCTGGTCGATTGTACCAATAGAATCTCTAAAGTTATTTTCGGGGATCGTGCTCATAACTTAGGCTCACCATTGTGAGTAATTAACCAGAGCCGACTTAAAACGCCCGACTCTGGATTTGTTTATTCTTCAAACTCTTTCTCTACCGCTTCATCTTCCATCATTACTTCTACAGAAGTTGAATCGGCTGAGACTTCTACATCTACTTCCTCTACCGGAGCATTTTCGTCGATCCAAAGATCGCCTTGTGGTTCTTTAGGATCTGCCGGTGTAGTACCGTGTAGGCTTAAAACATAGCTGGCTACTTGGGCGATTTCCCCCGGTTTTAAATCTGTTTTCCAGGATACCATTCCTTTTCCAGGACGCCCTCCTTCAGAAATAGTATTGAAAACATTTTTAATACCGCCACCTAGTATCCAGTAGTCGTCGGTTAAGTTAGGCCCAATACCACCACCGGCATCCTGCTTATGACATGCAACACAATTACCGGCAAAAATTGCCTGTCCTGCTTTTACATCTTCTTCTCCTGTAAGCAGTTCAACCGTGTTTACATCTATTAGATCTTTAGCTGTTTTCTTATATTCTTCGATCGCTTTTTTAGCTGAAGCCACTTCTGCTATATATTCTTCTTTTTGATCTGGTGCATCAAAAATGTGATGCCTTGCCAAATAAACCACAGCAAAAACCATTGTAGCATAAAAACCATACAACCACCATGGCGGAAGGTTATTATCCAGCTCGCGAATTCCGTCGTAATTATGATCTAAGATGATCTCATCTTCCTCTTCTACCGGTTTGCTATCGTTCATTCGTTTCCAGAATGCTTTTAGTTTAGCAAAGCGGTTCTTTTTTCTTAAGGATTGCTGCTGAAGGTATCGCTCCTGAGCTTCTGGAGTTAAACTTCTAAATAATACTGAAGTGATACTGGCCAGCACAACTTCCATAGCAATGCCAAATACAAATAGAATACCTATTACCGCCCAAATTATCGGATATTCCATAAATGCCCATTCCTCTGAAGATTCTATCGTTAATTCAAGAAAAATAAAGGCCAGAAACGTGATTGCGATAACTCTTAAAAATGATGCCGTATTTCTCATAATAATTCCTGATTATCCTCCTCTAAAGGAATGTTACTCACTTGTTTTATATGTTCTTTCTTAGCCGTAATTACCCAGGCAAATAGCGCTACGAAAAAGATGAAGAATATCAGTAGAGATACCATGGGATAGATCTCTACCCCATCGATATTCTCCAGATTTCCTTTTATAAATTTTAGCATGATCTAGTTTTTTGATGTTATAACTTAAGCTGAATATTTATTTGATCGCCCCAAGGCCATCTTCAATTTCACCAAGAATATCGGCTTCCTGTTCTTCGTCGACATTCTTTACTTTAATATCTGTACCCAATCGTTGCAGATAAGCGATTAGAGCAACTATTTCACGGTTACGCATTTCTACGAATTCCTCTCCATTTTCCTGTGCGTAAGCTTTATCGGCTTCATAGGTTTTCGCAAAATCTGGATCGCTATACAGGTTTTCTTCAATTTGTTTTCCCTGTTCGGTCATCCAATCCTGTGCTCTGTCGATTTCAGCCTGAGTGTAAGGAACACCTAAACTCACCATGGCTTCCATTTTATCTTCGGTAGAAGTTTTATCAAGCTCTCTGTTCAGCAACCATTTATAAGATGGCATGATAGAACCAGCCGACGTACTTTGTGGATCGTATAGGTGATTTAAATGCCAGTTGTCTGAATATTTCCCACCAACTCTTAAAAGATCGGGGCCGGTACGTTTACTACCCCACAAGAACGGATGATCGTAAACATATTCTCCAGATTTAGAATATTCGCCATAACGCTCTACTTCACTTCTAAAAGGACGAATCATCTGTGAATGGCAGCTTACACAACCTTCGCGGATATAAAGATCTCGACCTTCTAATTCTAGCGGTGTATAAGGTTTTACACTAGAAATTACCGGAACATATTCATCTACCATCAAAGAAGGAATAATTTGTACCATACCACCTATCAAGATCGCGATCGTAGCGAAAATGGTAAGTTTTACCGGTCTTCTTTCTAACCAGGTATGGTAACCTTCTTTAGCCGTTCTTTTATTAGTGATCTTAGCAAGTGGAGCAGCTTCAGCTAATTCATCTGTGACTTTAGTTCCCTGTTTTGCTGTTTTGTATACGTTGTAAAGTGCAATAAATGCTCCTACGATAAATAAACTACCACCAATCGCTCTCATCCAGTACATTGGGATAATTTCAGTAAGTGTTTCTAAGAAGTTACCGTAAGTTAGCGTTCCATCTGGATTAAATTGTTTCCACATAGAGGCTTGTACAAAACCAGCCACATACATTGGTAAAGCGTACATAACAATACCTAAAGTACCAATCCAAAAATGTGCATTTGCTAATTTTACAGACCAAAGTTTAGTCTTAAATAATTTTGGTACTAACCAATAGATCATACCAAAAGTTAAAAAGCCATTCCATGCTAAAGCGCCTACGTGAACGTGAGCAATCACCCAGTCACTAAAGTGTGCAATGGCATTTACGTTTTTAAGAGAAAGCATTGGCCCTTCGAAAGTTGCCATACCGTAACCGGTAATCGCAACAACCATAAATTTAAGTACAGGATCTGTTCTTACTTTATCCCATGCTCCACGAAGGGTTAATAATCCATTGATCATCCCACCCCAGGATGGTGCAATTAACATTACAGAAAAAGCAACACCTAAATTTTGTGCCCAATCTGGCAATGCAGAATATAATAAATGGTGAGGTCCTGCCCAGATATAAATAAATATTAAAGACCAAAAGTGAACGATCGATAATCGATAAGAATAAACCGGTCTATTGGCTGCCTTAGGAACAAAGTAATACATTAATCCTAAAAACGGAGTGGTAAGGAAAAATGCAACCGCATTGTGGCCGTACCACCATTGTACAAGCGCGTCCTGTACACCAGCATAAACCGAATAACTTTTTAAAGCACTTACCGGTAATTCGATACTGTTTACGATGTGTAAAACGGCTACCGTTACAAATGTTGCCAGGTAAAACCAGATCGCTACATATAAGTGGCGTTGTCTACGTTTAAAGATCGTACCAATTAAGTTAGCTCCAAAAGCAACCCAAACTAAAGCAATACCAATATCGATTGGCCATTCTAATTCGGCATACTCTTTAGAAGTCGTGTAACCTAAAGGCAAGGTTAAAGCTGCTGCCACAATGATCGCCTGCCAACCCCAAAAGTTGAAGTTACTAAGCGCATCACTCCACATCCTTGCTTTTAATAATCGCTGGGTAGAATAGTATACTCCGGCGAAAATCGCGTTCCCTACAAAGGCAAAGATCACAGCATTGGTATGCAATGGTCGTAAACGCCCAAAACTAAGCCATGAGATCCCATCTGTTAGATTAGGAAACAAAAACATAAAAGCGAGCAATAGCCCGACACTCATTCCAACAATACCCCAAAAAATCGTGGCATTGATAAATTTCCTTACGATTTTGTTGTCGTAATAAAACTGCTCTTTTTCCATAAGATTATAAACAAATTATTTATCGGTGATTTTAGAATTTTCTTTACTGTCTATGACTTCATCCTCAAACAGCATTCTTACAGATGGGGTATAGGTGTCGTCGTACTGTCCTCTTTTTACCGATATGATAAAGGCTATAAAAAAGACAATTGCTACGACCACACTAATACTTAGCAACACGTAGATGATATTCATGGGATTTCTTAATTTTTTGTAAAAATATTATGAGCTGTGCTGGCAAAAAATGACATTTATCAGGTTTTACTGATAATTAAGTTCTGCTTGATATTGTATATTTTTAGCATCCTTTTTTAAAATTCTTTTCGCTGAATATTGTGAACTTACCGTGGTAAACGCCACAATACTAATGGAACTTAAAGGCATTAAAATAGCAGCAACGATAGGCGACAGATGCCCGGTAACTGCAAATCCAAGACCTATTAGATTATAAAAAAGAGATAGTAAAAAGCTGAATTTTATAATGCGATGACCACTGTTGGCGAGGCTAAAAAACTGACCAATCTTACCAAAGACCGAAGCATCTAAAATGGCATCACAGGCTGGCGAAAAAACGTTAATGTTTTCTGAAATTACTACCCCAACATCACTCTGTTTTAATGCACCGGCATCGTTTAACCCATCCCCAATCATCATTACAGATTTTCCTTCTTCCTGAAGTTTTTTAATAAACTGCAATTTATCCTGAGGCTTTTGGTTAAAGCTCATTTTGGTGCTTAACGGTAATAATTTTTCAAGGCTTTTTCGTTCACCATCGTTATCCCCAGAAAGCACAAATAATTGCTTGTTTTGGCCTAATTCTTTAAATAATTGCGTGACATTCTCACGATATTCATTTTTTAATATATAGCGTCCTTTATAATGATTGTTGGTACTAATATGTACCGCAGTTTGATTTAATACATCCTGCTCTAATTCGTTATTTTCAGCAACATATTTAAAAGCGCCTATTTTTATCGAATTTCGGTTTGCAGAAGCTGCCATTCCTTTCCCAACCTCTTCAGTAAAATAATCGAGCGTTTTAATATCATTTTGTTCTAAAATCTCATAAAGTGATCTACTTAATGGATGATTAGAAGCTCTTAAAGTGCTATTTAGCAGCGATTTTTCTTCTTCGGAAAGCAAATCGCCCTCGTAGGTAATGATATTTCGTTTGGTTGAAGTAAGCGTTCCTGTTTTATCGAAAACCACCGCATCGATATTGGCCATTTTTTCGATGATATTAGCTTCTTTTAAATAGAATTTATGCTGACCGAAGATTCGGAGTAAATTTCCTAAAGTAAACGGCGCAGCCAAAGCCAATGCACACGGGCAGGCAATAATTAGTACGGCCGTAAAAACCTTTGGCATCATCGAAGGATCGATAAAGTACCAGGCAATTGTGGCCAAAATCGATATACTTAAGATCGCTTTTGTAAAATATCCACTTATTTTATTGGTAAGATCCTGAAAGCTTCCTTTAAAATTCTTATCGAAAACCTCGTTATTCCATAACTGCGTGAGATAAGATTGTTCTACAGGTTTTAGAACTTCAACCTGAAGTAATCCTGCTGTTTGTTTTCCTCCGGCATAGATTTTATCGGCTTTTTTAATAGAAACCGGCACCGCTTCTCCTGTTACAAAACTATAATCGATCAAAGCATCACCTTCAAGCAATTTTGCATCTACAGGAATGAGTTCATTATTACGAATAAGAATTTTATCGCCTTTTCTGAGCTTATAAACTTCTACCTGTTCTTCATTTTGATTTTGGGTATTTGGATGATTAATTCTTGTAATCCCAATTGGAAAATAAGATTTATAGTCACGCTCAAAAGAGAGGTAGGAATAAGTTTTTTGCTGAAAAAACCTCCCTAGCAATAAGAAGAATACCAAACCAGAAAGACTATCAAAAAAACCGGTTCCCAGATCAAAAACAACTTCAAAAGTGCTTCTTAAAAATAGTACGGTAATTCCCAATGCAATGGGAACATCGATATTTAGAATTCCAGATTTTAACCCTTTAAAAGCAGAAATAAAATAAGTGCTGGCCGAATAAAACACCACCGGCAAACTAAACGCGAACATTAACCAGCGAAAAACATATTTAAATTGATCCAGCCAAAATTCTTTAACTTCAAAATATTCAGGAAAAGATAAAAACATGATATTGCCAAAAGCGAAACCGGCAACACCAAGCTTGTAGATTAAACTTCGGTCGATGTTCTTTTCTTTTTTATCACTATCAGAAAGAGAAATATAGGGTTCGTAGCCAAGTTTGCAGAGCAATTCAACCAACTGGGAAAACGTAATTTTTTCCGCAGAAAAATGAATTCTTAAGGTTTTTTCAGGAAAATTAACCTGAGAAGTTTTGATTCCCGGGTGCAGTTTAGAGAGATTTTCTAACACCCAGATACAGGAACTACAATGGATTTCTGGAATAAGAAGATTTACGATACAAACTTCCTTACTTTTAAATTCAAGCAGTTTTTCTACAATCTCGTCATTCTTAAGAAAATCGAATTTCCCTAATTGAGTTTTAGGAGAGATTCCAGGGCGATTGTCAAGAGCGTAATAATAATCGAGATCATTGCTACTTAAAATTTCATAAACCGTTTTGCATCCATTACAGCAAAAATCTTTCTCATCAAAAACAAGAGAGTCGCTCTTACAAGCCTCGCCACAGTGGTAACATAATTTCATAATTTGCACAACTTAACCGTAATGCAAAGATTCGCCACTTATAGAAATTAAAATATGATAAATATCAGTTGACTTAAATGTTTACCTTTGTAATTCCAAAAAGTAACCAATACCCGAAGCTTCAGTATGAAAACCCCGGAAAAAACAAGGTGCGAAAGTTGTATCATTAGACAGTTTAATGCATTAAAAGCTTTTAGTAAAGATGAATTAAAAGTTATTTCGGATAATAAGATTACCAAAGATTTTAAAAAAGGTGAGCAGATCTTTAAAGAGGGTGAGAAATTGAACGGTGTTTTTTGTGTTCGCGATGGTGCATCGAAACTTTCGAAACTTAGCGAAAACGGAAAGCATCAAATCGTAAAGATCGCGAAAAAAGGTGAAATCTTGGGTCAGCGATCTGTTGTTGCAGACGAGCAAACCAACCTGAGCGCCACTGCGCTTAACGACACATCGATGTGTTATATCCCTAAGCAGTTAATTATTGATAAAATAAACGAGAATCCAGAATTTACTCGGAATTTATTGAAAATCATGGCATCAGATCTTAGGGAGTCTGATAATTTTATCGTGAATATGTCTCAGCACAACGTAAAACAGCGTATTGCTGAAGCTCTACTTTATCTTGAAACCAATTTTGGAACCGATGATGAAGGATTTTTATCGGTGAATCTTAGCCGAGAAGATCTGGCAAATGTTGTGGGAACAGCAACCGAAAGTTGTATTCGATTGATTGCTGATCTTAAAAAAGATGGTTTAATTACTACTAAAGGGAAAAAGACCAAAATTGATGATAAGAGAGGCCTTGAAGATATGATTAGCGGCTTTTAAAATTGAAAACTTCTAATTGATTTTCTATAAAATCGATCGAATTTTATAGATTTTCGATAACTAATAAAACTATCAAATCTTATTTTTTTGATGAATTAGAAAGGCCTGTTCTGGTCATTTCTCCCCAACTCTTTTTACCAATTATAAGATCCCAGTTTCCACGAACTGCAGCCCACATCACGAAAGGATGATATACGATAGGTTCTAAAAAGGCAGTCCCTATCAATTTAAAAATATACTTCGGCTTTTTATATTGCTGAAAACTGTATTCTTCAAAAAATAATGCAGTGATCGAAAATAGTACTGCAAAAGCATAAACCACAAATAGAAAAGTAAAGAAAAACTTCCAGCTGATGAGGCCATTCCAAAGCAGGAAAATAAAAAATATAGTTCCTGAAAATTCTATTATTGGAGCCATCCATTCAAAGAATAACCAAAACGGTGTAGATAATAATCCCAATACACCGTATTTGGGGTTAAAGATCATTTTTTTATGCAAAAGCAAGGTTTCTGCGGTTCCTCTCGTCCAACGATTACGCTGTCTTTTTAATATCTCCCAACTTTGTGGAACTTCTGTCCAACATAATGGATCGGGTACAAAACCGACTTTATAAGGAATATTTTTTTCGCGCATCATACGGCGCATACGCACTAAGAGCTCCATATCCTCTCCTACCGTATTATGATTGTAACCACCGGCTTCTATCGCTATCTGTTTATCGAACATTCCAAAAGCGCCCGAAATTAAGAGTAATCCATCGACACGAGACCAGGCCATTCTTCCCATTAAAAATGCCCTAAAGTATTCGATAACCTGAACCCTGGCGACAAATTTTTCGGGTAAACGTACTTCTAAAATTCTACCATCTTCGATCACACAACTATTAGCTACACGAATAACGCCACCTGAAGCAATTACTTTTTTTCTATTATTAAGGAATGGCTTTATAAGCTTAAGCATTGCATCGTATTCCAGAATACAATCTACATCAATACAACAAATAATATCGTTGCTACAAACATTGATCCCGGTATTTAAAGCATCTGCTTTTCCGCCGTTCTCCTTATCGATAACCAGCAAATTTTTAAATGCAGTATTCTTTGATTTATAGACACCACGAATTGTTTTGGTTTTGATAAAGTAATGAAATAAATAATCCTGTTTTTCAAGATCATATTCATCGATTAGACGCTGCATTGTATCGTCCTTACTCCCATCGTTAATGATCACGATCTCGAAGTTTGGGTAATTGATGGTGAGAAGTGACCTTACATTTTCAACAATGTTAAGTCCTTCATTGTACGCGGGCGCTAATATAGAAACTGGAGGTAGTTCTGAAGCTTGTAGCAATGCAATTTCATCTCTGTAATTATTAGAGCGTTTATAATCTCTAATTTCAAAAATCGAAAATATAGCGGAGAATAAATAGCCTAGGCAAATTAGAATACCGTACACTAAAAAAAGCCAACTGGCGATATCTGCAATGTCGTCGAAGGTAATACCCATTTACAGCAATAATGCTTTTTCTTTTTCGTATTGGTTATAGATCTCTTGTCTTTGCTCGGGTAAAAAATTTTGAGCGATGCCGTAATATTTGATTTTAAGATCCCACTCGTGATCCTGAATTTTATCTTTAAGCATGATCAAATCATTATAACTGCCCAAATGCTTTATTGCATCTAATATAGTCTTTTTTACAAGATTTGTTTCTTTACCAAATATAGAAATTAAGGTATCTATAACTTCCTGATGTTCTAAAGCACTCAGTGATCGCACAGCTTCACATCTTACTTCTTCTGAATTATGGTCCAATAGAGGTAAAAGCTCTGAAATATTCTCGAACTGATTAAATTTAGCGATCATTCTTATCCCAAATTCAACAACGCTATTTTGTGAAGCTTGAAGTAATTTAGAGAAATCTGGTATTTTCCCATGATATTCATTTTTTAGAGCATCTTCAATAAAGATCTCTTCCCATAAAGTTAAAGGCTTATCTAAATGATCCAAAAATTCTAAAGGGTCGTTTTCGGCTAATTTGATAAAGTATAACTGTGCCTGCTGTCTAACCTCATCCTGACGATGATTTAACAATGGTCGTATCTTTTCTAATTCTACCAGAATAAGCATTTCAGACAGACTAAATAATGCTCTAGACTTACTATACCAGGCTCGTGCTGCCAGTTGTTTTTTACAGAATTCGTCTAAATTCCATTGTAAAAAAAGATCTCTTAATTGCGTAGCCGACTCTCCTTTAATATTGCTATGGAAAAGTAATATCTCTTTGATCGTAATCTTAATTTCTAAGGGCGTGTTTAAATGCTCATTACGAAATTTCCTGAGTTCATTCTCACTATCAAACTCCTCGTCGAAAAGAAAATTATTTAAGATATCTTCTAGAAGTAAACGCTGTTCTTCTTTTTTTCGATTTCTGAATATCTTATAAAGTCTAAGTAAAATAATAAAGCCAACAAATAGAACGGCAAAAACGAAAAAGATTATCGTCATCATAATATTTACCATTATTACAAAAGGGAGATCGTCGGGAAAATACCCAAATATCCACTGTAAATCTATGGAAAAAACAACTGCCATATATGATCTTTAAAATCATAAAGCAATTACCACAACACCTTAAAACTTAACTATTTAAGAAAGAAGTCTTCTCACTCTTAATGATAATTCATTAGGACTAAATGGCTTTGTTATAAAATCTTCTACGCCCATATTAAAAGCATCCATTATAATACTTTCTTGTGTAGATGTCGATAAAACAATGATGGGAACCGCAGATAAATTTTCTTTTACGTACGCTATAAGTTCGTTCCCTGTAACAAAAGGAAGGTTAAGATCTGTTAGAATAAGATCATATTCGTCTTCTTTTAAAAGCTTCATTGCTTCTCTTCCATCTGGCGCGATAATCACATTATAGCCATCTTTCGTAAGCTTAAATTGAAGAGATTTTATGACCATTGCGTTATCTTCTATAACTAAAATCTTCTTCATTATTGTAGGTTTAGATTGGGGTAATCTCTCTTTAATGCATTCTGAATTTCTGCAAATTCAGTAAATAATTCTTTTATTAGCTTTTTAAAATCCTCTTCTTTTGCTTTATAGGTTATTTCGTCACAAAGTTCTACTCCTTTGAAATTTTCTACCATCGCAAACGAAGGTTTTATTTTGTGTGCTATCTTACGAATTTCTTCGTAATCCTTAGCTTTAACCTTAAGATACAACTCTCCTATATCTTTTGCAACAGATACAGAAAAAAGTTGTAAGGACTCCTCAATGAACTCTTTATTATTATCTGATATTTCTTTCAAATAATCGATCGAATAGTAGGGAGATTGTTCAACATTTAAGTCTTCTTCGTCCTGATTTTTAATATGCTGTAGTAAGATATTAATATCGTCTCCCAGTACATAGAATTGATCTACGGGAACCAATTTTTGTGAAGCAACAATCTCTGTTCCTTCAGACTCCTGTAAAACTATACTATACGGATTTTTATTAAGTTCGGTTTTAATGTAATCGATCGTTTTGTAGGCATTTAAAGGAATGTTATTTTCCTGAATGATCAATGTCTTAAAACCGTCTTCGGTTTCGAACTTTTTAATGGCCTCTAAGCCAGACTTTGCGTGATCGCAATAATACCCCTGCTCTTTTAAATAAAGAGAGAGCTGGGAAATCTGATCGTAATCTTTATGCACGATCAAAATACCATGTAAGTTTGCCAATTCTTTTGACTGCTCTTCCATTTTGTAGGCGATTTAGGGCTAATAACCTGCAAAATTTCTATAAAAAAATAGTTCTATTATTATATGCTATCTTTTAATAAATTTATTTCTGCTTCGATCTCTTTTTCTAAATCTAGTAATAGAGATTCTTTAAATAGGTTAAATTCTTCTAATTTTGCTGCAAGATACTCCAATTTATAAAAACAACAATTCTGCGCAGAGCCTTTTATTTTGTGACCAAGCTTATTTATCCCTTCTAGATCACGATGCTCTATTTGTCTTCTTAATTGTTTTGGATAATCGTCTAAACTTTGTTTTACGATCTGTATTAACTGGTTGTATGTATTTTTATCGTAATCGAACTTTTCCAGTAGTTTTTGTTTATCAAAGTGCTGGAGACTGCTAGTATTCTCCAGGTCGTCATTTTTATTCAATAAAAATTCTTCAATTACAGATTTTATGGTCTCAAAAACTACAGGCTTTGTAATATAATCGTCCATACCGGCTTCAAGACACCTGTCCTTTTCTCCTTTTATCGTTCTGGCTGTTAAAGCAACGATGGGTATGTGGTTCCCGTTATTTTGTTCGGCTTCGAACTTTCTAATCTCTTCTGAAGCCTCAAAACCACTCATTATTGGCATCTGAATATCCATGAAAATGATATCTATTGGATTTACTTTGTAAAACGCAACCGCATCCAATCCATTTTCAACTTCAAAAATCTCGGCATTAGGCACTGCTTTGGTAAGAATAGTTTTCGCTAAGAATTTATTTACCGGATTATCTTCTGCCACTAAGATCCTAAATTTATCTTCAAAAGTCTTTTCTGTCACCACATCTACAGTATTTTCTTCAATATTTTTTAATGGAGCCTGTATCTGGTTTAACATGCCAAATAATTGATCTATTTTAATTGGCTTGGTAATATTAAACTGTACATTAAGTTCTTCGCAGGATTTACCCAGTTTTTCTTCTTCAGCAGAACTATGTAAAAGGATTAAAGGTAATTGTTCTGCATCTACTTTTAAATCATTTCTAAGGTGGGCTATAAAATCGATCCCTGTCATGTATGGCATATTGTAATCTACAATGGCCAGCTGATATTTATTTTCCTTCTCTAAGACATTAAGTGCTTCTATGGCATTAGAAACTGCATCGCAGTTTATATCTTCCATCGCCAACATTTCCTTTAAGATGACCTGATTATTGTAATTATCATCGATCACCAAGACATCTTTAATCTTCCCAAGATTGTCACTTAAGAAAGACTCTCCTCCTTCAGATTCAAAACAGACCTTGAATGAAAAAGTAGAACCAACACCTAACTCGCTACTAAGATTCAATTTACTGTCCATTAAATACAGTAACTTATTAGAGATGGTAAGTCCTAAACCGGTTCCTCCATATTTTCTTGTGGTACTGGCATCTTCCTGATCAAAGGCTTTAAATATTCGCTCTAAATTTTGCGGTGCTATTCCTATCCCTGTGTCTCTAACAATAAATGTATATTCTCTTTTATTTTCCTGGTTAATCTCCCCTGCTTCGATTCTTAGCTCTATTTCACCTTGATTGGTGAACTTGACCGAATTTCCTAACAGGTTGGTTAAAATCTGGCGGATCCTAACAGAATCTCCATAGATATACCTATCTACATCTGGGCTAATATTCAATAAAACTTCAAGGCCTTTTTCATGTGCCTTATGTTTTACTACATCTACAGTTTGACCACAAAGCTCAATTAGGTTTACTTTTTCTACGCTAAGTTCTAATTTACCAGCTTCGATCTTAGAGAAATCAAGAATGTCATTAATTAAATCTAATAATGTATTGGCCGAATTATAAACCGTTTCCATGTATTGTTTCTGGCTCGCATTTAATTCGGTTTTCATCAAAAGATCTGTAAAACCTATCACACCATTAAGCGGTGTTCTAATTTCGTGACTCATATTCGCCAAAAATTCAGATTTAGATTTACTCGCGGCCTCAGCTTTTAGCTTGGCTTCTACCAGCGAATTTTCCATATCTTTTCTTTTGGTAATATCCTGAATGGTTGCTAAAATAATATCTCGCCCATTAGAATCTTTTATTTTCGCGCCATTTACCAATGCTGGATAAATTGTACCATCTTTCTTAATGAAATTCTTTTCGAAAGGTTCAACTTTACCGTTTAAAACTACTTTCCCAAATCGATCCTGAGCAAGTGGGATAAATTCTTTTGGAGTAATTTTTCTGTAAGACATTCCGGTAAATTCTTCCTTAGTATAGCCAGAAGATGCAATTAGGGATTGATTGGCTTCTACAAAGGTACCATTCTCTACATCTATTAAACCTATCCCAATAGGAGAAAGCTCGTATAATGATCTAAACCTGGCTTCATTTTGTTTGATCTTACGTTCTGCTATTTTTCTATCGGTAATATCACTTTGAGTACCAATCATTCTAAGTGGCTTTTTATCTTCGGTCCAGTCGGTTACCTTTCCTCGATCTAAGATCCACTTATATTCGCCGTCTTTACATTTAATTCTTTTTTCGATATGGTATACAGATACATTTCCATTGAAATAATCTTCTAAAGCTTTTTCAGATTTTTCTCTATCGTTTGGATGTATTCGTTGATCCCATTCTTCTACATCGCTAAGCTCATCACTTTCATCAAAACCAAGCATTTCTTTAGCTCTCTTGGATAAAAACTGAGTATTAGAATCAATAAACCAATCCCAAATACCATCACCAGAACCTTCTAGCGCAAATTGCCAGCGTTGCTCACTTTGTTTTAATTCTTCCTGAATTGCTTTTAGCTGCGAAATATCTGTAGCCACACCAACGTACCCTGTGATCTCATTTTGGGCATTTTTAATAGCGGTTACAACCAGTTGTACAGGAAAACGCTCTCCATTTTTACGAATATAGGTCCACTCTAAAGATTCATACTCCTTAACCTTAGGCCCTGTTGTAAAAACATCAAAACCCTTAATTTCTCTACCGTATCTTTCACTTAGCTCTATTTCTCTTTGCTTTATCTCTTCCTGATCATGTAGGATAAAAACTTTTTCCTTATCGATTACATCTTTAGCTTTATAACCAAAGAAATTTTCAGCACCCCTATTAAACTTCTTAATTACACCATTTAGATCACTTTCTATAATAGAAACCTGCGTGGTAGCTTCCATTAGATTTTGAAGTTCTCTAAAACCTTTATTTATATTCTCCTGCGCTTCTTTGGCCGCCGTAATATCATTTATTTGTGAGATGAAATAGATTGGTTTACCACTCTCGTCCTTCAATAGAGAAACGGTTAATAATCCCCATAAAAGATATCCTTCTTTATGGATATATCGCTTCTCCATACTGTAGGTATCGATTTCTCCCGCAAGGAGTTTATTTAATAGGCTTAGATCTTTATCAAGATCTTCTGAATAAGTTACATCCATAAATGACATTTGCATAAGCTCGTCATTAGTGTAACCTATCATTTTACTAAGATTTCTGTTTACATTGATCCATTGGCCATTGAGAGAAACCAGAGCCATTCCGTTTGGCGAATAGTCGAAAGCGCTTTTAAACTGACTCGCATTTTTATAGGATTCGGCTTCTAGTGCTCTACGGGCTGTAATATCTTCAACCTGTGTGATGATCAATTTTGGAGTACCATCTTCGTTTCGAAGCAAGGAAGTAAAAGACTGAACCCAAATAATCGTTCCATCTTTTTTGTGAAATCTACGTTCGATCCTATAACTATCGAAATCGCCTTCTATTAGTTTTTTTCTCTTTGTGGCCGCCATTTCCAGATCATCTTCATGTATAACGTCCTTTAAAGAAAGTTTATAGATATCCTCTAAAGACGAATCGTTATAACCAAAAAGATCGATTGCCGCTTTATTGGCATGAAAAACCTTATTCGTTACAGGTTCAACCAGAATTATTCCTAACGGCGAAGTATCAAAAATGCCCTGAAATCTAGACTGAGTGGTCTGCAATTGAAAATCCTGAAGTTTTTGCTCTGTAATGTCTTGAAAAGCACCATAAACCCGCACCGTTTTTCCGTCTTCAGTTTCAGCATTTCCAAATACTTTAACCCATTTTTTATTTCCCTTGGCAGATAAAATTTCAAAATCGTCCATAAAAGAAGAGCCTTCTTCTACAGCTTTGGTGAAAATTCTGGTAATCCTTTCTCTATTTTCGCCTTCCAAATAGAAATTTATACCATCTGGTACGTTTGGTTCATAATCATCATCAACTTCATGAATAGCTTTAGTGACCTTGGTCCAAAGCACTTTACTATTTACAATATCTACCATCCAGCCACCAACAGATGCTATTTCGTTGGTTTTATCAAAAACTTCATTTAATTTTTTTAGGTAACTATTTTCGTCATGCAGACTTAAGTACTTTTCTTTAAAAGGAATATATTGCTGAAGAATAAACACATAATCTTTTTCTCCGCAGGCTCCACAACGCATTTTTTTAAAATGAAATCTCCACTTTTTAGCTTCGATATCTGGACTGTAGAAATCGATATGTTTATCTTTTTCTTTTGAAACTATAAAATCCTGAGTAAACTGAAGAAAACTAACCTCCTCGTTATGTAATTCACTTAAATGCTCAAAATCAAGTATTTTTTTATTCCCGGAAACTTTTTCGAAATTACCCCAAAAGGCTTCTTCGGCAATATCGACAAACCATATACATTCAAAGATATGCTCCCCAAACCAGGATATAAGATTAGCGTTTTCTGCAATTAAATTTTTAAACTCTGCATGTAGATCCTTAAAATGTAATGCCATAAAAATTTGTCGTGAATTAACCCAATAAGACTTTCAACCTGATAAATATAAATTATATCTGATGTAATTTACAATAATATTCGTTTTTGAACATTAAAATCGATCAGCATTGCAAAATATTAATTTTCAGCTTAAAATATAGTATAACGTTAAATTGAAGTTGCTCAGCTTTTCTTTAAACCGAAAAGTATGACTAGCTTAAGCGCCAGAAAATAGTATTAATACAAAAACAGTCGAATTCATTTTACTTTAGATTTTTATGAATTGCCTCAATAAAAAAGTAAGATTTTATTTACATAGAATAAGAATATAAATTTGAAATTGTAGGAATTAATACTACTCTAAAACAAATATTTGAAGTAAACATCCGCATGGCAAGTCTCGGGGTTATATCCCTGGGTGTTGTTGCCAATGAAATGCTTCGAAAAATTATATTCTTCAAACTTTAATTATAGTTTCTTTATATTAAGGTGTTAAATATATCCTTAAGTCTCACCAGTCACTGCCATTTATAGGAAGAATGGCTTAATTTAGTTTTAAAAGCGGCCAATTCAGTTTGAAAATAACTTAGCGCTAAAATTAAAAAATGAAAAAAGAAGAAGAAGAAAAAGATCTGGAACAGAAAAAGAAGAACCAGGAGAAGCAAGAGAAAAAAGAACAGGAAGAAAAAGAAGAGCAGAAAAAGCAGGAAAGTATCGATAAAGAACTAAAAGATTCAACCTCGGTTTCTGGCGATAGCACCAAATCTCATGGTGAAATTTTAAAACAACAGATCATCGAAGGCCAGGAAACCTACGATCGTAATCCACGTAGTATTTTATTGAGTTCCATCACTGCCGGATTAGAAATTGGTTTTAGCTACCTTCTTTTGTGTACCGTATTTTCTTTTTTTAGCGATAGCTTTCCAGAAGAAAGTCTCTTTAAGATAATGGCTTTTGTTTATCCTGTTGGGTTTATCTTGGTAATTTTAGGACAGTCTATTTTGTTTACAGAACAAACCTCACTCCTAACCCTTCCAGTTTTAAATAACAAAAGAAGTGTGCGTAGCTTACTCAAAATCTGGGGGCTTGTAATTGCAGGAAATCTTTTGGGCGGCTATATCATGGCTTTTATTTTAATATGGATAGGCCCAAAACTCAATATTTTTGAACATACAGCGATCGAAAAAATTGCAGAGCACGTAACCGATTATAACGGAATCGTGATCTTTATTAGTGCAATTTTAGCAGGCTGGCTTATGGGACTTCTTTCTTGGTTAATTACTTCCTCTAGAGATACGATGAGTAGGATCTTTGTGATCTATATCATAACTGCAACTATGGCGTTTACAGGATTACACCACAGTATAATTGGTAGCGTAGAAGTCTTTGCCGGTATGATTGCTTCAACAAAAATCGAATTATACGACTATGTAAAATTCCAAAGTTTTGCTTTGCTTGGTAACTCTATTGGAGGCGGAGTATTTGTAGCACTTTTAAAATACAGGGCTTTTGTTTACAATATTGATATGGAACGTAGAAATTATTAGTTGATCTAAAATGACTTCAGAAAAATTTAAAATAGGCTGGATAGGTTTAGGAAAAATGGGGAATCCCATGTCTAAACAAATTTTAAAAGCAGGATATCCTTTAAGAGTTTATAATCGCTCTCAGGAAAAAATAAAAGCTTTACAATCCGAAGGAGCTACATCTGCAAAGACCGCTAAAGAACTGGTAGAAAAAACAGATATTATCTTCATCATGGTTTCTAATGATGATGCTGTAAGTGAAATCTTCAATCAGGAAAACGGAATTTTTTCTGCGGAAGTAAAAAATAAGATCTTTATAAATGCCAGTACGATCTCGCCAGAATTAAGCGTATCACTTTCCAAAGAATTAATTGAAAAAAGCAGTAATTATCTCGACGCACCAGTATCGGGAAGCGTAAAACAAGCTGAAGATGTAACACTGGTAAGTATTGTTGGTGGCGAGCAATCTATATTCGAAAGGGTGAAACCAGTTCTAGAAGCCTATTCCAAAAAAGCTATTTTGGTTGGTAAGAACGGTGTGGGAAATTCGGCTAAACTAGCTGTAAATACGTATTTAGGGATTTTAACTTTGGGATTGGCAGAGATCATTAAATTTTCACGTAAGAAAAATGTGAAAACTGAAGACCTTATGGAAATTCTTAATAATAGCGCTTTAGGAAGTACTTTTGGTAAAATTAAGGGAGAGGCGGCCATAAACGAAAATTATAATGCAGCCTTCACTTTAGAACATCTTACCAAAGATCTACGCCTGGCGCAAAACAGCGGATTTAATCAACCTGTTGGAAATGCAGCCTACCAGACATTTAGTAATGCTGAAGCTGAACTTGGTGCTGAGGACGTAATTGCTATTATTAAGAAACTATCTTAAATTCTTAAAATAATTACCTAAAGAAGAATGTTGAGGTATTAATTGAAAACTGATATTATTTAGTTCTTATCTCGATTCTGCTAGCTACAGGAGCGAAACAAAAATAATTAATCTCGGTTACCGATTAGATTTGCACTGGGATTGCATAAGTCCCGGTGTACTTTTACACCATGTCACACCACCACCATCACCACCATAATCAATCGGGTAAAAACCTGAAGCTCGCGTTTTTCCTAAACTTAGGATTTACAATTTTAGAATTTTTCGGCGGAATTTACGTAAACAGTATCGCCATCATGTCTGATGCGGTTCACGACCTTGGCGATAGCCTTTCTTTGGGAACAGCCTGGTATCTGGATAAAAAGTCTAAAAAAGGAGCAGACGAAAAATACAGCTTTGGCTATAAGCGATTTTCGTTACTGGGAGCTTTAATCAATAGCATTGTGTTGATTGCTGGATCTGTTTACGTTATTTCTGAAGCTATTGAAAGACTTTTTGATCCACAACCTTCAGATGCACAAGGAATGATCGTGTTTGCCATTGTAGGTGTTTTAGTTAACGGTTTTGCCGCCTGGAAACTAAGTGGCGGCACCAGTCTCAATGAAAAAGCGGTTTCCTGGCATTTACTTGAAGATGTTTTAGGTTGGGTAGCGGTATTAATCGTTGCAATCGTACTAAATTTTACAGATAATCAATATTTAGATCCTGCCCTATCGCTGTTAATTACGCTGTATATTCTTTACAATGTAATACTTAGGCTTAAGGAGACACTTTACATTTTTCTACAGGGAGTTCCTAAAGAAATTAAGCCCGAAAAAATTAAAAAAGACATCCTAAAAATCAACAATATCGACTCGTTACACCATATGCATATCTGGTCTTTGGAAGGAGAGCATCACGTTTTCACCTCCCATATAAAACTGAAGAATATTACTGAATTTAACGAATTACTCGAGGTAAAAAAACAGATAAAAGAGGTTTTAAAAGCATATCATTTTGATCATTACACCATCGAAACCGAATTAGATAATGAAAGCTGTGAACTGCTTACCAGCGAAGAGTATGAGCATGATGAAGACCATAGTCATGATCATCATAAACATTCTCATTAAAATTTACCAAATTCGATATTCTACGCCTAAATTTAAAACGATACCTCTAATCTCATTCTCTCTTTTTATTGCTCCAAAATAAGTGCGAAAATTCACTAATATCGTCTTGTTTATATGATGTGCCACACCCAGATTTAATCCGGCATCAAAAGAATCTCCGTCGCGCATAATAAAATTATCACTCTCGCCTTCGATCACCTGGTAATCAGATTGTAAATTGCGATCTACAATAAAAGCAAACTGTGGTCCTGCTTCAAAAAACAGTCCGTTTGTTACATAAAACCGAGACATTAAGGGCACTAAAATGCTTAACTCGTGAATGCTATATTTATACTCGTAAGTTGAAGATGAAATGGGATTGCCATAATAGTCGAAAGCAGGAACACTTAAATCATCTTTTACCACTTTACTTCCCTGTAATCCAAATAAAACCTCTGGCTGAAATTGGTAATTTCCAGACCTAAATGCATAGAACGCTCCCGCATAAAATCCTGGCTTAAATTTAAAATCTCCTCGATTTCTAAAACGATAATCGTTACCAGATGCGTCGGTAAATTTCGCTAAATTCCCACCTGCTTTTACTCCAAACTGGTGATCTTGGGCAGTAATTTTAAATACTGAAAAAAATAAAACGATAAAAAATAAATTCCTGATATTCATTTTGATTGATTTATGTGATTAACTTTTTTATTAATAATAATTTGCTGAAATCGGCGATAAATATAGAATTATTTTACATTCAGAATCGATAAATTTTTCAAGCTTTTTTATCAGTTCATTCTTCAGAATTTACAGTCTTTGTATATTCAGGCCTTAAAACCTCAACACTCTCAAAACGCATGAAAAGAAAGTTTACAAAACATTTGGGAATGGCAGCGATCGTATTGTTTGCGGCCTGTAAAAACGACTCCCAAAATAAAGATGATGTTATGGAAAACAATGTTATTATTGCTGAATGGACTGGCCCTTACCAGGGAGTACCGGCTTTTGATAAAATGAAAGTTGAAATGCTGAAACCCGCAATTTTAGAAGGGATGCAGCAACACCTTGAAGAAATAGACAGTATCGCTAACAATCCTGAAGCTGCCACTTTCGAAAATACGATTATCCCTTTCGAAAAATCTGGTGAAGCACTAGATCGTGCGTTTACGTACTACGGAATTTTTAGCAGCAACCTTTCTTCTCCAGAATTTAGAGAAATTCAGAGAGAACTATCCCCAAAAATATCTGAATACAGTTCTAAGATTTCACAGAACGAGAAGCTTTTTCAAAGAATCAAATCGGTTTACGAGCAATCTCAGGAAACTCCGCTAGACTCGGCTGAACAAAGAACCATCGATCTTATCTACAAGGATTTTGAAATGGGTGGCGCTAATCTTTCCGAAGAAGACAAAAAACGTTATGCTGAAATTAATAAAGAATTATCTGAATTATATACGCAATTCTCTAATAACGTTTTGGCCGATGAAGAAGGCTATGTGACTTATATTGATAGTACTCAATTAAGCGGACTACCGGAAAGTTTTATAAAATCTGCCGCCAGCGCTGCTGAAGAAAGAGATCACAAAGGAGAATTTGCGATTACGAATACCAGGTCTTCGATGGATCCTTTTTTGACTTATTCAGATGAACGTGAGCTTCGAGAAAAAGTATGGAGAACCTATTATTCTCGTGGAAATAACGGAGATGAGTTTGATAATAATCAGGTAATCAAGGAAATTTTAAAGCTTCGTGACGAGCGTGTAGCGCTTTTGGGTTATGACAACTATGCACAATGGCGTTTGCAAGATCGTATGGCAAAAGAGCCTAAACAGGCGATGGAATTGATGGAAGCGGTGTGGCCTGCTGCCTTAGGTCGTGTAGAAGAAGAAATTAAAGACATGCAGCAACTTGCCGATAAAGAAGGCAAAGACATTGAAATCCAAGCCTGGGATTATCGCTACTACATGGAAAAAGTTCGAAAAGAAAAATACGATCTGGATAGCGAAGAAGTAAAACAATATCTACAATTAAGCAATCTTAAAAAGGCGATATTCTACGTTGCAGGCGAACTTTTTAATTTCGATTTTACGCCTGTAGATACTAGTTATGTTCCGGTATTTCATCCAGATGTGACTGTTTACGAAGTTAACGATAAAACAAGCGGAGAAGTAATTGGCCTTTGGTATTTAGATCCTTATGCTCGTCCTGGGAAACGTTCTGGTGCCTGGGCAACGACTTATAGAAGCAAAGATGAATTAACGGGAAGCAAACCGGTATTGGCTTCTAATAATTCAAATTTCGTAAAACCTGCAAAAGGAGAACCAACACTAGTAAGCTGGGATGATGCTGAAACTTTTTTCCATGAATTTGGGCATGCGCTGCATTTCCTTTCTGCAGATATAGAATATCCAAAACTCAATAGCGGTGTTAGAGATTATACTGAATTCCAATCCCAATTATTAGAGCGCTGGTTATCTACAGATGCCGTGATCGATCAATTCTTACGTCATTACGAAACAGGTGAACCAATGCCAGAAGAATTAGTGGAAAAGATCAAAAAAGCGGCTACTTTTAATCAGGGATTTGGAACAACCGAATTTTTAGCTTCGGCTTTAATGGACATGAAATATCATACTACAGATCCTTCAGAAATTAATGATGTTCAGGAATTTGAAAAACAACAACTGGATGAGCTTGGTTTACCAGAGCAAATCCCTATGCGTCACAGGTCTACTCAATTTGGCCACGTTTTCTCTAGTGAAGGTTATGCTGCAGGTTATTACGGTTATTTATGGGCAGATGTATTAACCGCTGATGCTGCGGAAGCTTTTGCTGAAGCGCCAGGTGGTTTTTACGATAAAGAAACTGCGCACAAACTAGTTAAATTCTTGTTTGCACCAAGAAATGCAATGGATCCTGCTGAAGCTTACAAAAAATTTAGAGGCAGAAATGCGAATATCGATGCGTTAATGCGCGATCGCGGATTCCCTGTTCCGAAAAAATAATCGGTCTTAATTTTGTTGAATCTTAGCAATAATTTTCGGTGATTTTAAAAGTATAATGAAAGCCATTCTTTAAACAGAATGGCTTTTTTGTTTAGTTAAAAACCTAGAGGCAAGCCCACAAGGCATTTGTTGGAAATAATCTTTAATTTCGAGGCCAGTCTTGGGGTATCATTCCCTTTGGCGGTGCCAATGAAAAGCTTTTATTCCATTATTCTTATTTTTCTATTTTTGCTGAACAATTTTTTCTATGCATCGCTACTTTAAAATCTACAAACCTTACGGTTATCTGAGTCAGTTTATCACAAATGAGATTCCACGAAAAAAGAAAAAATTATTGGGAGAACTGGGTGATTTCCCTGAAGAAACTATGGCCGTAGGACGATTAGATCAGGATTCTGAAGGACTTTTATTTTTAACCACAGATGGAAAAGAAAGCGCCAGAATTACCGGAACTGGCGTAGAAAAAGAATACTATGCTCAGGTTGACGGTGATATTACTGAAGAAGCTGTAGCGCTATTAAAAAATGGCGTAGAGATAAGTATTAACGGCTCAAAATATCAAACGCTGCCCTGTAAAGCTTTTAAATTAGAAAACCGACCTGTTTTCCCTGAACGGGCAAAAAAGATTAGGGACGAGCGCCACGGCCCAACAAGTTGGGTATCGATCACACTTACTGAAGGGAAATTCCGTCAGGTAAAAAAAATGACGGCGGCTGTTGGTTTCCCAACACTTCGTTTGGTTCGCGTACGCATTGGAAATGAAAAATTAAACGATATGGATAGCGGTGAAGTAATCGAACTTCAAAAATTTGATAGCTAAAATTACTAATATTGAGTTTTATTTATACTGAATTATTTCTATATCTAAGCTTCAGAACATTCATTTATTGCTTGCCTTTTTGAAACGAATATTTATACATCTAAAAGTTTCCTACTAATTGCGATTAAATGCTGTTGTGCATATTTTTCAATTTTAGAGAATTCGAATATGAAGGATTTGGTCTGACAATATCAAGATTGAACTAATAACCATTATAATTAAAGTTGTCCATAAATTAAATTTCCAATCTAATTTATACTTGACTGAAATATTATAAACCAGAAAAAACAAGATAATATTTACAAGTATAGATAGTGTAAAAACTCCTAATCCCAGATATTCACTTATTCTACCTTCATCATTAAGATTAATGATATTCATCCATCCGCCATGAATTATGCACACCTTTGGTTTTGATCTTTGCTAGTTGGGAGAAGTAAGAAACGTAAGTTTGTTGGTTTAGTATTGTTTTGATTTACACTATGCTATTTTCAAAATTCGTCGAATTATTTATCGTAAGATAGGATTAGTTATACACATCAATAATATTTCTCGATGTTTGTTGTATCTATCATATATCCACCTAATTCTTTATAGCTTTCAAGGAATTTTTTAAAATAAGCCTTTGCAGCAGGGCTGGCATTTTTATGAATGTGATCTAAAATGAATTCTTCTGATTTCCCATCCTTTTCAACGTAGATGTAGTAATCAAGATCTGCCCAGGATTGAACTAAGTCTTCCTGAGTTAAACCCTCTTCTAAAATTTCGGAAGGTATATCCAATAAGTCCGAAGTATTATTAAACATTTCAGAATTTAATTTTTCATTAAATGTCGTATTTGACCATTCTCCATATTCATCCGCTTCACTATCTGCATCTTTATATAAGCCATTTTCATTTATCATATATAGATCCCTGCAGTCTCCTCCACACATTCCATATATTCCTCCAAAAATAACTTTATCAACTTTTTGAGCATCTGCAGTTAAGGTGCGATCATCTGTTGAACATGACAAAATGGATAACACTAGAACAAAAGAAAATAAAAATTTTTTCATTGAGTTTGTTTCTTAGTAGATGCATCAATTTAAAAATGGTTGCGTTAATTACTCACATTATCAAATAAGATTAGCTTTCAATAAACTTAATCTTCCATTTCTGCTACTGCTCCACCGCTATAACTTCTGGAATCTGCCGCGCCATAACGCATTCCGGTTTCAGGATCGATAAAAATTCCCATCGCTCTACCCTGGCTGCTTCTTGTGCCGGTTTTATGTCCCATTTCTTCGTAAATTCTTTTAGTATCTGGAGAAAATCCCCATTCTTCAAAATAAGTAATATCAGGCAACCATTGATGATGAATTCTTGGCGACTCTATCGCTTTGGCAATATCCAGATCGTAATCTATGGTATTCAAAATAACCTGAAGCACGGTGTTAATGATCGTCCTACCACCCGGGCTGCCAATTGCTAGTACGGTTTTTCCGTCTTTTGCGACAATCACCGGACTCATACTGGAAAGCATTCTTTTTTCAGGAGCGATCAAATTTGGATCTGTACCAATTAAACCTCTTGAATTTGTGTAGCCCGGAATTGGATTAAAATCTCCCATTTCGTTATTCAGTAAAAATCCTGCTCCTTCTACCACATACTTAGAACCGTAACTTTGCTCTAAAGTATAAGTAAGCGAAACCGCATTGCCTTCTTTATCTACAACAGATAAATGTGTGGTTTCTTTACTCTCATATTTTAAATGCGCTTTATTAAAATTAGCCGAATCACTCTCTGAAGCTCCATCCATCAAAATCGATTTTCGAAGTTTTTCAGCATAATTTTTAGAAGTCAGTTCTTCTAAAGGCATATTAGGATTAAAGTTGGTATCTCCTAAATACATCGCACGATCTGCAAAAGCGCGGCGCATCGCTTCAGTAATTAAATGTAAAGAAGTAGCCGAATTTTGTCCAAATTCAGCCATATCGTAGCCCTCAAGGATATTCAGCATTTCTACTACCGCAACTCCGCCAGAACTTGGTGGTGGCATTCCAATAATATCGTAACCACGATAAGTTCCTTTGATGGGCTTCATTTCTTCAGCTTCATATTTAGCAAGATCTTCTTCAGTAATAATTCCGCCATTCTTTGCCATAAAATCGGCCAACAATTCGGCTGTTTTGCCTTTATAAAACCCATCTGGTCCATGCTTTTGAATTCGTTTTAAGGTCTTATATAAATCCTTCTGAACCAGAATTTCGCCATTCTTATAAAGACTCCCATCCTCTTTCAAAAATATCTCTGCAGTACTTGCGTAATCATCTTTGTGTTCCTTAACCCACTTAAAAAACCACTGCATATCTTCACTTACCGGATATCCCTTTTTTGCTAATTTCAATGCAGGTTTTAAAAGATCTTTCCAATCTAATTTTCCAAATTTTTGATGTACTTTATAAAGTCCAGCAACCGTTCCCGGAACGCCAACCGCTAACAATCCGTCATGATTGGAATTGTCTTTTACTTTGCCATCTTCCCCAAGATACATGGTTTCTGTAGCTGCTAAAGGTGCTTTTTCCCTAAAATTGAAAGTAGTTTCTGTACCGTCTTCACCACGATACACCAAAAATCCACCACCACCAATATTTCCGGCAGAAGGTAAAGTTACCGCAAGTGCAAACGCGGTTGCAATGGAAGCATCAACGGCATTACCGCCATCACTAAGAATCTGCGCTCCCGCCTGGGAAGCGAGTTTATGACTACTGGTAACGATCCCTTTTTCTGAAGAAACAGGAATACGACCGCTTTGCGCGAAAGTTGAAAATAATGGCGCAAAACATACAATAATAAGAAATAGTGGGGTATAGATTTTTTTCATAGGTTTAGGAATATAATCGAAAACCTAAACCTAGTCAAATTGTATATTATTTGAAAGAAATTATTCTATTTAAGCTGAAAATTGTGGCTGATACTCAAAGATCTTTCCAAAAAATCTAAAGGTTTCCTGAGCTTTAAGTGTTGCTTTCTGAATTTCTTCTTCTGAAAACTCCCTGGCATTCACTCTTTTCATAAACTCCTTCCAACCCTGCACATTTTTACGATCTCCGTTAAAGAAATGATGTGTAGAAATTGAAGCTAATTTTGTACAATTTTGAAGTTCTTTCGCGATAAGCATTCCGCCCATTGCAGAACCTTCTAAAACATACGCAGCTCCCAAAGCTTCAATCTTATCCTTACAATGAAATTGATTCTCGAACTGTACTAAAGGCGAAGAAAAATCGATATTTAGTGCATTGAGATCCTCAGCTAGTCTTTCACTTTTATCTGTAGAAAATTCAGGCTCAAATTGCTTAATTTCGTCTTCAACTATTTTATAAGCCAAATAGTTTTGAAGCAATAGCAATTTATATTCTTCAAGAGTAATACTGTGATCCATGATTAAACCCGCAGTATTATCTTTTTCGATTTCTTTATGTAGTGTAGCTGTTTGTTCTCTAAGCGTCTGCAGCATCATTCTTCTCTAATGTTATGCTTTCTATATTCGCACGAATTTTATTAAGACTTATTCGTTGCTCTTCATTTTCAGCATTAATATCGTCTAGATATTGATAGATTTGATTTACCGCAATCTTATTTCGACGTATTTTTTCGCGAAGCTCTTCTTTCTCCAGCATATTGAACACCACTTTTTTAAGTAATGGTTTCAATTTTTCACCAAGAGTATTCATGTGCTTTTTCAGAATAAATCCAGAGGCTCCAGATAAAATTGTATTTGCCGCAAGTTCGTCATCATCTATTGTCCCGGTAACGAATATAAATGGCAAGTTATCATCAAATTGCTTTACAACTTGAAGAATATCCAGACCAGTACAAGTTGGCAGATTATAATCGGATAACACAACATCTGGCACGAAATTGTGTAATTTATCCTTACAATCTTCTACATTATCTACAATCTTTACTTCAGGATTCTCTACGATTTTCTGAATTTGCATAGTGATAAGATCGGCATCGACGTCATAATCCTCTACCAGCAATATCTTAAGTGCAGTCTTTATCATCTAGTTAGTTTGGTTTGGTGGCCGAAAAATACAAAATAAATTTTTAATCTATCCCTTATTCTTCCATGTCTGGCAGGCTAAAATAGAAAGTTGAACCCTCTCCAGGAGTTGTTTCTACCCATATCTCACCCTTATGCTTATCTACCACTTTTTTAGCGATCGAAAGTCCTATTCCAGAGCCTTTAAAATCTTCTGTAGCCACTCGTGAAAATACTTCAAAAATTTTGTCTTTATGTAAGGGATCAAACCCCACGCCATTGTCTTTGATGAAGTAAACTGTTTGGTCGTTTTCGTTTTTAAAACCTATTTCCACTGAAGGTTGCTCTTTTTTGCCGCTATACTTTAAAGCATTACTAATCAGGTTATTTACCAACTGAGAAAGCATCCTACGGTCTCCAACGATTTTTGGTAATTTCTCTGCAACTTTTATAGTTGTTTTTGGATAATTACTTTCTGCATTTTGAGAATCGAGAGCATTTTCTACAATTTGTTTCATCGATAACACCTGCTTAGTCAATTGTGTTTGCCCTACTTTAGAGTATGATAAAATATCGTCTATAAGTGTATCCATTTCTGAAGCTGATCTAACAATGGTCTTTACGGCTTTTTGACTGTAATCGTCTAACCTATCTATATAATGATCTTGTAAAATCCTGGCATAACCATCGATACCGCGAAGCGGAGCTCTTAAATCGTGAGACACACTATAACTAAAGGTTTCTAACTCTTTATTAGCATCTAATAACTGGTCGTTTAGACTATCAATTTTATCCTTTTGTTGCTTTACCAAAATATGGACGATACTTTCTCTTAAACTGCTTACCGCTTCTAGATCATAATCCTGCCAGGGTTTTGCTACACCATTTTTCTTCTCTGTCCAGCGTTCAAAAGATTTTCTTGGCGTTAGATATTCTATACCATCTTTTACAAAGCCATTCTTTTCTGGGTTTCCTCCCCAGTTCACCGTTTCCTTGGCTTCTGGCCTAAACCACATGATATAGTTAGCATCCTGCTCACTTATTTGTACACTTAGAATTCCCGATGCTATATTTTTAAAAGCTGCTGCTTTTGGGTACACTGCAGAGAGCGATTTTGTAGAAAAATACACTTCTTTTTCAGCTAAAAATTCATCGCATAATTGCTTAATTTCAGCTTTTTTAGGAGTTTCTCCTGAAAGACAAATTTCTCCGTCCATCACCAATGCTCCACCACCGCATTTAATTAGATCTGTGAATTTTGGATCGAAACGATAAAGCGCTTCTTCAATACTTCGTATCGAAGTCATTTGTAAGACTAGCTTTTTCCTAACCTCATCAGACTTCGAAGTGTTTTCTAAAAAAGTTTTGGTTGTTTTAAGTGCCAGTTTATTTGAAAAAACTTGCGTTAAAAACAAACAAGATTGCCTTTGGTGGTAGTTTATAAATTTTGGTGAATAATGATGACAGGCAACCAATCCCCAAAGCTCGCCGTTTAGCACGATCGCTGCAGTTAGAGAAGCTCCAACTTTCATATTCTGTAAATATTCGATATGAATTGGAGAAACAGCTCGTAACTCTGAGGTTGAAATATCCAATGGCCGCCCGGTTACAGGCGAAATTTCTGGATTAATAGGCGATGCCCTGTAATTTACATCACTAATAATTCTTACTCCCTGCTTCATAAAAATTTCTCTCGCAGGTTTAGGAATATCGGTAGCTGGATAATGCAAACCTAACCAGCTGTCTAATTCTGGTTCTTTTACTTCAGCAACAACTTCTCCATTCCATTCTTCGTCAAACTTATAGATCATGATTCGATCGTAATCGAATAAGTGTTTAACAAGCAAAGCAGCTTGCTGGCACATATCGTTTACAGATTCAGATTCGTCAAGTTCGGTTAAGATCTTGGTTAATTGTTCCTGAAAATGAACTGGATCTAATGACTTTCCTGAAGGCTCTACGTCTATAATAAGATGCTCACCAGAAATCGAAGGAATACATAAAAACTTTTGTTCCCCGATCTTTAATTTTTCGGGTAATAAAGAGTCTTCGTTCTTAAACTTCTTTTTAAAAGATTTTGCTACTTTTTTAGATAAAACCTGCTTTAAAGGTTTACCTAAAACTTCAATATGGGAAATTCCCAGAATATTTTCAATATTTTCACTGCATTGCGAAACATTGAAAGAATTTAAATCACAAACAACGATTACACCATGTTCCTGAGCTTTACCTATAATATGAATAGGCTCCCTGTCGCAATTTGTGATATTTACTTCTTGTTCGCTATATGCGGTTTTACTCATCTACTTTGCTTTAATTTTGAAATAAAATGTACTACCCACTCCCGGTTGCGAATCTACCCAGATCGAACCACCGTGCAATAGCACAATTTTATGTACGTGTGCCAATCCTACTCCTGTTCCTTCATATTTCTCTTCAGTTGGTACACGATTAAATATCGTAAAGATGTTCTTTTGGTCTTCTTCTGAAATTCCTATACCATTATCCATTATAGAGAATACCCAATATTCATCTTCCTGATAAGCTGAAATTCGAACTTCGGGAGTCTTATCTTTTGCACAATATTTTAGCGCATTGCTCAGTAAATTTTGAAATAAAAGACGCATCTCTACTTCAAAAACCTTTAATTTTGGCAAACTTCCCACATGAACTTTCGCCTTAGTATCTTTTATTCTCTTGGTAAGATCGTATTTTACGACCTCTACCAATTCTCTGGTGTCGACAAGTTTTTTCTTGGTGTTTCTACCAATACGAGAATGCTCCAGTAATGCTTTTATCTGTGCTGATAAACGATCTGAAGCTTCGTCGATATACTGAATATAATCTTTTCCTTTTTGATCTAATTTATCTGAATAAATCTTTCCTAAGATATCACTACCAAATTTAATAGTGCTTAAAGGCTCCTGAAGGTCATGCGAACAGATAGATACGAATTGTTCTAAATCGTGATTAGCTCTTTGCAGGTCTCTTTTTTGTTGCTGCAACTCGTCCTGAACCTGTTTTAATTCTGAAATATCTACACAGGTAAATCTATTGGTAATTCCGTTTCCATTTTCATCAAGCTCTACAGTAGAGTTCATGATCACCGGAACTATCTTTCCGTTCTTGGTCACCATTTCCTGCTCTACGTTCTTAAGCTCTCCTTTTTCCTGGAATAATTTATTAAGACGTAAGGCTCTTAATTTAGATTCGTCTTCGTAAAGCTCGAAAATCGGCTTGCCAATAATATCTTCTTTAGAATCGTATTCCAGTTTTTCTACTGCTTCCTGGTTACACTGTACAATTTCTGAAGTTTTTGGATCTACACTAAAGTGTAAAACAGGATCTTCTTCGTAGAAAGATTTAAATCTTCTTTCACTAGCTAGTAATTTGTTTTTAGCCTTCTGAAGTGATTCAATATCTACAAAGGTAATTACGATACCTTCTGTATTTTCTTCAGTATTTCTAAATGGGGAAATTCGTTGCAGATAATTTCTTCCTTCTTTAGAAAGAATATTACGCTCTAATATTTTCCCGGTTTCCATCACTTTATTACAACGATCTACTAAACCTTTCCCTCTATTTACTCCAAAATTGGTAGTGAAGTTATCGATAGGCCTGCCTATATCACTATTTATTAGACTAAAGTGCTTTTTAATTGCAGGTGTAAATTTTCTTATTCTAAGATCGCTATCTAAGAATATAGTACCAATATTAGTACTTTCAAGCAGGTTATTCATATCGGCATTAAGCTGAGCAAGATCATCCATCTTCTGGATATTCTCAGCATTCACCGTATTAATTTCTTCGTTTACACTTTGAAGTTCCTCATTGGTACTCTGTAATTCTTCGTTAGAAGCCAAAAGCTCTTCGTTAGCTGCCTGTAGTTCTTCATTACTGGTTTCTATTTCTTCTAATGAAGTTTGAAGTTCTTCTTTGGTTTTCTTCAATTCTTCTTCAAGCTCAGAAATATATTCTTGAGTACGACCATTAATAGTTACCTGCTCTACCTCGATTGTATCTTCTTCATTAACCTCTTTTTCGATAAAAGTCAATACAAAATTACTCTCGTTATCAAGGTTTTTCGGTTTAAAAGGCTTCACCACAATATCTAATTTCATCACAGATCCGTCTCCTTCTTTTACCACTGCATCATGGTAAACCACTCTTTTCTTCTCTTTGGCAGATTTTTTAGTGGTAGACTGTACGACATGCTTAAGATCTTTATTAAGCATCTCGATTAGATTAGTGGTAAATCCTGAAACCGGCAGATTAGCGTATTTTCTAAACTCACCAACCGCTTCCATGATATTGAATTCGGAATCTACATATACACTTGCAGCTCCAAATTGCTGCATAATCGCTTCGTTAAGTTCGTTTATAAACTTTTGCTTGCTATTACTATAAGTACGATTATCACTACGGCGTGATGAACTGCGTTTTTCTTCCTGATCGACATGAGTTCTTCCTGTGGTAGATCGTAAATTTTGAGTTCTAATTCTCGATCTTGGATGAACATTTCTAAAGATCTTCCATTTTCGACTAATATCCTCAAACGAATCTCTATGAGACGTAACACTTTCACTGGTACCTAATACAAGAAAACCATATTCTTTAAGTGCATAATGAAGCACATCCATCGTCTTCTTCTGTATAGTAGACTGGAAATAAATAAGCAGGTTACGACAAACCACCATATCCATATTACTAAATGGCGGATTTTTTATAATATTATGTTTAGAGAAAATTACCATTCTTCTAATTTTCTCTACGATTTGATAACCTTCTGGTTTCTTGATAAAAAACTTCTTCAGAAATTTATCTTCAACATTGGCTACAACACTTTCTGAATATATTCCTGCACTACCAATATCTAAATGTTCCTGAGAGATATCTGTAGCGAAGATCTTAACTTCAAGCATTTTGTCCTGTCGTTGCATTTCTTCATGAAGCAACATGGCGAAAGAATAAGCCTCTTCTCCTGTACTACAGCCTACATCCCAAATTTTAAGAACCTCGTTATCTTTTTTTGACTCTACAAGTTCTGGAATTAGATCATCTGCAATAATTTCCCAAACTCGTTTATCTCTAAAGAAATTAGTTACTCCAATTAAAAATTCCCTGTATAGCATAGGAATTTCTTCATCGTTATGAAGTAACATATCGTAATATTCCTCTAAGCTACTGCAACCACAAACATTCACTCTTCTAGCTACTCTTCTCGCTAACGTAGAATACTTATATTCTCTAAAATCAAGACCTGTTTTTTCATCTATTAAATGAAGAATCTTAGAAATCGTTTTTTGATCAAATTCAACGTCATGATTTTCTATATCGAAAACAAGCGGAGCGTTAATAAACTTTCTTAGCTCCTCGCCCATTTCTTCTACTGGCAAAATATAATCTACAAGCCCGGTTTGAATGGCACTTTGCGGCATCCCATCGAATTTTGCCTGCTCAGGATCCTGCACCATCACCATGCCGTCTTTTTCCTTAATTGCTCTAATTCCTCTGGTCCCATCACTACCTGTACCGCTTAGTATAACAGCCACAGATTTTTCCTTTTGATATTGAGAAAGAGACTCCAAAAACATGTCTATAGGCAAGTTTAGATGCGCACGCTCTGGTTTCTCTACAAGCTTAAGACAGCCATCATCAACTAATAAATTACATTTTGGAGGAATAAGATAAATGGTCTTCTCTTCCATCTCCATTCCATCCTTTATTTGCTTGATTGGGAATTTAGTTGATTTTGCAAGTAATTCTCCCATCATACTTTTGTAATCTGGAGAAAGATGCTGTATCACCACATAAGTATTATTATCCTCTTCAGGAATACCATTAAAAAATGCTTTTAAAGCTTCTAAACCTCCAGCACTAGCTCCTACAGCAATAATTCTGGATTTTGCATTTTTGTTTTCTCTAGGTTTAACCTTTGGTGTTAGTTTGTTATTTCTAGTCATTGAATTCTTTGAGCAGTAGTTTACACGTGTAAACTTCAAATATATTGGTTAAAAAACACATTTTATACTACAAATGCTTTTAAAATGCACGTTATTCACAAGATTTAGTACACATTTTAATCAATAACTTCCATAATCCCTGCCAGCTTAACAGTTACATTTGTCAGTTCGGCAGCTATAAGAAAAAACTATCGATCATAAAAATATTCAATGTAGTAAATATTCACGTATGTCATGAGTGTTTTATTAGCGAAATTTAACATTTAAAATATTCCTGATAATCAGAGATTCGCAATTTAAATCAATCTTATTCACCCATTCTACATAGCTCTAAGGCAACTTAACTCATCAATTGTCATTTCTCATTTTTTACAATTCTTTAACCCTTGTTGAGATTTTGTTAAAACAATTTCATCTTATATTAAATGCCAATCAAATTTGTGCCGCCAAATTATTTTTTGGCTCGCACGGTCTTTGAGCAATAAAATACAAGTTTAACTTAATATCGTGGCAGAAGGCCACACAACAAAATTGAAAAACACAGAAATGAAAGTATTAGTTATTGGAGCAGGAAATATGGGACTTACTTACGCCGAAGGCATGGCGAAAAGCAGTCTTCTAAATCGAAGAAATCTTATGATCTTCGATAAGTCTGCCGAAGTTATTACCGACTTAAGTAAAGTAGACCATTTTGATGTTTTCGATAAAGTAGACCACTGCCTTCCTCAGGCAGATATTATCTTTCTGGCTGTAAAACCTTACCACATCGAAGGCTTGTTTGAAGAGATCAAACCTATGGTAAATGGTGAGCAAATATTTGTTTCCCTAATGGCAGGGGTTACTATTAAAACCATTCAAGATGGTTTAGGAGTTAAAAAAGTTGTTCGATCTATGCCTAACTTACCTGCACAGGTTGGTAAAGGTGTAACATCTTATACTGCGGCTAAAGAAGTATCTAGAGTAGAGCTTTTAATGGTAAGAAATCTTTTAGATACTACCGGAGAATCCATAAAAGTTGAAAATGAAAATTACATCGACGCTTCTACCGGTATTAGTGGTAGTGGACCAGCTTATGTTTTCTATTTTATGGGATCGATGCTAGAAGCTGCTCTTAAAATGGGATTCTCTGAAAATGATAGTAGAGTTCTTGTTAGTCAGACTTTTGAAGGCGCTGTCGAACTATTTAATCAACACGACCTGTCGCCAGATACATGGATGGAACGTGTAGCTTCTAAAGGAGGAACTACTCGTGCTGCATTAGATTCTATGGACGATAATAACGTAAAGGAACTAATTAAAGAAGCTGCTTATGCTGCATTTGACCGCGCAGTAGAACTTGGAGAAGGCAAATAATCTACTAACTAACACTATCAAACTTAATAATGGAAAATCAGAAGAAAAGAATTGTTGTAAAGGTTGGGACTAATGTAATGACCAACAAAGACAATAGAATATTAGGACCCGTTCTAAAACATTTAGTTGAACAAATATCAGAACTTTATGAAGAAGACGTCATGACCGTTTTGGTATCTTCAGGTTCGGCGATTGCAGGAAAAGAAATTCTTGGAGAAATTAACGTTCACGATCCTTCTAAAAGAAGACAGGTATATTCTTCAGTAGGGCAACCAAGAATGATGAGACATTACTACGGAATCTTCCACGACTACGGAATGCGTTGTGCTCAGGTTCTTGCTACAAAAAGAGATTTTAGCCCGGGAATACATAGAGAAAATATGATTAATTGCTATGAATCTTTACTTTCAGAAGGAATTATTCCTATTGCAAACGAAGATGATGCAGTTTCTGTAACTATGTCGATGTTCTCTGATAATGATGAATTAGCAAGTTTAGTTGCCGAGTTAATTGGTGCAGACTCATTGATCATTCTTAGTGATACAGACGGACTTTACACTGGGCATCCAGATGATGATGATTCAGAAAAATTAAATAAAGTACAGATTGACCAGAATGTCGAAAAATACGTTCAGGAATCTGATAAAGGCGAAGGTGAAGGCCGTGGCGGAATGGAGTCTAAAATTAAGATCGCTAAAGAAACCGCTGCTAAAAATATCACGACCTACATTGCGAACGGTAAACGTCCTAATGTAATTCTTGATATTATGAGAGGTAAACCAGTGGGAACTAAATTTACTTCATAAACTAATCAGCTTAAACGCTAAGATATAATCTCGATTATCGGGAAATTAACTAATTAAAAACTTAAAGCAGATTAAATGATACTTTTAAATTCAGATAAAAAAAATAATGTTTTGAAATCCATGATGCGTATCCTGAATGAAAAACGAGAGGCTATTATCACAGAAAATAAAAAGGATCTTGAAGCTTTTGGAGAAGGAGATCAGGCGATGTACGATCGTTTGGTTTGTGACGATAAGAAGGTGGATGGTATGATTACTTCGGTAAAACAAGTAATGGAACAGGAAGATCCTGTAGGGCAAACTATCGAGCATAGAAAACTTGATACTGGTCTTGATATTACAAATAAAACGGCTCCTTTTGGAAACATCATGATTATTTACGAATCTCGACCAGATGTTACCATAGAGGCTGCTGTGCTTGCTTTTAAAGCAAATAATAAAATTTACCTTAAAGGTGGTAAAGAGGCAATAAATAGTAATAAAATTCTTGTAGAATGCTGGCATGAGGCTCTTAAGGAAAACGACCTAAGTTCAGATTGGATCGAGTTATTACACCTAAGCCGTCCAGAAACTCAAGAATTTCTTAAAAATCCACCAGTACAATTAGACTTAATTGTACCAAGAGGTGGTGAGCGATTAATTGGATTTGTAAAAGAACACGCCACTGGTGCAGTATTAGTTAGTGGTAGAGGAAATAATTTCCTTTATGTTTCTAAAAATGCCGATTTTGAAACCGCTAAAAAAGTGATGCTAAACGCGAAAATCGATAAAATTTCGGGTTGTAATGCATTAGATAAAGTGCTTGTGGATGTTAATCTTCCAGATTATGAAGCTAAACTGAAAGAACTTCAAGAAATGTTTAAAGAAAATGAAGTAAACATTCTAGTTGATGATGATGTGAAAAAAGTGCTTAGCGAAGAAGATAGCATTCCATCTGAATCTATCTGGTACGAAGAGTTTCTTGCTATGAAGATCGTAATTGGTAGTATCGATGGCTTAGATGCTGCGATCGAAAAGATCAACAAATATTCTGGCGGACACTCGGCTTCTATTATTACTACAGAAAAGGATGAAGCGATCAAATTTATGGAGCAGGTAGATAGTGCTGCAGTTTACCATAATGCTTCAACCAGATTTACTGATGGTGGACAAATGGGCGTAGGTGCAGAGCTTGCAATTAGTACAGATAAGTTACACCATAGAGGGCCACTAGGTCTAAAACAGTTAACTACAAATAAATATTATGTGCTTGGTGACGGGCATATTAGAGCATAATTTTCATTATAAATGGAAAAACAAAAAGGGTGACAAAATTGTCACCCTTTTTAATATCTTAAATTCGACAAAAATAGATACTAAAATGTAACTATTTGAGTTTTTAATAGTCCAATAAGAAAGAAAACATAACCATGAAGAAAATAGTGTATGCTGCTGCCTTACTGGCAAGTTTGTACTCTTGTAAAACAACACAAAATCTAACTTCTAACGATAAGCCAATTATCACAAAAATTGACCTGGTTAATGTCGAAGATGATAAAGTAAAAGTTAGCGTAGATCCTGCTAAAATTACTACTGAAGAAATTAGCTTTTTTATTCCGAAAACGGTTCCCGGAACCTACTCTACCGATAACTACGGAAGATTTATCGAAAACTTTAAAGCCTACGATTACGATGGCAACGAGTTAGAATTTACGCATCAGGACGACAACACCTGGACGATCACCAATGCCGAAGCTTTAGACAAAGTAAGTTATGAGGTAAACGACAGTTACGATATCGAAGGCGAAAATGGTGTCTTCTCCCCTTCTGGAACAAATATCGACGCTTCTAACAATTTTATGCTGAATTTGCATGGTTTTATAGGCTATTTTAGTAAGCTTCAGGAAGAGCCATATCGCATAGAAATTCTTAAACCAAATAATCTCGTTGGCGGAACTTCTCTAATTGTTTCTACGGAAGATAAAAATTCCGAAGACAACTTTAGTACAGATATTTTTAATGTAGATCGCTATTTTGAAGTTACAGATCATCCTATCATGTATGCAAAACCAGACACTACAAGTTTTGATGTAGAAGGAATGAAGGTCCTTTTAGATGTGTATTCGCCAAATGATAAATTTTCTGCTCAGGATATCAAACCTGGAATTGAAAAAATGATCGCTGCTCAAAAAAGATTTTTAGGGGACATAAACGACACTAAAAAATATGCGATCCTGCTTTATCTTTCAGATCTACAAAATAAAGACGCTCGCGGGTTTGGTGCTTTAGAACATCATACCAGTACTGTTGTAGTACTACCTGAAACCATGCAAAAAGCACAGTTGGACGAATCTATGAAGGATGTGGTGTCTCACGAATTTTTCCACATTGTAACACCGCTTAGCGTACATTCTAACGAGATTCATTATTTCGATTATAACGATCCAAAAATGTCTCAGCATCTTTGGATGTACGAAGGAGTGACAGAGTATTTCGCGAATCTTTTCCAGATCAATCAGGGGCTAATTTCTAATCAGGATTTCTACGATCGCATGTCTGATAAAATAGCATCATCGATGAGTTTCGACGATACTGTTCCTTTTACCGTAATGAGCGAAAATATTTTAACAGACGAATATAAAGATAGCTACTATAATGTTTACCAAAAAGGAGCTTTAATAGGTATGGCTCTGGATATTCGATTAAGAGAACTAAGCAATGGCGAAATGGGTATTCTTGATCTTATGAAAAAATTAAGCGAGAAATATGGTAAAGACAAACCATTTAATGATGAAGATCTTATTGGTGATATTGTTGAATTAACCTATCCTGAAATTCAATCATTTTTCGACCAGTATGTCACCGGGGAAACACCAATTCCTTACGACGAATTTTTCGCTAAAGTTGGTTTAGAAGAAAAATCTGTTATGGTAAACACCAGTTATTTCTTAAATGGGCAGGTTCCATATATCGATGGTGATCCTGCTTCAGGTGAACTTTTCTTTAGAGAAGGAATTAGCTTTAATACTTTTATTGAAGAATTAGGTGCTGAAGGTGGTGATGTTATTAAAACGATAAACGGAACAGAATATACCGTTCAAAATGTTTATGGATTAATTACAAGTTCACAATCCTGGGCAGAAGGTGACGATGTAGAGATCGTGGTAAACAGAGATGGCGAAGAGGTAACACTAACTGCCAAAGTTTCGCAACCACAAACTGAAGAAACTTCGATCACAGAAATGGATCTTCCAGCAGATAGCCCAAAAGTAAAATTAAGAGAAGCCTGGCTTAAAAATTAAGTAAAAAAATTAGAGGCTAAATTCTCTAATTTCAGTTTATAGAATCGCTGCTTAACTTGCCTCTTTACTATTAAAATTAGATAGTTTAAAGAAGTATTTTAAGCAGCTTTTTTATTCCGTTTAATTCAACTAAATTACCATCAAACTAACCAAAACTAATCTGCTATGGAAATCCCAATCTTACAGGATATTGTAGTTATTCTGGGATTATCGGTCCTTATCATTCTTGTTATACAGAAGATAAAAATCCCTAGTATTTTAGGTTTTTTACTGGCGGGAATTATCGCCGGGCCTCATGCTTTTAATCTTATAAGTAATGGCCATGAGGTTGAATTATTAAGCGAAATAGGAATCATTTTCCTACTTTTCGTAATTGGGATCGAGCTTTCTTTAAAAGGATTAGCTGCCATTAAAAACACTATTTTTATTGGTGGTGGTTTACAGGTTGGTGGTACCATTTTATTTACAACATTAGCCGCGCAACTGCTAGGACTTTCTTTAAATACTTCTATTTTTCTGGGATTCCTGTTTTCTTTAAGTAGTACTGCGATCGTTCTAAAACTTTTTCAACAACGAGGAGAAATCACTTCTCCACACGGTAGGATAAGTATAGGGATTCTTATTTTTCAGGATATTGTTGTAGTTCCTATGATGTTGCTTACGCCAATATTGGCAGGTAAAGCAGATAATATTTTAATGACCATTGGGATATTGGTTGGTAAAATTGCGTTGGTTTTAGTGGTGATCTTATTGCTGGCTCGCTATGTAGTTCCTAAAGTTTTAGGTTGGGTGGTAAAAACTAAAAATCAGGAGCTCTTTATTCTTACCGTGGTCGTATTTTGCTTTGCGATCGCATGGCTTACCAGTTCTGTAGGACTTTCTTTGGCGCTGGGTGCTTTTTTTGCCGGACTCATTATTTCTGAATCAGATTATAGCCACCAGGCTACCGCAAACGTACTTCCTTTTCGTGAAATATTTATCAGTTTCTTTTTTATCTCGGTAGGAACACTTTTAGATTTGGGCTTCTTTTTCGACAATATCGCCTATATTCTTTTGCTGGTTCTTGGAGTAGTTCTATTAAAAATGTTAGTGATAGGAATTACGGTTTTGATTTTAAAATATAAACCCAGAACGGTATTTATCACAGCATTTAGTTTATTTCAGGTTGGGGAATTCTCGCTTTTACTTTCTGGCGTTGGTTTGGATAATGGTTTATTGCCCGAAAATATTTACCAGTATTTTCTTGCAATATCGATCTTAAGTATGGCGCTTACTCCTTTTTTGATCATGAATTCTTCAAAACTTACCTATGCAATTCTTAAGGCACCAATTCCTTCAGCAGTAAGACATCGTTTATCGAACATTAAGAAAAACGCAAAATCTGACGAGGAGTTTTCCGAAGAAAATCTTAGTGATCACATTGTTATTGTTGGCTACGGCACCAATGGAGAAAATATTGCCAAAGCTGCTCGTAGCGCTGATATTCCTTACGTTGTCGTAGATATCGATCCAGAATCTTTCGAAAATGCCAAGAAAAACCAGGAACCGGTGGTTTTTGGCGATGCTACAAATTCATTGATCTTAAAGCATATTCATATCCAGGAAGCTCGTGTGGTGGTAATCGCAATTTCTGATGCTTCGGCTACGAAAAAGATCATTAGCACTATTCGATTGTTCACGCAAACAGCCTTTATCATTGTTAGAACAAGGCAAGTCAAAGAAATCGAAGAACATCTTCGTGTTGGCGCAGATGAAGTGATTCCGGCAGATTTTGAAACTTCCATCGAGATCTTTACCAGAGTGCTCAAAAAATACCTGGTTCCTTATGACGAGATTGTTGATTTTACGAGTAGTATTCGTTCTGCAGATTACGAAATGCTAACGCGATTAAAAGACAAACCGCATAATCCTGCCTTACATCACCTAAACATTCCAAACAAGGAAATTGCAACGCTTAGCGTTCAGCAAAAAGATAAAAATATCGTAGGCAAAAGTTTGGAGGAATCGGGCATTGCTAAAAATTACGGGGTTACTGTGCTGGCGATAAAACGAGATACAAAATACCTAACAGAGATCACGCCTAAGACTAAAATTAAACGCGGTGACCTTATTTATGTTTTTGGTAACCCGGCAAATATTAATCACCTAAATAGTTTATTGGCAGTTTAAGCTTTTAAAAATAGTATCTCATTTTATCGAATTTTAGCTCTTATTTTTCTGGAAGTTGAGATGCTACTTTCGTAAGGGAAAAGCATTAGCAGCATATTGCGAATTTAAAGTGCTAAAACTAAGCTAAGATGCACTGTTAAAAGACTAAAGAATTGTAATTTGCCTGTAAAATCAAGCAAGCAATTAATGTCTATACTTCCCGAAAACTTTACACGCTATCGTAAATTTTTCAGTTTTATGCTGAAATATGGTAATAGTGATCTCTTTAGAAAAACCACGGCTAATGCCTTTGAAGATCCATCGAGTGAAAATAAAGATCAGGATAGTTACGACCGCTCTCCTGAAGAGTTAGTAGAAGACTTAAAAAATATGGGGCCTACTTATATAAAATTAGGTCAGTTGCTTTCTACCCGCCCAGATCTTTTACCAGAGGCCTATTTAAAAGAACTGGCAACTTTACAGGACGATGTCCCACCAATACCTTACGAGGAAGTACACCAAATCGTAGAAGAAGACCTTGGGACACGAATTTCTAAAGCTTTTGATACGTTCGAGAAAAAACCAATTGCCAGTGCCTCGATCGGCCAGGTGCATTATGCCACATTGCGAAGTGGCAAGCCGGTTGCCGTTAAAATTCAGCGTCCCGGTATTAAGCGTAAGTTTCTGGACGATATGGATACGCTTCAGGAAATGGCAGATCTGGCAATTAAACATTCAAAAATTGCTAAAAAATATGCGATCGATACAGTTTTAGCCGAATTACGTCGCATTTTATTGAACGAGCTCGATTATTCAAAAGAACAGCAAAATCTTATTACACTAGGAGAAAATCTGTTGCCGTATAATTACTTGATCGTTCCTGAACCTGTGCCAGATTACTGCGGAAGTAGGGTTTTAACGATGGATTTTATCGACGGAAAAAAAATAACTTCCCTCTCCCCGCTTAAGCAATTAGAAGTTGATTATGCGCCAATGGTAGATCAATTGGTTGAAGCATATTTACAACAAATTATCAACGACGGATTTGTACATGCAGATCCTCATCCCGGAAATATTCAGTTTACAAAAGATGGCAAAATCGCACTAATCGATCTTGGAATGGTGGCTAAATTTACTAGCCACATGCAAGAATGTTTACTTCAGCTACTTATCGCGATTAGTAACAATAATGGGCCAGAAACAGCTCATATCATTATCAATATGAGTGAGATTGATGACGATAGCGATCTCCCCACTTTCAATAAAATAATTAGTGATATAATTATGGAAAGTGAGAATAGCCCGGCGAAAGAATTGCAAACAGGTAGATTACTGATTCAGTTAAATCGTCTTGCGGCAGAAACCGGAATTCACATGCCGGTTGAAGTAAATATTCTTGGGAAAGTTTTACTAAATATGGATCAGATAATCGCTGTTTTAGATCCCGAATTTGATCTTAGAGTGGCGATAAAGAAACATGCGCAGAAGATCATGCAAAAAAAGATGTATGATGAACTGAAGCCAGAGAACTTCTTCTCGATGCTACTAGAATCCAAAAAACTGGTAGAACATATCCCCGAGCGCTTAAATAAGATCACCGATAATCTAGCTGAAAATAAATTTAAAGTAAACATCGAAGCTTTAGATGAAGAACGGCTTACCGATGGTTTTCAGAAAATAGCCAATAGAATTACGCTAGGAATCATTATTGCTGCAATGATCATTGGTGCATCCATGCTGATGCAAATTCCCACAGATTTTGTAATTTTTGGCTATCCGGGATTCGCTATTTTATTCTTTATTCTTGCAGCATTTATGGGAATCTGGTTAACTTATGTGATCATTTTTAGAGATAATAATCTTAACAATAAAAAATAAAGGCTTACTTTTTCAATTCAGTTGGAAATAGTATTTTTCAAAAATCTAAAATCCAGGTAGCAATTCTTTTCGAAAACTAGATTGCTAAGAAATGTTCAATCAATGCAGATTTTCAGGAATACTAAAATACTACGTTATTTCAGCTTGATCATAGGCCTGGTAATATTAAACATTAGTGTCGATTCGCCCGACTTCAATAAAAATTTCCCTGAAGATCTTAGTTTGAATGACCAGGAAAGCATCGTTGAGATCGTGATCGAGAAAATTCTTGGTTTTGAAGATGCCATCCCAGAATATGAGGATAGCGACAACGAAAATCACCTGGTAAAAAAAGATTTTTCACTCGACAATTATGTGCTTCAGAGAAGACCTGAGTTTATTTTCGACCTTTCTCTTCAGGAATTATTGAATTCAGAATACCAGCATAAATACTACAATTTCTATCCAGAAGTTACTTCTCCTCCTCCCAAGGTTTAGATTCTAATTTTCTACATCTGGCAAATTAAATTTTGCTTTCTAAACAATTTACTAACTCTAATCCTACATTCTGAAAGGATTTAGAGACTATTATTATTTGAAAAAATCTAAACTTATAATGAATAAAATCATAAGTAAACTTATACTTCCAATTTTATTGGCAAGTACAGCGATTACTGCTCAAAATACTGAAGATACAGAAACAAAAAAAGACAGTCTTCCCCCAAAAGTTTTACATGCTGAACCTTTGTATATCGATTTAATTAGGGATCTGGGTGCTAGGAAAGGCGAAAGAGAATGGAATCTTGGTGTTGGGCTTACCGATAACGAAAATTACGATGAATACACCGCTTTGATAGAATATGAATGGGCGCCCATGGACCGATTAGGATTAGAGATCGAATTACCATTTTCGCTTTATTATCCAACCGAAGATGGATCTGCTCCCGGAAATAACCTAAACAGCATAAAAATGGCCGGGCAATACAGTTTTTTAGTTTCAGAAAAACACCAGGCTTCTATGGCTATTGGGTATATCCAGGAATTCACGCTAACCGAATTCAATAATTATGGCAGGGAAACTTTATTTACAGGATTGGTTTACAATCCTTTTTTGATCGCTGCAAAACGACTGGGAAGTAATTTTCATTCGCTTATTTATACCGGGCCGGTATTCGATCATCATTTTAATGACGGAAATATTACTACTACCTGGCAGATTAACTCAAACATCCATTATATGATTCCGGGTACTCGAAATTTTATTGGAGTTGAATTTAATAAAGAGATTTACAACGGTAAATTTGATATGACCATTAGACCGCAAATGCGCGTAGATGTGAGTGATCACTTACTGGTGGGTATTGTTACTGGAATTCCTATCGATAAGGATAATGAACGATTTAGTTCTTTTTTAAGACTTATCTACGAGCCATAATATTCAAGCTGAAATTCGATAAAAAGGAGCCTTATTTTTTTTAAGGCTCCTTTTATTTTAAGCCGATTTTATACAAATTAAGCCCTGTTTTTGTAGAACATAAGAAATAGCAGTATTTTTCAGCTTTAACCCTAAACAATTTAATCACCAATGAAGAAAATTTATTTCCTCTTTTTCTCGCTTATGGCTACAGTTTCTTTTGCTCAAAAAGTAAAAGTACCGGTAGACACTACTGTGGTTACCAATCATTCGGTTACCATAAAAGGAAAAAACATCAATTATTCAGCTCAAACCGGGATGCAACCAGTTTGGGACGATCAGGGCAATCCTATTGCCAGCCTTTACTATACGTATTACAAAAAAAGTGATGTTAAAAACACCGAAAATCGACCTTTAGTGATCTCTTTTAATGGAGGGCCTGGTTCTGCTTCGGTTTGGATGCATATTGCCTATACTGGTCCAAGAATCCTAAAAATCGACGATGAAGGTTATCCTGTACAACCATATGGAATTAAAGAAAACCCATATTCGATCTTAGATGTTGCCGATATTATTTACGTAAATCCTGTAAATACCGGTTATTCAAGACCTATCCCAGATGAAAATGGGAAAGTTGATAAATCTAAATTCTTTGGTGTAAACCAGGATATTAGTTATTTGGCCGAATGGTTAAATACTTTTGTGACTCGCGAAAATCGTTGGTTATCACCTAAATATTTAATTGGTGAAAGCTACGGAACGACCAGAGTTAGTGGTTTAGCACTAGAGCTTCAGGATAGCCAGTGGATGTATTTAAATGGTGTGATCCTGGTTTCCCCAACCGAACTGGGAATTGATCGTGAAGGTCCTGTTGAAGTTGCTAATCGATTACCATATTTTGCGGCTACGGCGTGGTATCACAAATTGCTTCCGCAGGAATTACAGAGTAAATCGTTAACCGATCTTTTAGAAGAAGTTGAAGAATATAGCATAAACGAATTACTTCCAGTACTGGTTAAGGGTGGTTTTGCTTCAGAAGCAACTAAAAATGCTACTGCTGAAAAAATGGCTTATTATTCTAGCGTAGATAAAGAGGTTTATCTTCAGAATAATTTAGAATTACCTATTGGTGCTTTTTGGAAAGAACTTCGTCGTGAGGATGGTTTTACCGTAGGGCGTTTGGATTCTCGTTACTTAGGAATCGATCGTAAAGAGTCGGGTAATTATCCAGATTATAATGCCGAATTAACCTCTTGGTTGCATTCTTTTACTCCGGCGATCAATTATTACTTAAGAGAAGATCTTAATTTTAAGACCGATCTTAAATATTTTATGTTTGGCCCGGTTCATCCATGGGATAGAAGTCGCGATAACACAGGAGAGAATTTAAGACAGGCGATGGCACAAAATCCTAAATTGGATGTAATGATCCAGTCTGGTTATTTTGATGGTGCCTGTACTTATTTTAATGCAAAATACTCGATGTGGCAATTAGATCCTAGCGGAAAAATGCAAGACAGACTTTCTTTTAAAGGTTACGAAAGTGGACATATGATGTATCTTAGAAAAGCTGATCTAGAAACTGCAAACGAAGATATTCGTGAATTCATAAAGAACAGCTTACCTGCTGAAGGTGCTCCAGTAAAATACTAAACTGAAATTGTTCAATATAAAAAAGCCTTTCCAGATCTGGAAAGGCTTTTTTTATCTAAAATTAGAAGTAAACTACTTCGGGGCAAGCCCACGAGGCATTCACTAAAAATAATTATTGAATTTCGAGGCAAGCCTCGGAGTATTATACCCTTTGGCGGCGCCAATAAAATTATGGGTTACCGTACATGTTAGATTCCCCACCATCTATCGCAATTGTTTGGCCGCTTACGTAACCATTATCTGCACTAAGCAAGTATGCTACCAGTTTTCCTACATCCTGAGGATCTCCCAAAGATCTTGTAGGGTTTCTACTGGCATATTCTTTTTCTGCTGCTTTTGGATCTTCTGGGTTTACCTGTTTGAAGGCTTCGGCTACCATAGGAGTTAAAATCGCTCCAGGCGCGATCGCATTCGTAAGGATTCCGTATTGTCCATATTCTAAAGCTGCATTTTTAGTCATTCCACTAACCGCATGCTTACTGGCTACATAAGGAGATTGATTAAGCACTCCACGAATACCACCTACAGATGCTACGTTTACTATACGCCCGTATCCCTGCTCTTTCATTATAGGAAGGATATAACGTAAACCATAATAAACACCCATTAAGTTGATATCGATAACTTTTTTAAAGACATCCATATCATAATCGATCATTGAAGCCTGTCTTCCTTCAATTCCGGCATTGTTGTAAAAACCATCAATTCTACCAAACTTATCTACCGTTTGATCTACATAAGCTTTTACCTGATCTTCCTTAGAAACATCGGCTGTAACGCTTAATACTTCTAGACCTTCGTATGTCTTTTTTAGTTTTTCCTCTGCTTCTGCTAATGCATCTGCATTGTAATCTACTAAGACAAGTTTCGCTTTTTGTGAAGCTAAAACATCCGCGGCTGCATAACCCAGCCCCATTGCTCCACCAGTGATAATTACTACTTTATTTTTCATGATTTTTTAATGTTTCATCTATAAGCAATAAAATTACTGCTTTCTTGTACGAACAACAATTAGTGAACATTAAAATTTGATTAAAAATAGCTTCTTTTAAGATTAACTCAGTAAAAAAGCTTTCAATTCGGCATAATCTTTAATCGAAATAGCTTTTTTCTCCTTATCTAAAACTTCTTTTATAGAATCTGGAATATCGATCTGCTTACCAATGGCGTCTTCTACAGTTTCACGGAATTTACAAGGGTGTGCGGTCTCTAAAAATGCTCCCACTTCATTTGGATGATCTTTAAAATACTCCTGAAGGCCCAAATACCCCACCGCTCCATGAGGATCCATCACATAACCGGTTTCTTTGTAAACCTCTTGCATGGCTTCTTTTGTAACCTCATCGTCATAACTAAAGCTGGTTAGATTTTCTTTTATGTTTCCGTATTCGTTTTGAAAAAGCTGTAAGATTCGCACAAAATTACTTGGATTCCCAATATCCATCGCATTCGAAATCGTCGAAACACTTGGTCTCGGCTCATAATTCCCGGTTTCCAGATAATCGGTGATCGTCCTATTCGCATTATTCGAAGCGATAAAATGTTTGATAGGAAGTCCTAATTCTTTTGCAACCATCCCGGCACAAACATTCCCAAAATTTCCGCTTGGTACAGAGAATACAATATCTTTTCCTTCGGAAGCTAACTGGCGATACGCTAAAAAGTAATAAAACATCTGCGGAAGCCATCTGGCTACATTTATAGAATTGGCTGAAGTTAACTGTCTTACCGACTGAATTTCGTCATCCAAAAATGCCTGTTTCACCATATCCTGACATTGGTCGAAAGCGCCATCAATTTCTAAAGCAGTTACATTTTTACCAAGCGTGGTTAATTGTTTTTCCTGTATCTTACTCACTTTGCCTTTAGGATATAAGATCACCACATCGATCCCTTCTACTCCTAAAAATCCATTTGCTACTGCCCCGCCGGTGTCTCCAGAGGTTGCTACAAGTACGGTTACTTTACCTACTTCGTTCTTCGTTATAAAATACCCCAAACTACCCGCCATAAATCGCGCTCCAACATCTTTAAATGCTAAAGTTGGTCCATGAAAAAGCTCTAAAGTGTATACATTATCTTTTACATGCACTACCGGAAACTCAAAATCTAAAGTTTCAGCAATAATTTTTTTTAGTTCGGCTTCAGGAATTTCATCGCCAACAAATTGCTTTATCGCCTGGTAAGCGACTTCGGTTTGTGGCATATTGGGCAGATCTTTAAAAAAAGATTCAGGCAATTTTTCGATATTTTCAGGAAAATATAATCCTTTATCTGGAGCCAGACCTTTTATTACCGCATTCTCGAAGCTAGAAGAATGGCTTTTATTATTCAGACTAAAATAATTCATGTTTTCTATAATATTTTAACTCCTTCAGGATTAATTTTTGATAAATGAAGATCGTAAGTTATACTTTGTTTTTCCATAAATTCGGCAATACTTGCTTTTACATTTTCGGCATTTTGCTGACCTCTACACATCGCATAAACCGATGGCCCTGAACCTGAAATACCAAAACCAAGCGCTCCACTTTCTAAAGAAATGGCTTTAATTTCATCGAAATACGGTATTAAAATCGACCGGATTGGTTCTACGATGTCATCTTTAAGACTTCTGCCTAGTAAATCATAATCATTGGTATATAAAGCGCTAACCAAAGCACCAAGATTACCCCATTGGCTCACCGCTTTATCCAGACTAATATTTCGCTTAATGATCGCACGAGAATCCTTGGTTTTCACCTCGATTTGCGGGTGAAGAATAACTACATTCAATTCTTCTGGAGATGGCAAAGATAAAACTTCTAAAGGCTCATAACTTTTTACCAAAGTAAAACCACCCAGTAAGGCCGGTGCCACATTATCTGCATGGGCATTTCCGCTGGCTAAACGTTCTCCTTCCATGGCAAAAGGTAAAAGTTCTGCACTCGAAAATGGCGAATCTAATAGCTTATTTACTGCATAAACAGCTCCAGCAGAACTGGCAGCACTACTACCAATTCCGCTTCCTGCTTTTATTTTTTTATAAATTTCGATATCAAAACCTTCGTTAGATTGCAGTTTTCCCAGCATAGCTTTTACCGCTACACCAGCTACGTTTTGATCAACTTCCATAGGAAGATCCTGGCCTTCCATTTTTGTGATTCGAAGCTGGTTAAGATCATTTTTTTTAATGATCATCTCGTCCCCAACATTATCAAGGCAACAGCCCAAAACGTCGAAACCACAGGAAAGGTTAGCTACCGTTGCCGGAGCAAAAACTTTTATTTCTTCCATTTTTATTTCTTACCTATTCGTATAACATCGGCAAATATTCCCGAAGCTGTAACATCTGCTCCCGCTCCTGCTCCTTTAACGATCAATGGCTGTACGCTATAACGATCTGTAAAGAAAAGTACGATATTATCGCTACCGCTAAGATTATAAAAAGGATGATCTGCATCTACTTTTTGTAATCCTACCGAAGCTTTTCCATCTTCTAATTGTGCTACATATTTAAGCTGAGCTCCATCTTTAGCAGCATCTTCGTAAATCTCTTTAAATTTACTTTCGTCTTCCTGAAGCAGTTTAAAGAAATCTTCATTATTCTCGGTATTTAGACTTTCTTCAGAAAGGAAACTTTTGTTTTCTATATCGCTAAGCTCCATTTTTAGTCCGCTCTCACGAGACAAGATCAATATTTTTCGCGCCACATCTACTCCACTTAGATCGATCTTAGGATCTGGTTCAGTATAACCTTCTTCCATTGCCTGCTCTACCGTTTTGTAAAATGGCTCGGTTCCATTATAAGTATTGAAAACAAAGTTTAAACTACCCGAAAGTACCGCCTGTATTTTATGAATTCTGTCTCCTGAAGCAATTAAATTTTTAAGCGTATCGATAATTGGTAATCCTGCACCAACATTGGTTTCATAAAGGAAAGATGCTCCGTATTCTCTTGAAAGTTCCTGCAAATGTTGATAGTTTACCAAATCATCTGCTGCAGCGATCTTATTACAGGTTACTACTGCTATCGAGTTTGCAAGATATTCTTTATACCATTTTGAAATTTCAGCACTTGCGGTATTATCTACAAAAATGCTGTTACGTAAATTGAACTCTTTTACTTTATTGAAAAAGTTGTGCTTACTGGCTTTTTCACCCGCATCCAGCAACTCTTGCCATTTGCTTAAATCAAGTCCGTTTTCATCAAAAGCCATGGTTCTGGAATTTGATAACCCAAGAACACGAACTTTTAATCGCAATTTTTCAAGAAGGTATTTTTCCTGTTTTTCTAATTGCGATAAAAGCTTGCTACCAACATTTCCTACTCCGGTTATAAACAGGTTCAATTCTTTAGAAGGAACTTCAAAAAACTGTTCGTGCAGCGTATTTAATGCTTTATTGATATCTTTTTTCGCAATTACAGCAGATATATTTCGCTCTGAAGATCCTTGTGCAATTGCTCTAATATTAATATTATTATTACCTAAAGCGCTAAACATCTTACCACTTAAACCGTGGTGACTCTTCATACGATCTCCCACCAAGGCAATGATAGCCACATTACCTTCTATTTCTACCGGTTTTATTTTTTGATAATCTATTTCTACTGAAAAAGCTTCATCTAAAGCTTCTTTTGCAGCCTGCGCTTCATCATCTTTTACCGCCACACAAATACTATGCTCTGAAGATGCCTGAGTGATAAGCACAACATTGATATTCTCCTGGTAAAGTGTTTCAAAAAATCGCTTTGAAAAACCAGGAATTCCAACCATTCCGCTACCCTCGATGTTTAATAGTTTAATATCATCGATATGCGTAATACCGGTAACCCATCTAAAGTTTTCTTTACTGGATTTTGAAATTAAAGTTCCTGCATCATCTGGTGCAAAAGTATTTTTTATATGAATCTGGATTCCCTTATCCAATAACGGTTGTAGTGTTGGTGGATATAAGACTTTGGCACCAAAATGCGATAATTCCATCGCTTCCTGATACGATATATTTTGAAGCGGATACGCCTGATGCACCACATTTGGGTTTGCGGTGTACATTCCGTTTACATCGGTATAAATGATCACTTTAGCAACATCTAAAGCTCCACCGAAGATTGCCGCTGTAAAATCACTTCCACCACGTCCTAAAGTACTTGGAACGCCCTGTTCGTTTTTAGCCACAAAACCAGGAACCACAAAAAGACTCGCGTCGTTTTCTTTAAAATACTGAACAATATTATTGTTAGTCAGGTCATAATTGAGTTGAATCTTTTCATTATTATTCTTACAAACGATCAATTCTCTCGAATCAATTAGAAGCGCATCTGTAGCCAGACTTTTAAAATATTCAGCAATAATTAATGAAGACAAGATCTCACCAAAACTGGAAACTACATGCTTGGTTTTATTCGATAATTCATTCAAAAGATAAACACCTTCGTAAAGCGTTTCTAATCTATTGAATTCGGTTTTCACCTTACTTAAAACTCCGCTTTGATTTTGAACAGGAATTAATTCTTTTACCGCATCAAGATGTCTTTTCTCGTTTAGAGCCAGAATTTCTTTATAAGCAAGATCTTCTTTTGCAGCCAGTTCGGCCATTTTTAAAAGATCGTTGGTTACCCCTCCAAACGCTGAAAAAACAGCGATGGTTTTATCTTGTTGCACATGCTTTTTTACAGTTTCGGCTACAAGTTTGATTCGCTCCGGAGAGGCTAAAGAAGATCCTCCGAATTTTAGAATATTCATAAGAATAATTTAATAGTTTGAAATAAATAGTTTTGAGTTCGTTCTAAAACGTGTGTGAGTGCGGACGGAAAATTATATACATACTACCCCAAAGGGGTAATAATTGTGCGAGTAATAATAATAGAAATAGCAGCTCCTGTGATAGGAGTTATTGTAGAAATGCTATTTAATTTAATACTCTTCATTGTTTTCCTTAAAAGATGTGATAAAAGTATATAATTACGTAGAATTAAAAAACTAAAATTACACATTTGCTGAAAAAATATGAGATTTTCATAATTTCAAAAAAACAAAAGCCCGATTTTTAGTAAAACCGGGCTTTTGTTCTTTTTATTTCAACTTAATTCAATCTAAATTTATAATCCGCTTATATAACTTCCGTATAGATCATTAAATTGAATGCCTTTGGTGTATCGCTGCTTGCTTAATTTCTTAAACTCTACCAATCCCCAAAGTAAAAATTCCTTTAAAAAATAAGTGTCGATTTTGTCCATTTCTGGCTGATATTTTTTTATTAGCTCGTTTAATGGCGCTACCTCATCTAATTTCTTCTTGTACTCTTCGTCGGTAAGATCGTCTGGCAATTCAAACCCGGTTTGCTCGAAAAACCATTCTACCAAATCGTCATAAGGTGTTTTTTCATCGGGACGTTGTAGCTTTTCGATCTTAGGAAAATAATTAGGGAATAATGTTTTTACCGCATCTCCCAGTAACTGAGTAGCTACAGCTGCAGCTCCTTCCTGCTCGCCTTCATAAACCAGCTCTACTTTACCGGTAACCGAAGGAATTACTCCCATAAAATCACCAAATCTTAGCAAAGTTTTATCTTCTCCATTCTTTAAAGTTCTACGTTCAGCAGCACTTAAAAGATTCTCATAAGCTGTAATGCTCATCCTGGCACTAATCCCACTTTTCTCGTCGATAAATTCACTTTCTCGAGCTTCAAAACCAATTTGTTCAAGCAGGTCTTTGGCTAGTTCTGGCACATAAACCATATCGGTTTGTCTGGAATCTAACTTTGCTTCCTGTTGCGTAATTGTTTTTGCGATCTCGATAGTTTCTGGATAATGCGTTAAGATCTGTGAACCAATTCTATCCTTAAGCGGCGTTACAATACTACCACGATTGGTATAATCTTCTGGATTAGCTGTAAATACAAATTGCATATCTAAAGGCAGTCTTAATTTAAAACCGCGAATCTGGATATCACCTTCCTGAAGAATATTAAAAAGTGCCACCTGAATTCTTGCCTGTAAATCTGGTAACTCATTAATTACAAAAATACTTCGGTTAGCACGAGGAATCATTCCAAAATGAATCACACGATCATCGGCATAACTTAGCTTTAAATTCGCTGCTTTTATAGGATCTACATCTCCAATTAAATCGGCTACCGTCACATCTGGTGTGGCGAGTTTTTCAAAGAATCGCTCACTTCTATGAATCCAAGTAATTGGTGTATCGTCTCCTTTTTCAGCAATAAGCTCTTTTGCGTAACGTGAAATTGGATTTAAAGGATCGTCACTAATTTCTGAACCTTCAACTGCCGGAATGTATTGATCTAAAAGATTCAACATTAAACGCGCTAGCCTTGTTTTGGCCTGCCCACGTAATCCCAGTAAGTTGATGTTATGTTTCGATAAGATCGCTCGTTCTAATTCCGGAATTACGGTATCATCATAACCATGAATTCCGGTGAACGCAGGTTCGTTATTTTTAATCTTTTCAATTAAATTATCACGAAGCTCGTCTTTTATTCCTTTACTTATATATCCTGAAGATTTTAAATCTCCAAGGGTTTTCATTTTCTCAATATTCATATCTTCTTTTTCTTTTAGCCTCTAATTCTCTTTTTTCTGTTTGTTTCGTAATCTTCAAAAATCATTTCACCAAGACCTTTAAGTCCGGTATAAAATGCCTTCCCTTGATTCGCCTGTGTAAACTCCCTAATAAATTGCATTAAATAAGGATCTTGCGCGATCATAAATGTTGTTATAGGAATTTGAAGTTTACGAGCTTGTTGCGCCATATTGTAGCATTTATCAACGATATAAGGATCTAAGCCCATACTATTTTTGTAATAGCTACCATCGCGTTCTCGTATGCAACTCGGCTTACCATCGGTAATCATAAAGATCTGTTTATTGGTATTTCGCTTTCTTCGCAAAATGTCCATCGCCAGCTTCAATCCATCTACAGTATTGGTGTGATACGGGCCAACTTTTAGATACGGAAGATCTGCTATTGAAACCGGCCAGGCATCATTACCAAAAACTATAATATCTAAGGTATCTTTAGGATAACGTGTCGTGATCAACTCGGCTAAAGCCATGGCTACTTTTTTAGCAGGGGTAATTCTATCTTCGCCATATAAGATCATACTATGGCTAAGATCGATCATTAAAACCGTACTCATTTGTGATTTGTAATGAGTTTCTTCTACCACCAGATCGTCGTGCGTCATATTAAAACTACCAATCCCATGATTGATCTGGGCATTCCGCAGACTTTCGGTCATCGAAATTCGGTCTAAAGAATCTCCAAATTGATAATTCCTAAAATCGCCGGTGTGCTCGTCGCCACGGCCAACATGACTTGTACGGTGATTACCCGACTTTCCTTTCCGCATCTTACCAAATATCTGGTCTAGTGCCTGCTGGCGTATTGCCCTTTCGGTCTTTGCAGTAATCTTTAAACTCCCAGAACCATCACCTTCACCATCGCCATCTGGATCTAATTCTTCTTTTATGTAGCCTTTTTGCTTAAGGTCTTCTATAAAATCTTCGATCGTATAATCTGGCGTGGTAAGTTGATATTCTTCATCTAACTGGCGTAACCAGTCTAGCGCTTCATCTAGATCACCCGAAGTGTGCGTGATCAATTCTTTAAAAATCTCAAAGAGTTTTTCAAAAGGACTTGTATTAGGTTCTTCATATTTCTTGAAGATAAATCCCCTTTCCTTCATTTTATCTTTCTTCTTCATACTTTAAAATTAAACTTTTTTCAAGAGAATTAAAATTGAACATTTCACAACTTTCAGAAAAAGACACTATTTCTCCCCTGAGCTATTGAAATTGCCGACTTTACGTTATACTTTTCTTAAATGCTTTTAAGTTTTGTTGAATAATAAGAGATTTGAATAGATTTCGACCTAAACATTATTGCCAACATAAAAACGATCAGCATGGATACCGCTGAAATAATTGTACTTTGCTTAAATTTTATCTTTTTAATTCCAACTTTAGCTTCAATAACCCGTTTTGATCAATGGTGGGTTAGAGGTTTTGATTTTCCCAGGATACAAATTTCAGTTTGTATAGTTATCACCCTAATTCTTTGCGCGTTCTTCTACGACTTTTCTGAAACATGGCATTATGTAGCTACAGTATTACTTTTTCTTAGTCTTATTTACCAAGCGATCAAAATATTTCCTTATACAGTATTATCTAAAAAACAGGTTATAAAGTTTAAGGGTAAAGCTGAAGATGCCACGATCTCCATTTTAGTAAGTAATGTCCTTACGCCAAACAAACATCCAGAGAAACTTGTTGCTTTGGTTAAAAAGCGCCAACCAGATATACTACTTACACTAGAAAGTGATAAGCGCTGGGAAAAGGAATTAGAAGTGATTGAAGATGATTATAAATATACCGTAAAAGTTCCTTTAGACAATCTCTACGGAATGCATTTATATTCTAAATTAGAATTGATCGATGCAGATGTGCATTATCTGGTACAGGAAGACATTCCTTCTATTCATGGTTATGTAAAACTTAGAAATGGCACTAAATTGAAGATGCATTGTTTACATCCAATGCCACCAAGTCCTACCGAAAGTTATACCTCGACCAATCGTGATGCAGAAATTTTAATGCTAGGTAGAGATCTTTCTCCAGAAGATCGTAAAGTATTAGTGTTTGGAGATCTTAACGATGTAGCCTGGTCTAGAACTACCAAACTTTTTCAACAAATGAGTGGATTAATGGATCCAAGAATAGGACGTGGCTTCTTTAATACTTTTCATGCCGGTTATCGCTTATTTCGCTGGCCATTAGACCACGTTTTTCATTCTAAAGATTTCACCTTGATAGAAATCGCCAGGGAAAAAAGTATTGGCAGTGACCACTTCCCTATGTACATAAAACTAAATTACGATCCTAGAGCTACAGCTGTACAGGAAGAACTGGAGCTGGAACGCGAAGACGAATTATGGGCAAAAGAGAAAATTGAAGAAGCACAACCTCTTGAAAAAAGCATCAATATTCCTAAAAAAATTCGCTGATTGGTTGCAATTGCTTTAAGTTCTGGCAATGCTTTAAGGTGACTGGTTTTTCGATATAATCGATAACACGCTGATAAGTTTCTGCTTTTCTTCGATCTTTTTGATCTATAGAAGACGTTACCATAATTACATGAATTTGATCATACAAAGGATGTTCTTTGATAAGATCAAGAAATTGCCAGCCAGACATCATGGGCATATTAATATCAAGAAGTATTAGGTATTTCTTATCGATATTATTTAAATTTTCAGGCTTATTTAAATATTCTAAAGTTGCTACCGCACTTTTAAAAATGATGGGCGTCGATGATATTTCACACCTAGAAACCATTTTTCGTTGCATCATCAAAACAATATCATCATCATCTACTAGTATGACTTCCAACATAATGTAGGTTAAGATTAGGTTCTAAATAGATTTAAGGGGCTTCAAATCTATTAATTATATGTTTTTTCAGCTATGTTGCGTATCACAGCATCTAAATCCTCGGCTGAATTTAATATTTTTTCTAATAAATCCTTAGTTTCTTCAGCATTATTTTCACTAAACCTTACTAAATCGATCAAACCCATAATTTTTGCCAAAGGAGCCCTAACCATATGTGATTGTTCCCAGGCTATTTCTTCCAATTTTATATTGCGTGATTTTATTTCTTCTAATTGTTCTTTTTGCTTAGTGATATCCTGTTTAGAACCAATGATCCTCTCTGGATTACCTTCAATATCTCTTACAATATAGCTTCTGTCTAAAATATTTTTAAAACTTCCATCTGCACATTGAAATCGATATTCTAATTGAAATGATTTTATGCCTGACTCAATTACTTCAATAACTTTTTCCCTAACTGCCGTGCGATCATCTTTATGCACTTTCGATAACCACCAATCTCTAAAATTCTCTTTTTCTATTTCTTTTGGATCATATCCAAAAACTTTATAAAGCGATTTTGAAATTTTTACTTCTTCTGTTTTAAAACTGAAATCTGTAACAATATCACTAGTAGCCTCAGAAACAATTTCGTATCTGGAAAGACTATCAGATAAACGATTCCTCTGCTCTACAAGATCTGTTACATCCCTACTATTAATTACTATACCTTCAATTGGGGAAAAATCTAGTAGGTTGGTTAGCTTAGTTTCTAAAAATCGCCAATAACCCAAGCCGTCCTTCACCCTGTAAAAAGGCAAACTAATTTTTTTATTACTGGATTGTTTTATAGACGCTAATAAGGTTTTTATAAAAGACTGGTCTTCTGGATGAATTCTGTCATGAAATCGATCTTTTATAATATGTTTCGGCTTAATACTTAAAATACTTTCTATACTGGGACTTATATATTTGTATCTAAAATCTTTGTCTAGAATGGCTATTAGATCACTACCCTCCTGAACAAGAGATTTAAAGCGCATTTCGCTATCTTTTAGGGCTTTTCTTATCTTTAGATTTTCAGTTACATCTCTGGCAAGGGTTAATCTAGCTTCTCTACCATCATAAAAAATTGGCGTGCTATGAAAATTAATTGTCATCACACTTCCATCTTTCTTTACGTGACATACTGTTTCATGTAAAAAATCATTGGTAAACTCTTTTACCATTAATTTTATTTTTTCTTCTTCTTCTTTTATCCAAAGATCACTAGCTTTCATCTTTAGAAATTCTTCTTCAGAATATCCATAATGTTCTATAGCGGCCTGGTTTACGCTTAAAAATTTTAGTGTATAACGATCTAAAACCCACATAGGTAGAGGTGAAGAGAAAAACAAGGTTTTGTAATTAAATTCTGAATTACTTATCTCTTTCTTGTAGTCTTTACGTTTTATAGCAAAATAGATACTCCGCTTCAAGGAAGGAGGATTAATTTCTGATACATGAATATAATCCTCGATCCCTAAAGCAAAAGCTTCATAAGCATGCTTTCTAATTCTGGTATTGGTAATAATTAATACAGGAAGATCTTTATGCCCAGCGACAAAATTTAGAATCTTCTGATAGTCATCTTCGCGATAATTTAGCTGAAGTATCAAAATATCCACATCGCATTTCTCTACTAAAATACGCTGTAAGGACTCCAGCCCACTACATTGAGATATGTAATAATTAGGATCCTGTTTTAGAGCACCTAAAATGGTTTCGGTTTCATCAATAAAACCAAATAATAGAAGATGTAGGCTAAGCGATTGCTGCATAATTTTAATTTCATACTTAAAATCATCATTTCAGCAAATAATTAAGGTAAAGGGCATTTTAAATTTAAGATTTTAAAAGTAATTCTAAGAATTTAAACATTTATTTTTCAAATAATGTAAAATTAAAACGATTTATTTCACAATAATGTAAGATTATTTTTTTGTCTTTTAATTTAAAACACGCTACTTTTCAAGAAAAGTAAATTAGATGTTTTCATTCTTCGCTAAGAAGTATTTTTTCGTAGATCTACTAGAAGGATTCACAGATTTCCATAATCATATTTTACCGGGGATCGACGATGGTTCGCCAGATGTTGAAACCAGCCTGCAGCTTATTAACAAGTTTGGTGAATTTGGCGTGACAAATTTTGTGCACACCCCACACGTAATGAATGATTATTATCCTAATACTCCTGAAATCATCAATAACGCGCTCGCAAAGTTACAAGCCGCACAACCAGCAAATATCAAGAATTCGGCTGCGGCAGAATATATGATGGATCAGTCTTTAATGGATAAATTGGATGACGAAAAATTATTGAAAATTTCAGGGAATTTTAGTCTTGTAGAAATGTCTTTTTTACAGCCACCAATTAATTTAAAAGAGATCATCTTTAAACTGCAAAACAAAGGTCATGTTTTAATTTTAGCACATCCAGAGCGCTATGGCTTTTTTCATGATAGCAAAATGAGAAAATATTACGATCTTAAAAGTCGTGGATGTTATTTTCAGCTGAATATGCTTTCGCTTACTTCGCATTATGGAGAAGGCATCCAAAAAATGGCTTTTAAACTACTCGAAAATCAAATGATCGATTATATAAGTAGTGATACTCACCGGATGGAACATTTAGAAAAACTCCAAAACATCAAACTGAAATCGAAAGAGATCGAGTTACTTAAACCAATCGTGGAAAAGAGTAAAGAACTTTTTACTTAAAGCTTATAATCTTTTATAATACTAGCTTTTTCCTCTGTCGGAATTTTATCACTAAGTAATACGCTAAGCTGCTCCATAAAATCATCATTGATTTCGGCACCTTCAACAATTGAAATATTATTTGATTGCTGAATCAGGTTTTCATTTTCAGCGATTAGCTGTTCATGCTCTTTTTCGCCTGGCTTTAATTCGGTTTTTAGAATTTCAGCAGATCGATTATAAAGATAAAGATTAGCCAGCCTAGCTAACAGCAAAGGATGCTCATTTTTCAAAGTAAAAATTTGCCCAGAACTATCATTTTCTAAAACATCATCTGTAAGCTCGAAAATTTCCTGAATCGTAAAAAAATACCGTGAAGCATTCACATTGGTCAAACTTATAGAATCTCGCCATTCCAATTGCCTATCCCAAATCGGCAAGACCGAACCAGTACTGCCTAAAACATTCCCAAACCGAATCGTTTTGAAACTGATTTCATCACAATTTTGCGAAAACCATAAACATAATTTTTCTGCCCAGGCTTTGCTTTTCCCCATCACAGATTTTGGCGCTACCGCCTTATCGGTCGATACTAAAATACATTGCTCAGCATTATAGGTTTCAGCCAAATAGAAAACAATATAAGCCCCTGCAATATTATTTTTTACAACTTCTTCAAGCTCGTTCTCCAGTAAACCCACGTGTTTATAAGCTGCAGCATGAATTACAATTTCGGGTTGAAATTCTTCAAAAATCGATGTCATTCGTTGCCTATTGGTCACATCTGCCAAGCAACAATTTATATTCGCGTTTGGATATAAAATCTCAACTTCTTCTTTCAGAAAAAATAAAGCTGATTCACTTTGATCTATAATTATAATTTCTGAAAACGAAGCCGAATAATACTTTACTAAAGCAGCGCCAATATAGCCAGCACCACCCGTTATCAATAACTTTTTATTTTTCTGCGGAAGTTTACTCGGACTTATTTTATCAATTTTAAATAAATCCTGAAGCTGAAATTCGTTGAAATGGAATACGTTTTTTTTCCAATCCTGAAGCGGAAGCGTAAAAATAGCTGCCTTTGCACTTATCGCTTTATCCAAAAACGCGGCTTTAATTCCGAAATCAGCTTTATGTTCTTCTTCAATATAAATTACAGTAGACTCGCTTTCTAAAAATTCCAGCTTGTCTAGTTCTTCAGAATTTAGTCGGTTTTTATCGAAAATCAAGATGTTCAAATTTATATAATTTTGCCGAAGAAAATCTGAAACTTCCTGAAGCTTTGAAGCTTCACCAAAAATGATAATTTGCGCTGTTAAATCTGGTTTAAGCATTTTTTACTGCCGCTAATAGTTCGGATTTAATAAAATTGAGATCTGCATCGCTCATTGCAGTTCCCGATGGCAAACATAAGCCATTTTCGAATATTTTTTCAGCAATATCAATTCCGTAAAAATCAAATTCGGCAAAAACCGGCTGCGTGTGCAAAGGTTTCCAGATACGCCGACTTTCAATGTTTTTATCAGCTAATTTTTTCATTAGATCTGTAACCGATATTGGTGATTTTTCAGCATCAATTTCTAAAATACTCAACCAGTGATTACTTTTAAATGCTGAAGAAGATTCTGCAAAAACATTAAAACCATCGATCTCATTTAAAAACGATGCATAAAATTGCTGAATTTCACGTTTCTTTTTTACCCGCTCTTCTAAAACATCAATCTGCGAAATTCCGATAGCTGCCAAAACATTACTCATCCTGTAATTATAGCCAATTTCTTTATGTAGATAAAAATCCTCGTTTTCTTTAGACTGAGTGGCCCAAAAAACTGCTTTATTTTGCTGAATTTTGTTCTTACAAACCAACGCACCACCGGCTGAAGTGGTTATAATTTTATTTCCGTTAAAAGAAAACACCGCCAAATCGCCAAAACTACCGCAAGGTTTATTTTTGTATAAACTCCCCATTGCTTCCGCCGCATCTTCAATAATTGGGATTTCATATTGAGCCGAAATTCGATGAATTTCAGCTACTTTATAAGGCATTCCGTAGATATGAACCGCAATAATTGCTTTAGGTTTCTTTCCTTTTTTGATTTGATCTTTTATGGCCTCTTCCAGAAATTCTGGAGATAAATTATACGTATCTTTTTCGCTATCCACGAAAACAGGCGTGGCACCTTGGTACAAAATAGGATTCACCGAAGCAGCAAAACTTAAACTCTGGCAAATCACAACGTCTCCTTTGCCAATATTCAGTAATTTTAAGGCTAAATGTAAAGCTGAAGTTCCCGAATTCAGCGCAACTACCGGAGGATTTTCAGTTCCTAAAAATGCTGAAATTTTAGCTTCAAATTCACCAATTTGAGGTCCTACGGGAGCAATCCAGTTTTCCTGAAAAACCTGCTGTATTTTTTGCAGTTCGTTTCCACTTAAATGCGGTGGGGAAAGCCAGATTTTCTTCATCGATTACCGAATTTTAGGAAATATAGGTTATTCTGATTTCTTTTCAGGAATTACATGTTCAAAATTTACCGCGTCATAACCGTTAGAACTCACTATGGTTTTCAGCAAAATTTTAAGATCCAGCCAAAAACTCTGGTTTTCGATATAGTAATTGTCTAAACGATATTTTTCTGGCCATTTTAGGGAATTTCGACCGGTAATTTGTGCAAGCCCTGTGATTCCTGGTAAAACGCGATGACGATCTCGTTGCAATCTATCATCAAGATCAATATAATAAACCGGCAACGGTCGCGGACCAATAAAACTCATTTCAAACTTAAGAATATTAAAAAGTTGCGGAATTTCATCTAAACCAGATTGTCTTAAAATTCGGCCTAAAGGAGTAACGCGGAGTTCTTCTTTTAAAAGTTTTCCTTCGGAATCCTTTTTATCGCTCATTGTTTTAAACTTGTATATCCTAAAACTGTGAGCATCCTTTCCTACCCGATCCTGAATAAAAAATGGGCTAAAACCATCGAATATTAAGATGAGCAATATGATTATTATAAAAATAGGAAGAAATAATACGATCGTAAACAACGCAAAAATAAAGTCGGCAGTACTTTTTACGTATTTTCGATACATATTTAAATCACTTTAAAATTGCAGCAAACCAAAGCTGAAATTCAATGAAAATTTATAGTTTTTTATCAGCTTTATCGCCTAAAACACCTTTTACATCGTAAATAACGCTTTCTTCAGTTTTTAATTCCGCCAAATCCATTTCTAAAAATTCCTGATGGGAAACTGCTAAAATCAAAGCGTCGAATTTAGTTTCTGGCTTTTGATTCAAAGTTTTCACATTATATTCATGCAAAACTTCTTCAGGATTCGCTAAAGGATCATAAACAGAAACATTTACGCCGTAATCCTTCAAATTTCGATACACATCGATAACTCGGGTATTGCGAACATCGGGACAGTTTTCCTTGAAGGTAAAACCTAAAATAAGAATATTAGATTCTTTAACTTTCAGGTCTCTTTTCAGCATTAATTTTACAACTTCCGCAGCAACATATTGCCCCATGCTATCGTTCATGCGTCTTCCGGCAAGAATAATTTCTGGATGATAACCAACCGCTTGTGCTTTTTGAGCCAGATAATAAGGATCTACACCAATACAGTGCCCACCAACTAAACCGGGCGTAAACGGAATAAAATTCCATTTTGTCCCCGCCGCTTCTAAAACCGCTTTGGTATCGATATCCAACATATTGAAGATCTTCGCCAGTTCATTTACAAAAGCAATATTAATATCACGCTGCGAATTTTCGATCACTTTTGCAGCTTCAGCCACTTTTATAGATGGTGCCAAATGCGTCCCGGCAGTAATTACCGAAGCGTAAATAGCATTAATTTCTTTAGCAATCGCAGGAGTTGATCCTGAGGTTACTTTTAAAATTTTATCTACGGTATGCTTTTTATCACCGGGATTTATACGTTCTGGAGAGTAACCTACAAAGAAATCTTTATTAAAACTTAATCCACTAATTTTCTCTAAAACCGGCACACATTCTTCTTCTGTTGCTCCCGGAAAGACAGTGCTTTCGTAAACAACCACATCGCCATTATTTAAAACGCTGGCAACAGTTTCACTACTTTTATAAAGCGGTGTAAGATCTGGTTTGTTATTCTTATCTACCGGCGTTGGCACCGTGATCACGTAAAAATTACAGTCGGTTAAATCTTCAATATTAGCCGTACAAAACAAACCAGTTTCTTCAGAATTACTTTCTTTTAAAACCGCTTTTAGATCTTTATTTTCAACCTCTAAAGTTTTATCATTTCCCTGCTTTAATTCGCTAATTCTGGAGTTATTGATATCGAAACCAACTACAGGATATTTTGTAGCGAAAAGACGCGCCAAAGGTAATCCAACATACCCAAGACCTATAACTGCTATTTTCTTTTGTGTCATTTACTTTAAATTATTCCAATACCAGGAAACTGCTTCAGCTAATCCTTCTTTAACTGAAAATTCTGGCTGATAACCGAGTAATTTCTTTGCTTTTTCGATCGATGCCTGAGAATGTGGAACATCGCCCTGGCGCTCGACACCATATTTTGCAGAAATTCCTGAAATTTCAGGATCAAATTTAGATAATTCTGACTTTAAAATATTAACAAGTTCGTTGAGATTTGTTCTTCCGCCGTAAGCCACATTATAAACTTGATTTACCGCTTCTGGATTTTCAGTAAGCATTGCGAGTAAATTCATCTGAATCACATTATCGATATAGGTGAAATCTCTAGAAAAACTACCATCACCATTAATCACGGGCGACTGATGACTCATCAGTTTCTTTACAAACTTGGGAATCACTGCGGCATACGCGCCGTTTGGATCCTGATGTCGACCAAAGACATTAAAATAACGCAAACCAATATTTTCGAGACCATAAGTTTTCTGAAAAACATCGGCATATAATTCGTTTACATATTTTGTGATCGCATAAGGTGATAAAGGTTTGCCGATGTGATCTTCGATCTTTGGTAATTCTGAAGCATCTCCATAAGTTGAAGAACTTGCTGCATAAATAAATCTTTTTACCTGGTTTTCTTTAGCCGCAACCAACATATTTAAAAATCCGCTTACATTAACATCGTTAGTGGTTTGCGGATCTTTAATAGAACGTGGCACCGAGCCTAAAGCTGCCTGATGTAAGATATAATCTACATTTTTGCAGGCATTTAAACAAGCTTCAAAATCGCGAATATCGGCTTCTAATAAAGTGAAATTTGGATGATCATTTAATGCGTTAAGATTTGACCTTTTTCCGGTAGAAAAATTGTCTAAGCAAATCACCTTTGCCCCAAGATCGAGAAGCTTTTGGCAAAGATTAGAACCAATAAAACCAGCACCACCAGTTACGAGTACCGTACTGGTGGTTAGTTTTGCCATTTTATTTGGTTCTATCAAGATATTGATAATTAATGTTCAGAATCAAACGTAGTAGATTCTAAATTTACCAATTTAGTTTTGATAATTTTTTCTGTAGTTTTATTTAATTCGGCTTCACCTTTTAATCGTTTTCCAAGAAGTTTCATGGCTCCTTTCCCTATTTTGCGAGGATTTTGCTCGATATAACTAATAGATGGCGTTAGGAAAGACGTGATTTCTTCATTTAAGAAACCAACAACTTTAAGATCTTCAGGAATACGAATATTATGTTCGTAAGCATAACGATAAACTCTCATCGTACTTTCTGTATCACAACAAAGAACAGCTTCTACTTTATCGTCGATTAGGATTTCATGAATTTTTTCATCTAAGAATTCACGTCTTGTTGATGCCGCAATATGCTCTTTCATACTTGGCAATAAAGCTTCCTGATAACCTCTAATTCTCTCTTTACCGTTAACCAGGTGAAGAATCGTTGAAACCACACCAATTTTTTTGACTCCTTTTTTGATCAATTTGGTGGTCACCTTTTTAAAACTTTCAGCATCGTCTACCCCAACTTTATCTACAGGCATATCATAATTGATACGATCGTAAAGTACTACTGGTATATCATAATCGATTAGATGATAAATATGGTCGAAAGCTCTTTTACGCTGCGTTTCTTCAGCAATAGAAAGTAGAACTCCATCTACAAAACCAGATGTTAAATGGTCTATGATCTGCACTTCACGATCATAAGATTCGTTAGAAATATAAGTGATCACTTGTAATCCTTCCTCCTGCGCTTTAGCTTCTATCCCAGATAAAACTTTGGCAAAAAAGACATTTGCAATGTTTGGGATAATCACACCAATCGTTCCACTCCTGCTACTTTTTAAATTAACTGCCACAGGATTAGGACGATAATTATGTAAAGCTGCAAGTTCTTTAACGCGTTCTACCGTTTTCTGACTAATTTCTGGGCTGTCATTTAGTGCTTTAGAAACAGTAGAAACTGAGACATTAAGCAATTTAGAAAGCTCTTTTAAGGTGATTTTATTTTTCATACCTTCAACCTAAAGTTTAAATCTGGTTTTTACGCCAAAGAAAAGCAATTTTGCCTTTGCTAGAAAATAAATTCGACGATAAGTGACTAGCCGAGCTAATTTTCATAATTACAAAGATAGTTTTTAGAAGTCATAAACCCTAGACCCTTGATTTTTTTGGGGTTCAACACCAAGACTTGCACAAATTTTTAGATTCAGTATATAAAATAAGAACCACACTTAATTAAAAAACACAATTTCAAAGGACAACCCCTGTATTTTCGTTATTTTTCTGAAAAACATTTCAAAAATGCTAGTTATCTGATTACCAAAGTTCTTCTTTTTAAAACATACTTAGCTTCTTCCTATATGAGTATTAAACTGGTGAAACAGATTACATCATTAAAAATCATCAAAAGTTACTTATCAGCTCTTCCCGAAATTTGCATGATTTTTTTCTAATTTTTTGTACACTAGCAAAAACGATAATTATAACCCATACCTATGAAATTCTTTAATTCTTATTGGTTTTATATTCTTGCAGCTATAATTACCATAATTGGTCTCCTTACAGGTTGGTATTTTTTATTCTTACTGGTTTTACCTATAGGCCTTTTCAGCAGAAAAAAAGATCGCTAAGTCTTCAAATATTAAGGAATAGCCAAATCGAGTTAAACTTATACTAAACCATTTAAATGTCTTGGAAATAAGGCAGTCTAGACGTAATTTAACATTTGAAATCAATTGAAAAATTAACGAAAATGAAAGATTACGGAACCCTATCTCAAGCAATAAATAAATTGAAATTAGAGGAAGGTTATGAGCATGATTTTAATCTTCTGGATGAACATCTTGAATTGAAATCTGAAGACGAAAAATTTGGTGTGAACGAATTCGACGTAGATAAAGTATTACGCTTTGAAGGAATGAGTAATCCAGACGATAATTCGATTCTTTATGCTATAACTACAGAAAATGGTAGAAAAGGAACTCTGGTTGATGGATATGGAGTTTCAAGCGGACAAATGTCTGATGAGATGAGTAAGAAATTAGATTTGAAGCAAAATAGACCTATAGACTAAGCTGATGTAAGTATAGCGTTAAACTTCTATTAAACGCTATGCAGAACCTTTTAAGTATTGTATTTTTGTATTGAAATTAAAAAAACTATAAATAAATACTATGAACTATTTAGGATTAGACAAAGAAAAAATTGCTTTAACTGTAGATGAGTTAAACATTTTGTTGGCTGATTACCATTTATACTATCAAAAATTAAGAAATTTTCATTGGAACGTAATTGGTAAGAACTTCTTCGATCTACACGAGAAATTCGAAGAAATGTACGATGACGCCAAATTGAAAATTGATGAAATTGCAGAGCGTGTATTAACCTTAAGATTTCAGCCTACAAGTAATTTGAGCGATTATTTAAAAATGTCGAATCTGGAAGAATCTATTTCTGAACTTACAGATTACGATATGATCGAGCAATTGATCAATGATCATGGTGTGCTTCTTTCTCAAATGAGAAAAGTAGTTAAAGCAGCAGATGCTGCAGGCGACGAAGGTACCATCGATCTAATTGGTGCATACATTAGAGAGCTTGAAAAAACGAGCTGGATGCTAGATGCATGGAAAATGAAAACGACTGAAACTCATAAAGCTATTCCTGCTGAATAATTTATTATAACATACATGGCAAATAGCTTTGATATCGAAAAATCATTAGAATCCTTAGTTGATAAACTAACTGGATGGCTAAATAGCCTTATCGTGAACCTGCCAAATATTATTTTGGCAGTTCTCGTTTTTATACTTTTCTTTTTTATAGCCAAATGGGTTGGTAAGATCGTTAACCGACTTTTAATTAGAAAAGTAAAACAGGATTCTATAAGAGAGATTACGATTAAAGTCTTAAAGGCAATAATTATCCTTACCGGATTTTTTGTGGCTTTAGGACTTTTGAATTTAAATCAGCTTTTAACCTCTATTCTTGCCGGTGCAGGAGTAATTGGTCTGGCTGTTGGTTTAGCTTTACAGGGACCGCTTAACAATAGTTTTTCTGGAGTAATCCTAAGCTTTTTACCTGAACTACAAATTGGTGATTGGGTAGAGACAAACGGTTATGCCGGTACGGTAATAGAAATTAACCTTAGAAGTATCAAAATTAAACAATCTGATAATAATTTTGTGGTTATCCCTAACTCCAAAATTGTTGACGATGCGTTTAAAAATTACAGCCGAACAGAGCGTTCAAGAATTTTTGTAGACTGCGGAGTTCATTACGATAGTGATCTAGAATTTGTTCAAAAATTAACTGTTGATACTATCGCTGAATTATTCCCGCAGAATGGCCAAGAAGAAGTTGAGTTTATGTATAACGCTTTTGCAGACAGCTCAATCAACTTTACGGTTAGATTTTGGACAGATGCTAGGAAGAATTATGATATTTTAGTAGCACAAAGTAGAGCGATCGTTGGCATTAAAAAAGCTTTTGATAAGAATGATATTAATATTCCATTCCCTATTAGAACTATTGATTTTACTAATAATTTGAATTTAAGTCAGTCTTCTGAAGGTAAACAGGAATAAATTTATAATTGTCTATTTTATAAAAAACAAAAGGCTTTTGGTAATACCAAAAGCCTTTCTTTATTAGAATTAGCACTCTAACACATTATTAAAAAAAGAAGTTGCTTTCTCTAACCTCTCCCTTTTTACCTAATGTATTAAACTTATAACTGAAACCTAGCATAAAATATTGTTGTAAGACCGTACTTTGTACATCCTGAACATAATTTTCTGAGGTTTGACGTTGTGTGTTAGTGTTTTGATCCAGAATATCGAAGGCTTTTAAACTAATGTTTCCTTTGTTATCCAATATTGAATAGGTAAGCGTACTATTCCAGAGGACCGTAGATTGCTGAAAAGCTGCACCAACATTTGGATTATTAAAATAACTAAGATCATTGCTCCATTCTAGATTTTCTGGCCAGTTAGTTTTAGTTCTTAAACGAAGCTCATGCCTGGTAAACTCATAATCTTCTAAAGCATTAATATCAAATTCAACCGTGTTGAATCTAATACCATAACTAGGTCGTAACTCTAAAAAGTCTCCTAATTCGTACGTAAAATTTAAAGTTGGCCCAACCATCTTAGAATCTCGATCATAAATTTGATCGTTATTATAGTTTACCGTTCTCTCTACATTTCCGTAAGCACTAACACCTACTTTAATGGTAGATAAAGTATCAAGTTCAATATCCTTACTATAGCTCATACTTCCATAAAACCTGTAGGCTCCATCAACATTATCATAGGTAGTAGATCTTACAAAATTTTCATCTACCTGAGATCTTGAAACCACCTGGTCATCGGTTTCTGAATAACTTAAGTATGCATAAAGACCGCTACGTGTTTGAAAATCATAATTATTAAAATTCACATAGAATCTTGTGCTATTAGAAGGTTTAAGGTCTGGATTACCCTGAATGATATTTAGTGGATCTGAAACATCTACGTAAGGTGATAACTGGCGAACTTGCGGAGCCTCATTATTTCTGGAAATACTAGAATAGATCCGCATTTTCTGACTGATCGTATACCTTACATTTAAATTATACTCCAGCGCATTAAAATCCTGTGAAAAATTAAAATCTCTTAGGTTATCACTGCTCGCCATTTCTCTATAAACATAAGCGACATCCAATCCAAAATTGGCTTTCTTCGTATTCCAGTCTAATCCAAACTCTGGGCGGTAAAATTCGTTTATATTTTCAAAATCTGTACTTTGCTCGATATTGAAATTATCGAATGTTCCAGAAGCATCATTAAGATCGTAAACATATTGCCTATCATCTCTGGAATCGTTACCATATCCTATTTCAGAATTCAAATAAAACTTATCTTTTACAATCGGTAGTCTATAACGAAGGGTAGAATTAATATTGTTATTCTCCTGTTCTCCATCTGTAAATTGATTTCTATCGATAGATTGCCCATCATTTCCAAAGGTTTCTGCTGAAGTCAAAATATACGACTCTGAATCATTATTTTCTAGGTCCCCGTTTACTCGTAAAGACAATGAAGCGCCATTTGCCCATCTTTTATTCACGTTAAAATTCCCTCCAAAAGTCTTTCCATCTCTAAATGTTTGGTTATCACTCTCAGATTCGTTAATTAAGTCACCATTTTCATTAAAAGACCGTGAATTACTTTCGTAACTATTTTCAGCTTTAGTATAACTGAACGAAGGCATGGCATCTATAAACCAAGTGGTATCTGGTTTTGTTGTAAATTTTAGATTTGCCTGATGGCGATCTGTATTTCCTTCTGTTCTAGAATAACTTTCTGTAAAATATCGATTATCAGGCAAGATATTTTCTCGCTCACGTTGGGTTTCTTCATAACTATTGGAGCCGGAGTAAAAATAATCAGCTGAAATTTCTGAAGTTTCACCCCAGGAATCCGCAAAATTAAGTCCGCCGGTTCGTGAATTAATGATTCCGCTACCAAAACCAAAACTACGACCATTAATACTGAAAGCTCCGGTGCTGGAAACCATCATGGATCCACCACCTCCAAACATTTTTTCGATCTCCCCAAAACTAAAACCAGGAGAATTAATATTGTTACCGCCACCAAGCGCGCTTAGTTGAAGGTCGTTATCAAAATAATTGACAAGACCGGCATATTCAAAACGATCATCGGTACCACCGCCACCAGAAACACGACCAAAAACTCCTTTGTTCTTATCCTCATCGATGGTAATATTGATGGTTTTATTTTCGCCATCGCTATTTTCTCCTGTAAAAGCATCTGAGTCTGATTTGGTATCAGAAACCTGAATTTTACTAATCATTTCTTTAGTTAGATTTCGTGTGGCTATCGTAGGATCGTCACCTCCAAAGAATGATTTACCGTTAACCAGGATCTTATTTACAGGTTTGCCGTTTACGGTTATATTTCCTTCAGCATCTACTTCTACTCCTGGTAATTCTTTTAAAAGATCTTCAACCGTAGCGTCCTTTTGAGTTTTAAAAGATTCAGCATTAAATTCTAGTGTATCTTTCTTGATCGTTACCGGCGCTCTTCTAGCTTTTACCAAAACATCGCCTAAAGACTCCACCTGAAATTCGAGTGCAATAGGATCTAATGTTATCATACGGTCGCCTGCAAGTTTAACTCTTTGTTCATGCGGAACGTAACCTACAAAAGAAACATAAACATTAACTTCTTTAAGACCGGTTCTTCCAATTAATTTATATTCTCCGTCCTTATCTGTGATCGTATACGTAACCAGAGTACTATCGGTCACCGATTCTGCAAAAACGGTTGCAGCCTCTAATGGAGCCTTGTTTTCTTTATCTATTAATTTTCCTGAAATTTCAAATTTTTGTGCAGATAATGAAATGCTAAAAAGTCCTATAGCGAGGACCAGTAATTTTTTAAACATAAAATGATGAATTATTGATTGACGTATGCTAATAACTAAAAAACTCGTTGAATATTTAATGAGTTCTAATTTTTTAAGTTTTATTTAACGTTTTATAGGGTGTTTATCCTGTAATGCCTTACTCTTCCTGGCTGACTCTTTCTGTTTTTATGGAATGTATCAAATCGATAACTAAAGCTTAGCATAAAATACTGAGTGAGCGCCGTAGACTCGTAAGAAGTGATAGAATCTGCACCAGAAAATTGATAGACATTCGTGTTTTCGTTTAAAATATCATATGCCTTAAGCGTCAATAGCCCGAAATCATTTTTTAGGAATTTATACGATATAGAAGAGTTCCAAAAGAAAATATGTGCATCAAATCGATCCTCATCGACCTGCGGATTAGTTGAATATCTAAAATCATTATTCCATTCAAAATTCTTAAGGAATTTTATAAAACCACTAAAATTTAACGAATTTCGATATATTCTTTGATCTGCTATGGTCTCCAAATCATATTCTGCAACTTGCAAATTCATAGAATAACTTAGCTGAAGTCTTAAGCTCTGGTTAGACAAATTTACAGATGGTCCAATTCTATAATTCTGAGTACTGGCTGAATATAAAGTTTCATCGGTAAATCGATAATTCTTATTATGCCTTGCACTAATATTCAGATTAACGCCCAAACGATTAATAGAATCTAATTTGAAATTCTTATTCATCCAAACAGAAGCAGACAGTCCATACTCATCATTTATATTGCTGAAGGTTGTAAATCTTGAAAGATCATCGGCTATAGTGGTTTGAGATTGTACAGGATCTACAGTATAATCGCCATTGATACTTGCATTGAAATAAAGCTGCTTATCCATATTATTACCATTATAACTCAATCTAACATTATGGCGATTGGTGAGGTCTAAATCTGGATTTCCCTCAACTATGTTTAGTGGATTTGAAATATTTCTATACGGTGTTAAGCTATAGATCGAAGGAATTTGGTTAGATAAATTGTAATTTAACCGAAGACTCGAAGTTTTTGAAATACTATAATTGAATCTGGCACTTCCTTCAAAAGCATTAAAATCATTCTCAAAGCTAAAATCTCTAATTCTATCTGTACTTTCTAAATCTGCAAAAGAATATCTGGCATCTATGGAAAAATTAAAAGTTTCACCCTGATAACTAATATTTAAAGCAGGTTTGTGAGTTATGGTATGATTATCAAAACTTGTACTTTGATCTTCATTAAGATTGGTATAGCTATTAGATTCTTCATCCAGATCGAAAACTAAGTTTTCTGAATCCTGCAGATTAGCACTATAATTATAAGAAATACCGTAGAAAAGTAACTTTTCGATAATTGGAGATCTAAAATTTACTGAAGCGCGAGAATTGTTGTTTTTAGAGCCTCCTCTTGTTATCTGATCTCGATAAATATTTTCCTGGTCTGAATTATAAAAAATGAATTCTGATTGATTATTGCTTTCAAAATCTGAATTAGAGATATTGTTATTTATTCCAAATGTTAGAAACGATTGATTAAATCTCCTGTTAATATTTAAGCTGTTTACGAAATTGGTTGTTTCTGTAAGTCCGTAATTATTAGAATTTGATGTATTTCTTAATTCTCCATTCTCTTCCCTGCTCTCTGAAGTCCTACTCCCTCTCGTAAAGTTTTTATCATAACTAAATCTTGGTCGTGCATCGATCATCCAACTCGAATCTATAGTTGCTTTAATTCTTGAATTAATCTCATGTTTGTCCTGGTTTCCGGTATTGTTATAACTATTTTCTGAGAAGTAATTTCCATCTGGACGAATATTTTCTGAAGACGAAACGTTTCTGTAATAATTATTAGAGGCAGAATAGAAGTAATCTGAACTTACTTCCAGATTTTCCCCAAGATCATCGGCATAATTGGCACCGGTAATTTTAGAATTCACTATACCATTACCACCACCTATTCTTCTACCACCAATACTTATTCCTCCATTATATGTTGTATAAGAATTAGTATTAAATATTTCTCTAAGTTCACCAAATGTAAAACCAGAAGTATTGATATTATTCCCTCCACTAAGCACACTTAATCGCAAATCATCATTAAAGTAATTAGCAAGACCAGCAAACTCGAAACGTTCGTCACTTCCTCCCCCGGCTGCAACTCGGCCAAAAACACCTTTATTCTTATCTTTATCTAGTTTTATATTGACCGTTTTACTATCTCCACTTGCTTTCTCCCCGCGAAAAACCTGGCTATCAGATCGTGTATCTACCACCTGAATTTTATCTACCATATCTTTTAGTAGATTCTTTGTTGCAATACTTCCATCACCAGAGAAAAACTCTTTTCCCCCTACTAATATTCTATTTACCTCTATACCATTAACCTTAATAGTCCCATCTTCATCTATCTCTACTCCCGGTAATTCTCGTAGAAGATCTTCTATCGTTGCTCCTTCTTTTGTTTTAAAAGATGCTGCATTATATTCAAGAGTATCCTGCTTAATTCTAATGGGAGGTACTCTCCCTTCAATTAAAACATCACTTAAAGATTCAACTCGTTGTGACATTTCGATTGGCTTAAGTTCCAAAGGATATTCACTTTGCGGTAGTGAAATTAATTTCTTTACGGGATCGTACCCCACAAAGGAGATCAAGAGATTTATTTTTTCTTTTGAAGATTTCCCTGAAACATTAAAAACACCATCAGCATCTGTTATAGTGTAACTGATTAGGGTACTATCTTTTAAAGTCTCGGTAAATACGGTGGCCCCTTCTAAAGGTTCCTGAGTTATACTATCCAGTAATTTTCCTGATATCTCAAACTTTTGAGACTGGGCAGTAATTGATGATACAATCACTAGCAGAAATAATGCTTTTTTAAGCATATTTGATGATTTTTGATTGATGAGTAACTAAACCTAAACCGTTTAACTACTGCAAGTTTAACACTATTTTATCAAAAATAACACCAAAATTTAATTTTATTAACGTTGCCGCATAAAAAAACCTGCTAAAAGCAGGTTTTTCAATATTTGATTTACAATAATTTTTAAAATCTAAAGCCAAAACCAAAACTTACTCGCCATCCTTCATCTCCATTAAATACGTGCAATGTTCCGTTTACTGCCTCGGCACTATTAATCCATATTCCACCTCCATAACTATCATGCCACTGGTCACTATTACCATCTTTTAACCATACTCTACCAAGGTCATAGCCACCAAAAACCCCTATTTGAAATGGAAGAAAAGAAGTTTTAAACTGATTAAAGCTATAGCGTAGGTCTCCTCCTGTAGCAAAAGCGCTTTTTCCTGCAAATCGCTGCAATCTATAACCTCTCAATCCAGAACCACCTCCTAAAACAGCGGCCTGATAAAATTCGTAATCTGTACCTATATTTATTTGTGTTTGCACATGGCTTTTCAATACTAGTTTTCGACTACGTATGAGTGAATTATAAAATTCTAAATAAGATTTAAAATATCCATAATTTCGATCTGTATCGGCCGTATTTAATTTTGCACCAAGATTTAAATCAAATTGCATTCCGCGGGTTGGATTTAAAACATCATCATAACTTTCATAGCGATACAAAGCATCCAGACCGGCAAAATACTTTCGATCAAAAAATCCTTCAGTATCATCTGGTGTAAATTCATCTATAAATCTTCCTTCAGTGTGATCGATCTCTACTGTTTCAAAACTTGCTTTATAGCTAAAATAGCTACCAAACGGAGTTGCATTTACCAAACCAACGTCACCTCCAATTCTGCTAATCTTAACTCGGTTATAATCTAATGTAAGATCATCATCTAGGTTTACCGTTTCATTTCCGTAGCCAAAAAAGTTTCTAGCAAAATTAGGGCTGGTAAAATGTGCTCCAACTTGTAAATTATAATCTCCTATAATCGTTGCAAATCTTGCCTGATAACTTAGATCAAAACCATCTGTAGCAAAATAATATCCTGCTTTTAGTTCGTGCTGTGAGGTATAGGGATTTCTTTTAAAATCATTGATAGTATACAATGCTTTAAACCCAAGCTTAACACCATCATCTGGATTATAACCTATCCCAGGTGTTATAGAGGTAGATTTGAATACCTTTTTATCTTTATCATAAATATTAAGGTCGTATTGATCTGTAAATCTAAATCGGGCGTCTGCACCTTCTTCTATGGTATTTGGTTTAGATTTATGATCGTATATCTTTAATTTCTTCTTGTTTCTTATTCTATAAATATCGTTGTTTTGCCCACCAATTATCCTCACATAAATTAGGCGATCACCTTCACCATCTACGGTGATGATATCATCGTCATCTAAAGCATAGATCCAAATATCTTTGGTAAACTCTTTATCATAAATATAATCACTTACGATATCTGCACGTTCCCCTTTCTTATTTCTATAGATCGTAACTTTCGTTTTTCCTTCGGGCATTCTGGTAACATCAATAAAATCGTCCTTGTCTGTACCGGTAACTATTGCCAGTTTTGCATAATAATCGTAATACCTTTCAGCAATTTCTACAATATTATCCCTTCTACCTTTTAGTTTCTCGACTACAGTTTCTGTTATTTCTCCCTGTGTTTCTGGCGGAAGATTACTAAAGGCATTTTCGATAACTTCATCTGTTATATTTTGCTGAATATATTCTGCCTGTTCTAACCAGGTTTCTTTTCCTGTGTTTTGAAGTATAGAACGGTCTAAACCAATGGCAGCAATATTAAACCACTCAATATTCGTTAGTTTTTCATCATAAACTGCAAATTGATTTGCCAGACCAACTAGCGATCGAAGCGTACCAAAAAAAGCACCGTCGAAATTTGAAAATACCTGGTCACGATCTCTTGGAATTGGCGTAAACACATGGTTACCTTCTCCATCTTCATTCTCTGCCCAACGCCATTGATCCTGGTGCCTGTCCCAATCGCCAACCAGCATATCAAAGATCCTTGCTTTTACATAAGCCGGCTCGTCTATTTTATATTTTTCATCTCTTCGAATACGTTCAAACATTCCGGCTGTACTAACGATATCGTGATTTGGCGATCCAAAACTTTCCAGATCAAGCCAATGTTCCTCGGGACGTTCTACGATCATGTATACGTCGTCTCCATGATCTTCGTTAAGTTCTTCTAGATTATCCTGCTTAGGCATATAAAAAACCTTCGGGTTTGTATGTGCAAGCCCTATCGCCTCAGACAATGTTGGAATCGCAAGAAATGCAAAAGGATGCGCCGAAGTATAAAAATCTGTAATAATACTTTCTGCTGTAGTATTCTGAAATTGTTTCTCTATAGGTTTATCTTTATAAGCAACCGTTTGCAAAAATTGAACAGCGTCTTTGCGCAAACGCCTAATATTATATTCTCGATTTAAAGAATCTTTTACTCGTATCGAAACTGTTTGGTGACCTCCACCTTCTCGCATCGGCTCTAAACCACCATACAAAGTATCAAGATCTGCAACATTATATTCGATATCAGTCCCGTATAACTTTCGGTAGCGCTTACCCCATAATGTTCGATATAAACCACTTACATCTACATCTTCTTCAGGATAGATACTCGCTGTTTTTTTCTGCGGAAAAGAATCTGGGAAATCTCCCAATTTATAAGGTTTCGGACTTTCAAAAACTTCTTTTTGATACATCAACTCTGGCTCATTATTTCTATTTCGATAATAACTAACCCAGGAAGATCCATCCTTAAATACATCATAAACCGCAAATCCCTGAAGCGAAAAAGCAAATAATCCATCTGTTCCCAGCGCTACATAATTTTCTTTAGATCCAGATCCCGAAATAATTTGTTTGATCCCGTCGTGATCGATGTACTGTAAAGTATGTTCGTGGCCAGAAACAAATATTACTCTATCTCTTCCTTTAACCATAGTTTCCAATCGATCTGATAAAGACTTATAACGTTCATTTTGTAGATCCTGGATAGAAATTCCTCCGGTAGTTCTAATAAGCATTGCTAAAGAACCCAAAACTGGCACCGGAATTTTTCGCTGCGATGGATATAGATGTCGGTTAAAATTATACTGCCCACCATGAATTCCGTTAGAAAAAATAGGATGGTGTAAGGCGATAATCGTTGTTTTATTCTGCGATTTTTTTAGCTCACTTTCGATTTCTGTGAACAATGCTTCTCTAGTTTTTATTTGATCGCAATTGTCGTTGACCGTTGGGCTTTTGTCCCAATCTTCAAGATACCATTGCGAATCGATAATGATCATTTGTATATCATCAGAAATTTCTTTGATCTCTAATCCACATCCTGTGCTGGGAGACCAATCTAAAGAATCACCATATTGTTCTATAAGGTATTCTTCCTGGCGTTCTAAACCATCGATACGTTCGCTATACCAATCGTGATTTCCGGGAATGTAGATCACCTTTCCATTATAATTCTCTACTGCATCTAATTGCGCATCCAATCGATATTCAGATTGTTCACGTAAAGGATCATCTTTAGGAGGCATTCCAACCGGGTAAATATTATCTCCCAAGAAGATCGCATAATCTCCCCTGGTGTCTCTTTCTTTAATAAACTTTTTAAAGACTACTAAGGCTTTAGAAGTACCACCTTCTGGTGAATAGCCTCCATCCCCTAATAAATAAAAAGTCTTCTCAATTTCCTTATTTTCAGGATATCCAAAGTTAGAAGTGGGTTCTCCTTTTCGATATTTTGGATCTGAACTTGTGCAGGCAGCTACAAGCGTTAAAATAAACAAAAAACAGTAGTAGTTATATCTTTTCATAAATGTTGTTAGACAAAATTTTGTAATTTGGCACAGTCAAACAAGTACTTTATAGATGAACAACCTTTTAGATAAAGCTGATAAATATGTTCTTGAATTATTCAAGGATAAACTCCCTAATACCTTTCTATATCACAATTACAAGCATACAGAAAGAGTTGTTAAAAGTACTGAAGAATTAATTGAACATTCTGAAATTAATGTTAAACAAGAAGAGGCACTTAAGCTCGCTGCATGGTTTCATGACACCGGATATACTAAGGGTCACGAGAAGCACGAAGAATCCAGTGTTAAGATCGCCAAAAACTTTTTAGAAGATAATAATGCTACCCAAGATCTCATTGATCAGGTTTCTAAATATATTCTGGCGACTAAGTTTAGCCACACACCGCAGGATATCGGAGAAATGATCATTAAAGATGCCGATTCTTCTCATTTTGCTAAAGATTATTACGAAGAAACCAGCGAACTTTTAAGGCAAGAATTGCAATTGCATAACCGTAAGAATTTCACTTCTAGTGAATGGATTATGGAGAATATTAAAATGCTGACTGAAAAGCATCAATTCTATACCGATTATGCACTAAAGAACTGGAATCACGCAAAAGAAGAGAATCTTTTAGATCTTGTTGAAAAGCAAAATAAAAGAGAGAAAAAACTAACCAAAGAAGAGCATAAAGCCCGACTAAAAGCTAAATACAAAAACGATAATCCAGAGCGAAGTATTCAAACTTTATTCAGGGTAACTTTACGAAATCATATCAAATTAAGTGATATTGCAGATACTAAGGCCAACATTTTACTTTCTGTAAATGCGATTATTATTTCTTTGGCAATCTCTAACCTTATTCCAAAATTAGATGCGGTAAGTAATCGCCACTTATTAATTCCTACGCTGGTTTTGGTACTTTTTAGCGTTGCTTCTATGATTCTTTCGATCATGTCTACTCGTCCAAATGTGACCAGCGGAGAATTCACCAAAGAGCAGGTTAAAAATCGTGATGTAAATCTTCTTTTCTTCGGAAATTTCCACAAAATGCCTTTCGATCTATTTAAATGGGGAATCAACGAAATGATTCAGGATAAAGATTATGTTTACGAATCGCTAATGCTCGATCTACACTTGTTAGGTAAAGTTTTACATCGTAAATATTTATTACTCAGATTGACCTATACTGTTTTTATGTTAGGAATTATTATCTCGGTAATTGCGTTTGTAATCGCTTTTTATCTGATGTGAATTATTGTTGAAATCCCAACAAAATAAGTTTAAAAAATTGCATCGATATTCGTTGAATATCAATGCAATTCTTCCATTAGATTTTCATAAGTGATAGGCTTTTCATGCTCTTTTTCCTCTGAAGTATATAAAATATTTACTCGAATTGCTTTAAGCCCAATTACACCCTGTACATCTTCCAGTTCTAAAAGCTCAAGTTCATCTCCTAAATATTTCTTAGCCTGAAGGTATTTTACGTAACGAACATATTCGCGTTCATCAGATTTTTGCGAATAAATAATAACGATCTTTCCTTTAGTGGTAATTCGTTCTTCTGTTCCTTTAATAAAGGCTTTATCGATACGCTTTTTAATGATTTCGTACCTGGCATTATAAGTACCATCAACATCAAATTTCTTTTCGTCCATTCTATAACGAATAGAGAGAGTCGTGTTATAGACTAAGATCAAAGAAGCCGCATCTAAGTGCATTGGAGTAGATTGCTGCAGGTGATAAAACCTGTTTTCCATCTCTACCATTGTCTTTATTTGCCACAATCTTAAATTAAAAAGATAGACTTTATTAAATGGCTTATTTTTGGTAAGCGATGGCCCTATATACATGTTATGATCTACCCCATCTGTCTTGTAACGCTCAAAATAATGCGGATAAATTTTCTGTGCTTCTAATTGTCGTTTATCCAGAAAACGAGACATTGTACGGTTGATCTGTTGTACGGTATCATCATAATCTTTACGATGATTGTAAATGATTCCGGTTTCGGGATTTAGCATTTCCCGATAATCGGCTACCATTTTTCTTATTTCCTCACTTTGCTTTTCTAAATGCTCCATTAATGGATTCACTTCGCGCTGCAAAAGACCAAAAATTTTCTGTTCACTGCTGGCATTTAGACTTTCATCGATATCAACTCTAAATTCCTTAATTCTAAACTTAACCTGTTCATAGATGGGAAGTTCTTCGATCTTATAAGCTTTATCAATAATTTCTAAAATGACATCCAATTGGTAGAGCAAATCCTTCTGAATGGCTTCATTTCTGGCATCACTACTCGCTACAATATCAATTTGTCCATATAAAGGATATACATCTTTAAAGACAATATCCTTAAAAGATGCAAGCCCATCACTATCGTAGTCACTTATAAATTTTCGAGCTTCACGCTCAAAAACCCATAAAACACTAGGATGAATAGAGGTACATTCACTTTGAATTACCGCTTTTACACGATTTTCGAAGTCATTTTTATTACGCTCAGAAGCTGTAATAATATAAGGTAAGATTTCATCTAGTTTCATCGCATTAATGCGGTTAAGCACATTTTTGCGATTAGCCACTAACTCTAATATTCCTACCAGGTTCCCGTTTTTGGCAAGCGGCGCTAAAATACAACTCTTAACATCGTTTGCTAGCAAATTTCTGGCTAGGAGGTTATCGTTCTCTCGTGCGTAAGCTTCTACATTTGGAATACTAAATTTCTTATTATCCTTGATTAGGCTATTAAAACTCTGCTCGCAAATTCCAGTTTTGCAGTCGCTTTCCAGATCGTCATTTAATATAAAACTCTTAGCCTTCAGCTTTGTTACCTTTTCAAAAGTCCTGTCTTCCATATTGTAACCCGTAAAGCCAACTCGAAGATCTGGAATCTTATAGATCGTTCTAAAAATTCGTTCCAGTTTATTTAATTCCTCTTTTTGAGCTGTTTTCTGAAAAAGTAAAGCTGTTTTCAATTCAGAAATAGCGTCTTCAACAGTAACATCGGTTAGATTTACGATCACAAAACCTTTAAAAACCCAACTACACGGCGGAAACTTTTCTTTCCACAAATCTATATTTTCAACATTTTGCAAAAGATCATCTACATCCTCTTGTGTGATCTCTTTCGCATCTTCTTTGGGGTATAATTCTACAAAATCGCCATTTAAACTTGCTCGATAATGTTTTTCAATTCCGTTTTCATCTGGAATATCATAATACGGTGGCCGCGAAAAATCGATATTAAAATCGTAGTATTTATTTAGAATATTAATACAGGCATTAATGTATGCCGCATTATCATCGATCTCACGCATACTTGGCTTAAAATCTTTTCCTGCGGCATCTATGATCTTCTTTAATCGATTAGAGTGATTAAAAAGAATATTATGATAAGGTATCGAAACTGCTTTTATCTCGTTATTGCTTAACACATTGGGAAAAAGATCATCTAACAGAATCTTTATAGGATCTTTGTATTTTTCTAAATCTTTGATATTATTGATCCCCTCGACGAGCTTTGGGTATTTTTCGATGTATCCCAGTAAACTTTTGATGTATTTTTTGGCAATAGGATTCTCCTCAACTTTAAGCCGATCTTCATATTGCTCTATTACTCTATGGAAGCTTATTGTTATATCCAGGGGGAAATCCTGCTTTTGCTCTTTCATTCTTTAAATTTATTTGGCCGTAAATTGATCTAAAAGTAAACTATTAGTACTATAAATATGTTCTAAAAAGTCTTAGAGTTTAAATTACAAAACTTTTGCAAGAATCACACCGCTTTCAACGATCAGTTCATTACTTTTGCACAAAATTAATATTTAATCATGCGAAAATTAATAGGAATAGCTAGTTTATTGGTTATACTAACCGGATGCGAAAAAGATCAGGGATATTCGATCTCAGGTAAAGCTGAAGGAATTGAGAATGGTAAAATGGTTTATGTTTCTGAAGTTAAGGAGCTAAACCAAAGACCAGCAAGAATCGACTCTACCTCTATTGAAAACGGAAAATTTGAACTTGATCTTGCTGATGTAGAAAACTCAAATTTAAGTGCTCTAGAAGTTGAAGGCGTTAATGGAATGGTTCTTTTTATTTCAGAGAATGAAAATATCGACTTCACTATTTACAAGGATAGCATCCAGGCTTCTAAGAAAAAAGGAGGTAAAGAAAACGAGCTTTTAAATGAATATTTAGAGCATTACCAGGCGATCAACAAAGAAGGAAACAAGCTTGGTGCAGAAATGAGAGCGGCTTATCAAAGTAAAGACTCTACAAAACTGGAAACTTTACAGGCAACGCAAAAAGAGATCATCGATAACGACAAGTTATTCAAAATGCAAATTGCTGAAGAAAATCCAGATTCATTTATCGCTATTATGGCAATTATGGATCTTCTTAGAGCTCAGCAACCAGATATCAAGAAAATCAAAGAACTTTATGCTTCATTGTCTGAGGATGTTAAAAATACTCCTTATGGAGAAATGATCGGGAAACAACTTGATACTATGAATGCTACTGAAATTGGTAGCGAAGCTCCAGATTTTAGCGGTCCAACTCCAGATGGTGAAGAATTAGCTTTAGCTGATGCTATGGGTAAAGTAACGATAATCGACTTTTGGGCAGCGTGGTGTAAACCTTGTAGACAGGAAAATCCAAACGTTGTAAAAGTGTACAACAAATACCACGATAAAGGTTTAAACATTATTAGCGTTTCTCTAGATAAGCCTAACGAAAAAGATAAATGGCTAAAAGCTATTGAAGACGATGGTCTTGTTTGGAATCATGTTTCTAATCTTAAGTTTTGGGACGAGCCAATCGCCAAAAAATACGGAATTCGTGCAATTCCTGCTACTTTCATTATCGACGAAAACGGAGTGATCGTAGATCGTGATGTTCGTGGTGAAGAAGCTTTAGACAAAAGAATTGGAGAACTTTTAGCAGCTGAATAAGTTCTTTCTTCTGGAAAATATTGAATTAAAAATCCCCGGCAAAACCGGGGATTTTTTTATTTAACTAACTAATTAAGAATCTGAAGTAACTTCAGATTAATATAACTGGAAACTTATATTCACGTTTATACTAACTTCCATTTCACCAGGAGCTATAGTTTGCTGATCTGACTGAGAAGAAGATTTCATTTCAGCCATTCTCAAAACTGGATAAGAATTTCCTCCATTTTCAGAAATCATTACCGCCTTACCAATTTTTTGATCTAATGGTGCTACCAAATCTTCAGCTTTTTTCTTAGCATCTAAAACGGCTTTTTTACGCGCTTCTTTTTGATATTCGCCAATTTTAGAAGAAGAAAATTCTACACCATTAATTCGGTTTAAACCATTTTTAAGTAAGCCCTGCATTATTTCTTCGTAATCTTTAAGATCTTCAAGTTTTATCGAAATTGCCTGATTGGCAACAAAAGTTTCTTCCTTAGTATTATAATCGACACGCTTATTAAGATTTACATATTCTGTTTGAATATTTTTTTCAGCAACTCCTTTCGATTTTAGATATTTAAAGATATTACTTGCAATTTTATCATTCTCTTTTTTAACCGCTTCAGCATCCAAACCTTCGGTTTCGATTCTAGAATTTATAGTTACCATATCGGGAACTACCATTACAGTTCCTTCCCCACTTACACTAACAGTATTTCTTTCGGTTGAATTTTGGGCGCTTATCCCCATGCTGGTGATGACCGCCAGTAATAGCACTAATTTTTTCATAAGATTGATCATTTTGTTTGGAAACTGTAATCCAAATACGATACCAAACTATATCTTTCCGCTACGATGAAGTAAAAATAATATAACGATCGGCGCAGCTAAAAGGATAACCATCATAAGATGAGCCTCTAACACAAATGGCGCTAAGATTATTGTTGATAAATAACCTCCAACAGCTCCACCAAAGTGGGCATCGTGACCTATGCTATCTCTTCTGCTTTTCATTCCGTAGATCGTATAAAGCAAATATCCAATACCAAATAAATAGGCAGGGATAGGAATAATAAAAAACAAGCCAAGCATCATATCGGGATTCAATAAAATGGCAGCGTAAAGAACTCCCATCACCGCACCACTGGCTCCTACCGCGGTATAATTATACTCATCTTTATGAAAATACAGCGATAACAAATTCCCTAACAGTAAACTAACTAAATAGACCACGATAAATCCGGTTGTCCCCAAATAATAAAGCACCGCATCAGCAAAAAAGTACAGCGTAAGCATATTCACGAATAAATGCGAATGGTCTACATGTAAAAATCCAGAAGTTAAGATTTGATATTTTTTACCACTTTTTATATCGGCGATATTAAACTTGTACTTGTGAAAGAACTCGGGATCATTAAACCCCTTAAAAGAAATGATCACGTTTGCCGCGATAATGATAATTGTTACCAATTCTAAATTGCCCATAGGTATTGCAGTTTAATTTCAAATATACCATATATTTGCTGAAAGTTTTTTTATGCAGGGATTTGTTTTCTGGCTTGTTTATCCTCTACTCTGGTTAATTTCAATCTTACCCTTTAGGCTTTTTTATTTATTCTCAGATCTGGTTTACATCTTGGTCTATCACATTGTTGGTTATCGTAAAAAAACTGTGGAAAACAATCTAAAATTGGCTTTTCCTGAAAAATCTGAAACCGAATTAAAAATCATTAAAAAGAAGTTTTATCATCACATGTGTGATATGTTCTTAGAAATGATAAAAACACTTACAATTTCTGAAGCCGAATTAAAAAAACGCTTTGTTTTTACTCAACCTGAAGATATTGAGACCCTAAACAATCTTGGTAAAGGAGTTTTAGTTATGTGTGGACATTATGCCAGTTACGAGTGGATGATCTCTATGGAAGTATACGGACTTAAACTTAAGGGACACGGAATCTATAAACGTATTAGAAATAAATACTTCGACAAGCTGGTAAAAGATATTCGCGGAAAATTTAATACTGAAATGATCGAATCTCACCGTGTAGTGAGCACCGTAGCCAGACATCAAAAAAATAACCTGAATGGTATCTACGGAATGATTGCCGATCAAACTCCGAAACGAGCAAATTATAAGTTCTGGACCGATTTTATGGGAATTAAAGTGCCATTTTTTACCGGAACTGAAAAGTTATCCAAGGATTTCGATATGCCGGTGTACTATCTTGAAGTCGAAAAAGTAAAACGAGGTTTCTATGAAGCCCGCCTAAAAAAGATCACCAATAATCCACAATCTGAGCCAGACTTTTCTATAACCACTTCCTTCCGTGACCGACTGGAAGCTCAAATCAAAGCCCATCCAGAATATTATCTATGGACGCACAAGCGCTTTAAACACCGCAATGCCCCCATCCCAGAGAATGCTGTTGTAAAATAGAGTTTATGTATTACAATTAACAATAATCAGTAAACAATTATCAGTTTTCTTTTCTAAATTGTCATTTCGACTGGAGTGTAGCGGAATGGAGAAATCTCTTTTCCGAATAAAAACAAGATCTCACCTATATGGTAGAGATGACAAAATCATGTCACTTCGAGTGGAAAATTTTGCAGTGTAACGTAGAAATTTGTTGTATCGAGAAGTCTTTTGCAGTAAGCAGTGAACAGTCCCAGTTTACAGTCCATAAATTCTCGATACAATTTTAATTCCGCTGTCAATCCATTAAAATCACTCAAACTGACAATCTATAATAATCTATTTATGAAGGTGTCACTTCGAGTGGCGAAGCTTGAAGTAAAACGGAAAGATTCGTTGTATCGAGAAGCGCTTTGAAAATGCCAATTTTATTGCTGTCCTCCATAAACTTAGTTCTCGAAACTATTTTAATTATGCTATCAATCCATTAAAATCGCTCGAAATGACAGGCGCTAAAAATCTTATTAACGAGATTGTCACTTCGAGTGGCGAATCTTGAAGTGAAATGGAAAGATTCGTTGTATCGAGAAGTGCTTTGAAAATGCCAATTTTATTGCTGTCCTCCATAAACTTAGTTCTCGAAACTATTTTAATTATGCTATCAATCCATTAAAATCGCTCGAAATGACAGGCGATAAAAATTTTATTAACGAAATTGTCTTTTCGAGTGACGAATCTTGAAGTAAAACGGAAAGATTAGTTGTATCGAGAAGTATTTTGAAAACGCCAATTTAATTTCCAATCTCGATAAAATCATAGTTCCACTCTTAAATCACACTGCCTTTAAAACTTTTTCTTGGCTAAATTCGGAAGTTTTTCAAACTCGGAATTGATCAAAGCAACTTTCTTTGCTTTAGACCATTTCTTTATTTTCTTCTCGAATAAAATAGCCTCTTCAACATCTTTAAATGTGTTGAAAAATTTCAGCTCAACAGGCCTTCTCTTATAAGTATAGGAATCAGGATATTTGCCTGAGTCATGTTCCTTCATCCGATGTTCCAGATTAGAAGTTACACCTGTATAATAGGTATTATCGTTGCAAAGTAATATGTAAACAAAGTACTGTTTCATTAATAATCATGCATGGCATATCAAGTGAATTTGAAGAACTAACTTAAATTTAGTTCTCGATACAATTTTAATTCCGCTATCACTCCATTAAAACCACTCGAACTGACAGCCAAAAAAATTCTTATTTACGAAATTGTCACTTCGAGTGACGAATCTTGAAGTAAAACGGAAAGATTCGTTGTATCGAGAAGTGCTTTGAAAACCCCAATTTAATTTTGGGATCTCCATATTTGCTTGTTTATTAAATTTAATACTTCGAAAATTTACTCAAACTGCTCCTGCTAACTGCTCACCGTAAACTATTAATTTCCAAACGTTCACCGTAAACTGCAAACTGTTAACCAAAAACCACCTACCCAACGATCTCCTTAATTTCACTAATCATTTGCTGTGCAAGTTCATCAGCTTTTTGTTGTGATTTGGCTTCGGTATAAATTCTAATAATAGGCTCTGTATTCGATTTTCTTAAGTGTACCCAATTTTCTGGAAAGTCAATTTTCACCCCGTCTACCGTGCTAATTTCTTCATTTGCATATTTCTCTTCCATCGCTTTTAAAATAGCATCAACATCTATTTGCGGAGTTAATTCAATTTTATTTTTGCTCATGTAATAGGCAGGATATTCAGCTCGCAGCTCAGAAACTTTTACTTTCTTTTCAGCTAAATGTGTTAAAAACAAAGCCACACCCACTAAACTATCACGCCCGTAATGCGCTTCAGGATAAATAATTCCGCCATTCCCTTCTCCGCCAATAACCGCATTAGATTCTTTCATTAGCGTTACCACATTTACTTCGCCAACCGCGCTGGCTTTATAACTTCCGCCATGTTTTTGCGTAACATCACGTAAAGCTCTGGAAGACGATAAATTACTAACCGTATCACCCGGAATTTTCCCAAGTACATAATCGGCACAGGCCACTAAGGTATATTCCTCGCCAAACATTTCTCCGGTTTCATCGATAAACGCCAAACGATCTACATCTGGATCTACCACCACTCCAAAATCGGCACTTTCTTTCTTTACCAATTCACAAATATCAGCAAGATGCTCTTTTAAAGGCTCGGGATTATGAGGGAAGTGGCCGTTGGGTTCGCAGTATAATTCAACCACTTCAGCACCCAATTGCTTAAGAAGTTTTGGGATCGCAATTCCGCCGGTAGAGTTCACCGCATCTACAACAACTTTAAACTTAGCCGACTTAATCTTCTCTGCATCTACCAACTTCAGTTTTAAAACTTCTTCGATATGTCGATCGATGTAATCGTCGATTTTGGTAATTTTCCCAAGATCGTCGACTTCAGCAAAATTAAAATCATCACTTTCAGCAATTTCAAGAATTTTCGCTCCGTCTTCTCCGCTTAAAAATTCACCTTTATTATTCAGCAATTTTAATGCATTCCATTGTTTAGGATTGTGGCTAGCCGTAAGAATAATTCCGCCATCAGCATTTTCTAAAGGCACTGCAACTTCAACTGTTGGTGTTGTAGAAAGATCGATATCTACCACATCGATTCCTAAACCAACCAAAGTATTTACCGTAAGTTGTTGAATCATACTCCCAGAAATCCTGGCGTCACGACCAATTACTACTTTTAAGTTTTCTTTATCTGAAGTCCATTTTAACCAGGTTCCGTAAGCTGCAGCAAATTTCACGGTATCGATTGGCGTTAAGTTATCGCCAATTTTACCACCAATAGTCCCACGAATTCCTGAAATAGATTTTATTAAGCTCATGTTGTAAGTTTGTTTGTTTCCAAGGGCTTTTTTTGGCCCTATTACAAATATAGCAGGATGTCACGCCTCCTCAAAATCTTAACAAAACTTAAAGAAGTAGAATCGTTATATTGTGGCAATGAATTATCTGGCCCACATCTACCTCTCTGGAAATAATGACATGCTAAAAATCGGTAATTTTATAGCCGATTCTGTAAAAGGAAAGCAATATTTAGACTATCCAAAAGCCGTACAACAGGGAATCACTTTACATCGAAACATCGACGAGTTTACAGATTCCCATCCTATCGTTCATCATAGTGTTCATAGGCTTTTCGATAAATATTCACATTACAGTACGGTGATCGTCGATATATTATATGATCATTTTTTAGCTGCAAACTGGAGTGATTTTCACGAGATGAAATTAGAAGATTACAGCCAGGATTTTTATGATCTTATTCAGCGTAATCCCCAGGTTTTGCCAAAGCGAGTAAAAAACTTTATGCCATACATGATAGAGCATAACTGGCTGGTAACTTATTCTACGATCGATGGCATTGGACTTATTTTATCGCAAATGAACCAGCGCACCAAGTTTAGATCGAAAATGGACCAATCTGTAAACGAGCTTAGAGCGTTTTACGATGAATTTAAAGATGAATTCTATAGATTTTTTGCTGAACTTGAAGCTTTTTCAGAAAAAAGGAAAAAAGAACTACTGGAACAGTAATTGCTAATCGAAATTCAACAAAATTATTCAAATTTAGATTGAAATTAACAATGGTGAAACTTTGCTTACTTTTTAGTTAGCAATGCATTGAGTAACTTTGCGATCTTGATGAAAAATATGACGAAAACTGAAGAAAAAATAGAGGTTTTAGGAGCCAGAGTTCATAATTTAAAAAATATTGATGTCGAAATTCCCCGCGAAAAGTTAGTCGTGATCACGGGACTTTCAGGCTCCGGGAAATCTTCCCTTGCTTTTGATACGATCTATGCTGAAGGTCAGCGTCGTTATATCGAAACATTTTCTGCCTATGCTCGCCAGTTTCTTGGCGGTTTAGAGCGCCCTGATGTAGATAAAATTGAAGGTCTTTCTCCTGTTATTGCGATCGAACAAAAAACTACGAGTAAGAATCCGCGTAGTACGGTAGGAACGATTACCGAAATTTACGATTTCTTAAGGCTACTTTTTGCCCGCGCCGGTGAAGCTTACAGTTACAACACAGGCGAGAAAATGGTAAGTTATACCGATAATCAGATCAAGGATTTGATCATCGAACATTATAAAGATAAACGTGTAAGTGTTTTGGCTCCGGTAATTAGATCCAGAAAAGGACATTACCGTGAGTTATTCGAGAATATCGCCAAACAGGGTTTTGTAAAAGTGAGAACCAATGGTGAAATTCGGGATATCGTAAAAGGCATGAAGCTGGATCGATATAAAACGCATGATATCGAGATCGTGATCGATCGTTTAAAGATCGACGATAATACCGATGCACAAAAACGTTTGGACGAAAGTATAAAAACCGCCATGTATCACGGCGACGATGTACTTATGATCATGGAGCAGGAAACCGGCGAGGTTCGATTTTTTAGTCGAAACTTAATGTGTCCTACCACCGGAATCTCGTATCCTAATCCAGAGCCAAATACATTTTCATTCAACTCTCCAAAAGGTGCCTGCCCTAGCTGTAGCGGTATTGGGACGCTTTATAAAGTAAATGAAGATCGAATTATTCCAGATCGCTCTAAGTCGATTAAAAGCGGTGGATTAGCTCCACATGGGCCGCAAAAAAAGAACTGGGTATTCTCCCAACTTCAGCTTATCGCAGAACGTTTTGACTTTAGCCTGAACGATCCTATCGAAAAAATTCCGCAGGAAGCCATGAATATGATCATGTACGGCGGAAAAGAAAAATTCAGCAAAGAATCTAAAACCATAGGAATTACCAGAGAATATAAGATCGATTTTGAAGGCGTTGCTACCTTTATCGAAGAGACTTATAAAAATAATGACTCTAGTTCTTTACGTCGCTGGGCGAAAGAATATATGGATAAGATCGAATGCCCAAGCTGTAACGGTACAAGGCTGAAGAAAGAATCGCTTTATTTTAAGATCGACGAAAAAAATATCGCTGAATTAGCGAATCTTGATATTAGTGATTTAGTAGCACTTTTTGAAGATCTTGAAGACCGACTTTCAGAAAAACAAAAAAAGATCGCTACTGAAGTGGTTAAAGAAATTAGAACACGACTCAAATTCTTAGAAGATGTTGGGCTTACCTATTTAAACTTAAACCGAAGCTCAAAAAGTTTATCGGGTGGTGAAGCGCAACGAATAAGACTGGCTACGCAAATTGGTTCGCAATTGGTTGGTGTACTTTATATCTTAGATGAACCAAGTATTGGTTTGCATCAGCGTGATAACGAGAAACTGATCAACTCTCTGGTTTCTTTACGTGATATTGGGAACTCTGTGATCGTGGTAGAACACGATAAGGACATGATCGAGCGTGCAGATCATGTGATCGATATTGGCCCAAAAGCCGGGAAGCATGGTGGTGAGATCATTAGCCAGGGACCACCTTCAGAAATGCAAAAGAATAGAACGCTTACTGCCGATTATCTAAGTGGAAAACGAGAAATTGCGGTTCCTAAGGAAAGAAGAAAAGGAAACGGGAAGAAAATCAAACTCACCGGCGCAACAGGAAATAACCTGAAGAATGTTTCGATTGAATTTCCATTAGGTAAAATGATCGCTGTTACGGGAGTTTCTGGAAGTGGAAAATCTACCTTGATCAACGAGACGCTTTACCCAATCATGAACGCGCATTATTTCAATGGTGTTAAAGAGCCTAAACCTTATAAAAAAATCAAAGGTTTAGATCATATCGATAAAGTGATCGACATCAATCAGTCGCCAATTGGGCGTACACCAAGAAGTAACCCGGCGACATATACCGGTGTTTTTTCTGAAATTAGAAGTCTTTTCGCTAAAACTCCTGAAGCTTTAATTAGAGGATATAAACCGGGAAGATTCAGTTTTAATGTAAAAGGTGGGCGCTGTGAAACCTGTAAAGGTGGCGGACTTCGAGTGATCGAGATGAACTTCTTACCCGATGTTTATGTTGAATGTGAAACCTGCCACGGAAAAAGATTTAACCGTGAAACTTTAGAAATTCGGTATAAAGGAAAGTCTATTGCAGATGTGTTAGAAATGACCATCGATGAAGCTACAGATTTCTTTGAACCTATCCCGAAGATCTTTAGAAAATTGAATACCATCAAAAATGTTGGTTTAGGCTATGTTACGCTTGGGCAGCAAAGTACTACACTTTCTGGTGGTGAAGCGCAACGTATAAAATTAGCTACAGAATTATCTAAACGTGATACCGGAAATACTTTTTATATTTTAGACGAACCAACAACCGGACTTCATTTTGAAGATATTAGAGTTTTAATGGAAGTCCTGAATAAATTAACCAACAAAGGAAATACTGTTTTAATTATCGAGCATAATCTGGATGTTATAAAAATGGCAGACCATATTATCGATATTGGCCCTGAAGGTGGTAAAGGCGGCGGCGAAGTAATCGTAACCGGCACACCTGAAGAAGTTGCCAAAAACAAAAAAAGCCACACGGCAAGATTCCTTAAAAAAGAACTTAAATAAAATAATTATGATTCCGAGCAATCCGGATGACGATAGTTATCTGAATTAAAACGGAACATTTAATCCCGATTATCGGGTAAAAGATTAAAAGAATGATACCAAAACAAGGAGGAAAAACCTGGAATGAGATAAAAACAAATGATAGCTGGGCGATCTTTAAGATTATGGGCGAATTTGTAAACGGATACGAAAAACTGAGTCAGATTGGCCCATGTGTTTCGATATTCGGTTCTGCTCGTACAAAACCAGATATGAAGTATTATAAGCTTACTGAAGATGTTGCCAAAAAGATCGTAGATCATGGCTACGGAATTATTACCGGTGGTGGTCCCGGAATCATGGAAGCAGGAAACAAAGGCGCTCACCTTGCCGGAGGAACATCTGTAGGACTTAATATTGAATTACCTTTCGAGCAGCACGACAATCCATATATCGATAATGATAAGAGTTTAGATTTCGATTATTTCTTCGTGAGAAAAGTGATGTTTGTAAAATACTCACAGGGCTTTGTAGTAATGCCGGGCGGTTTTGGAACTTTAGATGAATTATTTGAAGCTATTACTTTAATTCAAACACATAAGATCGACAAATTCCCAATTATTTTAGTGGGAAGCGAATTTTGGAGCGGTTTGGTAGACTGGATAAAAACAACGTTATTAGATAGCTTTAAGAATATTAGCGCTCCAGATATGGATCTTGTACAGGTTGTAGATACTCCAGAAGAAGTTATCGAAATTTTAGATAAATTCTATGATGAATACAATCTTAGCCCTAATTTCTAAACCAGACATTTATTGTTTTCGTAAATATGATAGAATTTAAAATGTAAAATTCCCCTTTGAGAACCCTTTTTGTACTTTTTTTTTGTTGCTTGTTGAAGATAGATGGTGTTGTGGCTCAGCATCAGATTTTAATAAACGCTGAGCTTAACAAAGAAGAAAGAACAATTTACATTGATCAACAACTTACTTATGTTAATACGGTCAAAGAGCCGATTAGGGAAATCTATCTTAATGATTGGGCAAATGCATTTAAAGACAAGAACACTCCCCTGGCCCGAAGGTTTGGGGAGGAATATGTTCGTAAATTTCATTTTTCTAAGCCAGAAGAAAAAGGCTATACAAGCCTAGAAAAAGTTACTTATAATAACAACGACCTTGTTTGGATCAGGCCACAAAATCATCCAGACATTTTAAGAGTTCTGCTGAATAAAAAGTTGCAACCTGGCGAAAAGATCAATTTAAAATTTAAGTATAGCGTAAAAATCCCCAGTGATAAATTTACTCGTTTTGGGGTGAGTAGCGACGGAAATTATAAACTAAAATTCTGGTATCTAACTCCTGCTGTTTATGATGGTGAATGGAAATTATATAGCCATAAAGATATTGGTGAGCAGTATACGCCACCGGCAAATTTAGATATTCAATTAGACGTTCCTACCGAATTCTTTCCATCTACTGCATTAAATATTTTTCATAATTATGCTGCCGGAAACCGCAGGCATATTAGACTAACTGGTGAAAATCGTGTAGAATCTGAGCTTTTACTTACACAAACTTACGAGCCAGAAACTTTACCTGTTGGGCAACATCAATTGGTAACCAATCTTGATGATGATGGATTACAACCTGAAATTAAAGATATTATTCTTACCCGCATCTTCGATTTTCTTCAGGAACGATTAGGAGAATATCCGCATCAAAAAATATTGATCACTAAAGAAGATTATTTAAAAAACCCGGTTTATGGCTTAAATCAATTACCCGATTTTATAAGACCTTTCCCAGATGGATTCAACTATGATATTCAGCAATTAAAAACGATTACCAATAACTTTTTAAGTAACAGTTTACTATTAGATCCGCAGCAAGATCAATGGGTTCATGATGCTATTGCGATCTGCTTAATGATCGATTATGTAGACCGTTATTATCCAAAAATGAAACTTATTGGTAGTCTTAGTAAGATTATTGGATTACGGTGGTTTCATGCAGCAGATTTAGAATTTAACGATCAATACCAATTTCTGTACATGAATATGGCCAGGCTAAATATTGATCAGCCGTTGGGAAGCAGCAAGGATTCATTGCTAAAATTCAATGTAAATATCGCTAATCCTTATAAAGCAGGAATTGGCATAAAATATTTGGAAGATTACCTGGGTAGTGAACCTGTAAAAAAAACTATTTCTGAATTCTATTCGGAAAACCGACTTCAACTTGGAACGAGACAGAATTTTGAATCGATATTACGCAAAAATGCCAATAAAAATTTAGACTGGTTTTTTGAAGACTACGTGAATACTAGAAAAAAAATAGACTTTAAAATATCGAAACTTAAAAAGAGTAAAGACTCCCTTAAGGTTACCATTAAAAATAAGCGAGACAATAATATGCCAGTTTCGCTCTACGGGATTAAAGACGACCAGATCATTTATAAAAGATGGGTAGATAATATTGGCAAAGAAAAGCAAGTAACGATCCCAAGAAATGATGCTGAACGAATTGCGCTTAATTACGAGCAGGTAATCCCAGAATATAATCAGCGTAATAATTTTCGAGGCGTTAGTAAACTCTTTAATAAACCAATTCAATTTAGATTATTAGAAGATATTGAGGATCCAAAATATGCGCAGGTATTCTTCACGCCAGAATTTGATTATAACCTATACGACGGAATCTCTATTGGTCCAAAAATGTACAACACCACATTTTTGGCCAAAGATCTTAGTTTTAGAATTTCGCCTAAATACGGTTTTAATAGTAACACCGTAGTAGGAAGTGCTAATATTAGTTACACCTGGCGCTACGACAATCAGGATCTAAGAACTATTCGTATGGGAATTGGCGGAAACCGATTTTCTTACGGCTACGATCTTTTTTATCGCAGATATACCCCTTACCTAAATTTTGTATTTAGACCGCAAAATCTTAGAAATAATGAGAGACAAAGTTTATCGATTAGAAATATTAATGTAGATCGCGATGAAAATCCTTTCGATCAAACCCAAACATCACCTAATTACAATGTTTTTAATGTGCGTTATGGCTATGGAAACTCTTATCTGGTGGATCGTACTTCAGCAGTGATCGATTATCAACTGGCAGAAAATTTCAGTAAAGTCTCACTAAGCCTTCAGTATAGAAAATTGTTTAAAAACAATCGCCAGATCAATCTTCGGTTTTATGGTGGTACTTTTATTTATAGTGATCTTCAGCAAGATGCAGATTATTTCAGCTTTGCTTTAGACAGGCCAACAGATTATCTTTTCGATTATAATTACTACGGAAGAAGCGAAGGTGATGGTCTATTTAGCCAGCAGATCATTATGGCTGAAGGTGGTTTTAAATCGCAGGTAATGCCAGAATATGCCAACCAATGGATTACTACTGTGAACGCCAGCACCAATATTTGGAAATGGATCTTTGCTTATGGTGATGCAGGAATAGTAAAAAACAGAGGCGAAAATAGCCAATTTCTATATGACTCTGGTGTTCGCGTGGCACTTGTTGAAGATTATTTTGAAGTTTTTTTCCCAGTTTACTCTAATCTGGCTTGGGAGATCGCTCAGCCAGATTACGATCAAAAAATACGATTTATTGTATCGCTGGATATCAATACGTTAATCAGGCTTTTTACCCGTAGATGGTATTGATATTAAAGTTTTTTGCACCAATTTTTTTTATAAGTAAATTTTAAAGAATTCAATAAAAACGAAAAATCACGAATATTTTTTAAATAATTTCAATTTAACCAATGTTAAAATATGTTATATTTAAAATATAAGGATTTTTATGAATTGTGTATAATTCTAATTTTAGCTATATTTGTGTGATCCAAAAAAGAAGTTCATGCAAAGCGAAACCGAAACTAAAGAATCGATTTCTTACGAAGATTTTAAAACTCAGGTTTTAGAAGATTACAAAGTTGCCGTAACGAGCCGCGAATGTAGCTTACTGGGAAGACGAGAAGTACTTACCGGGAAAGCCAAATTTGGGATTTTTGGAGACGGAAAAGAATTGCCGCAGCTGGCTATGGCTAAAAGCTTTAAAAATGGTGATTTTAGATCTGGTTACTACCGCGACCAAACTTTTATGATGGCAATCGACGCCCTAAGCATCGAAAACTTTTTCGCCGGGCTTTATGCCGATACCGATATTGCTAACGAACCAATGTCTGCCGGCCGCCAAATGGGTGGTCACTTTATTTCTCATAACATTAATGAAGACGGAAGCTGGAAAAATTTGATGCAGCAGAAAAATTCTAGTGCAGATATTTCTCCAACTGCCGGCCAAATGCCAAGATTGTTAGGCTTAGCACAGGCTTCTAAAATTTACAGACATGTTGATGGTATAGATGCTGAAAAATTTTCGGAGAACGGGAACGAGATCGCATGGGGTACTATTGGAAATGCGAGTACCAGTGAAGGGCATTTTTGGGAAACTGTAAACGCTGCAGGTGTTTTACAAGTACCAATGGTACTAAGTGTTTGGGATGATGAATATGGGATTTCTGTACATGCGAAACATCAAACTACAAAAGAGAGTATTTCTGAAGTCTTAAAAGGTTTCCAACGCGATGAAGATCAAAACAATGGTTACGAGATCATCGTTGTAAATGGTTGGGATTATGTAGCACTTGTTGAAGCTTACGATAAAGCGCAACAAATCGCAAGAACAGAGCATTGCCCTGTTCTTATCCATGTCGTTGAATTAACACAACCGCAGGGACATTCTACTTCAGGTTCTCATGAGCGTTATAAAAGTGATAAACGTCTTGCATGGGAGAAGGAATACGATTGTAACGTAAAATTTAGAGAGTGGATCATAGATAATGGCTTCAGTACTCCTGAGGAAATAGAACAGCTCGATAAAGATATTAAACGCGAAGTTAGAGAAGGTAAAAAGCGTGCCTGGAATGCTTACTTAAATCCTAATAAGGATAAGCAGAAAGAATTGCTTCAAATTCTTAATAATATCGCCAAGAACAGTGATGCTGCCGAAAGTTTAAAGCCACTAATTAAAAAATTAAATAGCACTAAAGAACCATTAAAAAAGGATGTCCTTTCTTTAGCAAGAAAAACGCTACGTTATATTACTAATTATAGCGGAGAAGATAAAAATGAGCTTATAAGCTGGATCAACAATTTTAACGACCAGTCTTTCGATGAATATAGTAGTCACTTATATAGCACCAACAAAGCTATAGACACAGAAGTTTTACCGGTATATGCTGATGAAGCTAAAATGGTAGATGCGCGAATCGTGATTAGAGATAATTTTGATAAGATCTTTGAAACGCGTCCAGAAACCTTAATTTTTGGAGAAGATGCTGGTGAAATTGGTGATGTAAATCAGGGCTTAGAAGGTCTTCAAAAAAAATATGGATCTTACCGTGTTGCTGATACCGGAATTCGCGAAGCCACGATCCTGGGACAGGGAATTGGTCTTTCGCTAAGAGGTTTACGCCCTATTGCAGAAATTCAGTATTTAGATTACGTAATGTATGCCTTACAAACTATTAGTGACGATCTTTCTACTTTACATTACAGAACTAAAGGAAAGCAGAAAAACCCATTAATCGTAAGAACACGAGGACATCGATTAGAAGGAATTTGGCACAGTGGTTCTCAACTTGGTGGGATTTTAAATTTAATTCGTGGAGTTTTTGTGCTGGTACCAAGAAACATGACAAAAGCTGCCGGCTTCTACAATAATTTACTCGATCTGGATAATCCTGCTTTAATTGTAGAATGTCTTAATGGTTATCGTTTAAAGGAACGTTTACCAGAAAACCTTGGAGAATTTAAAACCCCAATTGGTAAAGTAGAAACCCTTAGAGAAGGTAAGGATATAACGTTAGTTTCTTATGGCTCGACACTAAGAATAATTGAACAAACCGCTGATGAACTACTTGCCGAAGCGGGTATAGATGTTGAAATTATCGATGTTCAGTCTCTGATTCCTTTCGATACTGCTAAAGATATTGTTGAAAGCGTAAAGAAAACAAATCGCTTACTGGTTATCGATGAAGATGTACCAGGCGGTGCTTCTTCCTATATTCTTCAAAAAATCTTAGAAGAGCAGGATGCATGGCGATATTTAGATAGTAAGCCACAAACGCTAACTGCTAAAGAACATCGCCCGGCTTATGGTAGTGATGGTGATTATTTCTCTAAACCGTCACATGAAGATGTTTTTGAAAAAGTTTACGCTATTATGCATGAAAGCAATCCCAAGAAATTCCCAAAATTGATGTAAAAATCATCAATTTTCAATAATAACAGAGCCGTTAATTTTTAGCGGCTTTTTATATTCCTAAAGTTAGCTGGTCTTTTACCTTATGATAACGAAAGCAGGCTTTTATACATTCCTTTAATTCGGTTTCGGGAACTATATCATTTATTCTAAAGATGATGGCTCTTTTGCCCTCAAATTGAAATTTTTGACCAAAAATTAACCTAAAAGTATCTACCAATCTAGTAGTACATTGAAAATATAATGCATATTGATCTGGTGCTTTTGTTTTCCAATCCATACGTAATGTACTTCCATTTTTTGTAACATAACTTGGTTCTCCCCATTTAAGAGTTTCTTCCAAAACAGCTACATCCTTCATTTCTTCTGCTGTTTCGATAACCAATTCTCGAAGTTTTCGCATTTTATCTTGAACGAAGTCCGGATAATTCTCAAAAGCCGCATTTACTCTTGCATCTGTATTTAATATCATCTCTCTCATTTAAACTTTTTAAATGTACGCAGAAATTTATTTCACTTTGAATTTTTTTAAGTGATTTAATATTGTGGCGGTATTATGTATACCTAAACTACTTCAGGGCAACTTGTGATGGCTTTGTTTAAAAAGCATCTTTATTTTGAAAAATTTAGATAGATATCGCGACTGAAACAATTAAAACAGAAATTCTTGATGACCTATAATTCCAAGAAAAGGCCAAGTATTAAAAATAGAATTTTAGAACTTTTATCGAAATTGCTTAGGTTTATTTTTTTGAAGAGCATTTTCTACGATTTCTAAGATTCTTTTTTGCCTGGTCTTTTCTCTCTTAGCCAAACTCACCCAGTATAAAATTGATTTTTTGTCTGATTTACTTATACTTTCAAAATATTCCAAAGTTCCTTCATTTTTGGAAAATTCCAGCATTAAGTCATTTGGAATCTCAAGATTTTCAATATCATCCAAAAATGTCCAGGAACCATTTTCTTTCGCAATTTCAATACTTGCCAACCCGGCTTCAGCCATAAGTCCATTATCGATTAATTTTTGAATCTTTTCTTTATTGACTTTAGACCAATTACTTTTAGCTTTTCGCTTTGTAAAATATTGTTTATACTTCTCGTTATCAGTTGTCTTTTTTGTACTATCGATCCAACCAAAACAAAGAGATTCATCTACAGATTCACTCCAACTTAAATTATACTTAGTGGAAGTTTTTCTATAAAAGATTAACCATACTGCATTTTTATCAACGTGGTTTCGCTTGAGCCAGTTTCTCCATTCTTCTTTATTTTTAGGACAAAACTCCTCAGCTTCTTTCATTTTTTATCTTTGTTTTTTTCGAAAATATCCGGAGTCCAATTCTACGAATTTGGCGCTCTTACATCCAGGCTATATTGGTTCGTTCTATAGCATAAAGACAATAGTTCATTTTGTGCAAAATCGTCTTATCTACGGCTCTAAATGTAATATCACCTGCAGCATTGTGAAAAACAATATGTACCAAATTTCGCTTTTTATACCATAAAGGTTGTTTTACTGTTATTCCCTGTAATTTGTAGATTTCCACGATTTCGATGGTCTCATCCCAGGCAGAATAAGATTTTGTAATAAACTCCTCTCCTATTTTTAAACTAAGCGAGTTATATATTCTGAATTGAAAAACTGCATAAATCAATAAATACGCTGAAGCTACTAAAATCCACCACTGAAATTCGATAAAATTAGTGAAGTATTGCAGGATCCCGGTCGCAATCACTGGTATCGCGCCAATAATCAAACGCCGTGATAATTCTACCCAATGTGGTTTAAAAATAGTTCCAGATTCGGTTTTTGAAGACTGATAAAGAAAGGATTTTATCTTCTGAATGGTATCTTTTTCCAATCCCGGAATCTGAATCACGCTTTTCTTATCATTATCTTCGCTACTAGCCACCCATAAACCGGCTTTATACAAATTTAAGTGTCTTTGTATTGGATTGGTGACGATCTTTAAAATCTGAACTCGAATGGGTTTTAAGGAAACTCGCGTATTGGTACGCAAGCCCATTTGCAGGTCTAAACTACTTTTGGTTTGTGTAAGATTAAGATTGAAATATTTAATAAAAACCTCAGCAGTTGTAATAAAAATACTTAATACGAGCAGTAAAAAAATAAGCCCGGAAATAAACAAAATCGACTCGGTTGCTACACCGCCTATATCTTTAGTAAACTGCGATTCCCACTCTGATGTTTCTTCTTTAAAAAACTGATTCAGCTCATTGAAAATCGTAGAAATAAACACAAAAATAAGTCCGAAACCTCTAAAGAAATTACTACTTAAACCTGTTTTGATTAAGGTTGCCAAGCTTAAACGATACGTCCATTTTTCTTCCTGAGATTTTTCAGTTTTAGCTTCAGTATTAATTTGAGTCTCATCTAAAATTTCAGCGTCTTCATTCCCTCCCTCTTTCAGGCTGTTTAAAATATCAGCGAGTTGATTCGCATCTTCAGTATTCACCGCTTTAATCTCAACTTCCTTTTGCTTGCTTCCAGCAGTATCTACAACCAAACTATAAACTCCGGCTAATCGCTGCAAAATTCCCCTTTTAAAGTTTACCTGCTGAATTTTATCAAAAGGAATCGACACAAAATCCGAGCTAAAAACGCCCTTTTTCAGAATAAATTCTTCAGCTTCGTAATCGATATGAAAAAGGAATTTTCGATAATCAAAATAACTATAGATGGCGACTAAAACAACGATCACAGAAACTCCTAGAACGATGTAGAGTAAAATATCTCCCTCTGGTCTTTTGAATATAAAATAGGCAAAAGCTGCCCAAAATCCCCTGATGAGTTTATAAAGTGTAGAAGTGAAAATGAGTAAAATTCCCACTGCAGATTGCCGTTGCGGTATGCTAAAAGCCTTAGACATTTTCGTTGGCAATTTTACCTGCCAGGGCTTCTTTAAGCTTTTCGGCAACTGTTGGATCTAAACCGGGAATCTTTACATCGCTACCGCTTCCACCGGCAGTGAAAATTTTAAGGGTTGAAAGAGCCAACCACTTATCTAAAACACTGCGATTTATAGATACATGCTGAATCCTGTTGAAAGAAACCACCGTAGTTTTACTTAACAAAAATCCGCGTTTATAAATTAGATCTTTTTCTCTTATCGCATAAGCGTAGCGCGACTGTTTTTTGATGAAATTGAAAACCACAAATATTAAAAACAGAATTAAAATTCCGCTAATTATACCTCCAACCAAAATTTCATCTTGAAAATACATAAAAACACTAAAAGCAATAACGATTACAAACCAAACACCTGTTTGCAACAAATGTTTGGTTAATAGTTTTTTACGAACAGGATTAAGGCTTACCTGCTCAAAATCTGGCAGTGTAGCTATATCGATCGTATTATTGCTGAATGGTGTCTCTACGGAATCCATTTTTTCTCGAAATTTGGCTTTCTTTTTTCCAAAAATGCGTTACGGCCTTCTTTAGCTTCATCTGTCATATAAGCTAAACGTGTGGCTTCGCCAGCAAAAACCTGTTGTCCTACCATTCCATCATCAGTTAAATTCATGGCAAACTTTAGCATTTTAATTGAAGTTGGTGATTTTGCAAGAATCTCCTGCGCCCACTCGTAAGCGGTATCTTCTAATTCTTCATGCGGAATCACAGCATTTACCATTCCCATTTCGTAAGCTTCCTGCGCTGAATAATTTCGGCCTAAAAAGAAAATCTCACGAGCCTTCTTTTGCCCGACCATTTTCGCTAAATAAGCAGATCCATAACCTGCATCGAAACTGGTAACATCTGCATCTGTTTGTTTAAAGATCGCATGTTCTTTACTCGCCAAAGTGATATCACAAACTACGTGCAAACTGTGACCACCACCAACAGCCCAGCCGGGCACTACGCAAATTACCGCTTTTGGCATAAAACGAATTAAACGCTGTACTTCTAAAATATTTAAACGGTGATATCCATCTTCTCCTACATATCCCTGGTGACCTCTGGCTTTCTGATCGCCACCACTACAAAAAGAATACACGCCATCTTTTGGTGAAGGTCCTTCTGCAGAAAGTAGCACAGCACCTATAGAAGTATCTTCGTGCGCATCTTGAAAAGCATCTAATAATTCGCTGGTTGTCTTTGGCCTAAACGCATTACGAACTTCTGGACGGTTAAATGCAATTCTTGCAACACCATTACTCTTTTTATAAGTGATATCGTCGTATTCCTTAACTGTTTTCCAGTCGGCTTTTTCCATATTATAAAATTTATGAAGTAAAAATAAGGTTTTGCGCGCAGTTTATAAAGTGAAAGTTTACAGTATGATATTTAAGAGCTTTCAGCTTTCATCGATTAGTATTTTAATTCAGAAATGAATATTAAATCTGGTCTCCTCTCTATTTTCTAAAAGCGCATAGATTTATTTTCTTAAAAAAGGCCATAAAAAAACCCGGTTATAAAAACCAGGTTTTTAATTTTAGAATTTTAGCTTTTACTGCATATATTTTGCCATAATCGACTGAAGCTCCATACCCCATTGCTGACCTACGGTCATCGCTTTTTGCATAACTTTTGGAGTCGTATCTACCATTTTCTTCCCGACTGGTGTGTCGTAGAAAGCAAGAATTTCGTCTAACTCCTCTTCTGTGAACTCTTCACGATAAATCTCAGCTAATTTTACATAAAGACCTTTAAGGCTCGCTTTAAGTTCTTTTTTAAAATCTTCACGGTTTCCTTCTGGAATTTGATTTACGATAGGCTCGCTAATGATCTCGAATTGTTGCCCAGAGGTTAATTCGATTAATTTTACTGCTTTTTTCTGAAAAGAATCTCCTTCTATTTCCTGTGCAAAAGCGCTGGTTCCTAAAATTACAAATAGGATAAATACTAACTTTTTCATGATTAGGTTTGGTGTTTATATTCGCGACTAAAGTAGCTTTATTTTTTAAATTCGAAGTTTTTAGCAGGAATTTTAATTTCTCTTGAATTAATTTCCGTAGGTGTCGTTATAGTATTCTGTTGCCATTTGGTAAGCTTCCTTTCTTGAGCGAATCTTAGCATCATCTTTTACAGGATCGATCTTAATTTTTTCTTCTGGATTCAGCATAATTTCAGTAGCTATAATAGAAAACTCTTCCTTGTCTATTCTTAAGATCAAGCCTGGAAGCCCATTATAATTATGTGGCCCAAATTGCAATGGGATTTCTGGTGCAAACCAGGCAACAACAGGTTCTTCTTCAATCTTCCCATCACGCAGATATTTTTTTTCGATGCCCTCAGCTTTAAAGCATTTGTAATCTCCAATTTCTTTGCTCTCGTTTTTTACTTCCCAGCTTATCTCCTCATAATTTAAAAGCCCCATCATTGAAGTTTTTTTAATGATCTTTTTGTCATCTAGATTTACATAAAAATCACTAGTTCCTGCCTTACTTCCGATTTTCACGGTATTTCTATTTTCATTTTCAAGATGTTCAACATAATGAAGATAGGATTCCTGACCCTTAAAATGAAGTTCGTAATTGTCTTCTTCAGCATTTAAGTACATTTCCACGACACCTTTTCTAATCTCTGGAGCAACATCTTTTTTCTTCTTGAATTCTTCTAAAAATTTATTCCTGAAATCTTCATTTATTACTCCTTTATATTTTACTATTCCTGAGGTTTGCTGGGCATACACCGAATTTAAACCGAATAATAAAATTAATACTATCGAGAAATAGCCTAATATTTTCATGATGAGTTGATGATTAATAGTTAGAAAGAAATTGGAATATATAAAATATCTAAGCATAAGAATCTAATTATCAGATTTATTTTAAAAAATTCGGCCTCGAATTTTAAATTTGTGTACTAAAAATCAACAATATCGGTTATCTATAAAAATTTGATTCTTAATTTTGAATTTAGCGCTGTCTGTTTTAAGTTTAGCATAATTTTTGAAACAGGTTTTAGAAACGTCCAGGTTTAATGAAACATCTTCTTAGCATCCTTTTTCTACTAACGATAAACACGGTATCATTCGCGCAGGAAATCTCTGCAAAAGAAACTGTTGTTTTAGAACTAGATCAAGACAAATTTCTACCACCGGTGCTAACCGATCTAAGACCCAATCAATTTTTAGTTTACGATCCTAATTTGCCAAGCGGTACTTTTATTGGTGTACAAAACGAACGTGAAGAATTTGATATGGTAGGCATTATTCGCGAAGAAAATCGACAAAGAGAACTGGCAAAAGCCAAACGCCTGGCCAATATTAGTTTACCACAAACAGAACCAAAGGAAGAAAAAGCAATTCAGCTTACAGGTAACAACCAGCAGGACCAGTTGAATACCGGCATTAATAACTTCAATAATAACAATACTAATTTTAGTAGTAATCCTTTTCACCGCTATCACAACTCATTGTATAATTCTACAATGAATAGTATGTATTCAAGACCCTATTCTTATCGCCGTAGTAGCAGATATTATTACTAAAAAATCAAAAGAACTTAATTTTTCAGGTAAATTCCGTCTTCTTTTATATCGATTTGGCGTTGTTTATAAAGATTTCCAGCAGCACGTTTAAAACTCTTTTTACTCATTTTAAACACGGCTTTTATTTTTTCAGGCGAAGATTTATCTGTGATATTTAAAAATCCGTTTTGATTTTGCAGTTCATCTAAAATTGCCTGCGCATTTGGCTCTATACTTCTGTAACCAGGACGTTGCAGCGTAACATCGATCTTGCCGTCTTTTCGAGTTTTCTTTATAAATCCTTTAATACGGTCGCCAATTTCTATGGGCTGAAAAACATCATCGTTATACACCAGGCCTAAATGAATTTCATTGATGATCACGTTATAGCCAAGATCTGTTTTATTGCTCACGATAAGATCTACTTCTTCGAAAGGTTTTATTGTAAGATCTGAATTGTCTAAATAAGCATGAACTTTACTTGAAGCTACCAACCGATTTGTGTCTTCATCTAAATAGCAAAAGATCAAATAACGATGTCCTTTTTGCATAGGATACACCTGTTCTTTAAACGGAACAAAAAGATGTTTCTCTAATCCCCAATCTAAAAAAGCACCAAAATCTGTGGTTTCTACACATTCTAAAAAGGCAAATTCGTCTAATTTCACGTAAGGTTCTAAAGTAGTTGCCACCGGACGCTCTGAATGATCCAGGTACACAAAAACCTCAATTTCATCTTCTAATTGAAATTCCTTCGGAATATATTTATTAGGTAATAAAACCTCGTCTCCTTCAGCATTCTTAAGAAACAAACCAGGTTCGGTTTCACGATCAATAATTAAACGATGATTTTCGCCAATATTCAGCATAACATAAATTTAGATGACAAAGATACTTTATAATTTCAGGGGAATGCAAAAAAAGAATCCGCTTCCTGAAAATAGAAAGCGGATTCGATCCTGACTAATCTATGAGATTAGGCAAATACAGACTCTTTTTTAAAATGTTTGGTTAGCAAATAATATAATGTTGCTCTATATTTATTTCGGTTTGATTTACCGTATTTCTCCAGCATTGCATTTATACCAACATCAAGTTTACTATCGTTAGGTAATCCTAATTTCTTGATCAAAAAGTTTTGTTTTACCGTTTCTAACTCATCTTCGCTACTTGCTGAAACCGTTTCAGCATCACTTCTAAAAACTACAGGGCCTAAAGATTCGGTTATGCTACGAATAAGTGCCACATCTGGCTCCTCTCCTACCTTTTCTTTAATATCCTGAATATACTTTCCTACTTTTTCATCGGTTTTGGTACTCATAATTTTGTTTTTGGTTTTTTCGAATTTACATAGAAACATTCCTAAACTCACCTAACAGAATCATAAGAAAGCTTACTGAAAATTTAAAATTTAAGCGGAAAACAAAGAATTTGTTAAATAATCTAGTTTACAGTTAACGGTTTACAGTCTGCTTTCTGATTGGGCATAAAATCTTAGCTGTTAATTGGTTAGTAATCTTTTGGAGATGACAGATAAAGCGATCTAATTAAATTATTTCATATAACTAGAATACTCAAGTAAATCTTTATTTGACTTTACTATCTGAATATTTATGAAGCAATCTTTACGGAATTTGAATTATAATTTTCCATGTTAATTGCACGGGTATCCTTGAAGCAAATCTGGTTTTAAAAAAAACTTCCAATTGTAACAAAAGAACAAATTGCTAATGCCAAAACACTAATTGCTAAATAGTAATTCTTTTGATTTTTTCTTAAATAATTTATCCCGATGACTAAAAAAATAATTTGTGCAATAAGAAATGGTATGGTCAAGATTTCTCTAAAAACTCTAATTAAAGCATAGTCTACTTTATAGATGTTTGTCAACCAAATCAAAATGAAATAAAATACAATTGCAAAATTGACAAGAATCAATTTTCTATCCGTAGTAAATTTCTTCATTTTGTTTGGTTATAAATGAGTTTTACAATGAATGCTCCCAGCGGATTATTTCATATAACTAAAATATTCGAGTAAAACTTTATCGTTGACTTTACGCGGAGTAAAAATCTCTAAAATCTTAGGACGCTCTGAAGCTTCAAAAAATGTACTTAACGAATGACTAATTTCAATTTCTGAAGAAGCAGAATCATATTCAAAATTGTACATTTTCGCCAGTTGTTCTGCTTTTAAATCGTGAACGGTTTCAAAAAAAGTATCGAATTGTTCGCTATTCTTATTACCGGGAAGAATTCTAAAAATTCCGCCACCAGAGTTATTCAGAATAATAATCCTAAAATTAGCAGGTAAATATTTATTCCAAAGCGCATTGCTATCGTAAAAGAAACTAAGATCACCTGTTACCATCAAAACTGGATCTTCACTCGCCATCGCAGAACCTGCAGCGGTAGAAATACTACCGTCTATACCACTGGTACCGCGATTACAAAAAATTCGTAGCGAAGGATTCCATTTAAATAATTGCGCATAACGAATCGTTGAACTGTTGGCCAGTTGCATGATATAATGATCTGGCACCTTTGGCACCAATAATTGCATGGCTTTTAGATCTGAATATGGAATTTCGTCCATATACGCATCATGGCGCACCTGGCGTTTTGCGCGTATATTTTTCCAAAATTCGCCATAATCACTATCCATTTTTGTGGTAAGCGGAAAGAAATCTGTAAAGAAGTCGTTTACCGAAGTTTCAAAATGCTTGTTTAAGCAAAAGAAAGTATTGTACGCCTTTTTAGAATCGACGTGCCAGTGATGTTTTGGATTATAATTCCGTAGAAAAGCTTTTATTTTTTTAGAAACGATCATTCCACCAAACGTCAACAAAATATCTGGTCGCAAAGCTTCAAAAAGCTCCTGCATATTTTCGTCTTTTTCTATAGGCCCAATTATGGTATCGATCCTGGTAAAAAATTCGTCGTGATGTAGATTAGAGGTTGTTTCTGTAAAAACAATAACAGAGTCGTCTTTAGCTAATTTTTCAAGGAATTTTTGCTCTACCACGTTTGGTTGCGCTGCTCCAACGATCACCATTTTTCGTTTGGCTTTATTCCAAATTTCAGCGTAAGGTAAAAGCTCTTCTTTCGAATAATGTCTTTTGGTGATTTCTGGAAAGATCTCGATAGGATTTACCTCGATATTTTCAACCGTATCGTAAAGCGGTTCGTAAAAAGGTACATTAATATGTACCGGTCCTTTTTCTTCTATGGCTTTATTTAAGGCTAAATTGATCTCACGCTCATTATGCTTTTGCGCTTCCCACTGTTTCTGCTGAAGTTTTTTGTCGATCGCTTCAGACTCTAAAACCAACTCAGAATATAAATTTGCTGAATAGAGAATATGATTTTCGTACACATTCTTTTGCCTGATGGTTTGCCCGTCTCCAATATCTATACGTTCAATTGGTCGATCTGCTGAAATAACCACCAGCGGAATATCACTATAAAAAGCCTCTGAAATAGCCGGATAATAATTAAGCAATGCTGAACCAGAACTACAAACGAGCGCAACCGGCTGCTGTAATTGCTGCGCCATTCCCAGGGCTACGAAAGCTGCACAACGTTCATCTACGATGCTGTAAGCATTTATCTCTGGATGATGCGTAAAACCAATAGTTAAAGGCGCATTTCTTGAGCCTGGAGAAATTACAACGTGTTTTATATTTTTTGAAACGCAAAGTGAAACCACATTACGTGCAACAGGTATTTTAGAATACTTCACAAAGTTTATTTTTTGCGAGCGCAAGTTTCTGAAGGAAATTAGGAAAACTTCAGCGCAACATAATTTTACCTCAAAATTACGATTTACGCCAGACTTCCATAGTGCCTTTAAAAAGTATTTAACGGATTATTTGATGAAGACAATTTAGTCGAACCTGAAAGTTTTTAAAACCTGTGAGGTTTATTCATTTTCAATTTAGTCCTAATTGACTAAAACCGACTTAATCGTATAGCTTTTGTTCACCGTTTCTTCCCACTCGGCCGCCGGGTTAGAATCTGCTGTGATACCACCGCCAATAAATATTTCAGCTTTACCTTCAGTTAACTTCATACACCTAAGATTCACGAAAATTTGCGATTGTTTTGAAATACTGGCATAGGCCTGATTTTCCTGATTTCGACGATTCGAGTTTCGTTTTACTTCCTGTTTTAGATTGATCTCACCAAGAAAACCCGAATAAAATTCGCGATCGCTGTGTTCATTTTTTAGAATGAATTCCTTTGCGTTTTCTCTTGGGAAACCACAAACAGCCGGAGTTGGATGTAGACTTTCCAATAGATTCGATAAATTATCGTTGTCTAAGACTCCTGAAATATCGGTACGAATATGCAATAAATTCCCTGCCTTTACGGTATAAGGATCACTTAGATTTATTTCTCCGGCAGCTACTTTAAAATCCTTTAATTTTTGTACAATCTCGTCTGAAACGATTTGTTGCTCCTCAACTTCTTTTGGTGTCCATGCCGCTTCATCGATGGTTCCTTTAAAAGCCTGCGTTCCTGCAAGCGCCATGGTTTTAAAGCGATTTCGCTCTACTTTCACCAAAGTTTCAGGGGTAGCTCCAATCCAAATACCACTTTCAGGATGCGACCAGATATAGCAAAATGCTTTTGGATAATTTTCGAGTACATTTTTAAAGATCGAAAGTACTGAAAGTTGCGTTGGGTTTTGTTCCTTTCTGGCCAAAACCACTTTTTTCATACTTCCCGATTTAATTTCTGCGATCCCTTTTGCCACTAATGCTTCATGCTGCTTTTGAGCTTCGGTATTAGTGATTTCAGGAATATATTCCGAAGTTTCTGTAGCAGGCTTCTCGGATTTATATTCCGTAGAAATAACTTCAGAATTCGCTTCAGGAATTAATAAACTTTTTGTTCCGCAGAAATCAGAAAAAACAAATCCGCTTTCAGAAAAATCGGTCGTTGTATACGATTGCTTATCCTTTTGTAAAAATGCTTTGATCACATTTTCATCTGGTTTTCGATAAGCGACAAATGCTAAATTTTTATTGATATGATCTTCTAACGCGTTAAAAAACGCCATCGCCTGCATCATGAGTTCTTTTTTGCTAATGCTATGGTAGTTAGTTTTACCAGGGAAATTAAATTATCTTGAGCATCGGTAATATGAATATTCCAAAGCTGCGTAGTTCGCCCTTTATGAATAAAGGTCGCTTTGGCAAAAACATCGCCTTCTTTTATGCTTTTAAGGTGATTGGCAGAAATTTCTATCCCACGAATCACAAAATCTTTAGTATCTAAAAAAATATAGCTCGCCGCACTCCCAACGCTCTCGGCCAAAGCCACACTCGCACCACCATGCAATACTCCATCTGGCTGATGTACTTTTGGCGTTACAGGCATTTTTGCGGTTAAAAAATCTTCGCCAACATCGATAAATTCAATATTCAAGGTTTCCATTAATGTGTTTTTACACATTTTTGCACACATTCCCAGGATTTCCTCTTTGTTCATAGCAATACGATTAATTACTTTGTAAAAGTACAAAATTGAATCTACAGCATGAGCCGCGAAAAACAGGTTTCTTACCAAATTACCAATACGTATAGCGTTTTAAACGAGTTTACCGAAAAGACGAAAAATATTTGGCTGGTTTGCCACGGCATTGGTTATTTAAGCCGATATTTTATTCGGCATTTTAATCATCTGGATGCCAGTGAGAACTACATTATCGCACCACAGGCGCAAAGCAAATACTACCTGAAATCTGATTATCGCCATGTTGGCGCCTCATGGTTGACCAGAGAAAATACTGAAGCCGATATCGAAAATGTGCTGAGCTATTTAGATGAAGTGTATGCTGAAGAAATTCTGACTAAAAAAAATATGCCTAAAACGCCTAATCTTATCATTTTGGGATACTCACAAGGAGTTTCAGTCGCTACACGGTTTTTAGCACGACGAAAAATTAAATGTGATCAATTAATTCTTCATTCAGGCAAGATTCCTTCGGAATTAAATCCTGAAGATCTAGAGTTTCTGAAAGACACTAAAGTCACTTATCTCTACGGAACCGAAGATGAATATCTAAAAAAAGGAATCATTGAAGTTGAAGAGGAACGCCTAAAAACGCTATTTCCTAATAATCTGGAAGTTTTAACCTACAACGGCGGACACGAATTTAATACCGAAATTATAGAAAAACTGAGTTGATTTGAAGATTTGAAAATGTGGTGGACAATGAGGAATTAACAGTAAACAATTATCAATAAATCATGTTTAGTTTTTCGCTGAATGCTTCTGCTAACTTTGATTAAAATTTGTCATTTCGAGCGCAACGAAGTGTAGTCGAGAAATCTTTTCTGCTGAAAGCTAAAAGCTGAGAGCTGAAACCTGCAAACTTTCCATTTTTTTCTGAATTATTTTAAATATTTTCGCCAGATATGATCTAGAACCACGATGGAATCACAGCAAATAGCAAAAAGAACAAAAAAGACTTCAATTTTAAAGAATATCGGTCCGGGGTTTTTACTTGCAGGAGCCGCAATTGGCGTTTCTCATTTGGTTCAATCTACCCGAGCCGGCGCCGATTATGGTTATATTCTTATTTGGGCCTTGTTGCTAGCTTGTATTTCTAAATATCCCTTTTTGGAATTTGGTCCTCGTTATGTCGCGGGAACCGGGAAGCATTTAATTGCCGGCTATAAACAGCTAGGTAAGATTCCGTATTATTTATTCATTTTTATTACGGTAGCCAGTATGTTTATTATCCAGGCAGCGGTAACTATCGTAACGGCAGGTTTGGCAGAACGACTTTTTAATTTCGGGCTCTCCCCTTTTACGTGGAGTTTTATCATTTTTGGAGCAAGCATAGCGTTATTGCTGATCGGGAAATATCCCGGACTAGATAAAAGTATGAAGATCATTGTAAGCTTACTTACGCTTGCAACTTTGGCAGCGGTTTGCATGGCCTTGGGAATTCAAAAAGAACCGATAGAAACTGTCGAAATTCCTTCTTTATGGACAACAGCCAGCCTGGGATTTATCATCGCTTTTATGGGATGGATGCCTATTCCATTAGATGCTGCCGTTTGGCATTCGATCTGGACTAAAGAAAAAGCGCATGAAAATAAAGAAAAACTTAATCTAAAAGGCGCTTTTTTAGATTTTAATATTGGTTATTTTTCGGCTTGTTTTATTGGAATTTTATTCTTCCTGCTAGGCGTTTTGGTGATGTTTGGAAGTGGAGAAAGTTTTAGCAGTAATAGTGTAGAATTTTCATCGCAACTTATTAATCTCTACGGAAGAACTTTAGGAGAATGGAGTAAACCGGTTATCGCCATTGCTGCTTTTGTAACAATGTTGAGCACCGTGATTACGGTCACTGATGCTTACCCAAGGGTTATTTCTGAATTATTTCACCCAGAAAATTCTATTTCTACTGAAGCTGATAATCGTAAAAAAAGATGGCAATTTTATCGAATATCGATTTTTATAATCCCTATACTTTCGTTGGCGATTCTTTATTTTACTTCGGGATCATTTACCATTTTGGTAGATTTTGCCGCTGGTTTATCATTTTTGTCTGCCCCAATTCTCGCCTGGTTTAATTATAAACTGGTTACCGGCCAGGAAATGCCAGAAACCGATAGGCCGGGTAAAAATTACAGAATATTTACGATCATTTGTTTTGTGATGCTATTGGTATTCAATATTGCCTATTTAGGCTATAATTTTTTAATGTAGAAACCAATTAAACGCAGGCATTTTCGTCTACCTCTGCAATCTCTTCAGAAACTATGGTGACATTTCCCTCGCGATCTACTTTAAGATGAAATCGGTTTGTTTGAAAAGGCAAACAATAGCTTACCGTTTGCATTACAATTAATTCGAAACCATCTTGAGTTTCTTTAACAGCACCACTGTTTTTATCATTTACAGCCCAATAATAAGCATTAGCTCTTGCGACAAGTAAGGCTTCACCTGGTGAATCAATTTCTCCAAGAAAATTAAGAAGATCCTCTTTAGAAGCAACTACAAGATTTTCTTCTTGTGTCTGATATTTAATGTAATAAAAGCAATATGATGGCAAGCATCCAACAATAAAACCAGCATCTGCTTGTAAATTATTAAATGTCGTTAAACAATCAGGAGCTGAACAAATTTCACCAAAAGAAAAAAGTACGTTATTGCGATATACTAATGAAGTTGGATCAGCTGGATCTTCAAAATCTGGCATTGACTGGATATATTCAAAATAGGTAATTTGCTCATCAGTCTGAATATCAGAAAATGGATAGGCTGCAGATATTGCTTCAAAATCGTTAAAATAGACTTCGATCCCATCATCGTCACGGGAACAAGAAAGTAGTAAAATGGAAAAAGCTAAAATTGATAGTTTTTTGATCAAAACAGTTGATTGATTTCTAATTAGATTCAAAAAACCCTAAAAGGTTGCGTATAAAAAAAGCTACTTGAAAATCAATGATTTCATCCCAAATCATTTTCCGGAGTTTACTCTAAACAAAAACTTAAATCGATGCTATAATTAATATCCGCCTCAATATTTTCCCCACACATACCCCGAACGTCACCAATACTACAATCTGGATCATCTGAAATTATTATTTTTGAAATCCTATTGGTATATCCAGATATTGTTGCATTTAAAACTCCATTTTCAAAACTATTAATTCTGAAATTAGCTCCTTCTTCAGTAATTTCATCTAATTTTCTAATAGGATCTAGTGTACTATAATGATAGCTTACAGTTTCGCTCGATTGCTCCGGAAAACGGAATACAAAATTTATATATCGAAAATTTTTACGAATACTTTCTTCGGAAAAACTTTTAATGATGTCTGCATCGAAACTTATATAAATTTGAAAACGCTCATCCGTATAACTATAAGCGCGATAATAATAGTTCTCGTCACAATTAACGCCGACAGGGCAAGCGATTTCAAGCTTTGTACAATTATTTAAAGAACCAACGCTCAAATTATATGATTCATATCGAAAATCTATTGAATCATCGTCGTCATTACTGCAAGAAAGTGTAAGGCACAAAAATGCGCCAAGAAGTAAAAGTTTTTTCATCTGTAATCTGAATTTAGTTTTCTGATATTTTTAAGTATTTATTTAAAAAGTACTAGTTTTTTAACACTAAAGAATCTGTACAAAGCGTCTAAATTAAGTGAGTTAAAGTATGGAAAAGTGGACATCACTGTTTTATCGTTTAATCTGAAGAAGAGCAGGTAAAAACCTTTATATCATCCCGGCCTTCATTTTCTAATTACGCATTACTTTCTTTTGCAGTTAATTCGGCTACAACATTACCGTTGCAGTTGTAAAATGTTATCATCGCTTGAAAATTCGCTCTACCATCCGTGATTAATTCATAGTAAACAGTCTGTCCCTGTTAATCACCTCTAAAAATTGATACTTCAGTTCCGCAATTTGAGTTCAGTTCAGCTTTATAATTAGTAAACCAAGTTTCATTTAATCCACCGGTACAATTAGTATCATCATCGTCTGAACAAGATGCTAAAACCAAAATTAGTAGTTTTCTGATCATAATTTTTTATTGGTTTCTTACTTAGATGCAAAAAATTCTAAAAGGTTGCGTATAAAAAAAGCCGCTGGAAAATCAGCGGCTTTTTTTTTATTCAGATATAATATTCAATTTTGAAGATCCCAAATCAAGTTCGGGATAAGCGATTCACAAGATTTTATAAAGAAAAATCTGTTCGCTGCTTACTTAACTTCTTCAAAATCTACATCTTCTACATCGTCTCCACCTTTGGCTTCACCGCCTCCAGCTTGTCCTCCTTCAGCTCCGGTTGCTTCTTGTTGAGCGCCTCCCTGAGCTTCAGCTTGTGCTTTATACATTTCTTCTGAAGCTGTTTTCCAAGCTTCATTCAATTTGTCTAATGCAGGAGAAATAGTTTCTAATTCTTTAGTTTCGTAAGCTTTTTTAAGCTCTTCTAAAGCATCTTCGATAGGCTTTTTCTTATCGTCAGAAAGTTTATCACCAAACTCTTTTAATTGCTTTTCAGTTTGGAAGATCATTCCGTCTGCTTCGTTAAGCTTATCTACTTTTTCTTTCGCTTTCTTATCGGCATCTGCATTTGCTTCAGCTTCCTGCTTCATTTTTTCGATTTCTTCTTCCGTTAATCCTGAAGAAGCCTCGATACGGATATCCTGAGATTTTCCTGTTGCTTTATCTGTAGCACTTACTTTAATAATACCGTTAGCATCAATATCGAAAGTTACTTCGATCTGAGGTGTTCCTCTTGGCGCTGGTGGAATACCATCTAAATGGAATCTACCAATCGTTTTGTTATCTGCCGCCATTGGACGCTCACCTTGTAACACGTGGATTTCTACTGAAGGCTGATTATCTGCTGCGGTAGAGAATGTTTGTGATTTTTTAGAAGGAATTGTTGTATTCGCTTCAATCAATTTAGTGTTTACACCACCCATAGTTTCAATACCTAAAGAAAGTGGAGTAACATCTAATAACAATACATCCTTAACATCACCAGTTAATACACCACCCTGAATTGCAGCACCAATAGATACTACCTCATCTGGGTTTACTCCTTTAGACGGTTTTTTTCCGAAGAAACCTTCTACTTCTTCCTGAATTTTAGGAATACGAGTAGAACCACCTACTAAAATTACCTCGTCGATATCACTTTTAGAAAGACCAGCATCCTGAAGCGCTTTCTTTACTGGCTCCATAGATCTTGTTACTAGTTCTGCTGCTAATTGCTCGAACTTAGATCTTGTTAAAGTTTCAACTAAGTGTTTTGGTCCACTAGCAGTAGCAGTAACATAAGGTAAATTAATTTCTGTTTGAGAAGAAGACGATAACTCGATCTTCGCTTTCTCTGCAGCTTCTTTAAGACGTTGTAACGCCATAGGATCTTTTCTAAGATCGATATCTTCAGCTTTTTGGAATGTATCTGCTAACCAGTCGATGATCACTTCATCAAAATCGTCACCACCAAGGTGTGTATCACCATTTGTTGATAATACTTCAAAAACTCCGTCTCCTAATTCAAGGATAGAAATATCGAAAGTACCACCACCAAGGTCATAAACTGCGATCTTTTGATCACTAGATTTTTTATCTAAACCGTAAGCCAGTGCAGCTGCCGTTGGCTCGTTAATGATACGTCTAACTTTAAGACCAGAGATCTCACCAGCTTCTTTTGTAGCCTGACGCTGAGAATCATTAAAATATGCTGGTACTGTAATTACAGCTTCAGTCACATCCTGTCCTAAATAATCTTCAGCAGTTTTCTTCATTTTTTGAAGAATCATTGCTGAAAGTTCTTGTGGAGTGTAAAGACGCCCATCGATATCTACACGAGGAGTATCGTTGTCTCCTTTTTTTACTTTATATGCTACACGTCCTGCTTCTCTCTCAGATTCAGAAAATTTATTTCCCATGAATCTTTTTATAGAAGCGATCGTTTTTTCTGGGTTGGTTACAGCCTGTCTTTTTGCAGGGTCTCCAACTTTGATTTCACCACCTTCTACAAAAGCAATTACAGAAGGGGTTGTTCTCTTACCTTCGGCATTAGGGATTACCGTAGGCTCGTTACCTTCCATAACTGAAACGCAGGAGTTAGTTGTACCTAAGTCAATTCCAATTATCTTACTCATAACTTTATACGTTGATTTAATTTTTTATTCATTGTTTCGCTCTCTAAAAGTCAATCTTTATGCCAGCAAAAAACTTATGACAGGTTGGCAGAAACATTTTTAAACAGCTTTATTTTAGGCTAAAATCAATGCAAATTTTTCAGAATAACTTTATAACTGTGTATAAATAGGCAGTCACAAATGCTTTTTTATTTCTGAATCTGTTCCTGAAATTATACATTTGTCCGCATAATTTTTCGGTATGGAATGTATTAGTGTATTCGACATGTTGAAGGTTGGCGTTGGCCCATCAAGTTCTCACACTCTTGGGCCATGGCGCGCTGCACAGCGATGGATTGCAGAGCTTAAAGCAAAAGAAACTTTTCAGCTTGTTGAAAAAATACATATCGATCTTTATGGTTCTCTTTCATTAACAGGAAAAGGTCACGCTACAGATATTGCAACTTTGCTAGGATTATGTGGTCACGATCCTGTTACCATGGATATTTCTTTAATTGAAACTGAAATTTCAGCAATAAAAGAAAAAGGATTCCTTCCTCTTAATAAAGAACTAGATATTCCTTTCAATTACGAAACCGATATAAAATTTAATCGCAAATTTCTCGATTTTCACCCAAACGGGATGATCTTTAGAGCTAGCCTTAAAAATGGTAAAAAATGCTCTTCATCTTTCTTTTCTATAGGCGGTGGGTTTGTTGTGAAAAAGACCCGAAAGAACGCGAAAAAAAAACAGGATAAATTCAACGAATTTCCTTTTCCGGTAGAAAGTGCAAATCAGCTTTTAGATTACTGCAAGGCTGAAAATTTAAGCATCTCTCAACTGGTATTGCAAAATGAACGTTCTTTAAGAAACGATGAGCAAATCGATGCCGGTCTAAAACAAATATGGGATACTATGTTAGAATCGATGTACATTGGTTGCCATACTGAAGGTACTTTACCAGGCGGACTAAGTGTAAAACGACGTGCTTTCGAGATGCATCAGCGCCTTATTGGTGAAGAAAAATATGATTCGCCAGAAAATTGGATCGATGCGATAAGAAATACTGAAGTTAAATTCCGCCAGATTCTTAAATGGGTGAGTTGTTTTGCTTTAAGTGTAAATGAAGTAAATGCGAGTTTAGGTCGCGTTGTAACGGCACCAACCAATGGGAGCGCCGGCACTGTTCCTGCCGTGATGATGTATTATATGGTGATCGAAAATCACGAAGCTACTTTCGAAGATATGAAACGCTTTATGCTGGTAGCTGGTGAGATAGGAAGTTTATTTAAAAAAGGAGCGACGATCTCTGCCGCTATGGGTGGTTGCCAGGCAGAAATTGGAGTTTCCTCTGCAATGGCTGCCGGTGGTTTAACTGAGTTGCTGGGTGGTACGCCAGAACAGGTTTTAATGGCAAGCGAAATTGCTATGGAACACCATCTTGGCTTAACCTGTGATCCTATTGCCGGTTTAGTGCAGGTACCTTGCATCGAGCGAAATGCGATGGGTGCGATTAAAGCAATTAACGCTGCAGAAATTGCGTTAGAAAGTGATGCCACCAAAGCTAAGGTTCCGTTAGATAAAGTGATCGCTACCATGTGGGATACCGCAAAAGATATGAACTCGAAATATAAAGAAACCAGTGAAGGCGGACTCGCAGTTAAAGTGAGCCTGAGTGATTGTTAATCTCACTACTAATCCAAAATTAAATTGTACGCGCATAATTTATCATCTAAGATCAAAAATCTCTTTCGTCATTATTTTTTGACGATGGCCTGTTACTTTTTGTTCTTTATGGGAATGGGCGTTTTAAATAATCTTTTTCCTGAATTAGATTTCGATCGCTACAAGCAAACCGAGATCTACGAGATGATGACTGATAATCCAATGGTATTCTTTATCCTGGCCGTGATTATCGCACCAATCATGGAAGAATGTCTTTTTAGAAGTCTTATTAAACCTTCACAAAACGAAATTCTGGTTTTTATATGTTCCTGGATCTTATTTGTAAGCCTCGCTTTTATTCCTGCTGAAGCTAATCTCTTTTTAAAATATGGTTTATTACTATTAAGTGTATTTATCATTTTCTTATTTCTAAAATCTGTAATTCCAGAAAAGAAGATGAAAAAACTCCAATATCAGCTTCATAAATATCACCGCTTTATTTGGATAATTTCAGCAGTGATTTTTGGCTACGTACATGTGTGGAATTATGTATCTGGGTTCGAATTTAATTTTATTCTTTTCATCCTAATCTTCCCAAGGATCATTGCAGGTTATTTCTTCGGAAGATTAAAAATTCAAAATAAAGAATTATACTGGCCTATGCTACTGCACGCAATGAACAACGGAATCGTAGTGATTATTTCTTCTAAAGCAGAAGAGATCACCGATATAATTCTGTAATTTCTAAAACCGATTTTGGTTAATTACAGCCCTCTTTTCTACGCGTATCGATAATATAAATAATTTGCCATTTACCATCGATCTTCACCAACTGAAAAGAATTTACCCCACAATGACTAAAATTATCCTTGAAGTAAAATTTATAAGGCGTCCAGGCATTTGCCATATTACCATCTATAGAGATTTGATAATCCAGCAATTCTTCTTTAAAACTGGCATTTTTAGGAATACTCACAATTCCTTTTAAAAAATCAGAAATTGATGTTTCATGCACTAGCGTTTTACCTTGCTGATCCTCTCCTATCGATTGAATAACTACATTTTCTGAAACAAGATCTTTCATCCCAACAGTGTCCTGAGCATGAAAAGATTCGAAAAAAGAATCGATCGTCGATTTTACATTTTCAGCTTCAGATTGTGCTGTTAAAGTGCTAGATAAAATTAGCGTAAGAATATATAAAATTGGTTTCATTTAAAACAAAGTTAAGATTAGAGAGCTATGCCTAAGTTGGTATATATTTTTTCTAAATTTAGAACATTCTACAACATCGGCCTAATGAAAATTAAGAGATACTTATTAGTTTTTACGTTCTATTTCTTCGGAAGTTCTCTGTTTGCTCAACAAACTGAAAAAGAACCGCTTCTAATAGGTTACGTTTTTGGAGACCTTATGGAAAAAGCCGAAAAATCTATTCAGGCTGAAAAGCTTACGCATATAAATTATGCTTTTGCTAATATCGAAGAGGGGAAAATTAATATTGCAGATGAAGATGATCCCAAGCGTTTTAAAAAGCTGAAGAATCTAAAAGCTAAAAATCCATCCTTAAATCTTCTAATTTCGGTAGGTGGATGGGCCAACGCTCCAAAATTCCCAAAAATTGCGAGCAGTGACATCTCCAGAACACAATTTTCTAATAGTGCGCTTCAGTTTTTAAAGAAATATGATTTAGACGGTATCGACCTGGTTTTAGAATATCCAAAAAACAATGAATCTCAATACTTCTCTCCTGAAAATAAAAAGAATTTCACATCTTTATTAGCTGAAATTCGACAAAAATTAGACTCATTTTCAGCAAAAAATAATAAGGAGTATGTACTCAGCATAGCAACTTCAGCAAATAAAGCATACCTAGAAAATATCGAAATCGACAGTATATCAAAAAGCGTAGATTTCATCAATATTATGTGTTATAACTATCATGACGATTGGAGTACTTCAACTGCACATCATACTAATTTATTGACTTCAGCAGCAAGCACTATCAACCAGAATCTAAGTACAGCACAGGTTGTCAAAAATTATATCGAAGCCGGTGCAGACCCTAAAAAACTTGTTATAGGAGTTCCGTTTTATGGTCGTGGCTGGAAAAAGGTAGCTCCTAAAAATAACGGATTATATCAGTCGACCTCAGGGCAGTCATTTTCATTAAATTATACGGCTTTAAAAGACAGTTTACGCACCGGAAAATACCATCGCTATTGGGACGAAACTGCGCAAGCACCCTTTTTGTGGAATGCTAAAGACAAGATCTTTATTACCTATGACGATCCTATTTCCTTAAAAAAGAAAGCGGAATTTATCAAAACTAAAAACCTTGCCGGAGTGATGTTTTGGCAATATCATGCAGATGACGGCGAACTTTTGGAAAGTCTTTTTCTAAACCTTAAAAATGAAAATCACAAAAAATAAATTGAACTCCTGGAAATTTAATTTTCAAAGTATTTTTTGCACGGCTATAATTTCATTTTTCATAGCTTATAACACCTATATGCCCCCCAGCGCGAATCACGGAGCTCTAATACCTTACATTTATCCATGGCTTTTATTGATTATAGGATTTATAGTTTTCGCAATTAGCAAAGTAGTTATTAAGCGTTGGAATTGGATTGTTACGCTAATCTCAATTATTTACACGCTATATGTTTCCTTGGGTTTTTATTTCAACAATCCTTTTTAAGATTTCATATTCCCTAAATTCTTGACAATATCTTAATTAGTCTCTCATTAAAACCTTATTTTTACGCATATAAAAACTTAGATTAATGTCTGTTGCTAAAAAAGAATATAAAAGAATTACAGTTAAGTCTTTAGTCGATATGAAAAAGCGTGGAGAGAAAATCTCTATGCTTACCGCCTACGATTACTCGATGGCAAAAATTATGGATGGCGCAGGAATCGATGTGATTCTTGTGGGCGATTCGGCCAGTAACGTTATGGCAGGATACGAGACTACGTTACCTATGACGCTAGATCACATGATCTACCACGCTAAAAGTGTTGTAAATGCCATTAGTCGCTCTTTGGTTGTTGTAGATCTTCCGTTTGGGACTTACCAAAGTGATCCTAAAGAAGCTTTGCGTTCTTCCATTAGAATTATGAAAGAAAGTGGCGCTCACGCTATCAAGTTAGAAGGTGGTAAAGAAATTAAGGAGTCTATTAAACGAATTCTACATGCCGGGATTCCGGTGATGGGACATTTAGGCTTAACGCCACAATCTATTTATAAATTCGGTACATATACGGTTAGAGCAAAAGACGAAGAAGAAGCTGAAAAGCTAAAATCTGATGCAAAAATGCTCGAAAGATTAGGTTGTTTTGCAGTAGTCTTAGAAAAAGTTCCGGCAAAATTAGCTAGAGAAGTGGCAGAAAGTGTGAGCATTCCGGTTATAGGAATTGGTGCAGGAAACGGTTGTGATGGCCAGGTTTTAGTGGTTCACGATATGTTGGGAATGACCAAAGAATTTAATCCGAGATTCCTTAGAAGATATCTAGATCTTTATAGCGAAATGACAGGCGCATTTCAGCGTTATGCTGAAGATGTGAAAAGTGGTGATTTCCCTTCTGAAGACGAGCAATACTAAAGTTTTTTGCTAAAAAGATTTCTACTGAATGAATACTGCGGAAAAAATAATCGATCGCTTAAACTTACAAGCTCATCCGGAAGGTGGCTTTTTTAAGGAAGTTTATCGAAGTGAAGATCTTATTGAAGCTGATGCTTTGCCTGAAGCTTTTAAAACCGAAAGAAATTATTCGACCAGTATTTACTTTTTGCTGACTTCAGAGAATTTTTCAGCATTTCATAAAATAAATCAGGAAGAGGTTTGGCATTTTTACGATGGCTCACCTCTTCTTTTATATACCATTTCACCATCAGGAGAACTTTCAGAAATAAAAATTGGAAGAGATCTTGAAAACGGTGAAGTTCCGCAATATGTAGTTCCTAGAAATTATTGGTTTGCAGCAAAGGTTATTCAGCCAGATCATTTTTCGTTTGTGGGTTGCACTGTGGCTCCAGGTTTCGATTTTGAAGATTTCACACTTGCTAATCGAGATTCCCTGACGCAAAAATTTCCTCAGCATAAAGAATTAATTAGCGATTTCACCCGAGAATAATTCTGATGAAAACAGAACATGAAAATCGGGTTGCTAAGAATTATGTTTCGGTTGAAAAAATGTGGGCCGATTTTATTGAAAATCAGCCTCAATTTCAGCAAAAAGGAATTCCGGAGTCGTTCTATTTCTGCGATAACCAAAAAGACGCTAATGAATGTGCAGATCTGGTTCTTGAAGGAACAAAAAAAGCAACTGCGTCTTCTCTAAAATGGTTTAAAAGCAATAAAATTGAGTTTAGTAAACCAGGTGATCTTTTTATCGTTACTAACTGGGATGGAGTTGCAAAAGCCGTGATCCAGATCGAAAAAATTGAATGTATACCCTACAATAAAATTACACCTAAATTTGCCCAAATTGAAGGTGAAGGAGATAAATCTTTAGCGTATTGGAAAAAGGTACATAAAGCGTATTATTGCAGAGAACAAAATATTCCTGAAACTGAGTTTGATGAAAATATGATGATCTTTTGCGAATATTTTAAATGTATTTATCCTAAAAAATAATGGCGACAGATAAGTTACTTTCTAACAAAGATAATTTACAGGTTTTACACGAAGACAATCACGTGATCATCGTGAATAAACGTGTGGGTGATATCGTACAGGGTGATAAAACCGGCGATAAACCACTTAGTGAGGTGGTAAAATCGTACATAAAAGAAAAATATAACAAACCAGGGAATGTGTATTTAGGTGTCGTGCATCGTTTGGATCGTCCAACAAGCGGCATTGTATTATTTTCTAAAACTTCTAAAGCGCTACCAAGACTCAATAAGTTGTTCCAGCAAAAAGAGGCTAAAAAAACCTATTGGGCGGTGGTAAAAAATAGGCCTCCAAAAGATAAAGATGTACTTGTTCATTATTTAAAACGCAATCCAAAACAGAATAAATCTTTCGCTCACAAAAATGAAGTTCCAGATAGTAAAAAAGCGATATTGGAATATCGAATCTTGAAGGAATTGAACAATTATTTTTTATTGGAAATCGATTTACACACCGGTAGACATCACCAGATTCGTAGTCAGCTTTCGGCGATTGGATGTCCTATAAAAGGTGATCTAAAATACGGATTTGATCGCAGTAATAAGGATGCTGGGATTCATTTACATGCTCGTAAATTAGAATTTATCCATCCCGTAAAAAATGAACCTGTAAAAGTAATTGCTGACGTTCCAGATGAGCCGCTTTGGAAGGCTTGTGTTTAGGGTTTAGTTTTTCAGTTGACAGTTGACGGTTTACAGTTCTTTTAGCATTCAGCTTTCAGCATTCAGCAATTAAAAAAACATCACGAAATTCTACAATCTTAACCTATAGCTTAGAGATTATTTTCAAATTAGCACATCAACATATTTTCAAATTGAATGTTTCAGCTTTCAGCATTAAAAAAACATCTCAAATATTAATAATCTTAGCCTATAGCTTAAAAATAATTTTCAAATTAGCACATCAATACATTTTCAAATTTAATCTTTCAGCTTCTAACAGTCAGCTTTCAGCATTTAAAAAACATCTCTCAAATCAACAATCTTGGTCTATAGCTTAAAAATAATTTTCAAATTAAGTCTTTCAACATTTAGTGTTCAAAATAGATCTCTGGTCACTTCTCTATTTTCTCTATTCTAATTAAACCGCAGCAATAACTAGGCTTCAACACTTCTTAAGAGCTTCTTATTTTTCAAAAACTTGTTTTAAAATTTCGATTTCCGATATTAAATCTTTCACAAAGGCATTATTAAGATTTTCAAATCGGCCATTCTTGAAGTAATTTGGAGAAAATTTTACTATCCGAAGATTTCATGCAGAAAACAAAATTTACCAAGATCAATAATTACGGCTTTATTGGGAACTTACAAACCACAGCACTTGTGTCGTTGCAGGGTGACATTGATTTTATGTGTTTCCCAAATTTCGATTCACCCACAGTTTTTGCCACTATTTTAGATGAAGATAAAGGTGGTGGTTTTGCCATAGAACCACTCATCGAAAACCTGGAATACAAACAATTTTATGTAACCAATACTGCCACTTTAATTACACGTTTTTCGTCTAAGGATGGTATGGGTGAAATTTGTGATACGATGGTGGTCGATGAAAAAGATCATAAATTTAAACTCTTAAGAAAGGTCACGACAACTTATGGCGATATTTCCTACCGGGTAAAATGCAACCCAAGATTTAATCATGCCGAAACCAGACATAAAGCGACACAAAAAGGCAATGAAATTTGCTTTTCTACGGGCGACGATAATTTTTTATGCCTAAATAGTTGCCAGGATCTATATATCTCAATGGACGATGGTTTTTCTGAATTTTCTTTAGCTGAAAGAGAATCGGCATACTTCATTTTAACCGATTTCCATTTAACCGAAGAGCAACAGGAAAACATGCCTTCTTTTGGAGAAAATTATCTTGAAGAAAGTAATAAATACTGGCAAAATTGGGTAAGCAAATCTACCTACAAAGGTCGCTGGGTAGAAACCGTTTTAAGATCTGCGATTACCCTAAAATTGCTAACGTCTCATAAAGAAGGAAGTCTAATTGCTGCACCAACCTTTGGATTACCAGAGAAGATTGGTGGCGAAAGAAATTGGGATTACCGCTATACCTGGATTCGTGATGCTGCATTTGCGATGTATGCCTTTTTAAAACTCGGTTTTAAAGAAGAAGCGAAATCATTTTTTAAATGGGTAGAAAAATATTGCTTTAAAGATAAAATGGATCTGGTTTATACTTACGATGGTAAAACTCCGCCAGATGAACGAAACCTGGAGCATTTTAATGGCTATAAAAATAGTAAGCCGGTTAGAGTTGGTAACGAGGCCAAAAACCAAATGCAATTAGATATTTATGGCGAACTTATCGATGCTGTATATGTTTATTATTTGCACGATGGCCCAATAAAGAAAGATTTCTGGGAAAACATCAAACATCATATAGAATATGTGTGTGAACACTGGAAAGATAAGGACCGCGGAATTTGGGAAATTAGAGGCGATAAAAAAGAGTTTCTACATTCTAGGTTAACCTGTTGGGTTGCTCTAGATCGCGGAATTAAACTTGCTGAAGGTAACGATCTTGATTTCCCTAAAGAGAAATGGGAAAAAGTTAGAAAACAAATAAAAGACAGCATTTACGCTGATTTTTGGAATGAAGAAAAAGAGGCTTTTATTCAGCATAAAGGAACAGATGAAATTGACGCTTCTGCCCTACTTATGCCAATTCTGCATTTTATAGATAAGCATGACGAAAAATGGGAAAAGACACTTAAAGCTATTGAGCGTGAATTAAAATATGATGTTTTGGTGTATCGCTATCGTGCTGCAGAAAATGATGCTGATGGTTTAGAAGGTGAAGAAGGAACTTTTACGATGTGCTCTTTTTGGTACATTGAATGTCTTGCGCTAGGAGATCGTATCGAAGAGGCTGCCGAGAATTTTTCACGCATTTTAGGTTATGGCAATTCGCTTAGATTATTTAGTGAACAGATAAGTAAAAGTGGTGAACAGGTTGGAAATTTTCCGCAGGCTTTAACGCATTTGGCACTTATTAATGCTTGTCTTGAACTGAATAAAAAAATGGATCGAAAAAATAATAGCTAAGATTGTATAATTTCAGCTTACTTTTTAAAACTTCTAAAAATTTCAGTAAAAACAGCGGTCGCGATTAATAGTCCGCCAATCACAGTATTTATCGACGGAACTTCATTCAGAATAAAATAACCGAGTAAAATTCCGTAGATAGGCTGTGCGCTACTGATAATACTTGCGGTTGTTGCTGAAAAATACTTAAAACTGCTCACTAAAAGCGTATGCCCAACGGATGTTGTTAATAATCCCAACACCAAAACCGGGGCTAATTGCGATGGAATGACCGATAAATCAAAAAAGAACAACACCGGAATCAAAAGCGTGCTTACCACAAACATTTGAAATAACATCAAAACAGATCCGTTATATTTTGAAGCCTGCTGTTTCATTAAGATATTCCGAAGTGAATATAAAAATGCCGATCCTACACCAAAACATACTGCGATAGTTTGTTGATTATCTAAACTAAATTCTGGTACCAAAAAATAGACTCCAAATAAGACCAAAATCCCTAAGAACAGATGTATTTTATTGAAACCGGTTTTACGGATCAGTGGTTCTAAAAATGTAGTAATTACCGGATAAGTATAAATCGAAAGCATCCCTATAGCCACACTGGATAATTTAAGCGATTGAAAATAGGTAAGCCAGTGCGCACACATTAAAACACCGGCGAAAAGAACTTTTAGAAGATCTTTTTTGTTTGAAAAATTCAGTTTTAATCCTTTGATCTTGCAAAAAATAAGCAAGGCCCAAATAGCTATAAAAGATCGCAGGAAAATAATCAAAAACGGACTCAGTTCTATATAGCGTCCAAGAGTTCCCGATGTACTAATAATTATAACCGCCAGGTTTAACTTTAAGATATGTTTTAAATCGGCTCTTTCTTCAACCAAATTATTGCTTTTTAGCGTGCGTATTCGTTTACTTTCTCTTTGATCACATCGGCAACCGGGCGATTATCGATCTTACTTTCTAACCAGGAAATAATATCTAGATACAAGAAAGCACGACGCTCAAATGGGTGATCTTCGTATTGTTTTAGTGTTGCATGGAGTTTTCTAAACTCGTCTTTTATATCTAACGGACTAACATCTGGAAGATTTCTTAAAAATTTAATCATTTCCTTTTGAACCTCGTGCAAATCGTTCATCCTGATCAAAAACTTATAAGTAGATTTAATAAGTCGTTCTAAATGATAATCCATTCCTGCTTCGTAATGCGCCACAAGACTTAGAATCCTTGAAAAACACATAAGATCTTCACGCATTTCTAAAGATTTATTCTGAATGATCTTCCCTAGATATTGAATACATTTTTTATTGTTTCCGTCCCCAAAATAAAGTGAAGCGATCTTATAATAAAATACCATAATATGATGCTCGTCGATCTTTCCTTTATAGCGCTTAATTTTTTGATCGATCTTTTCTACCAGGCCTTCACCACCGTGAAATTCGCCTTTCATAAACCTTAAGTTGAGCTTATTTGCGTACAAATAAAGAAAGGAAAGCGAGGCGATATTATCGTCATCAGGAATTTTTGGATTCTTAAGCGTATCTTCAAAACGATGCAGCACTTTCTCGAAAGTGACCGTGTGATTTAAATAGAATAAAGACTCTAATAAATAATGATTCCCCTTTAAATAAAATACTGGATGCACCGAAATTAGATGGTCATTTTCGTTAAAAAGATCGATCCATTTTGAAGAATATCGAAATGCATTCAGGAAATTTTGTGTGATAAAACTATACCATAAATGTGCCTGAAAAAGCCATAATTTCTCTTTGAAACCCAGGTCTGCAAACTCATATTCTGGTAAATTGGTTTCAAAATAATCATGGATAGCAATAGCTTCTTCTTCAGTACGGGCATATCCCATTTTCAGAAAAATTCCATATAACTGAAGCGATAAATTAGATAACTTACTCGAAATCTGGTTAAGCTTGGTAAGTTCTTCGGTTTGTTTTATTAAAATTTCAGCCCTGTTTTCAATACTTCGAGTAATATATTGCGATTCGATGATCTTCTCGAGTTCCAGGATCTCGTAAGCTAAATTTTTCTCTTCATAGGCCAAAGCGGTAGCTTTAGTTTTATCCAAAAGTTTTAAACTTTGTTTATAAAGCCCTTTTCGGTATAAAATAATAGCGAAATCCAGTTGCTCTCGTATCTGTATAGGAATGCTCTGGTGAGCAGGATTCAGCCTTAAACTAATTAAGATCTGTTTATAAAGATGCGCCTTAATATTTGATAATTGCTGCTTGGTGATATTGGTGTTTTTAAGCACTAATTCTTCATCGTACTTCTTTTGCTTGCTTAAAATCTTAAACAGGTTAAGAAATTTACTGTCTGAATTCACTCCAATTCTTCCAACATACAGCGAAAATTGTCTTTTTTCTGAAGGAGAAAGTGATTTAATTAAAGAAAATAGGTTATCCGTTAAATCGTTGGTCATTGTAACAAGATACTTTTTAAGTAACTGAAAATCAGATATATTACAAAAATATAACTAATTTAATTATCGTAACACTTTAGTGCGCTCACTACGCCAGCAATAGGCTTTATTATACTTTAGTTAAAGATAAAGCAAAAAAAAACTCTTATGAGCGCAGAAAAGGTAGAAATTTTTGACACAACTTTGAGAGACGGTGAACAAGTTCCCGGGTGTAAATTAAATACAGAACAAAAGGTAAAGATTGCGGCAAGATTAGATGAACTGGGTGTAGATGTTATAGAAGCCGGATTTCCTGTATCGAGTCCCGGTGATTTTAAATCTGTTACCGAAATTTCAAAAATCGCAAAAAACGCTGCCGTTTGTGGACTCACCAGAGCTGTTAAAAAAGATATCGAAGTTGCTGCTGAAGCTTTAAAGTACGCTAAAAAACCTCGTATTCATACTGGTATAGGAACTTCAGATTCTCATATCAAATACAAGTTTAACGCGACTCGTGAGCAAATTATCGAGCGTGCAGTTAACGCAGTTGCTTACGCTAAGAATTTTGCTGATGATGTTGAATTTTATGCTGAAGATGCCGGGAGAACCGACAATGACTTTTTAGCACAGGTCTGCCAAGAGGTCGTCAACGTAGGGGCTACAGTTTTAAATATTCCAGATACTACAGGATATTGTCTTCCTGAAGAATACGGTAAAAAAATTAAATATTTAAAAGATCATGTTGTAGGTATCGATAATGTTACCATTTCTTGTCACTGCCACAATGATCTTGGCTTAGCTACGGCAAATGCAATCGCCGGTGTAGCTAACGGAGCTCGTCAAATCGAGTGTACAATTAACGGGATTGGTGAACGTGCGGGCAATACAGCTTTAGAAGAAGTAGTAATGATTCTTCGCCAACACCCAACTTTAAACTTAAATACAGACATTAATCCAAAATTACTTTTCGAATTAAGTAAAATGGTTTCCAGAGAAATGGGAATGTTTGTACAGCCAAATAAAGCAATCGTAGGAGCAAATGCTTTTGCTCATAGCTCTGGAATTCATCAGGACGGCGTGATCAAAAATCGTGAAACCTACGAGATTATCGATCCTGCTGATGTTGGGGTAACAGAATCTGCTATTGTTTTAACGGCTCGTAGTGGTCGTGCGGCTTTAGCTTATAAAGCTAAAAAAGTAGGTTATAATCTTACAAAATTAGAATTGGATACTGTTTATGCCGAATTTCTTAATTATGCAGATATGAAGAAAGAAGTGCTAGATAACGATATTCACGAGATCATGGAGATCTCTAAAAAGAAAATGAAAGCAATCGCTTAACGATATTATTTTAGGTTTCGTTTTTGAAGCTTATATTAACACAGCCCTTGCGCTGTGTTTTAAAATTTAAATAAATGAAAAAGACCCTTTTCGATAAAATTTGGGATGCCCACGTGGTAGAGTCTATTCCGGATGGTCCGGATATTTTATATATCGATCAACACTTAATTCACGAGGTTACTAGTCCGCAGGCTTTTAACGAACTAAAAGAGCGTGAAATTCCTGTTTTTCGTCCTAATAAGATCGTTGCGACTGCAGATCATAACACGCCTACAGAAAATCAGCATCTACCCGTAAAGGATTTACTGTCTAGAAAACAATTGAAAGAATTATCGCAAAATTGCGAAGAAAATAATATTACACTTTACGGTTTAGGACATCCATATAACGGCATCGTTCACGTAATGGCTCCAGAACTTGGTATTACACAACCAGGAAAAACTATGGTTTGTGGAGATAGCCATACTTCCACGCATGGTGCTTTTGGTGCTATCGCCTTTGGGATTGGTACCAGCCAGGTAACTCAGGTTTTTGCTTCTCAATGTTTATTGGTAGAAAAACCGAAAAGATTACGCGTAAATGTAAATGGTGATCTTAAGAAAGGAGTAACGCCAAAAGATGTTATTCTTTATGTAATTAGTAAACTGGGAACAAATTCAGGTACTGGTTATTTTTGTGAATATGCCGGAGATGTTTTTGAAAACATGTCTATGGAAGGCCGTATGACGGTTTGTAATATGAGTATTGAAATGGGAGCTCGTGGCGGACTTATAGCGCCAGATCAAACCACTTACGATTATGTTGAAGGAAGAGAATTTGCTCCTAAAGGTGAAGAATTTGATAAACTGAAAGCCTACTGGGAAACTTTAAGAACCGATGATGGTGCCGAGTTTGACCAGGAATATTCTTTTGATGCTGAAGATATCGAACCAATGATCACCTACGGAACCAACCCGGGAATGGGAATTAAAATCACCGGAGCAATACCTGTTGAAGGAGGTAAAAGTGATGCGAAAGCTTTAAGTTATATGGGCTTTAAACCAGGTGAGAGTTTAATTGATAAGCCAATTAATTATATCTTTATTGGTAGTTGTACCAATAGCCGTATCGAAGATTTCAGAATGGCTGCCAGTTATATTAAAGGGAAGAAAAAAGCAGAAAATGTAAATGCTTTGATTGTTCCTGGAAGTAGACAGGTTGCTGCTCAAATTCAGGAAGAAGGCCTGGATAAAGTTTTTGAAGAAGCTGGATTTAGATTGAGGCAACCAGGTTGTTCCGCTTGTTTAGCAATGAACGATGATAAAATTCCGGAAGGAGAATATTGCGTTTCTACCAGTAACCGTAATTTTGAGGGTAGACAGGGACAAGGTTCAAGAACGATCTTGGCAAGCCCGCTAACCGCAGCAGCAACAGCCGTAGCCGGAAAAATAACCGACTTTACAAAAAGTTTGAATTAATGAAAAAATTCACCACATTACAAGATACAGCCGTCCCATTAGAGGTCGAAAATATAGATACAGATCAAATTATCCCTGCACGTTTCCTTAAGGCAACCGATAAAGCGGGGTTTGGAGAAAATCTTTTTAAAGACTGGCGCTTTGATAAAGAAGGAAAACCGGTAGAGGATTTTACTTTAAACCAAGATCAATATACAGGTTCAATTTTAATCGCAGGAAACAACTTTGGTTGTGGTTCCAGTAGAGAACATGCAGCATGGGCTTTAAAAGCTTATGGTTTTAAAGTAGTTGTTTCCAGTTACTTTGCAGATATTTTTAAAGGAAATGCATTAAATAATGGTTTATTGCCTGTTCAGGTTTCTCCTGAATTTTTAGATGAACTCTTTCTTGCAATTCGAAAAGACAACAAAGAAAGCTTTAAAGTTGATCTTAAAAACCAGAAGATAGAAATTATAAGCAGTGGTAAATCTGAAAATTTTGCCATCGATCCTTATAAAAAGACGTGTTTAATTAATGGTTTTGATGATATCGATTTTTTAGTGAGTAAATTAGATGCCATTAAGAAATTTGAAGAGAAACAAACGCAAATGCGTGAAGCTGCGATTCAGTAAATCTGAATCTAAAACTTTTAGAGAAGAAATATTATGAAATTAAAAATAGCCGTATTAGCCGGAGACGGAATTGGTCCAGAAATCACTCAGCAATCTATAAAAGTACTTAAAGCTATCGCAGATCGTTTTGATCACGAATTTGAATTCGAAGATGCTATCGTAGGTGCTGCTGCAATAGATCTTTTAGACAATCCGCTTCCAGAAGCTACTTTAGATCTTTGTAAAAAATCAAATGCTGTTTTATTTGGTGCGATTGGGCATCCTAAATACGACAACAATCCAGATGCAAAAGTAAGACCAGAACAAGGACTTCTAAAACTTAGAAAGGAACTTGGCCTTTTTGCCAATATTCGCCCGGTAACTACTTATGCCAAATTGATCGATCAGTCGCCACTTCGACCTGAGAGAATTCAGGGTGCAGATCTAACAATCTTTAGAGAACTGACTGGCGGAATTTATTTTGGTGAAAAAAGCACAAGCGAAGACGGACAAAGCGCTACAGATATTTGCACCTATTCTGTTGAAGAAATCGAAAGAATGGCGCATTTGGCTTTTAAAGCAGCACAGCAACGTCGTAAAAAACTGACTTTGGTTGATAAAGCCAATGTTTTAGAAACTTCCAGACTTTGGAGAAAAACGGTTAAGAAAATTGCTGAAGATTATCAGGATGTAGCATTAGATTTCTTATTCGTTGATAATGCTGCCATGCAAATGATCTTAAACCCTAAACAATTTGATGTAATTCTTACAGAAAATATGTTTGGTGATATTATTTCAGATGAAGCCAGTGTTATTGGTGGAAGTATCGGCTTATTAGCTTCAGCTTCGGTTGGTGGCGATAATGCGATGTTCGAGCCAATTCACGGTTCTTATCCACAAGCTACCGGTAAAGGAATTGCCAATCCTGTAGCATCGATCCTTTCCGCAGCAATGTTATTAGATCATTTTGGTCTTGTGGAAGAAGGTGATGTGATTAGAAAGGCAGTGGCTACAAGTATTAAATTAAATGTATGTACTGAAGATATTAATAAAGATAATCCTTACAGCACTGAAAAAGTTGGAGATTTCCTAGAAGGATTGATAAGCGAATCTGAAAATAATATCAACGACGAAAACCTGAATTTTGGTCAAATGACCATTATTTAATTAGAGCTTTAATCTTAATTATATATTTAAAAAGGAGCTGAAATTATCGAATTTCAGCTCCTTTTTTTATGCAAAATATTCACTTTTTAAGACACTAAAATAAATCGTATTGCGACGGCGACTGTTCGTCATAAGTGTATGACTTCGCAAAATGCCTTCTTCTGTAAAACCAGATTTCAGTAAAGACTTTCTGGCCGCTTTTGTTCAAGACATCTGTTTTTGCTTCTACCCGCTCTAACTCTAAAACTTCAAAACAATAGTTTAGCAATAATTCTTTTGCCTGAGTATTATATCCGTTTCCCTGAAAATCTTTCCCCAGCCAGGTCCAGCCAATTTCGATACGCTTATCCCTTTCAGAATAATTCCCAAAACTTGTAGAGCCTATAATTTTTCCCGAAACTTTTTCAATAATCACAAAAGCCAATCGCTTCTTATTCTTCCGGTCTATTACTGCTGAATCGATCCAATTTCTCAAAACCTCAAGATTCGATAAATCTGAGGTAAAATAAAACCACATTACTGAATCCTGAGTCAGTTTTGAAATTTCATCAAAATCTTCAGATTCCATAGGTCTTAAAAGAATCTTTTCGTTGGCTAACTGAAGGCTAAAATCGATCAATTTTAAAGCTTTTTCTTGGCTGCAATTTTATCTAAAGCTAAATTATCCTTGCTTCCCAAATGACTGTGTTTTCTGCCTTCTCCCGGTTTATAAGTTCCACTTTGAACCTGCCCTCCTATTTCTTTATAAGCATCTCTAAAACTAGCACCATCAATTACCAGGTCATTTATACTATCTACCGTAAACAGGTATTTATATTTCTCGTCATTAAGATCGATATCTTTAACGATGATCTGCGAAATTGAATAGGAGAATATATCCAGAATCTCTTTTATTCCTTCTACGGAAGTTATACTGTTTTCTTTGATTAACTGATAATCCCTATGATAACCACTTGGCAGATTGTTAGTGATTAAAACCATTTCTGTTGAAATCGCCTGAAGTTTATTAGATTTCCCACGAATTAATTCAAAAACATCTGGATTCTTTTTATGCGGCATGATCGAGCTTCCGGTAGTTAATTCATCAGGAAAACTGATAAAACCGAAATTCTGACTCATATACAAGCAAATATCCATTGAAAAACGTGCCAATGTATTGGCTAATCCAGCAATTGCTGACGTTACCGTACGCTCACATTTTCCTCGACTCATTTGAGCGGCAACCGAGTTGTATTTTAAGGTTTTAAAGCCCAATTCTTTTGTGGTAAATTCACGATCTATCGGAAAAGATGAACCATAACCCGCCGCTGAACCTAACGGATTTTGATCGGCTACTTTTAGAGCGGCATCTAACTGAAAAAGATCATCTATAAGAATTTCAGCATAGGCGGAAAACCACAACCCAAAAGAAGATGGCATCGCTACCTGTAAATGTGTATAACCGGGAAGCAATTTATCTTTGTATTGCTCTGCAAGGCCTAAAAGGATGTCTATTAATCCTTCTGTTTTTTGACGAATTTCGATTAAATTTTCCTTGAAATATAATTGCATCGCTACCAAAACCTGATCGTTTCGAGATCTTGCTGTATGGATTTTCTTACCTGCATCGCCTAAAACTTTGGTCAGCTCAAATTCGATTTTAGAATGTACATCTTCAAATTCTTCCTCGATCACAAATTCGTTGTTTTCAACTTGTTTTTGAAGTTTCTCTAATTCGGTTAATAAAGCCGGCACTTCATTTTTCTCTAAAATCCCGATCTCTCCAAGCATTTTAGCATGTGCTTTAGAAGCTGTAATATCATATTCAGCAAGATACATATCCAGTTCACGATCGTTACCAACCGTAAACTTTTCAATTTTTTTATCGATGCTTATTCCTTTATCCCAAAGTTTCATTATGATGTCTTATTTTTTAAACCTCAGAGGTTTTAAAACCCCGCGAGGTTTGATTGATCTTATCTTAACGCCTTTTCTAACAAGGCAATATATTTTTCTATTCCTTCTTCTACTTCGTTCACGTAAATAAATTCGTCTGCAGAATGTGATCTTGTGCTATCTCCAGGCCCTAACTTTAACGAAGAACATTTTAGCATCGCCTGGTCAGACAATGTTGGCGAACCATAAGTTTTCATTCCCAATTCTAATCCTGCTTTCACTAAATCATGATCTAAGGGAATATTAGATGAATTTAATCGTAGCGATCTTGGCTCGATACTATCTACTGGAGCATTCTCCTGTAAAAAATTACTAATATCCTGATTAGAATAACAATCGTTCACACGCACATCGATCACCAAATCTACCTTTGCAGGAACTACATTATGTTGCGTCCCGGCATTAATCTGGGTTACGGTTAATTTCACTTCGCCTAATTGCTTAGAAACTTCAGGAAATTTAATCGCTTCAAACCATTTTAAAACTTCCGCAGTTTTATAGATGGCATTGTCATTATTAGGATGCGCTGCATGTGATGGTGTTCCTTTTACCACCGCATCAAAAACAACCAAACCTTTTTCTGCAACTGCCAGATCCATCAGCGTTGGTTCACCAACAATCGCCACATCTACTTTTGGCATAATGGGCAACATACAGGCAATTCCGTTTTTACCGTTGGTTTCCTCTTCCGCAGTACCAGCAAAAATGATATTGTAATTTAGATCTTCACGATTATAAAACCAGGTAAAAGTCGCCAATAATGAAACCAAACAACCACCGGCATCGTTACTCCCCAATCCAAATAGTTTTCCATCGCGAAATTCCGCTTTGAAAGGATCGTTGGTGTACGCAGCATTTGGCTTTACCGTATCGTGATGCGAGTTTAAAAGCAAAGTAGGTTTTGCCTCATCGAAAGCTTTATTGGTTGCCCAAACATTATTTAAATGTCTTTGATGCGGAATCTTATGCTGAACAAACCATTGCTCCAATAACTGCGCTGTTTGATCTTCTTCGCCAGAAAATGATTGCGTTTCTATTAAATTTTGAAGTAATTGAAGTGCTTCCTGCTGAAGTGCTTTAATTTCCATTACTGAATAATTTTTGTATGCGTTGTATTTTCTTTTAAAGATTGGTGATTTCCAAGATGAATTTTATGTACACCCTGTTCTAAAGCCTCAAAACAGTTTTGAAGTTTAGGTAGCATTCCATCAGTGATGACCTGTTTTTCTACAAGCGTTTTATACTGAAGAAAATCTATCTCTTTAATGACCGATTCGTCATCTGAAGCATCTGCAAGCACTCCCTGCTTTTCGAAACAGTAATACAGCTCGGTTTCATAAGATTTGCTCATTGCACGCGCAATTTCAGAAGCAATCGAATCGGCATTTGTATTTAACAGCACCCCTTCTTTTGTACATGAAATTGCTGAAAAAACGGGTACTACTCCGTCATTTAGCAATGCTCCAATAAACTGGGAATTCACTTTTTCGATGTCCCCTACAAAGCCATAATCGATTTTTTTAACCGGTCTTTTTACTGAAAGAATACTTTGCCCATCGGCGCCGCAAAGCCCAATTGCATTGGTATCCATCGATTGTAATTTCGCAACAATATTTTTATTTATCAATCCGCCATAAACCATGGTAATTACTTTTACCGTATCCTCGTCTGTAATTCGGCGGCCATCGACCATTTTGGTTTCGTAGCCTAATTTCTCTGAAATCTGAGTTGCCATATTTCCACCACCATGCACCAGAATTTTATGTCCTTCCAGGTTTTTAAAATCTTCTAGGAATTCATCGAATTTGGCGGAATCTTCAATCAATTTCCCTCCTATTTTTACAACTTTTAGTGGTTTCATTTATTTCGTAATTAGTAGTTAGTGTTTGGCTATGAGCTGTTAGCTTTCAGCGATCAGCTTTTAAAATTTGTTATGCAATCCCTTAATTAACCGAATTTAAAATTCAAAATTCATTTTTCGGTCAGACTTCTCGATACAATTTTATATTACGCTATCGCTTCAATAAAATCACTCGAAGCGACACTCATTTTCAAATCATGCCATTATTAAATTAACGCGTCAACAAATCATCGCATTAATCCAGTTGTTCCAGAATTCGTTTTAAAACAGCCTGAGCTGCATAAGTTCTATTGTTAGCCTGATGAATTACAGCGGAATTTTCACTATCTAAAACCTCATCTGCAATTACCACATTTCGTCTTACCGGTAAACAATGCATCACTTTCGCATCATTAGTAAGTGCTAATTTTTCCTTCGAAAATGTCCAATTTGAATCTGTAGATAAAACTTCTCCGTATTTCTCATAACTACTCCAATTTTTTACGTAAACAAAATCGGCATCTTTTAAAGCTTCATCCTGATCGTGATACACTTTAGTATCATCTAAAACGCGATCGCTTAGATCGTAACCTTCAGGATTTGCAACACAAAATTCCACATCCATTTTCTGCATCATTTCAGCAAAAGAATTCGGTACAGATTGCGGCAAAGCTTTAGGATGAGGCGCCCAGCTTAAAACGACTTTTAATTTATCTTTTTTCTTTAATTCGGTTATCGAAATCGCATCGGTTAAAGCTTGTAAAGGATGCCCGGTAGAACTTTCCAAATTCACCACCGGTACACTTGCAAACTTTGTAAAGGCAGTAATTACCTGCTCTTCTTCATCTTTTGCCTTATCTTTTAATCCCGGAAAAGCCCGTACACCAATCACATCACAATATTGCGACAACACCGCAGCAGCTTCTTTAATATGCTCTGCTTTATCTGAATTCATTACCGCTCCATCTTCAAATTCCAATGCCCAACCATCTGCACCAACATTCATCGTAAGCACTTCCATTCCTAAAAGTCGGCCAGCTTTTTCTGTACTTAAACGCGTACGCAAACTGGAATTAAAAAACAACAAGCCTAAAGTTTTTCCTTTACCTAAATTGGCGGCTGAATTTTCTTTTTTTAGCTGAATGGCTTCCTGTATTAATTCATCAAGGTTTTCGATATCGTGAACACTTGTGTAATGTCTCATTGAAATTAGTTGGTTTTTGGTTCCTGTCATTCTGTATTTGTTTCAGAATCTCATTAGAATACTTTTTTATTACAATGATGAGATTCCGTGTCGAGCACGGAATGACATAATATTTTTAATCTTTTAAATTTGCTAAACTGATCTTTAAAGCTTTGAAAAAGTCATCAAAATGCTTTTTCTCGATATTAAGCGGTGGTAAAATTCTAAGTAAATTCTTGTTGGCGGCAGATCCGGTAAAAATTTGATGCACAAACAACAAATCTTTTCTAAGATTAGCGATTTCGAAGTCGAATTCTAAACCAATCATTAATCCACGACCTTTTATATTTTTTATCTGCGGAATCTCTTTTGACTGCTCTTTAACATAATCGAACATCGCTGAAGCATTCTGCATTAAATCTTCTTTTTCAAGAATATTTAATACCGATAATCCTGCAGCACAGGCTAAATGATTTCCTCCAAAAGTAGTTCCTAACATTCCATATTTTGGAGCAATATTTTTATCGATCAAAACACCACCTATTGGAAATCCATTTCCCATTCCTTTTGCGATAGAAATGATATCTGGATGAATATGATGCTTCTGGAAGGCAAAAAAGTCGCCCGTTCTACCATAACCAGCCTGAACTTCGTCTGCAATGATCATCGCACCGTTTTCTTTGGCCAGTTTTTCAATTTGCTGGTAAAAATCGGTTGTGGCTTCATCTAAACCACCAACTCCCTGAATCACTTCAAAAATAATGGCAGCAACATCTCCTTTTTGTAATTCCGAAGCTAAAGTTTCAGGATCATTAAAGGCGATTTTGGTGATTTTATGACCTTTATTAAATGGTGCTTTAATATTTTCATTATCGGTAACAGCCACCACTCCAGAGGTTCTTCCGTGGAAAGCATTATCAAAATAGATCACACGATCTTTCCCTGTTGCAAAAGAGGCTACTTTTAGCGCATTTTCGTTAGCCTCGGCGCCGGAATTACATAAAAACAGCTGATATTCTTCGCAACCGGATAATTTACCAAGTTTTTCGGCCAATTCTAACTGCAACGGATTTTTAATGGAATTAGAATAAAAACCAAGATTACGAACCTGGTTAGAGATCGCATTTACATAAGCAGGATGCGAATGTCCTATAGAAATCACGGCGTGACCACCGTAAAGATCAAGATATTTTTTTCCGTCGTTATCGAAAACAAAAGCGCCTTCGCCTTTTACGGGAGTGATATCAAATAATGGATAAACATCGAAAAGCTCCATATTTATTGTTCTGAAATGTTATTTATTTTTTTGAAAGATGCCTGTAAACCTTTAATTAAAGAAGAACTTAAACCATTGTGTTCCATCTCGTTCAAACCTTCGATAGTGCACCCTTTTGGCGTAGTTACTTTATCAATTTCTTCCTCTGGATGTTTGCCAGATTCTACCAGTAAACTCGCAGCTCCTAAACAGGTATTCATCGCCAGTTCCTGTGCATCTTTTGCATCAAAACCAAGTTGAACCGCTCCCTGAGTAGTTGCTCTAATTAAACGCATCCAAAAAGCTATACCACTGGCGCAAATTACTGTAGCGGCCTGCATCTTATTTTCTTTAATGATAATACTTGTTCCTAAACGATTAAAAATAGCCTCGGCGATAGCGATGCGCTTCTCCCCTTTTTCGTTAGAACACATACACGTCATCGATTTTCCAACAGCGATCGCCGTATTAGGCATTGCTCGAATTATAAACTGATCTTCGCCAATAATAGCTTCAATTCTTTCAATTTTGAAACCTGTGATTGTCGAAATAAGTACGTGTTTATCAGTCAGTAGGTCTTTAGTTTCCTCCAGAATTCTTTCTAATTGCTGGGGTTGAACGGCAAAAATTAAAATATCTGAATTTTTAACTGCTTCCTGGTTATCTGAAGTTACCGTAACCTTAGAATATTCTTCGTAAGATTTTATGGCTTCAGTATTCCTTTTGGTTAGGTAAAGCGTGGTAAAGGCATTGTTTACGATAAGTCCTTTTGCGATGGACTTTCCTAAATTCCCGGCACCGATAATGGCTATTTTCATGGTTTAAGTTTTAGAAATTTGATTTAGAAATAACTGGCTTTAAGGTGTAATCCTGAATCTTCTGGCAAACCAAAAATTAAATTCATATTCTGTACCGCCTGTCCAGACGCTCCTTTTAACAAGTTATCGATCACGCTGGTGATTAATAATTTATCGCCGAATTTCTCTAATTTCAGCAAACATTTATTCGTATTCACTACTTGTTTAAGATGAATATTTTCTTCGGTCACAAAAGTGAAAGCCGCGTCTTTATATTGTTCGATATAGATCGCTTTTGCATCTTCTAGGCTACCAGTAAATTTGGTATAAGCAGTTGCATGTATTCCGCGGGAAAAATTTCCTCTATTCGGAATAAAATTTACGGTCGCATCAAAATCAGGTTGCAACCATTTTAAACTTTGCCCAATTTCATTTAAATGTTGATGCTCAAAAGACTTATAAGCTGAAAAATTATTATCTCTCCATGTAAAATGTGTGGTTGCTGAAAGTGATACTCCGGCTCCGGTGGCTCCGGTAACCGCATTTACATGCCATTCGTCTTCAACTTTCTTAGCTTTTGCCAATGGAAGAATCGCCAAACTTATAGCCGTGGCAAAACAACCAGGATTTGCGATGAAATTCGCTGTTTTGATCGTATCTTTTTTAAATTCAGGTAAACCATATACAAAATCGTGATCACCATTCATTCTAAAATCAGTGCTCAAATCAACGATTTTCGTGTTTTTAGAAAATTTATTTTCAGCTAAAAACTTTACAGAATTTCCATGCCCAAGACATAGAAAAACGACATCAACTTCAGTATTTATTTCTCCTGAAAATAATAGATCGATTTCCCCGATAAGATCCTGATGCACACCTGAAACCGGAGTTCCTGGTCTTGATGTACTATAGACAAAATCGAGTTTAACTTGCGGGTGATACGTTAAAATTCTAACCAGTTCTCCTGCTGTATATCCTGCGCCTCCAATTATTCCTGCTTTGATCATGCTCTTGCTAATTTTGTGATTAATTATTTTCTACCGACTGGTAGATCTTTCCAGCGTTTGATAGAATTTTGATAAATCCTTTAGCGTCGTTAGCTGTCCAGGCTTTATTTTCTTCTCCGTAATTACCAAAATTGCTGTTCATAAGATCGTATGGAGATGAAATTCCGTCTAAAACAAATCGGTAAGGATGTAGGCTTACAAAAACTTTTCCGGTTACTCGCTCCTGAGAACTTTGCAATAAAGCCTCAAAATCACGCATTACAGGATCTAAATATTGGCCTTCATGCAAATGTGTTCCGTACCAGTTCGCCACATAATCTTTATGCTGAAGTTGCCATTTACTAAGCGTATGCTTTTCTAATAAATGATGCGCTTTAATAATGATACTTGCAGAAGCAGCTTCAAAACCTACTCTACCTTTAATCCCAATAATGGTATCCCCAACATGAATATCTCTTCCAATCGCATATTTTTTAGCGATCTCTTCAAGAATCTGAATGTTATTTTCTGGTGAATCTTCTTTATCGTTAATCGCAGTAAGCTCTCCTTTCGTAAAACTAAGACTAATTTTACCTACTTCTTTTTCTGAAAGTTGTGATGGAAATGCAGATTCTGGCAAAGGTTCGTGAGAAGTTAAAGTTTCAGCACCACCAACACTGGTTCCCCAAAGTCCTTTGTTTACTGAATATTTAGACTTCTCCCAGTTCATTTCTACTCCGTTTGCCTTTAGATAATCGATCTCTTCCTGTCGGCTTAATTGCTTATCTCTAATTGGAGTGATAATTTCAATTTCTGGAGCAATGATCTGAAAGATCATATCGAACCTTACCTGATCGTTACCAGCACCGGTACTTCCGTGAGCGATATATTTTGCACCAATCTCCTTGGCATAATTTATAATTTCGATGGCCTGTACGATACGCTCTGCACTTACCGAAAGTGGATAGGTATTATTCTTTAAAACATTACCAAAGATCAAATACTTAACGACTTTGCTATAAAATGAAGAAACTGCGTCGATATTTTTATAGGTGGTTGCTCCAATCTTTTTCGCATTGTCTCCAATATGCTGAACTTCTTCTTCAGAAAATCCTCCGGTATTCACGCTTACTGCATGAACTTCGAAACCTTCATTAGACAATGATTTTGCACAATATGAGGTGTCTAATCCGCCGCTGTAGGCAATAACTACTTTTTTCATTTTTATTGGTAAGTTTTAATCTAGTTTATTTTTTTCCTTTTTATAAAAAAGGCTTTGTTTAATATTCTTTAATCGGGTAAAAGTTTTATCGTTAAGGTCGTGCTTTTTCTTTTCTTTTTTCTTTTTCTCAGGATCGTAAAGCATACCTGTACATAAACACATTTTACGCTCGGTACGAGTTAAAATATCATAATTTTTACAGGTTTGGCAACCTTTCCAAAAGGCATCATCGTCGGTAAGTTCAGAGAAAGTGACAGGTTGATATCCCAACTCGTAATTTATTTTCATTACGGCTAAGCCTGTTGTGATCCCAAAGATCTTGGCGTTTGGATATTTTTTCCTGGAATAATCAAAAACCGCTTTTTTGATATCTTTAGCCAGTCCCTGATTTCTATAATCGGGATGTACAATTAAACCAGAGTTCGCTACGTACTTCTCGTGACTCCATGTTTCTATGTAACAGAAACCGGCAAACTTTTCACCATCTAAAGCGATAATAGCATTACCATTTTCCATTTTGGTAATCACATATTCTGGCGTACGACGAGCGATTCCTGTGCCACGAATTTTGGCAGATTCTTCTATAGTTGTACAGATAATCTCAGCAAATTTTGCATGAGATTTATTAGCAATGACAATTTTCATTTGCTAAACGATTATTAAGATTGAAAAAAATAAATTGAAATTCTGACCGAAAGGGGAACCGGACTCACCTAAGTTCCATAAAAATATACACGCACTTACGTGCGGCGGGGAGTGCGGCGACGGCGTACGGGAACAAGAACAACTGCAGGAGTTGACGGCCTGTTAAAACGGGCAATCCAATCCTGTAAACCTTCATTAAGGTTTTCTAAGATTTGTTGTATGTTCAGAGATTTTTTCAAAATAAAAGTTTCAAATAATATTAAAAGAAGATTTATATATAATTATTACCACATGCGTCGCAAGGGGCAGCGATTATTACTTAATATTATTTGACTTAGTGTATTCACAACGTAAATGTAAATTTTATAAACGGATTCTCAAAGACTTTTTTCAATTAAATAATAAACTGAAATAGATCTGGTGTATCATTGAGATATCTTCCATAAAAATTACGCTCTTTCATCCTGTTTATTAGCGGTTCGAAATCGGCTTTATCTTTTAGCTCGATCCCTACCACTGCAGGTCCATTTTCTCTTTCGTGCTTTTTTGAATACTCAAAATGTGTAATATCGTCTGTAGGCCCTAAAACTTCATCAAGAAACTCCCTTAAAGCACCTGCTCTTTGCGGAAAAGTAACTACAAAATAATGTTTTAAACCCGCATAAAGTAAAGCTCTTTCTTTAATTTCAGCGGTACGGGTAATATCGTTGTTGCTTCCGCTAACGATACACACCACATTTTTACCTTTAATTTCTTCAGCAAAAAAATCTAATACAGAAATTGACATCGCTCCGGCAGGTTCTACCACGATCGCATCCTGATTGTAAAGATCTAGGATCGTCTGGCATATTTTCCCTTCAGGAATCGTGATCATTTGATCTAAATTTTGCTTACATATTTCAAAATTTCGACTTCCAACTTTTTGGACTGCAGCGCCATCTACAAATCTTTCAATATGTTCTAGCTCTATCAATTTCCCCTCCTTTAGAGAAGCAGACATTGATGGTGCTCCTTCAGGTTCTATACCAATAATCTTTGTTTTTGGAGATAATTCTTTAAAAACCGAAGAAACTCCGGCTAACAAACCTCCACCTCCAAGAGGAGCAAATACATAATCTATCGGCTCGTCCGATTGTTTAAGGATCTCTAATCCAATTGTGGCCTGACCCTCAATCACTTTTTCATCATCAAAAGGATGTATAAAAACAAGGTCATCTTCTCCTGCTCTTATCATCGCGTTTTTAAAAGAATCATCGAAAGTATCACCTTCTAAAGCAACCTCTACCCAATCACCACCAAACATTTTAGTTTGTGCTACTTTTTGGCTGGGTGTAGTGCTTGGCATATAAATTACCCCTTTAGCTTTTAATTTATTACAGGCAAAAGCTACTCCTTGTGCATGGTTTCCCGCACTGGCACAAATGACCCCTTTCTCTAGCTGATCTTTAGGCAAGCTGGAAATCTTATTGTAGGCTCCACGAATTTTGTAAGAGCGAACCTGTTGTAGATCTTCCCTTTTAAGCATAATATTTGCTCCAAACCTGTTACTATAGGTAAAAGATTCGGCTAAGGGAGTATGAACTACAACTTTAGATATTCTTTCAGATGCCTGTTTAACAGCTTCTATACTCGGTTTATATGTTTGTGCCAATGCAGTATCCATCAATTATTCATGTATTCTTTTCATTGCAGTCATCGCTGTTCTAAGTTTAGCTCCTACTTTTTCTACAGGATGCTGTCTTAATGCGTCGTTTACTGCAATTAATTCTAGATTATCTACTCCGGTTTCTTCTGTTCCAAAAGAATGACCAATAAAGTCCTTATCTAAAGCATTTACATAATCCTTGATAAGTGGCTTACAAGAATGATCAAAAAGGTAACAACCGTATTCTGCTGTATCAGAAATAATTCTGTTCATTTCGAACAATTTCTTTCTGGCAATGGTATTTGCGATAAGCGGAGTTTCATGTAAAGATTCGTAGTAAGCAGATTCTGCAATAATACCAGCTTCAACCATAGTTTCAAAAGCAAGCTCTACACCAGATTTTACCATCGCTACCATTAGCACACCTTTATCGAAATATTCCTGTTCTGAAATTTCATCATCAGAAGCTTCGGTTTTCTCGAAAGCAGTTTCTCCTGTAGCGGCTCTCCACTCTAATAATTCTTTATCATCATTCGCCCAGTCTTTCATCATTCTGGAACTAAACTCACCAGAAATAATATCGTCCATGTGTTTTTGAAAAAGCGGACGCATAATTTCTTTTAATTCTTCTGAAATCTCAAAAGCTTTGATCTTTGCAGGATTAGAAAGACGATCCATCATATTGGTGATACCACCGTGCTTTAATGCTTCTGTAATAGTTTCCCATCCATACTGAATTAATTTTGCAGCATAAGAAGGCTCTACACCATCTGCAACCATTTTATCAAAGCTTAAGATAGATCCTGTTTGAAGCAATCCACAAAGAATAGTTTGCTCTCCCATTAGATCAGATTTTACCTCAGCAACAAAAGAAGACTGAAGCACTCCTGCTCTATGACCACCAGTACCATAAGCATAAGCTTTCGCCCATTCCAGACCAATACCTAAATGATCATTTTCTGGGTGCACTGCAATTAAAGTTGGTACCCCAAAACCTCTTTTATATTCCTCTCTAACTTCACTACCAGGACACTTAGGAGCTACCATAATTACGGTAATATCTTCTCTTATTTGCATCCCTTCTTCAACAATATTAAAACCATGAGAATACGAAAGCACTCCATCTTTTTTAATATGCGGCATAATCGCATTGATAACTCCTGTATGTTGCTTATCTGGAGTAAGGTTGATCACAAGATCTGCCGATGGAATTAAGTCTTCGTAAGTTCCAACTGTAAAATTGTTTTCAGTTGCATTTTTGTAAGACTGTCTTTTTTCTTTGATCGCTCCTTCTCGAAGGGCGTAAGAAATATCAAGACCGCTATCTCTCATGTTTAGTCCCTGATTAAGGCCTTGAGATCCGCATCCTACAATAACTATTTTTTTTTCTTTTAATGCAGCCACTCCATCACTAAACTCATCTAGTTCCATGAACCTGCAAGTCCCCAGCTGGGCTAATTTTTCTCGTAAAGAAAGGCTGTTAAAATAGTTTGTCATGATATTGAATTTGTTGTATTAAATTTTTCTAAGATTCCTGTTATTGGCATTTCATTTTTTGTAACCGCAATTGTTCCAGAACGTACGAACTGCATTAAACCATAAGGCTTTAGTGTTTCGTAAAGTTCATCTACTTCGCTGCGCTTACCTGTCTTTTCGATCACAAAAAATTTAGGTGTTACGGTAACAATACGAGCATTTGTTGCTTTAATAAATTCCTGCACATTAAGATCGTCCAAAAATTCTGAAGATTTGATCTTATATAGAGCAGTTTCCTGATAGATCATTTCTTCTGCAGTGTGATAAAAAGCTTTGATCACTTCGATCTGTTTTTCGATCTGTCCCACTATTTTTTTGATCTGTTCTTCGGTAACTTCAACCACAATAATAAAACGCATTACTTCTGTCACCTCGCTGGGTGATGCTGTAATGCTTTCAATATTGATATGTCTTTTAAGGAAAATCGCCGCGATTCGGCTTAACAATCCTAAGTTATTTTCAGTATATATCGAAACTGTGAAATTTTTCTTTTCCATTACTCTAAAATTATATCTGAAACTGACGCTCCTGTTGGTACCATTGGAAAAACATTTTCTTCCTGCTCTACTTTTACTTCTAAGAAATAAGGACCATCATGATCCATCATTTCTTCAATTGCATCTTTAAGTTGCGAACGCTCTGTTACGCGCTTCGCTTCGATATGATATCCCTGTGCTATGGTTACAAAATCTGGATTAGTCATTTCTGTAGAGGCATATCTTCTATCAAAGAACAGTTGTTGCCACTGTCTTACCATTCCTAAAAATCCATTGTTTAAGATCACGATCTTAACAGGTACTTTTGTTTGAAAGATCGTACCAAGCTCCTGGATAGTCATTTGATAACCACCGTCACCAATAATGGCAACAACTTCACGCTCTGGACTTCCCATTTTTGCACCAATAGCTGCAGGTAAGGCAAATCCCATGGTTCCTAGACCTCCACTGGTTACATTGCTTCTGGTTTGTGTAAAATCTGAATATCGACAGGCCGCCATTTGATGTTGACCAACATCAGAAACAATTACAGCTTTGCCTTCAGTATTAATATTTATTTGCTGAATAACCTCGGCCATTCCCATATACTGTTTATTTACATCCAGGTTACGACTAATAACTTTATCATATTCAGTTTTGTATAGTTCTTTAAACGTGTTGTGCCACTCTTCATGAGCATTAGGTTTTACCAACTCTAAAAGTGCTTTAAGCGTTTCATTTACGTTTCCAAGAACTGGAAAATCGGTGTGAACGTTCTTATTGATCTCGGCTGGATCAATTTCCATATGCACTACTTTCGCCTGTTTTGCATAATGATCTAAATTACCGGTTACACGATCGTCAAATCGCATTCCTATTGCGATTAAAACATCACACTCGTTGGTTAAGATATTTGGCGCATAATTACCATGCATTCCCACCATCCCAACATTTAATGGGTGTTTTGTTGGCAAAGCTGAAAGTCCTAAAATTGTCCATGCTGCAGGGATTCCTGTTTTTTCGACAAAGTCCTTAAATATCTCTTCAGCACCACCAAGGATAACTCCCTGACCAAACACAATCATAGGTTTTTTAGCTGAATTAATCACCTCAGCTGCTTTTTGAACCTCACTTAGGTTAACTTCAGGATTTGGTTTGTAACTGCGAATGCCGCTACATTTTTTATAATTAAATTCTAATGAAGCAAATTGAGCATCTTTAGTAATATCTACTAAAACAGGACCTGGACGCCCAGATTTTGCGATATAAAATGCTTTTGCGATCACCTCTGGAATTTCTTCAGCTCTCGTTACCTGATAGTTCCATTTAGTAATTGGAGTCGAAATACCTACAATATCAGTTTCCTGAAATGCATCACTTCCCAATAAATGAGAACCTACCTGCCCGGTGATACAAACTAGAGGAGTAGAGTCGATTTGAGCATCTGCAATTCCTGTTACAAGATTTGTTGCTCCAGGGCCAGAAGTTGCCACAGCCACTCCTACTTTACCGCTTACGCGAGCATATCCTTGTGCAGCATGAGTAGCGCCCTGCTCATGCCTGGTAAGGACGTGGTGAATTTTATCCTGGTACTTATACAATTCATCATACACCGGCATAATGGCTCCGCCCGGGTAGCCATAGATCGTCTCTACGCCTTCTTCTAACAAACACTTAATTACTGCTTCTGCTCCAGAAACAGTCAATGAAGTATCTGCCGATGTCTTTTCGAAACTAGCTGTTTTTACTTCCATAATTCACCAAATTAAAACTCATCGGTCACGCATCCTTTTGATGCCGATGAAACTGTTCTCGCATATTTATATAAAACACCTTTACTAAATTTTAAGTCAGGTGCTTTCCAGTTTTTTCTTCTTTCTTCGATCTCTGCTTCAGTAAGATCTACATTTATAGAATCGTCCTCTGCACTAATAGTAATTTTGTCGCCGTCTTGCAATAAAGCGATCATACCACCTTCCTGAGCTTCAGGAGTAATATGTCCCACCACGAAACCATGTGTTCCGCCAGAAAATCTACCATCTGTAATTAGTGCAACATCTTTCCCAAGTTTAGCTCCCATAATTGCTGAAGTTGGTTTAAGCATCTCTGGCATTCCCGGTCCTCCTTTAGGCCCTTCATAACGAATCACTACAACATCACCCTTCTTTACTTTTCCTTCTGAAATACCATCGTTAGCCTCGTATTCACTTTCAAAAACCTTAGCAATTCCTGTAAAGCTCATTCCCTCTTTACCCGTAATTTTTGCAACCGATCCTTCTTCAGCTAGGTTTCCATGAAGAATTCTAATATGACCGGTTTTCTTAATTGGTTGATCGATTGGATAAATTACATCCTGACCTTCTTCCAGATCTGGAACATCTGCAAGATTTTCAGCTAAAGTTTTACCAGTAACCGTCATACAATCTCCATGAAGTAATCCATGTTTCAACATGAATTTTTGTACTGCGGGAATCCCGCCAATTCTATGAATATCTTCCATAGCGTATTTACCGCTAGGCTTAAGATTCGCTAAAAACGGCGTACTATCTACGATCTTTCCAAATTCTTCAATACCTAATTCAATCTCTGCTGAACGAGCAATCGCTAAAAAGTGTAATACCGCATTAGTAGAACCACCAAGAAGTGTTAATAGTCGAATCGCATTTTCCAGCGATTTTTTAGTTACAATATCTCTAGGCTTAAGATCTTTCTCGATAAGAAGTTTCATTGCTTCTCCTGCCTTTACACTTTCAGATTTCTTTTCTTCTCCTACGGCAGGATTAGAACTATTGTAAGGTAAAGACATTCCCAATGTTTCTATTGCTGAAGCCATTGTATTCGCAGTATACATACCACCACAAGCTCCTGCACCAGGGCAGGCTTTCTCGATCACATTATCATATTCTTCCTGATCGATATCACCGCTCACTTTAGCGCCCCAGGCTTCAAAAGCCGAAACAACATCTAATTTTTTACCGTTGTGACATCCTGAAGCAATTGTACCACCATAAACTAAAACTGATGGTCTGTTTAATCTAAGCATGGCCATTAAGGCTCCCGGCATATTTTTGTCACAACCTACTACGGTAACCAAACCGTCGTAAGACATAGCATTTACCACAGTTTCCATAGAATCTGCAATAATATCTCGTGAAGGCAGTGAAAAACGCATTCCCGGTGTTCCCATAGAAATACCATCACTTACGCCAATAGTATTGAATATTAATCCTACAAGATCTGCTGAAAGTGTTCCTTCTTTCACCAATTTAGCGAGATCGTTTAGGTGCATGTTACAAGGATTACCTTCGTAACCTGTACTTGCAATCCCAACAAAAGGTTTATTAAAATCTTCTTTGGTTAAGCCAATTGCGTGAAGCATGGCCTGTGATCCCGGTTGCGAATCACTCTGTGTTAAAATACTACTATACTTATTATTCATTACTAATTTTTCTCTTCTCGTTAGATAAAATTACCGCCTTCAAAATGCCTCTGTTTTTTAGCCAAGATTGCTTAATTGTCTTCAACGGCATATTTAACATTATAAATTATTGATTTTCAGTAATTTAAAACACTCTTTATTACGACTGCTGAAACTCTCAAAAAACATTTAATTTTTCAGTGATTTAACATTAACATCGTTATTATATTTAAAATACATTCAGTTTTAAAGGAAATACAGCAGCTTTAAAAAATGCTGTATTTCCTTTAATTTTCAGAAAAAAGCATAAAAAAAGCCATCTCGAGAGATGGCTTTTTTTATATAAATTGTACACATCTTCTCCAGGGTCAGGTTTTCAAAATGAAAATGACCTCAATAATTGAAGAGATAATGTTTTGCTTCTTAAAATTCATAACTCAATAAATCTTGGAAAAAGCCCTTAAGGCATTTATACACAACTTATTTTTCGAGGCATTCCAACTAAAAACACAGCATTTCACCTCGATTATCGAGTAAACTTAAGGATTAATTTTTTATCAGATAAAGTTTTATTCTATTTTTTAAGTTTTATCGAATAAAGATCTTTTCTACGATCTTTTAAATTACGCACGCTTCCAAAATTGTGTAATTCTTTAAGCAAATCTAGATCTACATCGGCTAATAGTGTGCTCTCAGTATTTGGTGTAGCCTCGGCTTTTACGCCATTTACAGGAAATGCAAAATCTGATGGTGTTAATACTGCACTTTGCGAATATTGTATATCCATATTATTCACTTTTGGGAGGTTTCCTACAGAACCTGCGATCGCCACATAACATTCATTTTCTACTGCTCGAGATTGCGCACAAATTCGAACTCTGGAATACCCATTTTGAGTATCTGTCATAAATGGAACAAATAAAATGTTCATTCCTTCTTCAGCTAATAGCCTTGGAAGTTCTGGAAACTCTACATCGTAACAGATCAAAACTCCTATTTTACCACAATCTGTATCAAAAGTTTGTAATTTGGTACCGCCCTTCATTCCCCAGGCAGATTCTTCAGCCGGAGTAATATGTAATTTCTCGTATCGCTCGTAACTTCCGTCGCGACGACATAAAAAACCAACATTATACATATGCTCACCAATAACCTGCGGCATACTTCCGGTTATGATATTTATGTTGTAGGTAATGGCAAAATCGATAAAAACCTCCAACAATTTTTCAGTATAAGTTGAAAGTCCACGTATCGCTTCAGCTTCATTTAAATGATTAAATTCGGCCATAAGCGGTGCGTTAAATAATTCAGGAAAAAGAATAAAATCGCTTTGATAATCACTCACAGCATCTACAAAAAACTCAATTTGAGAAACCAGTGCATCAAAATTCTTAAACAAACGCATTTGCCATTGCACCAATCCAAGGCGAACCACGGTTTTGGTACTTTCTATTAATTTTTGAGGTTTGGTATAATAAATATTATTCCATTCCATCAAAACAGCATATTCTTTACTTTCGTGATCGCCAGAAAGATATCCTTTGATCACTTTTTTTACATGAAAATCGTTAGAAAGCTGAAATGACAATACAGGATCGTGAATCTCCTGAAGTTTTACTTTATCAATATATTTTTTTGGAGTAAGTTCTTGTGCGTATTTGCCGAAATTGGGGATTCTACCACCAAAAATTATAGATTTCAAATTCAGTTGCTCGCACAATTCTTTACGCGCTTCGTAAAGCCGACGTCCAAGACGTTTTCCTCTATATTCTGGATGAATAAAAACATCTATTCCGTAGAGAACATCTCCGTTTTTAGTGTGATTTGCAAAATTCTCACCACCAATAATATCGTCGTAGGTATGATTATCATCAAATTTATTATAATCTACAATAATAGAAAGTGCGCAGCCTGCAATTTTGTTATCGATAACGATACAAAACTGGCCATCTGGAAATTTTTTTACTAAGGTTTTAATTTCAGCTTCACTCCAGTAATCATCTGGCATACCGCTGTAACTTTTAATCATAGAAACTTTAAGTTCTTTGTAATCCTGAACTTTTAAGTTTCTTAGCTCGATCGTTGGTGTCTCCATCTTCTATAAACGCGTGTTTAATTCTGAAAACGAAGATACTATCTAAAACTTTAGATTTTCAAAAAATGAAGCTAAAAACAGGGAATATTAGATGGTACAAAAATTATTCTTAATCGCATAAACAGCAAGCCCTACCCTGCTTTTAATATCTAATTTCACAAAAAGACTTTCGCGATATCCATCGATAGTTTTAGGACTAAGACGCATTTCGGCTGCGATTTCTTTGTAAGTCATTTCTGTACATACGTATTGCAGAAACTCGATTTCTCTTTCTGAAAATTGTTCTTTAGAACGTTCTTTTCTTTCCAGTTCTTCCATAACTTCTTTATCTACATAATAACCGGTATCAACGACACTATCCAAAGCCTGCTTAAACTTATCTGGATCGATATCTTTCACCAGGTATCCTCTACAACCAAGACCGAGCATTTTAAGCAAAATTTCTTCATCATCTTCCATTGTTAAAGCCATTGCTTTTTGCTTCGGAAATTCTTGCTTAAGCCATTGCATCGTTTGCAGCCCATCCATAACCGGCATTCGGATATCCAATAAAATAAGATCTGGACGTAAATCCATTTTTCTCAAATTCTCCTGAAGTTCTTTCCCGTTCTTGTAAACTGCTTTTACCCGATAATCATCGAACGAATCGACCAATCCTTTTAAAGATTGGCCAAAAAGAACATGATCATCGACAATAACTATCGATTTACTCATTTGATTGACTTGGTTGTTTTGGAAAGTGCAAAGATATAGAAGTTCCTTTGTTAGGAAAAGAATTTAACGTGAATCGGCTATTTATTAATGCCGCTCTGCTCTCCATGTTGTATAATCCACTATTTCGTTCTATATTTTGTAGGTCGAATCCTACTCCGTCGTCTTTAGCTTCTATAAATAATTCATTTTCAGAATAATGAAAAGAGACCATTAAGTGATCTGCACCAGAATGTTTTATCACATTTGAGAAAAATTCCTGTAGAATTCGAAAAATAACCAGACTATTCTTTTGGCCTATGAGGAAAGGCTCACCTTTAGTGCTAAAATTTGTTTGAATAACGTTAAGTCTGGAAAAGCGATCCAGTTCATACGCTACCGATTTTTCCAAGCCTGCATTTCCAATAACGTCACTGTTTAAAGATTTTGAAAGTGCTCTTACTTCCTGTAGCGAATCTGCTACTACATCTTTAATATCTTTAATAGTTTCTAAAGGAATTTCTTTTGCTACACTTGCCATATTTAGTTGCATCTTAGCAACAGATAACAATTGCCCTATATTATCATGCAACTCCCAACCAATATTCTTTAAAGTTTGCTCCTGGATCTCGATCTTTGTATTCGAAATTTCTTTTTCGTAATACTGCTCTGCCTCTATCTTTTCTCGAAGCAACTTATTCTTTCTACGTTGATAAGTAACAAAGAAAGCAATAATAAAGCCCCCCAAAACAAAGCAAACAAAGATCACATATATAATTAATAATAACTGTTCTTTAGGTAGCATCTTTAGAGTATTTTAAATTCAAATCTTTATGCTTCATTGCAACTAAATACCCAATAATGCATAAACTGTATAAAACAACATTACAGGATTTTACGATAAAGATGCGTAGCATAGAAAAATCATAACTGTCCCAGGTAAAGTATTTAGTGTAGATAAAAAGTGGCGTAGTTAAAAGATAGAACACAAAGATTCCAATAGTAAAATAGAAGCCAAAAAATTTATAAAATGAGATGATCTGGTCTGAACTTATTAAACCTAAAAAACATAGTACGCAAAATAAAATAATCATTAAACCCTTAACAAAAGCTACATCTGCATTTGAAACGATCCAGAAATCATCAGATATAAAAAACAAGATCAAACTAACGACCGCTACAAAAATTCCCAAATACTTAACTATTTTTCTTAAACTCTCACCTGGAATTAATCGATTAAAAAACCAGGTGTAGAACACGATACTTACAATATGAACCAAATTATAGATCCAACCATCTCTTTCAAAAATCGTGTTTCTAACATCTAACATCTTATATTCATTTAAATATAGAATAGCGGCATATTTTGCAAAAGAATCTGCAAACCACGTCCACCAAAAGAAGATCATAAGACATTTAAAAAGTACATTGCCTCTAGCCTGGTAAAAATAAAAATACGTTCCGATAATTGCCACTGCAAACTCATAGAAAAAGTATAAACCTGCATTTTCAAAAAACCACTGTACTAAATTCATTTAGTCCCGTATTTATCTGGAGGCCAAGGAACTTCTCCCAAATTATAAGGATCTATTTCATAATTGGGTAAATCTTTAACCACTTCGTCGATTTGCACAGGTTTTGTTGGTGCTAAAAAAAAAGTGCTTACAGGAGGTCTATTTTCCATTTTCTCGTACACCTCTAAAAAAATTGAAATTTTAGGTTCTAAAATATGTTCTTCTAGAGACTTATGTTCAACATAATCTAAATAATCCCTAATTTGTTTTATAGAATTAATAGTGTGATGTGTATCTGGATACCCTAATGCTTTTTGCAAAGCCTCGCCTCTAGTCGCTTCCCAGCTGGCTTCCATTGCTTTAGCTTTAGCCGCAGAAATACAATTTTCTGGCTTATCCATTGATTACGAAATATTTAATGATGAATTAATTTTAAGATAAAATTAAATATAATTTTTAGGCTATTCAAGAAATTTTTAGCAAAAAAGGGTGTTTTTCCCCTTTGCAATAACAATCTTTTAATCTATTTTTGTAATATCATTTTAGTTAGCTAAGGTGTTTTGGGGCAAAAAAGTGTCGATAGAATGTGAAGTAATTCTGAGTAGGGTCTTTATTACTTCGTTAAACGTCTAGTCGGCACTTTTTTATTTATAACGGTTTCGTTAAATAAAATCTCACTTCTTCATTAGTTAACTTTTGCGCCATTGTTCTCAATCCTTTATCTGTCAATTGTAAAACCCTTGGATATCCACCCGTAGTTTGGCAGTCTCGCATTAAAATAATTAATTTTCCTGAAGGTGTTAATTGCACCGTACCGGGAACTACCGGCCCGGTGATTATGGGTTCAAGCTCGTTTGGTAATTCTTCTTGCAGCTGTATCGCCATCCTGTTGTTGTTTTGATCGATACTAAAATCCAAAGTCTCTAACTTTGATTTATGTTCTTCTGAAAGAAATTCGAATTCTGGCCCTTTATAAACTTCAACTACCGTAGATCGCAAATAATCATCATTGAACTTTAGGGCTGCAAAAGTTTCGATTTTATTCGCTGCATCTTCAGTAAAAGGTATTTCCATTCCCTTTTCTAATTTCTGATGCTCGGTAATTCCGTCATACCAACTTTTACTCCCTAAAACCTCTTCCGTAGAAAATCCTCCAGAAATTGCCAGGTAGGTCCTACAACCCAAAATTTTTCTGCCAAAACTTAAAATATCACCTTCAGAAATTTCGATGATCTCATTATTTTCAATTTCTTCAGTGTTCAATTTAGGCGACAGATTTGCTCCAGAAATCACGATTTTTGTTGCTGCCGTAAATTCTAATTTTGGTCCCATCATGGTAATTTCCAAAACAGCATCGTTTGCATCATTTCGCAACATTAGGTTAGCAGTTCTTGCCGCATAACGATCCATCACTCCACTAGCTGGAACGCCATATTTCATATTGCCAAATCTTCCATAATCCTGAATACTACTAAAAAGTCCCGATTGTAAAACTTTCATTTTACCCATTTCGCTCCTGTTTTTTAAGTTGAAAATTCCCGTTTTTTACCTGCTCTTTTATTTGCTCATATTCTTCCTTCTCTACACTCTTAAATTTGATGTAATCTCCTGCTGAAATTTGCGTTGGAATTTCACTGTTTTTATCAAAAAAATCTACCGGACAATTGCCGATAATTTGCCAGCCACCGGGACTCACTTTTGGATAAATTCCGGTTTGATTTTCACCAATTCCAACAGCGCCTTTTTCGATCTTCATTCGGGGTTGCGATTTTCTAGAAATCTGAAGCTTTTTATCCAGACCTCCCAAGTATAAAAATCCGGGTAAAAAACCCATAAAATAAACTCGGTATTCTGGCTGTGTATGCAGTGAAATTATTTCTGAAACCTCTAAGTCTTTCTCTTTCGAAATAAGTTCAAGATCAATCCCAAAATCAAGATCGTAACACACCGGGATTTCAAAAACACGACTATCAATATTTTTTGTATTATTGTTCTGCTGAAAGACTTCTTTCACAGCTTTCAAATCACTATAAACATCTTCTATAGTAACAAAGTAATTAATTAATATCGAGTTATATGTATTAATTACTTCAACTTTTTGTTTAACATAAAGTTGCTGAATCAAGTTTTTGTAAAACAATACTTCATCTAGTACTTTCTCGCTTATTATTTTCTCAAACTGAATTAAAATTGCATTATCTCCTAACTGAGAAATATGTGGTAATTCCTTACTCATGTGTTTTTGATCTTTATATTTTCTTCGGAAAATTTTTGATGTAAAAATCGTAGAATTTCAACTGAATTTTTAGTGTCACTATGCAGGCAAAAAGTACTTGCTTCACAAGGCAAATTCTGGCCATTTTCGGCTATGATTTTTTGCTGCTGAAACATACTAAAAACATGCTTAAAAACAGCTTCTTTTTCTTCGATTACAGCATTAGATTTCGATCTACTTACTAAGGAATAATCAGCTTCATAATTTCGATCTGCAAAGCCTTCAAAAATGATATTTATTTTGCCTTTTGCAACTTTAGAAATTACCGAATTTAAGGGTGCAAAAAGGCTAAAATCACCTCCAATTTCGAGGAGACTTTCAACGATAATTTGGGCAATTCTTTCATCTTTTGCGGCATCATTATAAAGGGCTCCGTGAGGTTTTACATGATGCAGTTTTGTTCCTTTTTCTTCAGCAATATTTTGTAATGATATTATCTGATCCTGGATACTTTTTTTTAGTGCTTCCGTAGAAATATCTACCGAGCTTCTACCAAAGTTTTCTTTATCAGGATACGAAGGATGCGCACCAATATTTGTATTATTTGCTATGGCAAGATCTATCGTTTTTCCCATCGTTTTAAGATCGCCGGCATGGCCACCGCAGGCAATATTACAACTGGAAATTAACGGCATTAATAAGTGATCGTAATTACCACCTTCACCAAGATCGCAATTAATATCTATCTCTTTCATTGTCTAATTTTGCTAGGATTTTAATATAAAGTTTTTTCCGTAGAAAAGTGCAAAAGAAATGATAAGCCTTTAAAAATGCTGAAATTCGATGTTTTAGGTAAGAATTTATAAAACCGTGTAGATTGATTTTGCTCCCAGAAAAACAGCTATTGCAATCACTATAAAACCAAAGATATTTTGCGTAAGTGTATTTTTGTAATTACCTAATACTGAAGTTTTATTTACTACCCAAAAAAGAAAAATTGCAATGACCGGAAGTAAAATTCCGTTTGCGATTTGTGCAAACTGGATTAATTGGATTGGCTGAATTTTTAAAGACGAGCAAAAAACGCCCAAAATCACCACAAAAGCCCAAACTGCTTTAAACTTACCCGACTTTAAGTTGGTTTGCCAGCCTAAACAACCTTTTACAACGTAAGCAGCTGCAAGTGGCGCTGTGATCGACGAGGTAATCCCTGCGGCTAAAAGTCCAATAGCCATAAACCATGATGCAAAATCTCCAAAAACAGGTTTTAAACCTTCAGCCAGGTCTACTGCATTATTTACACCGTCTAATCCAGAGGCTGCGCCACAGACCAAAATCGCCATAGAAACGATTCCGCCTAAAACAATCGCTATAATTAATTCGATTTTAGCCGTTTTTAGATACTTTTTTTCTTTCCACTTCTCACTAACCAGCGAAGCGTGTAAGAACAAATTATAAGGCACTACAGTAGTTCCTATTAAAGCGATTACTCCAAGAATTCCGGTAGAAATGTTATTCGGTATAAATCCGTTTAAAATTTCAGTAATATCAGGTTTTACAACAAAGGCGGTGATAATAAACGCCAGACTCATTAGGATTACAAGGGCGATAAAAATCTTCTCTAAAACTTTATAATTCCCTATCCAAAGGATAGCGAATGCAGTTGCTCCTACAGCAAGACTCCAAAGATTTATATCAAAATTGAATAAACTGATCTGTTGTTCACCAAAAACGGCCTGTAATCCCAAAACTGCACCGGTAATATTACCCGCTTCGTAAGCCGCATTACCAATCACGATAGCCGAAAAAATTAAGGCGAGTGCCAAAAATCGCCAAACCGGTTTTTTTAGTTCTGCTCTTATGTTATCACTTAATCCTTTTTGGGAAACAACGCCTAATCTGGCCGCCATCTCCTGTAAAACGATACATGAAAAAATAGATAGTAATAATGCCCAAAGTAAAGAATAGCCAAAATTAACACCAGCCAATGTACAGGCGGTTACGGTTCCCGGGCCAATAAAAGCTGCAGAAACCAAAACTCCGGGTCCTAGTTCTTTGAGGTAATTCTTCAAATTATGTTTAAAAATGACTATTTTTTATCCTGACTTAACGCATAGATCGCAAAAGTACCCAGCCAGTGACCACCTTCGTAAGAATCGCCAACCACATTTGGAAAAGAATAGCTCAAATGACTATCAGCCAAAACACTTAAATGCGCAAACTTCTCTGGATATTGATTTGCTAAACCGTAGAAAACCCAGGCCCGGCTGAAATTAAGTCCGTCTAAATGAACCAATTTACCATCACTTCTATCTGAAACTTCTCCCACTTCTATCGAGAAATCTTCGTTCGTAAGTTGTGGCATAAAGTCTTCTATCCAAAGAAAAAATGCATTTTTAGGCATAATTCTTCGCATGATATCAACCTCTTCTAAACATGGTGACAGAAAATCATAACCACCCGGCTCCCATCCAATAGGGCAATTATCATCTTTTAAATAGAAATCTTTCGCACGTTTAGAGATCAATTCTTGTAATTCTACATTTTCGATAGTTACCGCAAAATCGTAAGCGAAGCCTAATCCAAAAGCAGTATTTGTATGCTCTCCTACACGAATTGGATAGTTAAGTTTTGGTAAGAAATCAAGATATCTGGATATTATTAAATCGGTTAAGGGTTGAAGGTTTTCATCTAATTTTGTCGCTAGTGGATCTTCCCAGGTTTTTAATTCTTCAGCGAGTTTTAAAAGCCAGGCCCAGCCATAAGTCCGCTCATAAGAATTTTCTTCAGGACGGTTAAAATAAGCTACTTCACCTTTAATATTTTCAGCAGATAAAGATTGTTCTAATTTTTGACGAATTTCGTCTGCTTTTTCAAGATTCGGAAAACGCTTTAAAAGTGCCACTAAAGACCAATGTCCATGAACCGAGCTATGCCAATCAAAACACCCATAAAAAGCTGGATGTAACTGCGAAGGCTCTCCCATTGCTTCAGCATTAGATAAAGTTTGACTCAGTTTATTAGGATATTCTGTGCTAATACACTCTAATGGAAGCTCTGCTAAATTATTGGCTTCTTCCAACGTAAAATTAATAGAGGTTTCAGGTTTTAAACCTTCAGTTATAGAATCGATGTCGATTATGCTATCTGTCGATTCTTCTTTACTACGATTTGGATCTGTATCGGTATCATTTTTACAGGCCGCTAAGGCTAGCGCAGCAAAAACAACTATTAATTTTTTCATGGATTAGAAATGCTTGAAAATTCAGGAACAATTTATCAAAAAATAATTACAAAAATTTAAAGGTCTTCCCAAAAAGAAAAAACAATCATCCCAACCAGCCATCTCGATCTAAACTTCGATACTGAATAGCTTCACTGATGTGAGTTGGTTTAATTTCGTCAGAAGCTTCCAGATCTGCTATGGTTCTGGAAACTTTTAAAATTCGGTCATAAGCTCTAGCTGAAAGATTTAGACGTTCCATTGCTGTTTTTAAAAGGTTTTTAGAAGTAGTATCTAATTTACAGAATTTCGTAATCTGCTTGGTTCCCATCTGTGCATTATAATGAATATGTTCAAATTCCTGAAATCTCTCCGTTTGTATTTCTCGGGCCTTAGTGACCCGTTTTCTGATATCGATACTATTTTCTCCCTTTCTATCTTCACTAAGTTTATCGAATGGAACCGGAGTTACTTCTATATGAATATCAATGCGGTCTAAGAGTGGGCCGCTAATTTTGCTTAAATAACGTTGCATTTCTGCAGGTGAGGAAGTAACGGGAGCATCGGGATCATTAAAATAACCGCCGGGACTTGGATTCATACTCGCCACCAACATAAAGCTGGAAGGATAAGTTACCGTGAATCGCGCTCGGGAAATGGTCACTTCTCGATCTTCTAAAGGCTGTCGCATTACTTCTAGAACACTACGCTTAAATTCGGGCAATTCATCTAAAAACAATACACCATTATGCGAAAGAGAAATCTCTCCCGGTTGTGGATATGCCCCACCACCGACAAGTGCGACGTCGGAAATCGTATGATGCGGACTACGAAACGGGCGCTGCGCCATGAGTCCGTGATCTTTTACTTTTCCAACTACGCTATGAATTTTTGTAGTTTCCAGAGCTTCATGCAAGGTCATGGGAGGCAAAATACTGGGTAATCTTTTAGCGAGCATCGTTTTACCGGCACCGGGAGGACCAATAAGAATAATGTTATGCCCACCGGCAGCAGCAATTTCCATGCAGCGTTTTATAGACTCCTGCCCTTTAACATCTGCAAAATCGTGCTCTGGATGATCTAAGTGATTATAAAATTCTTCCCTGGTATTTACAATGGTTTCAGGAAGTTCAATATCCTTATCAAAATGCTCGCAAACATCTTTGATATTCTTTACGCCAAAGACTTTTACATCTGAAACTATAGCCGCTTCCTTAGCATTTTGCTCGGGTAAGATAAAATACTTAAATCCTTCCTGCCTTGCTTTAATGGAAATAGGAAGTGCTCCCTTGATGGGTTGTAAACTTCCATCAAGGGATAATTCTCCCATTATGATATAATCTGAAATATTTTCTGCTTTGATCTGGCCAGAAGCGGCCAAAATACCGATCGCGAAAGTAAGGTCGTAAGCCGACCCTTCTTTACGTAGATCGGCTGGAGCCATATTTACAATAATCTTTTTTCCCGGAAATTTGTATCCGTTATTTTGAAGTGCTGCGGCAATTCTAAAACTACTTTCCTTAACCGCGTTGTCTGGCAGACCTACTAAATGATAACCAATTCCTTTGTCGATATTTACCTCGACCGCGATGGTCGTAGCTTCTACTCCAAAGACAGCGCTACCATAAACTTTTACCAGCATTTAAAGACGTTTTCTCTAAATGTAGTAAATAAAATATTTTAATTAACTGTATTTTAAACAGTTAACACATTTTTACGATAGTGATCTACTAAAGCATCAATAGGACGTCTAACAATATTTCCTACTTCTATACCGTAAGGCTGTAGGACTGCTTTAATAATATCTTCACTAAAGTAAGCAATCGTTCCGATAAAGTGAACCGGAGTGGTACGACATTCTGGATAACAAAGTACACGAGAATGTACAAAATCTGTTAATCCTTCGTGAACCAACTTATAGAAATATCCATTACGCTCGTTAGCAAAAATGAATTCTGCAAAAGAAGCTAAATATGTATTTGGATTGTCTTTTTGGTAGATATTCTTTTTTATTTCGTCACTGCTAACATCAAATTTCTCTTCAAATTTAACAGCAAGTTCCGGAGGCATTCTTTTATAGTAGTAATCACGAATCAATCTCTTTCCGAAGTAATTTCCACTAGCTTCATCCATCAAAATGTATCCTAAAGAAGCTACCGCCTGGTGAATATTTTCTCCATCAAAATAGCATGAATTAGATCCAGTACCAAGAATACATACGATTCCGGGCTCTGTAGTGGCAGCATAAACAGCAGCAACCATATCTTCTTTAACCATTACATCATCTGCATTGGTGAAAAAGTTAGCGATAATCCCGGCCAGCAAATTGCTAGGTTTATCTGTACCACAACCTGCTCCAAAAAAATGAACTCTTTCTACCTTATCCTTTACTTCTCTAAGATCTGGATTTTCTTCTATACGTTGTTCCAATACTATTTCTGGAAATACAGCCGGGTTTAATCCTTTAGTTCTTGTCTTAAAAATCTTTTCACCGGTGGAATCCATTAATATCCAGTCGCACTTTGTAGAGCCACCATCTGCTATTAGTATCATTTGCTATTTAGTATTGATTAGAGATAAAAAAGCCTGAAAAACCATGCAAATTCAAAAAATCTGAATTACCGCACAATCTTTCAGGCTTATATGAATTTATTATAAAGAAGCTACGTGTGCAGCTAAATCTACAAGTTTAGATGAATAACCATATTCGTTATCATACCATGCGATTAATTTGAAGAAGTTATCGTTAAGAGCGATACCAGCTTCAGCATCAAAGTTACAAGTATGAGCATCAGAAACGTAATCCTGACTAACAACAGCATCATCTGTATAAGAAATTACTCCTTTGTAATCTCCACCAGCAGCTTTCTTGAAAGCAGCTTTGATATCGTCGTAAGAAGCAGCTTTTTCTGTTTTTACAGTAAGATCCACAACAGAAACATCAGTGGTAGGAACTCTAAATGCCATACCAGTTAGTTTTCCTTTAAGTGAAGGAATTACTTTAGTTACAGCTACAGCAGCTCCTGTAGAACTTGGGATAATGTTAGCGATCGCACTTCTTCCTAATCTAAAGTTTTTCTTAGATGGAGAATCTACTGTAAACTGAGTAGATGTAGAAGCGTGAACTGTAGTCATTAAACCTTCAACAAGACCAAACTCATCATCGATCACTTTTGCAAGTGGAGCAAGACAGTTAGTAGTACAAGAAGCGTTAGAAACGATATCCTGATCTGCAGTTACTTCGTGGTGGTTAACACCCATTACGAACATTGGAGCAGTTTTAGAAGGTGCAGAAATTACAACTTTTCTAGCGCCAGCTTCAAGGTGAGCTTTAGCGTTATCTAAATCTGTAAAGATTCCTGTACAATCTAATACAACTTCAGCTTCAATATCTTTCCACTTAAGATCTGCAGGATTTTTTTCAGCAGTTACTCTAATTGTTTTCCCGTCCACAACAAGGTTTCCGTCTTTAACTTCAACAGAACCATCAAATTTACCGTGTACAGAATCATATTTTAGAAGGTAAGCTAGATGATCTACATCAAGTAAATCGTTGATAGCAACAACTTCTACTTTTTCACTTTGTGCAGCTATTCTAAAGGCTATACGCCCAATTCGGCCAAAACCGTTAATTCCAATTTTTGTACTCATTTTTCTATTTTTAAAATTTAAACTGAAGTGATGTCTGCCACCCTTCTTAATTCTTTATCATATTTTGCCTCACCATTTATGGCTACGGTTAGCGGAACGCGAACTACGTGTTGATGATTTAAACCAATCATTACTTTAGAATCACCGTCTAATAAAGCTTCTACAGCTCCTACTCCTAATTTACTTGCAAGAACGCGATCGAAACAACTTGGTCGCCCTCCTCTTTGAATATGTCCAAGAACTGATACTCGTATGTCGTAATCTTCTAAATGCTCTTCTACATACTCTGCAAGCTGAAATATATTTTTTCCGCTTTTTTCTCCTTCGGCTACTACTATGATGCTGGAAAGTTTGCCAGACATTTTACTCTTACGTAAGGATTCTAACATTCGCTCTACACCTTCATCCTCTTCGGGTATTAGAATTTCTTCGGCTCCTGCTCCTATTCCGCTATTAAGAGCAATGTCTCCCGCATCTCTTCCCATAACTTCGATAAAGAACAATCGATTATGAGAACTGGCAGTATCTCTAATTTTATCAATGGCATCTACAACTGTATTAAGTGCAGTATCGTATCCTAAAGTAAAATCTGTACCGCTAATATCGTTGTCGATCGTAGCAGGAATTCCAACTATTGGAAGATCAAATTCCTTACTAAAATAAACGCCACCCGTAAAAGTACCATCTCCACCTATAACAACCAAAGCGTCGATGTTATTTTTTGTTAATTGTTCGTAAGCTCTTTTACGACCTTCTACGGTTTTAAACTCCATAGAACGAGCAGACTTAAGGAAAGTACCTCCTTTATTAATAATGTTACGTACAGATCTGGCATTTAGTTCTTCGAAGTCGCCTTCCATTAAACCTTGATAGCCTCTATAAACCCCTACACAGTCAACATTATAAAAAGAACAAGCCCTAACCACCGCGCGAATTGCGGCGTTCATTCCTGGAGCATCTCCTCCAGACGTTAAGACACCAATTTTTTTTATTGTATTTGCCATCACCTCAAATCTATTTTAAATCTTAAATATAACCTAATTTGTGTTTAAACTAAATCGATTTCGGTTGATAACTAATAAAAACAGCCCCAAATAGGGGCTGTTTTTATCATTTTGTGAATTTTATTACTGAATTATTAAAATTTTATATTCCCATGGAGAAAATTGAAATTTTTGATTTTCTTCAATTACGAAAACTTTTTCGTTATTCATATAATCAATAAACTCCCCTTTAAGATCAACGGTAAAGCTTTTTTCCTGATCTGTTAAGTTTCCTATAAAGATCACTTTATCATCGCCTTGCGCTCTTTTAAAGCTAAATATAGCATTTTCTTTAGAATTTTCAATTTCAATATAATTCGCTGAAGTTTTCGATCCATCTAGCGCTATACTACTATTCTTTAATGAGCCAAGTTTCGATAAAATTGGCCAGAATTTATTTTTTTGATGCGGAATGGTGTCTTTCTCAAAAAATCGCAAACGCTTTTGCATATCGTATTCCTGCCCGCTATAAATTAACGGCATTCCCGGCATTGTAAAGGTAAGTGCCGTCATTACTTCTGCCGCATCTCCCATTCGTTCATTTACAGATCCACTCCAGCTATTCTCGTCGTGATTGGTCACAAAATTCATCAGGTAATCATCTTTCTGATATGTAGTATCGATCTTCTTTAAATAATCACTTAAATCTTTAGCGTTTTTCTCGCCCTTCGCAATAGCATTTAAAATATGATGACCTTCCCAGTTATAACCCATATCAAAAGCTTCCTCGAAAAGATCTTTATCTTCAGATTCTGCCAGCATAAAGATTGGTTTCACCTGTTTGATTTCCTTTACTGCAGATTCCCAGAACTCGGTTGGCACCTCACCAGCTACATCACATCTAAATCCGTCGATATTTTGCTCTTCAACCCAATAACGCATTTCCTTGCGCATTTCTGTCCATAACTCTTTGTTATCATAATTAAGATCGGCTACATCTGTCCATCCCCAACTTTCGCCGGTATCTGGATTTATAGGATCTATAATTTCACCCGCTTCATTTTTCGTGTAGAACTCTGGATGTTCATCGATCCAAACATGATCCCAACCGGTATGATTCGCTACCCAATCTAAAATCACGTAAATATCATTATCATGTGCTGTTTTCACTAATTCCTGAAAATCTTCTAGCGTTCCAAATTCAGGATTAATCCCTGTATAATCTGAAATTGCATAATAACTCCCTAAAATCTTTTCGCGTTCCTTAGCATCTTCTATTTCTTCTGCAAAACGGCCATCGGCAGCTTTTCTTTTTACTGAAGATATTGGATATACCGGCATTAGCCAGATAACTTTCACGCCCAGCTCTTTTAACTGCGGAATATCTTCCGTAAACTCATTAAAAGTACCCTCTGGAGAATATTGGCGAATATTAGCTTCGTAAATTACAGATTGTCCTAAAATACTATCATTAATTGGAGCTAATATTTGAGCTTTTTCGTCCTCTTTTTTTATTGAATCTTCTGAAGCTTCATTTTTACAGGCAGCAAGCATCGAAACTGCAAGCGCCGCTATTATAAATCTTTTCATTTTTATTGAAGTTGAATTAACATGGCATCCTGAGCCTTAATACTTAAACTCTCATCTAACTGAATAGTTTCTCCGGAAATAATTTCCTTCCCAGATGTCGAACTTTGGACTCCTTCAGCATACTTTTTCAGATCCAATGTCTGGTCTTCAGCATTGTTATTGATCACCACCATTACATGGTTTTTATCATTGTATCTAAAATATACATACACATTATTTTCAGGTAAAAACTGAAGCATTTTCCCAAATTGCAGCACTTCATTTTCTTTTCTGAAATTCAACAATTTTGAGGTTAATTCGAAATATTGCGACTGGGTCTCCGTTCTTCCTTCCGCAGTAAAAGCAGACTGTTCATCGCCTTTCCAACCACCGGGAAAATCTTGTCTAATCGCACCATCACCTTTCCCTTTATCACCACGCATACCTATTTCGTCACCGTAATACAATTGTGGAGTACCACGAACGCTAGCGATCATCGTCATTGCCATTTTGTATTTCTGGAAGTCGCCATCATAAATCTCATTGAATCTACCAGTATCATGATTTCCCATAAAAACCATTAGATTATCGGTATCGGCATACAAAAAGTCGTTCACAAAATTCTCGTAAGCTTTTATCATTCCGCGATCCCAGCTGACATCTGGCTCATTGAACATCGACGTCATCGCATCATGCAAAGTGAAATCCATTACCGATGGTAAATTAGAATTGTAATCCTGAATCGCACCAATCGGACTATCTTTCTGCCAGTAACTTATCTGCGCCTGGTCGTGCATCCAAACTTCCCCAACGATATTGAAATATGGATATTCGTCCATGATCGCTTTTGTCCATTTTGCGATTCCATCTTTATCATTGTAAGAATACGTATCTACTCTAAAACCGTCCAAACCAGAATATTCGATCCACCAAATCGCATTCTGAATCAGATAATTTAGCACCAAAGGATTACTCTGGTTTAAATCTGGCATCGTCCCGGTAAACCAACCATCCACACAATATTTAAAATCACGCTGAGATGTATGAGGATCATACTGCGTAGTCATTCTATAATTAGAATTAGCGTAACCCGGGAATTGGTGAACCCAATCGTAAGTTGGCAGATCTTTGATCATCCAATGCTCGCTTCCCCAGTGATTCGTCACATAATCCATAATTAACTTCATATCTTTTTTATGAAGTTCATCAGCTAAACGCTTGTAATCTTCGTTGGTTCCGTAGCGAGGATCGATCTTATAAACATCGCTTTGCGCATAAGTATGATATGAATATCCGGCATCATCATCGGCCAGTAAAGGCGTACTCCAAAGTGCGGTAATTCCAAGATCGTCTAAATAATCCAGATTATCGATCACACCTTGCAAGTCTCCACCATGACGGCCACCTTGTTTAGAACGATCGGCTTTTTCTTGCATTTCTGCTGAAGAATCATTATCTGGATTTCCGTTAGCAAAACGATCTGGCATAATTAAATAGATCGCATCACTGGCATCAAATCCTTCTCTTAATGCTGAACCTTCTTCTCTTTGCTTTAGTTCGAAAGTTTTGGTAATATTTCTTTTACCTTTTTTACTGAAGGTAAATTGGTAATCTCCTGCAGCAAGATCTCCAGAATTGATGGTCACAAACACATAATTTGGATTCTCAGTTTTTCTAATATTATTGATAATTACCTCATCTTCTGAAGAAACTTTGTAAGTTCCGATATTCTCTCCGTAGAACATGATCTGAAGTTCTTCCAGATTCATATCACTCCACCAAAAAGGTGGTTCCATTTTATCGATCTGGGCTTGCGCTACTCCTGTAAAACATAACAGGAGTAACACAAGATTATATAATTTAGTTTTCATTTTTCAAATTTTTTGCGCTTAGCTTTCAGCGAATAGCTATCAGCCTTTAGTTTTGGGTTAAATAAGATTTCTCAATACTATTTTATTTACGCTTTCGCTTCAATAAAGTCAATTGAAGTGACAGCAAGTATTACTGTCATTCTGAACCTTTCCGTCCGGCAGGCGGGCTTGATTCAGAATCTCATCCAGATTATTCTAAATGAGATCCCGGATCAAGTCCGGGATGACTACTAGATATTTCTAACTTCTCACTTCTAAAATCTAACTTCTAGTTATTCCTTCTCAAAAATACTTATCGCATAACCACCACCGGGCGCTGAAGTCAGTTTTAAAGTCGACTTGCTCGTTACGGTTTTCTTGGTGATCTTATACGCCTGAGGATTAGCTTTGTAATGAGCGTCTTTTGCATCTGCATAAATTGTGGCCTCATACTTTTTCCCATCTTCTAAGAAATCAAGCTTAATTTTTGAAGTTCTTGGCGTTGTTCCATTTACATTTCCTACAAACCAGTTTTCAGTTCCCTTAGCTTTACGAGCAACAGTAATATATTCTCCCGGCTCTGCCTCTAAATAGTTACTTTCGTCCCAATCTAAAGCCACATCTTTGATAAACTGAAAAGCATCAGGAAAACGTTTGTAATTTTCAGGAAGATCGGCTGCCATTTGCAACGGACTGTACATTGTTACATAAAGTGCCAATTGATTTGCTAAGGTTGAATTTACATGCGAATTGTTATCTGGATTGATTTTACTGATATCCATTTCAAAAATTCCAGGAGTATAATCCATCGGTCCGCCAATTAAACGTGTAAACGGTAAAATGGTCACGTGATTTGGTTTTGATCCGCCAAATGCCTGAAACTCGGTTCCTCTGGCAGATTCGTTACCTATTAAATTTGGCCAAGTTCTACGCAATCCAGTTGGTCTAACCGCTTCGTGCGCATTTACCATAATATTATAGTCGGCTGCTTTTTTCACTGCATATAAGAAGTGATTGATCGCCCACTGCCCATAATGATGTTCGCCGCGCGGAATAATATCACCAACATATCCACTCTTTACCGCAGGATATCCATATTTATTCATAAATTGATAAGCGGTGTCTAAATGACGCTCGTAATTACGAATTGCTGAAGAAGTTTCGTGATGCATGATCATTTGCACTCCTTTAGCTTCTGCATATTCCTGGATTCCTTCTACATCAAAATCTGGATAAGGAGTTACAAAATCGAAAACATAATCTTTAGAATTTCCAATCCAATCTTCCCATCCAACGTTCCATCCTTCAACTAAAACACCATCAAAACCATTTTCAGCAGCAAAATCGATATATTCTTTTACATGCTCGGTCGTAGCGCCATGCTTTCCATTTGGCTCAGCATTTTCAAAATCGGTTTCTCCTAATTTTACAGATGGATATTCATCGGTATAATTCCAGGTACTTTTCCCGGTGATCATTTCCCACCAAACACCAACATATTTCATTGGTTTTATCCACGAAGTATCTTCGATCTTATTAGGCTCGTTAAGATTTAGCGTGATGTTAGATGCTAAAATATCTGTAGCACCATCACTTACCATGATCGTTCTCCACGGTGAAATCGCAGGCGCCTGAAGATATCCTTTATTTCCTAACGCATCTGGCGTTAACCATGATTCAAAAACAAGACTGTTTTCATCTAAATTCAGGTTCATTAACGAATATTCTTTTAAAGCTGCTTCGTGAAGATTGATGTAAATTCCGTCTTCAGTTTTCATCATTAAAGAAGTTTGTACGGCCGACTTTGAGAATTGCGTCTGGGATGCATTCCCAACCCAGGCTTCGTCGAATTTGCTGCTAATTTCTGAAAGTTTAGATGTCGTGTAATCATATTCCTGAGAATCGTAATCTCCCGGCAACCAATACGCCGTATGGTCTCCCGTCATTGCAAATTGCGTATGCTCTTCTTTGATCACGAAATACACCAGGTTTTTTTGCTGCGGAAATTCATATCTAAAACCTAAACCATCATTGAACATACGAAAACGAATGATCATTCGTCTTTCTGCTGAAGTTTGCTCTAACGTGATCGCTAATTCGTTGTAATGGTTTCTAATTTCAGCTGTTTCTCCCCAAACCGGCGTCCAGGTTTCATCGAAATTCGATGTTTTTGAGTCAGAAATTTCGAATCCGCTTATCAACGAAGTTTCATCATCCTTAAGTTCTAAACCAAGCGTGCTGGTTTTTATCACTTCCTCTCCTTTGTAAAATAATTGATACGCCGGAGTTCCGTTTTCTTGTAAACTGAATTTCATTTCCAGGTCGCCATTAGGAGATTTTAACTCCTGTGCCTGCAATCCTAAAAAAGAAAAACAAATTGTAATTACTGTTATTATCTTTTTCATCTTCGAAAAATTTTAAAATGCCTTTAAAGGCCTGTTTAGCTATTTATAGTGTTTTGCACCTCAATCGCTTCTCCGTTCAATAACACGGTCATTGGCTCGTTTCCATCTACAGAAAATGTAGTCTCATTTTTACCAATATTGATCTTTAGGATCTGGTTTCTAAAATTCACTTTAAAACTGAAACTGTTCCATTGCTCCGGCAATTGTGGAGTAAAAGACAATTTTTCGTCTACCACACGCATTCCGCCAAAACCTTCTACAATGCTCATCCAGGTTCCCGCCATACTGGTAATGTGACAACCTTCTTTTACCTCGTGATTATAATCGTCTAGATCTAATCGAGAAGTTCTTAAGTAAAAAGTATAAGCCTGCTCCATTCTACCTAATTTCGCTGCCTGAATGCTGTGTACGCAAGGCGACAACGAAGATTCGTGAACAGTAATTGGCTCGTAGAAATCGAAGTGTTTTTCTAAATTTTCTTCGGAAAAATGATCTTCAAAGAAATAGAATCCCTGAAGCACATCGGCCTGTTTGATGTAACAACTTCTTAGAATGCGATCCCAACTCCAATTTTGGTTAATTGGGCGCTGCTTTTTTGTAAGCGTACTCACCGGCTCGATCTCTTTATCTAAGAAACCATCCTGTTGGAGATAAACACCAAATTCTTCAGAATATGGGAAATACATATTTTCAGCTACGTCTTTCCATTTAGCAATTTCTTCAGCATCTAAACTGGTTTTAGCCATAATTCGAGAATGATCTTCAGCAAATTCTGCTTTAATTTTCTCGATATTTTCGATACAATATTCGATACACCATTTTGCCAAATAGTTAGTGTACCAGTTGTTATTTACGTTGTTTTCGTATTCGTTTGGCCCGGTTACACCAAGGATCACATATTTATTCTTGTTTTTACTGAAGTTTGCTCGCTGTTGCCAGAATCTAGCAATCGCGATCATTACTTCTAAGCCCATTTCTGGCACATAACTGTAATCTCCGGTAAAACGAACGTAATTGTAGATCGCGAAAATCATCGCACCATTACGGTGAATTTCTTCAAAAGTGATCTCCCACTCGTTGTGACTTTCTTCGCCATTCATGGTTACCATTGGATAAAGCGCTGCTCCATTAGTGAATCCTAATTTTTGTGCATTTTCTTTCGCTTTTTCTAAATGGTTGTAACGATAGGTCAATAGATTTCTAGCTACCTGCTGATCTTTGGTCGCCATATAAAACGGAATACAATACGCCTCGGTATCCCAATAGGTACTACCGCCATATTTCTCACCTGTAAATCCTTTTGGACCAATATTTAATCGCTCGTCTTTCCCTAAATAAGTTTGATTTAGCTGAAAAATATTGAAACGAATTCCCTGTTGTGCTTTTACATCACCATCGATCGTGATATCTGCCATTTCCCAGATCTTCGCCCAGGCTTCTTTTTGCTCCTGAAGCAATGCTGCAAAACCAGATTTTGTAGCTTTTTGAAGTACATTTTTTGCGGCTTCAATCAACGAATCCTGGCTGTGATTCATATCGGTTACATAACCTGCATATTTTTGAAGCGCAATTTTTTCTCCTTTATTTACTTTAACTGAATACGAAATACTTATCTGATCTTCGGCTTTTTCTACTTCACCTTCAACCTGAAGTTTTTCACCATTCAAAGTGATTTCAGATTGCATATAAGTGCCTACATGATATTCGGTTTTTAAGGTTTTAGAAACCACAAAAGCCTGCTCATTTTCAGCTTTAACGGCTAAAGTTTCCCAAAAACGCTCTTCCCAGTTAGCGTCGCGATTGGTGATCCCTCCATCCAGATACGGAGTAAATTTCACCACAGCATCTGCATTAAGCACCTCAACTTCGTAGTTTATAGCACCTAACTCATCATCGACAATAGAAAGAAAACGGGTTGCTGTAACTTTTACTTCAAGACCGTTTGGCATCACCGCAACAAAACTTCTTTGGTGATAGCCTTCTTTCATATTTAGTTCACGCACAAAATCTTTAACCTCTTTACAAGTATTAAGATCTAAAGCTTCTTCGTTTATAGAAACATTTATTCCTATCCAATTGGGCGCATTTAAAACTTTAGCGAAATATTCGGGGTAGCCGTTTTTCCACCAACCCACTTTTGTTTTATCGGGGTAAAAAACACCGGCGATATAATTCCCCTGAAAAGTATCGCCAGAATATTGCTCTTCAAAATTGGCACGTTGCCCCATAGCGCCGTTACCCATACTGAATAAACTTTCTGAAGATTCTACGCGCGCGGCGTCAAAACCCTCTTCTATAATGGACCATGCATCTGGTTTAATATAATCCTGATTCATTGCTGATATTATTTATTTTTGGAGTAGATTTTTTAAAAATTCGATCGAGATCTCTGTAAAATCATTGAAGATATAATCGGCTTCTTGAAGTGTTTTTTCTTCACCAATTCCAATGCTTGTCATTTCACCTTTGTTCGCTGCCTGTACTCCGGCAACCGAATCTTCAAAAACGATACATTTTTGCGGAGCCACATTTAGTTTTTCAGCAGCAATCAAGAAAACTTCGGGATCTGGTTTTGCCTTGCTAACATCTGTACCATCTACAATCGCAGAAAAACCATCTTTTAAATCGATTTTCTCTAAAATATGACGTGCATTTTTACTGGCAGATCCCAGTGCATACGGAATATTATTTTCTTCTAGATAATCCAGTACTTTTTGTACTCCCGGAAGCACCTCTCCTTTATCCATCTCATTTACATAAGACAGGTAATTCTCGTTCTTAAGCTGCATTTGGCGATTAAACTCCTCTTCTGAAAGTTCTTTGTTTCCCCAGTTCAGTATTTTTTTAAGCGAATCTACCCGGCTCACTCCTTTTAGTTCTTCATTCTGTTCTTTGGTAAAATCGAAACCCAGATCATTAGCCAGTTTCTTCCAGGCTAAAAAATGGAACTTTGCAGTATCTACGATTACACCATCAAGATCGAATATGATAGCTTTTTGACTCATTTTAGTAGTGTGTTTCTTGAATTCTTAGTTAGTAGCTTTAGATGAGACTTCTTCGTCTACGTCGTCTATTCTTAGTGTAAGTATCGCCGCAATAATAAAAGCCACACCACTCATCATTAGTGCATAAATAGGATCACCGCCATAAAGGTATTTTACCATTGGCCCGCCTATTAACGCATTGATTATTTGAGGCACAACAATAAAAAAGTTGAAAATCCCCATATAAACACCCATTTTTCGAGGTGGTATCGCTCCGGCTAAAATAGCATACGGCATCGCCAGGATACTTGCCCAGGCAACACCAATACCAACCATACTTAAGATCACCCAGTTTTCATCTGGCATTACATAAATTGAAAGCAAACCTGCTCCACCAATAAGTAATGAAATGATGTGCGTTTTTTTACGGCCTACTTTTTTAGCGATTACCGGTAAGAAAAACGCGAAGACAGCAGAAACGGCATTATAAACTCCAAATAAGATCCCAACCCAATCCCCAGCATCCTGGTAGGTTTCACTACTAGAATCTGAAAGTGGCAATCCATAGATATGATGTGCTATGGCCGGAGTAGCAAATACCCACATTCCGAACAATCCAAACCAGGAGAAAAACTGCACCCAGCTTAACTGGCGCATGGTATGCGGCATTTTTAGAAAATCTGTAAAAATATCAGTGATCTTAGATTTCTCTTCGTCTGGAACAACATCACCAGGTTTATCTTCCTGTGCATGAAAATGCTCTAATTCCTCAGGACTATATTCTTTAGTGGTAAATACTGTAATTAAGATACTTACTATTAAAACTACAGCTCCAATGATAAAAGATAGTAGAAGATTTAAAGGTATTTCACCTTCCGCAGCTCTATTCGAAAATCCAAACCAATTAGCTAAAACATAAGGTAACCAAGAGCCAACCACCGCTCCTATCCCAATTAATACCGTTTGAATACTAAAACCTAATGTTCGCTGATCGCTTGGAAGATTATCGGCTACTAAAGCTCTAAATGGCTCCATGGCTACATTAAAAGAAGCATCCATGATCATTAACATCCCCGCACCAACCCATAAAGACGGCATAATTGCAGTAAACAAGTCGGCATTTGGCATTAACACCAAACCAATGGCAGCTAAAATTCCACCTGTTAGAAAAAAGGGACGGCGTCTACCCAATTTGGTCCAGGTACGATCACTATAATAACCAATAATAGGTTGGACGATCAAACCTGTAACAGGAGCGACGATCCAAAACCATGAAAGATGCTCGACCTCTGCACCAAAAACCTGAAGGATACGGCTGGCATTTGCATTTTGTAATGCGAATCCCATTTGAATCCCGAGAAATCCGAATGTCATATTCCAGATCTCCCAGAAACTTAATTTGCGTTTCTGCATATCGTAATTTTAAATGGTTACGATAAGCACTAAGACTTATCAAAACTTAATTTAGGTAGGAAGTAAAAATATAAGTTCTGATAAATTAACTAATTTGGCGATAAAGATAGCTAATAATTTAAAAATTACGCCATTAAAATTATTATTTTGTAGATTCTCGCTCAATTAAACCAGTTTCCACAATGATCGTTTTGTAGCTTTCTTCCTCATTTGGAGACTTTTCTAATTTCTCTATAAGCAAGCGTGCAGCCTCCTCGCCCATTCGGCTTCCGTGCTGACTAATAGTTGTTAGACTAGGAATAAAACGTTTGGATAATTCTCCATCGGTAAAGCCTATAACCTGAACATCATCAGGAACTTTTTGTCCTTTATCTCGAACTGCTCTAACGGCAGCCGCAGCAAAATGTTCGTTAACCGCAAAGAGGGCATCAAAATCTCCAGACTCAGCAAAAGCTGAAATTTCCTGCTCTACCTGATCCATATTCTCGATTTTCAGGATATTTTTTTCATTTACCTCAAAACCATTTTCTACAAGCGCTTCAGTATAGCCCTGGGTTCTTAATTTCCCTACACTAATATAATCTACGGTAGAAATAATTCCAATATTACGTGCACCTTTATCGATTAAGCATTGAACCGCTTTTTTAGCGCCTTTTACATCGTCAATGATCACTTTATCTGAAGGAACTTCTTCTACAGAGCGATCAAAAAGCACCAAAGGCATTCCCTGATTAACCACTTCGATCAAATGATGATAATCACCTTTTTGCATGGTTTCTTTAGCAACTGAAAGTATGAATCCGTCGATACTACCATTGGCAAGCATCTCCATATTCAGCACTTCTTTATCGAAACTGTTATCTGAAAGACATACAATCACACTATAGCCCTTTTCATTGGCTACATGTTCTATCCCACTAATAACGGTCGTAAAAAAATGATGTACAATTTCTGGAATTACGACTCCTATAGTTTTTGTCTTTCTGTTTTTAAGGCTTAGCGCAATATTATTAGGCTTATAATTGTATAATTTGGCAAAAGCCTGCACTTTTTGTCTAGTATCTTCACCAATCTCTGGACTATCTCTCAACGATTTTGAAACCGTCGAAATCGATACATCTAATTCTTTCGCTATTTGCTTTAAAGTAAGTTTTGGCCTCATAAAATTCAGTCTACATTTTTTCGAGCTCTCTGTAGCCTCAAAAATACATTAAAATCATGTTTCTATTTGCGATTTAAGCAATTTAACCGCTTAAAAAAGAAAAGTTTTCAACACTACAACGTTGTAGTGAGGGTTTATTGAGATATCCTCAAAAAAAGAACTTAAAAATTATATAATTTTAACCTCAGGAAGTAAAAATATCAAGTTTATAATCTAAGTAAAATTCAATAGGGAAATTTATGAGAACATTAATTAAAAGCACATTGTTTTTGCTGCTTATGCTGCCGATGAGCTTTTTTGCCCAAAATTCCGTTTCCGGAACGGTTTCTGAAACCGCAACCGGAATGCCGGTGCCTGGAGCAAACGTGATTGTAAAAGGAACCAGCAATGGAACCATTACAGACTTTGATGGTTTATACACTATCGAAAACCTTGTAGTGGGTGATACCCTCGCTTTTTCATTTTTAGGATTCTCTACTAAAGAGGTCGAATTCACAGGACAGCAAACAATAGATGTACAGTTAGACGAAGACCAGGCTACTTTAGATGAAGTAGTTGTGGTTGGATATGGTACCGTTCGTAAAAAAGATGCGACAGGTGCCGTAAACCAGGTTTCTACTGAAGATTTTAACCAGGGACAGGTAAACACTGCAGGACAGTTAATCACTGGTAAGATCGCCGGTGTTACCGTAACTTCAGGTGGTGGAGCCCCTGGTGAGGGACAAAGTATTAATATTCGGGGTATTGGATCTATTTCTTTAAATAGTTCTCCTCTTTACGTAGTAGATGGAATTCCATTAGACAATAGCAATGTTGGTGGATCCAGAAACCCGTTAGATTTCATTAATCCAAATGATATCGAGAGCATGACCGTTCTAAAAGATGCTTCTTCTACAGCGATCTATGGTTCTCGTGCTGCCAATGGTGTAGTTTTAATTACTACTAAAAAAGGTAAAGGACAGGAATTTAAATTCAACTACTCTGGTAACACAACAGTGTCAAGACCTACAAATTATGTAGATGTAATGAATGCTGATGAGTTTAGAGCACTGGTAAACGAGGTTGGGAACGAAGCAGCTATCGCAAGACTAGGTGATGCTAACATGAATTGGCAGGAAGAAATCTATTCTGAAGCAATAGGATTTGATCACAATTTAAGTACTACCGGAAACATTGGTGGATTTATGCCAACTCGTGCTTCAGTTGGGTATACAGATCAGGATGGAATTTTATCTGGTGATAACTTTTCCAGAACAACAGGATCTGTAAGCTTAAGGCCAAGTTTTATGGATGGTCATTTAAAATTTGAGCTTAACGGACGTGGAATGTATACTGAAAATACGTTCGCAAACCGTGATGCGATTGGAACATCTGTAGATTACGATCCTACACAGCCTATTTATGATCCAAACTCACCATTTAGTAACTATAATTCATGGTTAGTATATAGTGAGGAAGCAGATAGATATGCTTTAAACAACCTGGCTCCTGTTAACCCAATTGCACTGATTAACGAAAAAGATGATTCTGCTGAAGTTCGTCGTTTTATAGGAAATGCAAAAGTTGACTATAAACTACACTTTTTCCCAGATGTCACAGCGACTGTTAACGTTGGACTAGATAGAACAAATAGTCATGGTAGAACGATAGTTTCAGAAAATATGCCATCTTCTCAGTTAGATTGGAATGGCTCGTACTCAAATTATACGAATAACTCTACTAATAAACTGTTCGATGCTTATTTAACTTACGATAATGATTTTGATGACCACAGTTTGAACGCTGTTTTGGGATATTCTTATCAGAGTTTCGAAAACGATAACTACAGTTTTGATAGTGAAGCTGCAGAAGAAGGAAACGATGCTGAATTTATCGATAAATGGAGAAGCACATTACTATCATATTTTGGTAGAGCAAATTATAACTATGCAGATCGTTACTTAGTAACTGCAACTTTAAGAGCTGATGCTTCATCTAAATTAAATCCAGATGATCGTTGGGGATACTTTCCTTCTTTTGCTGTAGCCTGGAATATTAATAACGAAGAATTCTTTAATTCTAATACTGTAGATCAATTAAAACTTCGTGTAGGTTATGGTGAGATCGCAAACGTAAATGGTCTTGGAGATTATCTTTTCTTAACGAAATATACAGGTTCAAGGTCTAATGCATATTATCAATTTGGACAATCATATTACCAAACTTACCGTCCAGAAGCTTATAACGAAGACCTTAGATGGGAAGTTGGAAAAACTTTAAATGCCGGTTTAGATTATTCATTCTTTAATAGCAGAATCTCTGGATCTATTAACGCATATCTTAAGAGAACAGAAGATATGATTAGCTACGTAACTGTAGATCCATTTACTAACTTCTCTAATGGTATCGATAAGAACATTGGAGACATGGAAAACAGAGGTGTTGAATTCGAATTAAATGTAGTTCCTGTACAAACCGATGATTTTAAATGGAGTATTGGCTACAATATCGCTTATAACGATAATGAGATTACCAATTTACCAGACCAGGTAGAGACTGGTGGAATCAATGGAGGTACTGGTAATAATATCCAATTACACAAAGAAGGATATTCTCCTTTTAGCTACTGGGTTTACAAACAGGTTTATGATGAAGCGGGAAGACCAATCGAAGGTGCTTATGTAGATCGTAATGGTGACAACCAGATCAACGATGAAGATAAATATTTATACAAGGATCCTTTTGCAGATATCACTATGGGATTAAATACCAATGTTAGTTTTAAGAATTGGGATCTAGCGGTTGTATCTAGAGCTAGTTTAGGAAACTATGCATATAACAATATGGCTTCTGCAAAATCTTATGAGATAAGAGCCACAGAGAATAGTATTCTAACAAATCTACATAGAGATTACTTTAATACTGGTTTCCAAAGTTTAACTGAAACTAATCTACAAAGTGATTACTATGTACAAGATGCGTCTTTCTTCAAATTAGACAATATCACACTAGGATATACTTTCGATCAAATCTTTGAAGAATCTACACTACGTCTTTATGGTACAGCGCAAAACGTGCTTATCGTGACAGACTATGATGGTCTTGATCCAGAAATTAATGGAGGTATCGACAATAACTTCTATCCAAGACCAAGAACTTTTACCGTTGGTGTAAATCTTAATTTCTAAAAAAAGAAGTATGAAAATGAATTATATAAAGAAATTAGCGCTCATCATACCTACACTTATTATAGTGTCTTGCCATGATGACCTGGATCAAACACCTATCGATCCAGATAGTTTTACAGAGAATGATGTATTTGCTAATGCAGACGAGGCAAGAGGTGCTTTAGCTAAACTTTATGCCAGTTTAGCCTTAACAGGACAACAGGGACCAGCAGGACAACCTGATATTTCTGGAATAGATGAAGGAACTTCACAATATTCCAGAATGTTATTTAGTTTAAATGAGCTTACTACAGATAATGCTGTTGTAGGTTGGGGTGACCCGGGACTTCCTAATTTACATGCTATGAGCTGGGGTGCAGGAAATGATTTTACCACAGCAATGTATTATCGTCTTGCGCAGGAGGTATCTTTTTGTAACTCTTTTATTTCAAATGCATCCTCTTTGGATGATCCTTCAGTAGCTTCTTTTATTGCTGAAGCACGGTTCTTAAGAGCATTTGCGTATTACAACCTGATCGATCTTTATGGAAATGTTCCTTTGGTAACTCAGATTTCAACTGAATTACCAGCTCAAAATTCAAGAGAAGAAATCTTCAATTATATCGAAGCTGAATTAACTGAAATTCAGAATAATTTAAATGAAAGCGGTGCTAGCGAATATGGTCGCGTAGATCGTGTTGCAGCCTGGGCTCTTCTTTCAAAACTTTATCTTAACGCTGAAACCTGGATCGGCCAGGATCGTTATACAGATGCGATTACCTATGCAAACCAGGTGATCAATTCATCTTACCAGATCAACACTGTAGATGCTAACGGAAATGGGTCTGCTTATGACGAACTTTTCTTAGCAGACAATGATAGTAATGGTGCTCAAGACGAATTTATCTTCGCATTGAACTTCGATGGTAACAGTTCCAGAACTTATGGAGGGACTACATTTCTTGTGCATGCTGCCATTGGTGGTGAAATGGATGCTTCTGCCTATGGAGTGAATGGTGGATGGTCTGGCTTAAGAACAACAAAGGCTTTGGTAAACAAATTCGACTATGCGGTAACAGCTTCAGATGCTGATGGTAACCCAACCGAATGGGCAGACCAAAGAGCTATGTTTTTTACAGAAGGTCAAAGTCTTGAGATCAACACGATCGCCAATACTTTTACAGATGGATATGCGGTAACTAAGTTTAAGAATATCGATTCTGAAGGAAATGCTGGTAGTGATACCGGTGGAGACTTCGTAGATACAGATTTACCTATCATTAGAATGGCAGAAATCTATCTTACGTATGCCGAAGCGGTAACTCGAGGAGGTTCTGGAGGTAGTGTGCAAAATGCTGTTGGATACATCAACGAGCTAAGAGAAAGAGCTTTTGGAAATTCTGATGGTAATATTTCTTCAGCAGATCTTACTACAGATTTCATCTTAGACGAAAGAGCAAGAGAATTGTACTGGGAAGGACAACGAAGAACAGATCTTATTAGATACAACGATTTTACTTCAGGTAATTATCTATGGCCATTTAAAGGTGGTTCGCAATCTGGAACCTCGGTTGGTGATTTTAGAGCTTTGTTCCCACTACCAAGTAACATCATTTTAATCAATCCTAATTTAACTCAAAATACAGGCTATTAATAAACATAAAGACACAATGAAAAAGTTAACTCTATTATTCATCGCGTTTATCGCAATATTAAGCTTCACAGCTTGTACAGAAGACGATGACTTTACTTTTACAGCAAAGCCAGATCCAGACGGAATAGCATTTACCAATGCTACTTTAGAAACGTATATGCTTAAAGCCTCAAATTCAGATAACTTGGCAGAAAGATTTGTTTGGAACGAAGCAGATTTCGATGTGCAAACTCCAGTAAACTACGAATTACAGGCATCTGTATCAGAAAGTTTCGAAACTTATTCTCTGTTGGGAAATGTTACTCAAACAAATTTAGCGGTAACAGTTGGAAACTTACTAGCATTAGCTAGAGAGGCTGGATTAGATAATGATCCAACAACGGCAGAGCCTAATACTGGTACAATTTACCTTAGACTTCGTGCTTATGTTGGTGCTGATGCTGGAAATGTTGTAGAGCAATTATCATCTATTATGAGTATCAACGTAACACTTCCTGAAGAGGAAGAGGAAACATTAGATCTTCCAATGCTATATGTGGTTGGAAACTTCTTAGGAGCTAGTGGTTATGGATCAGACTGGACTCCGGCTGACGCTACTCCACTTGCAGCTTCTGCTGAAGGAAATACAGATTATGAAGGATTTGTTTACATGAACGTAGACGCTCCAGAATATAAATTCTTACCAAGCAACGAAAGCTTTGATGGTGATTATGGAGATGCAGGTACAGAAAATGGTGATTTTACAGGGACTATTGTTCAGGAAGGTGAAGTAAATGCGGGTACCCCTGAAGGTACAGGAGGTTACTTCCTTATAAATGTAGATACTGCTGCACTTACTTACAGTCTTACTGAAACCAACTGGGGTGTTATTGGAAATGCTACTCCAACAGGATGGGATAGTGATACAGATATGACTTACGATCCTGAAACTAAAATATGGAGTGTAACTTTAGATTTAACCGAGCAGGAAGCACCAGACAACGGTATCAAGTTTAGAGCTAATGATGCATGGGATCTTAATATTGGTGATAATGATGCTGATGGAACAATGGAATTTGGTGGTGCTAATATCGGAATTCCAGAAGATGGAAATTATACCATCACTTTAGACCTAAGCAATCCAAGACAATACACTTACTCTATTTCTAAAAACTAAGAAAACTGCCTAGGGGTATTATACCGTTTGGCGGTGCCAATAAAAGGCTGCTTAACGCAGCCTTTTCTAAATTTTTATTTATGAAAAAACATATATTTAAGTATCCTTTTATATGTCTGCTAAGTGTTGCTTCGATTATTGGATGTTCTTCAGATGATGATGCGCCAGTGGATCCAGATGATGATAATGGTGTAGAGCAACCAGAACCTGTTTCGGCATTAAACCTTGAGGAGTATGATAATGGAAGCCGAGTAATGATGCAGGCTTTTTATTGGGATGTAAAGCCAAGATTCGAATGGTGGAACACGATTTCAGATAAAATGGAAACCTGGGCAGATGCCGGGGTAAACCGTATCTGGATCCCACCAGCTACCAAAGGGCAATCTGGTGGATATTCTATGGGTTACGACCTTTCTGATTATTTTGATTTTGGAAATTTTAATCAGCATGGAACAACTCCTACTAGATTTGGAACTCGTGATGAGTTAGAAAATATGATAAGCGTTGCACACGATAATGATATCGAGGTTATTGCAGATATTATCTTAAATCATAATTCTGGTGGTGGCTTAGAATACAATCCATATCGCGAAAAAGATACGTATAGCTTATTCGACGAAACTCACGGAAATGCTTCTGGAATGTTCAATAGAAATTACGAAGATTTTTATCCAAATAGTGTAAGCAACTACGATCCGGGAAGTTTATTTTATGCTGAAACTAACTTAGATCACCATAGAGAACGCGTACAAAACTGGTTATGGAAAGACGAAAACTCTGTCGCGAAATACTATAAAAATGTTATAGGATTTGATGGATGGCGTTTTGATTATGTACTAGGTTTCGAACCTTTTGTGATCAAAGAATGGCTGGATGCAGTTGGTGGCTTTTCGGTAAGTGAGCTTTGGGACGGTGATCCAGATCTAATAAGATCTCATATTGAAGCTACCGGAAGTGGAGCTTTTGATTTTGCAGCCTTCTACAGAATGGAGCAGGCATTCGACAGAAATGAAGATCTAACCTACCTAACAAGAGACCAGGTTTGGCAAACACATCCTGATAAAGCTGTGACTTTTACAGCTAATCACGATACAGAAAAGGATGGAAACATCGATAATTATATCGAATCTGAAAACAAATTAAAAGCATATGCTTTTATTATGACTCATCCTGGATATCCAACGGTTTTTTATCTTGATTATGAAAATCCAGAATTTCAGGATCAAATAAATAAACTAATTAGTATCCATAATAGCTTGGCTACGGGATCTGTAAACGTAATTTATGCAGATGAAGATGAATATATCATGCAAAGAGGTGGAGATTCAGAAAATCCTGGATTAATTCTTTATATTAATCTATCTCCTAACGGAAAAAGAAGAACAATTACTACAAGTTGGGATTCTTCGATCTTAATGGATTATTCAGAAAATTCAAATTATCGCCCACAAGTAAACGAAAATGGAGAAGTAACTATCGAAGCTCCTTCAAATTCTTATGCGATCTGGTCGATCACAGAATAGCATTATTTTATCAGGTTTATAAAAAACGGGATAAATTAATTTTTATCCCGTTTTTTGATTTTTTTATGATATAAAAACCTGTTTTTTAGAAAGTAAATTCTATTTTTAAATTTCTATTCAGATTGTATAAAATCGGCTTCCATTTTTAAATTTTTCCTTATCCGTTAGAAGTCAGCCTCTAAAACTTTTCCAAATTATATTTATTTAAAGTTTTGCTTTTTTGTCAACTTTAAACTGTTGATAAAATATTAAAAAACTGAAAACTAAGTTATTAACAGCTTTTTATTGATAACTTTCAAAAAACATAACATTTCACGTCTTAATAATTTATTTACATTTACCCTACCAAAGTTTACTTTTCTAATTTTAATCGACGTGATTTATGCCTGTACAAACAACTCCTAAAGCTCCTAAAATTTATACTCAGGATGAAGCTTTTAAGGCTTCTTTAGAGTACTTTAAAGGTGATGACCTTGCTGCCCGTGTTTGGGTAAATAAGTATGCCTTAAAAGATTCAGATGGTAACATCTACGAGCAAACCCCTAATGATATGCATCGTAGAATTGCGAAAGAAATTGCTCGTGTAGAACAGCGATATCCTAATCCAATGACCGAGGATGAAGTTTTCGATCTTATCAAAGATTTTAAATACATCGTACCGCAGGGAAGCCCAATGGCAGGAATAGGAAATCCTTACCAGATCGCTTCGCTATCTAACTGTTTTGTAATTGGTAACGATGGTAGTTCAGATTCTTATGGTGGGATTATGAAGATCGACCAGGAGCAGGTACAATTAATGAAACGTCGTGGAGGTGTTGGTCACGATCTATCACACATAAGACCTAAAGGCTCTGCAGTAAAAAACTCGGCTTTAACCTCAACTGGAATTGTTCCTTTTATGGAGCGTTATTCGAACTCTACCAGAGAAGTTGCACAAGATGGTCGTCGTGGTGCATTAATGCTTTCAGTATCTATTAATCATCCAGATTCAGAAGACTTTATTGATGCTAAAATGGAGCAAGGTAAAGTTACCGGGGCAAATGTTTCGGTAAGAATTGATGATGATTTTATGAGAGCTGTAAAGAATAAAACAGCTTATACACAAAAATATCCTGTTTTTAGTAGTGAACCTAAATTCAGCAAAGAAATAGAAGCAGAAAAGCTTTGGAAGAAAATCGTTCACAATGCCTGGAAATCGGCAGAACCTGGTATTCTTTTTTGGGATACAGTGATCAACGAATCTGTACCGGATTGTTATGCAGATCTTGGTTACAAAACGGTATCTACCAACCCATGTGGTGAAATACCGCTTTGTCCTTACGATTCTTGTCGATTATTAGCCATCAACTTATTTTCTTATGTAGAAGATCCTTTTACAGATAAAGCGAAATTTAACTATAAGCTTTTCAAAAAACATATTAGTGCTGCACAACGCATCATGGACGATATCATAGATCTTGAATTAGAAAAGATCGATGCAATTATCGAAAAGATCGACGCAGATCCAGAAACTGATGAGGTAAAAGGAGTTGAGAAAAACCTTTGGCTAAACATCAAAAAGAAAGCACAGGAAGGAAGAAGAACTGGTATTGGAATCACTGCTGAAGGTGATATGCTTGCAGGACTTGGAATTAGATACGGAAGCGAAGAAGGTGTAGCATTTTCTACTGAAATTCATAAGAATATAGCACTTGCGGCTTATCGTGCATCTGTAGATACTGCAAAAGAAAGAGGCCCATTTTCTATTTTTGATTCAGATCGAGAAAAAGAGAATCCGTTTATTCTTAGATTGAAAGATGCCGATGAAAAATTATACTACGATATGCTAGAATATGGCCGTAGAAACATCGCTCTTTTAACCATTGCTCCTACCGGGACAACAAGTTTGATGACGCAAACAACTTCTGGTATAGAGCCTGTTTTCTTACCGGTTTATAAACGTAGAAGAAAAGTAAACCCTAACGATAAAGATGTTCGTGTAGACTTTGTAGACGAAGTTGGCGATAGCTGGGAAGAATATGTGGTTTTCCATCATCGTTTTAAAGAATGGATGAAGGTAAAGGGTCACGATATTGATAAGAATTACTCGAATACCGAGTTAGACGAATTGGTAAAAGCTTCTCCTTACTACCAGGCTACCAGTAACGATGTAGACTGGTTAAGTAAAGTAAGAATGCAGGGAGCAGTACAAAAATGGGTAGATCACTCAATTAGTGTGACCATTAATTTACCTAATGATGTTAGCGAAGATCTTGTAGGCAAATTATACCTTGAAGCGTGGCAGGCCGGTTGTAAAGGTGTTACGGTTTATCGTGATGGGTCACGCTCTGGAGTTTTAATCTCTAACGACGAGAAAAAAGAAGAAGAAAAAGAAGAATCTGGAGTTTTCCCAACCAAGCGTCCAGAGGTTTTAGAAGCAGATGTTGTACGTTTCCAAAACAATAAAGATAAATGGATCGCATTTATTGGATTAATCGACGGCAGACCTTACGAGATCTTTACCGGATTTTCTGATGATGAAGACGGGATCCTTATCCCACGATGGGTAAACGAAGGTTTAATTATTAAAAACCGAAATGAAGACGGAACTTCTCGTTACGATTTTCAGTATAAAAATAAAAGAGGCTATAAAACCACTATTGAAGGCTTATCGCACAAATTTAATCCTGAATTCTGGAACTATGCGAAATTGATCTCAAGTACACTTAGACATGGGATGCCAATAGATAATGTGGTAAACTTAGTAAATAGTCTTCAGTTAGATTCAGAATCAATTAATACCTGGAAAAACGGAGTTGCAAGAGCTTTAAAACGTTTTATCGCAGATGGTACCGTTGCTAAAAAAGAAAAATGTACCAACTGTAACTCATCTAATCTTATTTACCAAGAAGGATGTTTAACCTGTAAAGATTGTGGATCTTCTAAATGTGGATAATCACTCAACAATAACAGATTTTAAGTGTTAAGTGAAAGGCTGCCAATTGGCAGCCTTTTTATTTTATATCAAATCGAACAACCTCAAATTTGATGTTTTAGATTAATTTTTTATCGAAAATTATCAATCAAATCATCTATTTTTAACCGTATTTTTTAAATATTACTTTTATCATTTTAATTCAAATTTTAATCAATAAAAATTACTTCTAGGCTCTTATGAACCTACTACTTTAATGAAAAACAAACTTTTTGGTATACTCTTTTGCTTCGTATTTGCAGGAATATACAGTCAGGAATCCAGAAAAGACTGGAGCGAAGGGAATTTAACCTGGGACGACTTCAAAGAGCGTGAAATTTCCTTTGAAAATTCAATTTCAGAATTAAAATATGTCATTGGCTACACTCCGAGTAAAGAAAAAGTAAACGATACCGTGATCTTTAGATTGCAAAGTTTTTGCTATTCAGACACACAACTTTCCTGGGTAAAACCTGATTTTAAGACGGCTCAAAACCTTCAGTATAACCAGGTAATTTTTAATATTGCAGAATTATACCGAAGAAAATTACAATATGATCTGGATCACCTTGGCTCCTATTTTTCAGCTGAAACCGTTTTTCAGAATCAATATGAAGCCTTGAATAATGAAGTTGAAATTTTTCAAAATCAAAGTCGCAACGGAAGAGATCCCGAAATCGTTAAGGAGTGGGCCGCAAATATCGAAGACCGTTTAACGATCTACGAAAATAGCAGCATCCCGAAATATGAAAAAGCAAATTTTGGAATGGGATTGCACGTAGGTGCCGCCTATAGTTTTAGAAATGAGTCTATAAAAGAACATTTTGACAATTCGATTGGCTTTAATTTTGGTTTCGATTTTTCCTTTAAAAACTCAATCTTTTATATTAATATGATCTTATCTGGCGGGAATGTAGATCAAGCCTACTCAGGTAGAACTTACTGGGAAGAAGAGCTGGATTACACCCTTGCTTTATTAGATTTTTCTTATGGGTACGCGATTGTTGATAATCCAAAATTTAAGATCGCACCTTTTGCAGGTCTTGCCATAACCGAGTTTTCTGAAAATGACTACGATGGGGAAGATAGTGATCTTATTATTACCGATTATAATTTCTTATTGGGTTTAAATGTAGACTATAAGATTCGCAAAAAACTAAACACTATCCCAAACGTATTTTTAAGCAGAAGGAATATTACTGAAACTTCTATAAGGTCGAGATTGTTCGTCTCTCGCAACGATTTTTACGAGGATCTTAGCGGGTATTCGGTAAATCTGTCTATAGCAATTTCGTGGTATTTTAGGCTATTGAAATAATGATTGCTATAAAAACATAGGTTGAAGCATCAGGCATCAATTTCCCAAATTTTTAGAAATAACCGTGTTTTTTAGTTTTTCGCATTGAGTAAGATTTTCACAAAATCGTTTTCTGTTAAAATTTAAATCTTCTAGAGTAAGATTTGGATGGGGAGTTTAATTACTTTATAATTAAAATTAAAGAAATTCGCCACCCAATGAAAAAGGAAATCACATTAGATAAAGTAATTTCCAGCGCTCCCGATTTAATTCTATATGCCGCTCCTATTATGATCGGGCTGGCACTTTTAGAGTTTTATTTCAGCTGGAAAACAAAAAGAGATCTTTACGAAAAGAAAGACTTCTTGACCTCCCTTACCATAGGATTGGTTTATATATTACAAGGTTTAGTCACCAAATCGATCATGTTTGGATTGGTGTTATGGGTTTACAATTCGGTTTCGTGGAGTATTCCTGTGAACTGGTTTACCTCGATCTTGTGTTTTGTTGTTCTAGATTTTTGTAGATATTGGGCACATCGATACGGGCATGAAGTAAATTTTCTTTGGGCTACGCATGTTACGCATCATAATTCAGAAAAATATAATCTTTCAACCTCATTTAGATTGTCGTGGACACAGCAGATAAAAGTAATCTTTTTTATCCCGATTAGTTTTTTAGGCTTCCACCCTGTTGTATTTTTCATTTGCCACCAAATTGCTGTTTTATATCAGTTCTGGATTCATACTGAATTAATCGACAGAATGCCAAAATGGTTTAGTTTCTTCTTTGTGACGCCATCGCATCACCGCGTTCACCACGGAAGAAATGAAAATTATCTGGATAAAAATTATGGTTCAACTTTTATAATCTGGGATCGTATGTTTGGTACTTTTGAGCCAGAAACTGAAAAATCGATCTACGGAATTATAGACCAGCCAAAACATTTTAATCCTGTGAAGCATGTTTTTCATGTTTGGGTAGATATTTTTAAAAATATGCGCCGCGCAGGAAGTATAAAAAAGGCTTTATGGATTTTTGTAGCGCCACCAAGCTCACTAGAAAAAAACCCAGGTAAAAAAGATGCTTAAAAATAAAGAATCTCGCCTTATAGCGAGATTCTTTATTTTTTGATCCTATTTTAAGAACTAGACGTCACAAATTTTAATACCTTCTTTTAAGGCTGCCAATTGATCATCGTAAGTTGGGATAAACTCTTGCGCTAAATAACCATCAAAACCGGTTTCTATAACTGCTTTAATGATTGCCGGATAAAATAATTCCTGCGAATCATTAATTTCATTTCTACCGGGAACACCACCAGTATGATAGTGGTTTATATATTTATGATGTTTTCTGATCGTAGCAATTACATCACCTTCCATAATTTGCATATGATATACGTCGTAAAGTAATTTAAAGTTTGGCATTTCTGTACGTTTAGCAAGCTCTACACCCCATTCGGTATGATCGCACATATAATCATGGTGATCTACTTTACTGTTTAAAAGCTCCATCACAAGATTTACATTACGTTCTTGTGCATATTCCAACAATGGCTTTAAACCTGTTACGCAGTTTTTAAATCCGGTTTCATCGTCCATCCCGCGGCGATTACCAGAAAAAACGATCACATTCTTTATTCCGTGTTTAGAAGCTTTTTCGATTAAAGGCATGTAAGATTCCTGCAAATGCTTATGGTTTTTAACTTCGTTAAATCCATTTTCAATATTTGCAAAAGTATCTGTAGCCATAGAACATTCAAGACCATATTTTTCAACAGTTTCCCATTCTTCAGGCTTTAAAAGATCGATTCCTTTTAGTCCAATTTCTGCAGCATTTTTTGCAAATTCTTCCAAAGGAATGCTTTGATAGCACCAGCGACAGGCAGAGTGTTTAATATTGTTTTTTAAACGTTTCATATTTAGGTTGGTTGGTTTTGCTTCAGCCTCCAATGCAATTATTGGGCTTAAACCTAAAACTCCAGCTCCCATTGCCATTGTCTTAATCGCAGATCTTCGATTTGTTTTACTCATCCTTTTCAGAAATTATTAATAAGCGTAAAATATACATTATAAATTAAAAACTGACTTTAAATCCTATAATTTTAATAATATATCAAATAAAATTGATTCAATTTAAGCAATCTCGAAGTTATATCCAGATTTCACCAGCTTTTGATAATTATCATAATCGAATTTATATAGAAAAGCGCCTCTTCTCGAAGAGCTTTTATCTTTTTCGTTCAGTTTGATCAATAAGCCAAGCGTCATCAATTTTTTTCTGAAATTTCGATCGTCCAGTTTCTTTTGGTAAATAGCTTCGTATAAAGATTGTAATTGCGGGATCGTAAATTTTTCTGGTAAAAGCTCAAAACCTATAGGTTGATATCTCGCTTTACGCTTTAATCGTGCCATTGCATCTTCTACCATTTGGCTGTGATCTAATACCAACTCTGGCAATTCTTCTAAATCAAACCAATGTGCACCGTGCTTTTCTGTAAGCTCTTTATCGTAATCGTCGATTCTTATCAAAGCAAACTGTGCGATTGAAACACAGCGATAGCCAGGATCTCGATCTGCCAGCCCATAAGCTTTAAGTTGCTCCATAAAAACATTGTCTAAACCTGTAATTTCAGTAAGTACACGTTTGGCAGCAACGCTTACGTCTTCTTCCATTCGCACAAAACTTCCTATCAAAGACCAGGTTCCCAAAAATGGTTCTACCCTACGTTTAAAAGCAAGTAGCTTTAACTTCCCTGCATCAAAACCAAAAATAATACAGTCGGTTGCTACATACATTTTATCTTTTTGAACGTATAGATCTTTTAAAGCTGGCGTCATAAGTGTATTTTATACAGTTGGCTGTTAAATATAGGGAAATAGTTAAAAAATAATCAATTAAAAAGATGAATGTAAATTTTACGTTTATTATATTTGATCTATAAATTTACTAAAAATAAGCACTTTGAGTACTTTAACCAACGCGCAAAAATTACCGGAAACTTTCACTAATTTTAAGCCTAGCATTAAAGTGGCTTCTCCCGGAAGAATAAACCTAATTGGCGAGCATACAGATTATAACAATGGTTTTGTGATGCCTACCGCAATCGATAAAAAAATATACTTTGAATTTAAAGAAAATGAGACAGATAGTACCTGTCGTATTTATAGCGTTACCTATAACGCCTATTTAGAATTCGATCATAACAATTTATCGATAAGCGAAAAATCCTGGGAAAACTATGTTTTAGGAGTAACTAACGAAATCAAGGTTTTAGGAAAATCTTTGAAAGGATTTGATTGTATCATTAAAAGCGACCTTTCTACCGGTGCAGGAATTAGTTCTTCTGCGGCCTTAGAATGTGGTTTTGCTTCTGGACTAAATGCTCTTTTCGATCTTGGTTTAAGCAAAGTTGAAATTACTCAGCTATCGCAAAAAGCCGAACATAATTTTGTAGGTAATAAATGCGGAATTATGGATCAATATGCTTCAGTAATGAGTAAACAGGATCATATTATTCTTTTGGATTGTGAAAGTTTACATGCTGAATATATTCCGGCAGATTTTAAATCCTGTAAATTGTTGTTGCTGAATACCAATGTTTCTCACAATCTTGCCGATAGCGAATATAATACGCGTAGACAGGAATGTGAAGCTGCTGTTGAAGTGATTCAGAAAAAATATCCTGAAGTAAAAAGTCTTCGTGACGTAAACCTTGAAATGCTTGAAGAATTTAAAGCGCAGTTAGAAGGAAAACAGTACCAAAGAGCACGTTATGTGATCGAGGAAAACGAGCGTGTAATCAATGCCACAACTGCGATAAAAGCAGGAAAACTTAACGAATTTGGAGAATTAATGTATGGATCTCACGACGGACTTCAGCATAATTATGAAGTTAGTTGCCCGGAACTCGACTTTTTAGTTGAATTTTCCAGAGATAAAGATTACATCTATGGTTCCCGAATGATGGGTGGTGGTTTTGGCGGCTGTACCATTAATTTAATTGAAGCTGATAAGATCGACGAATATGTTGCTGAAGCTGCTGAAGCTTACTTCAAAAAATTCAATATAAAATTAGATACTATTGCTGTTTCACCAAGTGAAGGAACAATCGTAGAAAAATTATAATTACTAATTAGAAAACGATAAAAATGAGTCACGATATTAATTCGATCCCTCATAGAAGATATAATATTCTAACCGGTGAATGGATTCTTTGTTCTCCGCATCGTACAAAGCGACCATGGCAGGGAAAAACCGAGAAAGATACCACGCCTAAAAAAGAAACTTACGATCCCAGCTGTTATTTATGCCCGGGAAATACAAGAAGTACCGGTGATAAAAACCCAGATTATAAAGAACCTTATACTTTTATAAACGACTTCTCTGCGCTTTTAATTGATAGCCCTATGGCAACTCAGGAAAACGGATTAATGAAAGCCGAAACCGAAGTTGGTATTTGTAAAGTGGTTTGCTTTTCTCCAGATCACTCGCTTACGCTTCCTCTTATGGAAGAAGAAGATATTACCAAAGTTGTGAAAACCTGGAAAAAAGAATACGCCGAATTAGGTAGCCAGGACAACATTAATTACGTTCAGATCTTTGAAAATAAAGGCGCCATTATGGGCTGTAGTAATCCGCATCCACATGGACAAATTTGGTCACAAATGTCTATTCCAACAGAGATTGAAAAAAAATCGAAGCATTTTAAAGCATATTGGGATAAGAATCAAAGCAGTTTACTTGGGGATTATATAAAACAGGAATTAGAAGCTAAAGAGCGCATTATTGTTGAAAATAAGCATTTTGTGGCGTTAGTTCCTTACTGGGCAGTTTGGCCTTATGAGATTATGATCGCTCCAAAAAAACATCAACAGCATATTGGACAGTTAAACCAGGAAGAAGAAAAAGCTTTTGCTGAAATTCTTAAAAAACTGACCATAAAATACGATAACCTGTTTGAAACCTCGTTCCCATATTCAAGCGGAATTCACCAAATTCCAACCGATGGATCCGATTATCCTGAATGGCATTGGCACATGAGTTTTTATCCACCGCTTTTACGTTCGGCTACCGTAAAAAAATTTATGGTAGGATACGAAATGTTTGCCGGCCCACAACGTGATATTACTGCAGAGCAAGCTGCAAAAACTTTACAAAACTTAAGCGATATTCATTATCTAAAGCAATAATTTTTCCACCTAACCAACCAATAAAAAATCCCGAAGTGTAATGCTTCGGGATTTTTGTTTTATATGTATTTTCTTTGATTTCTACCAGAACATGGCGTAAAGCATCGCAACAATTAAAATGATAGCAAAACTACCAATATTAAAAATTGGTCCTGTTTTGAAAAGATCTTTACTAAGTTTAATAGATTTCTCCTGAATTTTACCACCGGTTTCAAGATAGGTAATGATAACCATAATGATCATCGTTAAAATCCATGTTGCCATCATCTGGTGCATAAATGGCCAGGTAATAAAGAACGGAGAATCGATCCAGCCGTTTGGCCCTATCTTGAAATATAAAGCAATTGGAATAGATACTAATACTCCCCAAATTGCAGCATTATTTGTTGTTTTTCTCCAAAATAAACCTAACATAAATACCGCTAAGATCCCTGGGCTAACAACACCTGTATACTCCTGAATATACTGGAAAACCTGCCCCAAACTCTTTAGTTGTGGTGCTAAAATAATTGCAATGATCAAAGCGATAGTTGCAGTTACTCTACCAACATTTACTAATCCTTTTTCTGAAGTACCTGCCTTCTCCTGGAAGAAAGGCTTATAAATATCCATTGTAAAGATGGTAGCCGTAGAGTTCAGCATCGAAGCTAAAGAAGATACGATAGCTGCTGCAAGAGCGGCTAAAACAAGTCCTTTAAGACCTGCTGGTACAAATTCTTTAATTAACCATGGTGCTGCGTTATCATTTATAATTCTTCCGTTTTCACCAAAGAATGAAGCACTGGTTACACCTTCGCTAATTAGTCCGCTAGCATCGGTATTCATCACGAAAGCGATTATTCCCGGAATTACTGTAATAAGCGGAATTAATATCTTTAAAAATCCTGCAAGCACAATACCACGCTGAGATTCTTTTAAACTCTTAGCAGCAAGTGTTCTTTGAATAATATACTGGTTAAAGCCCCAGTAATAAAGGTTAGCAACCCAAAGACCACCAACTAAAACGGCGATTCCTGGTAAATCCCACCAAGCATCTTTACCATTTGGAGTAATAATTTCCCCCTGATCTAGGATCATCGAGAATTTTTCTGGTACCTGCTCAAAAACTTCAGACATTCCTGTAAAGATGTTTCCATCACTAGAAACGTGTTCTAAAGCGATATAAGTTGTAATTAAACCCCCAATAACTAAAAGTACTACCTGCACAACATCTGTCCAAGCAACCGCAGATAAACCACCATAAAGAGAATATGCCGCTGCGAACAAGGCAAGACCGATGATACATTCCATAAAGATAGCACCATCACCACCACCAATAATGGTATCTAGCGCAGTAGCTCCTAAATAAAGAACAGAAGTAAGGTTAACAAAAATGAATAAACAGATCCAGAAAACCGCTAAGATCGTTTTTAAGTTCTTACTATAACGAACTTCAATAAATTCTGGAATGGTATAAAGTTTCTTTTCAATAAAAATGGGTAAGAAAAATTTACCCACAACAATTAAAGTGATCGCAGCCATCCATTCGTAAGATGCAATTGCTAATCCTAATGCAAAACCAGAACCAGACATCCCGATAAATTGCTCTGCTGAAATATTTGCTGCAATTAAAGAGGCCCCAATTGCCCACCACGGCAAAGATTTACTGGCCAGGAAGTAATCTTCTGAAGTATCCCCTTTTCCTCGAGAAACCCATAATCCAACCCCGATTATAAGCAACGCGTAGGCGACGAATACTATCACGTCTAATAATTCAAATTCCATATAAAATAAGTTTAGAATGTATTTTTAAGAAAATCTCAAAAGTTGAAAATAAATCGATGTAGCTTTCTAGCTTTAGAAAAATGCACCGTGTCCCAAATGAAATAAAATTTTCACAATATTTCGCTAAAGATATTACTTTTTTAATTTATAAACGTAAAATTTACGCTTATAGTCAAAAGTACTATTTTTTCACACTGAATTTAAAACTAATTCTGTTATAATAATCTTCTCCTGGCTCTAAAACGCTATTCGGGAAATTCCTGAAGTTGGGCGCATCGGGGAAGTTTTGTCCTTCAAAACAAATCGAAGGAAATTCAGATATTCTGGTTTGATAATCCAGATCGTCTGGTAAAGACTCTGGTGCATAAACTACTACCGCAGGTTGATTGGTAGACATATCTAATTTTATACCGGTTAGCGGTGCAAAAAGTTGTGCTCCCAGTTCGTCCCCATCACTGTTCAATACAAAAGTATCGTCCAGATTTCTATTCCCTATTAGGCGATTGTTCCCAAAATCTTTTGCGTGACCACGTAGATTGTTAAGATTTCCGGTTGGTAATTGCTTTTCATCGATCTCGAGGATCTTATCAGCATTGATCTTTAAAAAATGATCGCTTACACTTCCCTCACCATTCAGATTAAAATAGGCGTGATTTGTTAAATTCACAACCGTTTTTTTATCGGTCTTTGCTTCGTATTCGATAATAAGATCATTGTCTTCGTTCAAAGTATAAGTCACAAAGACTTCCAGATTACCAGGGTATCCTTCTTCGTTATGTTTACTAAAATATTTCAACTTAACAGAAGGATTTTCCTCGTGCTTTTCTTCTACGATCTCCCAGTATTTATACTGAAATCCATTCTCTCCCCCATGTAAATGAACTCCGTTTTCCTGATGAAGACTATATTCTTTGTCTTCTAACTGAAATTTACCTTCAGCAATTCTACCGGCATACCTTCCTATTGAAGCTCCAAAACACTGGTTATGCGTTTTGTTTAACGGTGATGGTAAATCTTCAATCTTTGGAGAGACCATTACGTTTACCATTTTCTGGTTTTTATCGTATAACTTTATACTACCAATTGCAGCACCAAAATTTACGATAATAACCTCTGTACTGGCTCTATTTACCAGTTTTACGGTTTTTAATTCTGTATTATTTTCCAATCCCATATTATTTATGATAAAAAAATCGTCCTGTTTAGATCACAGGACGATTTTTTAAGCTTATTTATTTTCTTCGATCCAATTATCGATTTTGGATTCTAAAACATCTAAAGGTAGTGCGCCATCCAGCAAAACTGCATCATGAAATTCTTTGATATCAAAATCTTCACCTAAAGCACTTTTGGCTTTTTCCCGTAGATCCAAAATCTTTTTCATTCCTATTTTATATGCCGTAGCCTGTCCTGGCATCACTATATGTCGTTCTACCATTTTTACACAGTCACTCTCGGCATTTGGAGTGTTCTTTTTGTAAAATTCGATACCCTCTTCTCTACTCCATTTTTTATGATGAATCCCGGTATCTACAACTAACCGACAAGCCCTCCATAATTCCATCGCTAAACGTCCAAAATCGGCATAGGAATCTTTATAAAAACCAATTTCTTTTGGTAAATATTCGCTATATAATCCCCATCCTTCTACATAAGCGCCGTAACCGTCAAATTTTCTAAACTGCGGAATATCTTTTAGTTCCTGCGCAATTGCAATTTGCATATGGTGCCCGGGAATTCCTTCGTGATAAGCTAAAGCCTCTAATTGATAGGTTGGCATCGCCTTCATATCATAAAGATTTACATAAAAAATACCTGGACGGGAACCGTCTGGCGCTGGTTGCTGATAAAATGCCTTACCTGCACTTCTTTCGCGAAAAGCCTCTACCGCTTTTACTTTGATTTTTGCTTTTGGTTTGGTTAAAAATAATCCATCTAGACTGCCTCGCATTTCATCGATTATTCCCTTGGCATCAGCTAAATATTGCTCTTTGGCTTTGGGAGTATTCTCGTAATAAAATTGCTCGTCATTTCGCATAAAATCGAAAAAATCCTGCAGCGAACCTTCAAATTCGACCTCTTTCATGATCTTTTCCATTTCGCCATGAATTCGGGTAACTTCACTAAGTCCGTATTCATGGATTTCTTCCGCAGTCATATCAGTTGTCGTTGTGCGTTTTAATGCTAGCGCATAAAATTTATCTCCCTTCGGAAATTTCCAGGCACCATCATCACTATTTGCACGTTTTTGCTGACTTTCTAAAATCTCTATCAACGAAAGATAAGCTGGCTGAACATGTTCTACCAATGCTTTTTCAGCTTCGCTTATCAATTTCACTTTTTGATCTTCAGTAATTTCAAGTTTTTCGATTTTCTCCTTGAAATCGGCCAAAAGTGTACTGGCATTTTCAGATTTTTCAAAAGGTTTTCCCTTAATGATATTTCTACTATCATCAATTACCTTTTCAAAAACAAATCTAGGCGGAACAATCCCGTTTTGCTCTCTAATTTTAATTCCTCCTATAACATCTTCAAATGCTTTTGTAAAACCTTTTAACCTTGAAATGTAAGCTTTAGCATCTGCAACAGAATCGATTCTGTGGTTATTGATCAAAAAAGCCGGTAAACTGGAATGATACCCAAACATCTGGTTTACCGGATAATCGTAAAACCGAAAATCGTAATCTTCAATTTCCTTATCGATCTGTCTTTTGTATAACTGATAACTTAGATTTGTTTCTCTATTTAGCGAATTTGGATCTATATTTTCAAGATATTCTTTTCGCTTTCTTGCTTCTTTCAACTCATCTGCATAACGTAAATGAGAAAAATCGTCCCATTTCCCATAATTGGTTTTTCTACCAAGTTGGGTTTGCATCATAGGTGATTCCTGAACTTCTACCTCGAATTGCTCTTCAAAATATTGGTTCAGTTCTTCTGAAGCTTTAGTAATTTCAGCTTCAGAATAGCTCTCTCCCTGTTGATTTTTACAGGAAGCAAAAGCTAAAATTGTAAGAAAAACGCCTAAATTTCTAAGATTCTTCAGCATGACAAATTATTTTTTCAATACCGAAAATTTTATGGCTGAATCACCAAATACGGTATGGGTTTGTTTCTGAAAATCTTCTTTTTCAGCTTTAAATATATTGTCCACATAATTTTGTGGATTAAGGTCGATTAAAGGAAACCAGGTACTCTGAATCTGGATTTGCATCTTGTGCCCTTTCTTAAATGTATGATTTACCCCTTGCAATGTAAGATTTACATCGGTTTTAGTGTTAGGCTCAAACGGTTCTGGTTTAGAAAAATCATTTCTAAAACGACCTCTCATCACTTCACTACGCACCATCATGTGATAATTACTCATTTTTAAATGATCCATCGTTTCAGGGTAATTCTCGGCATCTGGTGGATACACATCGATCACTTTTACTACCCAATCTGCCGCTGTTCCTGTTGTTGCAACTTTAAGCATGGCTTCAATTTCACCTACCACACTAAGATCTTCGTCTAGAACTTCAGTTTCATACACCAAAACATCTGGACGTCTTGCAGCAAAACGCTGGTCACCCGTCATGTATTCACGTGGCGTAAAAACAGTTTTAATTTCGTTATTATACGAAACTGGCTTTTCTGGATCACTTACAAACTCTTGTTTTGTGTCTGTAGCGGCTGTAGTAAGCTCTTGATCGTCCCCTAAATAGAATGTTTTAGCAACTGTATTTTTTGGAGGCCATTGCTCGTAATCTGTCCATTCTCTTTTCCCGGTATCATAAATATGTGCTTCAGCAAGATCTAAAGAACCTTTACCGTTTTGCTTTAAGAAATGGTTGAAGAATTTTGTCTCGTAATCCTGCTGATATCTTGTAGAAAGACTGTCTTCAAAATATACATTTCCAACAGATTGTCTTCCGCCTTCTCTAGCCCAGTCTCCATGACTCCATGGCCCGTAAACCAAAATATTATAAGTGTTGCTAGTTTCTTCGATCTTTTTGTATTCATTAAAAGGACCGTAAAGATCTTCGGCATCAAATAATCCACCAACGATCATTACCGCAGGCTTTACATCATCTAAATGCTGAATAATTCCTCTAGATTCCCAGAATTCGTCATAATTAGGATGATCTTTTAGTTGTTGCCAAAACTCATTGTCTTCTTTATAATATTCATCTAAAGAACTAAGTGGTGTATGATCTAAAAAGAACTGATATTGATCCTGAGTACCAAGACCTGGTAATTCGTACCAACTCTCTGTTGTAGGAGCATCTTTTTGATATCCAAAAAGAGCTGTTGCTCTCCAGTAACTTAACAGATAAGCACCATTGTGGTGAAAATCATCGAAAAAGAAATCTGAAATTCCCGCCTGCGGAGAAACCGCTTTTAAGGCTTTATGAGAATCTACTAAGGAATAAACAGAATAGAAACCAGGATATGAAATTCCCCACATCCCAACATTTCCATTATTGTTATCTACGTTTTTTACCAGCCAATCTATAGTATCGTAAGTATCGCTGGCTTCGTCAAACTGCTCGCCTTTTTTATTCGGGATGTAAGCACGCATATTATCGTACTTCCCTTCACTCATCCAACGCCCACGCACATCCTGGTAAACAATAATGTTACCTTGTTGCATAAGATATTGGTTAGGACCAATCAAAGAACGCATTTGCCCTTCTCCATAAGGTCTGGAGCTGTAAGGCGTTCTTTGCATTATTATAGGATACTTTTTAGAAGTATCTTTTGGAGAGTAAATTGTGGTGTGAAGCTTAGTACCATCCCGCATTGGGATATCAACTTCAGTTTTAGTGTAATGATCTTTTACATTATAATCACTGCCAGATTGAGCAGCAACCTGAAATACTACAAATAGTAAAAATGTATAAAGTAATGACCTTTGGTGTAATTTCATTATTCAGGAATTGTGTTTTTAATCCCTAAAGATAGAAATTACACCGCGAATCGTAAAGGATTTTTAATTTTTAGCGAGCTCCCCTTTTTTCTGAAGTCCGCTTTGCAGCCAGTTAATATATTCTGAAGCTTTTGGCGTATAACCAGTTGGCTCATTTAGCAGATTAAAATCACTATCTAAAAGCACATAAAACGGCTGTGAATTATTTTTGAAATTTAAGGTTTGGAAGGTCGCCCATTTATCTCCAATCGTCTTAATTTTCTTAATGCTACCGTCTGGGCGCTCATAATTAAACTGTTTATCTTCTGGCAATTCTTCTTTATCATCTACATAAAGTGATACCAAAATATAATCGTTTTTAAGAAGGTCGTAAACTTCAGGATCTGTCCATACTTGTTCTTCCATTTTACGACAGTTTACACAAGCCCAACCTGTAAAATCAATAATTATAGGTTTTCCCTGTTCTTTTGCTGCAGCCACACCTTCTTCAAAATCATGATAACTTTCTAATCCCATTGGGCCGCTGGTATCTTTATCGTACAAGCTATAAAAACTTGGTGGTGGAAAACCACTTAGTAATTTTAAATTTGAATACGAAGTATTGGTAAGCCCCGGAATTAAATAAAGAACAAATAGCAGACTTATAATCCCAAGACCAAATCTTGCTTTGCTGATCTTTTGTTTTGGGCCATCATGCGGAAAACGAATTAAACCGAAAAGATATAAGGTTAATCCAATACCCAAAACGATCCAAATTCCTAAGAAAACCTCTCTTTTTAAAAGTCCCCAGTGATCTACAAGATCTGCATTCGATAAAAATTTAAAGGCTAAAGCCAGTTCTATAAAACCCAATACAACTTTCACTGAATTTAACCATCCACCACTTTTTGGCAATGAATTTAACCAGTTTGGGAATAACGCAAATAAAGCAAATGGTAAAGCTAAGGCTAAACCAAAACCACCCATCCCTATAGAAAGCAAAGTTGCGCCGCCATCACTACTTAGAGAACCTCCTAGCAGGGATCCTAAAATTGGTCCTGTACAAGAGAATGAGACAATTGCTAAAGTAATTGCCATAAAGAAAATACCGATAATACCACCAATACTGCTGGCTTTATCATCAAGTTTATTTCCCCAGGAACTTGGTAAAGTGATTTCGTAATACCCGAAAAAAGAGAAGGCAAAAACGATGAATATCACAAAAAATATCACGTTTAGCGTAACATTAGTTGAAATATTATTCAGCAACTCTGGGTTTACACTATCCAGTAAATGGAATGGTAAACTTAAAAGCAGGTAAATTAAAAAGATAAAGAAACCATACAATATGGCATTAGTAACGCCTTTAGATCGCGTTTGCGCTCCTTTGGTAAAGAAAGATACCGTAAGCGGAATCATTGGGAAAACACATGGCGTTAGCAATGCGATCAAACCACCTATAAATCCTAAAAAGAAAATGCTTAAAAATGAAGATTCTTCTTCCTCTGTTTCGTAACCTTCCCATCCCTGAACTTCAATATCTAATTGCTGTGCTAAGCTTTGATCCTCTTCTTCTACAGTTAAATCTGTAAATCCCTGTGTAACTTCGTTACTTCCCAGAGAAATAGTAAAACGTTCGGTTTCCGGCGGTAAACATTGCTTATCATCACAAACAGAATAATATACTTCAGCAATAACATGTGTATCTTCAGGATTTGTAACTTTTATTTTCTGAGTAAATTCAGCTTCCTCTTCAAAATAAGTAATATCAGCTTCAAAAACCTCATCGTAAACCGGCTCAACTTCTGGCTCTAAAGTTTCTCCAATGAGCTCGTAGCCTCCTTCTTCAGCATTAAAAGTGAATTGTGTTGGGATTGGAGCAATATCCATTTCTACTTCTTTTTGCGAGTACAAATGCCATTTTCCTTCTAATTCGGCTTTAATTTTAATAATATAAATACTGTCACTTTCCTTTTCGAAAGATGCTTCCCAGGTTACCGGATTTTCAAACTGACCTCCTCCGCCAGCCATTGTTGGATCGAAAACCTGGGCTTTTAGGGGTAAAAAAGAAAGAAATAATAAGCTTAATGCTATAAATTTTTTCATTGATGAAATGTGATTTTTAATATAGGTTGATTTTCGGATGTTATCGCAAATCGATTATCTGCACGCCAGTTAACGATCCAGACGATCTTATCGCCAGAGGTTAGTAGCCAGGTATTTTCTTTTTGCGGCAAAGATAATTTATTGTCCTTAAAAAAGTCGCTTACTTTCTTTCGACCTTTCATACCGAATGGATGAAAGCTATCACCTTCCTGCCAACGGCGTAGTTTTAAAGGATATTCCAGTTTATTGACATTTACATAAATTATATGTCGATTGGTTTCCTGAATGGCTGCAACCTTATGGAAACTAAAAGCTGCATTGGGTAGCATAAAATTTTCCTCATTTTCTGCAATTTCGTAGGTCTCATTTAAATGAGATTGATCGATCCTAGTTAAAATAAGCTCATCGCGATCTTTTACCAATCGATGTGTATTCGAAAAAACCATTTTACCCGATTGGGCATCCAGCAAATTGTAAACATCGTTCCACTCGGTAAAACCAAATGTTTTTAAAAGTTGATATAAAACTGCCTTGGTATGTGGTAAACGCTGTAAAAAAAGCACATCGAAAGAATATCCAAAATCGACTTTTTTGACTGCTTTTTTATAAATCAACTCGGTATAATCTTCAACAAGATCGAGTTGCTGGCGCAGGTATTCCTGAGTGTTTTTAAAGCCATCTAAAAAATTTGGATTCATTTCTTCAAAAAGCGAAATTACCTGATGCCTTATTTTATTCCGAAGGTATTTTGTAGAGGCATTGCTGCTATCTTCTCGCCACAAAATTTGATTTTCACGGGCGAAATTTTCAATTTCTTCCCGACTAAATTTTAATAATGGACGTAAAATTTTATCATTTTCAGCTTTGATTCCCGCTAGACCTTCTGGCCCAGTACTTCTCACAAAATTGATAAGAAAAGTTTCTAAAGAATCATTGGCATGGTGCGCTACCAAAACATAATCGGCAGCTTCAGCGATCCGCAATTCCTCAAACCATCGATAACGTAGTTCTCGGGCTGCCATTTGTATAGAAAGCTTATGATCTTCAGCAAAAGAAGTGGTATCAAAATGCTGAATATGGACTTTTATCCCAAGATTTTGTGCTGCCCTTACCACAAATTCCTCGTCACCATCACTTTCATTATTTCTTAGATTAAAATTGCAATGGGCAACAGCAACATCTAATTTTGCCTTTTTACAAAGATGCATCAAAACCATACTATCTACACCACCACTTACTGCAAGGATCAACTTGGCATTCGCCAAATTAGGGAAGTTCGATTTTATATGATTTTTAAAGGCTTTTTCCATAAAAATCAAAGATACAAAATTCGATAAGCTGAAATTTTAAAGTTTGCTGTTTTTAAGCCTAAGAATGGCTTAATCCCTCATTAGGCATTAAAAAAAGTTTTTCCTATTTAATATTCTTAAGCTTACACCTAAATTCTTAATTTAAAATTCAAAAAAAATACTTATCTTTGACGTTAGTAACGTAATGCAGAATATTTTTGATTAAATCGTTTACAGATAAAGAAGCAGAGAAAATTTGGATTGGAATACCTTCCAAAAAACTCCCTCCAAAAATTCAAAATGTTACGCGAAGAAAATTAAGAATGATTAATAATGCTCAAACTATAAATGATTTAAGAATTCCACCTGCGAATCATTTGGAAAAACTAAGCGGAAATTTAGAAGGATTTTATAGTATTAGAATTAACAAGCAATGGAGAGTGATTTTTAAATGGAATAATGACAATGCTTTTGAAGTAAAAATTATTGATTATCACTAAAATCGAAAAAATGAACAAATTAGCTAACATACATCCAGGCGAAATACTAAAGGAAGAGTTTCTAGATCCTTTAGAAATCACTGCTTATAGACTTTCTAAAGAAACCTTTATTCCACAAACAAGAATTAGCGAGATTATTAATCGTAAAAGAAGAATTACAGCAGATACTGCATTACGTTTTTCGAAATTCTTCGGGACTTCTGCTAAATTCTGGTTAGGACTACAGGACGACTTTGATTTAGAAGAACAAAAAAATCTGAAAGATCAAGAATTTAATAATATCAAACCTCTTGAAAACAGTGCAGCTTAAAACTTGCTAAATATTCTTTTCCAAAACCTTTCGCATCGCCCTTGCTTTCACCATGCACTCTTCGTATTCCTTTTCTGGTTTGGATTGTGCGGTGATTGCTCCTCCAACCGAGAATGATGCGTATTTATTTTCTGAATTATAAAGAATACTGCGAATTACCACGTTAAAATCGAAATCTGCTGCCGGTGTAAAATAGCCAATCGCACCACTATACAAGCCACGTTTGGTTTCTTCCAAATCTTCGATAATTTTCATTGCTGAAATTTTTGGAGCACCCGTCATACTTCCCATAGGGAACGTACTTTCTAACACATCAACGGCGGCAATATCGTCCTGAAGCTCTGCGGAAATGGTCGAAATTAACTGATGTACCTGCTTAAAAGAATACACCTCGCATAGTTCTTCAACTTTTACGCTTCCTTTTTTTGCAGTGCGAGAAAGATCGTTTCTCACCAGATCGGCAATCATTATATTTTCAGAACGCTCCTTTAGATCTTCGGTAAGATTTTGGGCATTTTCAGCATCAATTTTTGGATCGGCATGTCTCCCCGCAGTTCCCTTTATAGGTTGAGAAACTACCCTATTTCCTATCTTCTGAATGTAACGTTCTGGTGACGCGCACATCGCGTGATAGTTTTCCAGCTTTACAAAACTCGCGAAAGGCGGATTAGAAATTGTATTAAGCGCATTAAAGACATGCAAGGGCTCTAAATCAATATTTTCAGCATAAAATTCCTGACAAAAATTAGCTTCGTAAATATCCCCACGATGAATATGCTTCAACATATTTTCGATTTTCTGAAGATATTCTTCTTTAGAAAGTCGGGATTGTATTAGAGTCGATTTTTGAGGTTTTTGAGCTGTTTTTTCAGGAATTACAATATCATTGATCGCTGCAAAATCCAGATCGATTTCATCATCTACTACCCGTAAATATTGCACTTCAAGCTGATTACCTTTCAGCAAAAACAATTTTTGAGGCTGGAAGAAATAAAGTTCAGGAAAATCGAGTCCGTCGTAATTTTTACTCTTTAGATTTTCGGTATCATTTTTAAGATCGTAGGATAGATACCCAAAAATCCAATCGGCCGTAGTTTCCTGATATTCCTTTAATTTATCAAAAGCTTCTACAGCATCGGTTTTGATAGCCGTAAAAGCTTCTACTGCTAAAATTGCATCGTATTGCCGGTATTTATCTGGATACTCGTTACTAACCAGCCAAACAACTTCTCTAAAACCAGAAGCCCAGCTTAGCAATTTTTGCTTAAATAAATTTACATTAGAAAGTTCAAAAATCTTGTTACTCCGCACACTTAAGAAGTTTGTTGTGCAAAAGTATTTAATTTTGAATCAATTTCTTTTTCTAATTCAGGATTTACTACAATTCCGTTTTCAAAATTATCGTAAAAACTAGGGAAACTTAGCGTTTCAACTACTTCACCTCCAAAAATGGTGAACGCTGTTTTTGCGTATTTTAAAGAAGCTGCTGCACCACCCTGTCCAGGAGAAGCCGCTGCCAAAAATATTTTTTTACCGGCTAAAAACTGGTGTTTATAACGTGAAGTCCAATCGATCAGGTTTTTAAAATATGCAGATAAACTCCCATTATGCTCATTAATCGTGATAATTAAGGCATCATATTGTTCGATTTCTTTAGCAAATTTTTCAGCGTTTTCAGGAATTCCCTGCTCTTTTTCTACATCCTCGCCATAAAACGGAAGATCGTAATCTAAAACATTAATATCTTTCCTGTTATAATCTGAAGGTAAACGATTCATCAGGTCGTTCAGCAATTGGACATTTATTGATGAACTACTGTTAGATCCTGCAAATCCTAATATATTTTTCATTATAAATTTTTATGCAAACTTAAGATTTTCCGAGGTTTAGAGCAATTGTTTCTCAAAGAAACATTCTATCGAAAACATAAGAAATCTTTATGTTTCAAAATTGCCACTAGAAATTGAAGAGATGTTATCTTTATACTGAATAAAATTTGACGAAAATAAATCACGATGTATATTTTAAAAAACGACCATTTAGAAATAGGAATTCAGCATAACGGAGCCGAATTATGTAGTATCAAAAACCTGAAAAACAACAAAGAATATATGTGGCAGGCAGATCCCGAAATTTGGGGAAGCCACGCACCAAACTTATTTCCAGTAATTGGCGCTTTAAAAGGCAATCAGATAAAATATGAAGGTGAATTTTACGATATGCCAAGACATGGGTTTATACGCCACAATGAAAATCTTGAAGTAAAAAACCAAACCGAAACTTCGATTACCTTCAGCATAAAAAGTAACGAAGAATTACGTAAGATCTATCCTTTTGAATTTGAATTCGAACTTAGTTTTACCTTAAAAGATAAGTCTGTCGAAGTAAATCATCTGGTAAAAAATATGGATACAAAACCTATTTATTTTCAAATCGGCGGGCATCCTGCATTTAATGCGCCACTTTTTGAAGGCGAAACTTATGAAGATTATTATCTGGAATTCGATCAAGATCTCACTCTAGAAACTTACCTTTTAGGAGAAAGCGGCTTAGTAAGTGATAATACCAAAACGATCATTGAAAATTCAGATAGAATCCAGCTTACCAAAGATCTTTTTAATAATGACGCTTTAATTTTTAAAAATATAACTTCAAAAAATGTAAGCTTAAAAAGTAAAAATCATGGATCGATATTAAGCGTTTCTTACGATGATTTTAAAAATCTGGGAGTTTGGGCAAAACCTGGTGCGCCTTATGTTTGTATTGAACCCTGGCTGGGAATTGCTGATGTAGAAAGTACAGATCAAAACTTTAAAACCAAAGAAGGAATTATTGAGCTAGAAACTGGGAAAGAATACAGCGCAACATACAGCATTACGATAGTATAATTTTAAAAAAAGCAGCCCAAAAACATCGATTCTCAAACAAATTATAGATTTAAAAGTAGTTCTTTGAGAATCATAGCCTACCTTTGCAAAAAATTAAACCTCCCGTTGTGAGTTTTCAAGATCTTAATTTAAATACACCTTTACGCAATGCGCTGGAAGATATGGGCTTCCAAAAGCCAACACCTATCCAGGAACAGGCATTTTCGCCAATCATGTCTGGAAAAGATGTTGTAGGAATCGCCCAAACCGGTACCGGTAAAACCTTTGCTTATTTATTACCCTTACTTAGAATGCTTAAATTTTCTAAGCAAAAGAATCCGCGTATTTTAATCATGGTTCCTACTCGTGAACTGGTTGTTCAGGTTACCGAGGAAATCGATAAACTGGCGAAATACATTAATTTAAGAGTAGCCGGGATTTATGGTGGTGTAAATATAAATACACAGCAACAGGAATTACAACGTGGTTTAGATGTCGTTGTTGCAACACCAAGACGATTGTACGATCTTGTTTTAAGACGGGCCGTTCAGCTAAAATCGATTCAGAAATTTGTGATCGATGAAGTTGATGTGATGCTGGATCTTGGTTTTAAATTTCAGGTGCATAATATTATCGAATTGCTGCCACCAAACAGGCAAAGTATTATGTTCTCTGCAACAATGACTGAAATTGTGGAGCAGATGATCGACGAGAATTTTAAAGCTCCAGAGAAAATTTCTATCGCGGTTAGCGGTACTCCGTTAGATAATATCGAGCAACAAGGCTATATTTTGCCTAATTTCAATACAAAAGCGAATCTTTTAAAGCATCTTTTCAGTGATAAAGAAACCTTTAAAAAGATGCTTATTTTTATTTCAGATAAACGTATTGCCGATCGATTATTTGAAAGTTTAGGTAAAAAATTTCCAGGGGAAATTAGTTTGGTTCATACCGGTAAAAGTCAGAATTACAGATTAAAAAACGTTGAAGATTTTGATGAAGGTTTAACCCGAATTATGATCGCTACAGATGTGATGGCGCGTGGTTTAGATCTTAATGCTGTTTCGCACGTTATAAACTTTGATACGCCAAATTATCCTGAAAATTATATGCATAGAATTGGGCGAACAGGACGTGCTGAGAAAAAAGGACATTCTATTCTTTTTACTACTGAAAAAGAACTGGATTATCTAAAAGCCATCGAGGAATTGATGAAAATGGAAGTTCCAAAAATGGAAATTCCTGAAGAAGTTAAGATCTCTAATGAATTAATTCCTGAAGAACGCCCCAGAGAAATTGAGATTAACAATCCTAGTAAACCACTAGATGAAGCCGGCCCTGCTTTCCACGAGAAAAAAGAAAAAAATAAAAAAGTAAATCTTGGCGGTTCTTATCGTAGAGAAATTGCTAAAAAGTATAAAAAGCCAAAAACGCGAGGCGATAAAAATGCCAATCGTAGGCGTAAAAAATAAAGGAAAAAAGGAGCTACTTTGCTCCTTTTTTTATTCAATCTAAGTTTAAAACTTTAGCTTGTGTTCAATTTCTTAGCCGCCTTTGCAGCTCGCTTCTCTTTTAAGCTTAAAACCGCTTCTTTTTTAACCGAATTTTTAGCTGGTGACTTTGCTTTTGCCATAATCTTTAATATTAGGATTAACCTATTAAAGATAGTGATTCCTTCAATACAAAATTGAAAATTCTAAAGGTCAAAATGCTAAAATTTAAGCGGAATTTTAAGTAAGATAGAATATTCATTTTTGCTTGTAGAAAGCTCTAAATCATAAGCTTTCCCATAAATATATTGGAGCCTTCTTTGAATATTTTCAAGACCAATTCCTGAATTTTGATCTAAAATTTCCTTTTGCTTGGGCACCGAATTTTTCAGAAAAAATACAAGCTGATTTTCGATAATTTCGAGCTTCATTTTTATTTTCAGGATTCCTTCAGAAGATTTGCCATGTTTGAATGAATTTTCCAGAAATGGCAGAAATAGCATTGGCGGGATTTCGATATTCGATGAAAATTCAGCAATATTTATTTCAGCAATTAATCGATCCCCAAACCGTAATTTTTCTAACTCGATATAATCTTTTAAATGCTGAATTTCGCGCTTTAATGGCACCTTATTCTTCTTGGTTTCGTATAAAATATAATCTAGCAAATCGGCTAATTTTAAGATCATATCTGGCGCTGAATCCTTTTTGGTAAGCGCCAAACCATAAATGGTATTTAAGGTATTGAACAGAAAATGAGGATGAATTTGCATCTTTAAATACTGTAACTCCTGAATTTTGAGCTGTAATTCGCTTTCTAGCAGGGTATTTTTTAGCTCCTCGTTTTTATTTAAAGTTTTAAAATAAGATTTGGTAAGACTTAAGCCACAACCTAAGACGATTACCAGGTAAACCGCAAAATATATAAAGGTTAGCCCTTTAGAGACCGGATAACTTCCCTCCCATTGCAATCCAAACACCAGCAAATAGCCATAAAAAGCCGAAAAAATGATTAATGAGGCTGAAATCACTAAAGCATAAAATGAATAAAGTCCGAATAAAAAATACTTTCGTTTAGATAGATATTTTGGGATTAAGGTGTAAGAAAAAATATAAGTCGTGCCAATTGTAACCGGCATCAATGCAATTGAAAATCGCGCCGATAACCACAAATCTGAATCGTCTATCGCAAAAAAGAACATATAAAAGAAAAGCACTGCTACCCAAAATAAGCTGTGTAGCAGTAGTTTCTTAAATATCTTTATGGTCAATTTTAGTAACATTAATTTACAAATATGGTCAGAATGTTCTAACAAGATCAACTTTTGCGACCAACTACAAAAAAGCTTGGCTTTTCTACAAGTTTAGCGATAATTGTACTTAAAAATATATCTTTAATGTAGAAAAGAAGCTAAAACCTGTAATCTATCGCAAAGTGATTTTTTGAAGCTAAAAGGCTGTTAAGTTTGCTTCATCAATCTTTAAAAAAATAATTATGTACCTAGTATTACTGTATCAAAGTCGTGGATTTTTTGGCCAATTAGCCGATAGAATAAACGAGGGCGGGCCTTTTGCAATGTGGACTATACTTATTTGCTTCTTAATTACTATAGGACTTATCGCCTTTGCTGCCACAAAATTATCGCAGGATCATCTTTTCAAAAAAACGCTCAGTTTAATTCATCATATCGGCTTATTTGCATTGGTAAGCGGACTTCTTTTTCAGTTTCTTGGTTTAATACAAATGTTCGATGCAATAGAATCCTGGGGAAATGTTTCTACTGAAATGCTGGCTGGTGGATTAAAAGTAACTTTACTTACTATTATTTTTGGCACTGTAACTTTTCTGGTTGGCAGGCTGGGAATCATTATTTTAACAGCCATAAAAAAGTGATGTATTCTGAAATTGGTTAATTTTAAAAAGCATTAATTCTGAATAAATGGCGGCACCCATTAATTGTATTCTTGTAGACGACGAACCTGTTGCGTTGGATATTATGGAAAGTCATCTTTCTAAAATTGAAGACATCAATATTCTAGCACGTTGCAGTAACGCTACTGAAGCTTTTAATGTAATTAGCAAAGAGAACATCCATTTGATTTTTTTAGATATTAATATGCCGGGAATTTCCGGGATTTCCTTTGCCAGATCGATCAATAAAGACCTACAGGTTATTTTTACCACTGCTTATCGAGAATATGCGGTAGATGGTTTTAATTTGCACGCAGCAGATTATTTACTAAAACCTATTTCTTTCGAACGTTTGCTAGATGCCATAAATAATTATCGGAAAAATCATTCAGAAAAAGAAATCACGAAAATCGATGAAAAAGAAGCCGAATTTATTTTTGTAAAAATAGATCGCCAAATGGTGAAAATCGATTTTGAAGAATTGCTTTATATCGAAAGCTATGCTGATTATTTAAAAATCCACCTCTTAACTGATACGAAAATCACCAGAGAAACTATTACAGCGATTGAAGAGAAGTTACCTAGTTCAAAATTTTTAAGAACGCATCGATCTTTTATAGTTTCGATCCCAAAAATCGAATCTTATACTAATGAGCAGGTGGTGATACTACAAAAATCGATACCAATAAGCCGAAGTTTTAAAGAACAGGTTTTAGAAAAGTTGGCTGAATATCATTAAAAAAAGACTGTAAAAACATGCAAAATCTCATTCTAAAACAATCAATATTTCCCTATTGAATTTTACTCAGATTAATCAGGCTTTTAATTTACTTCCTAAACCAATTAAAAAGCCAAAACCTTATAATTTCTGAGTCAGTTTAGAATGAAAAAAGGCAGCCAGTTGGCTGCCTTTTAATTTATATCAAGTAATTATAAATATGTTCTTACATGCCTGTTTACCGGGATACATTTTGGCCCAATAACCGGCCAAGTACCATCTGCGTTAGCGCATTGATCATATTCTGTAATAACTGTACAAGTATTACAGTTTCCAAATTTTACTGAACTATCAAATTCTACGCTATTCCATCTTCCAAACATCCCGTAAGCATTGTTATCATTAACCGTACTTGGAGTAGTAGTAACAAAGTTTAAATTGCCTCTAGCCCAACCAGATTGATTAGACTGTGTGCCTGGCCATTTAAATCTACCATAATTACTAGAATCAGAATGTTCTGGCTGCTCATTTGCACCAGGCCCAGCAAATCTTATATTAGTATTAGGAGCTTCTGCGAATGTTATTTCACCTTCATTATAAATTATTGAATTGGGATCCATAGCTATCTGTTTTAAACTCATTACACTATAGTTTTGAATTCTACCTGTAGAAGAGAATGCTATAGAACTATTAGGAATTATCATATTCCCTGTATTTATAATTAAACCTCTTAAATTAAATCCCCAACTACCATTCATTCTGAATGTTCCACAATTTGAAAATACGCTGTTTTCAGTATTATCATAATTCTGAGACATCGACATAGTTCCTGCATTTTGCATATGCAATGTTGGGTCTGTTGAATACACTCCCAGGCAACTTAAATTTCCATGATTATAAAAAGTATTAGTTCCAGATGAATTACTGAAATAAATATTTCCTGTCATATCAATAGTTCCATAGTTATCTAATCTTAATGCTGATTTTGCATTACGAGTATTAATTTCCCCATCAATTGTCATCGTCCCATGATTCTCTATCGTATTTTCTCTACCATTATTATTTAAATTCAAATTCCCAAATTTATAACTACCCCCCTCGTCGATTATAAGATTAAAATTATCTCCATTCATCTGAATATCCTGTTTAATCCCTCTAAGACCTGTAATATTACCACCATTATAAACATGAATATCAAAACTTACTGGAAAAGTATTAGGTACAATAAGGTTACCGTATACGCTTATATCAACCTTATTACTAGCACCACCATTCATCGTATTATCAATTTTCAGCGTAGCTCCTTGAGGAATACAAATACTTGTATTATTTTGGAAAGTCACATTATATCTTATCGTAATATTTCCCTGAATACAATACGTTTTATTAGATTGAAATGTATAACCACCATTCCATATACTGGATGAAATGGTTTGATCACAATCACATTGCGCAATGGATGAATAAACCGAAAATAAGATCAGGAAAAGACTGAATAGTTTTTTCATAATTGTTTGCTGAAATTATTTTACAACCAATACAACATTTATGAAAGAACAGGCAGTGGCACTACCAATTACTTCATACGAAAGAACTCCGTTTTGGTTCAAAGAAAGATTGTCTAAAACTGATGAATCATAGGCCGTAACATGATAATCTAGATCTGTTGCAGATTCGAAATAAGGAATAGTTGAACCTGGTGTAGAAGACACCAATGGTTGAGAAAACTGCTTTTTGTACTCCTCGTACAAATTCACTTCTCCATTTCCTGTTTCTGAAGTATCTATGTTCAAACTAGGTAAATAAAAGAAACGAACTACATTCCCAGAAATACAAACCCAATCTGGCGAAGCGGGCGTTCCTACCTGCTGGCTTAGACATTGTCTCGTAGTATCGTAAATTAATAATCCTGTAGCAGGAGAAGAAATTCGGTTACGCTCTGCCGTTGTCATTCTTGGCACAAGTACTCCACCAGTAGAACTTTTAACATCTAGTATAGAACTATTATCAGGGCTGGACGTACCAATACCAACTTGCGAAAAACCTAAAGTAACATTAAAAAAAACAAATAATACGGCAAGAAGAATCTTCGTAGGGGAAAATTTTTTCATGTAAGGTGTAGGGTTAATTTTAAATACACTGCAATAGTATTGCAAAGTATTTTCATGAAAAAATAAAACCGATAAGCTTCATAATAAAGTCGTTAAAACGAATTAGCCTTTTATTATTTAAGAAAAATTTTAACTCCAATGATCAAAAAAGCCCTGTCAAATAATTGAACAGGGCTTCCAAAATTTTAAACTGATAATTATCTACACGTGCAACGCTCGATTATCTGTAGCAGCCAATGCAGCTTCTTTTACAGCTTCAGCAAAAGTTGGATGTGCATGGCTCATTCTAGAAATATCTTCAGCAGAAGCACGGAACTCCATCGCGGTAACAGCTTCAGCAATAAGATCTGCAGTACGAGCACCAATCATGTGAACTCCAAGTACCTCATCGGTCTTTTCGTCTGCAAGAATTTTCACCATTCCGTCGATATCTCCACTAGCTCTAGAGCGACCTAAAGCACGCATTGGGAATTTACCTTCTTTATATTTTACGCCTTCTTCTTTTAATTGCTCTTCCGTTTTACCTACAGATGCAACCTCTGGCCATGTATAAACAACACCAGGAATTAAATTGTAATTAATATGTGGTTTTTGTCCGGCAATGGTTTCAGCAACAAAAGTTCCTTCTTCTTCAGCCTTATGCGCTAACATCGCTCCTTTTACAACATCTCCAATTGCATAAATATTTTCTACATTGGTTTGTAGATGTTCATTTACGCTAATTCGGCCACGATCATCTATGGTTACTCCAGCAGCATCTGCATTAAGTCCGTCTGTATAAGGGCGACGACCTACAGAAACTAAACAATAATCTCCTTTTAATTCTACTTCCTTATCCTTTTTGTCATCTGCTTTAACGATAATTTCGTCTCCGTTTCTTTCAACAGATTTCACTTTTGTGCTGGTGTAGAATTTTACGCCCTGTTTTTTAAGAACTTTAGTAAGTTCTTTAGAAAGCGCACTATCCATAGTTGGGATAATACGATCCATAAATTCAACTACAGAAACATCTGCGCCTAAACGGCTATAAACCTGACCTAACTCTAAACCAATTACTCCACCTCCAATAATAATTAGATGTTTTGGAACTTCTTTTAATTTTAAAGCTTCAGTAGATGTAATTACTCTCTCTTTATCTAACTCGATAAATGGAAGATTAGATGGTTTACTACCTGTAGCTATTATGGTTTTCTTAGCTTCGATAGTTTCAGTCTCACCATCATTCTTTTTAATATTGATATGAGTTTTGTCTTTAAAAGAACCAATTCCTTCAAAAACATCAATCTTATTTTTATCCATCAAAAATTTTACACCATCACAAGTCTGGCTAACCACAGATGCTTTACGATCCATCATTTTTTCAAGATTCATTTTTATTTCTCCTGAAATTTCAATTCCGTGATCCTCAAAATGTTTTACTGCATCATGATAATGGTGTGAAGAATCTAAAAGTGCTTTACTTGGGATACAACCAACATTAAGACAAGTTCCACCAAGAGTAGAATATTTTTCTATGATTGCAGTTTTCATTCCCAGCTGTGCGCAGCGTATGGCTGCCACGTATCCACCCGGGCCAGAACCTATAACTGCAACATCATATGTACTCATAACAATAAGTTTTTATGTTGAATTTTAAACAATACTTACAAAAGTACGACTATTCTCTAAACCACCAATGCTAGCTAATTAGCTTTCTAAACTTTTAAGAAAACTTAAATTTCAAACGATATTGTTAATAATTCTTCTTCTATATTGAAGTTTCACCTGCTTTTATTCGATTTAAAACAGCTGCGTTGTACCTAAACCTTGCATACTTTTATCTAAAATCGTAACATTACAAACGAAAATTTAATCTATGCTAAACTTTTATATTTCCTAAAAAACATCTTTAGATTTATCGAATTTTAGCTTTTAGAAACTAAACTCTCTTAAACTGAATGGAAAACCATACTACCCATCCCGAAGAAAATGTTAAAAAAAAAGAATTAAGTATTTGGGCTGCGCTATTACCAGTGTTTGCTTTAATTATAATGCTTGGTTTTAATGTTTTGGTGGTATATGGAGATGATGCATTATCTGGTTCTAATCAGTTTATTTTACTATTAGGTGGCGCTGTTGCAGCAATTGTTGGCTACTTTAATAAAGTAAAGTTTGATACCATGATCGATGAAGTTGCCAAAAACATTCAAAGTACAGCTGGGGCAATTTTAATTCTTTTAATGGTAGGCGCTTTAGCAGGTACCTGGTTAATTAGTGGGATTATACCAACTATGATTTATTATGGCTTACAAATTTTAAATCCCACAATCTTTCTGGCAGCTACGGTTGTAATATGTTCTGTGATCTCTGTAGCGACAGGCAGTAGCTGGACAACCTCTGCTACCGTTGGTATTGCACTTGTTGGAATTGCAGATGCGTTGGGTATTCCACTTGGGATGACGGCCGGGGCAATCTTATCTGGTGCTTATTTTGGTGATAAAATGTCTCCGCTAAGTGACACCACCAACCTTGCACCGGCAATGGCAGGAACAGATTTATTTACTCATATTAGATATATGGCAATTACAACTGTCCCAACCATCGTTGTGACTTTAGTAATATTTGTTATTATAGGACTTAATTTAGATACCAGCGGTTCTACAGATACTTCTTCAATTTTAAATGCTATTGAAGCTTCGTTTAATATCACTCCATGGCTATTTGTGGTTCCTGTATTGGTAATCTTTTTAATTGTTAGAAAAACCTCTCCACTTATTGCTTTACTTATAGGTACTTTACTTGGTGCTGTTGCTGCTCTTATTTTTCAACCAGAAATTGTTCTTGAAATTAGCGGTAGTGACGAACTGACATTTGTAAGTGCTTACCGCGGAATTATGGATGCTATAACCGTAGATACTGCAATTGAAACTGAATCTGCTGCACTTAACGATCTTTTTGCCTCAAGCGGAATGGCAGGAATGTTAGGAACCATTTGGTTAATTATCTGTGCGATGGTTTTTGGCGGAATTATGGACGCCATTGGTGCTTTAGCTAGAATTAGTAAGGCCTTATTAAATCTTTTTGATAGTGTTTTTGGTCTTTTTGCAAGTACCGTTGTAAGTTGCCTTGCACTAAATGTAACCGCTTCAGACCAGTATCTGGCTATTGTTGTTCCAGGAAAAATGTTCGCAAAAGCTTATAAAGATAAAGGTCTGGCTCCAGAAAACCTTAGTAGAACTTTAGAGGATTCAGGAACAGTAACTTCTGTATTAATCCCTTGGAATACTTGTGGTGCTTATCACAGTGGTGTTCTTGGTGTACCTGTTCTTTCATATATTGGGTATAGTTTCTTCAATTATCTGAGTCCGTTTATGACCTTATTATTCGCTGCTTTCAGAATAAAAATTAAAGAGCTTGGTAATTCTACAAACACCCGTACAGCATAGCTTTTCGGATAAAATAGAATTACCCTATAAGAATATTCTTTTACAATAATCAAATTCTATCACAGTATAAAAATTAAGAATTTGATTTTTATGGAGACGCCGCTCTCTTCGCCTATATTTGCAGCAGAATTAAGAAAAAAAAGTAAAACCCAAAAACAACAACATATGTCTATTGTAGGTAAAAAATTTCCAAACCTAAGTGTAAACGCAATGAACGACTTAGGAGATACATTTAAAGTAAATGTATTAGAAGAAGCTCAGAAAAATAACAAGAAAGTATTATTATTCTGGTACCCAAAAGATTTCACATTTGTTTGCCCAACTGAATTACACGCTTTTCAGGCTGCTTTAGAAGAGTTTGAAAAAAGAAATGTAATGGTTATTGGTGCTTCTTGTGATACTCCAGAGGTTCACTTTGCATGGTTAAACACTCCAAAAGATGATGGTGGAATCGAAGGTGTTACTTACCCAATCTTAGCAGATTCTAACCGCAATTTAAGTTCTCGTCTTGGAATCCTTGATATTACAGGAGAATCTTATGATGAAGAAACTGGTGATGTAACTTTAGAAGGTGATAACGTAACTTATAGAGCTACTTACCTAATCGACGAAGAAGGTACTGTATTTCATGAAGGTGTAAACCACATGCCACTTGGTCGTAACGTACAGGAATTCATCAGATTAATCGATGCTTATACTCACGTTCAGAAAAACGGTGAAGTTTGTCCAGCAAACTGGGAAGAAGGTAAAGATGCAATGAAAGCTGACAGAAAAGGAGTTGCAGATTACTTAAGCTTAAACTAAAAAGCTTTTATTCTCGGCCAACTGAGATAGTTTAAAGATTAAGAAAAATTTTCATCCCCGGGATTTATCTCGGGGTGTTAATACCCTTAGATGGGAAAAAAATTGCTATAATGAAGACATTAGACCAAGATAATTTAAGTGAAATCGTTGCTAACAACGAAACTGTAGTTGTACAGTACATGGCTGGATGGTGTGGTAATTGCCGACTTATGAAGCCTAAATTCAAAAAGTTAGCAGGTGAAAACGAAAATGCAGAGTTTATTCTTGTTGATGCTGAAAAGTATCCAGAAAGTAGAAAGCTTGCGAACGTAAATAACCTACCAACATTCGCCACTTTTAAAAATGGAGATTTCGTAAACCAAGTTCAAACTAACAAGTTTGAAGTTCTAAAAGACTTAGTACATGAAGTTACCAGTAATTAAACACTTACAACGTAATAACGAAGTTGAAAAACTTGAAGCAACTGTAGAAGTGCTTGAAAATTTCACTGAGCATAGATCCGTTTCTGAAGAGGAAATGGACGTAATTGGTGAATTAATTACTAATATTTGTGGTGCTATAGAAGTTCACAAAATGGTAAGTGAAGAAGGAATGAAAGATACAGACGCTGCAAACGCATTTGTAAAGAAAGTTTTAGGATCTATAGATCAATAAAACTTAGTGATAAAAAGACCAAAATCGGGTTAATTGTTAATTCAGTTAACCCGATTTTTGTTTTATGATAATTTTAGTATCACTCCATTCCAAATAGTCTAAATTTATCTAGACTAATCCTTAACCAATTATTTTGCTATGTCTGAAATATCGTTTAAAGGCGAAAGAGTGATTACTTATGGAGATCTGCCTGCGATTGGTGAAAAAGCACCACATTTTGATCTTATTAAAACCAACCTATCTAAAGCCAAATTAGAAGATTTTAAAGGGAAAAGAGTTATCCTGAACATTTTCCCAAGTATCGATACCGGTGTGTGTGCAACTTCTGTTAGAAATTTTAATGAAAGAGCAACCGAATTAGATAATACCGTAGTCCTTTGTATTTCTAGAGATCTACCATTTGCACAAAAAAGATTTGTAAATGACGAAGGTTTAAAAAATGTTATTAACTTGTCTGACTTTAAAGAACGTGAGTTTGGGAAAGATTACGGGGTAGAAATGATCACCGGGCCTTTAGAAGGTTTACTTTCTCGAGTTGTAATTGTTCTGGATGAAAATTTAAATGTAATCCATGCTCAGCAAGTTCCGGATATTGCCGAAGAACCAAATTATCTTGCTGCGCTAAAAACGCTTTTGTAAGATGAAAGATAGTTTCCTAGGGAAACGTATTCGCGGTGGTGGCTATGCTCTTAAAGGAGCATGGTTACTTATAAAAAATGAACCCAGCATACAGGTACAATTTGCCATTTCTATCGTTGTAACTGTTGCCGGGTTTTATTTTGGCATTACTAAAACCGAATGGATGTTTCAATGCATCGCTGTTGGAATGGTGATGAGTGCTGAAGGGCTGAATACCGCTATCGAAGCCATTGCAGATTTTGTGCATCCAGATTTTCATCAAAAAATAGGTCATATTAAAGATGTTGCTGCCGGCGCTGTTTGTATAGCGGCGTTTATCGCAATTATAATTGGCTGTATTATTTATATTCCTTATTTACAGGCATTATAGGTGTTTCATGTAAACTACCTATGGGTAAGCCATTGCGGAATTTGTTTAAAATTTTTCAATAGTTCGAGGCAACCTCAGAGCATTCAAACTCTATCATCGAGTTAAATTTGTTTTAAAGTACTTCAGCCGCTTACCTACACTTGTAGATCTTCTTAACTTCAGGAAAAATTCATGTTATGAAAAAAATTCCTGCGCTATTTTTACTATTTTCAGTAATTCTAAACCTCAATGCCCAAGAGATAAAAGAGCTTGGCTTGATGCTCGAAAATTATGAATATCCTTATCCGGTTTCGTTTTATCATTTTAATGCACAAAAAAATGATTATAAAATGGCCTATATGTATATACAGCCAGAAAATGATAACGGAAAAACAGTAACATTACTTCACGGAAAAAACTTTAATGGCGCATATTGGGAAACCACGATCGACGCCCTAACCACAGAAGGTTTCAATATTTTGGTGCCTGATCAATTAGGCTTCGGGAAATCTAGCAAACCAGAACATTTTCAGTATACTTTTCAGCAATTAGCCGAAAATACTAAAGGATTAATAGATTCTTTGGGAATTGAAGAAACTACGATTTTAGGCCATTCTATGGGAGGAATGCTTGCCACACGTTTCACTTTAATGTATCCTGAAGTCACTAAAAACCTGGTTTTGGTAAATCCCATTGGTTTAGAAGACTGGAAAGTTAAAGTGCCTTATCAAAGCGTAAACGATTGGTATAAAAATGAAATCGGTAAAACCTACGAAGACATTAAAAATTATCAAAAAGAGAGCTATTATGCAGGCGATTGGAATCAAGATTATGCAAAATGGGCAAAACTTTTAGCCGGATGGACGCTTAATGAAGATTACGATCGCATTGCATGGAATTCTGCATTAACCTACGATATGATCTTCACCCAACCTGTTGTTTACGAATTTAGTGAAATTAGTGTTCCTACTTTATTGATCATTGGTACCAGAGATCGTACCGCACTGGGAAAAAATTTAGTCTCAAAACAGGTAAAATCGACCATGGGATTATATGACAAGTTAGGAAAATCTACTCAGGATAAAATACCAAATGCCCAGCTAGTTGAAATACCAGATACAGGGCATCTACCACATATCGAGGTATTCGATAAGTTTATAACCCCGCTTCTCGAATATCTAAAAAAGTAAACTACCACGAAGTAAGCCACGAAGCATTCGTTGGACAAAATTTAATTTAGAAGCAAGTCTCTGGGAAATATACCCTTGGGTGGTGCCAATAAAGATTAATTTTCTGCGTTTTTGTATAAAATCAGCCTCTTTTAAAATTGAATTTTATTTTCTTTATTTTAGAAGAGGCTAATTTGTATTTTTGCCAAAATTCCGAAAAACCACACATGGCCAAAAAGAAAACCAGAACTAAGAAAACTACTAAAAAAACGAAGAAATTCTCTTTAGCGCTTAACAGACATCAAAAGGTGGTTTTGGGCAGTTTTCTTATGCTTTTTGGATTGGCACTTGTAGTGGCGTTTATCTCATTTTTGTTCAATTGGCAGGCAGATCAAAGCACATTACAGGAATTTAGTGATCGTAATATCGAAGCAAAAAACTGGTTAAGCAAATTTGGTGCTCTAATTAGCGATTTCTTTATCTATCAGGGATTTGGTGTCGCTTCATTCTCGATTGCCGTTCTTATTACCATCTCTGGTATTTATTTATTCTTTGGAATGGCAGCAAAAAAACTGGCATCTTTCTGGTTTTGGGGAATTTTGGTTATGATCTGGGCATCCATAGTTTTTGGCTTTTTTACAGAGCATTCTATATTAGGAGGAACCATTGGTTATGAAATGAATGATTTTCTTCAGGATTATTTAGGCTTTTTTGGTACGGCACTGCTCCTGTTTTTCCTTTTTATCGCTTACGCTGCATTACGCTTAAAGCTTACGCCAGAAATGGTTGGTACGTTTGTAAAAACTAAAAAGGACGATATTAATGCTGAATTTAAAGCTGCCAAAGAAGCTTCTGGTCAAAAAATGACCGCCAATGAGACCGATGAAGAACAAGACTGGAAAAAACAATCTGTAAAAACTGAAGAAAAAACACTTCAGGTAGATGATTCGGCTCCAGAAATTGATTTCGAAAACAACCTTTCTGAAGTTAATGCGGCTTCAGAAATTAAGAATACCCCTCAAAAAACTTCCGAAGAAAAAGAAGAAAAGCCAGACGAGCTTGCAATGGAAGTAGAAACCGCTCCTGAAGAAGAGGAAGTAGAGGAAGATAAACTCAGCAAAAAATTAGTCAGTGATTTTGGCGAATTTGATCCTACATTAGAGCTAGGAAATTATAAATTCCCAACCATAGAATTATTGCAGGATTATGGCGGTGGCATTACGATAAATCAAAAAGAACTTGAGGAAAATAAGAACAAAATTGTAGATACGCTTAAGAACTACAAGATCGAAATTGCCCAAATTAAAGCTACGGTTGGTCCAACGGTTACCTTATACGAAATTGTTCCTGAAGCCGGAATTAGAATTTCTAAGATCAAAAACTTAGAAGATGATATCGCACTTTCATTAGCAGCACTTGGAATTAGAATTATAGCGCCAATCCCAGGAAAAGGGACTATTGGTATAGAAGTGCCTAATAAAAATTCTACCATCGTATCGATGCGATCTGTAATTGCTTCACCCAAATTTCAAGGTGCCGAAATGGAACTGCCAATGGCCTTGGGAAAAACTATTAGTAACGAAACTTTTGTGGTCGATCTTGCCAAAATGCCACACATGCTTATGGCAGGTGCGACAGGACAAGGTAAATCTGTTGGGCTTAACGCGATACTTACTTCCCTACTCTACTCTAAACATCCAGCTGAAGTTAAGTTTGTACTGGTAGATCCTAAGAAGGTAGAATTGACGCTTTTCAATAAAATTGAACGTCATTATTTAGCAAAATTACCAGATACAGATGATGCAATCATCACAGATAACACCAAAGTAATTAACACATTAAATTCTCTTTGCATTGAAATGGACGATCGTTACGAACTGCTTAAAGATGCTATGGTTCGTAACATTAAAGAATACAATGTTAAGTTTAAAAACCGAAAATTAAATCCTGAAAACGGACATAAATTTTTACCATACATTGTACTCGTGGTCGATGAGTTTGCAGATTTAATTATGACAGCCGGTAAAGAAGTAGAAACTCCGATAGCACGTTTAGCTCAGCTTGCTCGTGCTGTAGGAATACATTTAATTATTGCAACGCAAAGACCATCGGTAAACGTTATTACCGGGATTATAAAAGCTAACTTCCCGGCTCGTATCGCTTTTAGAGTAACCTCTAAGATCGATTCTAGAACTATTTTAGATGGCCCGGGAGCAGATCAATTAATTGGTCGCGGGGATATGCTTTTCACTCAGGGAAGTTCTATGAAACGTTTGCAGTGTGCTTTTGTAGATACTCCTGAAGTAGATAAGATAACCGAGTTTATTGGATCCCAAAAAGCTTACCCAGATGCGCACATGCTGCCAGCCTACGAAGGCGAGGAAAGTGGCACAGGACTTGATATAGATGTGAGCGAACGCGATAAGCTATTTAGAGAAGCTGCTGAAGTTATTGTAACCGCCCAACAGGGATCGGCTTCTTTACTGCAGCGAAAACTAAAACTTGGTTATAACAGGGCCGGTAGAATTATAGATCAGCTTGAAGCTGCCGGAATTGTAGGACAGTTTGAAGGAAGTAAAGCAAGACAGGTTTTAGTGCCAGATCTTTTAGCTTTAGAGCAATTACTAAACGAAGAACCTAAATAAAGATTTTAAAGTAAAATGAAAAAAGTAGTATTTCTAATACTTGCATGTTTTAGCCTTGGGATACAGGCTCAGAATTCTCAAAAAGCTGAGCAACTTCTAAACGAAGTTTCTAAAAAGGTAAGCAGTTATGACAATATGGTGATCGATTTTAAATATGCTTTGGAGAATACTTCAGAAAATATTCATCAGGAAACTCGTGGCGACGCCAGCATAAAAGGAGACAAATATTTACTAAATTTTATGGGAACCACGCAACTTTTTGATGGTAAAAAAGTATACACGATCATTCCAGAAGACGAAGAGATCAATATCTCTAATTATGTTGCTGAAGACGAAAATAATATCACTCCGTCTAAAATGTTCACATTCTATCAGGATGGTTATACTTTTGATTGGGACATCACTCAAAACGTGAATGGTAGAACGATTCAGTATGTAAAATTAACACCTATAGATAGCGAAGCTGAAGTGAAAAATATTTTGTTGGGAATCGATAAAGAGACCAAAAATATTTACAATTTAATCCAAACCCAGCCAAACGGAACCAAGATCACGATCACGGTAAAAAGTTTTAAAACAAACCAGTCTCTTGCTCAAAATCTATTTACTTTTGACGAGAGCAGATATAGCAACTATTACATTAATCGTTTAGATTAATCTTACATCTTTGAAAATACTCGACAGGTACATACTGGTAAGTTATTTACAAACGTTCTTTACCGTTTTTATCATCTTGATGTTCATCTTTGTACTCCAGGCCATATGGTTATACATTGGTGAACTGGCCGGTAAAGACCTGGATGTAGCGATCATTTTAAAATTCCTTTTATACACCACACCTAAGTTAGTTCCTATGGTTTTACCACTAACCATACTACTAACTTCGATCATGGTCTTTGGTAATTTTGCTGAAAATTATGAGTTCGCTGCCATGAAATCTTCTGGTATTTCTCTGCAGCGAGCAATGCGAGGTCTAACATTATTTATATTATTAGTTAGTGTTACCGCTTTTGTTTTTGCCAACAATGTTATTCCGGCAGCCGAATTCAAGATCATTAACCTGCGGAAGAATATTGCTAAAATGAAACCCGCAATGGCTATTACCGAAGGTGTTTTTAATGAAGTTGGAAACATCAATATTAAAGTTGATGAAAAATCTGGCGATAACGACCAGTATCTAAGTGATGTGATCATTCATGAAAACAACAATAGAGGAGGAAATTACACTGTAATAAAGTCGAAAGAAGGAGAGCTGGTAAGTAGTGAAGATTCTAATGTTTTATCTTTAATTCTTACAGATGGGAATTATTACAACGAAATTACACCAAGCGACTATTCTAAAAGAGACCAGAAACCTTTTATGAAAAGTTATTTTGAAGAGTATACCATCAATATCGATCTATCTGAATTGAACCAGGTAGATATGGAGGACGAGAGTTATACGACTCAAAGCATGCTTAGAATTGGTGAACTTACCAAAAGTATCGATAGCTTTTCTGTATCACTTAACGAGCGCAAAGAAGCTTTTGCAACGTCTATGTATAGTAGAACCGGAGTAAAAGGTCTAACTATTAATTTCAACCCGGAAGATTCTAAAAAATACGAAGCCTTCGAAAATTCTATTCTCGACAATTATAATAGTGATCAATCGCAAAGAATTATAGATGATGCTATTCGAACTACCAATGCTGCAATTTCTCATTTATCCATTAAGAAACAGGAATTTAAGCAAAGTGTTAGAAGACTAAATAAATACGAGATTGCTTTACACGAAAAATACGTGCTGGCCGTGGCCTGTATCGTCCTATTTTTTGTTGGTGCTCCTTTAGGTGCAATAATTCGTAAAGGAGGTATGGGATTGCCAATGGTTATAGCGATCATTATATTTCTAACTTATCATTTTATTGGAATCTTTGCCAAGAACAGTGCAGAAGACGGCAGTATTAGTCCGTTTATTGCCACGTGGCTAAGCACGCTTATCATGTTACCTTTAGGAATTTACTTCACTTATCGAGCTACTACAGATCAGGGATTATTTTCTTTAGATATGATCACCGAGCCTATATCGAAGTTCTTTAAAAAGATAGGATTGGTAAAGCCTAAAGATAAATAGATTAAATACCTTTGCTAACCTAAAAAAGTTGCAAAATGTCAGGAATTAATGAAGGACATAAATCCTTTGAATTAAATACAATAAAAGAAGCTATTGAGGACATCAAAGCTGGGAAAGTAATTATCGTTGTAGATGACGAAGATCGCGAAAATGAAGGTGATTTTGTTGCTGCTGCAGAGAAAGTTACACCAGAGATGATCAATTTTATGGCTACTCATGGACGCGGATTGATTTGCGCTCCTATTACTGAAGATCGCTCTAAAGAACTGGGATTAAATTTAATGGTAGACGATAATACCGTTTTACACAATACGCAGTTTACCGTTTCTGTAGATCTTATTGGTCATGGTTGTACAACAGGAATTTCTACCCACGATCGTGCAAAAACGATTAAAGCATTAACCGAAAAAGAAACTAAATCTGAAGATTTAGGCCGTCCAGGACATATATTTCCACTACGTGCAAAAAATGGTGGCGTTCTAAGAAGAACTGGCCATACTGAAGCTTCTATCGATCTTGCTCGGCTTGCAGGTTTACAATCTGCCGGAATTTTGGTAGAGATCTTAAATGAAGATGGCACCATGGCAAGACTTCCTGAACTTATGGAAGTAGCTAAAAAATTTGATCTTAAGATTATTTCAATAGAAGATCTTGTAGCATACCGTATGCAACATGATTCGCTTATTGTAAAAGAAGAAGATTTTGAAATTAAGACCAGATTTGGCGATTTTCGACTCAGAGCTTTCAAACAAACTACTAATAACCAGATCCATATTGCGCTTACCAAAGGATCATGGACCAAAGAAGAAGATGTTCTTGTTAGAATGAATTCTACTTTGGTAAACAATGATATTTTAGGCACGCTTACCAACGATGCCGATAAAAAGCTCGATGCGATGTTTAAGGCTATTGAAAAAGCTGGTAAAGGCGCGATCGTTTTTATTAATCCGGCAACTAAGCCATTGAGTTTATTAACCCGATTAGCAGAATTAAAAGACAGCCAGAAGGAAGGTGAAATAAAAGCACCGCAACCTTCTATGGACAATAAAGATTTTGGAATTGGTGCACAGATCTTACACGATCTTGGCATTCATAAAATAAAATTACTTTCTAACTCTAAGCAAACCAAACGTGTTGGTATGATTGGATATGGCTTAGAGATCGTAGATTACGTAAACTACTAGTAAATATTTATAATGGTATCTTCTTCAGGGCGTCTTACTTTTTTGAAACTGGAGAAGATATCATCTTTAGCACGGTAACCTACCGGTAATACTAAAACCGACTTTAAATTCTTTTCTTTCAGATTTAAAAGTTCGTCGTACTCCTCAGGTAAAAAGCCTTCCATTGGGCAGGCATCGATCTCTTCAGTAGCACAAACGGTAAGCAAGGTTCCCAAAACCAAATACGCTTGATTCTTAGCCCAAATTGTAAGATCCTCGGCAGATTTTTTTCCGAAGTCATCCACTAAAAAGTTCTTGAAAGGATCCAATATTTCATCTGGAGTTTCCCGTATTTGCTTTACTCTTTCAAAATAATTCAGAATAAAATCTTTATCCACTTTATCTTCAATACAAATCACCAGTACATGAGATGCTGTAGAAAGTTGCACCTGGTTCATCGCTTTTTCTTTTAACGACTCCTGTAATTCCTTGTTTTTTACAACCACCAATCTAATAGGTTGTAAGCCGTAAGAAGTTGCAGTTAAATTAAAAGCCTGCTTTAAAACATCGATTTTCGCCTCTGGTAAGATCTTTTCTGCATCAAATTTTTTAACGGCATAACGCCATTGCAAAGCTTTTATATTACTCATTTTATTCTCAATTTTTTACAAATTTAAACAATGCAGCTAGGAATCGTAACGTTAATCTAGAGAAATAGCTAAATCATCGAGTTTTATTAGTTATCTTCGAAATTAAAATGAAAAAGAAAAGAGTGCATGCGGCTTCTTAAGAAATCGATCCTTTACACGCTTATCCTAATCGTTATTGGGATATTGATCACGTTAGGATTAGAAGCTTTTATAGAACAGGATACTTCTAACCGTATTTATGCTGAAGTAAATACTGTTCCCCAGGCTAAAACTGCCATTGTTTTGGGTGCCAGCGTTTACAGCGATGGGCAGCTCTCCCCTATTTTACAGGATCGTGTAGATAGCGCTATCGATCTTTTTGAAAACGATAAAGTTGAAGAAATTTTGATTAGCGGTGACCATGGCAGCGATAATTATAACGAAGTCGATGCAATCGCAAATTATCTGACCAAGCATGGTATTCCAAAAAACAAATTAATTTTAGATCATGCGGGTTTCGATACATATGATAGCATGTATAGAGCTTCTAAAGTATTTAAAATAACCGATGCTATTGTGATCACTCAGGCTTTTCATTTACCAAGAGCTATGTTTATTGCCAAACATCTAAATTTAGATTATCACGGTTTTCAGGCAAAAGAGCGAGAATTCAAGATAGAAACTAAGATCATGAAACGTGAAAAACTGGCGAATTACAAAGCAGTATTCGAAGTGATCTTTAAAACTAAACCACGCGTACTCAATGAACAGCTTTAGTTAAGCTTTTTCTAAAAATGTAAGTTTAATTAGTGGTTTTTGTACTTTTCAGGAACCAACTAAAAATTAAAGCATGTTAACTGCAATTATACACATCTTAATCGATGCGGTAATCCTAATGATCGCGGCAAAATTCCTTAATAAAGTTCATCTTAAAAGCTTTAAGACAGCCATTTTGGTTTCCTTACTTATCGGTGTTTTAAGCTTCTTTTTAAGCTGGCTATTAACCGCCGTTCTAAATATTGCTACTTTAGGGATGTTCTACTTTTTAGGTTTAGGATTTGTAACAAGAATCGTTGCTTATGCCATAATTATCGAGATCGCAGACCAACTAAGCAGTGGTTTTAAAACCGAAGGATTTTTACCTTCACTATGGCTTGCCGTAATTTTAGCCCTTTTTGGAAGTATTCTAGATGCTATGCTTTTTTAGCGATTTTCGGCTTTTGCTTAGCTTTTCTTTTAGCCTTTTTAAATTTTCGGCCATACCAGATATAAAAACCGGTTATAGGTAAAGCAGATACAAAAAGGCTACATAAAAAAGCAATAATTTTCCCCGGAAGTCTAAAATATTGCCCACTGTGCAAACCATAAGTCATTTCCTGAAGCTTTAATCCTGCACTTTTAGTATCGTAGCCAGATTGGTGTAAAAGCGCTCCTGTTTTTGGATGAAATTGATAGTTAGATTGATGATCAAAATGAAGTGATTTGGGATAAGCGCCGGTAATAATTGGCGAATTTTCATCTTGTTTCCAAACAAAGTACATTCCGCTTACTGGATGTAAATTTAAAGTTTGCTGAAATACCAGATCTACCGCATTTTGCTGATTTTGGACATTTTCAGCAGTATTTTTTATTTCTGAAGTAAAAAAATCTGATTCGTAATGCTTTCCTAAATTTGCTACAGAATAGAATGAATCGTGCACCGGCTCGTATACAAAAGCTAAGCCGGTAACCGCCAATATAAAGGCTACAACTGAAGTATAAAAACCAGTAACATTATGCCAATCGTAATTGATTCTGCGCCATCTTGCACTCCATTTTACTGATAATCGTTGTTTTAGATACTTTATTTTTTTAGGCCACCACAGTACGAATCCGCTTAACAGTAAGATCACAAAAATGATGCTTGAAATCCCTACAATTTGCTTTCCTATTTCCTGCGGAAGCAATAAATACATGTGTAATTCTTCTATAATCGTGAAGAATTCGGTTTCCAGATTCACTTTTTTGATCAGTTCACCGGTGTAAGGATCAAAATTCAGTAAAAAATTGGTTCCGTCTTCAATAATAGTAACGGTAGCGGGTCGAGACGATCCGTTATAAACCACCATTGTCGCTTCAAAATCTGGCTGAAGATCATTTGCTTTATTCAGTAAAAAAGAAGGCGCTATAAATGTCGAATATTGATCCTCTACAAATCGATAATCGTAAAAAAGATCTTTTAATTCGTCATGAAAAGTAAAAATACAGCCGGTAATAGCTACAATAAAAACAACAATCCCAGAGGCTAATCCAAGCCATAAATGGATTTGATGTATTATTGATTTTAGAGCTTTTTTACCTGCCATTTTAAAAAATTTGAACAAATGTAAAAAGAAAAGCCGGACACCATAACAGCATCCGACTTAAACACAAACTAACTAGAATAACGTTTAATATTTTTAGAATTTATAAGTGAAGTTAGCCGACAGGTTTCGCCCAATTTGTGGGTTTATTGTAGACCATCCATTATAATATTCTTCGTCGTTTAGGTTGTTTAATTTTAGAGTAACTCCAAATTTTTCACTTTGATAGAATAATGAAGCGTTTAAAACTGTGTAATCATCCAGAGTAAATGTACCTGCTGTATTTCTATTAAAGATCATATTTTCGCTTCCGTAGTTTCCACCAAAACCAGCACCAAAACCATCTAAAGCATTTCCAGAGAATTTATAAGTTGCCCAAAGATTTGCAAGGTTTTGTGGCCCTGCACTTTCTGGACGGCGACCTAGAAAATCATCTCCAGGAGTTCCTTCGGTAAGTTCACTTTCGTTATAGCTGTAATTCGCGTTGATATTAAGTCCGGTTATAGGCGACGCGGTAATACTGGCTTCGAATCCGCGGCTGTATAATTCACCACCCTGACTGTAAACCATAGGAGCGATGGTCATCACGGTATTTCTTACCTGAATATCGTAATATGATAAGGTAGCCGCTACTTTGTTGTTTAGAAGGTTAAGTTTTACCCCTCCTTCTAACTGCGTTGCATGCTCTGGATCGAATTCGTAGTTTACAGAATTTTGATTCTCATCTATCACTTCTATTGGTGCTATATTACTAAAACCATCCTGATAATTAGCGAAAATCGACACCTTGTCTAATACTGGTTGATACACCACGCCGAATTTTGGTGACCAAGCCGTTTGGCTGTTGCTTTCACTTTCAAAACGATCCACACGTAAACTAGCCATGATCGATAATGCTTCTATAGGATTAAAGATATCTGAAACATAAGCACTATAAATTTCCTGTCTTGAAATTGAAGGAGTAATATCTGAATTTGCAAAAAGTGCATCTACTCCCGGCTCAGATAATATTCCGGTATCGTATCTTGGATCTACATAAGCATCTGGATCTGTAATCCCGAAAACACTGGCATTTACATTTTCTGCACTAGCATCACCAATATAGATCAATCCATTTCTTAAATATCCAGTTCCGCTATTTCTAAGTTCTCGATTGTAATAATCTAAACCAGCAACAATACGGTTTCTCATGTCACCAATTTCAAAATCTCCAATAAAGTTTTGTTGAATATCAGTGGTAAGTGTTGTAGAGTTTTGGTGATTCATTTGTCTTGCGAAAACCACCCCACTTTCTAAAGCTGTCCCGTAAGCTGCGTTATCACCGATGAAGTTAGCTGTTCCCTCATATAAATATGAATAATATCCTCTTGCTTTTGCTGAACTTTGAGAAACTGCTGTTTGTGACGTCCAGCTATCAGATAACTTGTAATTCATCTGCGCCTGGATGCTGTACATAGGATTTTCGATTCCCAAATCATCTGAAGTATAAGAACGATTGTTATCGTAACCTAATTCATCTAAGTTATTAACCACCAATTCACTTCCTCTATCTAAGAATAACATGGTTTGATTGGTACTTTCAACTTGATAAATTTCAGTGTTAATCAAGAAAGAAAGACGATCATTTACCTGATAAGATAAAGACGGTGCGAAGAAAAATGACTTTCTAAACCCTGCATCCTGAAAACTTTCCTGGGTATGGTAAGCCGAATTCACTCTTAAATTTACCCCTTCGCTTAAAGGTAAATTTACATCTGCAGTTAATCTATTTAAACCATAGCTTCCTGAAGTATATGAAACATTACCTCCAAAATCATTATATGGCTTTTTAGTAACTACGTTTATTAAACCACCGTAAGAAACCACAGAACTTCCAAATAAAGTTCCAGATGGACCTTTAATCACCTCGATTGCCTCGATGTTTTGTGGATCTGGACTACCATTGGTTAAAGCCGGTAAACCATTGGTTAAGTTTGGTTGTACGGCAAAACCTCTTAATGAATAATAACCTGCACCATCTGATCCTCTACCGGTAGATTCCCATAATTTTGTGATACCGGCTGCGTTTTTTAGGGCATCATCAAAATTGGTCACTACTTGACTTTGCAATAGATCTGCAGTGATCGAATTGTAAACCTGCGAGTTTTCCATTCTTGAAAGTGGTAATTTAGAAACATACACACTAGAGCTTTTGGTAAACTCGTTCGTTTTGTTTTCAGCATTAAGTAAAACTTCACCTAGCTGTTCTTCACTTCCTATTAAAACTACAGGCGCAACATCTGTAATTACTCCACCTTCTACAGAAACATTAATTTCAGTAGACTTATACCCTACATAAGAAAATTTGATCGTATATGTTCCCGGTCGTACATTTCGTAATTCGTAAAATCCGTTTTGATTAGTTTCTGTTCCTTTAGCGGTTCCTTCTAAAGCAACGTTTACATTAAAAATTGGTTGATTGGCACTATTTACAACCTGTCCTTTAAGCGTTCCAGAATTTTGAGTAAATCCTAAAGAAGAAATAAATAAGGATAAAAATAGTAGTAGTTGTTTTTGCGACATTTTTGCTGATCTATTTATTTAGACTCTTTTTAAATAATGCCGCAAATGTATAAAGCTATAATCGTTTTCAAAAGCTAATTAAGATTTATTTTAAATAAAAATAAGAACTATTTTATAATCAATTTGCTTCTTAAAGAAACAATAAATTAACTCTATACTAGAAAGTTTTTCCATAGAAACCGCTATATTTAAGCTTTTAAAAATAGTCTATGATCAAATTAATTATCACAGATATGGATGGGACCTTGCTTGATAGTGAGCATCGTATTCATCCAGAATTCTGGGAAGTAGAAAGAAAGCTGCGTGATAAAGGAATAATGTTTTCTGTAGCAAGTGGGCGGCAATATTACAATCTCGTTTCAAATTTTGAACAACTTAAAGGTCACATGATGTTTTTTGCTGAAAATGGGAGCTATGTGGTTCATAAGGATAAAGAACTTTACACCAACACCATGGATCGCGAGCAGGCAAACGAGTTTGTTAAACTTGGGCGCGAGGCCGAAAATTGCAACCTGGTTTTATGCGGAGTAAATTCGGCTTATGCTGAAAATGACGATGAAGAATTTATTACTGAAGTTGGTAAATATTACAAACGCCTAAAAGTTGTAGACGATCTTACAAAAGTAGATGATAAGGTTTTAAAAGTTACACTTTGCAATTTTGAAGGTGTTGAAGAAAATACATTCCCAAAATTCGAGAAATTTCAGGAAGATTTTAAGGTAGCAATCGCTTCAAGAATATTTATCGACATTATGTCGAACACTGCCAATAAAGGGAATGCCATAAAAGGCGTGCAAAAAGAGTTAAATATTTCTCCTGAAGAAACCATGGTTTTTGGAGATTATTTAAATGACCTTGAAATGATGCAAAATGCCAAGTATAGCTACGCCATGAAAAACGCTCACCCTGAAATTATTAAAGTAAGTAACTATGTTACTAAATACGATAATAATGAAAATGGTGTGGTAAGAACAATCAAAGAAATGGGACTGGTAGATTAATTATACGTCTAAAAAGAAGTATCGAAATTGTATAATTTCAACCTATATTTTATCCCGCTTTTGCGGGATATTTTAGTTTATAACAATATTCGTTTTATCTAAGCCGCTATTACCCGTTTTAGGATCGAAGGCAAACACGGTAATCGTATAATTTCCCTTGCTTAGATCGATATTCCCAAAAAATGTACTAGATTTTTCAGTCTGACTTAATTCTACTTCTTTAAAAAAGCCTTCAGCTTCTACTACCGCTTTAATTTCAAAACCACTGGCATCCCATAAACCACCTTCTTCTACCGGGCAGCCACACATCATCACGATATTTGCTTTAATTTCCGTAGAAATCTCTCCAGGAATGCGCTCATGCGTTTGCGGACTCAAAATATCGACTACAAAACCGGGAATTTCAAGAACTACTCCGTCTCCTATAATATCTTTCCCGGGAATCACCCAAAGTTGGGTGCTAGACTTTACTATTGCCTGTTTTTTATTGATTGGTGCGTAGGCTTCTACTTCAATAAAAGTTGGGGTAGAAACATCTAATTTCGCTAAAAATCCTGCGGTATTATTTTCTGAAAGATCCTGGTAGCGCTCTTTTGGTTGCTTCATTATTTTTTCTGAATTCCCCGTGCTTCCTTTGGTAATTCCTTCAGCAAGAATTTCTTTAGTTTGCGCATCTCTTACGATAATCTTCGCTCCACCAATCGAAGTTCCTATAAACTTCGCATCCTTGGCTTTAGCACGAATCATAATATTTGTTTGTGCTACACTACTAAAACTAACGAGTAGAAATACAAAACCGAAAAGTTTGGAAAAATTCATAAGATATCTTTTCCTCGAAAGATAAGAAAAGATATCAAATCTGGCGTTTAGGTTAACGGCTCCTCAGGGGTTTCTTCGGTAATAAAATTTTTAGGATCATCAAGGTAAGATTGGATATGATCTCTTAAAACCTGAATTTCTTCTTCTAAAAAGTCATTACTCTCTACACTATCGGCTAGCTGCAACCAGGGCTTTTTATTATCGTAATCGTATTCTCCATACACGATAAAAGGAGTTCCGTTTACACTGATGCTAGTACCTTCAAGCTTCCACATACTTGCCCAATCATAGATAAAATGAGCATCATCCATATACAATCTTACACAAGCGTGACTCGCCGGATACCCCGGTAGGCTATATTGATGCGTTCCCACTCCTTCAAAATTCATAAAATTGAAATAGTAAGGAAGAATCCAATCTTTATTTACAGAACTTACCTTTCGTTTAGCTTTGTAATTTCCGTAATGCAATCCATTAGGAGTTGGTGTAGAACGTTTACCGCTGCTAACTGGTCCCCATTTTATAAGCTTACCGCTTTCATACAAACCAAATGCCTGCACACGTTGCGAGATCAAAACCAGTTTTGGAATTGTATCTACCATCCCTAATTCTTTAGGAAACGGACTATAATCCATAAGATCTGCACTTATAGAATCTGGTATAACTAAAGGCTTACCGGCCCAAACTTTACGTTTGTCGATTCTATTTAATGCATAGATAATCTTACGCTGCTCCTCTGTAAATCGATTATTAAAACTATCTAAAGCTGTATTGGTTCGTAATGAATCGATACTGTAAACTACATCCAATCTATCTAAAGGTGGATCTATCTTTATGGTATCTAATACGCTAACCGGAATATTAACAGGTTCCTTTGGTTCTTCTTTTTTATTACAAGCAACCAAAGCGCAGGTTAGTAATATTAAAATTGTGGTGTTTTTGTAGATTTTCGTCATCATATAGTTCAATCCTAAGTTTGTGGATTAAATAGTAATCAGCAAAATTAGGTGATAACATTCCTTGAATCTACTAACAACGAGTTAATTATTTGTTGAATTCTTATTAAGAATAAAATCTAATTAAAATATTGAAAAATACTGTAGACAACTTTTCCTACTTAATTAATACAACGATAATGCTAATTTAAAGCTACTTATGTCGAATATAATTTAATTTGAAAGGCAGAAAATTCGTGAATTCGGAATTATGTCCTATTTAACAAAATAAGTCATTTTTGAGTTTTACATTTATGCCAGAATGCCATTAAAAATGACATTCTAATGACCTAAAATATTGCTTGCGCAATGCTAAAATTGTAAAAGAAATTTGACCAGAATTAAATTTTATAACCGACCATTCCCTACAATAAATAGCATTTTTTAAATGCTTTACCGAAAAAATTCAAATCAAAACCTCAAACAATATTTCCCCTATGAACTTTTGGTCTTTAAGTAAAGCTAAAAACAAGGAAGGTAAAATTGCAATCGTTACGGGTGCCAATGTTGGTATTGGTTACGAGACCACAAAAGGTCTAGCCAGTGTTGGTGTAAAAGTAATTATGGCCTGTCGTGATTTAAGCAAAGCAGAAAGCGCAAAGCAAAAGATTTTACAAAGTATTCCTGAAGCTCTATTAGAACTTATGGAAATCGATCTTGCCAGCCTTTCTTCTGTGCGATCTTTTGCGAAAGATTATAAAGCAAAATTCGATAAACTTGATATTTTAGTAAACAATGCCGGTGTAATGATGACGCCTTTTCAAAAAACCGAAGATGGTTTAGAATTACAAATGGCAGCCAACTATTTTGGGCATTTCTTACTTACCGGTCTTTTAATCCCGGTATTAGAAAAATCTTTTAGATCTCGTGTAGTTAGTTTAAGCAGTCTTGCACATCGTTGGGGCGATATTCATTTTGACAATCTTAATGCTGAAAAAGGATACGACAGGAGACAGTTTTATGCACAAAGCAAACTGGCCTGTTTGATTTTTGCCTATCATTTAGATAAGAAACTGGTTAAAAAAGGTTACGATATGCATTCTTATGCAGCACATCCCGGAGTTTCTAAGACTAACCTGATGAGAAACCTGCCGAAGTGGGCTAAATTCTTATCGCCTGTTCTTATGCCTTTCTTTTCACAATCTGCTGAAAAAGGCGCTCTTCCAACTTTACGTGCATGCCTGGACGACACACTAAATGGTGCAGAATATATTGGCCCTTCAGGGAAAAAACAATATAAAGGACATCCTGTTATCGTAGATTCAGATTATAATTCGAAGGATAAACATAAGGCTAAAAAACTGTGGAAGCTCTCAGAAGAAATAGTGAATTTTAAATATTTCAAAAATAACGATGAACCAAAAGCTCAGGCCTCGTAAGCACTTATTTTAAAATATAAAACACTCAAAAACTAAAAAGCAGCATCGAAAGATGCTGCTTTTTGCTCACATATAATAAAAAGAAAAGTCTAGTAAAGAACTCTAAAACGTATCGTTCCTTCTATCCCTTTTAATTCTTTGATCACATCGTTATCATATTTCTTATTAATATCGGTGATCACATAACCAATGGTTTCGTTGGTCTTAAGATGTTGCCCAACTACATTGATGTCGTTTGCTGCCAAAATCCTGTTGATATGCGCAATAATACCAGGTTTATTATGGTGAATATGAATTAACCTGTGTGCATTTTCTAATCTTGGCAACTGTAAATTAGGGAAGTTCACACTGTTTGTAGTTCCTCCCGTATTTATATATTCTATAATTTTACCCGGAACAAAATTCCCGATATTTTCCTGGGCTTCTTCTGTACTTCCTCCAATATGCGGAGTAAGAATTACGTTTGGCAATCCTTTTAACTTAGAAACAAATTCTTCCTGGTTTGTTTTTGGCTCTTTTGGGAAAACATCTACCCCTGCTCCTTTTATTTTTCCTGAAGAAATATGTTTATGTAAAGCTTCAATATCGATTACAGATCCACGGCTTAAATTCAATAAATAAGAACCGTCTTTCATTAAAGAAAGTTCACGATCTCCAATGATATTCTTATTCTCTTTTCTTCCGTCTACGTGGAATGTTACAATATCTACAGTTTGTAAAAGCTCATCTAAAGAACTGCATTTTGTAGCATTACCTAAAGCTAAGCGCTCTACAAGGTCATAATAGTAAACATCAAATCCCATACTTTCTGCCATTACAGAAAGTTGTGCTCCAATGTTACCGTAACCAACAATTCCCAGTTTTTTACCGCGGACTTCAAAACTTCCGGTAGCCGATTTATTCCAAATACCTTTATGCATTTCAGCAATACGGTCTGATAGGTTACGCATTAGGAAAATAATTTCTCCTATCGCCAATTCTACTACAGATCGCGTGTTACTAAACGGCGCATTAAATACTGCCACACCTTTATCTAAACAGGCTTCAAGGTCGATTTGATTAGTCCCAATGCAAAAAGCACCAACTGCCATTAAACGATTAGCATTCTCTAATACTTTCTTCGTTAACTGCGTTTTAGAACGAATTCCTAAAACATGAACATCTTTAATTTGTTCACTTAATTCTTCTTCGTCCAAAGCACCGGCTACGGTTTGTACATTATAGCCTTCTTCTTTCATAATCTTTAAAGCATCTGCATGCACATTTTCAAGAAGTAAAACTTTAATTCGGTTTTTTGGATACGAAATCGCTTTATTCATTTTATGGAGATATAAAAATTCATCGAAACTAGGAGTGATGTGATCGGCTTTCTCTGTAACCTTATCTCGCTCCACATTTTCGGTAAAGGCGTAAAATTTATTGGCAAGTCCGGCTGCTTTGATCTCATAATCTGTATAGCCATCACCTATCACATAAACATCGCCCTGTAGATCTAGTGATTGTAATTGTTTTACTTTTCCGTTATTGCTACTAAGCACATTATCTGTATTAAAACCAACAATTTTGCGGTTTTCATCAAACACAAAATCGTTTGCAAAAACATGCTCTGCTTTAATACCTAATTCTGCTACAATAGGAATAATAAATTCTTTAAAACCATTAGACATTATATAAATATTGTCCCTGTTTTCTCTAAAGAATTCTTCGTTACGTCTAAAGGATTTAGAAATTCGAGTTTTTAGATTTTCGATAAGTGGTTCAAGATGTTTTTCTTCAGCTTCTAAGATATCAAGACGCTCTCTTAACGAGTCTCTAAATGCCAGCTTTCCTTCCATTCCACGATCGGTTAAGGATTTTAGCTCTTCTAACTTAGCCTCTTTATCTTTTGCATCTGCCAGGGAAATCTCTCCCAAAACATCTAAAGCTTCTACCTGAGTAAAAGTACTGTCGAAATCAATTACGTAATTCCTCTTAGTTTCCATTAGTTCGTATCGTTACCCTTTTTAATATTGAGTTCTCCAAAACTACTATTTTTACTAGAGTTTATCGCTCTTAAATTCGCAAAAATCAAACTTAAATTACAAGCAATCAAAGCTTTTTAGAAAGTCTCTATTTTTTATTCTGCCTGCCGTTTTTTTGTAGATAAAAAGCAAGGTTTAAAGGTTTTTGTTCAAAATCCAATAATTTTAAACTTGAAATTATTTTTACTGAATTTAGACTAAATCGTATTAGTAGAATTTAAAAAGGATTTTTATTTGAATACCTTTGCCGTTGTTCGCCTAATTTTCTTCTTTAAACCAAAACTTCAGCATGAAAATTCTTCATACCGCCGATTGGCACATTGGTAAAAAACTGCATAAACATGATCTTTTTGCCGATTTTGAATTATTTATCGATTGGCTTTGCCAAGTAATTTCCGAAGAAAAAATAGATCTTTTATTGATCTCGGGAGATGTTTTCGATTTGGCCAATCCCTCGTCTGATGCCCGCAAACAGTATTATCAGTCGCTTATAAAACTGCAAAAACTAGATTGTAAGATCATTGCTACCGGAGGGAATCATGATTCGCCGGCAATGCTGGATGCACCAAAAGAAATTTTACGCGAACTCGATATTACAATTATTGGTGGTTTACCAGAAAAACTTGAAGAAACTATAATCCCTGTTTTTAATGCTGAAAATAAAGTTGAACTGGTTATCGCCGCTATTCCGTTTTTGCGGGATGCCGATCTAAGAACTGCTAACGAAGGTATTACTTACGAAGACCGAATTGAAGCGATTAGAAACGGAATTCAGCATACTTTTGAAAAGGCAGCTGAAATCTGCAAAAATCAATTTCCCGAAGTTCCGGCCATAGCCATGGGACATTTATTTGCTGCCGGCATCGAAACTTCAGAGAGTGAACGTGACATCCAGATTGGAAATCAGGCGGCTTTTAATGCTTCTCAATTTGGCGATTTTTTCAAATACGTGGCTTTAGGTCATATTCATAAACCGCAACGCGTTTCCGCAGAAATTCCGGTTTTTTATAGCGGCTCTCCTATTCCGCTTTCGTTTAGCGAACGCAAGGATGATAAACGAATTCTCATTCTAGATTCTGAAATTTCCTGGGAACCTAAAAGTGTAGCCGTTCCTCACTTTAGAAAACTGCTTAAAATTACTGGCGATCTTAACGATATTGAATTAAAATTTAATACGCTGGAAGATCACGATCATTTGGATTATTTAATTGAAGTCGATTTGATCGAAGAACAATATGACGCCCAAAAGATCTATGCGCTCGATGTTTTGGTAAATAATTTTAAAACACCAGGATACGAAATTGTAAAGCAGCGTGCACAATTTAAAAATAAGTTGAAGGGAACAGCCGAGTTATATGCAGAATCACAACAGCTGGAAGATCTAAAACCTACCGATGTTTTTGCTGAATTAGTTAGCGCACACGATTATGAAGAAGATACCAAAAATGAAATTTGGAGCGCTTTCAACGAAATTTTAGAAGAAATTCACCAATCTGAAAACTCTGCAAACTAGCATGAAAATATTAAAAATTGAATTCGAAAATATCAATTCGCTTCGCGGGCCGCAGCTAATCGATTTTACCGACAAACCATTTTCTGCCAGTTCACTTTTTGCCATCACCGGCCCAACCGGAAGTGGAAAAAGTACGATTTTAGATGTGATTTGCCTGGCACTTTTTAACCACGTGCCAAGATTGGGGAAAATCACCAAAAACGAAATTATCGCAAAAGGTGCGATTCTTACCCGTAATCAAAAAGAAGCTTTTGCGCAGGTAACTTACAGTTGTAAGTCGGGAAATTATGCTTCAAAATGGTCCATTTCGACCAATAGAAATGATAATCTTCGTGATTACGAAATGGAAATTGCAGATTTGGCGACCGATAAATTGATCGATCTTAAAAAGTCTGATGTTCCGGCGAAAAACGAAACTTTGATCGGTTTAAATTATAATCAGTTTATCAAAGCGGTTTTGCTGGCTCAGGGTGAATTTGCACAATTTTTAAAAGTCAATAAAGCAGAGCGTGGCGAGTTATTAGAAAAAATCACCGGAACGGGAATTTATAGGGAACTCGGGAAAAAAGCGTACGAAAAGAATAAAGAAGCCGGTAAAGAAATTTTACAACAGCAGCAGGAAATCGAGATCATTCAAAAATCATTGCTGAATAACGACGATCATGCTAAAATTTCCAAAGACTACGAGACGCAACAAGCCGCATGCGAACCACTGGAAAAAGAGATTCAGCGTTTATCGAAATTCGTCGATCTAAAGCAGGAAATTAAAAATCAGCAGGAAAATATCACCAAGGTTGCTTCGGAAAAAACTCAGGCTGAAGAAAGTCTAAAGCAATTCAATGAGAACAACGGTAAAAACCTTAGCGCACACGAAAATTTACAGGAGCATGCCGGTGATCTGAGAAACTGGAAACAAGGTAAAGAGAACGAAGCCGAAATTGCGAAAGAAATTACTGAAATAGAAGCCAAGATTGAGCAAAATAAGCAGGCATTTTCAGGATTACTTACTGAAGTTTTGCAGTTGGTAAAAACGGAAGTTTCAGCAAATGATTTTGAAATGAAGCTGAATGAATTTACTGCGAAGATTCAGCAATTTGAAGAAGAACGAAAGGAAAAAGGCCGCGAATACAAGAAACTGATGGATGAATTTAAACTGAAAACTGCCGATCTACCGATCGATTTCAGTAAAAATCCAGATGAAAATATCAAACAATTACAGGCGATTGGCAATTCGGCTTCAAATCATATAAAAAATTATGAGGCTGAATTATCGAATTTTGATCTTAGCGATACTGCAGCTTTAAAGTTTCAGCTAAAGGAGCAAACTGAAAAAACGCGAGCAGCGCAAAAAGCGAATGAAAAGATCGATCAGGCCGACAATGAATTAAAAAAAATTGCTTCAGAAAAAACCAATATCGAAAAGCAAAGCGAAGCGCTTCCGCAGCAAATAAAAGAGGTAGATACTAAAGTAAAATTTCAGCAAAAAGACCTTGAAAATTTACAATTACATCAAAAAAACCAGTTACTCGAGGCAAGATTAGAAGATTTGCGCCATAATTTAAGTGATAATGAGCCTTGCCCGCTTTGTGGCGCCAAACATCATCCTTTTGCAGATCATGCACCTGAAAAAGACAATGATCTGGAAGACAAAATTGGATTGCTACAAAAAGAATTTCAGGCGAATTCGGCGCGTTTGGCAAAAATTCAGGCAAATTTTGAGAGTTTTCAGCAGCAATTAAAAAGACTGGAAAACGAAGAGCAGCAATGGAAGGCAACTTTGGAAGAAAAAAGAGCTGTTTTTAAAACAACATTCAGAGATTTCGATTTTGCATCTGAAAAAAGCTGGGAACAAAAGATTGCAACGTTAAATGAGCAAATAGATGTAATCGAAAAATGGGAAAAAGAGCAAAAACAGCTTCAAATTGCCCAAAATACGATACCAGATCAACAAAAAGCACAAGAATTGCTGCGTGACGCTTTTAAATTAAAGGCTGAACAGGAGAACTTATATAAAGGTGATGATATTGGCGATAAAAATCGTTTGTATCATCGCCAGTTTACCACTTTACAGCAGGAGAAAAAATCTTTGGATGAGCAGCTGGAAAATTTGAAGATCAGGCTTCAAAAATTAGCTTCAGAATTATCGAATTTGGAGCAAGAGCTTTCTTCGGTTTTAAAAGAAAAAGGCTACGAGACTTTGCAACAGGCGCAGGAAAATTTATTGCCAGAAATAGACTATTTGCAGCTTAGGGAGCAGCGAGAAAAACTTCAGCAAAAATTAGCTCAGCTAAAAACGTCGTTTGATTTACTGCAAAAGCAATTAGAGGAAAAGCAAAAGCTGGATATTGAAGAAACCTCAGCAGAATTGCAAGAGCAACTCGGCAAAAAGCGCCAGGAGTTAAATGAAATTAATGAGACCTGTAAAGCTTTATATCGACAGTTAGAAAACCAGAAAGAAAACCTGCAAAAACTGGAAAAAATTCGAGAGGGAATCGCCGAAAAAGAACAAAAAATTAAGCGCTGGCGATTATTAAATGAACTTATTGGTGATGCAACGGGAAGGAAATTCAACGAATTTGCGCAGGATCTTACTTTAACCCAGCTTATTGCTTTAGCCAATAAACGACTGGCCGATCTTAGTGATCGTTACGTGATCGACAAACCACAGGATGAAGAAGATGATGGTTTAGTGGCGATCGATGAGCATATGGGCGGGCAACGACGCTCGGTAAAAACACTTTCTGGTGGTGAAACTTTTATTTTAAGTTTATCGATGGCCTTAGCATTATCTGACCTGGCTTCTAAAAATGTAGAGATCAATAGTCTGTTTATCGACGAAGGTTTTGGAACGCTGGACCCAGAAACTTTAGATCAAACACTGGATACTTTAGAAAAATTACAGGCAGAATCGTCGAAAACCATCGGAATTATTAGTCATGTTGATTCTCTAAAGGAGCGAATTGCAACGCAGGTAATGCTTACCAGAAATGGGCAAGGTTATAGCTCGATCACTATAAAAGGTTGATTTTTTAATAATTTTGCATCCGTAAAAGGTTTTAGTTGTTAATTTAACATTTTAAGATAGTTAAATTAATAATTTAATAATATATTTAGTTAAACTTAACAAGTTCTAAATTAAAACCTTAAAGCATGGATGCAAAAATCAATACTCTACTACGATTTTGTTTTTCTGTTTGGTTCCTGACTTTCCTAATGGCGAGTCCGGTTACGGCGAAAAGCCTTCCAGCAGAAAATGACGGAGATCCTTACCAGTCTTTTAAAGGGCGTGTAATAAATTCGGTTACAGAAAACCCAATCCAGTCGGCTCATATTAATGTAAAAGGAACTACGATTTCGACCATATCGAATGTTGATGGCGAGTTTTCTTTAAAATTACCGGCAGATATGCAGGATGCTTTAATCAGTATTTCAGCATTGGGATACCAAACCAAAGAACTTCAGCTAGATTATTTTAAAAGAGATAACGTGATCATTGCTATGCAGGAAAGCGTTCAGGAATTAGCCGAAGTGAACGTATATACCAAAGGTGATGCGACCGCACTGGTTCGCAAAATGATGTACAACCGCGATGAAAATTATGTAAGCGATGAAGCCTTAATGACTGCTTTCTATAGGGAAACCATTAAAAAGGGAAGCAGAAATATTTCGTTATCTGAAGCAGTAGCTGAACTTCACAAACAACCTTATTTTTCTAGTAAAGACGATGATATTGCTATTTTAAAAGCAAGAAAAAGCACCGATTATAAGCGGCTAGATACCGTTGCGCTAAAATTGCGCGGTGGTCCATTCAACACGCTTTATATAGACGTGATGAAATATCCTCAATTCCTTTTTGATACTGATAAACTAGGATTGTACAGTTTTGAATATGCCGAGCCTACCAAAATTGGTGAGCGAACTCTTTACGTGGTAGATTTTAAACAAAGAAACCGTGAAAAACCATGGTATTTTGGCAAGTTGTTTATCGATAGTAAAAGTTACACTTTGGTAAAAGCGGTATACAATCTAAACACCGACAATCGTCGCGCGGCAAGTAGAATGTTTACGAGCAAAAAACCTAATGGTGTAAAAGTTTATCCAGATAATGTACAATATCAGGTAGATTATCGTGAAAATAACGGAAAATGGTTTTATGGCTACGGAAAAGCAGATCTGGAATTTGTAGTGAACTGGAAGCATAAGATTTTTAACTCCCGTTACAAAGTACATAGCGAAATGGCAATTACCGAATGGGAAGTTGCAAATATCATCGTACCGCACAACGAAGAGTTTATTAAACCTGCCATAGTAATGGTAGATGATATCGACGGCTTTGCAGATGTAGATTTTTGGGGAAGTAATAATATTATCGAACCCGATAAAAGCATTCAAAACGCGATAGAGAAAATTCAGAAGAAAATAACAGATTAAAAATATAGCTCTTTTGGGAAAGGCCTGAAAGACTAAAGATGGTTTAAGTTGTTTGGGTTGAACACCGGGATAAAACTTTTGTTGTTTTAAAGTTCTATCCCGGTATTTTTATGGAATAAATTTAATTCTTTTGAAGATGAGTTTTATTCGGTTTTAATTGGGAATAACGTGGTAATAAATAGCCAGAAAATGACAAAACGTACCAAAGAGCACAAACAAATGAAATATCGCGTGATTATATTTTAGCTTATCGATGCTAAATATTATTGCTCCGATCGTATATGAAATTCCGCCTGCAAAAAGCCAAATTAAACCATCCTGAGACAAATTATTGAATAGTGGTTTAACTGCAAATACAATGATCCAGCCCATGGCCACATACATGATCGTACTTAATGTTTGAAATTTCCCAGTAAAAAATAGTTTTAAAATTACTCCTGCGATAGCAAATGCCCAAACTACTGCGAAAATAATCCAGCCCACTGTACCCTCTAAAGTTACCAAAGAAAATGGCGTATATGTGCCGGCAATAAGAATATAAATAGAGGCGTGATCTAGAATATTTAAGCGGTAGCGCAATTTTCGTTCTCTTACACTATGATAAAGTGTAGATGCCGTATAAAGAACGATCATACTACTACCAAAGATCCAGTAACTTACTTTTAGTGCCATAGCACTTAGCTGCCCGGCCTTAATGATCAATAAAATTAAACCTACAACGCTTAGCAATAATCCTAAGCCATGCGAAATGACATTAAGGCGCTCCTCAGATTTTGTATAATATTTTATCCTATCGCGATCTCTCACTTTAATCGATCATGAAGATTTATGTTTCAAAATATGAATCGATATACCTTTACAATAAGGATTACCGATAGTTTTTATAATTTCTCTTATCAAAAATATACAATCTCAGGGAAGCGAGCTCCCAAAATAAAGCTAAACCGAAATTAAATTAAAATAGTGTATTCTAATTTAGAAACCAGGTCTCGCGTAGAGTTTAAACCTAATTTTTTTAGAATGTTTTTACGGTGTTTATCAACAGTTTGATGACTGATACAAAGCTTATCCCCTATTTCCTTGCTTGTGTTATTCATGGCCAATAATCGCACAATATCGTTTTCTCTATTGGTTAAAGCATCGAGAAATATTTCTTTAGAGTAGTTTTTTAAGAATAAGGTTTCGTATTGATTTTTCTCGTTTAGGATCCTAATTTTTCCTCGAATAGGAAGTTCTTCGTCATGGCCTATTAAAGTTACCTGCCCAAAACAAAGAGCGATCTGACCTTCATCTGTATAATGAACCGGAATTTGATTTTCGATCACATTAAGGTATTTGCCTTCCTTTGGCACTTTAATTCTGTAATTATATTGAATATCCAACCTGGTACGATCTTCTACTTTAATGTTTTCAGCAATAAAAGCGGTCATTTCCTCAATCATCGCCAACCAGAGTTCTACCTCCTCTGGATGGATCATTTCTAAAAACAACTTAATACCTTCCTTATAAAGTTCTTCCCGGGTAATGCCCATTCCTAATTCGATATTCTTGGTAAAGTACTCGTATCGCTGCTCTAACGTATTGGTTAGCAATAAAAAAGTAGAACTGGTTGGTAAAACTTTATCCAATTCTTTAAGACGTTCGATATGTGGGGCGATCACAGCCGAGTCTAAATGAGCATTTTCACTAAAGATCTCGCTAAAACGGTCTAAGGGATTATTCATTCAAGAAAACTTAAGTTATCAAATTTAGTCGATTTTTAACAAATAATAATTCTAAATAACACCGTCGCAAACTTTCATAAGTCTTACTATGAGCGGTTTTCGATATTTATATAGCATCTTATTGTCATTTTTCTAAAAGTTAATCCTGAATTAATCGTAGCGCAATTCATTTAAAACTGAAATAACATTTGGTTACACTTAGCCATTAATTTTGCAAAAAAACAAATGACATTACCAGAACAAACAAAAACGCTACTCGATACATTAAGTTTCCCGGTAAGCTACGACCAACTGGGACAAAGCATTAAAGACGCAAACGGATTATTGGTTTGTGATGTACGAGGTTGGGGGAAAATTCAGTTTATGGATAAAGCCGAAGAAAGACACGATGCCATAGGTTTTGTAATTGCCGATTTATTAAACGGACTGCAACCCACTAAATAATATTGTAATTACGAGTTTTTTCTACTGCTTCCAGCTTACTATGCACCTGTAGTTTTTTATAAATATTCTCAATGTGTTTCCTTACCGTAGATGGCGAGATAAAAAGATTTTCAGCAATTCTAGTATAGCTTAAACCACTGGCTAGCTGTTCTAAAATTTCGGTTTCTCTATCGCTTAAACTTATCTGTTCTTTTGCAGTAGTTAAATTACTAAGGTCTGGATGTCTTAATAATTTTAGTGTCTTTTTAGCGATTTTTGGATTCATGGCTGCACCACCTTCTATGGTTTCCAGAATCCCGGCATGCAAATCTTCTGCAGCGGTATCTTTTAGCAAATAGCCGTCTGCCCCTGCTTTTATGGCATTAAAAATATGTTCTTCGTTATCAAAAACTGTTAACATGATCACTTTAACATGGGATATCTTTTTTTAATAATTGCAGTAGCTTCGATACCATCTATACCTGGCATTTCTATATCCATAAGAATAAGATCTATTGTAGATTTAAGATCTAATTGCTCTAAAACCTCTGCACCAGAGTTGCATGAAAACTTATGCGATAAATCTTCAAAAAAAGAGATTTTCTCTTCTAAAGCTTTCAGCAAAAAATAATTATCGTCTACAATTCCAGTTGTTATCATTTTTCAGTTTTAAAATCTCATTTAAAATTAGCTAAACCTAGTGTTCATCGAAAAAAGGCAATTGCCGTATGTATAGAAAACAAGAAAGCCCGGCTTTCGCCAGGCTTTTCATATAATCTAAAAATTAAAGTATACTATTCATACTATTCTTCAGTAGCATTTGCTCCTATATCGCCTTGAGCAGCTAAGGTTGCAAGATCATCTGCACTTGCATGAACGTTAATATAACCATCATAAGTAATTAGATCGTCGTAAGAAACTGCGGTAGCTTCTTCATCGTCTGTACCATCTGTCATGGATACATTAGTAAGGCTCATCCCAGTTGCTCCATCTACAGAGGTTAATGTAATTGCGATGTCACCAGGGGCATCTGCAACAGCTCCCATGTGAATGTGTGCCGGGTGCGTATTACCTTCAGTAGTGCCATCTAAATCTAATTCTACTAGAGTTTCACCACTTTCTCTTTCATAAAAAGTAGCCGTGCCGCTTACACCTGCCACATCAACTTCTGCAAGATCATAAGTTTGTGACTCACCAGTTAGTTCATTCTCGCCAATATCGGTTTGTGCCACAAGAGTTTCCAGGTCGTCTGCGCTGGCGTGAACGTTAATGTAACCATCGAAATCAATTAGATCTTCAAAAGATATTGAAGTTTCCTCGTCATCCAACATTTCTACGGTTGTTTCGCTAATTCCGGTATCTCCATCAACCGGTTCTAAGCTAATCGCAATTTCTCCACCTTCAGCAGCAGAATTAAAATGAACGTGTGCCGGGTGCATTGCCCCATCTGTAGTTCCATCCAGATCTAAAGTAATGGTGACAGAACCATCTTCATTTTCATCGAAAGTAGCTGTTCCAGAAACTCCAGATTCTCCTACTGCTCCTAGATCGTACTCCTTGGTTTGACCGTCAAAAGGCGGATTCAAATTTGCATCATCGTCATTACTACAAGATACAAGGCCTAAAAAGGCAATTAATAAAACACCAAATTTTTTCATTGTAATTTTCAATTTTAAGGTTAACAAATTGGTTTTTGGTTTTCGTAGTATAGATGGATAACGGGCTCTTGGGTTGCGTAATTTTATTGTTAAAAAAGGGGTGAAAACCTAACAATCTGAAGCTCAAAACATAATTTTTAAAGTTTAACTCAAATTTAATTTTTCTCTCTAAGAAGCAATGAAAACAAAATAATCTGCAATTAAATTTATTCTTTTGATTAAAATGTTTAATTTCAAACTAAGTTTTTAAAATACCTAACTGAAAATTTCAACTTAAATTCTATTCAACATGAAGTTACGATCTCTTCTTTTTACCTCATTCCTAATCTTCTCCCTTACCACATTTGCACAGAGTGATAAAACCAAAAACGATAGTATAGTTACGAATAGCGTCACTGCTATAAATATTGATACCGATAATGTTGATGATCTAAGAAACTTTGACTGGGAAGAAATGCTGGAGTTCTTTAGTGAAAATGAAGCCGACCAGGAGTTTAAATTTTCAATTGCATATCAAAATCCTGATAAAAAAGAAGAGGGTAAATTTAGCTACGACAATTTTAAATTTAGTGTAACGGGGAAATCTAAAGATGCTGAAAAGCTTCTACAAAATACCGAAAAAGTTGTGAGCAAATTCGTGAAAATTTACGATCAAAAAAGTACTGATAAGCAATAGTTGCCTTCAAGCCAAACCAACCAATGAACTTTGATTTAGAAGATAAACTTAACGGATACTTAAAGCGGAATGAATTAGATTCTACAATACAAATAGCAGAAACGGAATTGAGCAAGTTTCCGCAAACTGATTTCCATCAACTGATTGGCTTCTGCATATGGAATCGGATTTGGACAAGTATATTTCTAAATTTTACTCAATCGTTAAATTAAAATACGCTTTGAGTTTTGGAAAAAAACTAAAGGCCTTTTACTGTGAAATGAACGGATTTACAATAAATTATGACCGTTGGTTTATAGACTTGTTTTCATTTAGCAAAATTGGACAAGAAGATTATGACTGGTTATCTGATTATGACCATCTAACAAAAATCGATTTGACTATAACTGGATTTGAGAACTTACAAAAAGTTTACGAAGACGTTTATAAAAACAAAAAAATTGAAATACCTGAAATCGAACAAGCATATGAAGTAGCGGAATTATTAATCATTTTAAGATTGCAGGAACTTTTTAGAAAAACCTATCAGAGTGCTAAATCAAATGAAAAGAAATGGACTGAATTTCCAATGTTTGTTACAGCACACGACTATGAAATGATTTATCAAACAAAATAAAAAAGCCAGCAGGTAACAATGCATATAGCCAACTGCGGCTAAATTCTAAATCGATATTCGATGTTTTTAGCTATATTTTTTTTGAAAGGACACAATCTGGCAAATCAACTCGCAACTTTTCATACTCGAAACCCTTGGCAACAAGCTAAAACTTAATAGATGAAAAAGAAAATTGGAGAAATTTTAGTACAAATAATACCTGTTATGATTGGTGTTTATCTGGGGTTCGTTTTATCAAATTGGTCGGAAACGAATAAAAGGAAATCTCAAACAGAACTATTAAGAAAAAATATTATAACCGAAATAAAATCAAACAAATCGAAAATTTCCGAGGTATTAAATTATCACATAATGCTTAGAGATAGCTCACGAATTATTCAAGATTCAGATAACATTGAAATGAAAACATTACTGCCGTTTTTTAAGGGAACTCGAACCGTAATTTTAGGTAATGGTGCTTTTGACACAGGAATTCAAACTGGACTTATCAACAATTTAAAATTTCAAGAAATTCAAGATATTAACGAAATCTACACGATGCAATCAGCCTATAAAGATTTTAATCAACTCATACTATCAAATTTGATGATGAAAATTGACTTTAAAAAAAACGATAATGGTGATAGAGAATTTTACGGATTTTTAGCTGTAACAATGACAGACATTGTATTGCAAGAAAAAATACTAATACAGAATTACGAAAAATTATTGGAAGAGATTGATACGGAATAAAGCCAGTTGCCAACAAGGTATCACAACAATTGCGGCTTTATGTTCTGCGGATAATTTGATGATAATCTTAAAAATCAAAAAATGAAGAATAAAATCGGTTTAAATATGCAATTTTGGCTTTACCAATTGGAATGGCATTGCTTCGTAAATTTGATTCCAAACCTTTACGTTTAGAAAGACAGTTTTAGGTATTATTTACTTAGTTACATTTATTGTCTGTATATTTTTGATGCTTAAGAAATAAAAAAGCAAATAAATTAATTAAAAGAAAGCCAGTTGCTAAAAATGCGTATGGTCAACTTCACCTAAATCCTCAATCAATATTCGATGTTTTTAGCTATACTTTTTGGCAGACACAACCTGGCCAATCAAACCGCTACTTTCCATACTCAAAAAAGTTCTTCAGACTAGAATTAACATAGCTTTAAAAAGAAATCTCTATTAAATGGTATCTTCGTTTAGAGGAAACCTTGAATCTAGAAATATGAAAAGAACGTATTTTAAAGCTATCTTGTTTTTACTGCTGGCCATTGGAGGCGCTAATTTTTCTAATGCCCAGGAAGAAAAAAGCTTTCAGAAACTTACAAAATTGCCTTTACGCGAAGGTGGTTACGAGAGCTTTTTATCTTTAATGCGAATTAACGTAACACAATCGCAAAAAGAAGAAGGTAATATTTCTTCGACACTTTTTGGTAAAACAGATGATTATACGATTTACCTGGTAGAGCGCTTTAAAGATAAAGCGGCCTGGGATGCGCACGAAGAAAATGTTTATGCCAGATCTGTTGATGGTATTGCTCCGGCAGCAACCATGAACATGCTTCATGAAACGATATTAAAAGAAATTGAAGAAATTCCTGCTGAATCTACTACTACAGTAACTCCTGAGGAAAATACGCAAAACATAATCGTATGGTTTACTACAAAACCGAATACGAAAGAAGCCTTTGTCGAGGCCATGAGCAGAGCTATTCCTGAAGCCAGAAATGCAGAAGGTAATTTAGGCTATAATATCTATCAAAACGCTGATAATGAAGATGAATTTATAGTGATCGAGCGCTGGAAAAACGCTGAAGTACACCAGGCGCATTTACAGAATGATTATAGTCTTCAGCTTAATAAAGATCTGGAGGGATTATTAACTGAAGAGCCTCAGCAAAACCGAGAAGTCTTAAAAAATATCTCAGAATAATACTTTATGCCGAGTAAACTACCTTGGGGCAAGTGTCGGAGTATTATACCCTTTGGCGGTGCCAATAAAATTTAGCCGCAATGTCAATTTGATATTGCGGCTTTTCTATTCCATTTTTTAACGTATTCGCATATAATTTCAGAAAGCATTTCAGCTTAAAAACTTACTTTTGCGTCATGCTCGCGAAACTTAAAATCCTTCTTCTACTTCCGCTGTTTTTAAGCGTTAGCTGCCAAAAAGAAACAAAACCAATAAGCCAAAACAACAATAGTAAGGCTTTTAATTTATTTGAAAAAGGTAAAAAAGCCGATGATATTTCTCAAAAACTAGATTTCTACCGGCAGGCTTCAAAAGAAGTGAAGGTTTCAGATACTATTCTACCATATATTTTAGACCATCAAATCTACTATTCAATTTATATAAAGGAATACGATTCAGCATTCTTCTTTGCGAATAAAATGCGGAATCTTGCACAAAAAAATAAGGACACATTACTTATTGCTCAGTCATATTACAGAAAAGCAAGAACATTTCTTTCTAAGAAACAATATGACAATGTTCTGGAAAATATGTACAAAGCGCAGCAATATTATCTCTTGGGAGGCGACTCTATTAAAGCGGGTAAGCGCCTTGTTGAAGTTGCAATAGCCCAGGAAAGATTGGGAGATCTTGCGGGAAGTCAGCAAAATAACACCAAGGCTTTAGAATTATTGGAGCACACCAAGGATTCGGCATTTCTGGTTAGTTTATATAATTCTTTAGCTATTACTTATCGGCGATTAGGCGACCGGGAAGAAGCCTTAAAAGAATTTCAGAATGCGCTGGATTACGCTATTGCTTCAGAAGAAAAAATCACAATTTTAAACAATATCGCCCTGATAGATGCCGATTTGAAAGAATACGAGAAAGCTTTAAATATCTGGCAAGAAATATCTAAAATTCCCACCAAGGATAGTATCAATTGGGCTAGAGCTAAAGAAAATCAGCTTTTTTATAAATGGTTAAGCAATGGAACCAGGGAAATTGATTCGCTTAAAATCATTGCTAAAAAAAGAGAAGCTTGGAAAGACTATTCTGGGTTATTAGCGAGTTATGCTCATTTAACATCGATATATAGCAAAGAAAAATCTTCCCTTGCTAAAGTCTATGCTGAAAAACTTTTGGATGCTTCAAAAAAAGCAAAGTCTGATGATGATCGTCTTCTCGCCCTGGATCATTTAGTAGATCTTTCTGAAGGAAACTCGAGTAAATCGTATGCTCAAGACTATATTAAACTAAGTGATAGTTTAAAGAAAGCCAGAATAAATGCCAAAAATCTGTTCGCTAAGATTAAATATGACGAAGAGCAAAAACTAGCTGAAATCAATAACTTACAGGAATTATCGGCTGCTCAAAAGTTAGACCTGCTTCAGCAAAAAAATCAAAAATTGGTGGCTATTTTTGTTATAATCCTGCTTATTCTTTTAGGTGCAGGAATCTATTTTTTTCTTCAGCAGCGCTACAAACGAGAAAAACTTAACGAGCGTTATAAAACCGAAAAACAGCTCGCAAAAAAAGTTCACGACGAATTAGCCAATGATGTGTACCAGATCATGTCGCAGCTTCAAGAACAAAAAGATGATGGCATTTTAGATAAACTTGAAAATGTTTATCGCCGCACCCGGGATATTTCTAGAGAAAACGCAGCTATAAGAACTAACGAAAACTATAAGGACGATCTATTTTATATGATCTCAAAAACCGGCGGAAATCATATAAAATTAATTATGAATGGTTTCAGTGCTATAAATTGGGATCTAATCAAAGAGCCTCAAAAGATCGTTATTTATCGCGCTTTGCAGGAACTATTGGTAAATACCAGAAAACATAGCCAGGCTTCAAGTTTGATTATTAGTCTTATAAAGGAAGGCAAATTTATAGAAATCAATTATCGTGATAACGGAATTGGATTTGAAACCTCAGCATTAAAAAAAACATCCGGATTGGCCAATACGGAAAACCGTATTAAAGACATTGGCGGAAGTTTTACCTTTGAAACCGAACCCGATGCTGGATTTTCAGCAAAAATTAAAATTCCTAGTTAATCTAAGGCAAATTAGCTTAGGCAAACCGGTAGGAATACAATTTAAAAGAACTAAAATATTGAGACAAGCCTCAAATATTGAATCTCGATCATTAAGTAACAACAAGCTCATGTTTAAACATGTTTTAATTGCAGAAGATCTGGATAGCGTAAATATTGCTGTAACGCAGCTATTAGGCTCTTTAGGTATAAAGGAGATCGAAAATACACAGTATTGTGATCAGGCTTTTTTAAGGTGCAAGAAAGCAGAGTTAGACAATAACCCGATCGATCTGCTAATCTGTGATCTTAGTTTTAAACAAGATTTTAGACAGGAAAAAATTGAAAATGGAGAAGAATTGATCTGGAAGTTAAAGAAGGATTTCCCAGCTTTAAAGATCATTGTTCATTCTGTTGAAGATCATCCCACTACGATCTCTCGTTTATGGGATTCTGAAAAGATAGATGCGTACATTTGCAAGGATCGCAATGGAATGCAAAATTTGAAGGAGGCCATCGTAAAAGTTTATAACGATGAAAAATTTCTTCCAAAATCCTTAAAAGATACGCTAAAACAAGATAATATCGTTCAGATCGCAGATTATGAAGTGAGAATTCTAAAGCTACTTTCTGATGGATATACCCAGGAAGAAATTCATGTGAAATTTAAAAAGGAAGGCACTTATCCACACAGTAAAAGTTCTATTGAAAAAAGATTAAAAGACCTAAAAGAAGACTTTGGTGCACGTACCAATCCGCAATTAATAAGCATGGCCAAAGACCTGAAAATCATCTGATAAAATTTAACACTTAGAGATGTAATTTTTACGGAAAACCGTATTGAAAAACTAAGTTGTAATACTAAATTTGTAATTAGAAATGCTGATGGAGACGTTTATCGAGTAGGGCGATAAACATGATCTGTTGGCATTTTCTTTTTATTCCAATTTTCGGCTAAAATTCAATCAAAAAACGAACAGTAAATGTCATCTATACAATGCCCTGCCTGCAAAGAACCTCAGGAAATTAATGTTTCTAATTGTACCAATTGCAGGTTTCCGTTCACCGGGAGTACTCAGGAAAAATCAAAACATATTGCCCAGTTTATCAATAAAAAAAGTGTGATAAATGATGCTGAAGAAGCCCTTTCCCGCAGCAAAAAAATCTTATTTTTAATATCTGGGTATAACTTTTTATTTATTCTGGTTTCCATTTTGTCTTCAACTATAGAAGTTGATGTTTTCTCGATTTCCATAAACCTTATTTTAGGTTTGGGGTTTGTAATATGCGGATTGTTGCTAAAAAAAAGTCCTATGTTTTTTAGCGTTTTCCCTTTAGGCATGATCTTAGGTTTGTATACCGTCAACTTTATTTTAGATCCAGATCTCGCAATGCGCGGCATTATTTATAAATTAATTATTGTAGGAAGCCTTATTTATAGTATTTATCTATTACAAAAAGCTAAAACATTCAATAAGCAGTTTAGCTCATAAAAAATAGGGTACAAATTAGATTTAATCAATTAATCTTGAGGTCTTATCTTTGCTAAAAATTTAGTCTTGATTAGGATCTTTAGAATCTTAGCCTTTTTTTTATTTGTAGCCTGCCACCTGGCTTTCCTATTGTCGATATTGTTCGAAAAAGTACACAATTTTTGGCTTATATCTGGGATCATTATTTCTACGGGGCTAATCACCTATGCTTATTATCACAAAAACACCCAGGAAGAAGCACATTTTCTAAACGATCTTCAGGATATCGTTTACGTTAGTTTAGGAGCTTTACTCACCTATTTTATTAGCGTAGATCTGGAATTAGGTGCTGTGATCGCGGCTGGTTTTACGGGTACAGTAGCTTCCTATTTACCTGTTATTTTTAGAAAATCTTCGTGGATTAAAAGAGTTCCTGTAGCTGCCTACTGTGGTGCATTTGTGGGGATGACGGCTCCCGCAGTATCCTTAGGATATACGTTTATAATTTTTAGTGCATTTTTAACCGGAGCATTATTTATTTCAGCAAAAAATGTGTTTAACGGATTTGGCGGAAAGCTGGGAACTATCGCTTTTGGCGGCGTAGCCTTGTCGTCGTTAATCGTTTATCTTTTATTTTAATGGAAGCAGCTATTCTCATTTTTACCGGCATATTTGGAGCACTGCTTACCTGGTTTATCAACAACCATAAAGCTAAAGGAGCGGTTAGAGCCTCTGCCCTGCCCTCGCTGATCATCGGACTATTTTTCTATTGTTTCCCTAATTTGCTTTCAGTGTTTCTTACAAAACAAATTCCGCTTGTTTTTATCGGTGCGTCTTTTGTTGGAATGGTTTCAATCAAGATTATTTCAAAATGGATTTATGTGGCGATTTCAGGATTGGTTTTTAGCCTGATTTATATAAATACCGGTAAATTTTTTAACGGATTTGGTGGCGCTTTGGGAACAACTGCCTGCATCTCGGTCTTAATAGCGATAGGGCTTGCGAAACTTATTGAACATCGCGGAATTAAAAAGAAGAGTATTGAGTAAACTGAAACAAATTTTAAGCTATTTATGGCCAATTACAGCTAAAAAAGATTCAGACTTTAGTGGCTTACTGGAAGTTACCTGGATAGACGGCAAAAAGGTTTTAGACACTAAAAACGCTAATTATTCTTACGGAGCACTTCAAAAAGTTTTAGAAAACGGACTAAATTTTATCGATTTTCGCCAAATAGAATCGGTTTTAATTTTAGGCCTGGGCGGTGGTAGCGTGGTAAGATCGCTTCAGGAAAAGTTTAATTTCTTCGGAAAAATTTACGCGGTAGAGATCGATCAGAAAATAATTGACATCGCTAAAACCGAATTTGATATTTCAGCAATAAAAAATCTCAACATCCATAATTCTGATGCATTCGATTTTGTAAAAAATAGAGATCAATTTTACGATCTTATTATTGTAGATCTATTTATTGATGCTGAAATTCCCGAGGCTTTTCTTTCTGAAGAATTCTGCCAAAATCTAAGTGAAATTTGCCAAAACTCGCTACTTTTTAATTTAGGCTTTAATGAAAAAGCTGGTGACAAAAGCAAGAAAGTGATTCAATTCTTTAAAGCCGATGAAAAATTTAAAGTTGAAGAATTTAAAGAAGTTGAAGGCATAAACCGCTTATTACTGGCTAAAAGAAACCGCTTCACCTCTATTTAGGCCTACTTTCTGTAACATTTCTACGAAAATCGCTACCTATACTTTAGAAGAATGATCTATTTTTCTAAAACATGAAGCTATGCAATTTCCAAAGGAGGAAGAATTTCAAAAACAAAGATTATTAAAGTCGAAATTAGATAAATTACGTTCTAATTTTAAAGAATCTCATTCGCGCTTAAAAGTGAAAAAAGAGCGTAGTGCCACGTTAAAAGAGACTCTGGAAAAAGAAAAATGTGATGTTCAGAAACTTGATGAACTGAATCTAACCTCCCTTTTTTATAACCTTTTGGGGAATAAAGACGAAAAACAGGAAAAAGAGCGTCAGGAATATCTAAAAGCAAAACTACAATATGACGAAGCGATCGAAGAAATTAAATTGATCGAAGAAGATATTGCAAAGCTTCAGATAGAAATCGATCTTATAAAAGATTCCGAAGAAAAATATCGAATCTTACTTCAGGAAAAGGAAGAGTTCTTGCTATCGCTAAAGGATGAGCGAGCTAAAGATCTACAAGAAATTATAGCCGAAATTGAACAAAACGAATTACAGATTCAGGAAACAAATGAGGCCCTGGAAGCTGCAAAACCTGTATCGCATTATTTAAACGAGACCTTTAAGCAACTGGAATTTGCAGAAAGCTGGGGAACTTTTGATATGATTGGTGGTGGTTTGATTTCTACCGCAATTAAGCACGGCAAGATCGACGATGCTAAACTGGGGATTTCTAAGGCACAATTTCATCTTGATAATTTTGCACGAGAATTAAAAGATGTAGACATTCCAGATCGGGTAGATGGATCTATCGATATTGGAAACTTTAATACGTTTGGTGATTATTTTTTCGACGGACTCATTTTTGATTTTATCGTTCAGGAAAAAATTTCAAAATCAAAATCTCACGTTCAACGCGTGTATTTACAGGTTTCCAGAATAGAAACCATCCTTAAAAACCAGCTGCAAAGCTTGGTAAATAATATCAAAGAGAAAGAACAAGAGAAATTGCAGGTTTTGAATAAATAAATTAAATTTATACAAAAACGTTAGTTATTATGACACATATAGATACCATCTCCATATCATCTGATATTAAAAAACAAAATCACCTGATCATTGCAGGTTTGGTTTTTGTGATCGCTTCGATTATTATCTTTATCAACGCAGATCTTTACGCCAAAACTCCAGATTCTTATGCACCAGTAGTGGTGCGTGGTTTAACTACTTTTAGCTTTCTATTTTTTGGTGGTATCACCGCATTTTTACTTTTCAAAAAAAAAGACGATAAGGTCTTATACATGAACAATAAAGGAATTATAGACCAAACTAACGCAAGCAGTGTTGGGCTTATCGAATGGGAAGATATTGTTGAAATTGAAGCTAAAAACATCTTTTCTGGAAAGTTTTTACTGATCACTGTAAAAGATCCTGAAAAATACCTTCAAAAAGCACCAATTTGGAAAAAAATCATTCTAAAACTTAATGCATTAACGGCTAAAACTCCTTTTAGTATTACTCTAAATTCGTTACAATTGGATGCTGAAACCACAACCGAGTTAGTAAAGGAAAACTATCGGAAATTTAAATTTAACGAATAATTGATTTAATTTACCACACATATTTTTCGAATGGAATTAAAAAGTACAGCTCCCAGAGCTGATATAGGACAAAATAAAAAAGCTTATAAAAGTTTTTCTCAGTTTATGGGGTTTCTTGACGCATTAAAACAACAGGATCTAACCGACGAAGTGATTGAAAAATTGAATCCAGAAATCGATAAAATCAACGAAGCTCCTCTTAAAAAACTGAACACGCAGATCAAGAGAAGTCAGTTAAAAATGCTTCAAATCGTAGAAAAGGAGCAAAAACTGGTTCCTAAAAATTATTACACGAAAACCTGGATGCCTTTAGGTATGTCGGCTTTTGGAATTCCTCTAGGTGTTGCTTTTGGTTTTGCATTTGATAATATGGCCTTCCTGGGAATTGGTCTGCCTATTGGTCTATGTATTGGGATGCTGGTTGGCGCTCAAATGGATAAAAAAGCCGAAAAAGAGGGTAGACAAATGAATATTGAAATGTGATTTAATCAAAAAAAGTAATTCTATTTTTACAATACTTCCCTTACTTCTTACCCGAAGATGTCACTTTGATCTGGTTGTCCAACTCCAGTATTTTATTGATAAAACTTTCGTTGGTACGCGGACTTATATACAACTCGTTATAAATATCATATTTTAAGATTAGTCCTTTTCTTGCGGTTGCTGGCCTTAAACCTATCCACAGACTTTTACCTTCTACAATTTCGGTTATTTTCTCTAGCGGAATCGCTCCTTTTAGCGGGCCACTTTTATATTTAAAATAAGTTGGTGTAAGCTCGTATTCTGTTCCAAAATTCAACCAAAGTAAGAGTCCAGCGATAAGTATCAATAAAACATCACCTACAATAAAATTTTGGTTTCGGGTATCCTGAGAATAGTAAAACTGATAAGCAAAAGCACAAAACACCAGCGTGGTAAAACCAAAGCTAAGAGCTAAGAAAAAGAAATCTTTTCGGCTTTTAAATTTCATGATTACAATTGGGGTCTTTAAATTTTTACTATTGGTCGGATTTTTCTTTTACAAATTTCAACAATAATGGTAAAGCTGGATAAACCATGTTATGGCCATACCCATTCATTTCGTAAAGATCGATTTCTTTTTGCCCGGCAACTTTCATCATTCTATAGAAATAAGCATTCTCTTCGTATCGCCCAAGCATCTCCATTTCACGATCTCCAGTGATCAATAAAGTTGGCGGTGCATCTTTCCTAACATAAAATAAAGGCGCCCATTTATCTACGATCGCCTGTGTCCCGGGAATTCCCTGCTGATCTCTAATCGTAAAATGCGTAATGGTATGCCCGCTAAACGGAATTAATCCAGCCACATCGTTAGCATCAATATCGTATTGGGCTAAATTTTCTTTGTTCATTATTGCCATTAGAGCCAAATACCCACCTGCCGAATGTCCAGAAATAAATATCTCTTCAGTATCGCCATAATACTTTTCAATATTATTAAACACCCAGGCAATTGCAGCAGTTGCATCGTCTATGGTTTCTTCAGCTTTAATTTTTGGCGCCAATCGATAACCTACACCTACCACTACAACTTCCTTATTTTTTAATTCCTTCGGAATTTCTTTGGAGCCACCAGTTAATCCGCCACCATGAAACCAAACGATCACCGGATATTTTTTATTGTTATCTGAATCTGGAAAATGAATATCCAGTTTAGATTGTTGCTTCATGTATTCTGAAGTTGGATCTTCGTAATACTGAATATCCTTTTCCTCTTTATATTGCTGAGAAAAAACCTGGAATGACAGCAATAAAAGAAGCGCACTTAATTTTAAGTTCATCTTTTAATATTCAAAAAAGTTAATTCGAGGCTATTCTTCAGCAACTAAAATTTTCTCGTAAAAAGGTGTGATTTGATCGGCCATCATTTTATCTTCTTCTATCGAAGGGTGCGCGCCGCAACCAGTTTCAGGAATAGGTTCGAAATCAAAAATATGGATTTTTTTGCCTTTAGTTTCAAAATAAGAAGCCACGCTATCCAATGAACGATGTAAAATTTCTTCCTTTTCTCCAGAGATCATAGGACTATCTAAAATGGCGATTTTTGGATTATCGCGAGTATCGAGAAGATGCTGAACAAATTCTATATACGCCCCAACATAATCATCTACACTGAATGCTAAACGCTCATGCTGCCCATCGCCATCTGAAAGATCGTTGGTTCCTAAATTGATACTGATAAGTTCTGGATTAAAATCCTTTGCTGTGTAGGTTTTTGTAGAATCTGTACTTAAATACAGATTATCGTAAACATCGGGAACGGTTGGGCCCGTAACATTCCAGTTTCTATACATTCCCCAACCAGAAATAGAGGATAAGACAAAATCGGCATCCAATCGATTTGAGGCAATCGTTGCGTAAGAATAATACGCATTATGCGCATCGAACCAGGAACCTTCACCACAGGGAAATTCTTTATTGTCATTTCCAAAACCAGAGGTAATTGAGTTTCCTATAAACTCGATCTTAAGATCTGGCTTTTTAGGCGCTTCAGCAATTTCTTTCGCTTTTATACCACTAAAAATTAAATTCCCTGTGCTTGCTTCAGTAGCTTTATATAATTCGATTAAAGTATCGTTTTTGGAAACCGGAATTTTTAATTCGTTTATGGTGTCTCCCTCTACTCTTTTCTTTCCTTTATATTCTCCGTTTATAGCCAAGGCCCAAAATGCATGTTGCTTAGGGTCGTCTACCTTAGAAAAAACACTCAAAGTATCATCTTGTGTATTTTTAAAGGCAATTTTAGAAGCCGGACTAATCATTACCAGCGATGAATCTCTTTTATCCACCCTTCCTGAAATCGTAAAATGTTCAGCATCCTGAGCGGAGTAAAGTTTTGATGTTAATTCTTCTGTCTCCTGACAACTTGAAAAACCGGCAATTATAGCCAGTCCATAGATTATTTTTTTCATGATGATGAATTTTGCTAAAACCTTAAACTAAATTAAGTAAAATATGTTTTTATCTGAAATCCTTTTGTAAGGAAAGTATATTATAAGCCAAACACCGCACAAAGCTTATTTTATTTGATTTTTTTCTGAAAAAAGTGTGATTTTTAAAAAGTAGAAACGATTAATGATACAAAGACCTAAGAAAAACAGGTAATGAAATCGGCTAAAGAAGACATTTTACAACATATCGAAGAAAACAAAAACCTCATTTTTAAGGTTGTAAATGCTTATAGTTATTATCCTGAAGAGCAGGAAGACCTTATCCAGGAGATCATTATTAATCTTTTAAAGAGTTATGAAAAATTTGATCATGCCGTAAAAATTACCACCTGGATGTATAAAATCGCCTTTAACGTCGTGATTTCATATAACCGAAAAATAAAAACCCAGGAGAAATATTTTGTTCCGTTAAAAGAAAAACTTGTTCATATTCAGGAAGAAAATAAAACAGAGGAAAACGAGAACATTAAAAAACTGAACCAATTTATTCAGGAATTAAAACCTTTAAACAAGGCTATAATGATCATGTATTTAGATAATAAAACTCACCAGGAAATTGCGGCAGTTCTAGGAATTTCAGAAACAAATGTTGGCACTAAAATAAACAGAATCAAAAAAGAACTAAAAAAGAAATTTAAAAAATAAACTTATGGATATCGAGCAACTAAGAGATGCCTGGCAAAATCAGGAACAAAAACTGGAAGCTACAAGAAGTTTAAACATATCTGTTTTAAAAGAGCTAAAATTAGATAAAACAAAGTCGAAAATTAATCAGCTGCTTTTTTTACCTATTAGCAGCCTGTTATTTTTTAGTCTGCTTATTGGCTATGCGGTACAATTTCTTATTCGAAATTTAGAAATCTGGTATTTGGCATTTTCGGCCAGCATAATTCTATTTTTTAGCTTTGCTTTTGTATTTTCTTCTCTTAAACAATTGCATGACATTTTGAGTTTAGATTATCAGCAACCTGTTACCATATTGCAGCGACAACTTTCGAACCTTAGACTTTCAATCTTAATTAATTTAAAGATCGCGGCAGCTATTTTACCATTTAGTCCGTTTGTTGGAATTTTTGTGCTAAAAGTTTTATTCGATTTTGACGCTACGGAATTTATTTCAGTACAACAGATCTGGATCTTTGCAGGAATTACCGTAATTCTTCAAATTTTAGCTTTGTTTTTTTCAGCAAAACTGAAATCAAAAAATGCTGACAAAAATTACATAAACTGGTTATTAAAGGGCAATGGCAGCCAGATCGAAGAAGCAAAATCATTTTTAGCTGAAATTGAAGATTTTGAATGCTAAGTTAGAATTCTAAAGATTTAGTTCATTAAAGATCTAGGAATATACATTTCCAATAATATTTTTTATCCCAAAGAGTTACTTATATTTGGCAATATAAAATCCAATTTTACAATCAATTTTAAATGAATAAGACCAAATTATTCCTATTTTTTCTTTTAGCTGTCTTTCAATTCTCAATGGCACAGAATAACAAAGAATTAAAAGAATGGGCAAACCAGGGACAGACCAAAGAAACCGACTTTTTTGCTGAAATTCCTTTTCATTACGTCGATCATTATATTATACTCGATATCGAGCAGAACGATAAAACATACCAATTTATGTTTGATACTGGCGCTGAAGCTAGCGTGATCGACCCAGCTGTTTTAGAAGAATTTGAAACGATTTCTGAAGGTAATGCAGATGTTTTTGGTCCTGTTATAAATAATGGGAAAGTGAATTATGTTTCCATCAAAAATATAGTGATAGGCGGAATTCACTTCGAAAACACCGGTGCAATTGGCATGGATATGGGATTTTCAGAAAAGGTTTTTGCTGAAAAGTTAGATGGCATTATTGGAAGTTCTTTAATCAAAAAAGCCGTTTGGCAGATCGATTATAAGAATAAACTTCTTAGAGTAGCCAATAATATCGATAAGTTCGAAATAGATGAAAACACAGAAAAAATAAATATGCATCTTAAAGAAAGTGGCTGGGGAACTGAAAATGTCGCTTTAACCATCGAAGATGAAGAATTTCAATTTGCATTTGATACCGGAAACGGCCGTAGAAAATTTGTAGCAAACCCTGAAGATCTTAAAAAAGTACTTCGTAACCATAAAAAATCGAGACTAGAATTAAACCTGAAAGATCAGCCCACAGATTATCGATTTATAGCAAACACAGTAAAAATTGGAGATATGATTCTGGAAAATCAGGTCATTGATGCTGAAAATGAAGTGGGTACCTCCAAGCTTATAGGCAATAGGTTTCTTGAAGATTACTTAGTTACCGTAGACTTCAAAAATCATCACCTTTTTTTAAAGAAAAATAGATCAACCCCAAATGATGAGATTGCTCAATTTGAACTCATTTTTAAACCGAATTATCAATCCAAAAAATTAGAAGTTTATAAGGCCGAAAAGGATTTTAATAAAAAACACAAAATTGAAAAAGGTGCTGTGGTGCAAAGCATTAATGAAAAGGATCTTTCAGGATTAACAAAAGAAGCCCTTTTAAATTTTTGGCAGAACGAATGGCTATCCTTGCAAAAGCAGAATTCCTTAGATCTTGTACTTTCTCAAAATGGTAAAAAAGTGAACCTAAAAATCCATAAAATCGATATCAATTCTTGAAAAAAATATCTAAAAAACATATAATTTCGGTAAAACTTAACCAACTACTTTTTTATAATGCTTAAATTTTTAGCTAAACTCTTTCAACTTTCAGAAAAGAGAAACAATACTAACGCACACCTCGAAAATTTAACACCAACCGGAGAAAAAGCGCTTATTACCGCTCCAGAAATTAAAGGAGAATCAGAATTCAAAGTTTCCGAAATTCTTATCGAAAATGAAGGAAAAGCAGCCAAAGGACAGGTTATTTGCTCCCTGGAAAGTAAAAGCTTAAGCTTCGAATTAGAAAGTTTCGAAAATGCAATTCTGCGATGGAAATGTAAAAAAGGTGATATCGTAAAAACTGATGACGAAATCGTAGAAATTGAATTGATTAAGTAGTTTTCAGTATACAGTCTCAGTTTACAGTTTACAGTAAAAATGAAAATAGTTTAGCATTACCATTTCATGTCTAAACTCTAATTTCTATATTCTCATATCTTAAAATGTCACTTCGAGTATTTTATTTTGCAGCACAGCGAAAAAATAAAATGTATCGAGAAGTCTTTTTCAGTGAGCAGTTGGCAGTCTCAGTGAGCAGTAATCTAAAATACCAATAGTCCAAATTCTAATATACTAACAATCCAAAATTCTAACATACCAATTATCCATATCTTTACCCAACAATAAATAAACATGTTGGTTAAAAGGAGAATTCTTCCGCTTATCGTAATTGCTCAATTTTGCTGTACTTCCCTTTGGTTTGCAGGAAACGCGGTGATGACTAATCTTATTACGGACTTTCAACTACCCGAAGAAACTTTAGGTTTATTAACCTCTGCGGTGCAATTTGGGTTTATTTTAGGGACGCTGCTTTTTGCCATTCTTAGCATTGCCGATAGGTTTTCGCCTTCAAAAGTATTTTTTCTTAGTGCTCTTGGCGGAGCACTTTTTAATTTGACGAGTATTTATTCCCAAAATACGATAGAAACTTTACTCCTTTTACGCTTTTTCGTTGGCTTTTTTCTAGCCGGTATTTATCCTATAGGCATGAAGATCGCTACAGATTATTTTCAAAAAGGATTAGGAAAATCATTGGGATTTTTAGTCGGTGCGCTGGTGATTGGGACCGCTTTTCCGCATTTACTAAAAAGTCTAACTGCTAATCTTCCGTGGAAATCGGTTTTAATTGGCACCTCGATTTTGGCCGTTTTAGGCGGACTTTTAATTCAATTTTTCGTACCAGACGGTCCGTTTAGAAGTGCCGGTAAATCTGTAGATCTAAAATCATTTTTAAAGGTTTTCAGGAATAAAAATTTTAGAAGCTCAGCTTTTGGTTATTTTGGACATATGTGGGAATTATACAGCTTTTGGGCTTTTGTTCCAGTCATGCTAAAATTATATGCTGAAATTCACCAAACCAGCTTCAAGTTTTCGCTGTGGTCATTTTTGATTATTGGAGTTGGCGGATTGGCTTGCGTTTTGGGCGGATTTATTGCTGAAAAAAATGGAACTAAAAAAACTGCAATTTCCGCATTAGCACTTTCAGGAATTTGCTGCCTTGCTTCTCCCCTTTTCTTCAGTATAAATTCCGTAGAAATTTTTATCGCTTTTCTTTTATTTTGGGGAATTTCGGTGGTTGCAGATTCACCTTTATTCTCTACTCTGGTGGCGCAAAATGCAGACCCAGAGGTAAAAGGAACAGCACTAACCATCGTAAATTGTCTTGGCTATTGTATAACGATCTTTAGCATTTTATTGCTGAACATTCTTGCTGAAACAACAAATAGCACCACTATTTTTATGATTCTGGCCATTGGTCCCATTTTAGGCTTAATCGCGCTTAGGAAGAAATTTGATTGAAGCAGGATTTTGCTGAAAAAATATGGTAACTTTCCTTCCTAAAAGGAGCAACAACTATGGATTTCGACAAAATTTTTCATTTTTTAATCGATCTTCAAATCAATAATAATAGAAATTGGTTTAATGACAATAAATCAAGATACGAAGAAGCTAAAGACGAGTTTCTGCAATTTTTGGAAGACTTTTTACCGCAGTTAAAAGCGCAAGATCCACAAATCAATGTAGACGATCCTAAAAAATGCATGTTTAGAATTTATAGAGATGTTCGATTTTCTAAGAATAAAGCGCCTTATAAAACAAATTTCGGAGCTTTTTTCGCAAAAGATGGTCGTAAAAGTGGGCACGCAGGCTATTATATGCATATTGAACCCGATCACTGTTTTATTGGCGGCGGAATTTACAAACCGGATGCCCAAAGTTTAAAAGCAATACGTCAGCATATTTATGATCATCCCGAAGATTTTAAAAATATCATTAAAAACGACCAATTTCAATCTTATTTCCCTGAAATTCATGGTGAAAAACTAAAAAGAGCTCCAAAGGATTTTCCGAAAGAATTTAAAGATATCGAATTGCTAAAGCATAAAAGTTACGCAATGATCCATCCTGTTTCGAACGAATTTTGGGCGCAGAAAGACCTTGAAAAACAATTGCTGAAAATCTATAAAATTCAGCTTCCTTTTAACCATTTTCTAAACGAGGCGGTAGATTAAGCTAACTTAAAATTCAATTTAAATGGGAATGCGGTTATTACTTTTTGGTCTTTTCGGTTTTGTTTCTAACCTTGTATTTAGTCAACAGATCATTTCAGATTCCATCGAAAATGAAATTTTACGACGTACAGAACTTGAGATCAATCCGAGTATTTCAATAGGCATATTATTGCCTTCAGGAGAAGCGAAGTTTTTTAATTACGGGCAAATTGATGCTTCTGGAGAGACAGCTACTAACTTAAGCTTGTACGAAATTGGTTCAGTAACAAAAACCTTTACCGCCTGGCTTGCTAAAATTTATTTAGGAGACGAGCTTGATAAATCGATCGCAGATTTTTTTCCAGATATCGAAAATAAAGATTTAAAGCTTGTAAAAGTAAATGAGCTAAGAAATCACAAATCTGGTTTGCCAAGATTATCTGAACAATTTTCACCTAAAGATTGGTCTGATCCGTTTAATGGCTACAGTAATGCACTTTTAGAAACCGAACTAAATAATTTAAAAATCGATACAAGTAAAACCTGGAGCTACTCTAACTTTGGTTTTGGTGTTTTGGGAAGAATTATTGAAAAGAAAACTGTAAGTGATTTTCCAGATCTGGTTGGTGAATTATTTCAGGATAGTGAAATGTATCATAGTCACTTAGAACATGCTACTGTAAATAAAAAACTCCTGGTGCAGCCCACAAATATTGGCACCAAAAATAAAAACTGGAAATTTACAGGACCTAGCCGGTATGCTGGTGGTTTGATAAGTTGTACGCAAGATCTTGTTAGCTATTTAAAATTTCAGAAAGAAAATAACGATCAGTTTCAAGCACCAAAAATTGAAAATCTGCATATGACCGGAATCGACGATCTAGGTGCAAACAACCTGTTTTATAAGAACGGTTGGTTTGTTTTAAAACCAGAAAATTCTACAGAAATTTTATTGCACAATGGTGGCACAGGTGGCTATACTTCATTTGTTGCTTACAATAAGAATACGAAAACTGGTGTGGTGACGCTTTCTAATTCGGTTAGTCTGGTTGATGATATTGGTTTAAAGATCATTTATCCTGAATTTAAATTAAATCACCCCAATCGTACCATCGCTTACGACCTTGCCGATGCTATAGAAAGAAAAGAAACTAATGATTTGGTTGGACAATATTATAAGCTTAAGAATGAGAAAAATCCAAGCAACATATTAGATATTTATTGGTTAGAGCGGCTTAACTTCGGAAATAAAAACTGGAAAATAAGCGCGCAATTAAGCGAGATCATGACTCGAGAATTACCCGAAGACTGGGAAGTTTGGGACATTAAAGGCCAAAATCTAGAAAAATTAAAAGAATATAAAAAAGCCGAAATAGCTTATCAAAAAGCTTACGAACTTAATCCTGAAAAAGGAACTTTGCTGGAAAATATAGAGCGATGCAGAAAATTGCTTAAGAATTAATCCTTTTGGCTAACTGGCAAAATTCAGGTCACTATGTTACTTCGAATAAAGTTCTTTCATTTTCTGCCTGTAATCTTCATACCATTCGGCACGCTTCAACATAAGACCTTCTAATCTATTTTGATACACCTGGTTAAAATTATTCCACGTATTTTCAGGATTTGCGTAATTCCAATCTTCGATGCCAGCATCATCAATCCAGTAATTTGGTCGCTCTTCAGGAAAAGGCTTTATATATTTACCCGCCCAAGAACTAGAAGTTGGATCGTTAATATCTACGCCTGGTTCTAAAAAATAAAGCAATGTTGGAGTATCGCCTGCTCTAAAATATCGCGCCCAATCATGCGGTTGTACAACTTCCCAAATATAATTTCCTAGAGTTCCGTACTCCTTAATTTCATTCAGAAATTCCTTTGGCTCTGCCCCTTCAAACATCGCATTGTACGCCCAATCATTTTCTAACCACCAAAGATTTTTAAATTGGGGATCGTAGTGAATTTCGTCTCTGCCCGGGTTATTCCAGTTTCTTCGAATACCAAAATCAGTGGTATCTTTAGAATGTTGCTGTGCATCTTCATTTGCAGCCATACGATGCGTAGCGATAGTGTAAATTCTTATATTTTCGGCAATTTCTGGCGCTGTATTTAAAGCATCTCGCATCGTATTCATATTCCCCCAAATTAAAATATGAAGCGGTCTCTCGTTTTCAGCTTTAGCTTCAGCAATAATTTTTTGGATAGCTTCTGTTTTATTTTTGGCGATTTGATCTCGCAAATAATCTGGTTCAGGATAACTCAACTCTTTAAAATTATAATCAGGATTTTTATAATCCTGCTCATAAGCTGTGATGGTTTGTATTGTTGCCTCTACGCCTTTTCCTTCCCATAAATCTGGAATAATCCCAACAATATCAACTTCATTGGCATACATAAACAAATGTGCCATTGATTGTTTATCATCTGGATCGCCACCGATATTATTAATATCAGACAAAATTAATACTCGGGGTTTCGTTGGCTTAGAATTACAGGAAATTAAAATTAGAAGAAAGATGAAAAGTAATTTTCTCATGGGGATTTATTGATAAAAGCTTTTAGGGATTTTAAAGATATTATTAATTGAAAAACAATCTTATTAAAATTCTACTTTTTAGACCTAAGATTGTTTAATTTAGTAAAACCTAAGCTACTGGACACCTTGGGTTTTAACCTCGATCGATCTTTCGATGACTTTAAAATATATCACTTTTAGTATATCTATTTGTTTAATTTCCTGGATCGTTGGGATGATCGTAAATGCGGCGCTCAGAAAAACGGAATTCTACGGAAAACTATCTAATATTAGCTTAATAAAAAGTAGAAAACTGAATAAATTCATTGGTTTGGGTGCTTTTAAATGGATCGTAAAAAACACATTCTTTAGATTTTTTAATCCCAAGCTGCAGTTGCAATCTAAAGCCACCACAGAAGAGTTAATCGAATTAAAACAGAAAATGACTATTGCCGAAATTAGTCATTTTATCGGCTTTATATTTGTGATGATCTTTGCCATGATTAAAATAATTAGAGCGGAATATTTATTTTCACTTTGGATCATTTTAGTCAATATTTTAATGAATTTATATCCCTCACTGTTACAACAGGAAAATAAAGGCAGAATTGATCGCTTTTTAAAGATACTTTCTAAAAAAGAGGCTAAAAGAATCGCATGATCTATCAATTAAAAATGAAATAATTAATCATCACGATTTTATATGAATAAAAGCTTCTTTTTAATCTTATGCGTCTCATTTATGACGAATTCGTTCTTTGGTCAGGAAATAAAAGCGACTTATTCCGCAGAAATAATTACTGATTTATTCCAGATTCGGTTCCCAATCCTGACTACGAAATTATGTTAGACCAGATGAATTTTGAAAACAAAAAGGCGGTGGCCGAAATTAAATTCATCGTAATTTCAGATAACAAAAAGTATCAGGTTACGGCAGAATGGCCAGAATACCTTCAGTTTTTTGAAACAGCCTACAATCTTGCTCAAAACAGCATCATAAACAGCAAATTTATCGCCAGCGACATTCAGCAGAAAAAATCATATTACATTCCCAGGGTTTTGGAGTTTACCAGACAGGTCGCTGCAGATAATGTAAAGTGGCGTATTACAGAAACTTCGAAAAAAATAAATGGATATACCGCAATTTTGGCGCTGCCAGAAATCCTTAACGAAAACGAAGAATATCAAAAATTTATTCCTGAAGAATGCTGGTTTATTCCTGAAATTGATTTTGTTGGTGGCCCAACGGCTTACGCCACACTTCCCGGTTTGATCGCCGAATATAAAACCGATAGTTTTATCCTGAAGTTAGAGAAAGTAGAATTCGGGGATTTTGATTTTAAAGAATTTGATCTTGAAAAACAGGCGATTAAAGATCATCTAAAATTCGTCGAATTTTACAAAGAATGGAATAAAACTCACAAGCCTGGCAGCGGGCTAAAAAATTAAATCTGAAAAACAATTTTTATCTATTACTTCTGAAATTAGTTAATTTGGCATCAAGTTTTAGACTTCTAAAAAATGAATCGAATTCACTTAAAATCGATAATTGCAGGACTAATTTTTTCATTATTCCTGGCCAGTTGCACGACTGATGTCGCCATTACCGGAAAGATAAAAAATGCAACTTCAGATCATAAGCTTTATTTGATTCGGCCAGAAAAGTTAAATGAGGTTGCAGCCTCATTTTTTGGAAAAGTTATCGATTCGGCGACTATTGCTGAAGATGGTTCTTTTAGTTTTCAGCAATTTTCAGGGAATTCGGCTTCAGGATTATTGGAAATTGTACTTCAGGCTCCCGGCAAAGCTCCAAATTATTTAATTTCTGAAGATCCAAAATCTTCGAATTATATGCCGGTGATCTTTCAGCAAAAATCCATAAAAATAGCGGCGAATTTCGACGAATTTCAACAAAGTTTTTCTATCGAAAATCCTTCCGAAGAAAATAGGGCCTTGCTTCAACTTAGAGATCTAAAAAACAATGCCTATCAAAAATATCTGGCCAATAAAACCTGGCAGATAGAAGATGGCAGCCAGTTGCTCCAGAAAGAGGAAGCGATCTTAAATTATCAAAAATCATTGATGGATTTCGCTGATAACAGCGAACATATTTTGCCCGCAATGCAGGCTTTACGTTGGGTAAGACCAGAAAATGATTTTGAACGTATTCCAGAATTTTTAGTGCGACAATGCCAAAAATGGCAAGAAAAAAATATTGATAATTACTGGTTAAATGAGCTTTGTGAAATGGGGGCACGCCAAAGTTTACCGGTTTTAATTGGCGATACCTTTCCTGAAGCTATGCTGCCATCGATTACTAAAGACAGTCTTTCGATTCACAAAAATTTAGGTTCAAAATTAACGATTATCGACCTGTGGGCATCCTGGTGTGTTCCCTGCCGAAAAGAAAATCGAAAAGTCCTGGTTCCGCTTTACGAAGAATATAAAAACGAAGGTTTAGAAATAATCGCTTATGCTTTAGAAAGCAACGAAAAAACCTGGAAGATGGCGGCCGAAAGCGATGGCGCCGATGCCTGGATTCAGCTTTCAGAATTACAGGGTGACGATACAGATTTCCTGAAAAAAATAAGAATCAGGACAATCCCTGCAAATTTTATTTTAGATAAAAACGGGATCGTTATTGCTAAGAATATTCATGGAAAGGCGCTTATCGGGTTGGTAAAAAATGAAATTGAAAAGGAGTGATTTTTAATCTAGTTAAGCATGAATCAAGATCTTTCACATCGTATAAAGTTTCATAAAATTGTTAGTCCGTTTAACTACGATATTACAGTAGATTGGGCTATTGAACTTTTAAAAAATGGTTTTGAGACTGACAATATTTATATGCTAGCTTCATTTTCTAAACCAGTAGATTCTGAAGAAATCAAAAACTACGTGAGTGCTGTTCTAAACGATCTAGGGATTCCTGAAGCCATAGAAGAAGAAAAAGATGATCCTGTTAAGCATATTCAACACTTTATGGAACAGATCATCGCCAAGAATGATATTTACGCCCAATTAAAGCAACTTTATGAGCTTTTTCTTAGTTATAATGAGGACTATGGATTGGATCCTTTTTCACTAGTTTATTATTCGTGGGAGAATTTTTTAACGGAAAATGAAACTTTCTACGCAGAAGCTTCAAGCCTGAAAAATTTGGAAAATTGGGCTGTCGAAGAAAGTCATAAATGGATGAGCATATATGTTTATAAAGATTACTGGCAACAACAAAAAACCTTCAAAAACTTATTCAAAAAAATCTGGACACGATTGTTTAAGTAAACTACCTTGGGTAAGCCCATAAGGCATTCGTTAAAAATAATTTTTTAATTTCAAGGTAAGCCTCGGGGATATTATACCCTTTGGCGGTGCCAATAGAATTTATATTTTTTTAAAAATCATCCATCTTAGTTAGATCAATCAAAATGAAAGCATCTAAAAAACCTTATCTAAAAGGAAAAACCATTTTTATTATTTCCCTCATCGTTATTGCCGTGACCGCTGTAACCGTTTGGCTTACGGGAATTAATTATAATCGTGCACTAACCAGTAACTTTTATATTTCGCTTTCGATAATTGGTACGCTACTATTCGCATTTATGACTTATGGTTTATACAAAGGCCTGGGATTACAAGATGATTTTCCTAATTATAGAAATTATACCAAAGGTTCTCTTTTCAACTATCAGGCCCCGGGAGGCTTCGATTCTACAGACACTGATGTGGGAGATGGCTTAAGCGGACTAATACTTTCTATCCTGCTTTGGATCGTGATGAGCATTTTAATTCTTGTTGCTATGCTCTTGCTGGAAGCGATTTTTTGGTTTTCGCTATTTATCATTATCATGATGCTCTACTGGATTTTCTTTAGAGCTTTGCGACAGGTTTTTAAACATGCCAATGCAACTTCAGGCAACCTTACAAAAGCAGCAGCTTACTCAATATCCTACACTTTTCTTTACCTGGGTTGGATCTTCGGAATTGTTTTTCTTTCCGAAATTATATAAATCCTGACTTGATTTTTTACTGAATGAAACAGAACGAAAATTCAGAATTTTAGAAGTAGACTAAATCAGGAGAAAGCTTAGAAACATTTGTTTGAAAATTATCTTTATTTCAAGTTAAGCCTGGCTGCGTTTAAGCTCGATTATCGAATAAAACTTTAAGATCTGGGTTCCTTATTCTGCGCATAATAAACATCTGCCGGAATGTGATGTTCATGATACACCTTAGCCAAAATGTTGTAAAGTACAGGATCATATTCTTCCAGATCGCTAGGCGAAACGATATATTTTCCGCCATCATAAAACCCGTAATTAGACCAAAACCACCACTGCGAACCTTCTGCCCAATATTCTGCTACGGTGTTAATGGCATATTGGCCTTTGTACAATCCTTTTTCTTTGGCTGCAGTGTAAGCTTTGCCAATTTCAGCATATAGCTTTGGATCGGTTTTTCGTAAAGCGCTCATCATATTATGGCTAAATTCGTGTACCAGAATATTTTCGCCATAATATCGAGTATCTGGATATCCCAATAAATTTTCCTCGGCGCAACTTGTTACCGTTCCGCCCATTCCACGGGTACGCTTGTTCCAATATTCTTTATCGGTTTGGCTACCAATTCCGCCTGGTTTATTATAATTTTCACGTTCCCCCGGCGTTAACCGAACATCGTCTATTGCCGGCTTTTTCCAGTCGCTGCGTTCTGGTAGATCGGTTTCCATTTCGGTTTCAGCCATAATTAATATTCTGGCTCCGCGTATTTGAAGTTCCTGCCGTATATCAGGACGTTTTACCAGCATAAAATTTACAATATCACGAGCCACAGCAAGCGCATCATCTGGAACTTTTTCTGAAGAGACCACCGGAATCCCAAAAGCATCAATATACTTTTTATAAAAAGGATCTAATTTTAAGGAATCTGGCGGATTAGCGATCATCATCTCACGATACAGCTGAAGTGTTTTTGCTTCAGTTGAAACTGCCGCACTGTTTTTATTTTGAGCTTTGGTAGTAAGCGTTTTATTTCCGCAGGAAAGAGTAATTCCGCATAAAAATATAAGACCAGTGATTCTTAAAAATGCCATGAATATTTATCTAATTTCAGTTTAAATCAGTTGTTTTGAGGCTTATTTTCTTCCGAAGAAATTACAATAAGTTACCTCAAAAACGTACAAAGTCTTCAATTTAGAATATTTACAGCATAAGTTGACTGTGCTTCCTTTAAACTGCTTACATATTATTGAAACTGGTTAATATGCTATAATTTTACAGAAAACACAGTGCTGATATTGTTGGTTTTGGTCGTACTTTTTTAGTTCATGGAATGGATACCAATCATGTTCCCTTCGGTATCGGTGGCTAAAACAGTAAATTAGTTCGAAAAACACAAAGCGACAACAGACTTAAACACTAAAAATTAACGCAAAAATCAGTGAATATCAGTATAACGCATGGCTCTAATTTTAATAATAAAATTTGATGGAACTACTATTTTTTGATTCCGAATGGAGTTGCAGGTAAACTATCTCTCCATTCTTCGCCAAAGTTTTCGATAAGGTACTCTACTACTTTTTGATTATGTGCGGTAACACGCTTCATAGTTATTGGGTCTACGACACAATTTTTAGTAACCATACCCACACCATAAGCTTCGGTAAATTTAGAAAAATCGATAGGATTATTATTTAATCCGTTATAGATAAAGTTCATTCCTACACCAAGATCTTCAGGATTTGCCAAATTTCGATAATTTAACGCAGTTTCAGTAGTTGGTTTCTGCTCTAACCTTATGGTAATGATATTCTTTTTAGAGGTGATTCTGGCAGGATAATACGTATAACTGGTAAAATCTTCAGAATAAAAACCAAACTGATATTTGCCTTTTTCAGGTAATGTTATTTTAAAACTTTCTGCGGAAGTGATTTTAATTTCTTTATCTAATTCAGTAATAAAAAAAGTTCCCGAAGAGATAGGCAGATCAGTCTTGTTCTCGAAAATAACCTCAGCAATTACTTCTTTGGATTCGGCTTTAAGGTTGATAGCAAATAGTAAAACAATGATAAAAAAGAGCTTTTTCATATTCAGATTGATTGATGAATTTATTAATAGACGATAGGCATAAAATATTGTTGCAATTTGGTGCCAAAAATTATCTAATTATCTATCTAAATATAGTGAAATAAAATTAACCGACTAAGTATTTTGGTAATTCGACGTTAATAGCTAAAAAGCAGAAAATCAGATTATCTCAATTAGAATGCTAATCATCGACACTTCATTAATATATTCCTAAAAATTACCATACTTCGTAAATATCTGACTACATTTGCTTCATTAACAAGCATTAAACAATAAAATGAAAAAAATTTACTTTTTTACCCTACCATTTTTGACTTTAAGCCTAAATGCCCAGGTGGGTATTGGTACATCAAACCCTCAGGGAACTTTACATGTTTACGAGGAAAATGGAACTGCAGCTTCTCCTACCACCGGTACGATGGTATTAGAGCATGCCAACGCCGGTGGCGAATCTTCGATAATTTTTAAAAGTGCCGCTAATCCTGGAAACGATTATGGATATATTAAATACCAGGATAATGCTAGTGGAAATGGCTCTACTGATGAAAACGGACTTTTAACTATTGGGATAGAAAATGACGGCGCACCAACTTATCCAACATATCAGGACGATATTAATATTCAGGCTACAGGTTCTGTTGGGATTAATAACAGCGCACCAAATCCTGCAGCATCCTTGGATCTGGGATCTACGAACAAAGGAATTTAATTAACCGGGTAGCATTGTCGAGCACGACAGACGTTTCTTCTATGGCAGCAACCCCGCCAGTTGGGTTACTTGTTTTTAATACTCAAACTACAAATGATGTTACCCAGGGATTTTACTATTATAATGGTAGCCGATGGGTACGTTCTGGGCATAATACCTTTTCTGTAGAGTACAATCAAACCAATGAAGTAAGAGCAAGTTCTAACAACAGGGAATATGTAAATTTACCTGGCTTAAACGGTACATTTACAGCTCCATACACAGGAACATTCCAATTTATTATCAGCGCTTATTATGCATCTGGAGCACCAACAAATACAACATTTACTGAAAACACAAGTTATAGCTCATCCCATCGTCATAGTGTTACGCATTATCAAGATGGTGCCAGCCAGGGATCTGTTCGATTTATGGTCAATAACAATGTTATTAAAGAAAAATATATAACTTCAGTATCAAAATCGTTCCCTGGAAATACATTTTACAGCCTGGGTCAAAATACTACCATGGTAGCAAATGTAAGTATGGTCGCAGGAACAACTTACACTATCAATGTGCAAGGAAGAGAATGGGTTAAATATAATTCTAGCGAAGGCTATTTTGGTAGATCTACCAACGTTTACGCAGGTGCAGAAGGTGTATCTGATGCGCAATATGCTACAATGAGTATAACTTTAGTACAGCAATAAAGTTAGTAAAAAACAAAAAGGGTAATTTGATTACCCTTTTTGTTTTCTATTATTTTAAGCGGAATTATTTCTGAATCCAACTTAAGATCGAATTATCACCTGGAACCACATTCGAGTCTTTTACCGCGACAAGCTTCCCGTCTCTATCGATTAGATATTTCTGAAAATTCCATTTTACTTCAGAATCTTTAAAACCATTTTTAGATTTCTCGGTTAAAAACTGATACAATGGATGCTTTTCTTCTTCTTTCACTGTAATCTTTGCCATCATAGGAAAATCTACTCCGTAGTTTTTCTGGCAAAATTCTGAAATCTCTTCATTACTCCCCGGCTCCTGATTTCCAAAATCGTTAGATGGAAATCCAATAATTACAAAGTCACCATATTTATATTGCTCGTAAATACGCTGCAATTCGGCATACTGCGGCGTAAATCCACATTTACTCGCCGTATTCACGATCATCACCTTTTTCCCTTTAAGTGAACTTAGATCGAAAGTTTCACCATTTATATCTTCAACCTTAAATTGATAAATCGTCTTATCTTTTTGAGCGAAAAGGCTTGTCATACACATCAAAGCAAGTATTAAAAATGATCTTTTCATTTTCTATATTTTAATTTCAGCCTAAAGTAAGTATTTATTTTAAAATTCAACCTTTAAAATTCTTCACCTCCCATTCACTTTTTAGACGTTCAGACTAAAAATTAACAACTTAGAAAGATTTACATTTAGACATAAATTGTAATTTTGTTTAAAATTAGACATAATTTTAATTTTTGTCGAAAAATGGATTCTAAAGAAGATTTTGTAAAAATGCAGATTATAGAAGCCTCCAAAACCGTATTTCGAGATCACGGTTATAAAAAAGCGACTATGGATCATATCGCTAAGGCTTCAGAAAAAGGGCGAAGTACTTTATATTATTATTTCAAGAATAAAAATGAAGTTTTCGAAGCCTTTGTAAAGAATGAATACGAAAAACGAATTCAGGAGACTTCAAAAAAGGTTTCAAAAGAATTCAGCATCGAAAAAAACCTTTCTAATTATAGAAAGATAAAACTAGAACATCTAATCTCGCTTTCTAACACCTACACCTATTTACTCACAGATCTAAAAGAAAACACTAGTTTTTTATATCAGCTTTTAGACGGTATTAGAACCGAAGAAATCAGCATTATCGAAAATTGTATTCACTGGGCGATCGAAAAACAAGAAATTAAACCTGTTCCCAAAAAGGACATCAATTTTTTGGCGTTGGCACTGGTAACGGCAACCGATAGCCTGGAAAAAGAAATTTTTCTATATCAGCGATTTTCTAACGATATGTTCGATCGATTAGAGTGGATTAATCAATTAATGATCAAAGGACTTCAAAACTAAACTTATCCTAATCTTATTTAATATGCGTAACATTTGTCCCACATTGTTTGCGATTCTTGCTTTGCTTGCCATTAGTTGTGGCGAGAAAGAGAAATCTGTTGCTATCCAACCAATCGCTGTTAAGACGATTACAATTGGTGAACATACTAATTCACTAAATACCAAAAACACTGGTTTTACAGGTAAAATTATTGCCAGCAAAACAGTGAATCTTAGTTTTCAAATAGGCGGAACGATTGAAGTTATTAATGCTGAAATGGGCGATTTTGTACAAAAAGGTGAGCTTTTATCCCAGGTAGACGCTACCGCTTATAAAGAGCAATATGAAGCTCGTAAAGCTCAGGCAGATCTTGCCAAAGAAAATTACGAACGCATAAACGAAGTGTACCAAAAAGGAAGCATTGCTGAAATTAAAATGATCGAAGCGCGATCAAAATACAATCAAGCAAAAGCAGCGGCCAATGCTGCGTTTCAAAATGTAAAACACAGTAAATTATATGCGCCTTTTAGTGGTTATATTGGTGCTAAGATCATGGAATCTGGCGATTTGGCCAGCCCGGGCAGACCTGTTTTTCAATTGCTAAATATAGATACCGTAAAAGCGGCTATTCCTGTGCCAGATGCTGAAGTAAATCAACTAAAAAAAGGAGATAGCGCAAAGGTAAAAATCGATGCTTTGGGAGATGATTTTTTCTTCGGAAAAGTGACTGAAATTTCCATTCAATCTAATCAGCAAAATCCGGTTTATATCGCTCAAATTCTTCTGGAAAACCCAGAGAAATCAATAAAACCAGGAATGTCCTGTACAGCGCTTATCGATTTCAATCAAAATCAAAAATCAGATGATTCTGAAATTATTTTGCCTATTAAAGTAGTTTCAGTAACCGAAGAAAACGAATATTTTGTATTTGTTGCAGAAAACGGAAAGGCTAAACGAAAGCAGGTTAGCACAGGAAAGCTTTACAGCAATGGCATTGCCATAACTTCAGGTTTAAAAGCTTCAGACCAGGTAATTACTTCGGGATATCATAAACTTACCGATAATACCCCAATTAAAATTGCCCAATAATTTAAAAGACTCGTTTAGATTATGAAAAAGCAAAACAATTCTATCATAGAATGGGCAATGCAAAATAAATCATTTCCGCTTGCCGTAGCTCTTCTTCTGGTAAGTATAGGACTATTTGGTTTATTTAATATGCCACGAAATGAATTTCCAGATTTTACCATTAGGCAGGGATTATTAATTGGCTATTATCCGGGAGCAAATTCAGAAGAAGTAGAACAAGAACTTACCAGCAAAGTTGAAGAGTATCTTTTTAGTTTTAATGAAGTAGACAAAACCAAAACCTATTCGTATTCTCAGGATGGTCGCATGTATGTATATGTTGAAGTTGCCAATCGCGTAGATGAAGATGCAACCGAGCAATTTTGGAATAAATTAAAAAACGGCTTATTAGTTTTTCAGCAACAACAACTGCCAGCGGGAGTCCGCGGAATTCTGGTAAATAGTGAATTTGGAAGTACCGCTGCCATGATCCTCGCAGTTCAATCTTCTTCCCGCCCCTACAAAGATTTACAGCATCATGTAGAGGATATTGAAGATAATCTGCGACAATTAGAAAACGTTGCAAAAATTAGCCATGACGGTGGTTTAACAGAACAAATCGCGGTCTATACCAATCAAAACAAACTAGCCACTTACGGGATTAGTCCGGGAATGCTAATGCAAAGTTTGCAGCAACAGGGAAGCGTTAATCCCGGCGGAACTTTAGAGGGAAATGAATTTGACCGGCCAATTCACATTGATACATTTTTAAAGGATGAAACTGATGTTGCCAATCAAATCGTGCGCACCACTAACGACGGAAGCATAATTAGAGTAAAAGATATTGCTGAAGTTAAACGAGAATACGAAGATCCAGATGCTTTTACCAAAACCAATGGTACCAAAGCGATGATCATTACTCTAGAGATGGCCAAAGGGAATAATATCGTTCAGTTTGGGAAAGAGATCGAAGAGCGTTTACATACCATCGAAAGCAATCTGCCTGAAGATATCGAAATTGTAAAAATTGCAGATCAGCCTGAAGTAGTTCACAGCGCTATTGGGCATTTTATGAAAGAATTTGGCTATGCGCTAATTGGCGTAATCCTGGTCGCTTTATTCCTGTTACCTTTTAGAGTTGCATCTGTAGCTGCGGCTACCATTCCCATTACCATTGCCTCTACGCTTGCCGTAATGTATATGCTGGGAATGGAATTAAACACAGTGACGCTCGCAGCGCTTATTATCGTCTTAGGAATTGTTGTAGACGATCCTATTGTGATTATAGACAATCATGTTGAAAAATTAGATGAAGGCGAATCGATTTGGAAAGCGGCTTATCACAGTGCTTTAGAACTTTTCCCTTCAGTATTTACGGCAACTTTAGCGATTTCAGCAACATTTTTACCCTTGGTATTCTTTTTAAGTGGTACGGCAAAAGACTTTTTAAGCACCTTCCCTTTCACGATAATGATCGCCTTGTTTTTATCGCTGGCAATTTCAGTTTTAATCGTTCCATTTTTTAATACGGTTTTCATTAAAAAAGGACTTCATAGCGACAAAAAAACAGACAAGGAAAATAAAAAATCGATGTTAGATCGTTTGCAGGGCTTTTTTAATGCTTCACTTAAAAAGGCGATGAAGCACTATAGATTAAACCTTGCCATTGGGCTGGCATCTGTTATTTTGGGGATCATTTTGTTTTCAGGCTTAACCCGAGAACTTTTCCCAATTATTGAACGAAATCAATTTGCAATAGAAGTTTACCTGGCCAAAGGCAGTAATCTCGATGAAACGGCAAAAGTGGTAAGCCAATTTGAAGAGAAAGTTCTTAAAGACGATGAACGTGTTTTAAACTATACCAGCTTTATTGGTGAAAGTTCACCACGTTTTCACATGGTTTATGCTCCTAACCTACCGGCTAAAAACTTTGCCCAAATTCTGGTAACCACTGCTTCTGAAGATGCTACCGAAGAAGTTTTAAAAGATTACGACGAGCATTACGCAAAGATGTTTCCCAATGCTTATTTCAGGATGAAACAGCTAAATATGGTTAACAAGCCGGCGCCTATAGAGGTTCGTTTATACGGAAATGATATTAGCCAACTTCGTGCTTATGGAGACAGTATTATCAATCTGGCAAGGCAAACGCCAGAAACCATCTGGTCTCGTACCAATTTTGGCGAAATGGAAAAAACCATAAATATCGACATTAAAAAAGATGAAGCTGCCCAGTTAGGATTAAGCAAACAGAATATCGCGAATACTGTTGCCATGTATATGGAAGGTCTAAACGCTACAAAGATCTACGATGAAGATTATGCGATTCAGGTAAAAATTAAGGCTGAAAATAATAAATCTCAAACCGTAGCAGATCTTAATGAACTTGCTATACTTTCAGCAAAAACCCAGAGTATGGTTCCGCTTAGGCAGGTGGCAAATGTAGAGCCCGGCTGGCAGGAAGAGCAAATAACACACCGTAACGGGATGCGCTGTTTAACGGTTAGAGTAGATATTACCAAAGGTGCCGTTGCCAATGTGGTTTTAGAAAAACTAAGACCAAAAATCGATAATCTTGATATTCCTAATTCGATAAGAGTAGATTATGGTGGCGAGTTCGAAATGCAACAGGAAAACCTCGTGCCAATGGGAATTTCACTATCGATAAGTGTTTTGGTAATATTCCTAATTCTTATCTGGCATTTTAAATCTATAAAACACGCCAGTCTTAGTTTTATCACGATGCCGCTAAGTATTTTGGGCGCTGCACTAGGATTAATGCTAATGCAGTATCCATTTGGATTCACTTCGTTTTTGGGGATTTTGGCACTATGCGGAATCGTAGTCAGAAACGGAATTATCCTAATTGATTTTGCAGACGAACTTCGGTTTAAAGAAAATTACAGCGTTAAAGATGCCGCTATTTTAGCAGCACAACGAAGAATGCGACCTATTTTCTTAACCTCATCTGCCGCCGCAGTGGGTGTAATCCCAATGATTATAAGTAGATCGAGTTTATGGGGACCATTGGGAACCGTAATAGCATTCGGACTCATGATTTCGATGGTACTTACGCTTTATGTGTTACCAGCATTATACTGGATGTTCTTTAGAAATACTGAAGAAAAGAAAACTGAAAATGCTTAAACCTGAAATTGTTAAAAATGAAGACTAATTTTTCGATACATAAAAAACAGCTTTTATTTTTTCTAATCTTAGCTGTTACTTATACCAGCAATGCGCAGGAAACTAAAATTACGCTGAAAGAAGCTAAAAATGCTGCACTAAAGTATAGTCACGATATTAAAAACGGAAATCTTAGAATCGAAGAGGCCAATGTGCAACGTCAAGAAGCTATAGCCCATTATTTCCCAAACATTGAAGCCCTAGGTGGCGCCATTTATGCTTTTGATAATATTATAGATCCCATCGCGATGCTGGGAATTCCTGAAATTGATAATGTATATCTGGCATCGGCTACAGCATCTGAAGTTGTTTTTGCCGGTGGTAGCGTTAGAAATTCAAATAAACTTGCAGAAATACAGGTAGAAGCTAATAAAATTAGAGCAGAGCAATCTATAGATTCGGTTATTTTAACTACTGAAAATAAATACTGGCAACTAGTACAATTGCAGGAACAACAAAAAGTAGTTAAGGCTTCTAAGGCTTATTTAAACGAGCTTTTGAAACAACAACAGGATTTGTTGGATGCCGGATTGATCGCAAAAAATCAATTACTTCAGGTAAAAGTAAACAGAAGTAAAGTTTTACTTAATGAAAGTAAGCTTTCTAATTTGCGAAAACTAGCGCTACTAGATCTGGCCTTATATACAGGTTTAAATTATGATACTAGCGCTGTGGCGGTGGATACTCTGCATGAGGTTATTCCGCCAGAATTAAAATACGAGCATACTACAAATGTATCTGCAAATTCTAATTATCGCTTATTGGGTGAGCAAATTCAGGCTTCAAAATTACAAACAAAACTGGCCAAAGCAGAGATGCTGCCTCAGGTTTCGGTTGGTGTAAATGCAGTAAAATACGGCACTTTTAGTACAGGATTAGATTCTGATATTCAACCAATGGCATTTGGTCTTGTACGTATCCCGATTTCTGCATGGTGGGGTGCTGAAAAACAAAAAGTAAAGCAACAGGAAATTAAAGAAGAAATTGCGGTAAACCAGTTAAAGAAAGCTCAGGATCAAATTACGATTGGCATTATGCAAAGCTGGTACGATTTACAAAATGCCTACAAACAAATTGAATTTACTGAAGAAAACCTGACTTATGCTGAAGAAAATTTAGAAGTGCACCGGGATAATTACAACAGCGGTTTAAACAATCTTTCAGACCTACTTGATGCACAGCGTTTACAGCAGGAAGCAAAGACAGAACTGGTTAATGCATTCGCAAATTACCAAAGCAAGGAAATAGTTTACCTGTACAGAAATAACAAACTTGAAGCTCCAGAATTAGAAGATATTTCCAGTTCAAAATAACTAAATTTTATACACCGATATTCGATAAAAATAAGGTCTGTTTTTATCGAATATCGGTGTATTGTTTTGTTTAATTTTTCTTCGGAAATAAGCTGATATTTTCTCATTTAAAGTTTGAAATTTTTATTTTTTAATAAATGAATTACCATTTTTTGAAGAATTCAGCTCATTCTTGAATGAATTTCGGCAGTGTAGAGCTCCAAAACCTTTCTGCATAGTATCAAAAACTTTACGTTTTGTTTCAAACTAGCCTTATAGCTTCGTTTGCGGTCTAGCTTCAAAATAATTCTGCCTTATTTTACCTAATTTTAGATCAAATAGGACTAAATTTTCAGCTTTCTAAAATCTACAAATGATAGATTCGGCTTAAAAATTATTCCGCAGAAATTAGCAAATATATGAGACGCTCGTTTGTCATTTTTTTCAGCTTACTTATTTTCAACAGCACTTATTTTTATTCCCAATCGGCGCAAAATCCAGTGATCTTTGCAGATGTTCCAGATGTAAGTACCATTAGAGTTGGAGACACGTATTATATGAGCAGTACAACGATGCACATGAGCCCGGGACTTCCTATCATGAAATCTAAGGATCTTATAAATTGGGAAATGGCGGGTTATGCTTATGATCGCCTTGTTGAAAACGACAAAATGAACCTAGAAAATAACGAAGAAGCCTACGGAAAAGGTTCCTGGGCCAGTAGTTTGCGTTATCATGATGGTCATTTTTATGTATCGACTTTTTCTGCCACTACCGGAAAAACCCATGTTTACAAAACCGATTCTATTGAAAAAGGGAACTGGGAATCCTTTGCTTTTGAGCCGGTTTTGCATGACAATTCGCTATTTTTTGATGATGACGGAAAAGTCTACATGATCTATGGCGGTGGAGAAATTAAACTGATAGAATTACTGCCCGATGCTTCTGGCATTAAACCCGGCGGAATCCAAAAAACAATTATTGAAAATGTGAATATGGTTTTTGGTGAAGATGAAGTTGGCGGACTTCCCGGTGAAGGTTCACAGGTATTTAAAATTGATGGCAAATATTACATTTTTCATATTGCATCGCCCAAAAGTAAATGGGCACGCAGCGTTATTATTCATAAAGCCGATAAAATTACAGGACCTTACGAAGGTCGCCTGGCTTTGCAAGACGATCATGTCGCACAGGGAGGTATTGTGAATACACCAGACGGCGACTGGTATGCGATGCTTTTTGGAGATCGTGGAAGCATAGGAAGAATTCCTTATCTGGTTCCTGTAGAATGGAAAGATGGCTGGCTTGTTTTGGGTGAAAACGGAAAAGTACCAGAGACTTTAGAGCTACCCAATAAAAAAACTGAAGTGCCGGCAATTGTTGCTTCAGATGATTTTGAACGTAAACCTAATGATCCTAAACTTCCGTTAGTATGGCAATGGAATCACAATCCAGATAATGATCATTGGGAAATCTTAGAAAATCCGGGGCGTTTACGAATAACTACAGGTCGAATTGACGCTAATTTACAATCGGCTAAAAACACCTTAACGCAGCGAACTATAGGACCAAAAAGTTATGCGACTACCAAAATAAATGTCGCTAATATGAAAAATGGTGATATCGCTGGATTAACTGCTTTTCAGAACAAATATGCTTACGTAGGTGTAAAAAAGCAAGATGGAAAAACATCGATCGTGATGGTAAAATCGATTTTAGGAATCGAAAATGAAGATGAAAAACAGGGAATTGTTATGATGAGTAACGTAAGTGAGCATTTTGAAGCTGTAGAAAGTATTCCGCTTAACAACGACGAGGTTTTTCTTAAAGTTTCATGCGATTTCACTAAAGATAAAGCTGAATTTTATTACAGCCTCGATGGTAAAAACTGGCAGAAGATTGGAGATTCTCTACAGATGATTTACACTTTTACAAAACATTTTATGGGCTATCGCTACGGCTTATTTAACTATGCTACAGAGCAACCGGGAGGATATGTAGATTTCGATTTTTATACTATTGAAAAGAATTAAGATTTAATCACGGTAGAATGGTGAAGAATTATAAGCCTAGAGTTTAGTTTTCTACGTATCGATTTTTTGGTTTCCTTTTGGAAAAACAGATTTAATTGAATTTGAAGCGCTTTCCAATAACGCCGTTTTTCTAATTATTGAAGTTTCTGCTTTAAGATTCTATAGAATTCGCCCTTTTTTTAAAACCGAAATTCTACTAAAAATGCAGTTATTTTTTAGTTTTCTCTAAATTCATCAAGGTTTTGGCTGGTCTTACCACTTCAATTTCATCAGCCGAAAAATTAAGACTATCAATAGTCAACCCTCTATACAATTGATCACTATTATCGGTTATGCGATGGTATAAAATATAATCATGACCGCCTTCAGTAAATACGCTATGATGGCCTGGCCCTAAAGTTGATTTATCTTCAGAAGTCGTTAAAACCGGACTATTTTCGCCTTCAGAAAATGGCCCAAATGGATTATTGGCTTTAGCATATCTTACTTTATAAGTTTCTGTAGTGCATTTTCCGTCAGAATACATTAAAAAATAAGTTCCGTCTTTTTTAACCATAAACGGTGCTTCAAAATAATTTGGTGGGGTAATATCTTTTATTTCAGCCTCATCGAAAGAAATCATATCGTCTTTCAATGGAACCACAAAACAATGCCCGTTTACCCAATTTAGTCCAGATCCCCAATATAAATACACCTGTTTATCATCGTCTATAAAAACTTCAGCATCGATCATGTGATATTCAGGAAACATATTGCCTTGAATAAGTGGCGAATTATCGCTTTTAGCATTTTTCCAGGGACCTAAAGGATGATCGCTCACACCAGCCCAAACTTCACTGCCTACAGACACATACATATAAAACTTACCATCTTTCCCCTGAATTACGGAAGGAGCCCATACATTGCTTGAATTAGAAGTTTCACTGGTACAAAGTTCTTTTGTTGGCCAGTTAATATGCTTTTGCTCCCAATGCACGAAGTCATCTGATTCTAAAACTCCAAGTTCTTCTGCTCCCCAGGGATCTATCGTGGCGTAGATATAATATTTATCCTCGTATTTTACGATCGATGGATCTGCAAAATCGCCATCGATAAGCGGATCTTGTAAAACAATGTCATTTTTCTTTTGTTCAGAACAACTTACCAGTACAACTAACAATAATACTGAAATTGCTCTAACTGATTTTTTAAAAATACAGGTCATTATTTTTTGGATTTTTTGAATTAGCCTTTTTTGTAAAGACTAAAAAACACTTGTATAAATTTATTGAAAATACCGATAAATTCTATTCAACAGGATTGCGCTTTTCTATAATTCTAATTATAAACTACAAAACAAAAAAGGGAATGAATAAGATCATTCTCTTTTCGGATAATTTTAAAAGTCGGGATGACAGAACGCTTGTAACATTCTGAAACCCGCAGTATTTATATGGTTTGCCGCGGTTTCCAATTTTGGAACTCACGATTAACTCACATTTTAATCAGAACATATTGAAGGCGTTTGATACTTCTATTATAAAATTAATAAAAAATACCATGAAAATAATCTAAAGTTCATTATTTGAAGAGGAAATCAGCTTAACTGCTTGCTGAACTTCTAGTTTATTTAATTTTTGCCACTTAATATATTTGCTATAATCAAAATTTTTCCCGTTCAAGGTAATATTCATAAATTTCTCATATAACGATTGGTAATATTCTTTCGCTATATTAAAATTTTTAATTTCTTTTTTGTATTTAAGTGATAAAAGAACATTTTTAGCTATGTAATACTCTAAGAAGAAATCTAATCTTACCCAAAAAATTTCATCATTACCAACCCAGCATTCAAGGCCCTCCCATCTTTGTTCAACATATTTTAAACTTAAGTTGTTTTCCATTTTTTAATATTTATCTAATGTAGCTAAAACTTATTGAATCATAAGTATACCCCAGTCCACCTTCATTTATAGGTTTAATTAATATCTTATGCTCTCTAACGAAGAAAGACAAAGTACCAAATATTTGATGATAGGATATCTAAAACAACTCTAATTATATTTCCGCGACTAGCAGCATCTCTCAACTAAGTTTCGCTAATGTAATTCCAGATCTGACTATCATTCCAAGTAGGATTTGGAGATTCACATAATGCATTAAAACCGCCTAAATTTTCGCCGACTTTGAAAGTCCACTTTCGATAATATCTTTTGTATCTCCACCAGAAAGATCATTCCACTTTCCAATAACGGTTGTTGTCTTATTAAGATTTATAACAATATTACCACTGAAGCGAATATACTTAAATCGTAAAATATTATCCGTAATCTTACCCAGCTTAGACGACTGTTGAAGAATTACTGGAAATTGGAGAATCAAAGGAATACACTTTGCTATCAAAGATTGGTATGGTGGGGGGGATGGATCGATAGAGCAGCGGGAAGCGAAAGGCCGCTATTTTAACATTTCAAGGTCGTTTCTGACCGAGAATTTTGATGAATTGATGAACGGGGAAGGTTAAGCCCTGTATTTATAGGGGTTTAATGGCTCATCATTTACTCATCAAATATTCATCAAAAATAAAAGTGATGAATAAAAACATGCTGTTGAAAATAAAAATGATGAATTGATGAATTTTTGATGACAGCTTCAGCTCAATATCTACAAGGGCTAAAAAGGGTTTCTCATCAATTCATCAAAAAAATCCAGAAAATAGAACATTTATGAAAATAAAGAAAATATGCTGTGAACAAGACCGTAATTTAGACATCGTACACATACTCGCTAAATTAGGTCATTATCACAGCAAAACAATGGTGAAAGAAGCCTGGTTTCTGAGTCCCCTGCGGTCAGAAACACAGGCCTCTTTCCATGTCTCTTATCATAAAAATCGCTGGTACGACTTCGGATTGGAAAAGGAGGAAATTGCCTAAATCTGATTATTGAATTAAAATAATGTTCTATTCCTTAAGCTTTGAAAAGCTAAAAAAAAGGGAATGCCAAACGAGGATTTCCAATGATGGGGACACGGGTTCCCATCCAACGGAAAATTCTAATATAGATCCTAATTCAAGATGTGTATCTGTGGACACAATCTTGATTGCTCCCCCTGGTCGCAATTAAAAAAAAGAGATGTTTAAGGGGAAGCGTTATTAATTCCATTTACTTTTTTTATCCCGAGCATTTGCCTTTTTCGTTCCATTGAATCACTACTAAAGATCGAATGAAATAGGCTTTAGGATTATTTCATTTACTTCTTTTAGAGCCGTCACATTACCTTTTTGATATAGATTCTTCTACAGGATTTAGGATTAGGAAAAGGGCTATAAATAGGAAAGCGAAGCTGACCGGGTTATGCACCCGCTAATGCTAAACCTGTTCTTTTGAGATCAAAAAGGTGAGGTTTTAAAATATCGGAGTAAGCTTAAAACTATGCAATGCAGATCGGTCAACTTTACCGGAATGTTGCTAAAGCGAACGTTAGGTAAAAGCAAATTTTCCGCTTCAATCAATTAAAATTTTTATTTGCTTTTGGCTTATGTTCAAGACCATTTCGACGGATCGTTTTGACTGCAACAGAGTGAAGAGAAATAGGGTGAGGACTACCCAAATAATAGCTGAATTTTCAATTTTCCGTGAAATTTACAGTAAAAAATCACCTATTTCTAGGGCTTCCCAGAGGTTTTACAGTAAAAAATCCATGAAAACATTTTGAGTTGCATAAATATAAAACTGATTTTATCTCTCAAATGAGTACTTCTATCTCATAAACATATTACCTCCATTTAATCATTAAATCAAAAATAATGACGCTTTACTTTCTGATCCAAAAACCAATAAAATCATATCCTAGATCGTACAAAATCAATAAGGATATTGTTATTTTTTACTATTACTTTTAATAAAGCGAAGAGTATTTGAGTTAGGAAGATAATGACGGTATCATTTTGAAGATTAAGAATCTTAATTCAATCAGTAAAAACTACTTTGAATATTATCACTTAGTTTTAAAAATTTATTTTTCAATGATTTTAATTTAACATTAAAATGTTAAAAAATTAACTATATTAGTAATTACTAATCAACTCTTTTTCAAATATGAACCTACAAAAATCACTTATTACAATTGTTCTAATTATTTTAAATTTCATTGCTTCAAACATTTTTGCTCAAGAGAAAACGGATGTTATTTATATGATTAACGGTGAAACTAAAGACGGAAAAGTAACCGGAATACATGAGACCAGTATAGATTTTGTTTACACCGGAGAAGACCTAACTTACGAGCTGAAGAAATCTAACATTCAAAAAATTGTTTTCGCAAGTGGTCGTACCCAGATTATTTCGCAACCGCAGGTACAAACTTCAAATTCACCAACTTCTACCGCTGCTGAACGGAAAAATAAACTGGCGGTATTGCCATTTACAATGGTTTCTAATGATCAAGGTCTAATGAGCGAAGCCATGTCTGGTCAAATTCAACATGCGGCAATCAATTCTTTTAAAAAGAATACACATCAAATTATAGTTCAGGATCCCATGACAACTAATGCACTACTTTTAAAGAACAATTTGGACCCTAACAGTATTAAAACTATGATGCCACAAAAAGTAGCTGAACTTTTGGGCGTTGAATTTGTAGTCTATGGAACAGCCAATATTAGTTTTGAAGGTACTCGTTCCTATGGAAGTTCCAGTACAACATATAAAGATAAGACCGAAAAGGACAAAGATAAAAAAGAAAATAAAAGTTCAGGGAAAGAATTTACTTCCAACAATTCTTCAACAGTTTCAAATTATGACACTTCCATAGAACTAAATATCTTTTCTGATACCGGAAGTAATCTATATTCAGTTAGCCGAAATGGGTTTGGAAATTCTTTAGATACCTATGATGGAACCCTAAATTATCTGATTAAAAGATGTCCTTGGGGTAGTAAAAACAAATAGGAGTAACAAAGGCTCTTAACATTTAGAATTCTGCTGATGACAATTTGTAAAAATTGCCATAATCGATTTCAAGGAAACTATTGTAATCAATGTGGACAAAAGGCAACCGTAAAAAGAATTCGTCGTGAATTTATATTCAATGATTTACAGCTAGGGCTTTTTAATATCGACTCCGGAATGTTCTTTACGATTAAAGAACTATTCACTCGCCCGGGATACGCTATTAAGGATTATATTGTAGGTAAAAGGGTTGGATATTTTATGCCGGTCTCAATGCTCATTGTATTATCCACGATTTACAGTTTCTTATATCACTATCTAGATATTGATCTTTTTTACCAGACTACAAATAAGTTCAGCGAAGACGAGAGATCCATGCATCTTATTAAGTCATTAGATGGGAATTATGTGTACTATGTTCTAATGACGCTACACGTGTTTTCATTTAGCTCATGGATCTTATTTAAAAAAAAAGGATATAACTTTTCAGAACATTTTGTTCTTAATACTTATGCTGCAAGTCAAAGACTGGTTTTTCATACTGTCACTCTGAGCATTTTATATGTTGTACCTGAAGAGCCTCAAATACGCCAATTAATTACTCGCATACAGTTGATCGTAGATATCTCTCTTATTGGCTGGTGTTATTTTCAATTTTTCAAATTAAAAACTATTACGCTAATCATCAAAACAGTTTTAAGTCTGGGTTTATCTTATTTAATATTAATTATTCTAATCTCTATTCTCTATTATGTTCTATAAATCAACTTTTCTATTGCCCCTTTTCTTCTTCTCGTGCTTTACTCAGGTTACTAGAGCCCAGCAAAAGGATTCCTCGGCTATTATATCCTATGCTGAAAAAATGCAAATTAAATTAAACGTCGATTCTCATTTAGAGAATTATTATATATCGACTGATGACATTGATCAGGAATTAAACCTTGCTTTGAATAATGATCTCCGGCTCACCTTACTACTAGATTATAAGATTTTTAGTTTATCTTATTCATTTACTCCAGATTTTTTACCCGGAAATCATGGTGATGAGGAAAAAGGCGAAAGTAGTTACTCAGACTTCAGTATATCTTTATTTCCAGGCCAGTTTGTACAGCAGTTAACCTATCAGCGTATGAAAGGGTTTTATGTTGTAAACTCTAACGATTATAACGACAACTTAACTGCTGAAAACCCTTACTTGCTTTTTCCAGACCTAAAACGTACATTTTACGGGGGATCCACTGCCTATATTCTTAATCCCAATTTTTCCATAGAAAATTTAGTTTATCAAAGAGAATGGCAGCGTTATAGCACCGGAAGCTTTGTACCTAGATTTAATTATGGCTATACTGAGTTTTCGAATAATTTTGAAGATTATAGGGGAAAAGAAAAGGACTTTGACCTAAGCTTAGATCTTAATTATTACTATAACTGGGTTCTTGCTGAAATGTTTAATTTGTCGCCATATGTATATGGAGGTTTAGGTACCCGATTTGAGAGTTATAGACAGCGAGGAGAGAATATTAATGAAAGGGAGAATAACACATACTTCACCCAAGAATATGGTGGAGGTATTCAACTCGGATTCAATACAGACACCTTTCTTATGGGAGCAAGAGTATCCTACAAGTCTTTAAATTATAAAAATGATATTGATACTAGAATACAAAACGATTCGTGGTATGGTTTATTTTTTATCGGTTATCGTTTAGATCCTCCTGAAAATATGAAGAGAATTGCTGACCAATTTTAAATTACAAATTATGTATTTTAGATTTTTTATATTGGTGTTCTCCCTATTTCTTTGTCTAAGTTGCAAGAATAATGATCCAAATAAAGAGCATCTAATTGACCTACACCAAAAGAATATAATTCCAGACGGTACGTATGTAGCTGACAGATACGAAGATCGAAATGACGGCTATGACTGGGTAGGTGTTGAAATAACTTCAATTACTGATACCATAATAAAGGTATCGATCAGATCTAGAGCAGATCTAAAAAGACCAACCTGTACACTTCACTGCCTTGCAATAAAGATAGATGACAGTATTTATCAATCTATAAAAACAACCTTACCGGTACAATTTAAATTTAATAAATCTACTCTTTCTATTTTCTCTAAATCACCACAGGATTTGGCATATTTCTGTTCCGGTGGTGCCAGTATCGAAGGATCTTATCGAATGATTGAAAGAAATTTAGATGCTGCTCAAGTTGATCCAAGAGTTTATTCGAAATATCTTCATAGCGAAAGGGTTAATTTTGAGATCAATGTTACCAGTAAAAATGAAGCAAAAGTTTTGAAGGTTATTCCTATGGGTTTATCTAAAGATAATTCTATCTATACGCAATCTTTAGATATGGAAATAGTAAACACACAAATAACTGATCTCGATCAGGATGGTGCCCCTGAATTAATTATACAATTGCAGAATTTTGAAACACATAAATCAGACCTGATTGTTTTCACTACAAATCATAAAAAATCAATGAGTCTGGTAAACTTTCCTGTAAATGAATTTAATTTAAAGAATGGAGCCTATAAAGGCTATGATACTTATGAGATAGAAAAAGGTAGACTTAAGCGGAGCTTTCCGATATTCCAAGATGGAAAACAAACAAATAATAAACATCTAATTATTTATAAGTTGATTCCTGGTGAGGCGATGCCACAATTAAAAGTTGATTTGGAACAAACTATGTAAACAAATTAATCTGTATATCTATACTCAATTTATTTCTCGATGTATGAAATTGACTCCATCTAGTCATTTATATTGATTGAAATCATACGTTTTTTTTGATCTATTAATAGCGAATTTCGAAACATCCCGATTGGCAAGGTACATATAAAGCAGGGTAGCTTTCTGCTATCCTTCCTACAATTTTCCCCTCAACTTATCCATATCATTCGAAATTTTAGAATCTATTACCCTTGCATAAATCTGCGTAGTAGATAGTTTAGTATGTCCTAAAAGCTTGGAGACCGTTTCTATGGGCACACCATTAGCTAGAGTTACCGTCGTCGCAAAGGTATGCCTTGCCGTATGAAAACTAAGCTGTTTGTTGATCTTGACCGCTTTGGTAATCTCTCTTAAATAGTGATTTGTTTTTTGGTTGGAATACACCGGAAGTAATATATCACTAGAACTAACCCTTGGGTGTTCTTTATATTTTTCTAGGATTCTTTCTGCCTCTTCCAGAAGTGGGATTCTAAGCAACGTATTTGTTTTCATTCGCCTTGTATAAATCCACTTTTTACCATCAATACCGATTTGAATATGCTTTTTCTTTAGTTCCAGTACATCCCCGTAAGGCAATCCGGTATAGCAGCAAAACACAAAAATATCACGGTTTATGCTAAGGGTAGAACGTTTAAACTTCTTTTCCTTGATCTTCTGTAATTCTGCTTTTGATAAATACACCATATCGACATGATGAAACCTAAGCTTAAAACGTTTAGCTGGGTTCTTTTCAATCCAATCCAGATCTTCGGCAAGTCGCATAAGCTTTTTAAAGCGCTCCATATGTTTCATGACTCCATTGTTACTTAAGGATGGTAGATCACGCAGAAATCGCTCGAAACCTAGCGTAAATTGGTAATCGATCTGTTTTAAATAAAGATCTGAGATGTTACGTTTTTCTTTTAGATAATTCTTTAGATAGGTTTCTGTAGTCGTATAATTCTTTAAAGTTCCATATTTCAAAACACCTTTCATTTTAGTGGAGTGGTAATCCAGTAATTGGGTTAAGGTGTAATGTTTTTTATCAATGCCCAGATACCGTGACTTCACTGCACTGGCGGTAATCACCTGATCTTCCTTTTGCAAACTGTCATAAGCCTTATATAATAGTGCCTTGGTATCATCGATCTTTTTATTGAGTTGTTGGCTTTCCATACTGCTGCCATTTAACTTGCAGGCTGATTGGTTCCAACGGCTTACTTCCAAACTGCGTTTTAAGCTCATTTCAATATATGCCGTTAACTGATATTCGGGCATAAAGGAGGGCTTCTTCCGGCTTATTTTTTTTCTTGCGGATGAAAAAGGAAATCATAAATGTTTGAGTGGTACGCATCGTTTTGTTTTTTAAATGAAACAATAATTAAGGGTTGAAAGCCAAAACGATCAATATGTACTAAGGGTCATGGGGCTAAACAAGATACAAAAAATAAGCTCACGATTAACTCACGAAAAAGACCAAAACTCACGAATAACTCACATTATAGCTGGTGCAGTTTGGTAGAATTTAACGCATTAAAAAAGGATAACTACATGAAAACCATATAATTACCCTTAATTAACCAAAATTTGGTAGATTAAAAAGTCGGGATGACAGGATTTGAACCTCCGCACTTAATTTATCATCATTTATTCTAAAAACATTATATAATAGACTGTTACACTAATTTTTATAATTATCTTTACTCAAGTTAATAAGGATAATATCACTACTTATTAAGTTTTTTTGTCCGCAATGTGTCCGCATATTATAAAAGTTAAAAGATGAGATGTAAATTTTATTTAGATAGACCATATAACCCTGAAATTGATAATAATATTATCAAAAAGGAAAAGAAGTATGCTGATGAAAAAAGAAAAAAACTGGCAGTAAAATTTTTCAATCCAAAACCGACTTCAGTCTACATTTATTTTTCACCTGATAAAAATACAAGATTAAAATATAGAACGTCGATAAAACTATTAGCCAAAGATTGGGATTTCACAAAAGGTAGAGTTCGGACAAGCTCTTCAGATGCTCTTCATATTAATATTGAACTGGATAAACTTTCTTCTAAAATTGTTAAAGAAGCTTATTTAGCCTTAGAAAGAAACAAGTTTCTATCTAAAAACGATTATAAATTGTTATTAACCAGCAAAGTCGATGAAGATAAATTAGAAAGTAACAGTTCCAAATTAGATAACTTAATAAGTGAATTTAAAAAATACAAAAGATTGTACGCTACTTCTGGAACTATGCAAGAGTATAAAACAGTTTTTAAAGCTTTAGCCGAATATCAAGAAAGAGAAAAAACACAACTATCACTATTAGACTTTAACAAAGACTTCTATATCAGTTTTGAAAATTACTTAAGCTTTAAGAATAATCCATTAAAAGACGAGCCAGGCTTATTAAATGATACTATCTACAAATATATTTCTACACTTCGTGCTTTTTTGAAGTGGTGTCACAGCAATGGTGAAAATGTGCATCCCTATACTTTTGAAAAGCATAATTCAGCTTTTAAAAAGAAGACCTACAATGAAATAGTAGTATTGAATCTGGAAGAAATAAAAAAATTAGAGGAACTTGACTTGAAAAATCAACCTTCATTCGACCGTGTGAGAGATCTTTTCCTCTTAATGATTTACACAGCTCAACGATTCTCAGATATCATGAAATTTTCAAAGTCTGACTTTCAAGACAATAAATGGACATTTGTTTCAGCAAAAACAAAGAAAATGACCGTTGTTCCATTCAACGGTTATATTGCGAATGGGCTTAGATTATTAGAAAAATATGATTATGAACTACCTAAAATATCGAACCAAAAATTTAATGAATATTTAAAAAAGATAGGAAAATTAGCTGAAATTAATTCAGATGTGAAAATTGTTCGGTTTAGAGGTAAAGAAGAAGTGGTCATAAAAAAGCCTAAATATAAGTTTATGAGTAGTCACATGGGAAGAAGAACTGCTGTTACTATTTTGTTATCAAAAGGAATCCCAATACCACTTATCCAAAAACTAACACAACATTCTGATATACGAACTCTAATGAAGTACAATTCTACGAGTATGGATTCTCTTATTAGCGCATTAAACGAACTTTAAATTATGGAAGGATATTTTTTCAAGCCCCGTAAAAATTTTGATTTCAATCCAAATGAATATGATTTAGGTATACCATTTTGGCAGACAAAAACTCATTTGGATATGCATTTTTTGAACAAGATAGTTAAGCTTGATGTCTCAAAACATTGGAATTTATACGAATATCATAAAAACTATTACTTAGAAACCAAAGACAAAGCTGTAGAAGAAGTTTTTTTTAGAAAATTACTTAAAATAGTCGAAGAGGAAAAAGAAAGATACAATCAAAAAGATCCTAGGAAAATCTCACCTAGAGAAAAACAAAAATTAGATAATAAAATTGAGAAATATGAAGCTTTTATAAAAATGCTACGTTCCAATGATAAGTGGGGAGTAACGACGACTGATAAAGATAAACTTTCGAGCATTGGAAAAGATATAAGGAAAAATCGTAAAAGAATCGATTCTTTAAAGGAAGATACATTTAATCAATTAAAAAAGGAATTAGAATCTTTAGACAAAATAGATAAGGGACTAACACCTAACCAAGAGAGTAAACTTGATAGTATTGTTAACAATCTTAAAGAAACCCTTAAAACAGAAAGCCTTTTACAGAAAGAAAACAAACGTTTGAGAGAAGAATTCGAGAATGAGAAAAAACGTTATAATGATTTAAATATAAAGTTTAAAAGAATATATGTAAAACCCGGAAGTAAAATCAACATTAAGGAAGGTCATTTTGGAACTTTTATTTCGCTCATTAAGAATCTACAAAAAATCAAAGAACCAAATACTTCTAATGAAGAAAATCAAATAGAAAAAATTTTACAAACAGGTGCTGAAAAAACGTGGCTTAAATTAATCAGTAATAATTTCACCTCTAATGGAAAGAGTATCTCAATAAAAACACTTGAAAATTACTTTTACGATGACCGTGAGTTACCAAAAAAGGGTTATTACACTGAGATAGTAGTCCTACCAAAAAAAATAAAATAATATATCACCAAATTTATGTCTGAGGGTAAAGTTAATTTACCCTCTTTTTTTTTTGAGGGTATAAATATTTCACCTTCATTATTTCTTCAATTACGCATTAAGTTTGTTCCATCCTTGCAAGGTTGACGATAGTTAGCCACTATCCTTTTCATCATTTATTAACGCTTATTAAATCTTAGCAAATTATGGAATTATTTGATTCAAGTGCATTAGTTCGTTGTATAAAAGAAGCTGTAAGAAGTGAATTACATAGCATATTGAAAGAAACGAATTTTCTAAATCAAAAACCTAAAGAGGAAGAAAGATTGCTTACTAAAAAAGAAATGGCTGAAGAGTTAGATATATCTTTAGTAACACTCACCGAATGGATGAAAAAAGGCTTGCCTCATAGAGGTAAACATAGCCGGAAATATTTTATAAAGGAAGAGGTATTTAACTCCTTAGAGAAATATCCAAAAAGGAAAAAAGCGTAAAGAGTACCATTCTTTACGCTTGTAATTTCTTCAAAATTATTTTTAAATAACTGTATAAGACAAATATACAGTTTTCAAATCAATTGTATATGGAAAATCACGAAATTCCTTATAGTAGAATTGGTTGGGATTATTATTTATTCGATGATGTTCCAACAGTCTACGGGAAAAATATAAGAACGCTCATAAAATGGAACAAACAAGCGATTATTGATGATCATGGCAAAAAGTATTTGGATAAAATACCTAAATACGTCGGATTTACCTGTGTCCCTTCTCATCTCGATTACCAGCGAGTAATAGGTAATAGGTTCAATCAATATCATCCAATATCCCATAAACCGAAAAAAGGCTCAATTAATAATACAATTAGTTTTATTAACCATCTCTTCGGTGAGCAATATCTACTGGCCTTAGATTACTTGCAGATATTGTTTACCATGCCTGTTCAGCATCTCCCGATACTTTGTTTGGTTTCAAATGAGCGTAATACGGGTAAAAGCACTTTTTTAAAGTGGCTTAAAATCATTTATGAAGAAAACGCAACTTTCATCGAAAGTAATAGTTTTCAGAGCCAATTTAATACTGATTGGGCAGGCAAGCTACTTGGGCTAATGGATGAAACACTTTTTAACCAGGAAGAGATTACTGAGAAGCTTAAATATTTAAGTACATCCAATACTCAAAAATTAGAAGCAAAGGGTAAAGATCGTGTTGAAATCTACATTTTTATCAAGTTTATTATTTGCACTAATAACGAATATAACTTTATAAAAATTGATGAATTTTCGGAGCGCTTTTGGGTAAGAAAGATAAATCGTTTGAAGCACCAAAAAACTGAAATGCTAGAGGACTTAAAAGAAGAGATCCCGGCTTTTCTACACTTTCTGACTCAGCGAAAGCTATCTACAAGAAAGCAATCAAGAATGTGGTTTAGCTTTGAACAAATCAAAACCAAAGCCTTTACCAGACTCGTACAAAACAATAAATCTCGAGTAGAAAAGGAGCTAGCCAGTATTCTTTATATGATCATGGAACGCTTAGAGATGGAAGAAATTCAACTTTGTCCATACGATGCCGTTGATCTTGTTTATAGATCAAGAATCAAAACAAGTCAAAATGAAATGCGTAGAATCTTAAAGCGGAACTGGAAACTAACCAATCAAACCAACTCCTGTTGGTATGAGAAATTTAGTCTTTGGCAGGATGGGGATATTCAGTCCAAAAAAACTAAAGGACGATATTTTACCGTAACTCGAGAATTTCTTATTACAAATTTTGATGACTTTGATGACAATTGAGGATAATCCCTTATAAACTAAGGGCTCATCATGTCATCAAAATTGTCATCAGTAAGTCATCAAAAATAAAAGTGATGACAAAATTTGCAGTGAAAAATAAAAAAATAAAAAGTGATGACAAAGTGATGACGTAAGTGATGACATTGCAATCCCTCACTATACTTGGGATAAGAGAGAAATGTCATCAAATCATCAAAAAATCACGAAAATAAAAGCTCACAACAAAAATGAAAACAAAACATATACTTTCCTGTGCAAAAGCGAAACAAATTAGCCTATTAGATTTTTTAAAAGCTAGTGGATATAAACCCGAAAGAAACAAAACTCATGAAGCTTGGTTTTGTAGTCCGCTTAGATCTGAAAATCACGCCTCTTTTAAAGTCTGTAAACGAAAAAATGTATGGTTCGATCATGGGACGGGTTTAGGAGGAACTACAATTGATTTAGTAATGAGACTTAAAAATTGTACAATTTCTGAGGCTCTTTTATTCCTAAGCGATAGTAACTATTCTTTTTCTTTTCACCAGCAACCGAAGATTAATAATAAACAGAACAAATACACTATTCAAAAAGTATGTGACCTACAATCGCCAAAACTATTGCACTATATAAAAGATCGTAAAATCAACATTGATTTTGCAAAAAAGTTTTGCAGAGAAGTACATTATTCATTTGATGATCAAAAAATATATAGCGGTGTAGGCTTCCAAAATGACCTGAATGGTTTTGAAATACGATACTTTAAGTTTCAATGTTGCTTGTTTAAAAAAAGTATTACTAGCATTTTGAGCCATTCGCAAACGGTCTGCTTCTTTGAATCCTGGTCGGATTTTCTTTCCTATCTAACGCTTAAAAAAAGAATTCCAAAAGAAGATTTTATTATTCTTAATAGCACTGCGCTTGTTAAGAAAACAGAACATCTATTGGCCAATTACAAGCACAACAAAGTTTTCTTTGATAACGATACGGCCGGCCAATCAGCCTGTAATTATATTCAAAAACTAGCCCCTAAAAAGACTGTAGACTGTAGTATTCATTACAGTGATTATAATGATTTAAATGATTATCTAATCAATAGTGAAACTATAGGGCGTTGAGCTTAGCCAGTCGTGGGCAACGTGCACAATTCGTGCACACTTTTGCCCCGCCTGGCTATTCGCAGCAGAGCTGCTCATAGAAAATTTGTCAACTAAAATCGATTAAAAATGAATTCAGAAAATAAACATAGGGTTGTTTTTTATTTGTCTTCGGAAGACAAAGAATACCTGAATAATCAATGTGAAATACTTCAAGTCAAAGTCTCTTTTTTTGTACGAAACTGTGTCCTTGAAAAACTAGGAAAGCCTGTTCTTGATATTCAAAAGAAAGATATCGATGTAAAAAAATACAGCTCTCAAATGATCAGAATTGGTGTCAATTTGAATCAAATTTCCAAGAAGTTGAATTCCGGTGCGAAATTCATCATAGCCGATCAAAAAAAAGTTCTCGACGATATTGAAGGCTTAAAAAATCACATCTTAGAAATTAAATCCCAACTATAGTTATGGCGAATAATGAAGAAATATTACTGAATCTTATGCAAAATGTCTCTGATGAATTAGAGCACATTGAAAAGAAAATAAGTGATCTGGAACGATCAAAAGAAAAAGATGATGAGCTCTTTGAAAAGCAACGCAATTTGCTTGCCGGGAATTTAAATGCTACAAATACTATGCTCAGCAAAGTCTTGGCTGAAAATCCGCCAATAGTCAATCATACTCATCATACCCAATATACGGTCTTTGGAAAAGATACGCCGTTTAGTTCGAAAATGCTTTTAATCTTAATCGCTTCGCTATTGCTGTTAATTCCCTTAATCAAATATGTACCTCCATATATGAATGAAAGAAGCACTATCGCCAAAGAACGGGATGATTATAAACTCTTTTATGAGTACGTATTCTATAGAAACTTTGAAGCGGATCAATCTATTCCTAAAGATCTACAGCAAATGCTAAAGGATATCAAAGCTGATGATACCACGTATACCAATTACGTTAATCGGCTTAGCAGAAAATATGAAAATTACCTGAAAAAGGAAGATCTAAAGGCACAAATAAAAAAATTGGAAGAATGATCGCGAAATTACAATCCATATCCTACACCAGTAACGCTTTGCAATACTGTGAAAGAGGTGGCCAGATCTTATATTCTAATGAATGTTTAGGATCTGCCAAACAAATTTACGATCAAATGAAACTATTGGAGGATCGTAATGACCGCTGCGAAAAGAAAGCATTTCATATTAAAATAAGAATTGCACCGGAAGATAAATCGAAGTTAACCAATCAAGATTGGATAGATATAGCTAAGGATTATGCTAAGAAAATAGGTTTTCACAATAATCTATATGCTGCTTATATCCATGAAGAAGGTACAAGTAAAGAGCATATTCATATTGTAGCCAGTAGAATTCAAGAGAACAATATAGCTGTTCCTGACAGTTATACACATTATAAAAACATGGATTTCTCCCGGAAGATTGAAAAGCAATATGGACTGCGAAAAGTGGATCGAAAGTTAGAGCATTTTAAAGCCCAAGAAGTTTTCATTCCAAGCGATATACGCAATTCCAATTTAAAAGATAATATTTTGAAAGCTATGGAAATTTCAGATTCGCTGGATGATCTGACTTTTCATTTGAAACAGCAAAATATTCAAACAAAGATCGGTCGCGGAATATCTTTTATCGATGCCAATGGCGTACGAAAAAAAGGTTCGGAAATAGATCGCAAACTATCCCTAAAAGGCATAGAAAAGCAACTTTCCTATAAGAATCAAGAACGAAAATTTAATTACGGAATAACTAGATAATCAAATATGAAAAATATTCAATTAGAAATAAGTAAAGAGTGTCCAGAGGAGTATATCGAAATTATTAAAGACTACTGGAAATATGAAGGTACACCTTTCGATTTCATCAATAAGCCTAAAAAAATACGAGATAAATATACTATCTCGCAGCAAGATCTAAATAAGATTATTAAACCTTATTCAAAACTTACTTTTTATTTTCATTGTACAAGCTGTAATTCTTATGAATTTCAAGAAGTTCGCAGTCAATCAGCATGTGTGCAAAAACTCAGAGAAATAAAACCGTCAAAATTTGATGAGTTTAGATGTGAGCACTGTGAAAATCAAATGAAAATAGAAAAATTAAAACAGAAAGAGCAAGATAGAAAAAAGATGATTGCAAGATTAGAAAAGGCTGTGGATGAGCAGCGTTGGGAAGAACTTAAAGATTTCGAGTACAAACTATTAGATCATTGTATCTCCAAAGATTTAGCCGAGTTGAAACAATTTTATGGGACGAAACTCGGAAAAGATCAAATCAAGCGGTTATTTAGAGGGTTGTATATTCTGGAAGAATTTGAACTTCTTGTATTAAAAACAGATAGATATAGCAAAACAATTAGAGGCTATGAGGTTCATGAAAAATTAAAAGAAAACTTCAAATATAATCCTCGTCCTTACAAAAATTCAATAGATGAGGAGCCTGAAATTGACTTTGATCAGCTCGATGCTTTGAAATTTTTATTACCTGTGAATAGAACCAAGCTCCGTCCAGATGATCCTAGATATGCAGGCAGAACTAAATTTCCAAAACGTATTATCATCGAACCGAATGTAGAGTATTCATTTGCGCTTTGGGAAAGATCAAATGGCAGCTTATATCTAACGCTATTACCTACTGATGATATTTATCCTTCCCCAAGGGTATCACCTCTTTAGTGAATTAATTATTAAAACAAGAAAATGCCATCTCTCCAAAGTGAGGGATGGTGTTTAGGGCAAAATAATGATTGAAGCACATTTACAAATCTTAGTCATTTTTCGAGATATAGGGTGCTATCTACCATATTTCTCAAAATTTTACTAAAGTTGCGGCTAAGAAAATAGATCAAAAAAATTGAGAGATAAAAAAACAATCATTGAAAACTAGATCAACTCTAATACTTAAAATTAATGAATACCAATTACAGGCAAAACAATTTGATTTTAAATTTCAATATATCTATATTTGATAGATATAGATAAAGTTATGAATATTAGCTTCACCAAAAAACAGGAAGAATATATCTCAAAGCAAGTTGCTTCGGGAGAATATCAAAATAATAGCGAGGTAATTAGAGATGCCTTACGACTTCACGGAATCTATCGTGAAAAAGTAATTCAGGATTTAAGAAAAGAGATTGAGCTTGGTTGGGATGGCCCTGAAAGCCAGCAAACAATGGATCAAATTATTGAATCCAAGAAAAATTCTTAATGGATTACTATACTCTTTCAAAAAAATCAGAGGAAGATATTGAGGCTATTTATGATTTTGGACTTCAAAAATTCGGCAAAGAACAAGCTCTAGCGTATTTAATTGAGTTACGATCTTATTTCGAATTACTTTTAAAAAATCCAACTATTGGTAAACAGCGTAACGAAATAAAGGAAGGCTTATTAAGCTTTCCTTTTTCTTCACATATCATATTTTATAGAATACTTTCTAATCATATTCGTATTGTACGGATTCTTCACGGAAGTAGAGATTTGAAAAGGTTTTTAAAATAAAATTTTTGATTAACTAATACTGAAAAGCGATTTTCTAAAACAAAAAAAATGGACGGGACAAGCCTAACGCCACAAGAAATAAAACTACAAGAATTAAAAAAGATTTTCCCTGAAGTTTTTGCTGAAGGTAAAGTAGACTGGGAAAAATTAAAAGCCACCCTGGGCGAAGACATCAATTTTAGTAACGAACGCTATGTGTTAAACTGGGCAGGAAAAAGCGATGCGTTTAAAGTGTTGCAAGCCCCTACTACTAAAACCCTGATCCCTGCCAAAGAAGAATCGGTGAATTTTGAGGAAACCGAAAATATCTTTATTGAAGGCGAAAACCTGGAAGTATTAAAGGTGTTACAAAAGAGTTACTTTGGTAAAGTGAAAATGATATATATAGACCCGCCTTATAATACTGGTAACGATCATTTTATTTATCCCGATAAGTTTTCTGAAAGCAAGGCCGATTACGAAAGACGTGTGGGCGATAAAGATGAAGAAGGATATATGACTAAAGAGGGCATGTATAGAAAGAACAGTAAAGAAAACGGCCAGTATCATAGCAATTGGATGAATATGATGTATCCTCGCCTATTCTTAGCCAAAAATCTTTTAAAAGATGATGGGGTTATTTTTGTTTCCATTGATGATAATGAAATTCACAATCTAAAAATGATGATGAATGAAGTTTTTGGTGAGGAAAATTTCGTAGAACAATTAGTTTGGAAGAGACGCGCTACTCCTCCTAATGATAGAATAATTGGAAAAAATCATGAATACATTTTAATTTATGCTAAAAGGATTGAATCTTTGAAATTATATCTACAACCAAGAAGTGCTAGGTTGAATTCAAGGTATAGTAATCCTGATAATGACCCGAATGGAGCTTGGGTGGCTTCAGATTTAAGCGCTAATGGAAAAGGTGGTAGGCTTACTCAGAGTTGTATATTTGACATAGTTGATCCTAAAACTGGCAAAAAATATTCTCCCCCAAAAAATAAATGTTGGCTTTATAATCAGGAAAAGGTTGAAAGATTATTAAAAGATAATAAGATTGGATTTAGAGAGACCACAGGAACGCCTTTTCTGAAAAGATATTTATCCGAAGTAAGACAAGGAGTTACATTAGCTACAATATTAGATGATCACGGATTTTCCCAAGATTCAGCGAAGGAAACTAAAGAATTATTCGATGCTGATGTATTTGATTTTCCAAAACCTATTAAAACTTTGATAACGCTTATTATTGCAGCCACAAAGGATAATGATTTGATTCTTGATTTTTTTTCAGGTTCAGCATCACTAGCTCAAGCTGTCTATGCACAAAATCATAAAGATTTTAGTAAAAGAAAATTTATATGTGTTCAAATAGCAGAATTAACTGGAGAAAAAAGCGAAGCGAAAAAACTAGGTTTTAAAACTATTTCTGATATTTCTAAAGAAAGAATTCGAAGAGCAGGTAAAAAAATAGAAGAAGAAATTTTAGAAAAAAAGAAAATACAGAAATCTGAAATTCCTTTTAATGAAAAAGAAACCTTTAATCCAGATTTAGGCTTTAAAGTTCTTAAACTTTCCGATAGCAACTTTAAACAATGGCAGCAAATTCAAAATAAAGATGCCAAAGCTTTAGAAGAGCAAATTAAACTTTTTGTAGATCCGGTTTCAGAAACGGCTACGATAGAAAATATGGTGTATGAGTTACTACTAAAAAGTGGAAAAGATCTTAATAGTAAAATTCTTAATCAAGAAGATTATTATAGCATAAACGATAATGAATTAGTACTACTTTTAGAAAAAGCTAATCAGGATATTATCGATAAAATTATCGCCACAAAACCTCAAAAAGTAATTGCGCTAGACAAACTTTTCAAAGATAACGACCAACTCAAAACTAATACGGTGTTACAAATGAAGGATGCAGGGATCGAATTTAAAACTATTTAAGCGATGAAGTTAACTTTTGAAGCCGATCTGCAATTTCAACAAGATGCCATTAAATCGATAACCGATGTTTTTGAAGGGCAGCCTTTAGAAGATGCTGTACAGGAATTTGATTTGGGCGAAAAAGATGTGCTAAACCTTATTAATGGGGTTGGGAATAAGCTTATTTTATCGGAAGAGCAAATTTTTGCCAACCTACAAAGTATTCAGAAAGCTAAGGATATAGCTGTTTCTAAAAAACTCGACGGAATGAATTTTTCAGTCGAAATGGAAACAGGTACAGGAAAAACCTATGTGTATCTAAGGACTATTTACGAATTAAATGCACTTTACAATTTTAAAAAATTCGTGATTGTAGTTCCTTCGGTAGCCATTCGTGAGGGCGTTATAAAAAATCTGGAAATCACCAAAGAGCATTTTCAGAATCTTTATGATAATGTACCGGTCAATTTTCAGGTTTACGATAGTAGTAAAGTTTCCGCCTTACGTGGTTATGCCACCAATAACAATATAGAAATTTTAGTAATTAATATCGATTCCTTCGCCAAAGATCAAAATATTATCAATCAGCCACACTATAAAGCGAACGGTCGGAAACCTATTGAGTTTATTCAATCTACAAATCCATTTGTAATTATTGATGAACCTCAAAACATGGAAACCGAAAAACGTATTGCTGCAATAAAAAATTTGAACGCTGCCTGTACACTGCGTTACTCGGCTACTCACAGAAATCAATATAATCTTACCTATAGTTTAAATCCGGTAAAAGCTTACGATTTAGGCCTGGTAAAACAAATTGAGGTAGATAGTATAATTGAAGAAAATGCCTTTAACGATGCCTATGTTTCAGTAGATTCCATAAAAGCAACAAAAACAAAAGTTACCGCGAAGCTTCTTATTAATGTAAATGATAAAGGTGGCGTAAAAAAGAAAAAAGTAAACGTTTCTGTAGGGAAAGATCTTTATGACCTTTCCAACGAGCGCGAAATATACTCTGATGGTTACTTAATAGAAGAAATAGATGCAGCCAATGAATGTATCTCATTTTCCAACGGTAGCATATTATACAAAGGTGATAGCCAGGGCGGTTTAACAGATGAAGTGATGAAATTTCAGATCCGTAAAACCGTAGAAGAGCATCTTAAAAAGCAGAAGCGTTTAAATAAACTGGGGATTAAAGTATTATCGCTATTCTTTATTGATAAAGTGGTTAATTACAGAAAATACGATGCTAACGGTAATCAATTATTAGGGAAATTTGCCCAATGGTTTGAAGAAATTTATCAGGAATACATAAACAAACCAGCATTTAAAGATTTAAATCTATTTTCTGTTTCAGAAGTGCATAACGGTTATTTTTCGCAGGATAGAAAAGGAAAATTAAAAGATACTTCAGGCGAAACAAAAGCAGATGATGATACCTATAGCCTGATTATGAAAGATAAAGAAAAGCTTTTGAATCTGGATAATCCGTTACAGTTTATATTTTCACATTCAGCATTACGCGAGGGTTGGGATAATCCTAATGTGTTTCAGATCTGTACACTAAACGAAACCAAATCTGATATTAAAAAACGTCAGGAAATAGGACGTGGATTGCGTTTGGCAGTAGACCAAAACGGAAAAAGAACTTATGACCAGAACATTAACCGCTTAACGGTAATAGCAAATGAAAGTTATGATGATTTTGCTAAAACGCTTCAGAAAGAAATAGAAGATGAATGTGGAGTAACCTTTAAAGATCGAGTTAAAAATAAACGAAAACGTACGCCAATCAAATATCGTAAAGGTTTTGATGCAGATCCCAAATTTTTAGAAATATGGGAAAAACTGAAAAATAAAACCACATATAGAGTAGATTATAAAACCGAAGAACTTATAACCTTAGCGGCCAAAGCGATTAAAGATTTACCGGAAATTAAAGCACCGTCGATAAGGTCTACCAAAGTACGTTTATCAATGTCTGATGAAGGTTTAGAAACCAGTTACGCCGGAGATAAAGTAGAAAATTACGATAGTTATTCGTGGTCGATACCAGATGTTTTGGGATATATTCAGAATAAAACTGAATTAACCCGATCAACGCTACAGGCAATTTTGAGTAAATCGAATAGAATTCCTGATATATTAGTAAACCCCCAGTTGTTTTTAGATTTAGCTTCACAGGCCATAAAACGAACGCTTTATGATTTAATGATAGAAGGCATTAAATATGAAAAGATAGGCGGTTCTGAATACGAAATGGCCTTATTTGAAGCACAAGAGTTAGAAGTCTACCTAAATGATTTTACATTTAATGTAAATGATACTTCTAAAACCATTTATGAAGAATTTATTCCGTTAGATTCGGGAGTAGAAAGCAAATTTGCCGAAGATTGCGAAACAAGCGAGCAAATTAAATTTTATTTCAAATTGCCTAATTGGTTTAAAATCCCAACCCCTATAGGAAATTATAACCCAGATTGGGCGGTCGTTTTTCAGGATGACAACAAAGTCTATTTTGTTGCTGAAACAAAAGACACCGGCACACCAGAAATTGACCTTCATAAATTAAGTGCAGATGAGCAATTAAAAATAAAATGTGGTAAAGCACACTTTAGTGAATTTGATAAATTAGAATATCGAGTAGTGAATAAAGTAGGACAACTCATTTAACCATAACATATAATATGCTTACAGAACTAGAAGAATCTCAACAGGAATCAATCAAAAACTACTCAAAAGCAGGTATCGAAATATCAGTAGTAGATGAAGAAACAGTTTTAATTAAGCAGAGTAAACTCATTAATGGCTATATTCTATCAAATAAAGAATTATTCAAGAGAGCCAGAGCCATTTTTCCTGAACATAATATTAAACCTGTAGTTTTTAACTTAGATGTTTCCTCTATTACTATTGAATGGATAGAGCAAAAAATGAAGGAATTTGGATTGAATAAAAAAGATCTAAGTCGTCAATTAGCGATTAAAAAAGAAGATATTGCGCTTTATTTTTCGAAAAAAAAGGGAATTGAGTATACTTTAAAAGCGGCATTTTACTATTATTTTTTATCCTACGAATTAAATAAAAATTTCAGAGCAATATAGCTTTTGCGTATGGGAACTACTCTCAATAAGCAAGAAAAGCAACAAGTCCTCTCTACCCTAACCTATGCTACGCATAAAATGATTAAACAATTAGAGGTAGGTAAAATGGTTGGTAACTTAGATTTTTATCAATTTTGTGAAGACCATTTTAAAGGAGGAGTTTGGTTAGGTTTTATTACAAAACTCAATTACTACCATCATGATTATTCAAAGCTATATGTGAAGGTTAAATGCAAATATTTAGGAACTAAATTTAAAATAACTTTTTCCATGAAAGAGATTACGCAAAGTGATAAAAGTAAAATATGGCAAGCTTATAATATCGATATTTCAGAAAAAGTAGAATTGTAGAAATTTAGTAGCTACTACTTATTCATCTTTTTTACGGGTGATGGCACTTCAAAACTATATGCTTTAACATATAATATCAATCAAACAGAAGGAATTATATGTAATTACATATAATTTAAATTCTAAATTTGCAGTCAAAATAATTCAACTACAATAATCTACTGGAATGGTTTAAATTCATAGTTTTTCCAACCAATCATCAATATTATCAATTCGTTCCAAATTTCCGCTTTTGGCTTCTTCAATAGCGGCTTTAGTAGCCTCATTAGGAATATTACCAATGTCTTTAGCTAATGCCTTTTCTATGTAGTTATTTAAACTGCATTGATTTGCCTTAGCTTCTTCTTTTAAGGCTTTCAAAAGGTCTCTATCTAAATGCAATTTTACTCGAACTTTTTTATCCATGATATTCAATTAAGGTATAAATTACAAAAGCATAGTAAATATAGCCCATTCCTATTAAATAAGAATTTTAGAGAATATTACTTGAATTAATTTAAGTTGGCTTATTCAGCTTAACTTTACTTAACTCATTTTATCAGAAGGAAAGAAAAAAGAAAAAATCTGTCCGCATTATGTCCGAAAAAAATATAAGCCGCTGATTATCAGCGGATTTTGTCGGGATGACAGGATTTGAACCTGCGACCCTACGCCCCCCAGACGTATACGCTACCAGACTGCGCCACATCCCGATTTAGAAATGGCAAAATAAACAGGTTCGGCTATATTTTCAAAATATAATTCCATAAAAATAAAACTCAATAAATTGATAATTTCAGCACTACTATAGGTCGGAAATTGAGTATATTCATAGTATAATTAATTGAATTTACAAATATGACAACCGACCAACTAAAGATCAACGATCTACTACACCAAAAAACCTATTTAAGTGACGGTAAACTCATCGATTGGACTGGCAAAACCGATGAGGTTTTTTCTACAATTTCATCTTCAGAAAATTATCAAAAAACACTATTGGGTACTGTACCTCACATGGATAAAGAAACCGCTCTGGAAGTGCTAGAATCTGCTTGCCATGCTTTTGATAAAGGAAAAGGACTTTGGCCTACAATGAAAGTTGCCGAGCGTATTGCCTGTATGGAAAACTTTGTAGGCAAAATGAAAGAGCAACGAGAGATCGTAGTAAAATATCTTATGTGGGAAATTGGTAAATCTATGCCAGATTCTTATAAAGAATTCGACAGAACGGTTGAGTATATTGAAGACACCATTGAAGATTACAAAGACCTGGATCGCGATAGCGCTAAATTCTCTAAAAAAGACGGAGTTTACGCGCATATTAGAAGAGGACCTTTAGGCATTGTGCTATGTCTAGGACCTTATAATTATCCTTTAAATGAAACTTTCGCTTTATTGATTCCCGCTATTATTATGGGAAATACCGTAATTTTTAAACCTGCGAAACATGGTGTATTGCTTATTTCTCCGCTTCTTGAAGCTTTTAAAGAAAGTTTTCCCGCCGGAGTAGTAAATGTGATTTACGGTAGAGGTCGTGAGGTTGCTGCGCCAATTATGCAAAGCGGTAGAATCGATGTATTAGCACTTATTGGTAACAGTAAATCGGCTATTGCACTGCAGGATCAACATCCTTATAAAAATAGACTAAGATTAGTATTAGGACTTGAAGCCAAAAATCCTGGAATTATTTTACCAGATGCCGACTTGGACCTGGCGATTAGCGAATGTATATCTGGAACACTTTCCTTTAACGGCCAACGATGTACTGCACTTAAAATTCTTTATGTGCACGAATCTATACAAAAAGAATTTTTAAAGCGTTTTGCTGAAAAAGTTGACAGTTTAAAATTTGGAAATCCATGGGACGAAAATGTTAACCTTACTCCATTGCCTGAGCCTGGCAAACCTGAATATATCCAGGGGTTAATTGAAGATGCTCAGCAAAAAGGCGCTAAAATCATCAATAAAAAAGGTGGTGAAATTTCAGAAAATTTCATATTTCCAGCCGTACTCTTTCCGGTAACTAAGGATATGAATGTTTACCAGGAAGAACAATTTGGACCGGTAATTCCAGTAAAACCATTTTCAGAAATTAAAGAAATATTAGAAGAAATTGCAGATTCTAACTACGGGCAACAAGTTTCTCTCTTCGGAAAAGATATTTGCGAACTTGCTCCGCTAATCGATACACTAGTGAATTTAGTTTGTCGCGTAAACCTTAATAGTTCCTGCCAACGTGGTCCAGACGTTTTCCCATTTACAGGAAGAAAAGATTCTGCCGTAGGTACACTTAGCGTGCACGATGCACTTCGCTCTTTCTCTATACGAACTTTTGTAGCTTCAAAAGATAATCCATACAATAACGAGATTTTAGAAAATTTGCTGCATAGTAAATCCTCTAATTTTATGAGTACAGATTATCTTCTGTAAAACTTTTCAGGAATCATCCCGATTATTTGTTAGCAAAATGCTCCATAAAATGATCGGGGTGTGCTCCTGTTCTTTCATTATTATCTAAATCATCTATTTGCTGTACTTCATCTTCGGTTAATTCAAAATCAAAAATCTCAGCATTTTGTTTAATTCGGTTTTCATGAACACTTTTAGGAATGGTAATTACGCCTTTCTGTAAGTCCCATCTTAATACCACTTGTGCAGTCGATTTTTGATATTTTTCAGCAATATTTTTTAAAACCTCATTATCCAGTATTTGGCCCCTCATCAATGGTGACCAGCCTTCGTATTGAATATTCCGCTCAGCACAATAATTCAACATATTTTGCTGCACGAGTTTTGGATGAAATTCATTTTGAAGCAACATAGGTTTTATAGTTCCATTTTCGATAATTTCATCCATTTGATGTTCTACACAATTGCATAAACCAATCGCTTTTGCTTTACCAGATCTATAGATCTCTTCCATCGCGCGCCAGGTTTCAGTTAATGTATCGGGTACGGGCCAGTGAATTAAATATAGATCTAAATAATCCATCTGTAACTTGGCCAAACTCTCATCTATAGCTTTTAATGTCCCTTCATAACCCTGGTCATCATTCCAGACCTTACTTGTTACAAAGATCTCCTCACGAAGGATGTCACTTTCCTTGATGGCCTCTCCTACTCCTTCTTCATTTTTATAAAAACTGGCAGTATCAATATGTCTATAACCAGCTTTTAAAGCAAAATGAATAGCATTTTTAACTTCATCGCCATCTTTAGATTTATAGACACCTAAACCAAAATAAGGCATTTCGTAGCTATTATTCAATTTCACTTTTCCGTTAATACCTGTAATATTCATAAGCTTTTTTGTTAAAGATAAGACGTGTATCTGATTCATAAAAATCTATGGAAATTTTGACAAATCTTTGACTAAAAATTTAGATTGCTTAATTCATTAGAAGGTTCTATATTTGACGCTCCTTAAGCTAAATCTTTTTACCTGATTATCAATGCTGTAAAAAGAGACATTAGTATTGTCTTAGGGAGCTAGCTGTTATGACCCACAACAAAACCTACAAGATCCTACTAATCTCTAATCCAGAGGAAGAACCTTTCTGCATAAAAGCATACCTGGACGATTCGATCATAATTACAAGAGTGACCAATATTCACTCTACTTCAGAAGCTATAAATGAGCTAAAAGAGCATACCTATCATATCATATTCTTGGATTTAGGTAAACCAGGAAAAGCGGGATTAACAAAATTAGATCATATTCTCGCCTTCACCACAGCGATTCCTGTTGTAATTTTAAGCAACCAGCTAAATATGGCTTTTAGCATTCGCTGTTTAGAAAGAGGTGCTTCAGATTATCTTATAAAAGACAGTTTAGACACTTTTACCGTTTATAAAGCCATACGCCATAATATAGACCGTCGCAGCTATATTCATGCGCTTGAAGAGTCCAGATTAAGATATAGTCGTTTATTTCATTTAAGCCCGCAACCTATGTGGGTTTACGATATCGAGACCTTACAATTTATCGATGTAAACGAAGCTGCACAAACTAAATACGGGCATACTTTAGAAGAATTTCTTTCGATGAAAATAACCGATATTCGATCTACAGCCGAAATTCCTAAAATGCTAAAAACGGTTTATGAAACTCGAAAGAATTTAAACCGCAGTTATAAAGGTATTTTTAAGCATCGCACTAAAGACAAGCAAAATATCGATGTAGAGATTCATAGTAATCTTATAAAATTCAACAATAAGCCGGCTAGATTAATACTTGCCAACGATATTACAGAGCAGCTTAAACATATTAAAGCGATGGAAGCTCAAAACAAAAAATTGCGTGAAATCGCATGGACGCAAAGTCACGTAGTTAGAGCACCATTAGTAAGAATGATGGCTTTAGTAAATATGCTTAACGATAATTTTGAAGACAAATCTGAATTTTACCTGGAACAGATCAATAAATCTGCGCAGGAATTCGACCAGATCATTCGGGAAATCTCAGAAAAAACCGCCCGAATAGAATTCGATGATTAATTTCTAAATTCTGTAAAGTACCTTGGGACAATCCCACAAGGCCCTCGTTGGAAATAAATTTTTAATTTCGAGACAAGCCTAGGGGTATTACATCCTTTGGCGGTGCCAATAAAAACACTTTCCTTTTTTTCTTTGATTTATTGGTTTATCCAATATTTTTGTAGCTGAATTAGTATTTAATTTCTATATTCATAAAACCCAAATCATGTGCTTTGCACAAGTATTTCTTTATAATGAGTAGTATAAATCATTCTTATTTTAGATATTTTACAGTAATTTTCTTTTGCCTGTGCTTAAATCTTACCGGTAACGCACAACAATACGGCTCTGATGAATTGTTTACCATGGCCAGGAATGCAGCTTTCGAGGAAGACGATTATCCCAAAGCGATCAATTTGGCAAAGCAGGCTTTAGAGCAAAGCCCAGATTATACAGGAATTCGTATTTTTTTAGGAAGAGTATATACCTGGAGTGATAAAGTTGACAGCGCAAGAGTAGCTTTCGAGAGAGTTTTAAAAGATAATCCCGGCCACGAAGATGGCTCTTTTGCTTATGGAAGTTTAGAATACTGGAACGATAATTCTAAAAAAGCATTAAATATTATTAATAATGGTTTAGAAAAACATCCCGAATCTGAAAACTTATTATTGCTGAAGGCAAAAGTGCTTCGTGATCTAAAAGAATATAAACTGGCACAGGATGCTAATTCCAAGCTATTAAAAATTAACCCGAAAAATACTGAAGCTCGATCTTTGAGTCAGCGTTTAACCACACTTTCAGCTAAAAATCAAATAGGCGCAACTTACGATTTTGTGTATTTTGACGAACAATTTGATGATCCCTGGCATCTCGCCAGCATCGATTACAGCAGGCAAACTAAAATAGGATCTGTTGTGGCTAGAGTGAATTATGCAAACCGATTTAATACAAATGCATTTCAGTTTGAAGTTGATGCCTATCCAAGTATTTCTGAAACTTTCTACGCTTATGTAAATGCAGGAATTTCAGATAATGCTGGCATCTTTCCAGAATATCGCGCAGGTTTTTCTCTTTATGCTAACCTACCCTGGGCCCTAGAAGCCGAAGCTGGTTTTAGATTACTAGGTTTCGACGACGAGACCTGGATCTACACCGCTTCCGTAGGGAAATACTACAAAAGCTTCTGGTTTAATCTAAGAACCTTTTTAACGCCCTCTAATAATTCGGTTTCCCAATCCTTTAGCTTTATGACGCGCTATTATCTGGGCGGTGCAGATGATTTTTTAAGTATTAGAATTGGTACGGGGCTTTCGCCAGATAATCAAACTAATAATATTTTATATAATAATGGTAATCAATATCGCCTAAAATCGAATAATATTTCTCTAGGCTTTCGTAAAACACTTTGGGCCACTAATGTGGTATTTATAGAAACCGGACTCGAAAATCAGGAATATCGACAAGGCGAAACTGGTAATCAGTTAACGATAGGCGTAGGATATTTAAAACGTTTTTAAAATGCTGAAAAAGCGTTTAAAACACATTATTATTATTTTGATTTTATTGTTGCCAGTCTTTATGTTTTTGGCGTGGTTTTTTACGCCTAAAACTAAAATGGTTGCCGCTATTATCGATAAAACCGTTTTAACTACAGAAGGCCAGGAACATATCTCTTTAGACTGGGTTCTTAATTACAAGAAATACACAAAGACTTCAACCAAATTCTATAAAAGGAGCGAAGATTATTTTGGTTTTTTTCCGAAGGAAAATGAAGAATTTGACCTTCGTGGATTAGAGCGTTTCCCGTCAAACAAAATAGAACAATTAAGTAACGATGCAGATTTGGTTTATTTTACCGATACCTACGGAATTTACACCAACGAGTGGTACGAGCAAGACAATCAAACCGAGCGCTCTGGGATTGTATACGGCGGATTAAAAGAAAATGACATGGATCTCCTTCGTAAAATGAAGGAAAAAAATAAGCTTGTTATTACCGAATTTAATACGTTTGGCTCACCTACCGCATTCGATATTCGACGAAAATTCGAACGGACTTTTGGTCTAAAATGGACTGGATGGACGGGTCGTTATTTTGACAATCTGGATACGCTTACCAATAAAGAATTGCCACGATGGCTTATTCGAAATTACCTAAATCAACATGGTAATAAATGGCCATTTAAAAAATCTGGAGTTGCCTTTGTACACGAAAGTGACCAGGTAACCATTCTTGAAGACAGCATACATTTAGAGCGTGAAATCCCGCAGATCTTAAGTAATGACTACGGAAAAGAGCGCTTCTCGCTACCTAATGAAATGAAATATCCGTTCTGGTTCGATATTGTTCAAAATAACCCGACTATCAATAAAACCGCTGCAAATTATAAACTCTACACTACAGAAAAAGGAAGCCAGGAATTGAAGAAATACGGTATTCCTTCCTCATTTCCTGCCGTAACTTATCATATTGATAGCGATTACGAATTCTATTATTTCTCTGGTGATTTTTGCGACAATCCCATCACTATGGGAACTTCGTATTTTAAAGGAATTAGCCTTTTTCAACGGTTTTTCTACAATGACAGAGACAAAACTGAAAGAGCCAGTTTCTTCTGGAAATTCTATCGCCCAATGCTTCAAACCATCTTAGAAGATTACGAGAAAAAAATTAGTGCAGAAAATAACGAATCTTAGTTCGTATATTTCACATAAATCGAATCTGGAATTATTTTCCCGCCATTGGTAATTATGGCGTTCTTCTGCTTAAATCCATTATACGCATCCATAATACTTTGTTGCTGCTCTGGATCGTTTACAGGTCGTGTTCCCATATTTTCCTGAATTTCATAAAGACGATCGCCGTTAAGATGATAGTTTCCTACCACATAATCCTTCATATTCACCTTGGTTTGAATTAACGGAATTTGATGAATATTTCTAAAATTAACTACAGTATCTAAACCTTTTCCCAGCCAACTGGTATTATCAGGAAGATCTAAATTATAATTCGATTTCAGCAATCTTAAAAGACTTGGCGCAACATCATAATGCGAAGAGATCGAAGCCATTTCTGAAGTTCTGTTAAGCATTGGCGAATACATAATTAATGGTACATGATAACGATCGATAACGGTTGCCATAGGAATTTCTGGCATACGGTGATCTCCTGTAATTAGAAAGATGGTATTCTCAAAATCTGGACGCTTTTCGAAGTTTTCGAAGAACTTTTTAAGCATTTCATCGGTATATAAAATACTGGCGTATTGATCGCGATACGAGCGATAATCCTGCTTTTTCCGATCTGAAAATTCTAGTTGCGTCATTCGCTCTTCAAATCGATCATAAAACTCCTGCTGATGATTAATTTTAAATGGGTTATGCGAAGAAACCGTTAGCAAAACACCTAATTGTGGTTTTGCAGCACTATCTGAAGGTCTTGTTTTTAAATATTCAGCATAAAGTGCTTCATCATCGTAACCCCAGGTAAATCCGTTTGTTTCGGGCAGTAATCCTGAATTTGTAGAAAACTCATCTTTATCGATTAAATCGTCAATTTTATTTCTTCTTAAATACAGCTCCATATTATCGAAACTCGCATCACCACCGTAATAAAACGAAGTTTCATACCCGTTATGTTTCAGCAAATTTAAAAGCGATAATTGTTTAGGCATTTGCTCGCCCATTCCCAAATAACCACTTTGTGCAAATGGCAAAGATCCTAAAACAGAAGGCAAAACAGCGAAAGTACGCCCACCCTGACTAAGAAAGTTTTTCCAGTACAAACTTTGTGTAGAAAGCGAGTCCAAAAAAGGAGTCCAGTTTCCTAAATATGCACCTTTATTTGTAAAAGCTCGCCCTAATCCTTCAACCAAAATAATAACAACATTCGGTTTTTTTTCATTCAGATTAAAATAAGGAGAAAGCACATCGGTATCTCCATCTACATGATAAAAAGGATAATTACTTTCATCTAAATATTCAAAATCGGCAATAGAATTATCAAGATTGTCATAAATACCAATATAATTATCGGCGTAAATATCTACGTCGTAATCTGTCTTCGGAAAAAAATAATAATATGAACTTGTAAAAAAGTAATCAGATTTATTAGTGACCAGATTGCTGGCAAAAGTGTTCTGTAAACTTATCTGGCTCCATGCTGAATTGCTTGGCGTGAAGAAAATAATTACTGAAGCAATTGGATAGATCACCCCTAAACTCCACGGCAATTTAATGAATCTTGGCACCCACCATAAAATTGAAATACAAATGGCAATTACCACCAAAAACTGAAGTATCGCCACAAAACTTAATCCGCCAGAAGCTCCTAAAGTTTGCTGTACATCTTCTAAGGAGTAACTAAAAAGATCTGCCCCAAGTAAGTTTAAAGAAGTAGTGAAATATAAAACCAACGCGGTTTGTATAACGGCTGCGATACAAATAAAAGTTTTAAAAATAGCTTTAGCCGATCTTGGATGAATTACATAAAAAATTATGTAGAATAAATAACAAATTGCACCCCATTTTAACCAAAGCAAAATATCCATCCAGCAACTGTACATCAATAGATTAAAGAAATTTTCCTGTACAGAATTTACTACTGTATTATATAAAAGCTCTAAAATACTAAGCAAAAACAATAGCAATAGCCACACCAGTGAAATCGAAAAAAATTCTCTGGTAGCATTAATTAACTTCTCTCTAAAACTTAGATGATCGAATGAACTTATCTGAGACATAAGACTTAGTTACAAGTAGCCAAAGTATCAAAAAAAGCTGTATTCTTAAATATAAGAATGTATAAAAATAGATAGGTTTTTTTCTGAAACGTACTAGAACTAATTTAAAGTAAGCCTGGATCGTAGTAGTTGAAGATCGTCTTCTTTAAAACCTTTTATATTTAAAATAGAACCGCGATGCGCATCAGATTTTAAAATGAGTTTATCTTTTTCGAAACGAAAATCAACAATATCTTTAAATAAAAACGATTTAGATTTTAACTGCTGACCTTTAACTTCCAACTTTTCATCATCCCAAGAGATCATTACTTCTTTTGGATAATAAAAATAGACCAGTAAATTAATAAAACCAGCAAACATAAACATCGTAAACATAAATATACCTACCGGATGTTCAGTTTCAATTAGATTAGCAATTCCCGAAATTATAAAAGCAACTCCAGAAATAAGCCGTAAATGTTTTACCCAAAATGGTGAATGTTTCTTGATTGTAGTTTGCATCTTAGGCGAATTGTAAATTAACTTCTGAACTAAAATCCTCCTGTAATTGCTGAATATCTTCAGGTTTGAAACCTTTTAATTCCATCATTGTTCCGGCAGCTGCTCCTTTTTTGATCGTAAGATTATAATCTGAAACATTTATATGATCGATTTCAGCTAAAGTAAAGCTAACTTCTTTTTGAGTCCATTGTTTTAAAACGATCTTATCATGATCCCAGCTAATATATTCTTCAGTAGAACCACCAGAGAAATATTGTACTACAAAATAGCCAATTCCAAAGGCGAAGTAGCCATACGACATCACACTCGAGCTATCTTCAATAAAAAACATAGCAACAGCAATAATTAGGTAAAATGAACCAAACAGACTGTAATAATGTCTTCTAAAAAAGCCGTTATGTTTTTCGATTTTCTGCATAAAAAAAGGATTTCGATCTAAAAATACCGAAATCCTTTATTATTTCCTAAAAAATTTTACCCTACACCGTTTTTATTTTTAATTCTTTTCGTGTAGGCTTTGCTTCTGCATTTAAAGGTGTACCGTACAAATCAAAGTCGGCTGCATCTGTTATCTTAATATCGTAATATTCGCCTGTTTTCAAGTAAATTTCAGTAGCATCGATCAAAACTTCATTATCTACATCTGGCGAATCGAATTCTGTTCTACCAATAAAATAATTTCCTTCTTTTCTATCGATTATCACCTTAAAAGTTTCTCCTATTTTTTGCTGATTCAGCTCCCAAGAAATTTGAGACTGAATTTCCATGATCTCGTTAGCGCGCTCCTGTTTTATATCATCTGGAACATCGTCCTCAAGATTATAAGCATGCGTATTTTCTTCGTGAGAATAGGTAAAACAACCTAAACGTTCAAAACGCATTTCTTTAACCCATTCTTTCAATTCCTGAAAATGCTCTTCAGTTTCCCCGGGATAACCAACGATTAGCGTTGTTCTAATTGCCATTTCTGGTACGATTTCACGGAATTTATATAAAAGATCTGTGGTTTTTTTATGAGTAGTTCCACGACGCATCGACTTTAAAAGATCGTCTGAAATATGCTGTAATGGGATATCCAAATAGTTACAGATCTTAGGCTCACGCTTCATGATCTCTAATACATCCATTGGGAATCCTGTAGGAAAAGCATAATGCAAACGAATCCATTCGATACCTTCAACTTTTACAAGATTCTCTAATAATTCAGCCAGATTTCTCTTTTTGTAAAGATCCAGACCGTAATAAGTAAGATCCTGAGCGATAAGAATTAATTCTTTTACGCCGTTTGCTGCCAGTTTTTTAGCTTCAGTAACTAAATGCTCGATTGGTGTCGATTTATGACCACCACGCATTAACGGAATTGCACAAAAACTACAAGGACGATCGCAACCTTCAGCAATTTTTAAATATGCGTAATTTTTTGGCGTTGTGGTTAAACGCTCACCAATAAGCTCGTGTTTATAATCGGCTTCCAAAGCTTTTAACAAACCAGGAAGTTCTGTAGTTCCAAAATATTGATCTACATTTGGAATTTCCTTTTGTAGATCTGGTTTATAACGCTCACTTAGACAACCGGTCACAAACACCTTATCTACATCGCCCTGCTCCTTTTTCTCTACAAATTCTAAGATCGTATTTACAGATTGTTCTTTAGCATTATCGATAAAACCGCAGGTATTTATCACCACGATATTACCATCTTCTTCGTGAACAACTTCTTTATCATTCGCTTTTAACTGCCCCATCAACACTTCGCTGTCGTAAACATTCTTACTACAACCAAGGGTTACCACATTTATCCTGTTCTTTTTTAGCGATTTAGTCCTCATGTAAAATCTTCGTTTAGGAGTGCAAAAGTAGTGAAGATGAACGAAATACTAAGGATCTGGACTAAAATTTAGTTTTTAGGTGGTTTTCAGCAAATTCAATCTTGTTGAGAATGCAGTTCTTCTTCAGGTTTCTTCCATAATGCCAGGCAGATAACTCCAGAAATTAGCATCGCAGCGATTACGCCGCCAATGACGATTCCATAGCCATCACCCGCAAAACGATCCATATTATAATCCATAAAAATAAAAAGGTAGCCTATAAAAAGTGCATCTAATACCAATTGAATAATCCAATAGGCTATTTTTCCTTTATGCGTTAGCTTTCGCAGAAATAATCGATCTAACATAAATTGAGTTTTCTTTTGGGTTTTCTTTGATTTGGGTTTAAAGAACGAGCAGTGTTTTCGATTATTTTATAGACTGGGAAGTTATTTTTAAGAATAGTGTATCTTTAAAAGATCAATCAATATTCTATGAAATTTCGGCTTTTTTTTCTGCTCATTTTTATTGTTAAACTATCCACGTATGCTCAAAAAACCGCCAGAGAATTGGGTATTAAAACCGGAGTTATGCCCGTTGGCGCCACCAATAGTATTGTTGATGTTAAAGGCGTAAAAGTTGGACATACCACTTTAATCAAAGGCGATTCTATTAGAACTGGTGTTACTGCAATTTTACCCCACGGTGGAAATATCTTTCAGGATAAGGTACCGGCGGCATTTTTTGTGGGTAACGGTTTTGGAAAATTAGCTGGTACCACACAAATAAACGAACTGGGGAATATCGAAACTCCCATTATTCTAACCAATACTTTAAATGTTGCTACCGGCATCGATGCCGTTATAAAATACACGCTAAATCTACCCGGAAACGAGAACGTAAGATCGGTCAATGCGATCGTAGGCGAAACTAACGATGGCTACTTAAATGATATAAGAGGGCAGCATGTTTCTACAAACGATGTAATTTCAGCTATAGAAAATGCAAGTACAGATAAACCGAAGGAAGGAAATATTGGTGCCGGCACGGGTACGATCTGTTTTGGTTATAAAGGCGGAATTGGAACTTCTTCTCGCAAATTACCTGAAAATCTTGGCGGCTATACTGTAGGCGTTTTGGTACAAAGTAATTTTGGCGGAGTTATGGATATTGGCGGCGTAAATATGGGTGAAAAATTAAAGAAATTCGCCTTTTCAGATGAGTTGCAAAATAATGTAGATGGTAGTTGTATGATCGTTGTTGCTACCGATGCGCCTTTAACCAATCGTAATTTAGAACGATTAGCTAAACGTGCTTTTATGGGATTGGCACAAACCGGCGGAATTGCCTCTAACGGAAGTGGAGATTATATCATCGCTTTTTCTACTGCGGAAGAGGTTCGAATTCCATATCAAACAAAAGAAATCTATAAAACTGAAAGTGTTCCTAACGACTGGATGTCTCCGCTATTTATGGCTGCAAATGAAGCAACGGAAGAAGCTATTATTAATAGTTTGTTTATGGCTGAAGATATGACCGGATACGACGGACATACGATTAAAAAACTACCTGTAGAAAAAGTCTTATCGATCCTAAAAGCGCAAGGTGTTTTAGAAGAATGATTAAGTCTATTTTTAAGAATGCTACGCCAAGACTTATTTATGTTTTACAATTATTAAAACTTTGGCTGAGAGCTGACAGCTGAGAGCTTTTTCATCAACTACTAACTTAAATCCACTCCTGTTTGTTTCTTTACTTCTTCAGAAAATAATTGTTGAAGCATTTTAGTCACTTTTCCGATCTGGTCTCCAAAATTTAAAATTTTATCTGGAAAATGAAGATTCTTGATTGCTGTGATCTGGGTGGTGGTTCCGGTGATAAAAACTTCAGTAACCTCATCTAGTGCTGAAACCGGAAGTGCTTCTTCGATAATTTCTATAGCATTGTTCTTACATAGTTGAATAAGAAAATTTCGGGTAATTCCGGGTAAAATGAATGTTCCATTGGGATGTGTATAAACCGTATCGTTTTTCACAAAGAACAGGGAAGAATGTGAACCTTCAGTAAAAAAACCATCTCTAATCATTATATTTTCAGCAAAACCACCTTTTTTAGCTTCGGTATTTGCGATAATATTGGCCATTAGAGAAACCGATTTTATATCGCAACGATGCCAACGTAAATCATTGGACACCACCACATCTTTAAATTCCTGCTGAAAACCTCTAAGATTGGTTTTATAGGCATACATAAGCACTGTAGCATTGTATTTTTCAGGAAAATAATGTGTTCTTGGTGCCATTCCCCTACTCACCTGAATGTAAATTGCGCCATCTTCCTGGTTTAATTCAGCCAGATCGATCGCTTTTAAAATTAGTGCTTCAAAATCACCAATATCGCATTTCAGTTCGACTTCATTTAAAGAATATTTCAATCGGTCTAAATGTTCTTTCAGCAAAAATAAATTTCCGCTATAAAAAGGAATGACTTCGTAAATGCCGTCGCCGAATAAAAAACCACGATCAAAAACAGAGATTTTCGCCTCTTCAGGCTTTAACCATTCTCCGTTTAAATAGACTTTGCTGGGGTAAGTTAGCTTCATATCGTAATGCAAAATCTAAAAATAGACTTTTGAAGGCTATAAAAAAACTGCCCCGGAAAATTTTTCACGAGGCAGTTCTAAATTTATATTAAATCGATCCCGATTTAACTCAGGATAAATTATGTTTAAAAAATACTATTCGGTTTCTTTTAAAAGTTCTTTTACTGCGGTTTGCAGCTGTGGATCTTCACCGTTTAAAAATTCGTTATAAGGTAAAGCCACTTCGATATCCGGTTGTAATTCCATATTCTCGGTTGGTACGCCTTCTGCTCCAATAGTAGCCACCATAGGAATTCCAAATACGATCGAAGGATCTATTTGTCTTTCCCACCAAACTGCTGTACCGGTACCGGCAACAGGCATTCCTACCAGTTTACCAATTCCGTTTTGTTTGTACACGTAAGGGAAGATAAAAGCATCACTATAGTTTCCTTCACTCATTAAAACAATGCTAGGTTTCGTCCAGCGAGCCATTGGCTCACCACCACTAATTACTTCTCCCTGCGGTGCGAATTTCAGATATTCTTCTCCGCTTAAAAAAGTATTAAGATCGTCGTGTAACCAACCACCGCCATTAAAACGGGTGTCTACCACAAGACCTTCTTTTTCTAAATTCTTACCAAGGGCATTTTCGAAAACATCTCTAAAACTTCCATCATTCATTCCCTGGATATGTACGTAACCTAGTTTTCCACCACTAAGACTATCGGTTTTGCGCTCCATAGTTCTTACCCAACGTTTATACATCAAACTACGAATAGATCCTTTTGAAACCGGTTTAATAGTTTCTTCGAAAGTTGAATTACCGCTTTTGATCGTTAGCAGTGTATTTTTATCCTGAATGTTATTTAAATACTTATTCCAGTTTTCATTAGAATCGATGCTTTTACCATTGATTTTGGTAATAATATCACCTGCTTTTATTTTACTATCGGCATTATCTAATGGCCCCCCCGAGATAACTTCGGAAATTTTAATTCCGTTGCCCATATAAGATTCGTCATACAACAAGCCTAAAGATGCGGTATGATCTCCATTAGCTCCTGAAGCATAATAACGACCACCGGTGTGCGAAGCATTTAATTCACCTAAAAGTTCACTTAACAATTCCTGAAAATCATAATTGTTGTTGATGTGCGGTAAGAATTTGGCATATTCATCATGATACATTTGCCAATCGATACCATGAATTTCTGGATCATAGAATTTCTTGGTTACCTGTCTCCACATGTGGTTAAACATATAATCTCGTTCTGTAGCGGCATCTACAACCATATCTCCGTTAATCGCGATATTATCTACTTTACCACTTTCAGCATCCACCTTTACCAGCCTGCCATTATTACTTAAAAATAATGATTTACCATCTTCGCTAATTTCGATTCCGCTTGGCGAACCGCCCATTTTAGCCAAGATCTTAGTTTCTCTCGTTCGTGGCTCTGTTACCCAAAGATCATATCCTTTTTCGAAAGAAGCCAGGTAAAAGACCTTACTCGCATCTTTATTTAGCACATAATCGCTAATGCTGGCCGAATTGATCGTAAGTTTTACTTTACGAATATCCAGATTATCAAAATCGAGCTTTAATTCTTCTTTTTTATCCTCTTTCTTCTTTTTAGACTTTTTATCGTCTTCTTCAGCTTTTTCCTTTTCTTCTTTCTCCTTTTTCTCACGCTCTTCTAAAAGCTTGAATTCTTCTTCGCTTAAAGTGTAACGGTCATAAGCTTTTTGATTGAAAAAAACCGCATAGATATCCTGCTCTGTACTTCCCTGTAATGCTAAAGATTTTCTACCTTCACGACTGCTGGCGTACGTCATCATCTTACCATCCATTGCCCATTTGGCATTCGATTCTCCAAATCCGCTATTTACAGGATGAAAAATTTCACCGCTACCATCAGCTTTGATCAAAGCAGTATTATTAAGGAAGAAATATCCTTTTTGATCGTCTACCATTAACCAACGGCTATCTGGACTCCATTGAAAAGACCAATCTCCATCGCTGTAAGAATGATTTCTACCTTCAGGAAGAATAACTGTTTTCTTGCCGGATTTTAGATCCATTACCTTCAAAATATTTCGCTCTTCTACAAAGGCGATTTTAGATGAATCTGGGGCAATTTTTGCCTGAAATTCTTCAACTTCAGTATTAATTAAAGGCTTAATATCAACAATGGTTGAAGCATAAAAATACTCTTCCTGAGGTCGATTTAGCGTCGCTTTATACACATTCCAGCTACCATCCTGTTCCCCAGAAAAAATAAGTTCTTTTCCGTTTGGTGACCAGCTGATCATTCGCTCCTGCGTAGAGGTATTGGTGATTCTTTTGGTACGAGAATCATCTACACCAGTTACAAAAACTTCCCCACGGTTTACAAAAGCGATCTCTTTATTATTCGGACTAACAGCAAACTCGGTTACACTGTTTATATCCATATTTTTGATAGCCTCGAAAGCAGCATCATCTAAAACTTTTATTGCTAATTTTTCAGGCTCAGATCCCGGCATCATGGTATAAACTTCGCCTTTCCAGGAAAAAGCAAGTTTATCATTATCTGAAATACTTAAATGACGAACCGGAAAATCTTTAAAATTCGTTAGTTTTTCTTCAGAACCAGAATCAAGGCTTTTCACGTAAAGATTTTGTGTACCGTCTTTTTCATTCAGGTAAAACACTTTTGAAGCATCTGCACTAAAAACCGGCTCGCGATCTTCACCTTCAAAATCACTAATTTGTTTGTAAGAATCATTTTCTACATCATACAACCAAATATCCCTGGTCACGGCTGAAGTATGATGTTTTCTCCAGGCATCTTCGTAACCTTTTCTATCCTGAAATACCAAATGTTCTCCATCATTACTAAAGTGAGCTTCTTCAGCCCCCGCAGCGGTAAGCAATTCTGGTCTTCCTCCTTGTAGAGGAATGGTATATAAATTTTGAAATAATCCGGGATTAGGAAATCTAACACTCGAAGCCGGTGCATTACGACCACTTCCGTAGAGAATTTTATCATCCTCTGGTGTGAAATCGTAAGGATAATCATTAGCGCTATTAAAAGTTAATCTTGTTGGTGTGCCGCCAGTTGCCGGCATTGTATATACATCAAAATTCCCATAGCGATCACTGGCAAAAGCAATGCTCTTAGCATTGTTACTCCAAACAGGCCGCATATCGTAAGCATCGCCCGTAGTTATCGCGATAGCCACACCACCATCGCTACTCACGCGATAAAGGTTACCCATATATCCAAATACGATGGTCTCACCATTTGGAGAAATCGAAGGATATCGTAACCATTTTGCATTTTCTTGTGCCGAAATTGCCACACTAGCCAGCAATAGCATCATCAGCAAGTAAGATTTTTTCATAAAGTGATTGAATTTAGTTTAGAAAAATTATAAGAGTTGCACTAAGATACTAACAATCGGAAACTTTAAGGCTATAAAAAACCCATCGAAACTTTCGTTAAGATGGGTTTTTATAATCTATATAGTTAGAATATATCTTCTAAGTACCAAAATAATTATGCAAGCCTAATAACCAGCCTTGTTCGTAATACCTGATAATACTTATAAGTATTGCACAAATGATAACGTATAGCCAATTGTACTTCTTGATCTTTACAAAATATGCACCTAAAAGGCCCAATATGAGCACCGGGAAAGCTATAATTAGGTTAGCATAAAGCCATGCACCCTGAAAAACGGCCAGTATTTTCATGATCACATAAAACAGACAGTATATAAATATAAGTTTGGTAAATATAATCAGGTATCGTTGTGCCATTACTTAGAATAGTCTTTTGGTGGTTTACGCTGCTGCGATTCCTGCTCGTATGCATAAGCCCAGCGTAGTAAATTTTGTTCAGAATAAGGAATAGAAATAAAGGTTAAACCTTTAGGTTCTCCAATATCGTCATAGCCCATAGGTACTGTAATCGCAGGATATTCTGCAACTGCGGCAAAACCGGCATGATAATTATTTATCGAAAGAACACCGTCTAAATCATATTCTTTCATCGGGATATTAAAAAACCGCTTTCCGCGTGTTTTTAGGGTATCTTTTATTGCCTGAAATTCTTCTGCTGAAGCGGTATCCTTTACAATTCCTTCAAACAATCCCTGCCCATAAGGAGCACGTTGCACTGAATCTTCAACATTAAAAGCCATTATATCTTCTACAGATCTAACGTCTACCCTTTTGCCATATCGCTTTAGATAAGCAGGAAGATCTTTTTTCATATCAAGATTTAACAGCCTAAGAAAATTTGGCAAATCAATGTCTTCAGCTTCAAATTCGACGATTTGAGCTCCAACTTTTTTAAGATCGTTAATGGCACGACTATATAAAGAATCTTCAGTAAGTTCTTTGATCACACCTAATCTTACTCCGCGTAAACTTGTAGTATCGCTTAAAGCCGAGTAATAATCTGTGGTTACTTTAATAGAATCTGAAAACACTTTCGCGTCGCTAGTATCTCTTCCCGCCATAGCACTCAACAAAATGGCGTTGTCCATAACGGTTTTCGTCATTGGGCCAGGAGTGTCTAAGGTACTTGAAATAGGAACGATTCCGGTTCTACTTAAAAGTCCGATTGTTGGTTTTAATCCCACTAAACTATTCTGACTAGATGGTGAAAGTATAGATCCTGAAGTTTCAGATCCTACTGCCAAAGGAGCAAAATTAGCAGCCACTGCAACACCACTACCAGAGCTGGAACCTCCAGTATCAAAAAACCTACGCCCGTAAGGATTTAAAGTTTGCCCTCCTACTGCCGAATATCCACTAGGACATCCTTTACAGAAAAAATAAGCCCATTCACTAAGGTTAGCTTTTCCTAAAATAATTGCACCGCTACTTTCTAATTGATTCGCGATAAAAGCATTAGGTGTTGTATTTCCTTGCAGCGCTACAGCTCCGGCCGTTGTTGGCATCGTAGCTGTATTAATATTATCTTTTAGCAATACCGGTATCCCATAAATAGGACTTTTATTCTCGGTATTTTTATAATTTCTATCCTTTAAACGAGCTTCGGTTAACACATCTGGATTAATCGCTATTACAGAATTTAAAGAAAGTTCATTTTCACGATCTAACTTTCGCATTCTATATAAATAAAATAGAGTAAGCTCTTCGTAGGTAAGTTCTTCTTTTGCGATCGCACTTTGTAATTCTGTCACAGATTTTTCAAGAATTATCGATTTTAAGCTATCGTATTTCTTTTCTGTAACTTTATAGAGTTCGATTTCGAATGGCGCCCAAAGCACGTCATTCTCGATATATTTAGAATCTAAAACCTTAAATTCTAGCATTACATCTCCCTGATATTCGCTAGTACCAGTTGAATCTGAAACTACAATTTCCTGAGAATCCTTTTTACTTTCTTTATCTTTTTTACAGCCTATAATGGCCAATATTCCGCACAAGAATAAGATCTTTTTCATATGGGGTGGTTAGTTGGTTAATATTGGTTAGTTTATTTGTATATTCTAAAAGAACAAATCTTACTCTGTTTAAAATTTCTTCGGAAGAAAATAGCCTTCAAAAGCACAAAATTAATTTCGAAAAATAATAATTCCTTAAAAATGAATTGAAATAAAAAACTTCAGGAATCTATAATAAGTTAAAATCTTACCATCTTAAACCGGTAAAAAATACTAGTTCAAAATCGATAAAATCAGCTAGAATTATTTGAAAAATGAATCTACAAATTCAAATTTATTGAATACCTGAAGATCCTCAACACGCTCTCCTACGCCAATATATTTCACCGGAATCTGGAACTGGTCGCTAATCCCAATCACTACACCGCCTTTTGCAGTTCCATCCAGTTTGGTTACGGCTAGCGAAGTAACTTCAGTAGCGGCTGTAAATTGTTTAGCCTGTTCAAAAGCATTTTGCCCGGTAGAACCATCTAAAACTAAAAGTACTTCGTGTGGTGCATCTGGAATTACTTTTTGCATCACTCGTTTTACTTTAGAAAGTTCTTTCATAAGGTTTACCTTGTTGTGCAATCTTCCGGCAGTATCGATAAGTACTACATCGGCATCCATTTTGACTGCATTTTGTACCGTATCAAAAGCAACAGAGGCTGGATCGCTTCCCATAGATTGTTTGATAATAGGCACGTCTGTACGTTCTGCCCAAACTTGTAATTGATCTATTGCTGCAGCTCTAAAAGTATCGGCTGCACCTAAAACTACTTTTAATCCACGATTTTTAAATTGGTTTGCCAGCTTACCGATGGTCGTTGTTTTACCAACACCATTTACCCCTACCACCATCATTACGTATGGTTTCTTATCTGGAACAGTAAAATCTGTTGCATTACCCGAGTTAGTTTCAGATAACAAACCTGCAATTTCTTCGCGTAGGATCTGGTTAAGCTCGTCTGTACCCAGATATCTATCTTTAGCCACACGATCTTCAATTCGGTTAATAATTTTGATCGTAGTAGCAACACCTACATCACTACTTACCAAAACATCTTCCAGATCATCTAAAACTTCATCGTCTACTTTAGATTTCCCGGCAACAGCTTTACTCATTTTAGAGAAAAAACTGGTCTTACTTTTTTCTAGCCCTTTATCGAGAGTTTCTTTCTTTTCTTTTGAAAAAATCTTTTTAAATAAACTCATTTTTGATTGTTAGTTTTAATGAGAATGGTCCTAATCGAAAAAAGGACTCTAAAATTAGGGGTAAATATACATAAAAAGAAAAAGCCGTCCAGATAACAAATCAGGACGGCCTTTTAAAAAAATTATAAATTTTTTATCCGATTACTTTTTCAAATAATCGTTAACATCTTCAGGAGCCATAATAGCCTCAACGAAAGTATATGCACCTGTTTTAGGAGATTTAACCATTTTAATAGCTTTGGTTAATCTCTTAGATCCTGTTTGTAATGCTGCAACTGATTTCTTTGCCATGACTCAAATTATTTAATCTCTTTATGAACCGTCATTTTTTTCAAGATTGGGTTAAATTTCTTTAACTCCATTCTATCCGGTGTATTCTTTTTATTCTTCGTAGTAATGTATCTTGATGTACCTGGTTGTCCAGAAGCTTTATGCTCGGTACATTCTAAAATAACCTGTACTCTGTTTCCTTTCTTTGCCATCTTAATTTGTTTTTATAAGTAAAGGATTATTTTTGAAGAAATCCTTTTGCTCTAGCCTCTTTAATAACGGCAGAGATTCCTTTCTTGTTAATATTTTTAAGCGCAGAGGTAGACACTTTTAAAGTGATCCATTTATCCTCTTCAGGAATAAAAAAACGTTTCTTAACCAGGTTCGCGTTAAATTTACGCTTGGTTTTATTCATTGCGTGAGAAACATTGTTCCCAACCATCGCTTTTTTACCTGTAAGTTCACAAACTCTTGACATTGCTCTATACTTTATCTCGTTATTTCAAAACAGGGTGCAAATTAACGATTTTTATCCCTAATTCACAACACATTCTGTAAAAAAAATTTACGATATTATTTTCGTTGTTATTGAGTATGAAATTATTGAAGAAAACACCTCTATTTTTGGCTATAAATTTCATCTAATACTAGCTCCATACATTTATTTATGGCCTTCCCAAAAACCTTGTCTCTATGATTCCCAAAGTTGAATTCTCTGGCAAAAACATGATCTGGGGTAGCGATCGCTAAAAAGACAGTTCCAACATCTGCATCGCTATCTCCTTTTGATGGGCCTGCGTTTCCTGTTGTTGCAATGGCGTAATCGGTTTGGTATAAAGCTTTTACTTTCCTAGCCATTTCACAAGCCACTTCATTACTTACCACAGAATATTTATCAATAAGCTCCTGCGAAACTCCAAGAATATTCACTTTAGCTTCTGTAGCATATGCCACCACGCTCCCTTTAAAAAAAGCTGAAGAACCTGAATTTTTGGTAAAAATAGAAGCTAATCTACCTCCTGTAAAACTTTCAGCAGTAGCCAGGCTGGCATTTTTTTCTTTTAATAAATTACCAATCTGAACTTCTATAGGATTTTCTTCCTCTACTCCTTTTATAATTTCTCCAATAATCTGGCTAAGCGAAGCGATTTGGTCATCTACTTCCTGTGCCATTATTTTAGGATCACTACCTTTTGTACTTAAACGTAAACGTACTTTACCCAAGTTTGGCAAATAAGCCAGACGTATATGAGCCGGTAATGCTTCTTCCCAGGACTCAATTTTTTCAGCAATAGCACTTTCACCCATCCCTAATGTCAGCACTGTTTTATGCAAAATAAAAGGTCGTTTAAAACGCTCTCTAATTCTTGGAATTACCTCATCTTGCATTAATGCTTTCATCTCGTATGGCACACCCGGCATAGAAACAAATACAGTACTATCTTTTTTAAGCCACATTCCGGGAGCAGTCCCATAACTATTCTTTAAAACCTCTGCTTTAGATGGCACCAACGCCTGCATCCTGTTAAGATCTGAAATTGGTGTATCGATATATTTCTCAAAAAGCTCTTCGACATGCGCTAAAACTTCCTCGTTCTTTACCAGGGTATCGTTAAAAAATTCGCAGAGACATTTTTTGGTGATATCATCTTTGGTAGGCCCAAGCCCACCGGTAATAATTACAATATCTGCTCTTTTTTGGGCTTCACCTAAAGTAGTTAAAATATGGTTCCATTCATCTTCTATAGAAGTTATTTGATGAATACTTACCCCTATTTTATTAAGCTCTTTTGCAATATAAGCCGAATTGGTATCGATGATCTGGCCGATAAGAATTTCGTCGCCAATCGTTATGATCTCTGCGTTCATTAAAGATTAAAGTCTTCTTTTAATTCTTTGCAAACCTGCGTTACTTTAGCTGTAATCGTTCTTGCAGCCTTTGGAGCATCTTCTTTATTTTTCCCTTGTTTAGACCATTGCTCGATTACAGTAATCTCTGGCATTAACTGTAATCCAAACAATTTTAGATTTGGTTTCATCTTATGGGCAAAACTGTAGGCGAGATTTGCGTTACCATTATTTATAGCTTCATTCATGGCTTCTACATCTGGCGGAATCTCTTCAAGAAAAGTTTGTACTACTACAAGCATAAATTCCTGATCACCGCCTGCCATTTCTTCTACATCTTTTAAATCGTAGCTACTCATGGGGTTATTTAATATTTATAGAAAAAATTTCTTCTTCTTCAATAAATCCGGTTAAATTATCTTCTGGAGCAACCGGGCCAACACCTGCAGGTGTTCCCGTAAAGATAATATCACCGATCTTTAATGTAAAGAATGTTGAAATATAAGCAATTAGTTCGTCAATTTTCCAAAGCATCAAAGAACTATTGCCATTTTGTACAATTTCGTCATTCTTTTTTAAACTAAAATTAATATTGTTTAAATCTGAAAACCGATTTTTATCCAGCCATTTTTCACCAATTACCGCGGCACCATCAAATCCTTTTGCTTTTTCCCACGGAAGTCCTTTAGATTTTAGTTTCGCCTGAAGATCTCTGGCCGTAAAATCGATTCCCAAACCTATTTCATCATAGTATTTATGAGCAAATTTAGGCTGAATATGTTTTCCTACTCGTGTGATCTTTACCAGTAATTCTACTTCGTAATGCACATCATTAGAAAAATCTGGAATAAAAAAAGGCTGTTTTTTTAATAATATCGCCGTATCTGGCTTCTGAAAAACTACAGGATCTTCTGGCTTTTCATTTTCTAACTCGGCAATATGATCGGTATAATTTCTACCTATACAAATAAGCTTCATTTGCAATACTTTTTAATCTGTTTTTTTAGTCTCTAATCTGTCAAGGTTATTTTGAATGCCGGGACTGGCAACATTCCAGAAAAAACTTCATTCGAATTATCTAAATTATCCATTTTTTGCCAGCCATTAGTGTCTTTGTAATATGAATTAAAACCTTCCCTATATTCTTCTAAAACTCCGCTAAAAACTGGTCCATATTTACGCAATTTCACATCACGATAAATAATAGTGTCGTTAACACGATAATCTTTTTCTTCAAAATAGGCATTTTCTTCAATAAACAAATGCTCTACTGCTACAAAAAACCCATCCTTTGGAACCGGAATTTTATATGGAAGCATATCAATTTTGCTTTTAAACTGGCTGGCCTCTTTCTGGATAATCAATCCGTCGCTTAGTAGATCATAAGAAGGTTTTCCTTGGTTATCCACCGCCATAATCCGTAACCTGAATTTTGCGCTTCCGTAAAGTGTTTTTTCTACGGAAAAATAACGGACTTCAATATTCTTTATAAAACAGCCTTCATCAAACTTTTCCGGCTTATCATAATGCCTGGCAACGATACTCGGATATTGCCCACCGCTAAAATTACCAAGCCCAATGATTTCTTTACGTCGAAAATCGTTAATTCTTTGTCGTTTTTTTTCTTTTATGGTATATAAGCGAACTTCAGCTAAATGATCTACAGAAGGTTTTAATCGAATTACTTTTCCTTTTAATTCCTTTAACGGTGCATGCTTAGATTCGTAACCTACATAACTAAATTTCACATCAGTATCTTCAGCAATATCTTTTACTACAAAAGAATACCTGCCTTCTTTATCTGTAGAAGTTCCTCTTTTTTCTTCCTCTAAAATAATATTTACGTAAGGTAATGGCTCTAAAGTTTCAGCATCTACAACTTGCCCCACTGCTCTGATAGCTTGCCCAAGAGCGCTCGCAGAAATAAACAGAAAAAAAGGAAGCAGAAGCCGCATTTTTAAAGTTTTGTATTCAGCTTACGCAATTTTATCGCGGTTAATACTTTCTTGGTATATAGTGGAAAATCGGCATTCTGTAACCAACCAAAATAACCGGGTTCCTTTTCTAAAACCTCTTCTACAAGCTTTCCTTTATATTTTCCAAAAGAGAAAACTTCCTCTCCTTTTTTATTGAAGCTTATAAAACCGGCAAAATCTGCAAAATTCTTGCGAGCACTATATTGCGACAACCACTTAATATCATTCTCTAAATCCTCGTATTTATCTAGCTGAGATTTTAAAACTTCGTAAGTCGCTTCAGTATCTGCAGCGGCACTGTGCGCATCGATAAGATCTTTTCCGCAGTAAAACTTAAGAGCGGCTGCTAAAGTTCGCTGCTCTTTTTTATGGAAGATCGTTTGTACATCTACGGCAAGCATATTCTTCATATCAAAATCGATATCTGCACGTAGTAATTCTTCAGCTAAAAGTGGTATATCAAAGCGATTGGAATTATAGCCTCCAAGATCACAACCTTTAATCATGTCGTAGATTTGCTTGGATAATTCTTTAAAAGTCGGCTCGTTCGCCACTTTCTCGTTCGAAATTCCGTGAATAGCAATAACCTCTTTTGGAATCTCCATTTCTGGATTTACCAACCAGGTTCTACTTTCTTTATTTCCGTTTGGATATACTTTTAATATCGCTATTTCTACAATCCTATCTTTAGCAAGGTTCGTTCCGGTAGTTTCCAGATCGAAAAAACAAATAGGCTTTGTAAGCTTTAATTCCATCTTTTAAGGTTTGATTTTTCTTACAGCAATATAAAAAGAAAACCGGAATCGCCCCATAAAAAGCAATTCCGGTTTCTCTTTATATACATTAATTTTATATTTCTCTATTCTTATCGAAGCCTTCTAAGTATTGAGCTACACGTTGCACAAATTGCCCGCCTAGCGCACCGTTTACCACACGATGATCGTAACTATGTGAAAGGATCATTTTATATCGAATCCCGATAAAATCACCTTCTGGAGTTTCTATAACCGCAGGCATTTTTCTAATTGCACCTAAAGCCAGAATACCTACCTGAGGCTGATTAATAATTGGTGTTCCCATAATACTACCAAATGTACCTACATTGGTTACCGTATAAGTTCCTCCCTGAATATCGTCTGGTTTTAGCTTATTTTGTCTTGCTCTATTTGCCAGGTCGTTTACCGCTTTGGCCATTCCTACAAGATTTAATCGATCTGCATTTTTAATAACAGGTACGATTAAATTCCCATCTGGAAGCGCTGCCGCCATCCCCAAATTAATATCTTTCTTCTTGATCACTTTGTCTCCATCTACAGAAATATTGATCAATGGGAAATCACGAATAGCCTTAGCTACAGCTTCCATAAATATTGGCGTAAATGTTAGTTTTTCGCCCTCTTTTTTCTGAAAAGCTTCCTTATGCTTATTTCTCCAGTTATAGATATTGGTTACATCTACTTCTATAAAAGACTGCACGTGGGCTGAAGTTTGCACACTATCGATCATGTGCTTACTAATCATTTTCCCCATACGGCTCATTTCGATAATCTCGTCTTCGCCAGAAGTCACCACATTCTCCTGATTTTTAAAAGCAGGTTCTAAATGATCTGATTTTGAAGTAGTATTGTTAGCCGTTGAAGTTTTTGGCTTGCTTCCACGGTTTTCTACATAAGCTAAGATATCGTCTTTAGTAACGCGCCCATCTTTCCCGGTACCTTTTACGGCTTCCAGTTCTTCCAGGCTAATATTCTCTTCTTTAGCAATGTTTTTTACTAATGGAGAATAAAAACGATCTGAATCTGAATAATCTGAACTTCCTGTAGTTTCCATTGCCATTTCAACCGCAGCTTCAGCTTCTGCAGCATGCTGCTCTACTTCCTCAGCATCTTCTTGGCTACCTTCGTTACTATCTTCTTCAAGATCAATAGCTAAATCATCATCCTGATTAACTTCGCCATCAGTTTCTATAATAGCGATCGTTTGGCCAACTTCAACTACATCATCTGCCTCAAAAAGTATTTCTACAAGCTTACCATCTACTTCACTTGGCACTTCGCTATCTACTTTATCTGTAGCTATTTCCAGTACCGGTTCATCTGCTTCAATGGTATCGCCTACTTCTTTTAACCAGCTGGTTATGGTTGCCTCAGCAACACTTTCTCCCATTTTAGGTAATTTCAGTTCAAATTTTGCCATATCTATATTTGAAAGCTATTTTTTGTTGTTTCGTTTGCGAATTTACTTAAATTAAAGGTTTTTAAATATTAAAAAATCAATAAAACATAAATTCACTGAAAATATTTTTGCATCTATACTTAAAAAAGTATTGTGTAAAATTACAATTTCATCCTTCAACCTGAAAGCAGAAGCTTAAAGCATTTTAACTTTTTAGGCTATTTTCAAAAGGAACTCGATTGGTAATACTTCGGCCTAAAGTCACCTCATCTGCATATTCTAACTCATCTCCTACACTTATTCCCCTGGCGATGGTAGATGTTTTTATACCCGTTCCTTCTAATTGTTTATAAATATAAAAGTTCGTCGTATCGCCTTCCATCGTGCTACTTAATGCAAAAATGATCTCCTGTATCTTGCCATCTTTCACTTTTTTGATCAATGGTTTTATAGTAAGTTGCGAAGGACCAATACCATCCATGGGGCTAATTTTACCACCCAAAACATGATACATGCCGCGATATTGCCCTGTATTTTCGATCGCCATCACATCACGAATATCTTCTACAACGCAAACAAGGTCTTCCTGTCTGGAAGGATTTGCACAAATATCACAAAGCTCTGTATCGCTAATATTATAACAATTTCGACATCTTTTTATTTCTGCTTTAAGTTTAGAAAGTGCTTTGGTAAGTTGTTCGGTTTGCGTTTCGGGTTGCCTTAAAAGGTGTAAAACCAATCTAAGCGCGGTACGTTTTCCTATACCAGGCAACTGCGACATTTGGTCTACAGCCTGCTCCAATAATTTCGAAGAAAAATCCATAGCCGCAAATTTACAATTTTTAAACCGATGCAAATAGTTAGTAATATGCTAAGTTTGCAATTGTTTTGGTTAAATTCGTATTTATGGAACCTATACATATTGTACTACTCATCGCACTTTACTTTGGTGTTTTACTTTTAATTTCATATTTCACAGGAAAAGAAGATAGCAACGAAGCTTTTTTTAAGGCTGAAGGTAAATCTCCCTGGTACATCGTAGCTTTTGGAATGGTTGGTGCCTCACTTTCTGGTGTTACTTTTATATCGGTTCCCGGGTGGGTTAGAGACTCGCAATTTAGCTACATGCAGGTAGTAGCCGGTTATCTATTTGGTTATCTGGTGATTTCTTTCGTTTTACTACCCATTTATTACAGCTTAAATGTTACTTCAATTTATCAATATTTAAATAATCGCTTCGGAAATGTAAGTTACAAAACCGGAGCTTTTTTCTTTTTTATATCCAGAGTGTTAGGGGCTTCATTCAGACTTTTTCTAGTGGCTACCGTTTTACAATATTTTGTTTTTGAAGCATGGAATGTACCTTTTGTAGTAACCGTTATCCTATCGATTTTACTAATTTGGATCTATACCTCGCGAGGCGGAATTAAAACCATTGTTTGGACAGACACCCTTCAAACTCTTTTTATGTTAGGCTCTGTTGGAATTGCTATATATTTTATATCTAGTGAATTAAACTGGACAGTTAACGACTTTTTCTCGGCTCCAGAACTTGCTCCCTATACCAGCACATTCCATTTTGATAATTTTCTTGAAAAAGATTATTTCTGGAAAGCTTTCTTTGGCGGGATGTTCATTACCATTTGTATGACGGGCTTAGACCAGGATATGATGCAAAAGAATTTAACCTGTAAAAGCCTAAAAGATGCACAAAAAAATGTAATGTCTTACAGTCTGGTTTTTATTCCGGTAAATATCTTATTTCTTTTCCTAGGAGCACTTCTTTTTATTTATGCTGAACAAAACGGAATTAGCGTTCCTGTGCTAGACGGTAAAGAAAAAACCGATCTTCTTTTTCCTGAAATAGCTTTAAATGCTGAGATGGGAATGGGCCTTGCCATTATCTTTTTACTCGGCTTAATCGCTGCTGCATATTCTAGTGCAGATAGCGCTTTAACCAGTTTGACGACCAGCTTTTGCGTGGACTTTTTAAATATAGAAAAAAGAGAAGCCAGCGCCCAAACAAGTATAAGAAAACGTGCACATATCTTAATAAGCGTGCTTTTAGTAATCGTTATTATTGCTTTTAAATATTTGCTAGATAGCAGTGTAATCGATCTACTTCTAAAAGCCGCCAGTTACACTTACGGACCATTACTTGGCCTTTTTGCTTTCGGAATTTTTACCAAAATGCAAATAAAAGATCATCTGGTTTGGATCGTATCTTTAGTATCTGTGGTTTTGACCTTTATTTTAGGAAATCTACCATCAGAATATTTGGGCGGTTATGTATTTAACTACGAATTACTAATCGTAAATGGTGCAATCACCTTTTTAGGTTTAGTATTGATTCGTACCAAGCATAACTAAAGTACAGGCGTTTTGATATTCGATATTATTTTGCTCTAAAATTCTGTAGAGTTCAGGATTCTCTGTTCCCGGATTAAAAATTACACGCTTAGGATTTAGCGCAACCAGATATTCGTAATATTCAGGTTGATTTTTTGGACCAACGTATAAGGTTACGGTATCTATATCTGTAAAAAGATCTTTTTCTTTTACTATATCAATTCCTTCAACTTCTCCTTCTCTTAATCCCAATGCAACAACGGGTTGTTGCTTGCTTACCAATTTTTTGATCGCCATATTAGAATATCTGGCTGGATTGGTAGAAGCTCCTATTACTAATGTTTTCTTTTTCATATTGTTAAATAACTCAGGGCCAATCCCTGATCTGTTTTTTGAAATTAATTTTTATGTTGAACCAAAGCTCAAATCATATAATCTCGATTATCGAGTAAAAATACTTTTTAAAATTTACTGTAACAAGTTTCAAACTTATCAGTCTTTATGGTAAGACTAGTCTAAAAATGTCGTTGCTATCTTTTTTTTGATGGTTAGAAGATAGTAATGCTTGATAAGGTTCGCGCTATTTGCAAGGCGCGAACTTTTTTCAAAATTAATTCAGGATTTCTGTAACATTAATTTTTTAGCGTCGTCTTTATAGTAGAAATCATCAAAATTGCAGAAATACACTTTTTGGTATTATGCAATACAAAGTATTATTTATAACATAACAAACTTTCAATTACTAAACATCAACCAAAAAATGAAACAGTTATTTTTAATCATCATCCTTGCGCTAACCGGCTTTAATTCTATTGCAAATAACGAACCATTTGCCAGAATATCAGGAACTATTATGGATACAGACTTACAGGAACCTATTCCTTACGCTACCATAAGCTTAACAGACACAGAAGGAAACATCATCACCGGAACAACATCAGAAGAAGACGGGTCATTCATCATCAAAAAAGTAAAATCGGGCACTTACACCCTGAATATCCAATTTATTGGCTACAAAAAATTCAGTAAAGAAATTGTCGTAAATCGTAACGGACCTATGGAATTAGGAACCATAAATCTTGATCCTGATGTTGCCGAAATGGATGAAGTTGTAGTTGTTGCCGAACGTTCCACGATCGAACAAAGAATCGACAGGAAAGTTATCAATGTTGGTAAAGACCTTACCACTGCCGGAGCCAGCGCTTCAGACATCATGAACAACCTGCCTTCTGTTAACGTAGACCAAGACGGTAATATCGCGCTACGTGGAAACTCGAACGTTCGTATTTTAATTGACGGAAAGCCTACAAATATGGATGCTGCTCAATTATTGAAGCAAATCCCTTCAAGCTCCATTAAAAAGATCGAATTGATCACTAATCCTTCAGCAAAATATAATCCTGAAGGAATGAGCGGAATCATTAACATCGTTCTACACAAAAACGCTAATAATGGATTTAACGGTAGTTTAAACACCGGTTTAACTTATGGTGAAAATGCACGTTTTAACGGCTCTTTAGATCTTAATTACCGCCAGGGTAAATTAAATTTCTATGCAAATCTTGGAACTAACTTCGGAAAAAGAGAAAATATAAATGACATTAACCTAATAGGTAGAGACGCTACACAATTTTTAGATATGCTGAATGATACCGAGTCGTATTTATATAAAATTGGGGTAGATTATTTTCTAGACGACAATAACACTTTTAGCTTCTATACCAATCAAAATATTTATGATGGCGGATTAGGTGCTACTATTACCGCTACCTATCTTAACAATCCTGCTAACAACTTTGAGCAGTATTTAGACCTGGATTTAAACAATGTGAATGCAAGTTATAATTTTGCATACAAACATTTATTCCCTAAAGAAGGACACGAAATTTTATTTGAAGCCGATTTTAATGATTTTGACGGTGACGAAGATTTTGCAGCAGATTTTAGCAACAATGCACGATTTGATTCTTATGCTGAAATCGTAAAAGAAGAAAGATCTAATGTGATCACCAATATTGACTATTCACTTCCTATTGGAGAGAGGTCAAAATTTGAAGCTGGAGCTGAAGCCAGAATCTTAACCAATACTGAAGATTACGATACTAACAATCCTGCTTCTCAAAATTCAGATTACGATTACGATAGAAATATTTACTCCTTATACAGTACATTTGGACAAACTTTCGAGAAATTCTCTTACCAGTTAGGAGCTCGACTAGAAAGCTTTGATATCGATGCTGATGTAAATGGAGAAAATGTATTTACCGATGATTATGTAACATTATATCCTTCAGGATTCTTCAATTATACGCCTAACGAAAAAAATAGCTATCAGGTAAGTTATAGTCGTAGAATAGATCGACCAAGTTTAGGACAGGTAAGCCCTGTAAGAGAGGTAAGCACTCCAACGATCACAGTGGTAGGAAACCCGAGTTTACAGCCACAATTCACAAACTCGGTTGAATTTAATTACACCAGAAAACTTAAGAACGGTAGTTTTACCGGTGGTGTTTTCTTCAGAAATATAAATGATAACATTAACCAGTTGATCGAAGAAGATCCATCTGATCCTGCAAGTTTGATCATCTCTTTTTCAAACTTTGATGACACAAATGCATATGGATTCGAACTTTCCTCTAACTATAAATTTACCGATTGGTGGAATGCTAATGCTAGCTTCGAGTTATACCAGCAATCTCAAAGCGGAATCGTAGGAACAAGTTTTGTTGAAGTAGACAACACGGTTTACACCGCAAGAGTGAATAATAGTTTTAGTGTTACTGAAGATCTAACACTTCAATTATTTGGATTCTATAGAGGGCCAAGCGAAGAACTTCAGTTTAAAAATGAAGATGTATTTTTTGCAAACATTGGTGGTCGCTATACCTTCTTAGATAAAAAAGCTACGCTGAGTTTAAACTTTAATGATGTATTTGGAACCCAGGAATATAGATTTAGCACTACTAGACCTTACGAACAAGAAGGGTACTTTAAAAGTGAATTCCAGAATGTGTATTTAGGATTTAGCTATCGTTTTGGAGGAAGTAATGGTAAGAAATTAAAAAGAAAACAAAGAGATAACGATGAAGCCCAGGGTGGCGGAATGTTTTAAGGAAAACAAATTATATCATTTTAGATAAAAAATTTGTTTGTTTAGCCAAAAGAAAAGCCTGAAGTTAAAACTTCAGGCTTTCGTTTTTCTATAAGTTGATATTCTACAAATTAAGAATACATTTTATCACGTTGCTCCTTTATTTTAGGATCGCTCATATACTCATCGAAGGTTAAGTAACGATCTATCACTCCTTTTGGAGTAAGCTCGATAATACGGTTTGCAACCGTTTGTGCAAACTCGTGATCGTGTGTTGTAAGCATTACAGTTCCTTTAAAATTCTTAAGCGAATTATTAAAGGCAGTAATCGATTCCAGATCCAAGTGGTTTGTAGGCTCATCTAGCATTAGCACGTTTGCCCTCATCATCATCATTCGGCTTAACATGCAACGTACTTTTTCTCCTCCAGACAATACGTTACTCGTTTTTAAAGCTTCCTCGCCACTAAATAACATTTTTCCTAAGAAACCACGAATAAATACTTCTTCTCTTTCTTCTTCGGTTTTCGCATATTGTCTTAACCAATCAACCAAAGTAAGATCGTTTTCAAAATAATCGGAGTTATCTAACGGAAGATAAGATTGTGAAGTAGTTACTCCCCAATTAAATTTTCCTGCAACAGGTTCTTCTTTTCCATTAATGATCTCGTAAAAAGCGGTCGTTGCACGACTATCCCTAGAGAATACTACAATTTTATCTCCTTTAGTTAAGTTGATATCTACACCGCTAAAAAGTGTCTCACCTTCTAAAGAAGCTTCCAGGTTTTCGATATTTAAAATTTGATCTCCTGCTTCTCGATCTCTATCAAAAATGATCGCAGGATAACGACGACTTGAAGGTTTAATTTCTTCAATATTTAATTTATCGATCATCTTTTTACGAGATGTAGCCTGTTTAGATTTCGCTACGTTCGCGCTAAAACGCTGGATAAATTCCTGTAATTCTTTCTTTTTCTCTTCTGCTTTCTTGTTTTGCTGTGCACGCTGTCTTGCCGCTAACTGCGAAGATTCGTACCAGAAAGAATAGTTACCACTAAAGTGATTAATCTTTCCGAAGTCGATATCAGAAATATGCGTGCAAACTGCATCTAAAAAGTGACGGTCGTGAGATACCACGATCACTGTATTATCATAGTTTGCCAAGAAATTTTCTAACCAGCTTATCGTTTCGTAATCCAGGTCGTTGGTAGGCTCATCCATGATCAAAACATCAGGATTTCCAAAAAGTGCCTGTGCCAGTAAGACACGTACTTTTTGTTTACCATCAAGATCTTTCATTAATGTATAATGAAGATCTGTTTTTATTCCCAGGTTAGAAAGTAAAGATGCAGCAGCACTATCTGCATTCCATCCATCCATTTCTTCAAACTGAACCTGTAGCTCTCCTATACGATCTGCATTCTCATCAGAATAATCTGCGTATAAAGCATCTATTTCGGTCTTAATTTCAAAAAGCGGTTTATTTCCTCTTAAAACCGTTTCTAAAACAGGATAATCATCATATACATTGTGATTTTGCTCCAGTACAGACATACGTTTGCCCGGCTCTAAATGAACATGACCAGACGTAGGATCTGATTTTCCAGATAAGATTTTTAAAAATGTAGATTTACCGGCACCATTGGCACCAATAATTCCGTAGCAGTTCCCCTCAGTAAAAGTAGTATTCACTTCATCAAAAAGTACTCTTTTACCAAACTGGACAGAAAGATTTGAAACTGAAAGCATAAATTCCTCTAATTTTTCGCAAAAGTAGCATATATTGTACACTTTCTAAAAGATTAACGTTTAGAAAATTCCTTTTAACTCGTGGTTAACATTCAAGATTTTAGCTGCATTTTATATTTGTTGATCTGTTACAAGACTTTTTGATATGAGATTATATTTATTTGGATGAGAAAATTTTTACTGTTAGGTATTATTTCTTCTTTAGTTTCACTAGTTGGTTGCAACGATAACAGCACCAATAGTGAACGCGTTTACCTAGGTGGTAAAATTGTAAATCCAAACTTAAAATATGTAATCTTATCCAAAGATCAGGAAATTGTAGATACACTTTCCTTAAACACCGAAAACCAATTTGGTGAATATTTAGAAGATATTACTCCGGGAATTTATACTCTTCAGCATAATCCAGAAAATCAGGTAGTCTATCTTGAGCCTGGCGATAGCATTATGGTTTGGGTGAACACTTATGATTTTGATCGCTCATTGAATTTTAGCGGAAGAGGAAGTAAAGAAAGTTCGTTTTTACTGAATCTTTTTCTTCGCAATAGAGCCAATAACGATCTTGTTTTAAATTATTACAAGATCAAGCCTGAAGAGTTTGAGCAAATTAGTGATTCTATCCACAACAAAAGGATTGAAGAGTTTGAAGAAAATACCGCTAAGCAAGATCTTAGCGAAACCTTCAATAAAATTGCGCGACAGGGTATCGATTATGAATTTTACGATCTTCGAGAGCGATACACCTATCTTATTAAAAAATATCACCCGGAATTTGTAAAACTAATTCCTGAAGATTTTAATGATTATAGAGATTCAATAGATTTCAATAACGAACTTCTTCAAAATTATTACGTTTACACCAACACTATCGATGATTACCTTCGAACCAGAGCCGTTGAGTTTTGCCTGGAAGAACACAAGGATAGAGAGTGTTTTAATGTTTCTAACTTCGATAACATTAAAAGAAGAGCCACTCTTATAGATTCGCTGTCTAACACACCTGCTATAAAAAATAAATTTTTAGATATTTTACTTAGTAAGGCAGTAACCATGGCATCGAACGAAAAAGATTTAGCAAAAGTTCTAAATTTCGCTAAAGGCCTGGATTATGAAGAAATAGATCAAATAAATCAGTTGGCCAATATCCAAACCAATTACTTTACCGGGAAATCGCTTGCAGATTTAAGTATTTTAAACACCAAAGGTGAAGAGGTTACTTATGGGGATGTTGTAGATCAAAAAACTATTGTTTATCTATGGTCTGCAAACAATATTCGTCGCTACATCTGGCAATTTAGAACTATAAAAAATCTACAGGAAAAATATCCAGAATTAGATTTTATTGGTGTAAATCTAGACATGGGACAGCAAAATAAGTGGCTAAGAATCTTAGAAGAAAACAACTACGGCACTGAAAATCAATATCAAATTGCTCGCAGGGAATTTGGAAGCGATTTTGCTACTAAATACTTATACCGCTTAAACTTTATAGATAAGGATGCTGTGATTATAAAAGGAGACATCGCGCTTAGTTCTTCGCCAGAATTTGAGTCTAAATTGGTAGAATTTATTAATCAATAAGTCGCCCAAAATTTACTTCAGACTTTTTATTTCATCTGAATTTCTGAGTATTATTACCTGATTTAGCTTCTGAAAAAATTGTTCACTAGAACATCGAATATTAATTACTAAGATTCTATATTTTCTAAGATCTTTTTTCAGAATAAATTTGATTCGAAAAAACAAGACATAAAAAAAGCTGCCAAAAGGCAGCTTTTTTATTTTATACAGAACTAACGATTACTCGTTTCCTTTTTTATAATCTGCTAAGAATTTTTCTAATCCAATATCAGTTAAAGGATGTTTTAATAAACCTTCGATAGAAGATAAAGGACCAGTCATTACATCTGCACCAATTTTAGCACAGTCGATCACGTGCATTGTGTGACGAATAGAAGCTGCTAAGATTTCAGTTTCGAATCCGTAGTTATCATATACCAATCTAATTTCTTCGATAAGGTTAAGACCATTAGTAGAAATATCGTCTAAACGACCTAAGAAAGGAGATACATAAGTTGCCCCTGCTTTAGCCGCTAATAAAGCCTGACCAACAGAAAAAATTAATGTACAGTTCGTTTTGATTCCTTTATCAGAGAAATGCTTAATTGCTTTAATTCCTTCTTTGATCATTGGTACCTTTACGATAATTTGATCGTGAAGTGCAGCAAGCTCTTCTCCTTCTTTAATAATTCCTTCGAAATCTGTAGAAATAACCTCGGCACTTACATCCCCAGTTACGATCTCACAGATCTTTTTATAGTGATTTATAATGTTTTCTTTTCCTGTGATTCCTTCTTTAGCCATTAACGAAGGATTTGTAGTCACACCATCTAATACACCTAATTCCTGAGCCTCTTTAATTTGATCGAGGTTAGCGGTGTCGATAAAAAATTTCATATTTCAAGTTTTATAAGTTTATTCTTAATTTTATTTAAGTGTAAAAATAACACATTTAATCACTTTTTACAATTTATAGTGATTCATAAGCATTTTTTCGTAGGCTCTATCGGGTAAGATCTTCTTAAGTACGATACTCGCTTTTTGCAAAAGCTCCCCTACTTTATAATGTCCTTTAGGCTCTTTTTCTTCTATAATCTTAAGTACAGCTTTCGCCATCATATCTGGATCCTGTCCCGCATCTACATGCTCATTCATCAATTTTAAAGAATCTCCGTAAGATTGCTTATAAGGAGAATCGTCTAAAACAGGAGCATGATAACGCCCAGAGGCAATATTAGTTGCAAAATCACCAGGAGCAACACAGGTCATTTTTATATTGAAGCCCTTTACTTCCATTCTAAAAGCTTCGGTAGCAATTTCTAAAGCCGCTTTAGAAGCCGAATAGATTCCGCGATATGGTAAGCCCATATAACCTGCTATCGATGTCACATTAATTATAAGACCTTCGTTTTGCTTTCGCATCACCGGTAAAACTGCTTTGCAAACATTTATGGGACCATAAAAGTTGGTTTCAAAAGCTTTACGAATTTCTGGTGTTGGCGTTTCCTCTAAAGGACCGGTAATTCCAACACCGGCATTATTGATCAAAATATCAATTCGTCCTTCTTTTTCTAAAACTAATTTTACTGCATTAAAGATACTATCTTCATTAGTAACATCTAAATCTATAAGATTAAAATTTGATGATTTTCCGGCAGAATTTCTGCTGGTACCATATACTTTAAAATTATGCTGATTTAAATAGTCGCCAATTGCTTTACCAATTCCTGAAGAGCCACCGGTAATAAAAACTACTTTGTGAGAAAGAGTATCTGTTTTCATAAGGCAAATATGCGATTAATTTTGCTAATTTCCAGATACAAAAAAAGGCAAGCGACCCACATCACACCGCTACGACCGCCTACCCTTGCTGCGTTCCCGCCCTGGGGGATTCAGCAGGAGCTGGTTGTGTGGGACTTGCCGGGTGCAAATATACAATCTTTAGCACTTCTGGCAAGCATTTTTTAAACAGAATTGGTTAATTTAGCCATACAAAATAGGACTTTAGAAGATGATGAAACTTAAATCTCTGTTAATCTTAACATTAGCTTTTTTATATTTTTCCTGCGGAAGCAATTCTGGCTCAAAAAAATCGCATTTTAGTATCAAAACTGATGAAAATAAGAAAGAATTTCAGCTTGGCGAGAGCATTTCAGGGCAAATTGAAAACAAAAAAGAGTTCAGTATCGACTCAGTTATCGTTTATTTAAATACAGAAAAAGTAACCGCAAAATCACCAAACTGGTCTTTTGATATTCCGCTTAAAAATCAACTTTTAGGAAATCAAACCCTAAAGGCTGAAGTTTATTACGAAGGCCAAAAAGATACCACCAATAAGTCGATCAAAATATTTAATGACACCCCACCAAAAGCCTACACTTACGAGATCGTAAACACGTATCCTCACGATCCAGAAGCTTACACACAAGGATTAGAATTTTTAAACGATACTTTATACGAAAGTACAGGCGAATATGGCGAATCTGATCTTAGAAAAGTAGATCTAGAAACCGGTGAAGTTTTACAGATTATCGATTTAGATAACTCGGTTTTTGGAGAAGGAATGACCATTTTTAATGACCAGATCATTTTACTTACCTGGCAGGCAAAAGAAGGTTATATCTACGATCGCGAAACTTTTGAGAAAAAAGGAACCTTTAGTTATAACCAAAGTGAAGAAGGCTGGGGACTTTGTAATGATGGCGAACATATTTATAAAAGTGATGGCACAGAAAAGATCTGGCTTTTAAACCCTGAAACTTTCGCCGAAGAAAATTATATCCAAATCGCAACCCACAAAAGCATTAATTCTAAAATGAATGAGTTAGAATGGGTAGATGGTCTTATTTATGCAAACACCTACCAGAAAGATGGCGTAGCGATTATTAATCCTAAGAACGGAGCCATTGTTGGTCTCATCGATTTTAGAGGTTTAAGAAATAAATTAGGTAACGAAAACGAACTTAGCGAGGTGAACCATGTTTTAAATGGTATTGCATACAATCCTCATACTAAACAGCTTTTTGTAACCGGTAAACACTGGGATAAATTATTCGAAGTAAAAATCGTCGAAAAATAAATGATCACGACTCCCCAGATTTTTGAAATGGAGATCAAGGTTAGCCAAATCGATCTTGATGAACAAAACCACGTAAATAATGTACAATATGTGCAGTGGATCCAGGATGTAGCAAAAGGCCATTGGGAAGATCGCGCTTCAGCAGCTCAAAAAGAAGAATTTTTTTGGGTAGTGGTTCGACACGAGATCGATTATAAACAACAGGCTTTTTTAGACGACGAAATTCTGCTACAAACTTACGTAGATCAAATCACCAATGTGACTTCTATAAGACACGTAAGTATTAAAAATAAAAAGACCGATAAAGTTCTGGCCCAGGCAAAAACCACCTGGTGTTTAATGAGCCACGAGTCTAAACGCCCGGCAAGAATCGATGAAAATATGAAGGTTTTATTTCAGGAAAAATCAGTTTAAGATTAACCTTCTCGAAAAAAACTAGAAGGTATTTAATCTCGATTATTAGGCAAAATTCTTTTTATTCATCCAGTTATTCAGTAGAAAAATTTCTAATAAAAAATAAGCGGTAAAAAGTGCTATAGAAATCGCCAAAACATCTGTATTCAAAATATCGATATTGGGCATTTCAATAGAAAAATTAAAAACAGATTTCAGCTTACCCCATTTATCGATCATTACCCCTGAAGCGTTTACTGCGGAAGAAAAATATGCTGAAATCAACAATATCGCTACAAAAGCCGCGATCATCCCCCAGCCGGTTTTAGTGATTAATGGCTCATATTTTATTTTTTCAACTGAAGTTTTCGCGCTTTTTATTTTAGCTGAATTAATTTCAGGAAGATTAGCCATTACCTTATCGGTAAAATTGAATGAAGGAGTTTCCAGGCTTGTTTCACTGAAAATTTTCTGAGTAAATTCGTCTAATTTCATTTCTTTATTTTCCATAATTCAGCAACATATCATTCGACAATCTTCTTTTTAAAATAACCGCCAGTTGTTTACGGCCTCGGTATAATTTTACTTTAACGTTAGCTACCGATAAATTCATAATTTCAGCAATTTCTTTAACCGACTGGTCTTCGTAATAATGTAAAGTTAGCAAAAATGCATCGTCCTCATTCAGCATATTAATACAACTCAAAATCGCCGATTTTCGCTCCTTTTCTTCAAGAATATCAATAGCATTATCTAAATCTTGAATCTCAAAACCATCATAAGCATCTACACTTAACTCCTGAAATTTACGTTTTTTAGCCTTCAAAAAATCAAGACAATTATTATAGGTTACTCGATACACCCAGGTCGAAAATTTTGCTTCTCCTTTAAATTTATTTAGAGATTTATAGATTTTCACAAAACTATCTTGAGCAACTTCTTCGGCCTCTTCCCTATTTTTTAGTAATCGCAAACATAAGGTAAACACCAAATTTTTATAACGATCTACCAGGACAGAGAATATTTGCTTATCTCCACCCAGGATTTGATCGATGAGTAATTGGTCTTTTTTGATGGTCATTTTAGTATATGACGACGACTAAGAAAACCTGGTTACATTAATTTTCCTCTTTTCTTGAATTAATTTGTAACCTGTTTTTACAAAGTATCGTCTTAACTTTTGAAAGCGCTTAAAAAAATTGTCATTAATCAAATAAAATTAAAAATATGAATCCAGCTATTATTATATGTATCTCTCTTTTTGCCTGCATCTTTGGTATTTTTTTCCTGTTTTTTCAAACGAGAAACAAAGAGCGTCTTGCGCTTATCGAACATGATAAGGATGCCTCTATATTTAAATTTAGAAAAGATAGATCGTCACCGGTTTGGGCAGTTATCCTATTAAATTTATCGCTTGTCTTAATGGGTGTTGGCTTGGGATTTCTTATCGGAAATCTTCTTGAAACTTATACCATTTTAAGTGGAGACCTGGCTTACGTGGGTAGCTTATTCTTTACTCCCGGAGCATTTTTACTCTTAGGTTTTTACCTAACCCGTAAGATGAAATTATAATCGATCGATCCATTTACGAACAAAAAAAGCTACCAAAATTGGTAGCTTTTTTATATAATATTGGTAAATACAGCTTAAGCTTTAAAAAGTGGACGACCATGCATTAAGGCATTCACTTCAGATTTTACTTCTGCTAATTTAGCATCGTCATCAATATTAGAAATTACCTTATCGATCAATTCTACGATCTTAGGCATATCTTTTTCAACCAAACCTCTCGTAGTTACTGCAGCAGTACCAATTCTAATCCCAGAAGTTACAAATGGTGATTTATCGTCAAATGGCACCATGTTTTTATTTACGGTAATATCTGCTTTAGTTAAAGCTTCTTCCGCTTCTTTACCGCTCACCTCTTTATTTCTAAGATCGATAAGCATACAATGATTATCGGTTCCGCCAGAAATAATTTGATAGTCTTTTTCAACAAAAGCCTCAGCCATTACTTTAGCGTTTTTCTTCACTTGTACAGCATAATGTAAAAACTCATCGGTTAACGCTTCTCCAAAAGCAATTGCCTTTGCAGCGATGATGTGCTCTAAAGGACCACCTTGATTTCCTGGGAAAATAGCACTATTTAAAATAGCTGACATTTTCTTAAGATTTCCATTTTTCAATTTTTCTCCAAAAGGATTATCAAAATCTTTCCCCATCATGATAATTCCCCCACGTGGACCACGAAGTGTTTTGTGGGTTGTTGATGTTACAATATGACAATGCGGAATTGGGTCTCCTATAACACCTTTTGCGATAAGACCTGCAGGGTGTGCGATATCTGCAAATAAAATAGCACCTACGCTATCTGCGATCTCTCTAAAACGTTTATAGTCGATCTCACGAGAATACGCTGAGGCTCCCGCGATAATCATTTTTGGTTTTTCTTTTTCTGCAATCTCTGCAACTTTATCGTAATCAATAAGTCCGGTTTCTTTATCTACTCCGTAGAAAACAGGCTCATATAATCTTCCTGAAAAGTTTACCGGAGAACCATGTGTTAAATGCCCTCCATGAGAAAGATCAAATCCTAAGAATTTCTCGCCAGGTTTTAAACATGCCTGGAAAACAGCTGTATTTGCCTGCGAACCAGAATGTGGCTGTACGTTTGCATACTCTGCCCCAAAAAGTTCTTTTAAACGATCGATGGCTAATTGCTCTACTTCATCTACTACTTCACATCCACCGTAATATCTTTTGCCAGGATAACCTTCAGCATACTTGTTGGTAAGTACAGATCCGGCAGCTTCCATTACCTGATCACTAACAAAATTCTCACTTGCAATAAGCTCTAAACCATGTAGTTGACGCTCTTTTTCCTTCTCGATTAAATCAAAAATTTTTGTATCTCGTTGCATCTTAAATATTTACGTTAAATATTCATCAAAAGTAATAAATACATTCGGTTAATTACAGGAAAATAATATATTTGAATCAATCAGATTTTAACAAATTCTTATTTTTCTATGTCAATTACCGCAAACGATCCAAAAAGAAAAACCTGGTTGGAGATTTCTAAAGATACCGATTTCCCGATCCAGAACATTCCTTTTGGTGTATTTTTAACCAGAGATGATATCATTACCATTGGAACCAGAATCGGTGATTTTGCGATCGATCTTGGTGCACTACATCAGCTTGGTTATTTTGAGGGAATTCCTTTAACCGATGATATTTTCCTTCAGGATACTTTAAATGATTTTATTTCTGACGGAAAAAAAACGTGGAGATTAGTAAGAAATAGAATTGCTGAAATCTTTGACGAAAACAACGAAGCTTTAAAGAACAACCAGGAACATCGAAATGTAGTGCTATTTACTTTAGATGAAATAGAAATGCAAATGCCGGTGCAGGTTGGCGATTATACAGATTTCTACTCAAGCAAAGAGCATGCAACCAACGTTGGGAGCATGTTTCGGGATAAAGAAAATGCTCTGTTACCAAATTGGCTGCACATCCCCGTAGGTTATCATGGTAGAAGCTCTTCGATCGTTACCAGCCATATTCCTATTCATCGTCCTAAAGGCCAAACAATGCCAGAAGATGCTAAAGAACCTGTATTTGGACCATCAAAACAGGTAGATTTTGAAATGGAAATGGCTTTTATTACTACAGATGCTAATTTATTAGGAGAACCAATTCCTGTTGATGAAGCTGAAGAATATATCTTCGGAATGGTAATGTTTAACGATTGGAGTGCTCGCGATATTCAGAAATGGGAATATGCACCACTTGGACCTTTCTTAGCTAAAAACTTTGCTTCTTCTATTTCGCCATGGATCGTAACCATGGATGCTTTGGAACCTTTTAGAACTGAAGGACCAGATCCAGAAAAAGAACTGATGTCTTATTTAAAATACACAGGTAAAAAGAGTTTCGATATTAATCTTGAAGTTTATCTAAAACCAGAAGGTAGCGAGGAAAACTTACTCAGTAAGACAAATTATAAGTATTTGTATTGGAATATGAGTCAACAGTTGGCGCATCATACTATTAATGGTTGCCCGGTAAATTCTGGAGATATGATGGCATCTGGAACCATATCTGGTCCAACTCCAGATACCTACGGAAGCATGTTAGAACTTTCTTGGAAAGGAGAAAAACCAATAAAATTAGGTGACGGCAGCACTCGTAGCTTTATCGAAGATAATGATACGGTAATTATGAGAGGTCACTGTGAAAATGAGAGCATACGAATTGGTTTTGGTGAAATTAACACCAAGATTTTACCAGTATTCGAACCTAAAAAGAAATAACTATTCCTAAATATAGGTCATAAAAAAAGCTGCCAGATCATGGCAGCTTTTTTTATTTTATCGACTGTAGCTTCTAAATTCCCTCGACTCGCGCATCGCCGCCTCAGCAGCTTTTTTCTCGTCGCTAGATCCGCCTTTCTTTCGATCTTCAGGCAAATTAGCTTCGCTGTAATCTTGGAACTCTCGCTGTTGTCTGTCGTTATCCTGACTTTTCTTGATGGCTTCCCATCTTTTTTCAAGTTCTTTAAAATCTATCTCTTTATCCATAACTGTGATTAATCTTTAAACCTGATCCAAAATTACAAATGATGAATCTTTTTGACATATTGATTAATAATCTTTAACAATGGTTTCTAAATTTAAATTAAAAAAAGAAAATATTCAAATATTATAAGAATTCCTTGATATTATTCACGTCGATATCTTGGTGAGAACTATGATGAACTACTTGTTTTTGCTGAAGTATGATGAGCTGTGGGCTCTCGTGCCTTACCTTAAATCGATCTGCGATTTCATTAGAAATATCACGATGACTAAGCAGGTCTAAAAAGTATAATTTAACCTCAGCATCTTCAGGAAGATCATAAGAATTTTCAAATTGTCTTAACACCATTCGGCTAATTCCGCATCGAGTAGAATGTTTTAAAATTGCTACTAGTTGCTGCTGTGATTCCATTTCTGCAACTTCGACCTCAGAAATATCGGTTAACGGCCTCCAATTCACCTTAGATTGATTATTAGATTCATTCTCTCCTCCTCCAAACATTTTATCAAAAATTCCCATACTTAAATTTTTTGCAAAGATACACCTTAAAACCAGATGCTTACCCAATTTAAAAGATTTTCAGTATAAATACAAAAACTGTCGTTTTGTCTTAAGATTATTTAAAAATAATGTCAATTTGTCCAATTATTCGTAAGGTATAGGATTTGCTATTTAGAAATCAAAAAACAAAAGACTATGAATTTTAATAATTTCACAATAAAATCACAGGAGGCTATTCAGCAGGCGCAACAGCTTGCTCAGGAAATGGGCCATCAGCAAATCGAGAACGAACATCTATTTAAAGCGATCACGATCGTAGATGAAAATGTAACTCCATTTTTGCTGAAAAAGTTGAACATTAACGTTAACCTCTTCAATCAAATTCTGGATAACACGCTTCAGAGTTTTCCAAAAGTTAGCGGTGGCGATATCATATTAAGTCGGGAGGCCGGCAAAACAGTAAATGAAGCATCGAGCATTGCCAAAAAAATGAACGATGAGTACGTTTCTGTAGAACATTTGATCCTGGCAATTTTTAAATCTTCCAGCAAAGTTTCTCAGATCTTAAAAGATCAGGGAGCAACTGAAAAAGGTTTAAAGGCAGCTATCGAAGAATTAAGAAAAGGTGATCGTGTAACTTCTCAAAGTGCTGAAGATACGTATAACTCTTTAAATAAGTATGCAAAAAACCTTAACCAGCTAGCAGAAACCGGAAAACTGGATCCTGTAATTGGTAGAGATGAAGAAATACGCCGAATCTTACAGATCTTATCGCGTAGAACCAAGAACAACCCAATGCTTGTTGGTGAACCAGGTACTGGTAAAACTGCGATTGCTGAAGGTTTAGCACATCGTATCGTAGCTGGTGACGTTCCTGAAAATCTTAAGGAGAAACAAATTTTCTCTTTAGATATGGGTGCACTAATTGCCGGAGCTAAATTTAAAGGAGAATTCGAGGAACGTTTAAAAGCGGTAATTAAAGAAGTAACCGGCAGCGATGGTAATATTGTTCTTTTTATCGATGAGATTCACACACTTGTTGGTGCCGGTGGTGGCCAGGGCGCGATGGATGCCGCAAACATTTTAAAACCTGCGCTTGCTCGTGGTGAACTAAGAGCGATTGGAGCGACCACTTTGGATGAATATCAAAAATATTTTGAAAAAGATAAAGCTTTAGAGCGTCGTTTTCAAAAAGTGATGGTTGAAGAACCAGATACCGAAAGTGCGATCTCGATACTTCGTGGTATTAAAGAAAAGTACGAGCAACACCATAAAGTAAGAATTAAGGATGAAGCGATTATCGCAGCGGTAGAATTATCGCAACGCTATATCACTAACCGATTTTTGCCAGATAAGGCGATCGATCTGATGGATGAAGCTGCTTCTAAACTTCGAATGGAAATCAACTCTAAACCAGAAGAATTAGATGTTTTAGATCGTAAGATCATGCAGCTGGAAATCGAGATCGAAGCAATTAAGCGCGAAAAAGATGAAGCAAAACTAAAATCTTTACGTGCAGATTTAGCGAATCTTAAGGAAGAGCGAAACGAAATACATGCACAATGGAAAAATGAGAAAGAAGTTGTAGATAACATCCAGGGCGCTAAATCTGAAATCGAAGAATATAAACTGGAAGCCGAGCGTGCTGAGCGTGAAGGTGACTACGGAAAGGTTGCTGAGCTACGTTATGGTAAAATTAAAGAAGCACAGGAGAAATTGGAGCGCCTTCAAAAAGAAGTTCAGCAAAAAGAAAGTGGTAAATCTTTGATTCAGGAAGAAGTTACTAACGATGATATTGCTGAAGTTGTTGCAAAATGGACGGGAATTCCGGTAACTAAAATGTTACAAAGCGAACGTGAAAAATTACTTCGACTAGAAGACGAATTACACCGTCGCGTTGTAGGACAGGAAGAAGCAATTGTTGCCGTAAGTGATGCCGTTCGTAGAAGTCGTGCTGGATTACAGGATCAAAATAGACCAATTGGATCCTTCTTATTCCTGGGAACAACCGGAGTTGGTAAAACTGAATTAGCGAAAGCACTAGCAGAATATTTATTCGATGACGAATCTGCCATGACCAGAATCGACATGAGTGAATACCAGGAGCGTCATTCGGTTAGCCGTTTAGTTGGTGCACCTCCGGGATATGTTGGTTACGACGAAGGTGGGCAGTTAACTGAAGCGGTGAGACGTAAACCATATTCAGTTGTACTTTTAGATGAGATCGAAAAAGCGCATCCAGACACGTTCAATATCCTGTTACAGGTACTTGATGAAGGACGCTTAACAGACAACAAAGGACGTTTGGCCGACTTTAAGAACACCATCATTATAATGACTTCGAATATGGGAAGCCAGATTATTCAGGAGAAATTTGAAGCGATCCAGGATGTAGAAACTGCAATGGAAGCTGCAAAAACCGAAGTTCTTGGTGTACTAAAACAAAGTGTACGACCAGAGTTTATAAACCGTATCGACGATATCGTAATGTTCACTCCATTAACACAAAAAGATATTAAACGAATTGTAGATCTTCAGTTAAAAGGTGTGAAGAAAATGCTGGCAAAACAAAACATTGTTTTAGATGCTACAGAACAGGCATTGAATTTCCTTGCAAGACGAGGTTTCGATCCACAATTTGGTGCACGACCAGTGAAGAGAACCGTACAGAAAGAAGTGTTGAATAAACTTTCTAAAGAGATTCTTTCTGGAAATATTCATACCGATAGTATCATATTATTGGATGAGTTTGATGATAATTTAGTATTCAGAAATCAGGAAGAACTAACTGCTTCTGAGTAATCGAAAAAAGAAAAAATAAGCACTAAAAAAGGGACTGTAAATTACAGTCCCTTTCTTATTACCTTCATAAAGTATTAAATTACCACTGCTCTATCTCGTACTTCAATTCCTGCTTGGTTTTGCCGGTTTTTTCCTGTAACCTTCCAAGCATTTCATCAAATTTTCCTTCAGCATAGGTTGCATCATCATCGGTTACTTCTCCATACTTCTGTTTGAATTCACCCTGCATCTGTTTCCATTTTCCTTCTAATTGATCATTATTCATAACACTTGATTTTTTTGGTTAACAATATAAATTTACTTCAATACTCAATAGATTCATCATAACAAATCGCCATATTTTACTTAAGCTTTTGTTATTTTTATCCTGAAAAAAATGATGATGAAGAAATTACCAATATTGGCCATTCTAGGCCTGCTTTTTTGTTCTTGCGCGACCACCAGAAAAATAGAAGACGACAGAATAAAAATTAAGTTTCGGGACGAATATGTGATCGATAAAGATCTTACCTTAGACGATACTAAAGTCGGCGGATTATCTGGAATTGATTATAAAAACGGCAAATATTACTTTATCGTCGATACACCTTCTGATGCCCGCTTTTACGAAGCTGAAATTGATCTCTCCGGAAATAAAATTGATACTGTAAACTTCAAAAAAACGGTAATAATCGAAAGATCTGCTGAATTTTTCAAGGAACATACATTAGATCCTGAAGCGATTCGATTTTCCACTGAAGAAAACCAGGTTTACATTAGCAGTGAAGGGAGTATAAATAACGAAAAAGATCCTTCAGTATTTATTTTAGACGAAAATGGTAATTTTAAAGAAGCTTTTAAAATTCCGCAGCATTTTACAGCAACCGGAGAACAAAAACCTAGGCATAACGGAGTTTTTGAAGGTTTAACCGAAGCTTCAGATAAAAAAGGAATTTGGGTAGCTACAGAACTTCCGCTAGAAAAAGATGGCCCTAAACCCAAATTATTTCCAACAAAATCTTTTACCAGAATTACCTATTTTGATAAAGAATCGATGGAAGCAACCAATCAATTTGCGTATCGATTAGACGGAATTTCAAAAATCCCTTGGAACTATTTTGCAATTAATGGCGTAACCGAGCTTTTAGAATACAAACCGGGCAATTTTCTTGTTTTAGAACGCGCTTATTCCGCAGGACATGGATCGCATAGCAATACAGTGAAAATTTTTGATGTTGATACGAAAAGAGCAACCAATATCCTGGAAAAAGAATCACTAAAAAAAGCCAGTTTTTCACCGGCCAGAAAACGTTTGGTCTTTGATTTTAAATCGGTAAAAGATCAACTCACCGATAAAATAATTGATAATATAGAAGGAATATGCTTTGGCCCAAAACTCGAAAATGGGAAACAGTCTTTATTAGTAATTTCAGACAATAATTTTAATAGCTTCGGGCGACAAATAACGCAGCTTATTCTTTTAGAAATTGATATTAAAGAATAAATTATGGTGATGAGACCCTGAATCAAGCCTGCCAGCCGGCGAGGCAGGTTCAGGGTGACAAAACCCAAATATGACCGATTTCTGTAAAATTTAAAATTCAAACTAAACCAACTAAAAAATATGAAACAAATTATCAAATATTTATTCTTAAGCTTTCTTTTCTTATCAATTTCCTGCCAGCAACAACCGAAGAAAAAAGAACAAAAAAATGAACCAAAATTAGAGAAAATCAGCACTTATTATTTTATAAGACATGCTGAAAAAGACACTACAGATACCGGTAACCGCAATCCCGCTTTAACCGAAGAAGGAAAAGAGCGCGCCCAAAAATGGAAAGCTATTTTTGCTGAAGTTGATTTTGATGCCGTGTATAGTTCAGATTTTATTAGAACTATAGAAACCGGGAAACCTACAGCTGAAAGTAAAAGTCTTAAAGTTGAAATCTACGATCACACTAAATTAAATTCCGAAGCATTTAAAAAAGCAACCGAAGGTAAAAAAGTACTGGTAGTTGGACATACTAATACGACACCTTACTTCGCAAACGGCGTTTTAGGAAAAGAACATTTTCAAAACGATATTGATGAATCACAACACGGTAAATTATTTATCGTTCAGGTTAATCCAAATGGAGAAAATACGATCGAAAATCTAACGATCAATTAAAGAAAATCCACAAGTAAACCAACTCGTTACAAGCTCACATTAATGGAAGTAAATTTGTAATCTCGTGGTAAGCTTTGGGAGTATTATTCCCTTTGGCGGTGCCAATGCAAAAAGCCGTGAAAACTAATTCACGGCTTTTTCTCCAACCAATTGCGCTGAAACTAAATCCAGCGTCTTTTAATTGTTCAATATTATCCTTCTAGAATATTGATAGCTTTGGTGTTTACAAATTCTTTAATTCCAAAGCCACCATGTTCTCTACCATATCCAGAATTTTTAACTCCTCCAAATGGCATATTTGGTTGTGCCACGCCAAAAGAGTTAATAAATACCATTCCGGTATCAAAATGCTTTTCGGCTAGCTCGATCGCTTTTTTCTCATCTTTAGAGAAAATTCCGCCACCAAGACCAAATCTACTATCGTTAGCAATTCTCATAGCATCTTCGTCGTCTTTCGCTTTAATAACAGAAGCTACCGGGCCAAAAAGCTCATCGTCGTAAGCTGGCTGTCCTGGGTTTACATTTGCCAGTACAGTTGCTGGATAAAAATATCCTTCACCATCTGGAATTCCGCCACCACAAAGCACTTTTGCTCCGTTTTTCACACTTTCTTCTACCTGATCGTGTAATTTTTCGCGAAGATCTTTACGTGCCATCGGTCCTATCTGCGAATCTTCATTTGTAGGATCTCCCATTTTTACGTTCTTCATTTTTTCTGTAAATGCTTCTAAGAACGCATCATAATTCTTCTCTGTCACTACAAATCTTTTTGCAGCCACGCAGGTTTCACCATTATTATAGATTCTACCTTTCACACTCCATTCTACTGCAGTGTCAAGATCTGCATCATCTAATACTAAATACGCATCATTTGATCCTAGTTCCAGTACGGTCTTTTTAAGGTTTCCTGCAGCTTTTTCTGCTACTGCCCTACCACCGTTTGGACTTCCTGTAAAAGTTACGCCTCTTACAAAATCATTATCGATAATATCATTAGACTGATCGTGATCGATGATCAATACTTTAAATAAGTTTTTAGGTAAACCAGCTCTTTCAAAGATTTCCTCTAGCATTAAACCAGATCCTGTAGTTCCTTCAGCATGTTTCAATAACACTCCGTTTCCGGCCATTAGATTTGCGATAGCATATCGTACTACCTGGTATGCTGGGAAATTCCATGGTTGGATTCCGTAGATCACACCAATAGGAGAATATGTTATAATTCCGCGACCACCACCTGGTAATTCACGTTCTGGTTCATTTTGTAATTCTTTTGCGCCATTTTCAGCAGTATATTCACAAATTGTAGCACAAAGCTCAATTTCTTCTTCTCCCTGACTCACTAATTTCCCCATCTCTTGGGTCATTAGCTGAGAAAATTCAGATTTATAATCTCTAAGAGTTTCAGCAATCTTTTTAAGAACTGCTCCTCTTTCTTCTAAAGATTTGTGTTTCCAGTCTACAAAAGCTTCGTGACATTTCTTAACTGCTTCACTAGCTTCTTCATTGGTCATTAACGGATAATCCTTAAGTTTTTCTCCTGTTGTTGGATTAATCGTTGTAATAACATCGTTTTCAATTAATGTACTCATAGCTTTTAATTTTTTTCTAAGGTACGATAGGACTTCAGGCTTTGCTGATAAAGCCCCGTTAAAGCTTTTCGAAATTCACGTTAATTGAGATTTGTTAACAGAATTACGCCATGTATTAATTGTTCGTTTAGAAACTGAATTCATTTTCATATTAATTCGCTAAATTTAATTTTCATTTCGGTTTATAGATGCGAAAATTACTTTGTTTACTTTACATCCTTAGCGCCTTTTCCTGCGCCTCTAAAATGAAAATAAAGGGAGAAGCAACGCAACAATTTGCTCCGCTTAAGAAGAACGAAGCTGTCGCCATAATCGAAGAATATAAAAAGATCCCAGATTCTATCAAATATCAACACGTTGGTGAATTTCAACTAAAAGATGGTGGCTTAACGGTAGATTGTAGCTACGAACATGTTTTGGATCTTGCCAAAACCAAAGCCAGAAAACTTGGCGGAAATGCAATTAGGATCATCCAACATAAAATGCCAGGAGCTTTTTCGTCCTGTCACCAGATAAAATTCGAAATTCTAAAAATGACAGATGTTTTTGCTTTTCAGAAAATGTTGATCTGGAGTAAAGAGCACAAAATAGGCTGGAAATATTTTAAAGGCGCTCCAAAGATCGAACGTCCATCATTTCTTTGTGCTACGCTAAATGTAGATTATAAAGACCACAAAATTGGTGGTAAAGGAAGAATAGAAGTTTTACCGGTAATTGTTTTCGATTGCAGTTACATTCAACCCAATTATCAAAATAAGCATCAGTTAGAATACAACCAGCTAAAATTCGACCTTCTGGAACTTTACGCGCGTAAAATGCGTGAAGCTTTTAATGCTGCTAATATCGACTCGCAGCTGAAGTGGCAAAAGTTTGCTGAAGAAATCTACAACGAGATCTTTAATGATTTTGAAACTGAGATCTATTATCTGGAAACCGAAACTAATTTTGGGCTGGAATACACTGAAACTTTACGCTGGAAATACCGTTTAAAAGAAGAATTAGCAGAAACCGCTGCTTTAAGCACCGATTCTATTTAACCTAAAATCTAAAAAATGGCTACAAGCTGGGATGCGAAATTATATAATACAAAGCATGATTTTGTTTTTCACTACGGAAGTTCACTAATCGAACTTCTAAAACCAAAGAAAGATGAATTGATCTTGGATCTTGGTTGCGGTGCCGGGCAACTGACTGAGGAAATTGCGAGAAGCGGAGCAAAAGTTATAGGCATGGATGCTTCTGAAACCATGATTAAAAGTGCCAAAAGTAATTTCCCCGAACTGGAATTTAGAATTGCTAATGCTGAAAGTTTTGATTTTGCTGAAAAATTTGATGCTATTTTCTCGAATGCCACTTTACACTGGGTAAAAAACTATAAAGTCGCCGCTGCGAATATGTTTCAGCATTTAAATAAAAAAGGTCGCTTAATTATCGAATTTGGGGGTAAAGGAAATGTTGAGAAAATCGAACAGACACTAAAAGCCGTATTGAAAGAAAAAAATTATCTAAAACAAGCTAATATCAATTTATGGTTTTTCCCTTCTATTGCTGAATACTCCAACATATTAGAAGAAACAGGTTTTGAAGTTCGTTTAGCCGAATTATACGATCGACCAACCAAATTAGCCGATGAAAAAACCGGGATAAAAGACTGGATTTCGATGTTTGGCAAGACTTTTTTTGAAGGTATTCCTGAAAATGATGCTGAAATCATTAAAAATGAAGTTCAAAACCGACTAAAACCGGATCTTTTAAAAAAAGATGGCTGGTATGCCGATTACAGGCGTTTAAGAATAATTGCCTATAAAAACAGCTAATATTGAATTTAAGAATCAGCTTTTAACAAAACTATTCTGAAAAATTAACCTCAACATCTTCAGTAATGATTTCAGAAAATAATTCTAATTCACCAGCTTCGTAAAGTTCATCAAGACTTTCTAAAGGCGTAGAAAGATCGTCTTCAGCATAATTTTTATAATCTACAAAGCGAATTCCTTTTATCATTCGTTCATTAAAGGCTTCTCTAAAACGAATTCCGCCTTCATTTACATGATAACTGTACGCCAGATAATCTACCGTGAATGTATTGGTATTGATCCAATAAAGATATTCATCTTCATAATCGGTGCCGCCACCATCTTGATTAAAACTAACTTTAATTTCGTAATATTCTTTACCTTTAATACTGTCTTTCCCTAAAAGATCTTTATTCACCGCATCACCATTTAGACCGTAAGGCAATTGCACAAAATAATGTACAGAATTTACCGAATTTGAGTAGGCACTGGCTGTAGAATCTGGCAAGTTAACAGGCTTCTCATTCTGCGTTCGAGAAAAATCATTATTGGTTAATTTATCGATAATTTTATTTCCTAAAGAATCTTCCTGATGGCGCTCCAATTGAAATTGCCCATTTTTCCTGGTACTTTTATAATGCTTATCACGAAAATTAAAAGTGATTGTTGCTGAATCGTATTTCTTTCCGCCAGAGGCTTCAATAGATCTATTAATGATCTCTTTAGCATCAAGCTCTTTTTGCTGACAAGAAATACTAAATACTGAAATTATAAGGAGTAGGGTAATTTTTTTCATAGATTAAAATTGTCGGCAAAGATAATAAATCCTTTCAGCAATTGAAGACTAAAGGAAAATTGAAAAGAATGCTTACTTTTGTTTGTTACGATTTTTGTAAAATGATTTAATTATCTTGTGAAGCTTATTATTTTTGCTTTCTATACAAGTTCACTTCCTGTTGGCAACAGGTTTTGAATATTAAAAAAGAATTCCATTTTTAAATCCGGAAAAAGGAAAATTTTAATGGATTTCAAATTCAATTTAAATGAAACAAGCGAACACTATAAATATAAAAAATCGAAAGGCTAAATTTCAATATGAATTTCTGGATAAATACGTTGCAGGAATCAAATTAGCTGGAACCGAAATTAAAGCGATACGACAGGGTAAAGCTTCTATTGCTGAGAGTTTTTGTGAGTTTCAGGATGGTGAACTTTATGTAATAAACATGCATGTTGAAGAATATTCGCATGCTACCCATTTTAACCATAATCCAAAAAGTGAGCGTAAACTCCTTTTGCAAAAAAGAGAATTGCGAAAACTGGAAAAAGAAGTTAAAAACGGGGGATTAACCATTATTCCGCTTCGATTGTTTATAAACGACCGCGGACTCGCAAAATTACAGATCACGCTTGCCAAAGGTAAAAAGCTTTACGATAAGCGTGAAACCATTAAAGATCGTGATAACAAACGTAAACTAGACCGCATAAAAAAGGAGTATAATTAAAAAATTATACTCCTCTTCATTTGGAAAAAATAATCTAATCTACTTTAACTCTCCGTAACTAAAAGCTTTATCTAAATTGGCTTTAATTGTTTTTCGATGAATAAAGAAATTTTCATCGTCTGTTCTTTTTAGCACTGCAAAAGTTCCTTTTTTAGTATTTTCTACGGATACAATTTCTACTTCCAATCCGTCTAATTTCTTATAATTTGGTCGTTCTCCCTGTTTTACCAACATATTTAATTTTGGCAGTTTTAGGGATTTGAACTTTAAATTACTGTTAGAATTGATCGTAAAAACATCTCCTTCTTTTACATTTTCTGGTTGTTCCTGGCCATAACTAAAACCACAAACAAGTAGGCTAAAACAAAATAAAAATATAGTTCTCATTGGTTCTTGATTTTGAATCAAAACTATCGGCTTCAATTTAAAATATTATTGGATTTAGATTAAAATTTGATTAGAAATCGTTAATTTATTAATAATATAAGTTAATTTTTATCAAATCATCAATTTATGAGACGAGTAACTATCTGAATTTCAGAGAAATAAAAAGCCTGTCTTAGCAATTCGCTAAAACAGGCCTTTCGCTGTTTTGAAATAATTTTATAAACTATTCTTCTTCACTACTGGCTTCAACCTCTTCTCCTTTAGAAAAATCGGTAAATCCATTTTTAGTAAGAAGGTTATACCATTGGATAATTTTCTTGATATCACTCGTGTAAACCCGGTCTACATCATAATCTGGTAATACCTCAGAAAAATAATTTTCCAATTCGTTTTTAGAAGCTTTGTGGCTAATTGCTTCACCACCATCTTCTTTTTGTTTAATATTTTCTAGAACCTGCCCCAAAGGCACTTCTTCTGTATAAGTATAGATCGCAATTTCGCTAAGAATGCTCACATTGTGACGCATATTCACAGCGATCTTTTTTCCATCTAAGATTGATTTTGCAATAAATCCGCCTCTTGTTTGAGCGGCAAGCTCATACAAACCTGGTTTTCCTGATATTGCTAAAATTTTATCTAATGCCATAGTCTCGTTTGAATTTGGGTGGCAAATATCACACCCCGCTTTAAATTATCAAAAATATTAACGACCTTTTTTTGCGCTAGGAAAACGCATCTTGTAGTCTACTTTTATTTTTCCTGAAGAAATCTTTTTTAAACGTCCGTTAATCAGGCGTTTCTTAAGGCTAGAGATCTTTTCAGTAAAAAGAATACCTTCTGTATGATCGTACTCATGCTGAACTACACGCGCCGCTAGACCGGTAAAAGTTTCTTTTTTCGTTTCAAAATTCTCATCCTGATATTCGATAGTTACCTCTGGTTTTCTAAAAATATCTTCCCTAACATCTGGGATACTTAAACAACCTTCAGAAAAAGCCCACTCGTCCCCGGTTTCTTCGATGATCTGCGCATTAATAAAAACCTTTTTAAATCCTTTTAAATATTCTTTTTCAGAAGCACTTAGATCGTCATCTTCAGCAAAAGGAGCGGCATCGATCACAAATAATCTGATAGGAACCCCAACCTGTGGAGCGGCAAGGCCAACACCATAAGCGTTGTACATGGTATCCCACATATTACTTATTAATTCTTCTAATTTTGGATAATCCTTATCAATTGGTTTTGCCTTCTTTTTTAATACCGGATCACCGTAGGCAACTATTGGTAAAATCATATACTGTTCTTTAATCTCTGTTTAAGTTGTAATCTCTATTGTAAAATGCATAATGAATAAGTATAATTGAATTCAAATAATTAAACCTCATACATTATCTAATTTATTCTGAAGTAAATACCTACCTTAAATTAGACTTATTTAATCCTGAAAAGTTTAATAAAGATAAGACTGAAGGATAATGGTTGCGCTAACTTCATCGACCAAAGCTTTATTTTGTCGCTTCTTCTTTTTGAGTCCGCTATCAATCATGGTTTGAAAAGCCATTTTACTGGTAAAACGCTCGTCCACACGTACCAGCTTCATATCAGGAAATTTCTCGGTGAATTTTTTAAGAAATTCTGCAATAAAAACTTCACTCTGGCTGGCCGAATTATCCTTTTGCTTTGGCTCTCCTACCACCACGGTTTCTACCTTTTCTTTTTTAAAATAATCTTCGAGAAAATTTAAAAGAGATGAAGTGTCAACTGTGGTAAGTCCGCTGGCAATCATCTGAAGTTCATCGGTAACGGCTATCCCCGTTCGCTTTACTCCATAATCTAATGCCATTACTCTTGCCATACTTCAAAATTTATGCAAAGGTAAGGTTTATATCCGTAGCTCCCCAAAAATTACAATGAAGCTATTATATTTGCTAAAAATTAGATTTATGGATCACTTAAAAGCGAAAATCGAAGCAGCCTGGGAAAATCGCGAGCTGTTAAAAGATAAAGAAACTACTGATGCTATTAGAGAAGTTGTTACTCTTTTGGACGAAGGTAAACTAAGAACTGCCGAGCCAGTTGAAGGTGGTTGGCAGGTAAACGAGTGGGTTAAGAAAGGTGTTGTGCTTTACTTCCCTATCCAGAAAATGGAAACTCTTGAAGCTGGAATCTTCGAGTACCACGATAAAATGCCTTTAAAGAAAGGTTATAAAGAAAAAGGGATTCGTGTAGTACCAAACGCTGTGGCAAGACACGGTGCTTACATTTCTAGTGGTGTTATTATGATGCCAAGTTATGTAAACATTGGTGCTTACGTAGACGAAGGTACTATGGTAGATACCTGGGCAACTGTTGGTAGTTGTGCCCAAATTGGTAAAAACGTTCACCTTAGTGGTGGTGTTGGTATTGGTGGTGTCTTAGAGCCATTACAAGCCTCTCCTGTAATTATTGAAGATAATGCATTCTTAGGATCTCGTAGTATCGTTGTAGAAGGTGTACGCGTAGAAAAAGAAGCCGTTCTTGGCGCTAATGTTGTACTTACTGCTTCAACAAAAATTATCGATGTAACTGGTGACGAGCCTGTAGAAATGAAAGGAATTGTTCCTGCAAGATCTGTAGTGATTCCTGGAAGTTATACCAAAAAATTCCCAGCCGGAGAATTTAATGTACCATGTGCATTAATTATTGGAAAACGTAAAGAAAGTACCAACAAAAAAACTTCTCTAAACGATGCGCTTAGAGAATATGATGTTGCGGTATAAATGAAAATTCTGGTAATACAGCAAAAAATGATTGGGGACGTTCTTACGTCCTCAATCTTATTTGAGGCACTTCGGGATGCTTATCCTAAAGCGCAGTTGCATTACCTAATTTATCCGCACACTAAGGCGGTTGTAGAAAACAATCCTTTTATCGATAAGCTGATATTCGGTAAAAATGAGCTTCCTTTTTATAGATTACTGAAGCAAATTAGATCTGAAAAATACTACGCTATTATCGATGCATATTCTACGGTACAAACATCGATTCTTACCAGTTTATCTGGGGCTAAATATAAAATTGGATTCGATAAAAAATATACCCGCCCATTCTACACACATGTTTTTAGCCGAAAAATTCAGGCGAAAACTATTGCAGGTGCAGCGATCGAAAAGCGAATGCGATTACTTACTCCGCTTATTAAAAATGCTCCGCTTCAGCTAAAACCAAAAATCTTTTTGAGTGATGCTGAACGTGAAAAAGCTAAAAGAATTTTGATTGAAGGCGGCGTAGATCTTCCAGATTCCATTTATATGATCGGGGCTTTAGGAAGTTCAGAAAAGAAAACCTATCCGCTCCCCTATTTGGCCAGGCTCTTAGACCAGATCGCAGCCAAAGAAAATACGGCTATTTTATTCAATTATATCCCAAGCCAAAAAGAGCAAATTTCAACTTTAATTGGTTATTGCAATACTCAAACCAAGCAGAAAATTTATCTTGAGAGCTACGGAAAAAGTCTGAGAGAATTTTTAGCACTTACCAGTTTTTGTGATGCGATCATAGGGAATGAAGGTGGCGCTATAAACATGGCAAAAGCTTTAAATGTCCCATCTTTTGCGATTTTTTCACCTCCTTTAAACAAAACGAACTGGAATATTTATGAAGACGGAAAGCAGAATGTTTCGGTTCATTTAAAAGATTTTTCTCCGGAATTATTTGCTGAAAAAAGTCTGGAAGATTTGCACAAAGATGTATTTCGGCTTTACGAGAAATTTTCACCAGATTATATTGAAGAACCTCTGAATCAATTCTTAAAACTGAACACTAAATGACCTATCGCTTTTTAATTTACTTAAGTCATACTTACGCGTTGCCGATTGGTTTACCGCTTCAGGAAGAAATTAGGAAAAGAAGTTACGAGGTAAAATGGTTTACAGAGCTGGATCCTCCCAGATCCTATTTCCCTGAAAATGGGGATTTGATCGAAACAATTGAAGACGCGATAGATTACAATCCAGATATCGTGCTATGCATTACAGATGTTGTTGCCGATTTTCTACCGGGATTAAAAGTGCAGATCTTTCATGGATTTTTAGCCAATAAACATAGCGACAAAAAAGGTCATTTTAGAATTCGTGGTTTATTTGATCTTTATTGTACGCAAGGACCATCGACGACCATTCCGTTTAAGGAAATTCAGCAAAAAAAGAATCACTTTTTAGTGAGAGAAACCGGCTGGTCTAAAGTAGATCCTTTGTTTAAGATTGAAGAAAATAAGCATGAAAAACCTACAATATTGCTTTCTTCTACCTTTTCTCCAAAATACAGTTGGTTGTATAATGAAGAAGTGATCGCTGAAATAAAAAGATTATCGAAAACCGGCGAATTTGAGTTTCTGGCTGTGCTGCATCCAAAAATGAATAAGGAGAAAATTGAGATCGTTAAAAAAATGCAGCACGAAAACTTCAAATATTACGATACTACAGATATTATTCCGCTGTTTCGCCAGGCAGACATCATGTTTTCAGACACCACATCTGCGATTACCGAGTTTATACTTCAGAAAAAACCGGTAGTGACTTTCAGAAATAATAAACCTGCCAATCATCTTATCGATATTTCTAATGCTGAAGAAATTGAAAGCGCCATTAAAGCAGCTTTTTCACCTTCAGAAAAACTACTAAAAAACATCGAATCTTACATTTACAACACGCATCCTTATTTTGATGGCAAAAGCAGCGAGCGCGTAATTTCTACCTGTATTGATGTTTTACACACCGATAAATCTGAATTATCCAGTAAACCTTTAAATTTGGTAAGACGCTATCAATTAAGAAAAAAACTGAATTATTTTACTTTAAAAAGCTATAGGAAACCTTTTACTCGATAGTCGAAATTCGATAAAAACGGGAGATATTTTTATTGCGAATTAGAAAATTACTTTTTCCAGAATTTAAGCTTTTTCTTTAGCCTTTTTTTCCTTAAAAATTTCTCCTGAAATTCTTTGGTGTAACCCCACATTGTTTCAAAAACTTCGTTTTCGTTCCACGCCGTCAGGACAGAATATTCGTTAGCCATAATCTTGATCATTTCCTTATTTGGCGTAAGGCGAGCGAAATTTTTCATGCGCTGTTTAAAATCCAACCGCTTAAAATTCATTCGGTTTAAATCGACCAAAAAGAACTCAAATTGATTGCCATCGATTTGTATTAACGTATTTCCTGGAGAGTGATCTAAAAACTCAATATTTTTTTCATGCAGCTCGTAAGTAAAGCGTGTAAAAGCCCTTAAAACCGATTCTTTTTGTGCTTCATCTTCAAATTTCTCGATATCTCTAAAGGTAAAATCGTATTCTAAATGGTCACAAATGTAATAACTGCGGCCAAATGTTATCCACTTACACTCTTCAGCATAAGCAACAGGAAAAGGAGTCCCCACCTCTCGAGATAAAAGATATTCAGCATAACTAAAACTACGCGCAGCTTTGGATTTTCTAAAAAAACGATAGACGATCTTATTGATTAGATTGGGAATTCTAAACGACTTAACATTAACTAATCTACCATTAAGATCGAAAGTTTTAATGATATTTCGGCCACTACTAAGCGTTTTCCCTTTCTCTGAAAAATCAGATAGAATTTGATCGATTTTTTCAGCCTGGTCTTTAAAAGCGTCTGCGTATACGATTTTCATGTTGCAAAATTACGATTATAGAAACTTAAAGACTAATGAAAATATGAATAGTATTATGACCTTATAAAAAACTTAGGAGTTCTTAGGCTAAAAGTCAAATTTTGGTATTTTAGACACGTTTTGCAATCTAAGTTTAATAATAAATCAGGATTATCAGTTTTAAACGTTTCTAGAACATATTTCAAAAAAACACCTCTAAATCTCTAATATGAGCATCGCTATAAGTTGTATTATCGTAAATTATAACACTGCTAAATTTACATTAGATTGCGTGGCTTCGATTTTTGAAACCCATCAAAATACTGAAGCGATAGAAGTTATAGTGGTAGATAATGCTTCAGAAAAAGAGGATTATTTACTTTTAGAAAGTGAGCTTCAGAAAAAAAACTTTCCGAACACAAAGCTTATAAGAAGCAAACAAAATTTTGGCTTTGGGGCAGGAAATATGATTGGCGTTAATGCTGCCTCGAATTGCGAATATTATGCGTTTATCAATAACGATACGTTACAGCTTACCAATAATTGTCTTTGGGTTTTAAAAGATTTTATGGATGCTACGCCAGATTCCGGTGTATGCTCGCCACAAATGCTGGATGAAGACAAAAATTTTAGAAGTACTATAGATCACTTTTCTTCACTTAGCAGGGAAATTCTAAAACGTGGATTTCTGGAAAAAGTAAATCCCAAAAAATATCCCAGTCGGAAAAAATTCTTCGATAAACCTACAGCCGTAAATTATGTTCAGGGATCGTTTATGTTTTTTAATGCTGAAGATTTTAATAAAATTGGAGGTTTTGACACTAATTTATTTCTATACTACGAAGAATCAGATCTTGGCTTACGACTTTTAAAAGAGCGAAAGAAATACGCCTATATTTTTCCTGAAGCGCAATACATTCATTTTAAAAGTGTAAGTATTAAAAAGAGTGTAAATATCCTTATCAAACGAGAATTAAAGATTTCCTTACTCTATCATACTCGTAAACATTATGGCTTTTTAGCGCATCAATTCTTACTGAATTTTCTCCGCATTCGGTATGGTTTAACCTGTATCGTAAAACCCAAATATTTCCCGTTGTTTAGACTTTTACTTGGCGGCGCCAGTCTTTCTAAATCACTTAAACAAAAGCAATCGATTAAAGAGATTTAAAAAAGATGTCTTGATTTTAAGGAATTTTGACTTAAAACTGGTTTCATAAATTTTCTGAAGTATCTTTGCAGGTCGTTAGCAAGGTAACTATGGAAGATAAAAAGACTGAAATTCAAAATTGTTTAGCCGTTCTTAAAAAAGGCGGACTTATTCTTTATCCAACCGATACGGTTTGGGGAATTGGCTGTGATGCTACCAACGCAGATGCCATTGATAAGATTTTTGCACTTAAGAAAAGAGCAGAAAGCAAATCGATGATCTGTTTGGTTTCAGATTTTAAAATGCTGAATGAATATGTAGAAGAAGTTCCAGAAGTTGCTTACGACATCTTAAAATATGCCGCAAAACCAACGTCTATTATTTACGACGATCCTATTAGAGTGGCTGAAAATGTAATTGCTGAAGATAACACTCTTGCGATAAGAGTTACCAAAGATCCCTTTTGTAAGGAATTGACCAGAAGATTACGCCGACCTTTAGTCTCAACTTCTGCGAATATTAGCGGGCAACCAACACCGGGTTCTTTTTCCCAAATTAGCCCTGAAATTTTAAAAGGTGTGGACTATGTAGTAAATTTGCACCAGTCTAAAAAATCTTCCAAACCATCGGCTATTATTAAACTTAGTAACGACGGAAAGGTTAAAGTAATACGTAAATAGATTGCTAAACCACGAATAAGGTTTTACGAAATTTGCCAAATTCCATGGGTTTTTTAAGACTTTAAAAGAGCGTTTTATAGGTATCTGTATTCGTGGCGAAAAATTAATGTAGTGAAGAATTATAGTGAAGCTTTAGATCATCAAATTTTTAAGGTAATTTCTCAGGCAACCGAAGAACTTCAGTTAGAAAGTTATGTTATTGGTGGTTTTGTTAGAGACTTTATTTTACAACGTGGTAATGCCAAAGATATCGATGTGGTTGCCGTTGGCAGTGGTATCGACCTGGCGCTAAAAGTTTCTGAGCTCCTTCCGCATAAACCAAAAGTGCAGGTTTTTAAAAACTACGGTACGGCAATGTTGCGTGCTTTCGATATGGAAATCGAATTTGTTGGTGCCAGAAAAGAAAGTTATTCTGAAGATAGTAGAAATCCGGTTGTAGAAAATGGAACGCTTGAAGACGATCAAAATCGCCGCGATTTTACTATTAACGCATTAGCTTTAAGTCTTAACAAAGCTAATTTTGGTGATTTATTGGATCCTTTTGGTGGACTTGAAGATCTAAAATCGCAATTGATAAGGACTCCGCTTGAACCCGGAATCACCTATTCAGACGATCCACTTCGAATGCTAAGAGCGATACGCTTTGCATCGCAGCTTAATTTTATTATTCAGAAGAAATCTTTAGATGCCATAAAAGAGCATCATAAGCGCATAAAAATTATCTCGAAAGAGCGAATTACAGAAGAATTGCATAAAATCTTTCTTTCTGAAAGACCTTCTAAAGGTTTTGCGCTCTTACATAAAACAAAGCTTTTAAAACTTATCCTTCCTGAACTTACCGCTTTGGAAGGAATCGACGAAATTGAAGGACAACGCCATAAAGATAACTTTTGGCACACGCTTGAAGTGGTTGATAATATTAGCGAAAACACAGATAATCTTTGGTTACGCTGGGCGGCGCTATTACATGATATTGGTAAAGCTCCAACAAAGAAATTTCATAAAAGAAATGGCTGGACGTTTCATGGGCACGAGTTTGTAGGATCTAAAATGGTTTACAAACTTTTTAAGCGACTAAGAATGCCATTAAACGACAAGATGAAATTTGTCCAAAAAATGGTATTAATGAGTTCCAGACCAATCGCGGTGGTAGATGATGATGTAACAGATTCTGCTGTACGAAGATTGATCTTTGATGCCGGTGAGAATATCGATGATCTTATGACTTTATGCGAGGCAGATATCACGACTAAAAATCCGCGTCGCTACAAAAAATACCACAACAACTTCAAGATCGTAAGGCAAAAGATGAAAGAAGTTGAGGAACGTGATCATGTTCGTAATTTTCAACCGCCGGTTAGTGGAGAAGAAATTATGGAAACATTCAATATTAAGCCGTGTAGAGAAGTTGGGATTATAAAAGATGCCATTAAAGAAGCAATTCTAGAAGGCGATATCCCAAATGAACATGCCGCTGCAAGAGAACTTATGCTTAAAAGAGGTAAAAAACTCGGTTTAAAAGAAGTATCAAAACAAGATTAAAATATCAGGAAATTCCCAATAATTCACTTTTAAAAAATTGAAATTGTGTATCGAAATTCGGTAAAAATTGCACTGGTTTTAGTGTACCTGGTCATCATCGCAGGTGCAGTGGTAAGAATGACGGGAAGCGGAATGGGATGTCCAGACTGGCCTAAATGTTTTGGATATTATATTCCTCCTACCCAGGAATCTGAATTACTTTTTCAGGCAGATCGAGATTATGAAAAAGGGCAGGTAATTATTGTAGACGAAAGTTTAAAAGTTGCCAAAAGCGATTTTACTTCCGCAGAAAATTATAATCCAGACAACTGGGAAACCTACACCAAACACGATTACACAATATTTAATCCACTGCATACCTGGACAGAATATATTAACCGATTAGTGGGCGCTTTGGCCGGTTTCGCCGTTTTGATCATGGCAATTCTTTCCTTTAGAAAGTGGAAAACCAGGAAACGGCTTACGATCCTATCATGGCTTTCAGTTTTTTTAATGGTATTTCAGGCCTGGCTTGGCGCTACCGTAGTTTATTCGGTTTTAGCGCCTGTAAGGATTACTCTGCACATGGTAATGGCGCTGGTAATTGTAGCCATCTTATTATATATCCTGGCAGATTCTTCAGTAAAAATATACGATTTTAAAGTTTCTAAAACTTTTAAAACAGTTGTACTTGTATCGATAATTTTGAGTTTGATTCAGGTAGTTTTAGGAACACAGGTACGACAATTTGTAGACGAACAGGTGAAAATTTTCGGCTACGGAAGTCGCGATCTATGGCTTAATAATCCTGAAATTTCATTTTACATTCACCGCTCATTTTCGATTCTGGTCTTTTTGGTGAATCTTTTTATCTGGTGGAAAAACAAACAAAAATTTTACAATCTTGGCTTAACCAACCGGATCATTTTTCTAATTGTGATTGAAATTTTTACGGGAATGGCCATGTATTATCTGGATTTCCCATTTTTAAGTCAGCCACTACACCTGGTAATTGCTTCGGTATTATTTGGGGTGCAGTTTTATTTATTATTAGAATGTTTTAAAAGTGGCAAAACGCTTAAAACTTCTTAACTTTGAAGCTCAAAATTTTCAATTATGGTTTATCGATTTAGAGTAATTCTAGACACGGCAGAAGATGTTTTTAGAGATATTGAAATTTTAAAAACCGATACGCTCGAGGATTTACACAACACCATTGTGCAGGCGTTTGGTTTTGACGGAACCGAAATGGCTTCGTTTTATTTAAGCGACGACGAATGGACGCAGGGTGAAGAAATTCATCAATTCGACATGAGTGGCGGTGACGACAGCATTCGTTTGATGAATGAAACAACTTTAGATAGCGTACTTTCTGAAGACCAGACCAAACTACTTTACGTGTACGATTTCTTTAATATGTGGACGTTTATGGTAGAACTTGCCCAAATTGCAGAGGTGGAAGAAGGCCGTGATTACCCAAATTTAATGTTTGTACATGGGCAAATTCCGTCTAATGCGCCAGATAAAGAATTTAAGGCTGAAGAAGATCCTGCGGCAGACGAAAATTTTAACGACGATTTTGATGTAGACGATTACGACAGTTTTTCTTTTGATGAAAACTGGAACTAATTTTCTATATTTTTAGCTGTAATTTTACCGACTTATAATTTTTAAACCGAATGATCAACTTATATAATGCCCAAATTGAATCCTTATCGATTCATCGTGTGGGTAACAAAAGCCGTAACGAAAATATCTTTTTGTCTGCAGCACCTTATCAGCTAAATGACGAAATTACGCCTTTGATCAAGGAATATTTTCTAAAGCCTTTTAGAGAAAAAGAAGAGAATTATTACAAATTTGATCATGAAACCGATCTAGAGTTCAACGAACTTTACAACCTGGCGAATGCTATTTTTGATAATCCTGAAAATATTCATGAGGCTTCAAAAAAAATAACCACGCTTCTTTTTGAGCAATCTGCACATCCACACATTAAAAGTGGTGAAGTGTATGTGGTTTATTTTGAAAATGCACAGCTAGACAACGAAAAGCTTCCGGCAATTGGAATTTTTAAATCTGAATTAAAGCACGATTTCTTACAATTTCAAGAAAAAGGAAGCATTTTAGAAATGATCGTTCAGCAAGGAATCAATCTTCAGAAATTGGATAAAGGAGCATTGATCTTCAACAAACAAAGAGCTGAAGGTTACAAGATCTTATCGATCGATTCTAACAAATACGACACAAAATACTGGTTAGAGAACTTTTTGGGTGTAGATGTAATGGCCGATGAAAATTACTACACTAAAAAGTATTTAAAATTCTGCCAGAATTTCGCCAAAGACGTGGTTTTACCTGCGGAAGACAAGAAAGAAGAAGTAATGTTTATGAACCGAAGTATGGATTACTTCGCGAAAAACGACGATTTTGAAGAAACAAACTTCTTAAACTCGGTTATCGATAATCCAGATTTGGTACCTGAATTTCAGAATTACAAAACCGAGAAGGCTCCAAAATATAAGATCGAGGATCTAACCAATTTCCCTATCGCGAATAAAGCGGTGACCGATGCACGAAAAAAACTAAAGAACGTGATCAACCTGGATACCAATATTCAGATTAAAATGGATTTTGTAAATGCAGATTCTGCCGATAAATTCGTAGAAAAAGGTTGGGACGAAGAAAAACAGATGTATTATTATCTGGTTTACTTCAACAAAGAAGAAAAAAGCTAGACTTTAAATAGAAAAAAATATAGGCCGAAATTCGATAATTTCGGCCTATATTTTTATTTGCACCGCCAAAAGGTATAATACCCAGAGGCTTGCCTCGAAGTAGTTTACTGTTTATTCTGAAAGCTCGATAGCTTCGAAAGTATAAGATTCGTGATAATCGCCAAGGATTCCAGTATTAGAATGCGTAAAAACCATTCGGTTTTCAGATAATTCTGATAATTGGTAATTTGAAAATGTAGATCCTACAAGTCCATAATCCTCATTCGCATATCCTCTCCCAAAACTTAAATAAATAGTTCCGGGATCGCCAATCATTTTTAAATTAGCTGAAAATTGTTCGTGTTCTGCGGTAAAATTTCCTTCACTTAAACGATCGAAACAAAGCACTTCGCCATAAGTGATCTCTACTTCCCTATCTGCTTTAAACGTATAAACATCGTCACTTACACAGTCTGCAGTAATAAAAAAATCGTCTGTTTCATCTGAATAATCATCTACAACTTCAACAAGTCGCCATGATTTTTGACTGTCACCATGAATTAAAGACATTTGAGATTCTGGAAAATTAGGAATTCGATTTTCGTCGTCATCAGCACAATTTGTTAGCGTAGCTGCTAAGGCTATGAGACTTAAAGTTTTAAGGGATTTGTATATTTTAATCATAAAGTTTGCTGTAAATTGATGTTTTTGATTGAAATTTTTAAAATTTATAACAATCTGCAAACCTAAATAATTTTTTCAGTTTTATCGGTCTCCCCTAAACTTTTTCAGTTTTAAATTAAATGTAGCTTTAAATTTATACTGAGAGCTCTATTCCAGCAGTCGTTTCATATTAATATCTTCGTAATTCCGTTGCACAAAATCTAGCGCAGTTCTTAAGATTTGCCCCATGGTGCTGGCTCGCTTAAATTTCACGTCTTTGGTAAAGTGATACAACTCTGTTCGCAATTGCTTTACATTTTCTTTGGTTGAAACATGGTCGTTGCTCATACATTTTATCAATCGCTTAAATCTTGCCTGTGTATTGATCATCCTTTTAGCCAACAGCGAACGTTCCTCTTTTCGATATTGCTCGATCGACGATAATTGCAGACGTTCTGAAACTAACTTAACCATTTTATAGTTTTCCTTGAAAAATTGTGGTCGGTAGACTTTAAATTTTCCTTCAAAACATTGCTGATCGAAATCTATAGCTCTTATTTGATATTGCACATGATCAAAATCGTGTGTTGGGATTACCACGTAATTGTACGAACGCATATCGCCCAAAAGCCGAACTGTACAGCGCTCGTTAAATTTTACGAATTGCTTTGCGATCTGTGCCTTTTCCCATTCGGTTAATTTCGGTAAATGTTCTTCAATAAAAACATCCCCCGGAATTCCTGCAATATGAGCTTCAATTAAAGTGTCTTTATACACCAAAAAAGTGATACGATGCGGAGAAAGCAAATGTTCCAATTCGAGTCCGTAGATTCGGGAAGCATCAGCTTTTTTCACGTAGAAATAGGTAAAAACATCATTAAGAATATTCCGAACTTTTATACGGAAGGGTCTGGAATTTCCGAAGGTGCAATAATCGATGGCATCGACAGCCAGAAACTCGAGCATATCGTCACTACCATCAGAATGAAGGATATTATAGATCTTTTTTAAGCTTTCATCTATTTCCTCTCTTTCAAACTCGGGATAATAACAGCGTACCCAAAAAGTATCTTCATCATCCTGATCGTAAACCACCACAGAACCAGAAAATCGTAATAAATCTTCGTAAAAAACAGGAATTTTGGTATTTCGATTATAACGTGCCAGGTATTTATTGAAACGATCATTTACGGGAAAGGAAGGTTTCTTTTTTGACATCAGTCTGGGTTCCATAGTCTTGCGATTTGTTTAAATTCTTCTGAAGAAGTTCTATAAGATATTGAAAATATAAGGATTTAACGAATACTACTTCCGAAGAAATCTTTTAAAAATTAAAGCCTAAAATGTCGAATTTGAAATCGTCTATCTATGGGCAAACTTAAAGCTATTATTAAAAAATCATTCTCTATTTATAGCCTCGTTTCGATTATCAAATTAATTCAATCTTAGACAATAATCTCAATCTTTCAGTTAAAAACAAGATAGTAATACGAAAACTGTAACAAAAATGTAAATTAGTCGTCGTGTAAGTAAACTATCTCATGGCAGTCCCAGAGTTTAGTGATATTTATTTTTAATTTGGAGGGCAACCTCGAAAAATTTAATCTCGATTATCGAGAAAAGAAACCATCTATTTTGAAGACAATCCTTAGCATTAATCAATTAACAAAAGTTTACGGCCCTTTAAAAGCGGTAGACAATTTATCCTTTACGATCGAGAAAGGAAACGTGTACGGAATTTTAGGTCCTAACGGAAGTGGAAAATCGACCACCCTGGGAATGGTCCTTAACGTGGTGAATAAAACCTCTGGAGATTTTAAGTGGTTTGATGGCGCCGAATCTACACACGAAGCTTTAAAAAAAGTAGGAGCAATCATCGAGCATCCTAATTTTTATCCTTATATGACAGCGGCACAAAACCTTGAACTGGTTTGTAAAATAAAAGGAGTGCCCAGCAATAAAGTTGAAGAAAAACTGGAAATCGTTGGATTACTGGACCGTAAAAGCAGTAAATTCAAAACGTTTTCTTTAGGGATGAAGCAACGACTGGCGATCGCCTCTGCCCTGCTCAATGATCCTGAAATTTTAATTTTAGATGAACCTACAAACGGACTCGATCCACAGGGAATTCATCAAATTCGTGAGATTATTCGCAAAATTGCTTCAGACGGGACTACCATTTTACTGGCTTCGCATCTTTTAGATGAAGTTGAAAAAGTGTGTAGCCATGTGGTGATCATTAGAAAAGGGGTGAAATTATACAGCGGACCGGTTGATGGCATTAACGCCAGCCACGGATTCTTTGAACTGGAGGCTGAAAATACCGAATTACTTCAGCAATTATTAAACGAGCATCCATCGATTGGTAAAGTGAGTCTTAAAAATAATCTGGTGACTGCAATTATTGAAGAGCCAATGAGCGCTTCAGATATTAACCGTTATCTTTTTGAAAAAGGACTTAGTCTTAGCTATTTAATTAAACGAAAAGAAAGCCTGGAAGAACAATTCCTTCAACTAACCAATCAAACTACTGCGTAATGTTACGACTTTTAAATATAGAATTTCTAAAACTTAGATATAGTAGATCCTCAAAGATCCTTATTCTTACTTATTTCATTTTAATCACTTTTATCGCGCTTATTGCTTCAATAGAATTTCCTATTGGAAACATCAACTTTAGAATCGCAGACCAGGGAATTTTCAATTTTCCATTTATCTGGCATTTTAACAGCTACATTGCTGCCACGCTAAAATTATTCTTAGCGATCGTGATCGTTTCGATGATGTCTAACGAATATAGCAACAGGACGCTAAAACAAAACTTAATCGACGGACTATCAAAAAAGGAGTTTATTTTATCGAAATTCATCACTGTGATGGTATTTTCTATAGTTTCGACCATTTTCCTTTTTGTAGTTTCTTTGATCTTAGGGCTTTCATTTTCAGATTATAATGAGTTTTCGATCATCTTTTCTGACCTTGAATACATTCTGGCCTATTTTGTAAAACTTACAGGATTCTTTGCTTTCTGCCTATTCCTGGGCATTCTGGTAAAACGTTCAGCTTTTGCGCTTGGATTTCTATTCATCTGGTGGATCGTTGAAACTATTTTATACGCTATCCTAAAATGGAGAATTTTTAAAGGAACTGATATTGCAGATAAGATCGTTCAGTTTTTGCCATTAGAATCGATGAGTAATTTGGTTAAAGAACCATTTTCAAGACTTAATGCTGTGCAATCTGCTGCCAATCAATTAGGATCTGCTTTCGAGAAAGATTACTCCATACACTGGTATCAAATCCTTATTGTAATTGTTTGGACGGTACTATTTGTGTATTTCTCTTATGCGTTATTGAAGAAAAGAGATTTATAAAAACCTTAGTTTCATTAATTTTTCTACCCTGTTTGAATAGGCACATTTATTGCTTAACTTCGTAAGGCTAAGAAAAAGAACGCATGAAATTTAAGATAGAATCTGAATATAAACCAACCGGAGACCAACCCAACGCTATAAAACAACTGGTTAGCGGTATCGAAAAGAATGACCAGTTTCAAACACTTTTGGGAGTTACCGGTTCTGGTAAAACCTTTACTGTTGCTAATGTAATCGAGGAAGTGCAAAAACCAACACTGGTTTTGGCGCACAACAAAACCCTTGCAGCGCAGTTGTATTCAGAATTCAAACAGTTTTTCCCGAATAATGCGGTAGAATATTTTGTTAGTTATTACGATTATTATCAACCTGAAGCTTTTATTCCATCTTCAGGAACCTACATAGAAAAAGATCTTTCGATAAATGATGAGATCGAAAAACTACGATTAAGCACCACCTCTTCCCTACTTAGCGGAAGACGTGATGTTATTGTTGTCGCTTCGGTTTCCTGTCTTTATGGTATTGGTAACCCGGTAGAATTCCGTAAAAACGTGGTTTCTATTGAAAGAGACATGGAAATTTCAAGAACTAAATTTCTGCATAGTTTAGTTCAAAGTTTATATTCTAGAACCGAAGCTGAATTTGTTCATGGAAACTTCAGAATAAAAGGCGACACCGTAGATGTTTTTCCTAGCTACGCCGATAACGCCTTCAGAATTCACTTTTTTGGTGATGAGATCGAGGAAATTGAAGCTTTTGATCCCGCTACCAACGACGTGATTGAAAAATATGAACGATTAAATATCTATCCTGCCAATATGTTCGTGACATCGCCAGATGTTTTACAAAATGCGATACGAAGCATACAGGATGACCTGGTAAAACAGGTAGATTATTTTAGGGATATTGGTAAACATCTTGAAGCAAAAAGGCTGGACGAAAGGACCAATTTCGACTTAGAAATGATTCGTGAGCTTGGATATTGTTCTGGGATCGAGAATTATTCACGTTACCTAGATGGCCGTAATCCGGGGACAAGGCCTTTCTGTTTATTAGATTATTTTCCAGACGATTTCTTAATGGTTGTAGATGAATCTCACGTAACTATCCCCCAGGTTCACGCGATGTATGGTGGTGACCGCTCTAGAAAAGAAACTTTGGTAGATTATGGTTTTAGACTTCCGGCAGCGATGGATAACCGACCTTTAAAATTCGAGGAATTCGAGATCCTTCAAAATCAAGTTATTTATGTAAGTGCTACTCCGGCCGATTATGAACTTCAGAAAAGTGAGGGAGTTTATGTGGAGCAGGTGATTCGACCAACCGGACTTTTAGATCCGGTGATCGAAGTACGCCCTAGTCAAAACCAGATCGATGATCTTATTGAGGAAATTCAAATAAGAGTTGAAAAGGATGAGCGGACTTTGGTGACTACACTAACTAAAAGAATGGCTGAAGAATTAGCTAAATATTTAACCAGAATCGATGTTCGTTGTAGATATATTCATAGTGATGTGGATACTTTAGAGCGAGTAGAGATTATGCAGGATCTTCGTCGTGGATTATTTGATGTGCTAATTGGAGTAAACTTGCTTAGGGAAGGTCTGGATCTACCAGAGGTTTCGCTCGTGGCTATTATCGATGCTGATAAGGAAGGATTTTTGAGAAGTAACCGTTCACTTACTCAAACCATTGGTCGTGCAGCAAGAAACGTTGAAGGGAAAGCCATTTTGTATGCTGACAAAATTACTGACAGTATGCAAAAAACCATGGATGAAACCGAATACCGTAGAACCAAGCAGATGAATTACAACAAAAAGCATAATATTACGCCAAAACCTCTGGTTAAAAAACTTGAGAGCTCTACACTTGTAAAGAAAAAGCTTGAGATTTTTGAAGGTGATAACAAACCTCCAATGCAGGCTGCGGAAGAAGAAGGTGCGTACCTAACCAAACCTCAGATCGATAAAAAGATCAAAGAAAAGCGTAAAGCAATGGAAACTGCAGCGAAAGAACTAGATTTTATGGAGGCAGCAAGATTACGTGATGAGATCAAGATTTTACAGGATAAATTAAAAGAATTGGCATAAGTTTATCAATGATTACCATATAATTAACTTACAACATATTGACTTATAGGGTTTTGTGTTATAATTTTATAATTATCACACTCCCCGGAATCCTTAGTTTTCTAAGCAATCTAAAAACTAGATGCCTATGAAAACATTTATCTCAATTTTATCGATTTTCTATTTTAGCCTGCTTGTAAATGCGCAAGTGGGAATTAATACTGCAAACCCAAAGGCTACTTTAGATATTGTAAGCTCAGATCCCGATGATCCCTCTAATATCGACGGAATTTTGATTCCACGTATTTCGAAATTTCCGTCTGAAGATCCAACCGATGAACAAAACGGAATGATGGTTTATTTGGACCATGATATTGATGATTTTTCACAGGGATTTTATTTCTGGAATGCCGAAGAATCCTCATGGTTACCTATAGAAGGAAACTCATCTGAAGCAAATTTTTACGAAATAGATACAGAAAACTCCCCTCAAAATATCGAATCTGCTATTTACAGAGATGGTAATATTGGTATAGGTACAGATGATATTGAATCTAAAATTCAGGTCGAAGTAGACGAAAATGATGATGACACCCAAAAAGGTCTGGAGATCGATAATCAGAATTCAGAAACCAATACCAGAACCACCTACGGTATAGAAAACACAAACAGAAGTTCTACTAACGGAACAAAATACGGAATTAAAAATAACGTGAACGGAACTGGCTCCGGAATTCATTACGGTATTTTTAATGAGACTTTTCAAAGCACAGGCACCAACGACATCTATGGATTCTTTAATCGTGTAGGTAGAACTTATGGTGCCAGAAGTGATAATTTTGGGATGTATTCTGAAATTGGAAGTTCCACAGCACAAGGAAATATTTATGCTATTTATGGCTTCGCAGAAGGTAATAGCACTGCCAATGTTTTTGCCGGTTATTTTGCAGGTAGGTTAGGGATTGGATTAAATCCTTCTACCGAATATATTTTTCCTTCGGAAAGAGGTATTGAAGACATGGTACTAAGCTTAGGCGAAAACGGACTGATGAGATGGCGTCCAACCACTTATTTTCCATATGTATCCTCAACCAGTAGCACCGGAACATTCACTATTGAAGATCATCTTGGTTCGCTAAGAATTAATAATAATCTTAGTTCGGTGCAGGTGCCAGATGCTTCAGAGAATAGAGGCAGAACAATTATTTTAGTATGTTGGTCTACTACTTCAGATAAACCTTTGTCGTTTGTAAATGGTGATGATCTTTTTGATGTTACAACCAACAGCACCGTAAGTAATATTGAAAGCGGAACGGTACTCACAATTCTAAGCGCTGGCAATAGATGGCTTGTAATTAATAAATACAAAGAGTAAACTACCTTTGGGCAAGCCCATGAGGCATTCACTAGAAACAATTTTTTAAATTCGAGGCAATCCTCGGAGTATTATACCCTTTGGCGGTGCCAATAAAAAAAGCCGAATCCTAGGATTCGGCTTTTCTATTATGACTCAATATTCTTTTTTAAACTTTGCTGGCAAAGAGGCTTACATCCTCATCTGTGATTTCACTACCACCAAGAATTAGTAAACGCTCTACAACATTACGCAACTCCCTAATATTTCCTGTCCAGTTATATTCTTTTAGTAAATTAAGGGCTTCATTCGTAAATGATTTCTTATTAGTACCCTGCTCTTTAGCAATCTTTTCTGCGAAGTATTCTACTAAAAGAGGGATATCATTTTTACGTTCATTTAGAGAAGGTACTTCTATTAAGATCACGGCGAGACGATGGTATAAATCTTCTCTAAACTTTTTATCTTCGATCTCCTGCTTTAGATCTTTATTCGTTGCAGCAACCACACGAACATCTACTTTGATATCTTTATCGCTACCTACACGCGATATTTTATTTTCCTGTAAGGCTCTTAGCACTTTAGCCTGTGCAGAAAGGCTCATATCCCCTATTTCGTCTAGAAAGATAGTTCCACCATTCGCCGCTTCAAACTTACCTGCCCTATCCTTATTTGCTGAAGTAAATGCTCCCTTAACATGCCCAAAAAGTTCACTTTCGATCAACTCTGAAGGAATTGCAGCACAATTCACTTCTATCATTGGTCCTTTAGAACGTTCACTTTTTTGATGGATCCAATGTGCCACTAATTCTTTACCTGTACCGTTTGCTCCTGTAACCAAAACTCTAGCATCTGTTGGAGCCACCTTTTCGATGATCTCTTTAATTCTGTTGATTTCTTCAGATTCACCAATCATCTGAAAATTCTTACCAACTTTCTTTTTAAGTCTGGCATTTTCCTGCACCAATTGTTTTCGGTCTAAAGCATTGCGAACCGCATTCAGTAATCTATTAAGATCTGGTGGTTTAGAAATATAGTCGAAAGCACCCATCCTCATGGTTTGAACGGCAGTATCCAGATCGCCATGCCCAGAGATCATTACAAAAGGAATCTCTGGTTTAATTTTATTGGTTGCTTCCAAAACCTCTACACCATCCATTTTAGGCATTTTAATATCACAAAGAACAAGATCGAAATCTTCTTTTTTGATCAATTCCATCCCTACAAGACCATCTTCGGCTTCGGTTACATTATACTCTTTATTTTCTTCGCTTAGAATCTTAACAAGCACCCTTCTAATGGCTGCTTCATCTTCTATTAATAATATTTTAGACATTAAAACACACTAAATTTAAGTCCGCCACGCGCATAAAATGTATTCACTGAATTTATCGTGTAAACATCATTTCTATCTTTATCGCGTAAACGAATATCATTCATAATTGTATGGCCGGCATAAACATAAAGTCCTAAATGTTCAGTAAAACTATACTCATAACCTAAACCAGCCAGCACAACGGTCATAGACATACTATCTGCAAGATTCGTACTATTTGGAACCGTTGGCGTTATATTAAAATTATCTTGAACATTTGCATAAAAGCCATCTAAAGTTACAAAAGCCTGAAGAACATTACGGTCGTTAGCGTGATATTTTAAGTTAGTTTTAGGAACTCCAACCATATACGACCATTGCGGATGAAACTTTTTGTAATAATGAGCAACGGGCAATGGAAATGGGAATCCTGAAGTTGTTGAATAGTGTAAACCAAAGATCATACGTGTAGGCTTAAGCACCTCTTCCCCATTCTTTATTTTGATAAAAAATACAGCTCCTTCGTATAAAATATCATCCTTAAGTAATTCGTTCGTAGAAAAGTTTGAGGCAGCTTTTGCGCCAGTTTGAATCCCAACTCGCCAATCATTGCTTAGATGAAAAACATACCCAAGAGTTGCCGTGAATGATTGAAATCTATCTAAATGAAGCGTCTCAAAAGATGTATCATCGTAAAATTTAAAATGAACATTTCTATATTCAACTCCCGGCACCAGGTAAGAACCTTCTTTTTTTAATTTTATAGGGAAGTTCAAAAAAGTTCGAAACCTTCTAAAAGAATTATCAGAATCAGATTGTGGGAAGTAAGTAAATTCTACCCTGGCTAAATCTGTTAACTGTGCGTTTGCTGAAATTCCAAAAAAAAGAAAAAGCAATAGCACTAAAATACTTTTAGAAGCGTCCTTCATACTAGTCGGTTTTTGGTTGATTCGGAGTATTAATTATATGCAGATCTCTTTGTGGGAATGGGATACTAATACCATTTTGTCTAAAACTATCGCCGATCTTGAAACGTAGTTCACTTTTTATCTTGGGGTCTGTAAAACTATCTCCTATGTAAAAATACACACCAAACAATAAAGCTGAATCACCAAAATCTTCAAATAAAACGAATGGTTTTGGATTTTTAAGCACTCCTTTTTGTCTCGCTACACAATCTAGAAGTAGTTCTCTTACTTTTTGAGTATCACTACCATAAGCTACACCAACATTCACACATTCTCTGGTAGTACGGTGGTTTTGTGTATAATTATATACCGTGTCACTTATAAATTTATGGTTAGGAATGATCATTACCTTATCATCCCTGGTAAGTGCACGCGTGGTTCTAAGTTTAATTTCGAAAACCCTTGCAACCTTATTATCAATTTCGATAATATCTCCTACTAATAGTGACTTATCTAAAATGATAAAAATTCCGCCGATGATATCCTGAAATAATTCCTGCAATGCCAAACCTACACCAACAAATAGTGCTGCTGAAGCAGTTAGCAAGATTGAAATATCTACACCGCTAGAACTTAAGGTAATTAGGATTACAATAAGATAAACGATATACTTTACAAACTTAAAAGCACTTATAAACTTTAGTTTATCCTCGTTTAAAAGTTTGCTTGCAATAAAATTACGTACAAGTCTTAGTACAACAGAAGTTAGAATAAATACGAAGATCACCAGTAAAACTATCCCAACGGTTAGCTTAAATGGCTGCGTAAGCAGGGTAAAATCTAAAAATGTCTGGATATTTCCCCAGATGTCCTGCTCTATTACTTCTGAAATTTGATTCGCTGTATCGTTTTGCATTCTAATATTTAAGCCACTTATAAATCTCTTTATAACTAGCTTTCTTACCGTACATTAAAATACCAACACGGTAAATTTTAGCGGCAAGCCATACCACAGCCGTATTGGTGCACAGCAATATAAGAATAGAAAGGGAAATTTCCCACCAAGGCACCCCAAATGGGATACGCATTAACATAACTATAGGAGAAGTTAAAGGAATCATTGAGAAAATCGTACTTATAGTACCGTGTGGATTTTCGATCACAGCAAAAAATCCTACATAGATTCCCAACATTAAAGGTAGTATCACCGGAAGCATAAATTGCTGAGTATCTGTCTCGCTATCTACGGCAGCCCCAATTGAAGCATAAATGGCACTGTACAAAAAGTATCCTCCTAAAAAGTATATTAGAAAATATACAATTAGACTAAAAATTGGCAAATTAAGTACATCCGTTACTAATTGATTAACTTCAGGAATATTTAGTTGTTCTACTTCAACTTGTCCCGGTTGCGCATTCATAAGATCTACTCCAAAATATAGACCGGCGAGAGTGTATAAAATTCCGCCTAAAATAACCCAAACTGTGAATTGTGTGATTCCTGCCAACGAAGTACCAATTACTTTTCCTAGCATTAGCTGAATGGGCCTTACCGAAGAAACTATAATTTCGATAATTCGATTAGTTTTCTCTTCGATCACAGAACGCATTACCATATTACCATAAATGATAATAAACATCATTAATAAATAACCCGCTGCACCACCAAAAAACATTCTAAGATAATTGGCCATTTTTGATGTGGTCTCTCCAGAAAAATTCTGAATTTGGACATCTACACTTGTCTTGGCAGAATCGATCTGAGCCACATCTATTCCACGTTCGATCAACTCGTTGCGCTGTAATTTATTGGAAATGATCTTTTCTATATTCTGTACCGTTCCCAATCCGGGAGACTCTTCACCAAAAAACTGAACTTTTCCAGTTAGATCGTAATTATTATCTGCATCAGGAATATGTATAAGCCCATAATATTCATTTTCACGAACAATTTTTTTGGCTTCATCTAAAGACTTAGCAGAAAAGTCTAAATACTGAAGATTTTCATCATCTTGAAATTCTTTTAAAAAAAGACCGGTTTCATCATGAAACCCAATGATATGCTGTTCGCTGCTATTTAGCATACTTAAATAAGCGATTAAAGCAAACATTCCTACCAAAATAATCGGACTAAGAAATGTCATTATAATAAAAGTCTTATTACGTACTCTTGCTAAATATTCTCGCTGAATGATAAGTTTTAAACTACGCATTATGAGTAACCGTTTTAATGAAAATATCGTTTACTGAAGGAATTACTTCTACAAAGTGATTGATCTTTGCCCTGTTTAATAAATACTGAATAAGATCATTTGGATTTTCGTGTGGCTGAAGCTGAATGCTTACTTTAAGATCATCGTTTATACTCTTAAATTGAGCCTTTCCTACTTTAAATTTCTCCTGAAGTTCTGCGAGTAAAGCTGTTTCGTTCTCACTTTCCAGACCAACTTCAAAAGTATTGCTTTTATACTCCTTTTTAATTTCAGAAACCTTACCGTCTAATAATTTATTCGATTTATTGATAAGCGCCATATAATCGCAAAGCTCTTCGACACTTTCCATGCGGTGTGTAGAAAACAAAATGGTTGCCCCCTTTTCTTTTAGTTCTAAAATTTCACGTTTTATAATGCTCGCGTTTACCGGGTCGAAACCACTAAAAGGTTCATCAAAAATCAACAATTTGGGATCGTGTAAAACTGTGATCACAAACTGTACTTTTTGAGCCATCCCTTTAGACAGTTCCTGGATCTTCTTATCCCACCAATCGGTTATATCTAATTTTTTAAACCAATATTTAAGTCTTTCTTTAGCTTCAGCTTTAGAAAGTCCCTTTAACCTGGCCAAATACATTGCCTGCTCTCCTACTTTCATCGACTTGTATAAGCCACGCTCTTCTGGAAGGTAACCAATATGTCTAATATCTTCTGGATGTAAAGGTTTGCCATCAAGATATACTTTGCCCTCATCTGGCATCGTAATTTGATTAATAATCCTAATAAATGTGGTCTTACCGGCGCCATTTGGCCCTAACAAACCAAAGACACTTCCTTTTGGGATGGTGATCGATACATTATTTAGTGCAGTATAACCTCCAAATCGTTTATAGATGTTCTCTGCAACCAAAAGATTTTCCATAAAAAAATTTTAGAGGTGTAAAGATATTCAAATCCTAGTACAGACTTAAAAATTGGTACTTAATATTTATAATTTCAGTATAAGACACAAAAAAAGGCTTCCTAATTTAGAAAGCCTCTCGGGGATCTGATGTTATTATTAATTAATAACTGCTTGCAAAATAATTTGTAGGAGTTATTAATTGGTCGATCACATGAACGATTCCGTTTTTAGTTTCAATATCACTTTCAATGATATTTGCACCTCCAACATCTACGCTTTGTCCATTCATTTCGGTATTTATCTTAATCGATTCATCTTCAGAAACGGTAATTACCTGAGAACTATTAAATTGATTTTTAAGGACTTTTTCTGGCACTATATAATGTTTTACAAATTCTACCAGTTTCATCTTGTTATCTGGATTGGTTAATTTAGATAGCTTTTCTACTTCCATCTCCCCAAATGCCTCGTTGGTTGGCATAAAAATGGTAAATCCATCTGCATATTCTACAGAAGTATCTAACCCAGATGCTTCTAAAAATTCAAGAAATATTGAAAAATCACTTTCTTGTTTTGCTAATTCTACGGCTGTGTAATTTTTAGTATCTGCTAGATCATCGAAGTATTCACTGTCTTGAGCGAATGAAATTGCGGTAAATAATCCAATTAGCATAGATAAAATTAAACTCTTCTTTTTCATAATTTTCATTTTTGTTTTTTCGAAAATTACTAAAGAAATATACTGAAGACAAGCAGTTTAAACTTAGTTTATAGAAGGTTTAACGAGTTTGTTAAAAAACAAAACCCACCCTTAATTTGATTAAGGATGGGAAAAAAATTGCTATGAAAAAGAAAAATTATCACTAAAAGTCTTAGTGAGAATCAAATATATAAATTTTTTCTTAAAATGAAGATTCTAAGAAAACATATCTTTAACTTTTTCAAAAAATGACTTATCACTTTTTTCGGGATTCGGCTGAAAGTTCTCGTCAGTAGCCATCTTCTCGAAAAATTCTTTTTGTTCTTTAGTTAAGGTTTTTGGTGTCCAAACATTTACATGAACAAGTAAATCTCCTTTACCATATCCATTTAAACTACTTACGCCTTTACCTCTAAGTCTTAAAATCTTACCAGATTGCACACCCGGCTCGATCTTAATTCTCACTTTACCGTTTACGGTTTGGATTTCCTTAGAAGCTCCAAGTGCTGCTTCAGAAATACTTACATAAAGATCATAATGTAAATTATCTCCCTCTCTTTGTAAGCTTTCATGCGCTTTTTCTTCGATAGCTACCAAAAGATCTCCCGGAATTCCGTTTCCAGGCGCTTCGTTTCCTTTACCTGAAACTTTTAACTGCATCCCATCTTCTACCCCTGCAGGTATTTTGATAGATACGGTCTCTTCCTGAACTTTTAATCCCTGCGCATCTGCATCTGCAGGCTTTTGATCGATCATTTGCCCACTACCACCACAGGTTGTGCATGGTGAAGCAGTTTGCATTCTACCTAAAATAGTATTAGTCACACGAGTTACCTGCCCAGTACCATTACATGTAGAACAGGTTTTGTATGTGGTTCCTGAAGCCTGAACTTTACGTTTTACTTTGATCTTCTTCTCTACTCCGTTAGCGATCTCTTCTAAGGTTAAAGAAACACGAATCCTAAGGTTACTTCCTTTTGCACGACGCTGACCGCCGCCACCAAAGCCACCGAAACCTGAGAATCCGCCGCCAAAGCCGCCTCCAAAGATATCACCAAACTGACTGAATATGTCATCCATATTCATGCCACCGCCACCACCAAAGCCGCCTCCTTCGAAGGCCTGATGTCCAAAACGATCGTATTTGGCTCTTTTTTCTTCGTTTCCTAATACTTCGTAAGCTTCCGCTGCTTTTTTAAATTTATTCTCGGCTTCTGAATCCCCAGGATTTTTATCTGGGTGATATTTGATCGCCATCTTTCGATAGGCTTTCTTAATTTCAGCTGCCGAAGCACCTTTGCTTATACCTAATATTTCGTAATAATCCTCTTTCATGGTTTAGTTTGCTTTTTAAAAGTTGTACTCCTTACTTACCAGTAACAACCTTTGGATAACGAATAATACGTTCTCCTAATTTATATCCTCGCTCTACTACATCTACGATCTTACCTTTAAGATCCTCTGTAGGAGCAGGAATTTGCGTAATTGCCTCATGAATATCAGCATCAAAAGTATCTCCACTTTCAACTTCTACTGGTTCTAAACCTTTATTTTTAAGAGTCTCGCTAAACTTAGTATGTATTAGCTCTACTCCTTTTAAAAGGTTTTTATCTTCAGTTTTTCTAATTTCAACTAAAGCCCTGTCAAAATCATCTAAAACTGGCAACATAGCAAGCATAACTTCCTGGTTGGCAGTTTTAAATAACTCGATGCGTTCTTTAGAAGTTCGCTTTTTATAATTCTCAAATTCAGCAAAAAGACGCAAGAATTTATCTTTTTCCTTTTGAAGGTCTTCTTTAAGTTGATCACTTTCTGAAACCTCTTCATCTGCTTGCTCTTTATCCTCAGGCATTTCAGCTTTCTCTTTTTCTACCTCATCGATTGCCTTATCGATATTTTCTTCTACCTGATCTTTTACAGAATCCTGATTTTTATCGTTAGCTTTCTTTGTCATTGTCTTATATCAATTTTTTGATGCTTTAGCATAGTCAAATTTATTGCCAAGCCTAGCGTTGTGTCAAAATGTCACCGATTATTTTTAATATTATTTTAGTACAAAAAAATATATTTCATATTACATTTGTCGCTCAACCAAATTGCAAAAAAACTAAATTTCAACAAGATGAAAAAAAACATTTTAAAAGGATTTATGGCATTAAGCCTTATCGTAGGTTTAGGAAGTTGTAAAAATAACAGCGGTCACGAAAGCGAAGCTGAAGATGCTAAAGAAGTTGCTGAAGCTACAGCAGAGTCTATGGAATACGTTGTAGATACTACAGCTTCTACAATTAGCTGGATTGGTAAAAAACCTGCAGGACAACACACAGGAACAATAAAAGTTTCTGAAGGTTCTTTTATGGCTAATGATAGTGTAGTAGAAAGTGGTGATTTTACTATCGACATGATGTCTATCGAAGTTACAGATCTTGAAGGTGATGACAAGAAAAGTCTTGAAGCTCACTTAATGGGAACTGTAGAAGGTAAAGAAGGAGATTTCTTCAATGTAAACGAATATCCTGAAGCTACTTTCGAAGTAACTGGAATTTCTGAAGAAGAAGGTGAAATGATGTTATCTGGTAACCTTACTATTAAAGAAGAAACTAAGAACATTTCTTTCCCTGTATCTATCAACAAAACTGATGACAGTTACGAAATTTCTAGTGAAGAATTTACTATCGATCGTACCAACTGGAACGTAAACTACGGGTCTAAATCTGTATTTGATAGTTTAGGTGATAACTTTATCTACGACGATATCACTTTAAAATTAGATATCAAAGCGACTAAAAAAGCTTAATTCATTTTTTAATGGATACGAAAAAAGCCGGCTAATCGCCGGCTTTTTTTATTTTCAATAATTACAAAGTCTTATAATAAATCTTCCAACGCAGGTTTTAGATGAACATATTCAAAATGATAACCTTGCTCTTCAATTTTCTTACTACTTACCAACTGGCTCGATAATAAAAGTGTCGACATTTCACCAAAAGCGGCTTTAAGCGCAAACTTAGGAACATTAGGTAACCAAAGAGGTTTTCCTAATTGATTAGCAACTTCTTTAGTCATTTCTTTATTAGTAACAGGGTTTGGTGCTACTCCATTATATGTACCCTCTAACTGATTTTCTAAAACGTGTAGAAAAATTTGAGTAAGGTCTTTAATATGAATCCAGGATTGCCATTGCTTTCCACTACCAAGAGGTGCACCGATATTAAAATTAACCGGTTCTTTTAATTTCTCTAACATTCCTCCATTTTCAGCCATCACCAGGCCAATCCTGATTTTCGATACTTTAAGACCTAAATCTTTGAAATTATTTACCGCACTTTCCCATTTCACCACAACCTTCCCCACAAAAGAATCGTCTACGCTTTTTTCGTCTTCAAAATAAAGCTTTTGCAAGCTACTTGGATAAACACCAATTGCACTTGCAGAGATAAATTGCTTGATCTGGTGATCGTTCTTAGATAAAGTATCAAACAACAGGTTGGTACTTTCTACCCTGCTATTTAAGATCTTTCGTTTATTTTCACTCGTCCAACGTTGTGCAATGCTTGCGCCCACAAGGTTAATGACCGCATCTACATTCTCTATCGCTCGCGTATCGATCTCCTTGTTTTGAGGATCCCATAAAAAACCTCGATAATGATCTTTATGCTGAATTTTATCTTTGCTTGTGGTAAGATAATTTACATCTATGCCTTTTTCGTGGCATAATGCTGAAATTTTTGACCCAATTAGTCCGGTTGCTCCAGTAATTAATACCCGCATTTTTTTCTTTTGAAGATAAGTCTAAAGTAGGTTCTGGATATTTTTTTTAGCGAGGTTTAACAGCTGTAGAACCTATTTTTTAACTGCTCTTAACATTTCTCTTTTTCCCGGTGGGCCAGGCAGTCGCTCTACGGTAAACCCAACAGCCTGCATCGCTCTTCTCACACTTCCTTTCGCGGCATAAGTAACTAAAACACCATTGACCTTTAAAGAATTATACATTTTAAGAAAGATATCTTCTGTCCATAATTCTGGTTGAACTCGTGCACCAAAAGCATCAAAATAAATAAGATCGAAAGTATCTTGATCCTCGATCTCCTGAAAAGTTTTCTCCTGTTTCTTTAAACTGAAATTAGATGTTATAGCAGCAGATTTTTCCCAATCTATTTGATGCATTTTATTAAAAACAGCTTCTGCAGTATCAAAATCGGGTAACACTGAAGCATAATCTAAAACTTCTAATTCTTCAGGTTTAACAGGATAGGCTTCAACACCTGTATAATCTATTTTAACCGTGCTTCCGTAGAAAGCGGTAAGCAAAGCATTTAAACCGGTTCCAAATCCAATCTCCAAAATAGAAAGTTCAAATTTATCAAATTCAGCAATTGTAAAATCCAGACCCATTTTTATAAACACATGCATTGCTTCTTGTAAAGCACCATGCTTAGAATGGTATTGCTCATTCCACTCGGGAATATGAATCGTAGCCGAACCGTCACCGGTGTTAATGATCTTTCGTTCCAAAAATTATTGTTTTAAAAGTACGCCGTTAGCTAAAAATGCAAGTTCTTGCTTTGGCTCTGTAATAGCTGCGATCTCCTCTTCAGATTTCCCGGCATCTTCGGCAAAATGCTTTTGGTCTTCTACAGATACTTCTTTAAGAAAAGCTTTTCCTTCAACTACCACTTCTTTTCCTTCGATGTCTTTAGGCACAAAAAAGCCGTAGTCTTTAAATTTTACGCTTACGTCTTCATCCCCAGGTATCTCCAAATTCATCCAACAGCCTTTCATTTTACAAACCGAATTTACGGTAGAAACAAAACTGGTAGAAATAGTGTCGCCAGGCTTCAAACTTTCGTAACGCTCGGCTATAGTTGCAGCATCTAAAGCACCTTCTGCAGCGATCTCTTCTCCAAAAGAAGCATAGGCCATATCTTTATTGCTAGTTTCAGCTTCTTCTGTTTTTACTGTTTCTTCTTCTTTATTTTCTTCGGAATTCTTGCAGCTTAAAAGCGCGCAGCATAATAATGCTGAATACATTATTTTTTTCATGGTTAATTTTGATTGATTATTGCTTGTATTTCCCAAAATTACCAAAACTTTAGATTTTAAATTTACTTTTATTTAGGTAAATTTGAATCTCTTAAATAACACACAATGGAAAACATCGCAACGAAAGTAAAAATCACAAAAACATCTACTTCTAAATTATCTGAAACAGATTTTAGCAACCTTACCTTTGGTAAAGTCTACACCGATCATATGATGGTTTGTGATTATAAGGATGGTTCCTGGCAAACTCCTGAAATTGTTCCTTACGGACCTTTACAGATGTACCCTTCAGCAAAAGTATTTCATTACGGACAGGCTGTTTTCGAAGGAATGAAAGCGTATAAAGACGACGAGGATAAAATTTGGCTTTTTAGACCAGAACAAAACTTTGAGCGTATAAATAAATCGAGCAAACGTCTTGCTATTCCAGAATTTCCTAAAGGTCATTTTTTTAACGGACTGGAAGAATTACTAAAATTAGACAGTGAGTGGATCCAAAAAGGTTTTGGAAACTCAATGTACATTCGTCCTTTTGTGATCGCTACTGAAGCTGGTGTATCTGCATCTCCTTCTACCGAATATAAATTTATGATCTTATGTTCTCCTGCGCAATCTTATTATAGCGGAGAAGTTAGAGTAAAAATTTCTGAAGATTATAGCCGTGCTGCAGATGGTGGTGTTGGATATGCAAAAGCTGCCGGAAATTACGGTGCTCAGTTTTTCCCAACAGATATCGCTAAAAGTGAAGGTTTCCAGCAAATTATCTGGACAGACGCCAATACACACGAATATCTGGAAGAAGCGGGTACAATGAACGTTTTCTTTAGAATTGGAGATAAATTAGTGACCGCTCCTACTAGCGACAGAATACTAGATGGTGTTACCAGAAAAAGTATTATCGATCTTGCTAAAGATGCTAATATTGACGTAGAGATTAGAAGAATAACGGTTTCTGAAATTATCGAAGCTGCTAAGGCTGGCGATCTAAAAGAAATTTTTGGATCTGGTACAGCTACCGTGGTAACTCCAATCCTAGGATTTGGATATAAAGGTGAGAAATACGAATTGCCAACGATCGAAGATTCCTGGTCAAAATCTTTTAAAGACAGATTACTAAAGATTCAATATAACCAGGCAGAAGATAAATTTGGTTGGAGACACGAGGTGAAATAAAAACCTCTTTAAATCATAGAAAAATGCGCTGATCTTCAGCGCATTTTTTGTTTCATAAAAGTTCTTTCTTTAACAAAGGCTACATATTTGTATTGAAAAAAATTACATATGTTTGTTTGCTGCTGTGCGATCACTTTCGCTAATTAAAACAGCAAAAAAATTGGATACTTTTAGGTCTGTCACAAATTGACTTCAGAAAAAAAGACCTTAAAAAACCTCGAATATCGAGTTAATAGAATTTGGGTTGAGATACAGTGTACTTATATTATTTTTTTACTGTTTTTCAGTATCTGCTCAAAACGACAGTTTACAGCGATTTCCTGTTCGTGATTCTATCCAAATGGCTAAGGATCGTGATTTTTATAAACAACTTCAGGAAAAAACAAAGAATAGTAAGTTTACCAGGATGCTTTACGATCTGATGTTCGATCCTGTAAATCCTGCAGATTCTAAAACTGCTACCAAAAAGATCGAAAAGCAATTACAACGTGATTTTTCAAAATACCAGGGGAAAACTATACGTGAAATTCATATTACTTCTTTAGATCCTTTTGGTTATAGTGAAAAAGATACCGCTGTAAAACCCACACAAAAAATTCAGAAAATAGGCAATGTGTTGCATGCCCGTACCAAAGAATTTACCGTTAAGGGTTTGTTGTTGGTAAAAGAAAATTCTAAAATGGATTCGCTGGAAGTTTTAGAATCTGAACGTGTTTTAAGAGCTCAAAATTATATTCGAAGAACTTTAATACGCCCTGTTCTTGTAGAGGACGATCCTAATGCGGTAGACCTTTATGTCTATGTATTAGATAGCTGGAGTATATCTGCAGATGGTAATATTTCTAGCCGAAAAGGGGAATTAAGAATTCGAGAATATAATAGTTTTGGCCTGGGCCATCGTACTACTTTAGCTTATAAAAAAGGTTATAAAGATGAAATTGGCACCGGGTATACTGTGGGGTATCGTGCCCAGAATTTATTCAACACCTATATTAATGCTGAATTTTTAAGAGATCTGGATGTTGATGACACCTATGAAAATTTTGCAAGTATTGATAGGGATTTTTACTCGCCTTATGCTCGATGGGCAGGACAGGTAAGTGTAAGAGAAACCCTTTACGAAGAACAAATTTATCATGAAGACCTGGACACCCTTTTAAGGGAACCGTTAAATTTTCGAGATTTTAATGTCTGGGGTGGTTATGCAATTCCCATTGCAAATAAAGATTCTGAAGAAAAATTACCAACCAACCTTATTCTAGCCGGTCGCTACACCAATAGAAACTACCTGGATAGGCCTGGAGAGCATATCGACTCGGTAGCTTATTTCTCGAACACCAATGTTTTACTTGGATCTGTTGGAGTTAGAAATATAAATTATACCAGGGATCGCTATATTTTTAGAAATGGGGATATTGAAGATATTGCGCTTGGTCACAGTTATTTTATAAACTCCGGTATTCAGCGAAACTCAGATAATCAGAATTATTTTTATCTGGGAGTAGATCTTACTTATTCAGATTATATTAAAAATTTTGGCTACCTGGCAACTAATATTGGCTATGGTAGTTATTTTTTAGAAAAGGAAGCCAGACAGTCGCTCTTCAGATTAGAAAACACTTATTTTTCACCTATTTTTAGAATAGGAAGCTGGTTCTTCAGGCAGTTCGTAAAATCGAATATCGTAGTTGGTATCAATCGCAAAGATTTTATTAGAGACAGGATCACTTTAAATGACCAGTATGGTATTTATGGTTTTGACACGCACGAGGTATTTGGAACCAGGAAATTCGTCTTTAATTTTCAAACGCAATCTTATGTTCCTTTTAGTTGGCTGGGTTTTAGGATGAGTCCGTTTGTAAATTTCGATCTTGGATTTATAGGCTCAGAACCACGACCATTTTTCAGCAATGATCTTTATACCAAATTCGGACTTGGTTTTATTATTAGTAACGATTATTTTGTTTTCGACAATATTCGTTTATCCTTTGCGATTTTCCCAAATATGCCGGGTAGAGGTCGCAACGTTTTAGATTTTAATGTGAATACAGATAATCAATTCAACTTAGAACAATACCGTTACGAACCTCCGCATATCTTAGAATATCGATAAATTATTTATCTAAGATCTCTCTAATATTAGGTTTAAAATAATTTGGCCCCTTTAAAACTTTACCGTCTTCTCTATAAATTGGTTTTCCATCGGCGCCTAACTTGTTCATATTACTACGCTGAATTTCGTCAAAAACCTCTTCGATTTTATGTTGCATGCCATGCTCGATAATTGTTCCGCATAAAATATAAAGCATATCGCCTAATGCATCGGCAACTTCAACAAGATCATTATTTTGCGCAGCTTCTAAATATTCCTCGTTTTCTTCTTTCATTAATTCAAATCTCAATTTGTTTTTTGCCTCTCCTAAACTCGCCAGTGGCTGCTCACTTACTCCTAATCCAAATGCATTATGAAATTGCGTAACCGCATCAATTCTTTTTTTCATTACTTTCTTCGCTTATTCGTTTAAATTTGCATAAAAATAGACAAAATGTTTAGCACAGGACAATGGGTATTTGCCGGCCTTTTTTTAGTAACATTTATAATTGTTATGATCTTTATGTATAGAAAAGATCTAAAACTACATCGCAAATACTATAAGAACAGTATTTATGTGTTAATTGGCTTTATTGCCTTTATCCTATTATTATTTGTAATTAAGGTATATTTAAAATAAAAGCTTATATTCTATTTACTATATTAGCGATAATCGTGATTCCCTAAGCCCATGAAGATTTTTAAATATTTACTTTTTTTAATTCTTATTGTACTTATTGGCGGTTCTATTTATGTAGCAACCAAAGACGGAAATTATAAATTTGAGGAATCTCAGGTTTTTAATGCCCCGCAGGAAATTGTTTTTAAGGAAGTAAATAATTTTGAAAACTGGGAATTTTGGGATCCCTGGAACCAGGATTCAGAAAACGTGATCACAAATTATGGTGATACGGTACAGGGTGAGAATGCCAGCTATTTAATAGAAAGTGACGAAGATGGCGATATTAAAATCGAAACAATAGAAGCTAAGCCATTTACAGATATAACGCAAAAGATCACTTTACCACATACTTTTACAAATGCGACCAGCAAAATGTATTGGATATTTGAAAGCCTGGAAAATGGGCAGACAAATGTAACCTGGGGTATGGAAGGCAAGCAAAGCTTTAAAGAAAAACTTTCCTTTCTTTTATCTGAAGCGTCCTTAACAGAGATTATGCGCCCTAAATTAGAAAAAGGACTTAACATGATGCAAGAGGTGATCACTAATAAAATGAATGAGTATAGCATAAGCGTCGATGGAGTTGTAAATCATGGCGGCGGTTACTATATGTATACTACAACCGCAAGCAAAATTTCTCAGGTTAGCGAAAAAATGCAACCAATGATCACCCAGGTTTCTAATTTTATGGAAGCACAGAATATTGAAAAACTTGGCAATCCAATAGTCCTTTATAATGAATGGAACGAATCGAATGGATCTGCGATTTTCTCTGCTGGTTATTTTACACCAAGTGAAGTGATTACACCACTAGACGCAGATGTTCTAAACGGTAGTATGCCAAACCAAAAGGTTTTAAAAACTGTTCTGAAAGGAAAATACGATAATTTTGAAGAAGCCTGGAATAAAGCCTACCAATATATTGAGGAAAACGGCTTAGAGGTGAATCAGGAGACTAAACCATTTGAGGTCTATCTTACCAATCCAGAGGAAACTCCAAACCCGGCAAACTGGGTAACCAATATTTACATTCCTGTATTATAATATTGTATATTTTAAGTACTCATTTTATTTATTACGGAAGATTAATCCTGAAATTCTTATGAAGAAATTTCGAGTTGATTTTATTTCGATTTTGACCAATTTCGATATTATTTTTTAGAAACATCTTAGATCTTCACTAGTTAGAAATCTTCACCAAAAAAATAGGATCCAGAGCGGTCAACGGTTTGACAATTACAATTGATATCCATTTCACTTCTGATTGATTTTCCTCTTTTTAACTGAAAATCTACTGATTTTCAGTTAAATTATAATCGACTTTAGATTTTATTTCTTCGGAATTAAAATTTTAAGAAATTATATAGTTAAAATTGTCATTATACTTTCAATTTGAAGGAATAAGCGTTTAAAAACTTTCTACCGAAAACTTCGATTTTCACTTTTTAATTATTCACCCCACAACATTTAGGGGGTAATTTTCTGATATTCACATTTCTTTAGGTATAACCCCTACTTTTTTAACTTTATTTAAGAATTTTTAATACTTTTAAATCACTAAACCTGAAATTCTTATGAAGAAAATTGAAGCTATTATCAGAAAGTCAAAATTTGACGAAGTAAAAAAAGCCTTGCACAGCTCTGAGGTTGTCTTTTTTACGTACTGGGATGTTACAGGTGTCGGAAACGAGAAACAAGGCCATGTATATCGTGGGGTGTCTTACAGCACTACAGATATTCAAAGGCGAAAATTATCGATTATCGTTTCGGACGAATTCCTGGACAAAACTGTAAATGCCATTTTAGAATCTGCCTACACAGGTTCTGTTGGTGATGGTAAAATATTCGTTTCTACGATAGACGAAGCTTACCGTATACGTACAAAAGAAAAAGGGACAGATTCCCTTAAATAATTAACTAACATTGAAATAACGAAATTATTATGGAAACAGATGCTGTATTAGATTTAATGTGGATTGTGATTTGTGGAATCCTGGTGTTCTTTATGCAGGCAGGATTTACACTTGTCGAGGCTGGATTTACGCGAGCAAAAAACACCTCGAACATTATCATGAAAAACCTCATGGACCTTTCTGTAGGTTCTTTAGCTTTTTGGGCTATTGGGTATACTATTATGTATGGAGATTCTATTGGTAGTTTTATTGGAACACCTAGTTTATTTTATGATGTTCGTGAAGACATGCATAACTTATTCTTCCAAACAGTATTTTGTGCTACAGCAGCCACCATCGTATCTGGTGCTATTGCAGAAAGAACAAAATTCTCTACTTATTTAATCTTCTCTTTATTATTAACTACTATTATTTATCCAATCTCTGGTCACTGGGTGTGGCAAGGTGATGGTTGGCTAACCGGATTAGGATTTATTGATTTCGCTGGTTCTACAGTTGTTCACTCTGTTGGTGGATGGGCTGCTCTTGTAGCTGCTGCTTTAGTAGGCCCTCGTATTGGTAAATATACAGATGGTAAGTCTAACGCACTTCCTGGTCATAACATGCTTTACGGTGCACTTGGGGTTTTTATCCTTTGGTTAGGATGGTTTGGCTTTAACCCGGGATCTGAACTTGCGATCTCTGGAGATAGCGCAAACAACGTTGCTGGTATTGTAATCACTACAAACCTCGCTGCTGCAGCAGGAGCTGTTGTTGCATTATTCCTTACCTGGATAAGATATGGTAAAGCCGATATTTCTATGACACTTAACGGTGCATTGGCTGGTCTTGTAGGTATCACTGCAGGATGTGCTGCTGTAGACCCTATGGGTGCTTTTATCATCGGGATCGTATCTGGTATTGTAGTAGTATTTTCTATCGAATTTATTGACAAAGTACTTAAGATCGATGATCCAGTTGGAGCCATTTCTGTTCACGGTGTAGTTGGTGCTGTAGGTACTTTACTTGTAGGAGTTTTTGCTACAGATGGCGGACTTCTTTACGGAGGCGGATTTGGACAGCTTGGAGTACAGGCTATAGGTGTGGTTGCAATTGGCGGATGGGCTATGATCACAACTTTTATAGTACTTTCTATTCTTAAAGCAGTAATGGGATTAAGAGTTACCGAGAAAGAAGAACTTGATGGATTAGATATCCACGAGCATGGTATCGATTCTTACCCAGAATTTGGTAGAGATAAATAAGAACTTCTCTTCCATTATCAAAACATAACAAGCACACACGTTTACTATTACAGTCTGAAAAATAAAAAAGGAGCACTTGGCGGAGTGCTCCTAAACTATGAATTTTTCTTACTGCTTACTATTAATTCATTTTTTGTCGAACAAACTAAATCATGTAAACATGTCAAAATTCACTTTTGCAAATATCCGACTTTTTGTAGTATTTTCAATCATAGCCTTATTAAATCTAGATGTACAGGCTCAGGAAGATGACGAAAGTCCTTTTAGTATCTCAGGTACTGTAGATGCTTATTTCAGAACCAATTTTAACGGATTAAACAAAACAGAGTACGATGCCAATGAGGATCCAATGTATTATGCTGCGGCTCCTGCTACATCTTTTGCTAACGACCCAGGATTTGCGATTGGGATGGCCAATGTAATTATGGGATACGAAGGTGATAAAGTTGGTTTCGTGGCCGATCTTGTTTTTGGTCCTCGCGGTGAAGATGCCGTATTCTTATCAACTGGTTCTGCTGCGATCGTAAACCAATTATATGTTTACTATAACCTTAGCGATAATGTAAGATTAACCTTTGGTAATTTTAATACTTTCCTTGGTTACGAGGTTATTTCTCCTGCAGCTAACTTTAACTATTCTACTTCTTATATGTTTTCCTATGGACCATTTTCTCATACAGGTTTAAAGGCAGATTTTACCATAGATGAAAACTGGAGTGCGATGTTGGCAGTAATGAATCCAACAGATTATACTGAATTTAACCCGGTTGGGAAGTATACTTTTGGTGGACAATTAGGATATGCTAATGACGCTGGTAGTGCTTACTTAAACTTAATTTATGGAGAACAGTGGTTATCTGATGATGCGTTATTTCAAGTTGATCTAACCACAGGATGGGATCTTAGCGATACCTTCTATTTAGGATTTAATGGTACATACCAAACTACAGATGGCGAAGGATTTGCTGGTGCTGCTATCTATCCTCAGTTGAGTACTTCAGATAGCTTTGCTATTGGTTTAAGAGCTGAATATTTTAACGAATTATCAGATGGCGAAGGTCTAGTTTATGGAGCAGATGCTAATACAACAGCTTTTACATTAACCGGAAGCTATACTTATGGAAATCTAATGATAAAACCAGAACTAAGATTAGACAGCGTAGATGGTGCTGCGCCATTTGTGGATTCAGACCTTATGATGCAGGATAATTTATCATCATTTTTAGTTGCAGCGATTTACTCATTCTAACAATCAAAAATCGACAACTAGCTAACCAATTTTTTAATTAAATGCATAATAAACCTATCTCCTTATATTCTCAAATTCTTATTATGCACCTGTCTGTGATACTTATTTAGCATAAGTTTTTACTCCTGCTGTTATAGCCGCATCAAGGTTATTTTCAGCAGGAGGAACAGGACAGGAATATCCACCGCTATAAGCGCAATATGGATTATAAGCCTGATTAAAATCTAAAGTGATCGTTTTAACTCCTTCTTCAGGAATTCTTAGATCTATATATCTTCCTCCCCCATACGTACTTTTACCATTGGTTAGATCTGTAAAAGGTAAAAAAAGATAATCATAATATTGTGGATCGTTTTTTAAAGACTGACTTTGATAAACAGCTAATTTTTGTTTTTCACCTTTTAAGGTAAAATATAAGTCGGCATATTTTACATAAACTGGCTGTCTATCTGAAGATGTTTGCATTCTAAATGTAGTTTCATACGGAGTTCTTACAAATTCAGCTTCGACTGTAAATGAAGTATCGATCTCAAAGAAGTCATGCCCAGTGAAGGCTAGGCGATCTTCCACAGATAAAGGTGATTCTTCTGGATCCTTGTACTCTTCGTTTAAATGTTTCTGAAATTCCTTAATCTTTTCAACCTTTTCTTTATCGGCATTTTGCCCAAAATTCAGAAAAGAAATAAATAAAAATATAAAGCTGGAAATGTAGGTTTTCATTGATAATTTTCTATTATACTAATTGGTTTGTGTAGCTTCTGCTTCTTCAGTATCTTTTTCAGAATCAAAAATAATATATTTTGCTTCCCCACCGTATTCTTCAATGAGCAGGTTAAACTCGGTACTCATTTGCAAATCCAAAATACCTTCTAAACCATATATTTTTTCAAACTCTTTATAACCGGTCTTCAGCAAATCTTCAAGGTATAACATGGCAGTTTCAGCATCACCATCGTGACCTGCAAGCTCGATAATACTCAAATAACCTTCTGGAGCCTCTTTATCTGTAATGGTTTTTAAGATCGAAACAAAGATCTTTGCGTCGATAGCAGCATTAGAGGCTATTACATTTTTATAATTTCCATCTACAAGATCCTTTAAGTAACCTTCCAGACGATAAGCCATATTTCTTTCAATAAGATTTTTTTGTTGCTGCCCCGCATTTAAATTATCTACCTGCTCTGCCCACCAGCCAATGTTTTCAAAATTGGTAGTAAAAATATCCATTTCCAGGAAATGTGCATAATCTTCTTTTTGAAAAGCTTCCTCCTCTTTTACATCATACCATTTTCTACGCTGCTGTTTAAATTCTCTATTCCTTCTAATACTTCGTTTTAATTCTTTTAACTGGTCATCAAAACGATCAAAATCATCAAATTTATCTTCAGCTTTTTTCACCTGTAGAAATGCAATATAATAAGAACCGTTTCTCGCTAAATCCTTAATAGTTTTAATTTCATTCTGAAAAACCGTATTGATGATCGTATCATTTTTTGGTCTTTCCCCATTTTGCATAGCTTCAAGAGTAAATTTTGATACGGCATTGTTCAATGTGTAGGTATCTGGCCAGGATATTGGCCCACCCTCATAATAATTCACTTCTGTAGGAAAATCTTCACCATACAGGTAATCTACAACATCGAGCATCCCAAATCTTGAATAATCCCTTGTTCCCATTATTGCTGAAAAAACATAAGGTTTCTTTCGGTTTTCGATAAATTTTCCGTTAATCCAGGTTTTATTGATCGCTAAAACACCAGAAACCCTTTCGTTGATAAGCGGCAAAGCTGAAGCGATTTCGGCTCCCTTATTGATACCGGCGATATACAATAAATTAGGATCTACTTTAATGGTTCGATAAAAACCATTCATAAACTGAACTGATTTTAAAATATCATCTTGTAAAGAATCGCTTTCAATTTTCTGATTGCTCGCGGCAATCACATAATTTTGATCTTCTGCAGTTTGCCTAAACAGTTGTACCGCTTCTCTTCCGTTCCCGTCTGGATCTAATACAAAAATTACAGGAGCTGGTTTCTCCATATTATATGACTGCGGAAGATATACTGCATAAGTTGCATCTGTAGAATCGCTAATTCTTACATTATCGGTTACATTACCTTTTTGCAATCTTATTTCCTGAGCTAAAACAACTGAAGAGCATAGCAATGCAAAAAAGCAGATAAGAGTTTGTTTATACATAGGTGTATTCAATTTTTTTAGTATCACGAAAATTTAATATATCCTCATAACTAAGGAGCAAATTAAAACTTGTCTCTTTTTAGTAAACTGCCGCACGGCAAGCCTCAAAATATTTATTCTCGATTATCTAGTAAATATACTTTGTTTTTAAATTGAAAGCATAAAAAAAGCCTTCACTTACGTGAAAGCTTAAATCCTTTGCATATGCAAATTCTATTCCCTTTTTATTCTCTGTAGTCTTAGTTTCTTTTCTGGGAAGAAAAACTTAGCCATTAAAGAAATAATAAACAGGTCTGCTGTTATAAGACACGCTACACGAATCACTTCAATACCAGCAAAACGCAATCCTGTAAACCCAACTAGACCGGTAATTACTGCTAAAACTAAGAACAACACTGTATACTTCTTCATAATCTTTTTCTTTTTTTTCAAAGATACGACCAGATCACTAATAATTTTATTAAAGAAAATCCAATTTACCTAAATTTAACTAAGAGGTGTGTATATTTTAATATCTGTTAATTTTCGGCGTTTTAGGTTCTGGTTTTTAGTAAAATTTTACACTTGTTAGAACTCTAAGACTAAAGTATCTTTGGCAAACTAAATTTACAGGATTGCAAAAAGGACATTCTCATAATTATTTTGGATCATATCGCGACTTTTGGTGGAATAAAGGTTTTCTGGATCTTACAGCAGAACGTTTAGAACTTCATCGCTATTCTAATATGTTAGATGTAGGTTGCGGGCAAGGTCACTGGACAAAAACACTGGCTCCATACTTGGCTCATGACTCTAAAATAACTGCCATCGATAATGATGAAAATTGGTTTGAAAGTAATGCTGAATTAGAACATCACTTCAAATTATCGAAAATCGACTTCAGTTTAAAATATGGTGATGCTGAGAATATTCCTTTTGAAAATGAAACTTTCGATTTTGTAACCTGCCAAACGGTTTTAATTCATCTTAAAAATCCGAAGAAAGCACTAGAGGAAATGACGAGAGTGCTTAAACCAAACGGACTTTTACTTTGTGTGGAACCTAACAATATCGTACAAACACTTACTAAAAATTCTATTTCTCAGAACGATAGTATCGAAGAAACTCTAGATCATATAAAGTATCGCTTAATTATCGAAAAAGGGAAAAAGAAACTTGGCGAGGGTGATAATTCGCTGGGAGATCTTTTACCGGGATGGTTTGCTTCAGAATCACTTAAAGATATTCAGGTGAGACTTTCAGATAAAGCGATTGCAATGTATCCACCTTATGATAATAAAGAGCAAATAGCAACGCTTAAGCAATGGATGCAGGGAAGCGCCTGGAAATCTGAAACTCGTAAAGATATCGATTACTTCAACGCTGCAGGCGAAAAATACATGCCGTTTTACTTCGAATACCAGGAAAAATACGATACTCGCTCAGATCATATCATGGGCGCCGTACAGCGTGAACAATATCACGCCGCAGGTGGTTCTTTGATGTATTTGGTAAGCGGAATTAAGTAGTTTTTCGATTCCGTACCGGGGCGTGTTCAATCACGTTCGATAAAATGATATGCGTTTTTGTTTCGCCATAAGTGATTAGCTTATCGATAAAAACCTCTAAATGTCCCTGATCCTGAAAAATAACCTCCATGATAATATTTTCGTTTCCGGTAATTCTATAGCAATTGATCACCTCTTTAAATTCGGTTACTTTTTCCAGGAAGGGTTTTAAACGCCCCATAAAAGCACGCAAAGTGATGATCGCTTTTAGGTGATGTCCTGTTTTTTGATAAGACACTTCGGTCTTGTATCCTTTAATGATACCGGCATCTTCCATTTTCTTAACACGCTCTGCCACTGCCGGAGAACTTAAACCTACTTTTCGGCCAATTTCAGAGAAGGAAAGTCGGGCGTTTTCCTGAAGTGATTCTAATATCGCCCAGTTCAATTTATCTACATTCATATTTAAAATAAATACTTTAAATATATTTAATATTTAAATCAAATTTACAGATTAGCCTTAATTTTTAAATATAACTTGACTGAATTCTAGGTAATTTTATAAATGAAATTCCCCCTTTATGAAAGCTTATCAGTTGCCAGTTTATAAAAAAGCATTAGAAATCTTTAAAATTTCGAGTGCTGTTTCATCTTATTTTTCTGACAATAAAAATATTCTTGAAATGGATATTTCTACTGTCCCTGCGCATAACTATGCAGGACGCCTGGTGACCGAAAGTTTACAGCTTGCCCCGGGAATTGCAGGCGTGGTAACCGCTCGCTCAAAAGAAATTCAGCTTAAACGTATTGAAAAAATACGAAAAGCGGCAAAAAGAATTAAATCTAATTGCCGCAATATTGAAATCACCGGAATCAAAGAAACCGAATTTTTAGATTTACTTCGTCGTGAAATTCATCATTTTGAGCACTTAATTTCAGATTGGTTACACCAAAACCAAAAGAACTAAAGCTGAAAATCTTCAGTAAAAAAAGCTAATTTTATCCCCTGGATCAACATATTGGTTCCAATAATGGCAATGATCAACCCCATGATCTTCTCGATCACTACGATCTTGTTTTGCCCAATAAATCTAACCAGGTAATCACTAGAGATAAACGCCAGGTGATTTAACCACATTATTAGCCCAAACATTACCAGGATCACCAATAACTCTAAATAACCGGCATTGGTCGTATAGTTCATCGCGGTGACGATAGAACCAGGCCCAGCAAGAATTGGTATCGCTAATGGCGAGGTAGAAATTCCTTCGTTAAAGTTAATTTCGCTTTGGTTATCGATACTGGCTTCCTGCGCTCTTATCATTTCGAAACCAACAAAAAATATAAGAAGACCTCCAGTAATTTTAAAGGCAGGAATCGTTAAACCAAAAAGGCTAAAGATATATTTACCTAAGATCACGAAACCAGAAACTATAATAAAGGCGGTAAAAGTCGCCTTTTTCGAAATATTCTTTCGGGTTTTACGATCGGCCTGTTTTGTTAGACTTATAAAAACAGGAATATTTCCTATAGGACTATTTATTGCAAAAAAACCGGTAAAAACCGCAATCGCAAATAACCAAACGTTTTCCATGACTGCCAGATCCTTTAAAAATTATACTGAAAACTCATTTTAAAAAGCCGGCAAAATTAGATTGGAATTATCGATTTACAAACAAAAAAATCATCTTTTTTCTACATAGAAAAAAGATGATTTTTACTGTTGATTTTCAATGTATTTACTTCAATTTTAAATACACTATTTTAATTTCAAAAGCCTTACATATTTCTTCGGTATTGCCCACCAACTTCGAACATCGCGTTGGTTATTTGGCCAAGACTACACACCTTTGTAGCTTCCATTAAAACTTCAAAAATGTTTTCGTTTTGTACTGCTGCTTTTTTGATCGCTTCTAAAGCTTCTTCTGCTTTGGTTTCTTTCGCGGTATGCAGCGTTTCTAAAGTTTTGATCTGGTTCTGCTTTTCATCCTCTGTCGCTCTTATTACTTCACCAGGAGTAACTGTTGGAGAGCCTGTAGAACTTAAAAATGTATTTACCCCGATAATTGGATAATCACCATTATGCTTCAGCGTTTCGTAATACAGACTTTCTTCCTGAATTTGTCCACGTTGATACATCGTTTCCATTGCACCAAGCACTCCGCCTCTTTCAGTAATCCTATCAAATTCGGCATAAACAGCTTCCTCTACCAAATCAGTTAGTTCTTCAATAATAAATGAACCCTGAATTGGATTTTCATTTTTCGCTAAACCAAGTTCCTTATTGATAATTAACTGAATCGCCATGGCACGTCTCACTGAAGCTTCGGTTGGTGTAGTAATTGCCTCATCGTAAGCATTAGTGTGTAACGAATTACAGTTGTCGTAGATCGCATATAATGCCTGAAGCGTCGTTCTTATATCATTAAAATCGATTTCCTGCGCATGCAAAGATCGCCCTGAAGTCTGTATATGATATTTAAGCATTTGCGCTCTTGGATTCGCTTCGTACTTATTTTTTAAAGCTTTAGACCAAATTTTTCTTGCAACGCGACCAATCACAGCATATTCTGGATCTACACCGTTACTGAAGAAAAACGATAAATTAGGTCCAAATTTATTGATATCCATTCCGCGGCTTAAGTAATATTCCACGTATGTGAAACCATTTGCTAAGGTAAATGCTAACTGCGTGATTGGATTCGCCCCAGCTTCAGCAATATGATATCCTGAAATCGAAACCGAATAAAAATTCCTAACCTTCTCTTTGATAAAATATTCCTGAACATCCCCCATTAAACGCAAGGCATATTCCGTAGAGAAAATACAGGTATTTTGCGCCTGATCTTCTTTTAAAATATCGGCCTGCACTGTCCCGCGAACCGATGCCAGGGTATTGATCTTAATTTCCTGATAGGTTTCCTGCGGAAGAATCTGGTCTCCGGTTAAACCTAACAGCATTAAACCTAAACCATCGTTCCCTTCAGGAAGTTCTCCTTTGTAAGTTGGTCGCTCGATATTATTATCGTCGTAAAGCTCTTTTAATTTTGCTTCAACTTTATCTTCTAAAGTATGCTCTTTAATATACTTTTCACATTGCTGATCGATCGCCGCATTCATAAAGAATCCAAGCAGCATAGGCGCTGGCCCATTAATCGTCATACTCACTGAAGTATACGGATGTGCCAAATCGAAACCAGAATATAATTTCTTAGCATCATCTAAACAGCAAATTGAAACTCCGGCGTTACCTATTTTCCCATAAATATCGGGACGATGATCGGGATCGTTACCATAAAGGGTAACCGAATCGAAAGCGGTAGATAAACGTTTAGCCGGCAAACCTAAACTTACATAATGAAACCTTCTATTGGTTCGTTCTGGCCCACCTTCACCTGCAAACATTCGGGTTGGATCTTCACCCTGTCTTTTAAACGGATACAATCCTGAAGTATAAGGAAATTCTCCCGGCACATTTTCCTGAAGACTCCACTCGAGAATATCACCCCAGGCCGAATATTTTGGCAAAGCAACTTTTGGGATCTGCGTATGCGAAAGTGACTCGGTATGCGTTTCGATCTTAATCTCTTTATCACGAACTTTAAACGAGTAAATTGGCTCGGTATATTTATTCACTTTCTCCTGCCAACCCAGGATAATTTCCCAGTTATAAGGATCTAAATCCATCTTTACACGATCGAATTCTTTAAAAAGCAATCCTAAAAATTCGTGATTATCAGCTTGCTGATCGTCTAAAAATTCTTCCTGTACGAGTCCGTTTTTATCTAAATGCGCACTATATTTTTCTTCGGAAATATTCGCAACACTCAATATGGTTTTATAAATACCGAAGAGTTTTTGTGCAATATCGGCCTGCTTTATTGCTGTTTCGTTATAAGAGCGATTATTATCTGCAATTTCAGAAAGGTAACGAGTTCGTTTTGGCGGAATCACAAAAATCTTCTCGCTCATTTCTCGAGTCACTTCAAAAGTAGATTCTAATTTCGAAGCTGTTTTCTCATCGATCTTATCCATGATCTTGCGATATAACGTATTCATACCGGGATCATTAAATTGGGAAGCAATCGTTCCAAAAACCGGAAGTTTTTCAGCATCCTCATGCCATAATTGATGATTTCGCTGGTATTGCTTTTTAACATCGCGTAAAGCATCCTGCGCACCACGCTTGTCGAATTTATTGATCGCAACCAGATCTGCAAAATCTAACATATCGATCTTCTCTAACTGAGTTGCCGCTCCAAATTCCGGAGTCATTACATATAAAGACACATCTGAATGATCCATAATTTCGGTATCAGATTGCCCAATTCCAGAAGTTTCTAAAACAATAAGATCGTATTCAGCTTTTTTCAAAACCTCAACAGCTTCCTGTACATATTTTGATAAAGCTAAATTGCTTTGTCGCGTAGCCAGCGAGCGCATATATACACGAGGATGATTTATTGCATTCATTCGAATACGATCACCAAGCAAAGCGCCACCGGTTTTCTTTTTAGAAGGATCTACAGAAACGATCCCAATTTGTTTATCTGGGAAATCACTTAAAAATCGTCGAACCAGTTCATCTACCAAACTCGATTTACCGGCACCACCAGTTCCTGTAATTCCTAAAACAGGAATATTCTTTTCAGTTTCTGGAACGGCATCAAAATGCGTTTTAAATTCATCATGCTTATTTTCAGCAAGAGAAATTAAACGAGAAATAGTATTTATTTTCTTCGATTTTAGGTCTTCTTCAATATTGGTATTTTCTGGCAACGAAGGCACTTCCTCATCTACCGTTTTCACCAAATCATTGATCATTCCCTGCAAACCTAACTCTCTTCCATCATCGGGCGCGTAAATTCGGGTTATCCCGTATTCCTGTAGTTCTTTAATTTCTTCAGGAAGAATTACTCCACCTCCACCACCAAAAATCTTAATTTGCCCGGCATTTTTTTCCTGAAGCAAATCGTACATATATTTAAAATACTCGGTATGCCCGCCCTGGTAACTGGTCATTGCAATAGCGTGAGCATCTTCTTGTATCGCGCAGTTCACTACCTCTTCTACACTACGATCGTGGCCAAGATGAATCACCTCTACCCCGGTCGCCTGGATTATACGACGCATTATATTTATGGCAGCATCGTGCCCATCAAAAAGGGAAGCTGCGGTTACAATTCTTATTTTATGTTTAGGTAAATACGGAGTCTGTTGTTCCATTTTCAATAAAGAGTGAAATTATGAGTGGCAATTTACGAAAATTGTAAATAATTTTTGATTATTCTGAAAAAAGCATAAATCTGAATTCTCGTTGGTTCAGTTAAAGTGATTAAACTAATTTTATTCTTCATCAGGCTTTGATTTTTGAAGCATTAATACTGAAAAACATGGCGAAGGTTACTTTACTGATCAATTGTAAAGATAAAAGCGGGATTATCGCAACGGTTACTAATTTTTTCCACGAGAGAAATGGAAATATCGTTTATATCGACCAGTATGTGGATACTGAAAATGGTATTTTCTTTATGCGTTTAGAAAATGAATTTTCTTTGGAATTTGATATTGTAAAAGTTAGAGCAGATTTTGAAAAAGAGATCGCTAAAACCTACAATATGAACTGGAAGCTTTTTGCTGAAGAACGTGTCTTAAAAATGGCCATTTTCGTCTCTAAGTACGATCATTGTTTGTATGATATTTTGGGAAGATATAAAGCTGGGGAATTAGGCGTTGAAATTCCGTTTATTCTTAGCAATCATAAAGACCTCGAACCCATCGCCAAAGCTTTTGGTATTCCGTTTTATCATGTTCCTGTCACCAAAGACACTAAAGTTGAAGCCGAAGCAAAGCAATTAGAGCTTTTGCAAGAATTTGAAGTTGATTTTATCGTATTGGCGCGCTATATGCAAATCATTTCAGATAAAATGATTAGCGAATATCCTAACAATATTATTAATATCCACCACTCATTTTTACCGGCATTTGCCGGAGCAAAACCTTATCATTCGGCTTATAAACGCGGAGTAAAAATTATTGGAGCTACCTGCCATTATGTTACCGCCGAATTGGATGCCGGCCCAATTATCGAACAGGATATTACAAGAATTTCGCATTCGCACTCAATAAAAGATCTCATTCTTAAAGGCCGAGATCTGGAAAAAATCGTCTTTAGCCGCGGAATAAAACTTCATATTCAACGAAAAACAATGGTATTTAATAATAAGACGATCATCTTTACATAAAAAAAGCGCCCAAATTGGGCGCTTTTTATTTTCATTCTGAATCCTCAATCTGAAGGATTCTTCAGTATTATCAAGAATCGATAATTATCGAGCGAATTCTTCCATATTGATTTCAACTCCAAGTCCGCTTGCGATTCTTGCTCCTAGTTCAGGATCTGCTCTAAACCAGTGGCAAAGCTGGCGCATGATTATTTCGTCTTTCTTCTCTCCTTCGATCTGGCTCATCGATCCAACGGTATTAGAAACCAGATTCGATTTAGCTTCTTCATTCATTACTCGGTATAAATTACCCGGTTGTGTGTAATGATCATCGTCCCCAGCTTCAGAAGCATTACGATCAAACCAATCGGCTTCAGCATCTGTAACTCTTGGCGCTTTCAGCTTATATTTTTCATCCACAGAAATATCGTCGAAGCTATTTGGGTAGTAATTTTCACTTCTACCACCATTTCCATCAACTCTCATAAACCCGTCACGCTGATAATTATTTACCATATAAGGACAACGGTTTACCGGAATTTGCTCATAATTTGCTCCAAGGCGATAACGGTGCGCATCTGGATACGATAATAGACGTCCTTGTAACATTTTATCTGGAGAATATCCCACACCATCTACAATATGTGCCGGCGCAAATGCAGATTGCTCGATTTGAGCAAAGTAATTATCGGCATTTTTATTCAATTCCATTTTTCCAACTTCGATCAATGGATAATCATCGTGAGGCCAAACTTTGGTAAGATCGAATGGATTCCATTTATAACTTTTAGCTTCTTCCTCTGGCATTACCTGGATCTTTAATGTCCAGCTTGGGAACTCGCCATTTTCAATATGTTCTAATAAATCTTGCTGTGCAAAATCTGGATTTTCACCTGCCATCTTAACTGATTCTTCATCGGTAAAATTCTTGATTCCCTGATCGGTTTTAAAATGAAATTTTACGTAAAAACGTTCATCTTTATCGTTAATCAAAGAAAAAGTATGCGATCCATAACCGTTCATATGACGAAAACCATAAGGCGTCCCGCGATCACTCATTAAAATAAGCACCTGGTGTAGCGACTCTGGATTTAGCGACCAGTAATCCCAACGCATCGTTTGCGATTTCATATTCGTAAACGGATGGCGTTTTTGAGTATGAATAAAATCACCAAACTTCTTAGGATCTTTTATAAAGAAAACCGGCGTATTATTTCCTACCAGATCCCAGTTTCCATCTTCAGTATAAAATTTAAGCGCAAAACCACGTGGATCACGATCTGAATCGGCAGAACCTTTTTCTCCACCTACCGTAGAGAATCTTGCCAGCATATCGGTCTTCTTACCAACTTCAGAAAATATTTTTGCTCTTGTATATTTAGTAATATCATTTGTCACTGTAAATGTACCAAAGGCACCAGAACCTTTAGCATGTACCACACGCTCTGGAATTCTTTCTCTATTAAAATGAGCCATTGTTTCATGAAGCACATAATCTTCAAGTAATAACGGCCCTCTTCTACCAACGCTTAACGAATCTTCCTTTTCTACAAAAGGTCTTCCGGAAGCAGTGGTTAATTTTTTCTCTTTAGACATAATTCTAGCTTTAGTTTCAATTTTTTTAAAGGTAAATAGGATGTTTCAATAATAGAAATCGATAATTTTAATTTATTCATAAATTTTTATAATACTAGAAGTATTAGAGATATCTTATATTTGAAAAAAAGCTCCATGAAAAAGTTACTTTGCCTATTCGTTATTTTCTCTTTAAGCTCTTGTGCTGAACTGCAGGATATTGCCAGCCAGTTACCACAAGGTAGTTACGGTGTTACAAATACTGAAATTGCCTCTGGATTACGCCAGGCGCTGGATTTTGGAATCGACAAACAGGTTACAAAACTCACCCAGGAAGATGGCTTTTTTAAGAATGAATTAGTAAAAATCACTTTACCGGCAGAATTACAAAAGGTCGATAAGACCCTACGTGATGTTGGATTAGGCAATTTAGCCGATCAGGGACTTAAGGTTTTAAATCGCGCTGCAGAAGATGCTGTTAAAGAAGCAACACCGATCTTCGTAAATGCAGTGAAAGAAATTACCTTTAACGATGCTCGCAATATCTTATTAGGACAGGATGATGCAGCAACGCAATATTTGGTTGGGAAAACCAAATCTCAACTCTACGATAAATTTAACCCTGTAATTACAAATTCTTTAGATAAAGTTGGCGCTAACCAGATTTGGAGTAATATAATCGATCGTTACAACAGCATTCCGCTAACTAATAATGTAAATTCAGATCTTTCAGATTATGTAACCTCTGAAGCTTTAAACGGAGTTTATACGATGATAGCGGTAGAGGAAAAGGATATTAGAAATGATCTCTCTGCAAGAACAACTAGCCTATTAAAACGAGTTTTTTCACTTCAAGATTAGATTATCAAAAATATTTTAACATTTGATCAAGCTTATCCGCAAACTTTAAATTAACATTAACTGCCGCTTAATAAATCTTAAAAACACCTCATTGTATCTTTGTAGTATAGATGATGAAAGACTGGAGTATGTTTAAAATATTCAAACAAAGATCAAAAGAAGAATGCATGTGTGAGAAATACACGCAGCTAATGCACAAGGCTTACAAACTAGCCTTGGTGGACAAAGAACGTAGTGATAAGATTAATGCGAAAGCTAAAACAATCCTACGAGAACTAAGACGTATGCATTATCCTGAAGTTGAAAACTGGGCTACAGAATAATTTATTTTAATGTAAGGTTTTAAAATAACTAACCGCTTTTTCCAATCTTGAACCATACCAACTAAAATATTCGCCATCCACAAGAATTGCATGAAGTCCTAACTTTTTAAATTCTTCAATGTGTTCTTGTTTAAACGGAAATGGCTCGCTAGATAATAAAACCACATCTGGTGAATATTCAATCAATTGTTCCTTATTTATTGCCGGATATCGATTTCCGGCAATTTTATTTTCGAACTTATTTAGTTTAAGAAGCTCGTTGATAAAGGTATCATTTCCTGCCGCCATGTAAGGATCTTTCCAGATAAGATATAAACAGCTTTTCCATTTCTTATGCTGAATTTCTTCGGAAAAAGTCGCTAACTTCTCCTCTATTCTATCAACTAATTTTAAAGCCTTTTCCTCAACATTAAAAATTTCACCATAATCATTTATAAGCTGAAGCGAATCTGAAATACTCGAAACTTCTGAAACATGTACCGGGGCGATTTTCTCTAATTCGGCTACCATTGCTTTGGTATTTTCTTCCTTATTGCACAAAATAATATCTGGCGCTAAAGCTTCGATCTTATCTAAATGTACAGTTTTTGTGCCGCCAACTACCGTTTTTTCCTTTCGAAGATGCTCTGGATGCACACAAAATTTTGTGATACCTAAAATACTATTTTTTAATCCAAGATCGACTAAAAGCTCCGTCTGGCTTGGAACTAAAGAAACAATGCGCTTTGGAGTATCGCTAAGAAATAATTTTCGGCCTAAATGATCGAAAATCGTCATAAATATTATTCGAATTTCTCTAATTCTTCAGCCATTTGCTGCTGTAGAATTTCAGCTTTTGCAGCGGCAACTTCAGCAAAATTATTATTTGTAGAAGCATAAATAATTTTACGGCTGCTATTTACCAAAAGGCCAACATCTTTGGTCATTCCGTATTTACAAACATCTTCTAATTTACCGCCTTGTGCTCCAACGCCGGGCACAAGAAGAAAACTTTCTGGAACGATCTTACGCACTTCAGCAAGATATTCGGCTTTAGTGGCACCAACCACATACATCAGATTTTCTGAATTCTCCCAGCTTTTAGAAGTTTCCAAAACTCTTTTGTAAATCTCAGTATCATCAGATTTTAAAGTCTGAAAATCGAAAGCACCTTCGTTAGAAGTTAAAGCCAGTAAAATGGTATGCTTATCATCGAATTCTAAAAAAGGCTCAACAGAATCTTTGCCCATATAAGGCGCTACGGTAACCGAGTCGAAGCCCATATCTTTTAGAAATGTCTTCGCATACATTTTAGAGGTATTACCAATATCGCCACGTTTGGCATCTGCAATAGTGTAAATTTCTGGATAATTATCGTGAAGATAATCGATGGTTTTTTGTAAAGCTTCCCAGCCTTTTAAACCACAGGCTTCATAAAAAGCCGTATTAGGTTTATATGCCACGCAAAATTGATGCGTGGCGTCTATAATTGCTTTATTAAAACTAAATATTGGATCTTCCTCAGAAAGTAGATAGGTTGGAATCTTTTTGAGGTCTACATCTAAACCTATACATAAAAACGATTGCTTTTTTCTAATCTGCTCTACTAACTCCTGGGTGGTCATATTTAGTTTTTAGATGGCATTTAAAATTTTATTCTAAAACGCCGAATATTAAAATATATCTGAATTCTCTTTAAGCTTTTCGGTATTTTCTACCAATCTTAGCTCATCAATAATTTTCTGAATATCTCCGTTTACGATATTGGATAGATCGTAAAGTGTTAGGTTAATTCTGTGATCTGTTACACGCCCTTGTGGATAGTTGTAGGTTCTAATTTTTGCACTACGGTCACCACTTGAAACCATCGAATTTCGCTTTGCAGCATCGGCTTCCATTTTCTTTGCAAGCTCCATTTCATATAAACGAGAACGTAAAACCCTAAAAGCTTTCTCCCTGTTTTTATGCTGCGATTTTTGATCCTGACATTGCGCTACCAAACCTGTAGGTTCGTGAGTTAAACGCACGGCAGAATAGGTTGTGTTCACCGACTGCCCACCAGGCCCCGATGAACAGAAATAATCGATACGTACATCTTTTGGATCGATCTCTACATCAAATTCTTCAGCTTCTGGTAATACCATAACTGTAGCTGCAGAGGTATGCACACGACCCTGAGTTTCGGTTTGCGGCACACGTTGTACACGGTGAACACCAGCTTCAAACTTCATGGTACCATAAACATCTTCTCCAGAAACTTCAAAGATCATCTCTTTAAATCCGCCACTGGTTCCTTCGCTAAAATCTACAATATTGTGACTCCAACCTTTACTTTCTACATATTTGGTGTACATTCTGTAAAGATCACCAGCAAAAATACTCGCTTCGTCACCACCGGTACCTGCACGAATTTCCATCACGACATTCTTAGCATCTTCAGGATCTTTAGGCACCAACATCATTCTTATCTTTTCTTCAAGAGCTGGTAATTCTTCCTTCGCTTCTTCCTGCTGAAGTTTTGCCATCTCGGTCATTTCTGGATCGCTTCCATCAGAAATGATTTCTTCAGCTTCTTTAAGATTATCGGTAAGTTCTATATATCTTTCACGCTCGTCCATAAGCGCTCTAAGATCTTTATATTCTTTATTAAGTTCAACGTAACGTTTCTGATCGGCAATAATATCCGGCTGGATAATAAGATCATTCACTTCATCAAAACGTTGTTTAACGATATTAAGCTTCTCTAACATACAATTCTTAAGAATTTAGATAGCAAATTTACAATAATTTGACTGAATTTTTATCTTCTCTAAACTTTACCTGTTCGTTTTCTTTATTTTAGTGCTAATCATAATAAAATTAGCTTTTTAACGCTTTTAATTTAAAACATCGATCAAAATCTCAAAATATGACTAACACTTTTGCTGTGTTTTTTCAATTTTACCGCAAGTTTTTAATTCCTTCACTTTTAATTAATCTGCTAATATTTTCTATTGGTAGTCCGCTTTTTGTAATTGTTTTAGATAAATTATTTATCGCTTTTATCATTTATCTTTTCTACCGATTCATCTCTACAAAAAAAGAGCTCGTGTTTTATTACAATCTTGGTTTTAGCCGATTGCAATTATTCAGTTTAGCCATTTTGGCCGATATTTTTCTTCTTAGCCTTTGTGCCACCATAAACTTTCTAATATGATCTTTGAAATTGATAATGTCGAGTTGTATTTTGATGATCATGCTATTCTTAAAGCGGCTTATGTAAAGGCTGAAACCGGGAAAGTAACCGGATTATTAGGTAGAAACGGTAGTGGAAAAAGTAGCCTTTTAAAAATTCTCTTCGGAACCTTAAAACCGAAATATAAACTACTCCGCATAGATAAAAAACCTATCCTGAAGCGCTTTTACAAAACCGGAAGAGTCGCCATGCTTCCGCAGTTTCCTTTACTTCCGCCTATAATTTCAGTAGAAAAGGCTTTTAAACTATATAATATCGATTTTGGTGATTTTAGCAGTGTTTTTTCTGAAATGAATGCAGTAAAACATCAGAAAGTACGGGAACTATCTGGCGGGCAGCAACGAATTATCGAAATCTATCTGGTCTTAAAAAGAAATGTAGATATTGTTCTTTTAGACGAACCTTTTGCTCAACTTTCCCCATTGATGATCGAAAAATTTTCAGAAATTATTCAGCAGGAAAAAGAACAAAAAGCGATTATAATAACAGATCATCGATACGAGGCGATATTGGATGTTTCAGACGATATTTATTTATTTCAGCATAAACAAACAACACTGGTGCATTCAGCAAAAGAACTTGTTAAGCTGGGATATTTACCCAATTAGATCTTCACATCAATATCAATAAAATTTTCTTTTTTATTTGTGGTTGCTGCGTAAAGCATTAAGAAACCAGATCCAAGAATATTAAACGCATGATCTGCGTAGTAGAATTCGGGAAAATCAAGATAATACCCAATAAAATAGGTTAGATCTGAAAAGATCATCCAAAGCACGGCGCACATATAAAAGATACTCTTAAGATTACTATAGCGATTACTATAGGAAACAGCGATAATAATAGTAAGTATGGCAATAAAAGCAAAGGCATAAAAACCGGGACTAAATAATTCTTCAGCATGTTTTAAAGAAATCATACTTTCCAGCTCGAACAGCAAAACAAGATTTATCGCTACCAGAATTGCACCTATAAAAAATTCTAATCCGGTAATTTTTAACCGCTTTAATTTTTTTGCACCAATACTTCCTACAATAACAAATGCAGCTCCTCTACTAATAAATGTTAGGGCGTTGAAAATGGGATTTTCAAAATAAATAAGGGAGAAATCGCAGATCGAGAACAATAGAAGTATAAAAAATAATTTCCAGGAAAAGGGCTTATGTAAAGTTGCGGTAATAAAAAAGAAAGCGGTACCAATAAACCGAACCCATCTACTTACCTCGTCACTAAACATCGATAAACTTGCAAAGTTTACCGCAACCCAAAACACAATGGAAAAAACAATTAATTTTCTTCGTTCACTCATCTAACAAACAATCAGATTTTCACAAATATAATGAGATATTCCAATAAAAAAAGCTATAAAATTAACACTAAAACAATTTTAGTTAACCTTATAGCCCTTTTATTAAATTAAGTGTAAAATCTACGAATAATAATATTCGCCAAATTCACTCTTTATCGTTAAGGATTTTTTATCTGAAGCTTCTACTCTTCCCACCACCTTAGCATCGATATTAAATGACTTGGAAATTTCGATAATTTCTTCTGCAAGCTCTGGTTTTACGTAGATTTCCATGCGATGCCCCATATTAAATACCTGGTACATCTCTTTCCAATCTGTTTTACTTTCCTGCTGAATTAACTTGAATAATGGCGGAACTTCAAAAAGATTATCTTTTACAATATGAAGATTATCAATAAAATGAAGAATTTTTGTTTGTGCCCCTCCACTGCAATGCACCATCCCGTGAATCTCTTTATTACTGAATTTAGATAATATCTTCTGAATTACAGGTGCATAAGTTCTTGTTGGCGACAATACCAGTTTGCCGGCATCTAGCGGAGAATCCTCAACCTCATCGGTTAATTTTTTTCCTCCAGAATATACAAGATCATTTGGGATCGAAGCATCAAAACTTTCAGGATATTTTTCAGCTAAGATCTTTGCAAAAACATCGTGACGAGCAGAAGTTAAACCATTACTTCCCATACCGCCGTTATATTCTTTCTCGTAGCTGGCCTGCCCAAAAGAAGCTAAACCAACGATCACATCGCCAGGTTCGATATTACTATTATCGATTACCTCGCTACGTTTCATTCTGGCTGTTACCGTAGAATCTACAATAATCGTTCTAACCAAATCACCAACATCTGCGGTTTCACCACCGGTAGAATGAATTTCTACGCCAAATTCTTTAAGATCTGCAATAAGTTCTTCTGTTCCGTTAATGATTGCTGAAATTACCTCTCCCGGAACCAAACTTTTATTACGACCAATGGTTGAAGACAATAAGATCTTGTTGGTAGCACCCACACAAAGTAGATCGTCAATATTCATAATCAAAGCATCCTGGGCAATACCTTTCCAAACAGAAAGATCACCAGTTTCTTTCCAGTACATATAAGCTAAAGATGATTTTGTACCGGCACCATCTGCATGCATGATCACGCAATAATCCTCGTCACCGGTTAAATGATCTGGAATAATTTTACAAAATGCTTTAGGAAAAAGCCCTTTATCTACATTTTTGATCGCGTTATGCACATCTTCTTTACCTGCTGAAACACCACGCTGACTATACCTTTTACTTACGTCCTGACTCATGAATTTGGTTTAGGCGTCAAAGATAAACAGTTTTAAATTCTTTAAGAAGTTTCTAAAAAGAAAAAGCCCTGCAAGTTACAGGGCTAAAATCTTTAATTTTGAAAGAAATTATCTAGTGAACAATAATTCACGGTATTTAGTTAATGGCCAAAGCTCATTATCTACCAGTAATTCTAATTTATCGCAGTGATATCTAATCTCGTCAAAATGAGGTTTTACTTCATTACAGTAAGACTCTGCTTTTTGCTGAAGATCATCAAGCTTATTTGCTACTTTTCTAGCGTCGATCATTGCATTTACCTTGCTATTAATTACCGCAATATGTGTAGAAACTCGCTCGATAAGATCAAGTTGTTCTTTTGCATGTTTTTGATAATCTTCACCGTAAATACTTTTTAATCCGGTTACATTCTTAATAAGAATATTTTGATAGCGAATAGCAGTTGGGATTACGTGGTTTCTAGCAATATCGCCTAAAACTCGACCTTCTATCTGTACACGCATGGTATACTCTTCTAGCTCGATCTCGTGACGTGCTTCGATCTCGATCTTATTCATTACTCCAAGATCGCCGTAAAGCTGCACTGCTTTTTTAGAAATTTGGGCTTTAAGAGCTTCAGGAGTAGTTCTATTATTACTTAAACCTCGTTTAGCTGCTTCTTTTTCCCAGGCTTCACCATAGCCATCACCCTCGAATCTAATCTTTTTGCTCTGCTTGATATATTCTCTAAGAACATTAAAGATGGCATCGTCTTTTTTCATCTTTTTGCTCTTGATCAATTTATCTACTTCAACTTTAAATTCTTTAAGTTGTTTTGCCATGATCGCATTTAGCACCGTCATTGGGTTTGCACAGTTTGCGGTAGATCCTACTGCTCTAAACTCAAATTTATTTCCGGTAAATGCAAAAGGTGAAGTTCTATTACGATCTGTATTATCCAATAAGATTTCAGGAATCTTACCAACTACATTCAATTTAAGATCTGTTTTTTCCTGCGGAGATAATTTTCCTGAAGTTACTTTTTCAAGTTCATCTAAAACCGCAGTTAACTGACTACCAATAAATACTGAAATAATTGCCGGCGGTGCTTCATTTGCTCCTAAACGATGATCGTTAGATGCACTTGCTATCGATGCTCTTAATAACTCTTCATTCTCGTAAACCGCTTTTATCGTGTTGATAAAGAAAGTTAAGAATTGAAGGTTTTTCATAGGAGTTTTTCCAGGAGACAAAAGGTTTACTCCCGTATCTGTTCCCAAAGACCAGTTATTGTGTTTACCACTACCATTAATTCCGGCAAATGGTTTTTCGTGCATTAGTACTACAAAATGATGACGCTCTGCAACCTTGTTCATCACATCCATAATTAAGGAGTTGTGATCTACAGCAAGATTGGCTTCTTCAAAAATTGGTGCAAGTTCAAATTGATTTGGAGCAACTTCATTGTGTCTTGTTTTTACAGGAATCCCCAATCGCATACATTCGATTTCTAAATCCCTCATATAGGCTAAAACTCGAGAAGGTATCGATCCAAAATAGTGATCATCCAACTGCTGTCCTTTTGCAGGAGAGTGTCCTAAAAGTGTACGCCCCGCTAACTGAATATCTGGACGTGTTGCAGCTAAAGCAGAATCTATTAAAAAATACTCCTGCTCCCAACCTAGAGTAGCGTTTACTTTAGTTACATTTTTATCAAAATATTTTGCAACGTCTGTCGCTGCCTGATCTACCGCCTGTAATGCACGAAGAAGCGGAGTTTTATAGTCTAAAGCCTCACCGGTATACGAAACAAAAACGGTAGGAATACATAAAGTAGTTCCCCAGATAAATGCTGGTGATGTAGGATCCCATGCTGTATAACCACGAGCTTCAAAAGTATTTCTAATTCCGCCATTAGGAAAACTAGACGCATCTGGTTCTTGTTGTACTAAAGAACCGCCTCCAAATTTTTCTATAGCAAGACCCTCCCCAATAGTTTCAAAAAAAGCATCATGTTTTTCGGCCGTTGCCCCGGTTAAAGGCTGAAACCAGTGCGTGTAATGGGTTACTCCTTTATTGATCGCCCATTCTTTCATTCCTGCAGAAATATGATCTGCAATAGTTCTGTTGATTTTTGCGCCGGTTTTAATCGCATCCATCACATTACTATAGGCTTCTTTGGTGAGATATTGTTTCATCACCGACTCATTAAAGACATTACTACCAAAAATCGAAGAGCGTCTTCCTTCCTCTTCTATATTTAAAGATCTTCGGTTAAAGGTTTCTTCTATTGCCTTAAATCTAAGTGTTGACATGTTAAGCTGTTATGATTAATAATATTTTGTATTCAAATTTAAATATTTATCAGTAGAACACCTTCAAAATCATCAAATAATCTAAACCCCATAAATTTTAGGGGGTAAATTTCAGAAATTAGAAATTCTTACGAAATCACCCCTCAAAAGATATACTTTGTATATAAAATATTATATTTTTGTTAACGTTAGACGTTCAATTTTTTATAAAACCGAATTAGATTATGAGCAAATCAAAACTGGAGTATATCTGGCTTGATGGTAGCAAGCCGACTCAGAAGTTACGTGGTAAAACAAAAGTAGTTACCGATTTTTCCGGAAAACTTGAGGACTGTGAAGTATGGTCTTTCGATGGATCTTCAACAGGTCAAGCTGAAGGAAACTCTTCTGACTGCCTACTAAAGCCAGTATTTATTTGTCCAGATCCACAACGTAAGAATGGTTACCTTGTAATGTGCGAGGTACTTAATTCAGATAGCACACCACACGAAACTAATGGTAGAGCTACTATAGACGATGAGGATGATGATTTCTGGTTTGGATTTGAGCAAGAATACTTCCTAATCGATAACGAAACAGGTAAACCACTAGGATTCCCAGCAAATGGATATCCAAGACCACAAGGACCTTACTACTGTTCTGTTGGAGCAAGTAATGCTTACGGTAGAGCTATCGTAGAAGAGCATTTAGATGCTTGTCTTGAAGCAGGATTAAATGTAGAAGGTATTAACGGTGAGGTTGCTGCAGGACAATGGGAATACCAGATCTTCGCAAAAGGAGCTGCTGCTGCTGGTGACGAAATTTGGGTTGCTAGATATTTACTGGAAAGAATTGGAGAACAATACGGAGTATCAATAGATCTTCATCCAAAACCACTAGGAGAATTAGACTGGAATGGTAGTGGTATGCACGCCAACTTCTCTAACTCTACTTTAAGAAATGCCGGAAACCGTGAAACTTACGAGAAAATATGTGAAGCTTTCCGTCCAGTTGTTAAAGAACATATCGATGTTTATGGCGCAGATAACGACATGCGTTTAACTGGTAAGCACGAAACTGCTTCTATCCACGACTTTAGCTACGGAATTTCAGACCGTGGTGCATCGATTCGTATTCCAATCGCAACTGTAGAGCGCGGATGGAAAGGATGGCTAGAAGACAGAAGACCAGCTTCTAATGGTGATCCTTACAAAATTGCAAGCCGTATCATTAAGACGGTAAAAAATGCAGAATAAGCTTTAGGCTAGATTATAATCAATCTTAGATTAGGCGCTTCACATGAGGCGCCTTTTTTATTGAATGCTATTTAATTATACTGAAATTAGTCTTTTGATAGCAGGTTTTTTTCTGAAGTGTAGTGTTTATAGAAAATAGTTTTTGCAATAAAATCATGACCAAATGGGCTGCTTGCAGCGGCGTTTCAAGAGTCTACCTTTTTCAAATTTTCTGACGACCCTAGGTGAATAATCCACTAAACAAGACATTAAAATTAAAAGCAATAGATAACTTCTTATTTGCTCACATCCATTCCCTTGTCTCTATATTCTATAGTCTATTCTCTAAAATCTAGAATGATTACCTAAAAATAGTGATATATAGAAATACAGCATAACCTGCTAAGATCACAGCTCCTTTTATCCTGCTGAATAAGAATTTCTTCGGAATAAAGGCAAGCGGAACTAATATGAATGAAAACGCAATCATCCAGTAAATATCCTTACTTAAAACTTCTTGAGATTGCATTACAATAGGCTGAATTAAAGACGTGATCCCTAAAACTGAAGCGATATTAAAAATATTAGAACCTATTAAATTACCAAAAGACAAAGCTTTTTCCTTCTTTAAAGCTGCAATTACAGAGGCAGCAAGTTCTGGAATACTTGTTCCTATAGCGATCATCGTTACCGAAATCACACGTTCGCTTACACCAAGATCCCTCGCTAAAGAAACCGATCCATTTACCAACAATTCTGATCCTCCATATAAAGCGGCACCACCAATAATTAACCAGATGATAATTTTAAACCAGGATGTCCCTTTTAAACTATCATCTACTTCTTCTACCACTTCCTCCTTAACCTTACGGCTTCGTATAATTAAGAACAGCAAATAAAGTACGAGCCCTAAAACCAAGGCTCCACCTTCAAGGCGATCTATATCTTCCCCATTCAGTAAAAAGAAAAATAAAGCGAAAGAAAAGGCCATCATTACCGGCCAGTTAAATTTATAGAAATCACGATCTACTGCAATAGGTGAAATCATCGCTGTAACTCCTAGTACCAAACCAATATTTGCGATGTTAGATCCCATAATATTACCAAGTGAAATATCAGAAAATCCATCTAAAGCTGCTTGCAAACTCACCAGTAATTCTGGCGCAGAAGTCGCAAAAGAAACCACTGTTAACCCAATTACCATACGGGAAATATTCATTTTAAAAGACAACGCCACAGAAGACCTCACTAAAAACTCACCTCCTACTACCAATAATGTCAACCCAATAAGTATGTAAACTATATCCATTCGTGCATTTTTATGCGAATATAACTTAAACTTTAGAGCTATTCTATTTCTTAAATACTGAATTAAAAACTACAAAAATAGTTTACAAACTAAGATTATCGTTATATTGCAACTATGAAATATCTTGTTTTCATTTTCTTATTACTCAGCATTTCGCTACGTGCACAGAAAACTTACACAGGGCGAATATTGAGTGCAAAAGACTCTACTGCATTGCAGGGAGTATCTATTTATTTTGATGGCACCAGCTTGGGAACAACTAGTAATGAAAAAGGATTATTTAAAATTAAGAATACCGCTTCAAACATTTCACCTCTTATTTTTAGATCTATTGGTTATACGACCAGAACTGTTCCTAACATTTCGGTTTTTGAAGACGACAATTTCCCAATCGTATTTTTAGAAGAAAGTATCGATCAATTAGAAACTGTTGTTTTAGAAACCGATCCATGGACACGAGAACATAAACTAAGAGTTTTCAGAAGAGAATTTTTAGGAAAAACTGAAGCGGCTACAAAATCTAAAATTTTAAATGAAGAGGTTATAAAACTTAAGTATAGTCCGTCTAAGGGTGAACTGATCGCCTTTGCCAACGAACCAATTATTATCGAAAATAAATACCTGGGTTATATCATCGAATATGAGCTTATGGATTTTACCGTTAAATACAGCAGTGGTAGTTCCGGACTTCAATTGGTAGATTTTACCTTTTATGAAGGCAGTAGTTTTTTTAAAGAACTAAAGAAAAAACCTAAACGACGTTTTTTAAGTCATCGTGAAGAGACGTTTAAAGGCTCGTTGCTTCAGTTTATGCGAGCGCTCGCAAATAAAAAACTTGCCGAGCATAACCTCAGGATCTTTCACGAAAGATTTGAAGTACCTCCCTATAAATATTTTGATATTCAGCCTAAAGAAGATTTTACCTTAATAAAAATGCTTACTGAAGAATTAAGCATTCTTTACGAAAATCAACAATCTGCTATCATTTACAAAAACCCATTTTATATTGACGAATTTGGGAACTTTACTCCTACGCGCGCCTTTAGCATTTCGGGATTTATGGGACAATCCAGAATAGCTAATCTCTTACCATTAAATTATGGATTATAATTTTTTACTATGAATATAGTTTAACAACTATTTTTTTCGTTATATTTATCGAACATTAATTTGAGATCATTTTAGCATGGAAAAATTAACAAATAAGGAAGAAGAAATTATGCGAATTATCTGGAAGCTGGAGAAAGCTTTCGTAAAAGAGATAATTCCGCATATTAAAGAACAAAAATTACACTATAACACCGTTTCTACCATTGTTAGAAATTTAGAGGAAAAAGAATATGTTTCGCATATCGCCTACGGGAAAACACATCAATATTACCCGGTAGTTACCAAAGAAGCTTATCGCAAACAGTTTATGAATATGGCAACCAAACGTTTCTTTGATAATAGTTATAAAAGTGTGGTTTCCTTTTTTGCAAAAGAAGAAAAAATTAGCGCTAAAGAACTTAGAGAAATCCTAGAGATCATCGAAAATAAAAAAGAAGACTAAAACGTGGAATATTGGAATTACATCATCGAGAATTTCTTAGTACTGGCAGTATTTTTTGCCGGCTATGAGTTATTTCTCAAAAATTCCAAATTCTTTAAGTTTTCCAGATTTTATTTACTCTTCGGCATTATTATTAGTCTCCTTTTACCACTATTTCATTATAGAATTTTAATTGAATTACAGCCAACTGAATTTTTGGAACTCGGTAAATATAATACTGAAGAACTTCAGCAAAATTTATCCAATATTAGTAGCCGAGATTCGATAAATATTGAAACAATTATTATTTCAATTTATCTCTTAATTAGTTTTGGCTTTTTTGGCCGATTTCTTTTTCAAGCATTTCAGCTGAAAAGACTAATTGATGCTGCAGAAAATATCTCAGTAATAAAAGGCGTTAAAATAAAACAAGCTCCTGAAAATCAGCGATCATTTTCGTTTTTCAACTATATCTTTCTGAATAAAACTTCAGAAAAAACCACAAAAAGTTATGTGTTAAGGCACGAGTTGATCCATGCACAACAGTTTCATAGCCTGGATGTTATTTTTGTAAATCTGGTGCAATGTTTTTTATGGTTTAATCCGCTGATCTATTTTTTAAAAACCAGAATTACAGATAATCTTGAATTTATAACTGATGATGAGGTCACTAAAAATACCAGGGCTCTCGATCAAAAAAACGAACTCAAAAATTACCAATATCAGCTTTTATCGTCCGGACTAAGTCCGCATCAAAAAATGCCTATTCTTTCTTTTAATCATTCATCAATCAAAAAACGAATCATCATGCTTAATAAAAAATCTTCCAGTAAATTACATCTATTAAAATTAAGCTTTTTAATACCATGTTTAAGTGTTATCTTTTATAGTTGTAATGTAGATGAAGTGGAAAAGTTAGACGAAAATGCCGAATTTTCATTCTATTTTAATCGGGATACCAATGAACAAGAACTGCAAAGCAAGGTTTCGATGTTTAACCACTTTTATAAGGATTCTGTTACTTTAAAGATCTCGGATGTTTCATACTTAAACGGAAAATTAAATGAATTTACCATAAGCAGAAAGTTTCCTGGCGATACTGGTTTTGTACAAAGTTTATCAATGGAAAATCAGTCTAAAAAAACAGAGTTCTCTAACTATATCAGCTTTAAAGATCACAAATTAATCCTGAAAATGGATCCTTCACACAAAATTGAAATCTCTAAAGACACTAACGCGGCTTTTATAAGGACCAAGAATTAAATTACAAATTATTATGCAAGACTTACTTATCTATCTTTTAAAATCCTCTGCATTAATCGGATTATTTTATTTCGCTTACTTCATTTTGCTGAAAAAAGAAACTAGTTTTATACAAAACCGTAAGTTTTTAATTATTGGTCTTGTAAGCTCCCTGGTCTTGCCCTCTATCTACTTTACACAAAAAGAATATGTAGAACTGCAAGCCAGCAATGCACCCTATGTTGCTTTTACTGAATTTTCTCCACAGGAAAATATGATGATCGAAGAGCCTACAGATTGGTGGCAGATTGGTTTTTATTTGTATTTATTAGGGCTGGCGGTGATGAGTTTTAAATTTTTACTTCAGCTATATAGCCTGCAGAGAATCATTAATTCTGGAGAAAAAAAACGCTTTAAAACTTTAAAATTGGTTAGAACTTCTAAGGATATTAAACCATTTTCCTTCTTTAAACACATCGTTTTTAATCCCAAAAAACATAACGAAAAAGATCTAAAATTAATCCTGAAGCATGAGCAAATACACGCGAAGCAATGGCACTCTTTAGATGTTATTTTCACATCACTACTTTGTGTTGTTTTTTGGTTTAACCCATTTATCTGGCTTTATAAAAAAGTAGTGGTACAAAACCTGGAGTTCTTAGCAGATCAAGATGCTGTAGCCAATATCCCGAGTAAAAAAGAGTATCAAAAAGCTTTAGTTATGGCCACTGTTGGTTTACAGCCCGCAATGACTAATCAATTTTATCAATCATTTATTAAAAAAAGAATCATCATGCTTAACAAATCGAAAAAGAAAAACACACCGTGGAAAACGTTATTAGTTGTTCCGTTCTTATGCCTGTTTTTGTATAGTTTTAATTTAAAGACAGAAAGTATCGTCTTAGATTCTTCTAATAAAGAAAGATCTGCTCAGGATACTGTAAAAAATACAAGTGTTTTAGGTAATGTGAGTTTTGAAGAAGATGCAGAAGAAGACACAGAAGCAGCTAAAAATGATGATCAAAAATTACCAATTCGATCTAAAGCTTTTGATGTTCTAGGCGAAAAACCACTTTATATTCTAGACGATAAAAGTTATACAAAGTCTGAAATTGAAGGAAAAGCGATCACTTTTAAAGCGGTAAATATTATGAAACCGGCCACTGCAAAACAGCAGTATGGTGAACATGCGAAAGATGGTGCTGTGTTATTATCTAAAACTGAACTTATAGATGATCTTCAGGAATTTTATAAAAACCTGGATAAACGGGAAGAAGCAGTTGAACTTCAATTTTTAACGATCACTTCAGCCAAAAAACCTGAAATCTTAACATTGAAAAAAGAGGCGAGTTCAGTAAAGACAACGCATAAAGCAGAAACTTCTTCCGAAGAAAAAAAAGGGAAAGAGAAAAAACCTAGCCAAAAAAGATATTTGAATAGAATAGTTAATTTCTCGTCGCCAATAAAATCGAATGATACTCTTTTTATTCTAAACGGAATTATTCAAAAAGACAGAACATTTCTGAATCATTTCGGAAAAGAGAACATTGAAAATATTACTTATTTAAAAGGAGCCAAAGCGACTGCTCTATATGGTGCCCGAGCTTCTAAATATGGTGTAAAAATTTACACGACTAAGGTTAAAAGCTCTAATTTAACTAGGCATAATAATCAAAAAACAACAGATTCTGTAAAGGTCTTTAGAATCAGCGATTCCAGCCAGGCATATAAACCACTTTATGTGCTAAACGGTGAAGTGATTTCAATAAAAGAATTTGAAAAATTGGTTCCTAAAGATATCAAAGCGATTTATATCTTAAAAGATAAAAGCGCAACTACTAAATACAAAAATAAGCAAGCTAAGTATGGTGTAGTGGAAATTTACACCAATGACTATAAAGGTGACATCCCAACACAAAAGACTTCTAAAGTTTTTGTGTATACGATTAATCCTAACGAAACTGATGCCGCTATTAATAATATGATCAAGAAGATTAAAAAAGCATACGATGTTGATGTAGATATTAAAAAACTGCATAGAAATGATGAAGGGCTAATCGATACTGTTAAAATGAAAGCCAGACATTCTAGTTCATCCTCATGGAATGTTACCTACAGCGCTTCGAACAGCAGTGATCATGTAGAAACTATTTATATGGTTATGGATACTGAAAATGATGACTTTAAGATCACTAATCAAAAACCTGGTAAGTAAACTACCTTAGAACAAGTAAGCTAGTGAGGCATTTTTTGAAAATCATCTTTGTACCGAGCTAAGCCTCGGAACATTAAATCTCGATTATCGAGTAATTTATAAAAATAGCTTCTTTTTTATTGAAAGTCAATATTTTAATATATTTGAAATAAACTAACCAAAATGAAAAAGAAGTTGTTTAAATCTTTAGCAAAATTAAACAGGAAATTATTGCCAAGTTATTCAAAAAAGCAATTAGATTTAGCTAAGGCCAGCAAAGTACAAATGGCGATAATCGGCTGGAAAACCTGGGTAACCAAAAACTCTTTAGATTAACCTATTAAAGAAAATCATACTCTACAGCTTTATCCAGGAGTGGTTTATCTCCAGATTCTTCAATTTCGAATATCTTTCTAATATTTCTTTTCCTTTTTTCTATTGCCGCCAAAGAAAGTGGGATAATCTATTAAGTTTTTGCTATCGATTTGCAAAATAGCCATTGTAATTAACAGATTAGCTACCATATTACTTTACTTTGCCTCCAAGCTGGCGAATCGTTGTCATAGGTGTATTTTATAAAAATTTTGGATTTTTGAACCGGCTCCGTTTTTAGCATAAAAATAATTACAGGAGAGCCGTAAATAAATTAATATGAATTTTTCAAATACTGAAAGTCTCACTAAAATATTCCGACTTACCTCCCAAAAATTAATCTGATATTTACCGCATTCTTAATCCCCAACCAATGCATTTAAGCCAAGCCTCAGAAAAACAAAAGCAAATTGCTACCATAGTCACTTTCTTTACGATTCCACTTTCAGGATTTATGACCGATATTTATTTACCTTCCTTCCCCTCGATGGCACAAAATCTTTCGGTTTCAGAAAAAAGTATTCAGCTTACCTTAACTTGTTTCTTTTTAAGTTATGGTTTTGCACAGCTATTTGTTGGGAGCATTTTAGATAGTCTTGGGCGTTATAAACCCGTTTTATTTTCCTTAGTGGCTTTAGTTATAAGTAGTCTTGCCATTACCTGGACAGAGCAGGTTTGGCTTATCTGTTTTTGGCGAATCGTACAGGGATTGGGCACTTCTTTTATCGTAGTTGCTAAACGCGCCTATTTTGTAGATGTTTATGATGAAGAAAAACGAAAGCATTTTTTAAGCTTTTTCACCATTGTGTGGTCTTGCGGACCAATAATCGCGCCTTTTCTTGGCGGATATCTGGAAAGTTTATTTAATTGGCAGGCTAATTTTTACTTCCTCGCTATTTACGCCGGAATTCTATTTTTTGCTGAATTATTGTTAAGTGGCGAAACAATAAGAAACGTGAAGAAATTCAACCTGAAGAAAACTTCTATGCTTTACGCCATTATGCTGAAAAATAAGGCCTTTGTTTTTGGAATTTTAATCTTAGGGCTTGCCTACTCTACCGTAATGGTATTCAATATTGCCGGCCCATTTGTAGTAGAGCATCACTTTGGTTTCAATGCCGTTACCACAGGATATTGTACACTTATCCTGGGAATTTCTTGGATGATTGGCGGAATTTTAAGCAAAACTTTTTCGAAAAAAAATTTTCCTCAAAAATTACGAATATCGGCCTTTGCACAAATTCTTTTGTTAATTCTATTTGTAATCGCTGCCGTTCAATTAGATCAATTATATCTTTTAGTAGGATTTGCCTTTTTAATTCATATCGTTTCTGGTTTTATTTTTACCAACTATTTTACACAGAATATGATCTATTTCCCCAGTAATGCCGGGATTGCCGGAGGATTAATTGGCGGACTCCTTTATATCATCACTTCCATCGTAAGTTTTGCGATCTCTTCTTCCGGAGAAATTGCAAACACTTTTGATATGTCTTTGCGATATTTAGGAGTTGGTATTCCGCTGGTTTTGGTGATTTTTTACGCTACTTTTTTAATTCTGAAAAACCATCGAAGAAAAATGAAATTGCAAAACTCTGCGGTATAATTTTTTACACTGAAAGGAATAGCAAAATCGTATTTTAGGCATAAAACTAATCGAATTGTAGCTCTAAAGACCTTATTTTATGATAAGCAAGTTTTAACTGATTAGATTCTGAAGTTAACCACTTACCCGAATTTTCACTGAGACTATTTTTTAATTCTGCTCTAGCTGAAGCATAAAAATTCGCATCTAAATTATCGAATTTCGATAGTATGTTTTCATATTTTTTCCATTCGGTTTCATTATAGATCACAAAAGGATTTTGACTGTACAAATTAAATGCCCAATATTCATTGGAAGAGATCTCAAAATCCTCCAATTTTTGCTCCAAAACCATCAGATTATTCTCATAATCCATTTCCTTATATTTATACTTCGATGATATTTTAGATAATCGAGATGAATTTTTAAAATATAGTTCCACATCACCTTCAACATAACGGTTTAGTGTCATACTATATAATTTTTTAGTCGTATAACTCGCATTTTTGATAGAATAATCGTTTAGATCTACAGTTAACTCTCCTTCAAAATGATCATTTACAAAATGAACGATCGCTTCATTCTCTTTAGTGATCTTCTCGATATTATATTTAAATACATTGTGTTTTTTCTTTGAAATAGGGCCTAATTCCTGAAACACACGATATTGGTGAATTCCGGTAGATAATCCTATAATACTGATATTTGTTTCTTTCTCGATCCACTTTTCGAATTCAGCCTTAGGTGTTGAAATTCTTGAATTTTTAGGCACAAATTTATAATCTGAGTACACTGCAGTATTTCTTTTTTGCCCCAAATAGATCGAATAACCAATACTTTCATTTAAGACTACAGGATCGTTATTCAACCTTATCAATTCCGCCGAATAAGTTTTGGCCATGTGTGTTTCTTCAGGTTGATTTTTCTGGTAATTTTTATAAATTTTTATCATGATCTTATTAGCACTAAGATCTGATTGTTGCGCATTAAGATTGAAAAAGGAAAAAGCGATGAAAATGAAAAGGATTTTTGTCTTCATGATGATCGAAATTAGATGATTGAATGAATTACTTTAAAACTTTTTAGGCATGATGCAGGGAAATATTTCCTAACAAATTGATTTCCATAAATCTAAAACTAATTCATATAAAATCCTAAAACAAAATCCATTTTTAAAATTTCTACTCTAAGTATTAATCAATAGTGGTCGTTTTTGGTATGTTTTCTTAAGATCTAAAACTTCAAAAATATACCTGATATCGGGTATTGTACGGCAAATGAAAAAAAGATGAAATTAAATTTGCTGAACTGTTAGTCCATTATTCTTTTTGAAAATTAGAATCTGAATAGCTTCACTTTTAGCTAATAGAAAATATACAAAGGTCAGATTCTATAAAAAGAATATCGAATCTTAGCCTAAAATATTTCTGTAAACTGAGCCGTAAACAGGAAACTTTGCTAGTATCTAAAAAAGCAGCCTTGAAACCATTCTTGAACAAACCGGATTTTACGACGACCTGTGCTTACCGCAAGAAAGACAAAGGCATCAATAACTTACCGCTCCTTAACTCTACAGAATTTGAAAATAATATACTGATGTTTATTCTTACCAGCTACGGAACAGAGCAAGGTAATTATTTACCGCTAATGCAAGATCTGGATGTAATTTTAGAAAGTAAAAGATGAGATTGAGGCTGGGTTTAAGTAGCATTTAAACAGAATCTTCCTCATATATTATATTTTTTAGATTTTTATACGAAGTCGTTATTCCTTCAAAAACTTTCATCAAATATATTCAATTAACAATCAATAAAATACCTACGAGCAGGTATTTTATTGATTAGTAAGGTTTTGTAATTTTCGGGAAGTATTGATATCCAGGTATAGACACAATTATACACAATAAAGTTATCCATATAACCAGTTGGCATTAATTAAAACGTAAATCAATGAAGAAAATACATTTAATAATACTACTGGGATTAATTGGGCTTGCTAATGTTTACTCGCAAGACAATAATCATACAGGTTTATTATTTACAGATAAAGATAAGTACGAGCAAATAGGCGTTGCTTCTTTGCCTTTTGGTGCTGGAGAAGTTCCCAATAGAATAGACTTATCATCAGATTTACCGCCTGTTGGAAATCAAAACCCACAAAATTCTTGTGTAGCATGGGCCACCACCTACTCCTGTCTCTCATATTATGAGAAGGGCATTAGGAATAAACCATATTATAGCAATGGGGCAATAAACTATGACAATATTCTATCTCCATCATATGTTTACAATCAAATTAACAATGGACAAAACAAAGGGACTTATTTTGAAGATGCTTTCAGAATTCTAATCAATGAAGGAGCGTGTACATACAGTTCAATGCCGTTCGCCCCTAATGACTGGATTTCGCAACCTAACTCAAGTCAAGAAGCAGAAGCTCAAAAATTTAAGATAGAAACTTATAGACGACTTAACCTTTCGGATGCTTTGACCAGTATTAAAGCTGAATTAATAAGCAAAAACCCTGTAATTGTTGCGTCAATTTTTGACCAATCTTATTATAATTCAGGATTTAATTTTTCAGGATATGATTACGTGTGGAATTCTATTGGTCAAGTAAATAATCTAATGGGTCATGCTATTTTAATTGTTGGGTATGACGACTCTAAAAATGCTTTTAAGTTCGTTAATTCTTGGGGACAAAATTGGGGTAATAAAGGGTATGGATGGATTAGTTACAACATTGTAAATCAAATTGTACAAGAAGCTTACATAATAAAGCCTAAATATAAAGAAAATGATGAAGAAGAAGAAACACCTGAATATATTACTACTACCTCCAATGAACTGAATAATAATGATATAAATAACATTGGATTAAATTTTTTAATAACGAATGTAACACATCAAAATAATTTTAACAGTCCTGGAGTACCACCAAATATGAGGCAAATGGGATTTAATGGAACAATATCATTACCAGCTAACATCGGCAGAAATGTTCAAATTGTTATTAATTTTTATGTTAACAATGGAGGGGTAAAAGGAATGCCGATTGGCAGTAATAACTATAATTATGCTTTGCCAAATGGACAAGCCGCGACTGGTACACCAATTCTGAACTTAACCCCTAATCAAACTACTAACACCACCTTTTGGGCAGCGATTCCTTATTCAACTTTAAATGTTCCTAGAGGACAATACATTCAGACACCATTTGGCCCAAAATATCAGGAAAGAATATCCTATTTGTTTGCTGAACCAGTTTTGTTTATTGATAATTTCCCAATGAGGATAGGCCAATTAATACCTTTTACTGTCTCTCTATAGAAAAAACTAATGCCAACAAAGTATAAAAATAATAGCCGGAATAGTGGTGATTTTGAGCATTGTAGCCCACATGTAACTCAATTGTAATTTAAAACATTTGAGTTCTTTAGTCGGCTACTATTCTTATACAAGCCGTTACCACACATTCTGACCCGTCCTGAATAGAGGCTTTATAATTTAAACAATTATATATGTTTAGGTTAATCCTCCTACCTCTCCACCACAATAAAATTTGAGCGGCGGTTTTCTTCATGTTCTTCGTCAGAGCAATCGACCCCGTTGGTGCAGCGGTTTAGGATTTCAATTTCCCCGTAGCCTTTGATGCTTACAACTCGGTTTTCTGCTATTCCTTGTGAGATTAGATACTCTTTAGTCGATTTTGCACGATTTTGAGACAAAATTAAATTATAGGTATCACTGCCTCGGGAATCGGTATGCGATTCGATCTTTATTTTCATTTCAGGAAAACTTTGCATCACATAAACAATATGATCCAGCTGTTTTGCCGCTTTTGGCCGTATATCGTATTGATTAAATTCAAAAAATATAAGATCGATCTTTATTTTCTCCTCATCACCATCGGTCTCTACCAGATCCTGGTAAGCAGACAGTAAAAAGTTAACCCCACTTATGGTATCACGATGAACATTTTCTGTAGTAATCGATTTTGTAGCTTTTGAGTAGTTATTTTTTTCCGCAGTAAATAAAAACTCATCATTACAGGGAACCTGCGCTACATACATTCCCTGGCTATCTGTGGTTACTGTTTTTATTTTGGCATCAAATTGATCTTTGATAATTATAGCCGCATTTTTTAAAGGTTTTTTGGTAAATGAATCCAATACTTTTCCCGCTACGAATTGATAACAGGAACGTGTAAAATAATAAATATCATCATCGCCTTTGCCCATACTTCGGTTAGAGGACATATAACCGTCTTCCTGATTTTCAGCAATGATATAAGAAAAATCATCTTTACTGCTATTAATAGGTTTTCCTAAATTCTGCGGAACACTAAAACGAAAATCTCCTAAATTTTTAGCCTGAAAAATATCCAATCCGCCTAAACCATAATGTCCATCTGAAGAAAAATACAAAACATCATCCTGGTAATACGGGAACATTTCTCGACCTTCAGTATTAATTTCTGGCCCCAGGTTTTTGGGCTGCGTCATACTCCCATCGGGATTTAACTGAACCACATAGATATCGGTATCACCAAATCCACCCGGCATATCGGAGACAAAAAACAGGTATTTTCCATCTCCGCTAAGCGCCGGATGTCCAACCGAATAGTCTTTACTGTTAAAAACTAGGTCTTCTACATCGCTAATCTCACCTTCTTTTATAAGTCCACGCATTACATGGAAATTATTTACACCATCTGCATTATTAAACAGCTTGTTGTTTTTGCTCATATTAGAGGTGTAATATATGGTATCTAAATCTTTGGAAAATGCAATGGTGGCATCATGATAACGGGAAGCAAGGCCTTCCATAAATAATTTTTCATTTACAAGTTCGCCATTATTTTTAGTGCGATCTGCGATGTACAGGTTTAAAAAAGGCTGTTGGTTCCATACATAAATTTTATTGCCTTTTTCATTATTCTTTTTACTAGAAGAATATACTAACTGATCGCCATAAAATGCCGGCCCAAAATCTGAATTCTCGCTATTTGTGGACAAATTATAGAGCAGATAGCCAGAGTTACCTTCCTGCATACCCCATAACTCCTTTTTTTGCTCCATAAAACGATCGATAAGCATGGGATTATTGTTTCGTTTTAAATAAACTTCAGCAAGTTCATCTGCTTTTTTATAATCCTGAACTCCGCGTAAACTTTGGATATATTTAAACATATAGTCATCTTCCATCGCTTCTCCCTGAATGCTATACAATTCAGTATACCATTTTAAAGCCTGCGAGATCTCACTAATTAAATAGTGAGCATCCCCGGCTTTTTTCAAGGTTTCAATTTCTCTTTCATCGGCTTTGGCCAGATAATCATCATAGACTTTTGCGGCCTCTATATAATTCATTTCCTCAAATAATTGATTGGCATGCTTTAAACGTTGCGCATGTAGCGTAACTCCCAAACTCAAAAAAAACAATAGTAAAATGTAGTTTTTCATAACAAAAGTGAATTAGAAAAATCGAGGGGATTTAATTTTATTATTCCCTTTTAGGAGATCAAAGCGCAATAAAATCTCGTGGGTACCATCATTATATTTATTAAAATCTGTTGTGGTGTAATCAAAAGAATATCCAACAAATAAGCTTCTTGAGATTTGGAAGCCTGCTAAAAAGCTTACCGAATCTTCCCATCGATAGGCTACTCCTAAATTCAGGAATTCCTGTAATAAAACATTGGCCGAAACATCTACTGAGACTGGCGCACCGCTAACAGCTTTTACTAAAAAGGCAGGCTTCAATTTCAGATTTCGGTTGATATCAAATACATAGCCCCCCATTATGAAGTAGTGCAAGCGATCTGAAAGTACAGACTCTTCGATATCATCATAATAATCTGATCTTAAAAAATTTGGAACGGATGCACCAATATACCAACGGTCTGAATACCAATAAGCGCCGGCACCAACAGATGGCATAATCCTACTATCAATATTGGTGTTTAAAAGCACATCTTCTGGATCGTAAAAACGACCTTTGCTCCAATCTACATTCAAAAGCCGGGCACCACCCTTAACTCCTAGGGCGAGCTTTGTGTAATACCCGGTCTGAATGGTATATGAAAAATTTACATCTGCAAAAACTTCACTGGATGGACCAAGCTCATCATTTACAATATTTAATCCCAGTCCCATTTTTTCATTACGAAGCGGACTATGCACACTAAAATTTTGAGTTTCAGGAGCTCCATCTACCCCAACCCATTGACTACGATAAAGCAGCAATGCCTGCAAGCTTCCTGTACTTCCTGCATAGGCAGGATTTATAGACATCGTATTGCACATATATTGTGTATAATGCGGATCTTGCTGCGCGTTAGCCACTTTAGTTATTATTAAGATTAGAAGAACTAAGCAGGCTTTTAAATTTCTATATATATAAGCTGTATTCATAATTTTAATTTTTTCTCAGTTAAGATTTAATTTTATCTATACATTATCTCATTATATATAACCATCCCTGCATGTTCACGTTATCTATTTCTCCCCTTCCATCTACCTGCAAGACATAATAATAAGTGCCTACCGGTAAAGGCTTATTAGTGAGAACAGCTCCTCTATTTGCTGTCCCATCCCAATTATTCTGGTATCCACTGGTTTCAAATACTAAGTCTCCATAGCGATTGTAAACTTCAAGCTTATTATTTGGATAATTCTCGATACAATCGATCCTAAACACATCATTAGAGCCATCATTATTAGGAGTAAATTCATTGTATACCATCAGGCAAAGCGGATTAACTGTAATTTGTGCCCTGTTATTACTAGCATTAGGATCGGCTGGGATACTGGACATTAGTTCTACTACTTTCATATAATCATCTTCATCCGTAACCTCAGCTACAATTCGAGCCTCCGCAGATGCATTAGCCTGCAACATCGATATCTTCCAATTCCTATTCACCATACTAAACTGCCCCTTTACTGAAGTTACCGATTTTACTCTGTAACCTTCTGGAAGCATACTTCGAATCACGATATCATTAAAGTCTACATCACCAAGATTATCAACCCTAATGGTGAAAGTTACTTCTTCCCCTATCATTGGTGAGAAGTTATCTACGGAAGCACTCATAGCTAGATCTGAACAGTTAACTACGTTGATATCAATCATTTCCATTACTTCTGCGGAACAACTACCAGTATCCATATATGAAACACTAACTGAAGTATTTAGAACACTAGTCCATCTTACGGTAACTGAATTATCAGATAATCCACCACCAGCTGTTATTTCACCGCCGTCGATATCCCACAGATAATCTTCTTTACCAGGTTCTGTTGTGTATGTTACTTCTTCCATCAAGCAAATTCCATCGAAAAGTCCGTCTATACTAGCAACCACATCTGTTAATAAACTAACAGTAACTGCTAAACGTTGTGAGCTTGAACAGCCGCTAGCAGGATCAAACCCTGCATAGTACGTCATCCCATTTTCTAATTGAGTATTTTGAGCAAGCGGACTGGATGAATCTGCAGAAGCATACCAAATAACATTACTTTCATTTACCTGGATATCGGCCACCGTTGCCCCAGCGCAAAAAGATTGATTAGGTAATGTTGTTGTTGGCGTTCCAGGATCACTTACAATCACCTGAAGTGTAGCCACTTCACCCGGTAAGTTTTCACAAACACCATCACCACTTACCGTTACATAATAAGTCGTAGTTGTAGTTGGCATCACTGTTAGATCGGTTATTTCTGAATTTAGTTCCGCATCAGAATAATATCTGAATACAGGATTGGCAACCGAGCTAGTTGCAGTAAGCATAACATTACCACCACTACAAATAAAACTATCGTTTACTGCTAAGTCACTAGCCGTAGCGGTTGGTAATAGTTCTACTGTTATTGCTAATAATTCTGAACTTGCACAACCGCTAGTTGGATCGAATCCGGCGTAATAGGTCATTCCATCCTGAAGGCTTGTAGCTGCATCTAAAATATCACCACCAGTCTCATCAGCATACCACACCACATTGCCTTCATTAGTCAGTAGATCGGCTATGGTAGCATCTCCGCAGAAACTCTGCATAGCCATATCGGTAGTTGGTGTACCGGGATCACTTACACTTACCGTGATCATCGCCGCATCACCCGGAAGGTTTTCACAAACACCATCGCCACTTAGCGTTACATAATATGTAGTAGTTACCGTTGGTGACACCTCTAAATCAGTGATTTCATTCGTTAGATCGGCATCAGCATAATAGGTCAGTGTTGCATTGCTTACTGAAGTCGTTGTTTCCAGTGCTACACTTCCACCTACACAGATATCATAATCTATGGTTACCAGATCAGATTCCGTAGCGGTTGGTAGGATCTCAACGCTCACTGCTAATAATTCTGAACTCGCACATCCACTCGATGGATCGAATCCGGCGTAGTAAGTTCCGTTTTCAAGAAGCATGGATTCATCCAAAATATCGCCGCCAGTCTCATCTGCATACCAAACTACGTTGTCTTCATTGGTCATTAGATCGGCTATGGTCGCTGAAGAACAGAAACTTTGCATAGCCATATCCGTAGTTGGTGTACCCGGATCACTCACACTTACCGTGATCATCGCCGCTTCACCGGGAAGGTTTTCACAAACACCATCACCGCTTACCGTTACATAATAAGTCGTAGTGCTTGTTGGCGTTACTGTAAGATCGGTAATCTCTGTGGTTAATTCAGCATCGGCGTAATATCTGATCGTCGCATTGCTTACTGAAGTTGTTGCTTCAAGTTCCACACTACCACCAGCGCAGATATCATAATCCATTGTTACCAGATCAGATTCCGTAGCGGTTGGTAACAGTTCTACGCTTACCGCTAGAAGTTCTGAACTTGCACAACCGCTCGTTGGATCGAATCCGGCGTAGTAAGTTCCGTTTACTAATATTTCAGTATCGGATAGGATTGTTGTTCCATCTTCATCGGCATACCAAACCACATTGCCTTCATTGGTCATTAGATCAGCTATCGTAGCATCTCCGCAGAAGCTTTGTATTGGCATATCGGTAGTTGGTGTGCCCGGATCACTCACACTTACCGTGATCATCGCCGCTTCACCCGGAGGGTTTTCACAAACTCCGTCACGACTTAGAGTTACATAATATGTAGTAGTGCTTGTTGGCATTACTGTTAGATCGGTGATTTCATTCGTTAAATCAGCATCGGCGTAATACCTGATCGTTGCATTGGGTACCGAAGTCGTTGCTTCCAATTCCACACTACCACCCACGCAAATATCATAATCCATTGTTACCAGATCAGATTCTGTAGCTGTTGGTAGAATTTCTACCGTTACCGCTAATAATTCTGAACTTGCACATCCACTCGCTGGATCGAATCCGGCATAGTAAGTTCCGTTTACTAATATTTCAGTATCGGATAGGATCGTTGTTCCATCTTCATCAGCATACCATACCACATTGCCTTCATTGGTCATTAGATCGGCTATTGTAGCATCTCCACAGAAACTCTGCATAGCCATATCGGTAGTTGGTGTTCCCGGATCACTCACACTTACCGTGATCATTGCTGCTTCACCCGGAAGGTTTTCACAAAGTCCATCACCACTTACGGTTGCATAATAAGTCGTAGTGCTTGTTGGCATTACTGTTAGATCGGTGATTTCATTCGTTAAATCAGCATCGGCGTAATACCTGATCGTTGCATTGGGTACCGAAGTCGTTGCTTCAAGTGCTACACTACCACCTACGCAGATATCATAATCCATTGTTATCAGATCAGATTCCGTAGCGGTTGGTAATAATTCTACTGTTACCGCTAATAATTCTGAACTCGCACAACCACTTGCTGGATCAAAACCGGCATAATAAGTTCCATTTTCAAGAAGCATCGACTCATCTAAAATATCACCACCAGTCCCATCGGCATACCAAACCACATTGCCTTCATTGGTCATTAAATCGGCTATGGTCGCATCTCCACAGAAACTCTGCATAGGCATATCCGTAATTGGTGTACCTGGATCACTAACATTTACCGTAATCATTGCTGCATCACCGGGAAGGTTTTCACAAACTCCATCGCCACTTACCGTTACATAATATGTAGTAGTTGTAGTTGGCATTACTGTTAGATCGATGATTTCATTCGTTAAATCGGCATCGGCGTAATATCTGATCGTCGCATTGGGCACCGAAGTTGTTGCTTCCAATTCTACATTACCGCCCACGCAGATATCATAATCCATCGTTACCAGATCAGATTCCGTAGCTGTTGGTAAAACTTGTACTTCAAAAGGAATTATATTCTGTATAGGACATCCATTTCGACTTATTTCTAAAAAGAAGGTTTGATCTGATTCTATTTCTGAAGTTGTATAGCTTCCACCGTTGGCCATTTGATTATCACCTGACTCTGAATCAAACCATATATAAGATAATCCCGCTTGAGTTTCTATGTTGAAATTAACCGATTCTCCACTGCATATTTCTGTAACTTCATAATCAATAATTTGATCAGGAACTTCAATATAAGCTCCGTAGATATCGGTACTTTCTAATGCGTTTACCAATCCAAGATTACGGATCTCTACACGATCATATACACCACTGGCTTCGAATTGTGCACTAAAACGTTCACCGCCAAGTAAAGTTAGACGAACCAAAGAGCTATTTAAGGTATATTGATCTACCTGGGTATTTCCATTCGACAAAGTAACCTGCAATCCGCTTAATACAGATACATCAGCAAGGCCTCCCGGAATACCTAGATCTACTCGGATGCTATCTCCCGCTATTCCTGAATTTGGAAAAATAAGTTCCTGATATACCGAAGCTGATACCCCGACACTAACCCTTAATCTTGCAAAATTATTAGGATCATTATCTACTGAATTTCCGGCATTGCTTACACCACATAATACACATAGTAAACCATCGATACCATTATTCTGAGCATTAGCTGCGGTACAATCGGTAAGATCTTCAACAGCTTCCACTGTTAAACTTGCTGTGGTAGGTGTTGACTCCTGTCCGGTATCCGGGTTTCTGGAGATAACATCATACGTATAATCACCAGGTGCAAGGTCTGATGGTGTTGTATAGTTTTCTCCCACAAAAACTTCTACGCCATTATCATTATACCAAGCATATTCTACAGGATCTGGGTTTTCACTACTGGCCATAAAGGTCTGCGTTTCCCCTTCGGATATTGTAGCCATCTCCGGTGTTACCGTTGGTGGTAATAGATCGGACAAAACAGTTAAAGTTACTGTGGTAGGTATTGATTCCTGTCCGGTATCCGGATTTCTGGAAATAACATCATAGGTATAATCACCAGGTGCTAGGTCTGTTGGTGTTGTATAGTTTTCTCCCACAAAAACTTCTACGCCATTATCGTCATACCAAGCATATTCTACAGGATCTGGGTTTTCACTACTGGCCATATAGGTTTGTGTTTCCCCTTCAGATATTGTAGCCATTTCTGGTGCTACCGTTGGTGGTAATAAATTATCCAATACCGTTACAGTAACATCGGCTCCCAAACTTTCACAGCCCGCTGCTGATACCCCAATAACCGTATAACCAGCTGAAGCCGTTACGTCAGTTAGCGCATACGTCTCCCCCGTATGAACTATCGTGCTCGCATCCCCTTCAGCGTACCAGTTATACGTTATATTGGTATCTGGATTCTCGATCTCGAAAGTAACATCTCCCCCAGAGGCTACTTCTATATTGGACTCCACTAAAACAGGTGTGGTTGGAAGGTCTTCAACTTCGATCGTTACCTTGACGCGGGCAGATTCATAGATACAGCCAGGTCGCGATTGAGCCACATAATAGTCATACGTTCCATCGGTTAAATTTTGAGGAGTAAAAGAAGTAGTCGTAGCAACGATAGTGCCTCCCTCGACTTGTGTATACCAATTGTAAACTGAACCCGCTATCGGGTTTTCGATGAAAAGGCTTACCTCTTTCCCTTCGCAAATAGATGCTATCCCAGCATTTAGATCATCTGAAATTATGACTGGTGAAGGCGGAGCAGTTCCTACTTCGTAGATATTTATACCTGAAAAAACAGTAGCTAAACTTCCTGCATATCTTATTTCTACTTCATCAAAAGCATCAGATACCGGAAGAGAAAGTAAATACTTCGAGCTGCTTCCACTTAATAATTCTAAACTTAATAAAGAACTTGATGCATTGAAGGTTTGCACTACTTCCTTATCATTAAGGGCTATTACCTGAAAATTTGATGATAGTAAACTAAGGTCTAAAATTCCGGCTGCCTGGTCCTCCAATATTATTTGTATTTGATCTCCAGGTTTGGATGCTCCATTAAAAGGAACGTTCAAATATGCAGAAGTTAATGCACTAACGTTTGCTCGTAAAAGAGCTGCAGAATTAGGATCACCATCTATTGCATTGTATGGGTTTTGAATAACATCTAGAGCCGAAAGTAAATTTAAATCAAGTAATTCTCCTTCAATACCAACAAGAGCATCTACAGGATCAATACAACCTGAACCTACGCTACTTTCTTCATAAAAAGCTTCATAAACATCTACGGTAGTAAGTACTCCAACATTTAGTAAACCTTCTGGAACTCCAAGGGAAATTTTCACTCCATTGAAGTCTTCATCTGGAGTTATTATTACTTCTAATTGTTGATTGCCTGTAAGTGCACCAACTAAATCGCCTAATATAATTTCTTCTCCTGCATTTGACTCGCCTGAGTCAGTATCATTTATACCTTGTAAATACACTCCCGATAATGCAGATAAAACATCACCTCCTAAACCAAGTTTAATGGTAACAGGGGTATTTGCCTGAAGACTTTCTGTAAAATTAAGTTTTATTGAAGCTTCTCCCCCAATAGAGATCAGGCCGCCTAAGGCGTTTACAACTGTAGAATTTAATGTAGCAAATGTTGTAAGATCTGAGTCTGTGGCCGCATTCACATTGTCTACACTCCCGCTTAGAATACCTAATAAAGAATATTCATCTGCACTTGCTTCTGCATTAGTTGCATATATGCGTTGTGTTGATGTTTGAGCATAAAATGTTATCGAGAAAAAAAGTACATTAAAAACCACTAAAATTAATGGCAGTTTTTTGTTATTAATAGGTAATGATAATTCCATAATTAGAGATTTAGATTAGTCTATCTCAAACGGAATTGGATCAAAGAATCCCTGCCGTATAAAATTTTCATTTTATACAGATATGTAAAATGGATGTATACTTAAAGGAAAGTTGTTACGTTGAGCTCTACAGCCTATAAAACATATAGACATCTAGAGGTTAGATCCTTTAGAATATATCTTATTTTGTAAAAAAGGAATTTAATCTTTGAGTAAATATACCAACCATTCAGATAATATTTAAAAAAAATTAAAAATTACTTATCAGCTTCTGGTAGGGCAGAAAGTCATTTTCACAGGTACAGCGTGGGAGAAATTGCTCGTACACTAAACGTGAAACAAAACTGTCAAGCTAATTTGGTCGAATATCTTGATCTAAGTATCATAAAGATAAGAACTTATAACATAACTCACAATTTAGAATTATCAATCTGTGATTATTTTCAGCTAATTTTGTTAAAAAAATACTAAAATCATTCAACTAAAACCAATTAATTAGATAAAATAAAAGCTAAAATTTAGTATTTTTTTAACTACAAATTCAATGGTTCTTTGTTAATCAATAAAATTGATCCGTTTATCTTTCAAACTTTTGTAGTGATTTATAATTTATTCATTTCTTAAATTTAATTTGAAAATAAACTTTAAATGAATTGAAATAATGAACTAAATTTGCGCCCTAAACTTTACATCTTGACACAAATACCCAACTTAAAAGTTTTCAATTTCGAGATTAAGACACCCATAGATTTCGAAAATCAACTTGTAGTAGATGACATTATTAAAAATGACATCCTTGGACATTTAGATTGTCCTTATATTCTAAAATCGGTAAGCTTATCTATTAATCGCAAAGACAACTATGTAGTTGTTGTTCTGGTAGAGCTTATTCTAGAAAATGAATAAAAAAAGTCCTGCAAATTGCAGGACTCTTTTTTATATGGTTTAGTTTTTTTGGCGGAAAGTGACTGATATTAAAAAACTTCTTATTTTTCTTCTGTATGTCTTCAGGCGATTTTTTAATAGTACACTTATTTTAATCGACTTTTCAAAAAATACACCGGAATTACTCCTCCTGAATACTTACAAATATAGAATTAACTATTAATTCCTATAAATGCCCAATCTGACTTATTCATAAAGAAAAGAGATTACAAATGACGTATTTACTTTAAATACGGCCGCTATTACTTTTTATATGTTAAACCGTACCAAATTTTGATTTAAACTGTTCTTAAGCCATTTCTCCTCGCAATTGATTCAGAATACATTTGAAAAAAACTAAGTTATGCTGAAGATTGCTGAAGAAAAGAAGGAAGATTTAACCAAAAGCTATAAAATCGACCAAATTTATAAAGATTTCGATCGATTTATTACAGGTGAAAATCATCCCTGTATTATGGCGAAAACTGTTTTTAGCATGGATAATGTTCATCTAAAATCATATAAAAATCTGGCTAATCTTAGCGAAACATCAAAATTATACGAAGATCTAAAATCATATATAAAAGAATACGATTTTGACTCAAACAAGTTTGAAACTTTTATAGCTGTTTTTCCAGATACACCTCAGCTAAACGAATTAGATTTCGAGAAGCAATTATGGATGCAATTAGATCAGCTTCATAAAATAGATAATTTCGACTGGGATAGCAGAGTAAGTAATGATCCAGACGACCAGAATTTCAGTTTTAGTATTGCCGGGAGATCATTTTATATTGTAGGTTTACATCCAAACAGTTCGAGACTCGCACGTCGCAGTCCGTTTACCGCTATTACTTTTAATTTACACTGGCAATTTGAGAAATTAAGGGAAATGGGCACTTATAAGCGAGTAAGAAATACCATTAGAAAAAGAGATAAGAAACTACAAGGAAATATAAATCCCATGCTAGAGGATTTTGGTGCTACTAGCGAAGCAAAGCAATACAGTGGCCGTAAGGTTTCTGAAAAATGGGAATGCCCTTTTAAACATTAATTTTTTTTTATGCAGACGATTTCTAAACAATCTGGAGTAGGTTTTATCTTAAAACGAGGAGAATATTTAAAAGTAAGCGGACCTAAAGGACAGCAGGTAAGCGACATGGTTCTTTTTAATAAAAATGATAAAAGAGAAAAAATATCAAGCGGAAAAACCTTAGATTTTGAAGAATCTATCCTAATTAGTAAGGACAACTTCCTTTGGAGCAATCGTAGCAACAAAATGATGAAGATCGTCGAAGACACCAATGGGCGTAATGACTTTTTACTGGCGCCTTGTAGTCCCGAAACCTTTAAAATTATGTATAAAAATGAAGAATATCATCCTAGCTGTTTCGAAAATTTATATACCAATTTAGCGAAATTCGATATAGAGCCAGATGACATTCCAACGGCCTTCAATATTTTTATGAATGTTCAATTTGAAAAAAATGGGAAAATAAGCGTAGATCCACCTTTTAATACTCCCAATGATTACGTGCTTTTTGAAGCTAAAATGGATTTGATTGTAGGACTTACAGCTTGCTCGGCAGAGGACAGTAACGGCGGTAGCTTTAAAGAAATTGAATACGAGATTTTTAAGGAACTTCCGTAATTGAGAATGTTACCTAAGGCGTATTAAAAACCGAATAAATAATATTAAAACCAAAAGAGAACCAATAACGAAAAACGGAATTGTTAGTACCGCTGGTAAGATTTGAATCGTAGAAGCCATAGCAATAGCATAACTTATAATAAGAAAAGCTATTAAGAGCTTCTGTTTAGAGCTGCTGATTAATTTCATGGTAGGTTAGATTTGGTTTTACCAAGTTATAACACTTTAACCAACTAAACAACAGCTTTTTATAACTATCTTCTTTTGCGTTAATAAAGCTGCGTATTTTGATAAAATCAATAAATTTTATCGGGATCACGAATAGAAATCAAATTATTAAAATTTAAAGACCAGAATGATGATGAAAGAAAGAAATGAGAACGGTAAAAAACCAAGCAACACTCAAGAAATAAGTATATCTGATTGCTTACATAAGATAAATTCTAAATTCGAATTAAATGAACAAGAAATAAATAAAATATACGATCTGGAAGAAGCGATAATCTCTGGAGTTTATTTAACTGAGGAAGGTAGTTTTAATCCGGAAAATGGTGAATTTGTTACCGAAAATATTCCAGGAAATGGAAAAATTTGCATAAAGTATTTCCAAAAACTACCCTACCCGAAGTTTTTAATTCTGAAGAAAATTGAAGCATCAGAAAACGAAATTAATTTAAACTCGATCTATAATCAGCTTGAAGAAAATATTTTGTTTTTTGAAGAAGCAAGAAAAGCCTCAAAGAGGATGATCTTTAAAAGACTATTCGAAAATCATAAAACCCAAGCGCTAAAAACCATTGAAGATTTAAATAAAAGCTTCAGTAGATCTATAATACATCGTAAAACCGATGAAAAAGCACTTGCCGATCGTTTACACTTCTTGCAGAAAAAGGGCAGAAACTATGTATTGAATAAAGCGATGTATCTTGAAAACAAATTGGCCGAGGCCATAAGCACTAAACTAGTACAGCCCGAACTAAAAAGCAAGAGGCACAAATTAGAAACTATTAATAATGAATTGAAGCAAAATATAGCTGAACTTAAAAGGTTTCAGAATACAGTTTTGCTTCGTTAGTGAGCGAGAGAAATAAATTGATCATAAATCCCTGTTGTTGAAATTAGTTAATAACAGGGATTTTTTTGTAACTATTAAATTGGGTTACGAGGAAAAATTTCAAAATGACTTGTATTTTCCTTAATCACTTCTAACTTGCTGGGTCTAGAGGCTCTTGCGTGTGTCACAGCTTTCTGATATGCTTCATCATAATCGTCGATATGATCAAATTCGGCTTCATCTTTATTTTCAGAAGATAGCATCCAGGTTTTCGCTTCCTTGTTATAATAAAGTTGAAATTGCTTTTGTTGTAATAATTGATGATTTCTCTTCAGCAAATAATAAATAATTTTACCGTCGCTGTAATTCCCGTCAGGATAACTCATAGGCAATAAAGCAAAAAACACATAATACAAAGAGAAATATAGGAATTGATAGGTAAAAATTGTTTCTACAATGACCTGATTTGATACTAAATAAATCAACACAAAACTAGAAAGAATATTTGCGATAATCCCACCAGAATAGATCAACAAATTTCTCCATCTACTTTTGTCTTCGATATTTTCGAAGTAACAGTAACCATAGTAGAAATAATATTTTCTTATTTCGAAAAACCGCGCATTAAAAAGTATTTTACCAGAGCCTATAATTATTTTCACCTGTTTTGCGCCCAGAATCTTAGCTATCAAAAGATGGCCAATTTCGTGTACTAAGGAAACCACAGGAAGTATTATAAAAAAGGCTACAAATAATTTAGGTATGTCCCAAAATTCTATCATTCTCGATTATTTTTTACAAAATTAAGCTTACAGATCTGCGGAAGATAACGCATTAACTCATTTTAAGTCAGTAGTTAACGAGAATTTTAGCTTTTCCACAAAAAGTTATAATATTCGAATTAAATGAAAACTTAGACGAGAAATTATTTCAATTAAAAGAAGATGAATGGTATTGCACTTTAATTGCTAAATAAGACTTAAAAGAACGGCTTTTCGCCTGAATAAATTTCGGCTAGACATTAATTGCATTATCTTTAAAATAAACTAGAACGAATGCTATTTTTTGCCCTGGGAGCCATACTATATATTTTAACGGTTAACGATATTTTAAAAACCACCTTGTCTATGGAAGGTGGTGGATTTTTAACCAACAACTTTTCTAAACTCCTATGGAAAATAAGTTTTCTCATTTCTGGTAAAAACGGAAATTCAAAACTGTTAGGTAAAACGGGATATTTGATCTTAACCGGGATAATTATTTTTTGGGTAGGATTATTATGGACAAGTCTTTCTCTAATTTTAGTTTCAGATCCCGCAAGTATAATAAGCAGTTCTAACAAAACCCCAATACAGGGAATCGAAAAATTATATTTTGCTGGCTATACACTTTCTACTTTGGGAAGTGGAGAATATATTCCAGGCACAGATTTTTGGCGTATAATTACCAATATATTTTCTTTTACTGGTCTTGTTCTTCTAACAATGTCTGTTACCTATTTTGTTCCGCTTTTACAAGCAGTTATCGAGCAGCAGAAATTAGCGGTTCAAATAAGCGGATACGGCAGTAATCCACAGGAAATGATCATTAACTCTTACGATGGTAAACATTACCAAGGTTTAACCGCTAATGCTTCAGAGTTAAGTTTAGCGCTAATTAAACATACACAAAATCATAAAGCTTATCCCGTAATTCACTATTTTCACAATAGCGATCGATCTTACAATATTATTTTAGAACTTTCTAAAATTCACGAATGCTTAGTAATATTAGAACATCTAGTAAACGAAGAGCATAAACCAAAAGAAAGCGAACTTAGATCATTAAAAGTTGCTTTCGATAATTATTTTAAGATAATCACTCAAATTACTGGTACTAAGAAACAGAAAGATTATCTAATTTCTTCTATTAAAACGAATGCTTTAGTATCGCATAATTTTATCGACGCTAATAAAGAAGTTTCTTTCGAAAACCGCGGAAGAAAGATCTTTCAAAAACTTGTTGAAAACGATGGCTGGCAGTGGGAAGATATTCAGAAAGAAGATTAATTACCAGTATAATAATTCAATACAAAGGCCGTATCATTAATACGGCCTTTTCTTCTAACACAATTGCACTAAAAAACTAAACTTTATACAGGAATCTTCATCGCCTCTGGTTGACGTACCCAGTTACGATGTGCTGCAATTTGTGCTATGAAAGCTTCAGGATCCTTTCCTATTAAGATGGCTTTATCATCTTTAAACATGGAAATAGCTGTTTGATCCAATAGATCTGCGGCTCCCTTTTCGGCAGCTACTGCTTTACAATGCTTCAAGGTTTCATTGATAAACTTAATTGATTTTGGAGCGTTTAGTAATGCTTCAATACTTTTACTCCCTCCAGGAACATACACCGCATCATAGAGAACACTCTCAGTAGTAAGTAGTGCGGCGTCAACCTCGTGGTCTTTATCATGATCACATTTAACCGTCCCTCCATGGGTAGCCACTAAATGTACCATCGCATTTTCTGCAGTTAAGGCTTTTTTCATTTTCATCACCTGCTCTCCATCAAAGCCATCTCCCACTAGAAAAGCAATTTTTCTGGTGGCGATACTATCTGAGTTTAAATGCGTTAAACTTAATGCTTCTGATCGATCAAGATATTCTTTTTTAGGTCCTGGCTGATGATCCTCTACGGTTGCATCTGCTCCAATAGCCTGATTCACGGGTTGATCAATATTTTTAGGAACCTGCATCCCCAAACCATTTGCAACCTTGGTAGCCAGATCTTTATCTATATGGTTGATCACATAGAGCATACGCTTTTTAATATGATCGTAAGTACATTTTCCCAGTTCAAATGTATAGGCATCAGCTACATGTTGCTGTTCCCAATCGGTAAGACTACGATAAAACAATGCCGGTTGCGAATAATGATCACTAAAACTGGTACTTCTACCTCTAATCTTTTTGGCATCTATGCGTTCTTCATAAGAAGTGAAACCACCCTGAGCCATTTTTGCCAGATGAGGGCATCCGCCGCCAATAGAATTTGGGAAATAGGCAGTTTTGCCTTTGTCTACCGTCATTCGCATATGGGCATCTCGTTGATTATTATGCGTTTCATTTATAGGACGATTGATAGGGATTTCATGAAAATTAGGACTTCCTAGACGTGAGAGTTGTGTATCGGTATAGCTAAACAATCTTCCTTGTAATAGCGGATCGTTGGTAAAATCAATCCCAGGAACCACATGTCCCGGATGAAATGCCACCTGTTCTGTTTCTGCAAAGAAATTATCAGGGTTTCGATTTAATGTCATTTTTCCAACACGCTGTACCGGAACCATTTCTTCAGGAATAAGCTTGGTAGGATCTAAAATATCAAAATCGAATTTGTGCTCATCCTCTTCAGGAATAATTTGTAGCCCTAACTCCCATTCAGGAAATTGACCGGCATCGATAGCTTCCCACAAATCTCTACGATGAAAATCGGTATCTGCACCGTGAATTTTTACCGCTTCATCCCAGGTAATTGAGTGCGTTCCTAATAAAGGCTTCCAGTGAAATTTTACGAAATGTGACTTTCCTTCGGCATTTACTAATCGAAAGGTATGAATCCCAAAACCTTCCATCATTCTAAAACTTCTGGGAATGGCGCGATCGCTCATCACCCATATATGATTATGTAGTGTTTCAGTAGTATGAGACACAAAATCATAAAAGGTATCGTGGGCTGAGGCAGCCTGCGGAATATCACGATCTGGTTCTGGTTTTACTGCATGAATCAAATCCGGAAATTTCATGGCATCCTGAATAAAGAAGATAGGCATATTATTACCAACCAAATCGAAAATACCTTCTTCGGTATAAAATTTCGTAGCAAAACCACGAACATCTCTGGCTAGATCGGCAGATCCTTTATTCCCGGCTACTGTTGAAAATCGAACAAATACTGGCGTTTTTCGATTAGTATCGGTAAATATACCCGCCTTGGTATAATCCTCGAGGCTTTCGTATAATTCAAACACACCATGCACACCACTTCCTCTGGCATGAACGATACGCTCTGGAATTCGCTCATGGTCAAAATGTGTGATTTTTTCTCTTAAAATAAAATCTTCTAACAATGATGCTCCCCGCTCCCCGGCTTTCAAAGAATTATTGGTATCGTTCACCTTGACTCCCTGGTTAGTGGTCATCGTTTTGCCCGATGCATCTTTAGTGTTGGCCTTAAGATCTTTACTTTTTCCTGTTTCTTTCTTTTCCTCACTCATCATATTTTGGTTATGGATTAGGTTTTTAAAAGGTATCAAATCCAAGAGGTACAAATGTGCTTTATTGCCACATTTGCATCGTTATTCATCGTTTAACAAAACAATCGCATTTCTCTAACAGAGTTTAAGAGAAGCCAAAGAGTAATGGAAAATATAAATTGGAAGAAAAATAATATTCATTATTAATTTAAAAGTGATCCTTAAAGGCTTGTTTTGCGGCATTAAAACCAGCCATACCATGCACTCCGCCTCCAGGTGGTGTAGAAGAAGAACACAAATAAATATTATTGTTGGAGGTTTTATACGGAGATATTTTTGCTATAGGTCTTGTGAATAGTTGAGTGATATCCTGCCTTCCGCCATTAATATCTCCGCCAACCAAATTTGGATTAAAAACCTCTAAATCGCTTGTATTCATAGTAGCTCTTTTCAGAATACTTTTTTTGAAACCTGGAGCTGCTTTTTCAATTTGATCTTCGATTATTTTAGTACAATCAAATGTACTTCCGTTAGGCACATGACAATACGCCCAGGCGGTATGTTTTTCCTCTGGCGCTCGGCTACTGTCAAAAATACTGGGTTGAACAAGTAGAATATATGGATTTTCAGCAATTTTTCCTTTAGCAGATAAGGCTTCAGAATGCTCTATTTCTTCACTTCCATAACCAATATGAACTGTCCCTGCTCGCCTACATATAGCATTATTAAAAGGTATAGGATGGTTTAAGGCCCAGTCAATTTTAAAAACTCCAGATCCATAAGTAAATTTAGAAAGTCTTTTTTGATAGGTGTTGCTTAAGTTTAGGCCTTCTATTTTCAACAACTGTCTTGGAGTTAAATCGAATAACTGAATCTTTGAATTGGGAATATTCTTTGCATCTTTTACAGTATAATTACAGTGAATTTTTCCGCCGAGATCTTCATAATAAGCTAACAGTGCTTTAATTATTGCTGAAGCTCCATGCTTGGGAAAAGGCCAGCCATTAATATGCGCCATGATGCTTAATACCAATCCAAATGACGAGGAAGCTAAATTTGTAAGTGGTAAAGTTGAATGTGCCGCGGCACCATAAAATAAAGATTTCGCTTTATCTTCCTTAAAATAATGATTTACTAAGGTTTTTGCCGGAAGAATAGCCTTAATCCCAAATTTTAAAAACTGAATAGGATGTGAAGGTATGCCAAAAGGCGATAAAATATCTTCATCAATTTTTGCCCAATTTGATACTAAAGGATTCATTAAATCTTCATAAGCTTCTTTATCCTTTCCCAGATTAGCAGCTGTTTTAGAAATATCCCGATAACAACCTACCGCTTCTCCATTTTCTAAAGTTTGCGCAAAAGCAATTTCTGGAAATATCCATTCCAACCCATATTTTTCTAGAGGAAGTGTTTGAAAAAAAGGAGAACTATAGGACATGGGCAGGACTGCAGATCCAATATCATGAACATATCCCGGCAGCGTTAACTGCCCACTTCTGGTTGCTCCGCCAGGATCAGAATTTTTCTCCAGAATAAGTGTTTTTAGCCCTTTCTGTTGTAAATAAATCGCTGCAGAAATTCCGTTAGCGCCACTACCCACAATTACTGCATCATACTTTTCTTCAGTCTTATCTTGCCCCATACCTATAATTATTTGATGTCTTCAGTATCTATTTGATCCAAATAGGTTTCAAAATTCATTTTGCCATGCTCTTCAGCAATCATATCGTTACTCATGATATATCGAAAATAGGCTAGTTTATCACTAATTTCATCTAATTGAAGTAGCTTAGGCAATTTGCTTCCATGCTTAGCTATAGATTTCGGGATTTTAATAATTTCACCTCCAATTTTTTTCTGGATCATTTTAGCCATTTCCATACGGGTATGAATTTGAGGACCGCCTACTTCTTTCAGTTCAGGTAGATTTAGAAATTCAGTCATTATATAATTAGCAAGATCCCCATGAAAAATACTATTTGTTCTGGCTTCACCATCACCAATTAAGGGAATTACCTTACGCTTAGCCATAATTACGAGATCATTCAAACCCGAATAAAATCCAACAGGCCTAACTATACTATAATTTATACCAGACTCCTTTAGTGCATCTTCCATAAGTTTATGAATGCCGGGTATAGTATATTCTGAAGCTTCTTCAGCTCCTTTCATGGATATGTAAAAAAATCGCTTTACACCATTTTCCTTTGCCTCTTGAAGTATATTCACATTAGCCTTATAATCTATTTCGAAAAATGAGTTTGGCCCTGGACTAAAAAGACTTACAGATTTTCCTAAGGCAGAAATTACATAATCTACACCTTTTGTAATCCCCTTTATCTTCGTAAGATCTTCCTGGGCATTTGCACACCAAATATCATCGGTATATGAGCGTACTTTCTGATAGCCTTCATTAGAATGTGTGAGGACACGGATTTTAAAATTTCTGGAATAACACTCTTTTAAGATATATTCTCCTAATGCTCCCGAGGCTCCTAATATTAAGATTTTCTCCATAGTTCATACTTTACCTAAGATGTTGGTTTATTAAAAGACAAGAGAAGCTTTTCTAAGTTTAAAAACTTTTTAAAATCTCATCTTTCCAAAGCTAACTACAAATTGGAGCTTAATGAAAATTGCAGGGTTAATTGTATTACAAAGTTTGTAAACTATATTATAATTTATGAGGTAAAAACATACGCTTAGCTTGAAACGCTACTACCAAACTCTAAACGACTTCTAAAGGTTATGTTATATATGTGAAACTATTTGTTCTGAAGTTTATAATTTCTGAGATTAATAAAAATTTGAACTATGATTATTGAGAAGAAAAGAACAAGGATTGTGAAATTTTACGAAACCGGCACAGCTGAAGTTTTAAAAATTGAAGAAGTAGATCTACCAGAACCTTCAGAAAATGAAGTTCGTATAAAAGTGGACGCAATAGGTTTAAACCGTGCAGAAGTCGCTTTTAGAAGTGGAGCATATTTAGAAACTCCCAATTTCCCATCGCTAATTGGCTATGAAGCCAGCGGTGTCGTAGAAGCCGTTGGTAATAAAGTAACTTCTGTAGAAATTGGAGATAAGGTAAGCACCATTCCTTCATTTTCGATGAATGATTACGGTGTTTATGGAGAAACCGCAATCGTGCCAGAGCATGCCGTGAGCAATTATCCCAAAAACCTGACAAGCGAAGAAGCCACAGCAATATGGATGCCATTTATCACGGCCTACGGTGGAATCGTTACAAATGGAAAGATCAAAAAAGATGATGCGGTACTTATAACCGCGGCGAGTAGTAGCGTAGGCTTTGCAGCCATTGAAATCACCAAACTAAAAGGTGGAATTGCTATCGCAACGACTAGAAAACGAGCTAAAAAACAACAATTATTAGACGCCGGTGCAGACTACGTGATCGTTACTGAGGAGGAAGACCTTGTAGATCGTGTAATGGAAATCACTAACGAAAAAGGTGCAAACATTATTTTCGATCCTATTAGTGGACCTATTATCGAAACATTGACTAAGGCCGCTGCACCTCTTGGCCGAATTATTGAATACGGCTCTTTATCTAGTGAATCAGCAAAATTTCCGTTTGGACAGATGCTTCAAAAAAGGTTAACAGTACAGGGTTATATTTTAATGGATATCACAACAAATCCTGAAAAACTAAAACCTGCAAAACAATTTATATTCGAGGCCTTAGAAAAAGGAAAACTTACTCCGACTATCGATAAGACATTTGATTTTGAAGATATTATTGAAGCCCATAAATACATGGAGTCTAATCAACAGCTAGGAAAGATCATCGTTAAAGTATCTAGCTAAATTTATCGAATATTATTAGCTATAAGTACTTAAAATTGAATCTAATTATTATTAGATTACTCAAAATAAAAAACCCTGCAAGTTGCAGGGTTTTTTATCATTCGTCTTCTTTAAAAGTGACCTCGGCAGGATTCACCGATGTCTGGGAAGCCCTATAAATACTAGTGTCTATTTTTCATGTTGACGATCTGTGAACTTTAAAATTGAATTCATTTGATTCGTCTTGGTAAAGATAGTAAACTATTTTGCTTCGAAATAGTATCAATAAATTTAAAATAATGCTATCAACGTATTAAAATTAATTCTCATTTAAATGCATCATTGTTTTTAAAGGTTTCACCACTTCTATTTCACCTTTCGAAAAATTAAGACTATCAATAGCCAACTCTCTATACAATTGATCATTATTATTGGTTATGCGATGGTATAAAATATAATCCTGACCGCCTTCAGTAAATATGCTATGATGGCCTGGCCCTAAAGTTGATCTATCTTTAGAAGTTGTTAAAACCGGACTATTTTCACCTTCAGAAAATGGTCCAAATGGATTATTAGCCTTAGCGTATCTCACTTTATAGGTTTCTGTAGTGCATTTCCCATCTGAATACATTAAAAAATAAGTTCCGCCTTTTTTAACCATAAATGGTGCTTCAAAATAATTTGGTGGGGTAATATCTTTTATTTCGGCTTCATCAAAAGAAATCATATCGTCTTTTAAGGGAACCACAAAACAATGCCCGTTTACCCAATTTAACCCAGATCCCCAATATAAATACACTTGTTTATCATCGTCTATAAAAACTTCAGCATCGATCATATGATATTCAGGAAACATGTTGCCTTTGATAAGTGGCGAATTATCACTTTTAGCATTCTTCCAGGGGCCTAAAGGATGTTCACTTACACCAGCCCAAACTTCACTTCCTACAGACACATACATATAAAACTTACCATCTTTCCCTTCAATTACTGAAGGTGCCCAAACATTACTTGAATTAGAAGTTTCACTGGTACAAAGTTCTTTTGTTGGCCAGTTAATATGCTTTTGCTCCCAATGCACGAAGTCATCTGATTCTAAAACTCCAAGTTCCTCAGCTCCCCAGGGATCTATCGTGGCGTAGATATAATATTTACCATTGTGTTCTACGATCGATGGATCAGCAAAATCACCATTGATAAGCGGATCTTGTAAAACAATGTCATTTTTATTTTTTTCAGAACAACTCATTAATAAAGACACTAAAATCAATAGAAGTGCTCCAATTGATTTTTTAAAGATGTATGTCATTTTATTGAAATTTTGATTAAAATCTTTTTGAAAAAATCTGTTCTTAGATTATACAATTTCGACATTCTATTTCAGCAAAGAAATAGTGTACGAATAGCTGTATTTATTGTCTTCTAAACGATATTGTCTATGCGGGTAACGTCCCCAGGAATCATCACCACCAAGACCACGTTGTTTAAAATCTACGTGTAAAAACACCTTGTTCTGAACAGGAATATCGGTTGGGTGACGTTGTGCTTTATTTTCTCCCGGATCTAAATCTTCCGTAGCAACATTTAAAGCGCTAAATCCTAATGGCTGCTCACCAATAATCTTTAAGCCACCGCCTATTTTATTTTCAAGCTGAATCCATCTTGCATCAGTTTTATAACCGGCTTCCTGCGGACGAATATATTCCCACACAAACTGGTTTTCTACTTTATCTTCATAGATGCCCATAAAGGCTGAAGTATTTCTATCAGAATAATTTTCCCACGGACCACGACCGTAATATTCAAGGTTTTCATAGTCTCCCGGAAGGATCATTCGCATTCCAAAACGTGGAAGTTCAGGAAGGTCTTTTTCACTATCTAAAGTAGCAGTGACTTTAATATTTCCGTTATTTTCTATAAAATATTCCACGGTATAAGGCACGTCTACACCAGCAAGCTGATAAGTCACGGTAATTAACTGACCTTCTTTCGATTTTTTAGCAACCTCAACATTGGTCACTTCAGCATTATTGGTCGCCTCTTTCCATGCTTTTAATCTTCTTGGCATTCCGTTTCCAAAATCATTATCGGTTGGTGCTCTCCAAAAATAAGGCTGTGGAAATACCGATATTGGTGATTCTTCAGCTCCTTTTAAATGATAGGCTTCGAAACTTCCGGTTTCCGTATTAAAAACACCTTCGATCATGTCATTTGAAAACTGAAGTTCATTTCCTTGCTTTTTCACTTTAAGTTTTCCTGAAGTTTCCCCTTCAGCAGTAGCAAAAAAGGTGTTTTCTCCTAGTTTAAATTGTGCTCTGGCAATTTCGTGATTAGCAGGAACCATCGCTTTGGCTTTTTTAGTATAGCCATAAATGCTTAAGAAATATTCTTTATCTCCCAATTCTGGCAACGAAATACTAACCGATTTTGTTGCGTTTGGAGCTACGTCTACTGTAAATTTTCCGGTTTTTACAACTTCACCATCGCCAAGTAATTCCCATTTAAAATCGAAAGCTTCAAGATTCGTAAAATCGAATTTATTGGTGACTACAATAGAATTTCCATCAAGCTCAAATTTGATGTTTTGATATACTTTTTTTACCTCTTCTAAAGCTGGGTGTACCGTACGATCTGCACTTACCAATCCGTTAGCATTAAAGTTTTGATCGTTTTGCAGATGGCCAGCGCCTAGATCTCCGCCATAAGCCCAAAACTCTTTACCGTCTTCAGTTTCAGCACGTAATCCCTGGTCTACCCAGTCCCAAATAAAACCACCTTGCATATGATCGCTATTATCGATAATATCCCAGTATTCCTGGAAGTTTCCGTTACTATTCCCCATTGCATGAGAATATTCACACATGATAAATGGACGCTCCTTGCTTTCATCCTCGGCATATTCTTTCATGTAATTCATGCCAGGATACATAGGGCAAACGATATCTGTATTGCGATTCTCACCCGCCTGCTCAAACTGAACTTTACGAGTCGTATCACGTTCTTTGATCCAATCGTAAGCATCGTAAAAAACAGGTCCGTTTCCACTTTCGTTCCCTAAAGACCATACAATAATTGAAGGATGATTTTTGTGGAATTCGACCATTCTTTTAATACGATCTAAATGTGCTGGCGCCCAATCTTCAAGATAGGCCGGGTGCTTTGATTTATCGAAATTCCCCTGCCATTCGGCGCCCATTGCATGAGTTTCGATATTAGCCTCATCGACCACGTACATTCCGTATTCATCGGCAAGTTCGTAGATATAAGAATCGTGAGGATAATGACTCATACGTATTGCGTTGATGTTGTTCTTTTGCATCACCTCGATATCCTTGCGCATCATTTCACGATCTGGCGTGTGCCCTTTATCGGGATGATGTTCATGTAAGTTCACACCATTAACAGTAATTGGTTCTCCATTTACCATTAATTGCGCATTTTTGATCTCTACTTCGCGGAAACCAGTTCTTCCCGCAATAGCGGCAATCTCGTTATCTTTTTTATCTAACAAACTAATGCTGTAGTTGTATAAATTTGGAAATTCATTGCTCCATTGTTCAACCTCAGCAAGCGTTTTATTGAAGCTTACTTCCGTTGCATTTTTATCTAAAGCTTTAGTTTCAGTATAGACTTCTTTTCCTGAAGGATCCATTAAAGCAAACTTCACTTTTGGTTTTTTGATACTTCCTTTATCAAATTCCTTCAGCTTAACATTCACGTTTAATTCTCCATCCTGATAATCCTCGCTTAAACCACTGGTCACAAAGTAATCCCATATCGTTGTTTTAGGAACCGCCTGTAAATATACATCACGCTCTAAACCACTTAAGCGCCAAAAATCCTGATCTTCTAAATAACTACCGTCGTGCCATCTAAAGATCTGAACGGCCAAAAGATTGTCGCCTTCCTTCAGCAAATTGGTGATATCAAATTCAGCCGGAGTTTTAGAAGCTTTGGTCATTCCTGCTTCCTGGCCATTCACAAAGATTCTTGCATAACCCGAAATGGAACCAAAACGAAGGATAATTTCATGATCTTCCCAAGCTTCTGGAACGCTAAATGTTCTGCGATAAGAACCTACCGGATTGTAAATTTCTTCATCGCCATCTTTAGCGTTTTTATTGATGGTTTCTCCACTTGCTGTTTTTTCTTCGGAAGGAAATCCGATATATGGTGGGTTTTTAGGATGCGGATAGGTAACATTGGTATAAATTGGAAGGTCGAAACCTTCTAATTCCCAATTGGAAGGAACTTTAATATCATCCCAATTACTGTCGTTTAAGGATTCTGAATAGAAATCTTTTGGGCGCTCGCTGGGATGTTGCACCACATTGAATTTCCAGGTACCATTAAGACTCTGATACAGATTAGATGATGTTGGATCGTTTTGTAATGCTTTTTTTGCTGAAGTGTACAATACAAAATCACTGTGGCCTTCAAGCTTATTACGATCTATTGTAGTTGGGTCTTCCCACTCGTTCTGCTGTGCGTATGTTGCAGTAAACAACAGCAAACTAAGTAGGCTAAAAAAGGTCTTTTTCATAACTTCAAATTTCTATTTATTATAGGCTAATTTTTTTTCATTCATTCCTTGTACCTTAACAGTTATTGAAACATCCTTCTGTTGAATGCTTTCTGAAAGCTTAAGATATGCTCGCAATTTTCCCTGATAAGTAATTCGTTGATTGCTTTGGTAGTCTTCATGACTTTTTAAGTCTCCGCTTTCTAATCCCAGCACTTTTATACCTGTAGGTACTTTAAAAGTCACCGAGCGATCATCATTAATGATGAGAGATCCGTTTTTATCTATCAATTCAATATCTACAATAAGGATATTATCAACATTTTCCTTGTTATAAATGAGTTTAAAGTCTGTTATTGATTCTGGTGTTCTTAGTTTATGTGTAGCAACTTCCTTTCCCTGCTTGTTATAACCTTTAAGTAATAACTCTCCGCTTTTAAAAGGAACCTTCCAGAATATCATATTTCCATCGTATTCTCCTTTCTTCTTTCCTAGTGATTTATTATTTAAGAAAAGTTCAACCGTATCAGCATTAGTGTATGCGCTTACATATTTTAGATCATTTTCAGCGCCACTCCAGGTAGTGGAAATATGACGACGTTTTGTCACATCCTCTTCATTATCCGCAATTCCAATAAAAACTAAAGGAGCATCACTCCATAAACTTTTTCTAAAATAAAAGTCCGGTTTTGGTTTTCCTGCAAGATCAATGATTCCGGCGCCACTACTTCTATAAGGCCACTTTCCGGCTTCTCCAATGAAATCAAATGCCGTCCATAGAAATTGAGAAGCAATAAAATCATTGTCTTTTACAGCATTCCAGGCACTAAGTGCATCCCCATTTTCACTTCCGTAAATAATTCTATTCGGATATTTTGCATGATCTTCTTCATATCTAAATTCCTGATAATTATATCCCACAATATCCAGAATTTCAGGATAGGCCGTGAAGTTAGACATCGTTACTCCGGCGAGAGCTGCAGTAATTGGCCTCGTGGTATCAAATTTTTTAGCAGCCATACTAAGCTCATTTGCAATCTTACCTAGTTGATCTACCGGGGGATGATCAGGCATATGTCCCTTACCATAGATTTGTGGATTTCGACCTTCATCCAAAATAGGATGGGTATAAGGGTCATTGGGGTAATCAATTTCGTTGCCTATACTCCACATGATGATAGAAGGATGATTCCTGTTTCGCCTAACCATATCTTCTACATCTATGGCGCCCCATTTCTCAAAATCTTTATGAGAGCCGTCTTTACCAGGGGTTCCTACATTCCAACCTTCAATCCATTTATTTTTGCCAAACTCCCATTCATCGAAAGCTTCGTCCTGAACCAGAAAACCCATTTCATCAGCCAGATCATAAAGATAATCCTGATGCGGATAATGGCTCATTCTAATAGCATTTGCACCAAGTTCTTTAAGAGTTTTTAATCGTTCTTTCCAAACTTTTTTAGGAACTGCAGCTCCTAATGCTCCCGCATCATGATGGATACAAACCCCTTTGATAAGCATATTCTTTCCATTTAAAAAGAAGCCTTTGTTAGCATCAAACTTAAAATCTCTTATTCCTATTTTATCGCTCCATAGCTCCATCAATTTTCCGTCTACCTCTATACGTACATCTAGATCGTAAAGATTAGGGGCATTTGGTTCCCACAATTCAGGGTTATCGATTTTTAAATGCAATTCAATATAATTTTCCCTATTTGGATATAATTGTAAACTGAAAGTGCCGGTAGCTACTTTTTCGCCTTTGTCATTTCTTATACTGGTAATGATATCTGAGCCTGATACCTGATCAGTTAAATTTTCAATTTCTAACTGAATATTGATTTCCGCCTCATCCTTTTCAATTTTGGGGGTTGTTACAAATACACCCCATTGAGAAAAATGAATTGGATTTTGTTGAATTAAATAAACATTCCTAAATATCCCAGAACCGGTATAATACCTACTGTCTGCATAATCCGTATGATCACACTTTACAAGTATTTCATTTTCTTTTTCTTTCAAATAGGGCGTTAGATCATACTGAAAAGGAATGAATCCATTAGGCCTTTTACCTAAAAAATGACCGTTTATCCAAACTTCACTATTTTTATAAACACCATCGAAGTATATACTATATTTTTTATTTGGAGAATAATTCTGAACATCAAAGCTTTTCTTATAATAGGCTATCCCACCAGGGAGAAAACCCGTTCCACTGGCCCACCGCGAATCGAAATCGCTTTGAATACTCCAATCATGTGGAATTGATACATTTTTCCAGTTTGCATCACTTTTATTCGTTAACTCTCCCATATGGAATTGCCAGGAGTCATTAAACAGTAGCTTATTATTTTCTTGAGCACTTATCGCCAACGGAAAGCTTATCACAAACAAAAGAAGAATCTTTTGCCAATTCAAAAGCCTTTTTGAAAAAGATGTTGTCATATTATTTTGAAAAGATTAAAGTGGTAATAGATTTTTCGGTCAATGAGATTTTAGTACCATATTCTACCGATGCTAAGTTTTTAGCACTGGAAGTCACATAGGATGATCTGGGTGTCAGGAGCTTTTCATTATTTTTAAATTGAACTTGGATCTTTCTATTCAAGGGGTTTATAATGACTAAGACATTTTCCTGATTGTCCGGAGAACGAAAACCTGAAATTAAAATTTCTTCAGGTAGTTGCTCTTCTGAATTTATTTGAATACGTTTGGCTCCAGGCCTAATAAAACGACTATAATTTCCCAGGGCCCATAGCATCTTACTCTCTTCAAAATTGCCGTCTTTTTTATTCTTATCAGCATAAATTAATCCATCTTTATAGTCATAAACCGATACTGCCGTCCACCAGTGCCAGGCCGAAGCATTAGCAATACTTAAATCATGATGTATCACTTTGGCCATATAGAGCGCGGGCTCAATACTCAAATCTTTACTGTTTCCTTCAATTTCTCCATTATTATCACCAAGAATACAATACTCAGACATCCAGAATTTTAAATTCTGAAAATCTTTCAGAGCCTGATTCAGTTTCTTTCGTTCTCCAACTAATTTAGATGTAGGAGAAGTGGTAAAATAACTATGTCCAGATATCACCTTGCCTAAATGCTCCAGATCACCAATATAGCCCGCTGAATTTTCGTTAAAGAAATAGTCAAGTTGGGTACCTCTTCCGGATTTATTATCGTCTTCCACTAAATAGTTAAGCTGTGCAGTTTCCGGAAGATCAATTTTTGTTTCAATATTATTTTGAATAAAACTCTTATTAATTAGTCTTGTAATCTCGGCTATTTCTTCATTCCAGAAAGGAGTGCCTTCCTGCCCCCCATCAGCCCAATCCCATTGCGGTTCATTAAAAGGACTTATAATATCTACGCTAAGACCTAAATTTTCCATACCTTTTATACTATGGCTTAGATAGTCTGCGAACTTTTTATAGTTAACTACTGCTAAGTTAGATTGATCACCACTTGCACTAAATGCCTTATTATTTCTCGTGAAATTTACATGGGGACTATTTAGAAATACCAGCAATTGATCTACTTCGTAAGCTTTGGCTGCCTTTGCAAACCACACTTGTCCAGATTGGCGTTGCCAGGAATAGGTTCCATCCAATTGTAAAAAAGAATCTGCTCTTCTCCACTCATCGGCTATACCACTATCAGCTCCCTGTTGTGCACTTCCTGCCCCTAGGTTAAATCTCCATAAGGAAAGACCGATTCCTAATGGATTATTATTTTTATCCAACTCCTGACTAAAAAGGAGCTGTGCTATTTTTTGTTTTTTATGAGTTGGCCAATTCCCGATATGCTGCATGCTCCAAGCATCAGATGCTCCAAAATTGTCGATAGTCTGAAAAACTACCTCATCTTCAATGCTTATCGATGTGAGCTTAGTCCTTTCCTCTGTAGTTCCTTTTTTTTTATCATTATTTTCCTGTTGGCAGGAAATAAAGAACAAATGCAGCGTAAGTAGGAAAAAGAAAGATTGAAAGTTTTTTTTCATCAATTGAATATTATAGTGTTTCCGCGAAAGAACCTAAGTGGTTATACTTAATAAAAATTTTTACAGAGGTAGTAGGTAATCCAGAATTATTAGGAATAAAATTCAGATTCAAAGTGATGGAATATTAAAAACCATATTGCCCGAAGACAATATGGTTTTGATTGTATTAATAACCTGGATTTTGTTCTATCTGGTTATTTGAAGCTAATATTTCACTTCTTGGAATAGGTAACCAGTAATTTCTCTCATTAAAACTTTTTCCGTCGAGTGCGATGAAAGTATTGTAATTAAAATCTCCGTTTGTTCTGGTAATTCTCATTCCCTGAGCAGGTTGATTTTCGACCTCATCTGCAATCATCCATCGTCTTACATCATAATATCTGTGCTCCTCAAAGGCTAGTTCAATTCTTCTTTCGTGACGAATCTTTTCGCGCATCTCACTTTGACTTAGTCCACTCTCCAAATTCGGCATACCGGCTCTAGACCGAATAAGGTTTAGGGCATTATAAACGGATTCATCTGGACCGACTGCTTCATTTTGCGCTTCAGCGTAATTCAGTAAAATTTCACCATATCTAATATAAATCCAGTCCTGTGTTCCGGCAACTCCCCATGGATTAATGATTGGAAGATCTTCATCGATAAATTTTCTCAAATAGTAACCTGATTTACTGGTATTCCAGTTGGAAGGACCATCTGGACTATCCAAACCATTGGGTACAAATGTTTCTACTTCCCTTCCTCGATATTCAGCTCCATTATATAATATGGTTTGATAAAATCTTGGATCCCTGTTCTGGTAAGGCTCCTCTGCATGAGATTCGTTATTCCAATCAAATTCAGATCCATCTGCCATTTCATAATCATCCACTAAATTTTGTAATGGTACATTACCACCCCAGCCTCCATAGCCGTTAGGACCATTAGCAATTTCTAGAGCAGTGTGTAATGCATTAAGATTGTAGTATCGGGCAAATATTATCTCGCTATTTCCTGCAGATTCAAGAAAAAGTTGTTGGTAATCAGGATATAAACTATATAAACCAAGATCCATTACTTCCTGAGCAGCATTTGCTGCATCTGCCCATTTTTGAGCATCATTGGTTTCTCCATTGTATAAAGGACTGGCCGCATATAGTAACAATCTAGCTTTAAGGGCCATAGCCGCACCTTTAGTAGCTCTACCTTCCTGCCAGTTATTTGAATGATTTTCTGGTAAAGCATTGATTGCTTCATTCAATTCATTGATAGTATATGTTAAGCTTTCTGATATTGTGCTTTTTTCAAACAAACTAGGATCAGTTAAATCGTCTCCAAGTTCTACTACACGATCTTCCATCAGTACTACTTCTCCGTAATTTCTAATAAGATCATGATATCTATAGGCTCTTATAAATTTTAGCTCCGCTGTGAGCACTTCTTTTTTTGAGTCGCTCATTGCCAAATTATCTATATTATTTAGGGCATAATTAACTTCTCTAATACTACGATAGCTTCGTCCCCAAATTGTTCCAGCAATACCCGTATTTTCAGGAGCTAACTGCCCCTGCTGTATTAGCCAGGTGTTATCATCATTGTTATAAATAGATTCATCAGTCAAAGAACTCCACATTGCATATTCAAAGCCCCTTCCAAAGCCAGGTCGACTTCCATCGCCCTCTTTATCTGTCAATCGAACTCCCAAGTATCTATTGATCACATAGGCTTCAAATAAAGTTGAATCATTTAGGATCGCCGCATCAGACACGCGATCAGTCGGGGTTACCTCTAAATAGTCTTCTTGACATCCAACCAAAATAAGACTTCCGAAAAGAGAGAATAACAGTATTTTTGTATATATAATATTAAATTTCATATTTCCTTTTTTTAAAACTGAACATTAATTCCTAGATTAATAATCCTTTGTTGAGGATAAAACTGGCCACTTTCGCTACTTCCTTCAGGGTCAAAATCTTCTACTTCTGTTAAAGTAAATAGATTAAATGCGCTAGCATATATCCTAGCATTTCCAATAGCTAATTTATCAGTCCACATCGTCGGAAGCGTGTATCCTAACTGAACATTTTTAAGACGGACAAAGGCTGTATTTCGTAGCCAGAAATCATTTCGAAATCTACCCCCGCTTACTGCTGATGATGCACGCTCGCTTACTCTTGGGTAACTACCATCTGGATTCTCAGGTGACCATCTATTATTCGCCCAACTACTATAAAAGTTTCCAACAGTTCCCGATTCTGGAAGTACGTATTGCCTTACTTGACCCTGGCCAGCAAAAACTGCTGAGAAATCAAAATTCTTATAAGTAGCATCCAGAACAAGACCGAATGTTATCTGAGGGATATTTCCATACTCACTTCTATACATATCGTCTGGAGTAATTTCTCCGTCATTATCATAATCCTCGTAGATTAAATCACCTAATCTAGCTCCCTCAACATGTGGGTAATTATTCAGATCTTCTTCAGTTCTGAAAATACCTATAGCATTATACAAAAGATAGGTATTAAGTGGACGTCCTGTTTGTCTTTGATAATCCAAAACCCCTGGTGCTTCGTCAATAAATCCAATTTCATTCTTTGCATACGTAAAATTTCCCTGCACTCCGAAGTTAAAATCACCTTCAGATTTCAAATCATAACCGATAACAGCTTCAAAACCATGACTCTTAACTTCTCCGATATTTTCAGATGGTACTAAAGGATCTCCACCATAAGGATTCACAATACCTGTAATTGCTGGAATAGAAGCATTTCGATTGATAAGTATATCCGTTCGATCCTGAGTAAAATAAATAAACTCTGTATTGAAATGATCCAGCCATTTAAAATTCAGTCCTAGGTCGGTCTTTCTCGCAACTTCCCAGGTAATATTTGGATTGGCCAGTCTTATTAGATCTATACCGGTCACGACCTCTCCACCAACTACATAATTATTATTGATCGCATAATTATCAAAATATTGGAACTGTCCTACATTATCGTTCCCCAAAATTCCATAGGAAGCTCTAATTTTAAGATCATCAAAGAAGTCCACATTAAACCAATCTTCTTGTGTTATTCGGTAACCTGCAGATATAGATGGGAAAACCCCATATCGATTTCCCTCTGGGAATATTGAAGATCCATCTACACGCATTTGAAATTCCGCAAGATATTTTTCGCTGTAGTTATAAGCAATTCTTGAAAGAAAACTTTCTCTGGTAAAATTATAACTACTACCATAATTATCCCTGTCAGTCGCTGCCCCTCCACCTTGAGAAAGTTCCGGAGTTTGAGTGGTTGGAAAATGAATTCTAGAAGCTCCTAAAGTATGATCCTTGTTTTCACTCCTTTCGTATCCAATGAATGCATCTATATTATGACTACCAAATCTTCTCTTAAAGTTAAGCTTGATATTTCCCACAGTCTTAGATTGACTAAAATGTTCTTCTTCTAAAGAGCCTTGTTGATCAGGTCCACCTCCAATAACTACAGGATTATATTCTTCTGTATTTCTATTATAATTATAAAGCGTATAAGGTGTTCTAAAATTTCTTATTCTACTAGATAATTCATCTACAGAAAAGAATCCGTCTATCGACAAACCATCCAAAAATGGTAACTCATATTTGGCTTTAAGAATTCCATTAAAAATATATCTCGGTTGATTATTTGTTCCTCCCGCAGGAGTAGCCATAATAACCGGATTTGCATTTTCAATCCCGGTTGAAGGATATCCATTAGGGTAAATAGAAGCTACTGTTGGATAGGCTCTATAAATTGATCTAAATATGTAATTAGCACCTTCTGTAGCGAATTGCCTATCTTCTTTTCTACCGGACAACGAAAGGCCTAAGCTTAATCTATCAGAAATATCAACATCTAAGTTCGATCGAACATTATACTGATCATATTGGGTAGCCCCATTTTTATATAAGCCTTCTTGAGATGTTTTCCCTAAAGAAAAGAAATAATTTACCTTTTCAGATCCACCTGACACATTAAGGTTATGTTGAGTTTGAGTAGCATAATCTCTGAGTGCTGCATTGGCCCAGTCGGTATTTGGATAATTTAATGGATCACTCCCATTAGCGAATAGGTTAATCTCTTCAGGAGAGTAAACTTGATTTAATCCATCATTAGGACTATTGTAATAGGCAATTTCATTTCTGATCTGCGCATATGTAGAGGCATCAGCCATATCTGGTAATCGTGTAGGAGATGAAAAACCAACATCAAACTTGTAAGATACAGAAGGGGCTGAATTTGTTTTTCCTCTTTTAGTGGTTATAAGAATAACACCATTAGCGGCACGACTTCCGTAAATTGCTGCAGAGGCATCTTTTAGCACGGTTACGCTTTCAATTTCTTCTGGAGAAAGTCTCGAAAGGCCTCCTACCTGTCCTGGCACTCCATCGACTACTACGAGGACATCATTATTACCTGTAGTAGCTAAACCTCGAATACTGATACTAGAATCATCATAACCAGGCTCCCCCCCGCGATTGCTTGCAATTACTCCAGAAATCCTTCCAGAAAATGAATTGGAAAGGTTAGGCTGCGGACTTTTCACAAGATCTCCTCCTTCAACCTCAGATACTGAACCTGTAAGTGTAGCTCTTTTCTGTCCCCCGTAACCTACAACAACTACTTCATTTAATGCTTCAGTGTCACTTAATAGTGTTATCTCAAATGAACTTTGATCACCAACAGGAATCTCCTTTGTTTCAAAACTTACAAATGATACTACTAGTATGGCACTTGATGGATCATCTACTTCTAAAGAAAAATTCCCATCCATATCGGTTACTGTTCCATTCGAAGTATTTTTTACAACTACCGTTGCACCTGGTAAAGGCAATCCAGTTTCATCAAATACCTTTCCTGAGACTTCAATTTGCTGGGCAAAAATTGCAGTACTGGTTAACAGCAATATCAACATCATGTTGATCCTGGACTTTCCCAGATTTAGTAAAAATTTAAACATATACTGTGATTTTAGTTAATAGTGAAATAATAGTTAGTTTTGTGTAGCAAAAAGATTGAAAACGATTTCGCTACTATTTATAGTTACAATTTTCCTAATTTTAAAGGGATTTTATAAGGCACAAATTGACTTTAAGCAAGGCACTAATCGACTAATTTTGTTAATTTCATCCTTTTAGCCGTCTGTTTTTAAAAAATTATTAAAATACCACCACCCTAAATGAATAATCAGAAAACCTTATTATTTTATATTTTCTTAATAATACAATTTTTGATTCCTAAAAAATTTCATGCACAAAATACTCCTGCCTTTCACTTCTATACGATTACAACAGAAAATGGATTATCAAGTAATCTGATCAATGATATTAAACAGGATTCTCTAGGTTATATATGGATAGCTACCAATGATGGCTTAAACAGATACGATGGAAATAATTTTAAGATTTTTAAAAGTGGAAATCTTTATGATTACATTTCGAATAATTATATACAAAGTATCGAAATTGTTGGAAATAAACTATATGCGGGAACTGATGGAGGACTAAATATATATGATATCCAATATGATTCTATAAGCGTATTGAACACCAAGCAGTTTGATATATTAGGAAATAGTATTAGTGCACTTCATAAAAGAACTGACTCGCAAATCCTAGATTTAGGAATATACCGTGGTGGAGTTCAACAATTACAACTCGAAAATAATTTACTGAGTACAAACCGCTCTTTGAATCAGGTATTATCATCCAAGGAAGTATCATCAATACTCCAACGTGACAACTTTTTATTTGTCTCGACATTTGATGATGGTTTAAATAAAATCAATTTAAATTCTAACGAAATAGAAACTGATTTTCTAAGTTTAGGAGCAATAAATACATTGTATCTAGATCGGAAAAAAAATATCTGGATTGGGACAAGGCGCGGAATAGTAATTATAAAAAATGACGATTCAATTCTTAAAATTCAGAAAGGAAAAAATGCTGAAAATGGATTGAGCGATAGTGATATATTATCTTTTCAAGAAGATCATAATGGATATATGTGGGTTGGTACCCGTAACGGAGGTCTTAATCTGATAGATACAGATGAACTCATCAATAATCAATCACTAAAAATACAATGGTATTTACCTTCAGATGATTACGAAAGTATAAATAATCGTACGGTGTCTGTTCTTTTTCTGGATAAACAGGAGAATATGTGGATAGGAACACCCACAGGAATAAGCTTTACGAAAACAACTGGAGAAATAGTAGGCATCCGGAAACATATAAATGGTATTGATCGGAGTCTTAGTCATAATCGTATTGGGGCAATTGCCAGTGCAAAAAATGGAAATATTTGGATAGGTACCGATGGAGGAGGACTGGATTATTATGATATAGAACAGAATAATTACAAGCATTATTCCAAGAAAAATAATACAAACAGTTTGAGCAGCGATTACATTTTATCTTTGCTTGAAGATTCGAAGGGAAGATTATGGATTGGTACCTATCGTGAAGGATTAAATTGCTATTACAATGGAAAATTTGAGCATTATCTTCAAGGAGCTCCTTCTGAAGGTAGCGATGTTAGAGTTATTTTTGAGGATCGTAAAAAACAAATTTGGGTAGGAACCAATAGAGGAGGATTGTTTAAATATGATGAAAAAAATAAGATTTTTAATCGCATAGAAGTTCTTGAAAAATTAGACATCAGGGATATAGCACAAGATCAAAATGATAATTTATGGTTAGCCACATACGGTTCAGGTCTTAAAAAATATAATGTAAAAGAAAAAAGTGTTACAACATATTCAAAAGACGAGGGATATCCTTTCCCCAGTAATATAGTATTTAGCGTTCTATATATAGGGAATAATGAAATTTATGCGGGAACAAGATATGAAGGGCTCGTACATTTAAATACCTTAACGAACGAATTTCAACGAATATCTGAAATAGATGGATTGAGCAATAATTCTATAGTAGGAATGACCAAAGAGAATGATAACTATATTTGGTTGAGTACTTTCAAAGGTATTAATAGATATGACACAAAAAATAAAGAAGTCGTAAATATTTCTTCGCTGACCAACTTACAAAATGGGGAGTTCAATATTGGAGCAATTACAAAAAGTACTGATGGCACAATATATATCGGCGGGAACAATGGATTAAACTTTTTTGATCCATCAAAAATACTACAGGAAGATTCTAAAGTCTCAGTATATTTTGAAAACTTAAGAATATTGAATCAAAAAGTAAATGTTCAAAAAGCTAAAGGTGCAATTCTTTATAAATCTTTGCTTTTCGAAAATGAGATCTGCTTAGATTACAATGAAAATTCCTTTTCTATAGATTTTCATAGTATGAGTTTTCCATTTGTTAAAAATACAGAGCTTATCTACAAATTAAAAGGATATAATGATGTATGGCTATCTGCCAGTGGTTCCGGAACTGCAAATTTCACGAAAGTTCCTCCCGGAAACTATCAATTAATGGTAAAAAGTAAATCAGGTATAAACGCGGTTAGAAATGCGCAACTAGGAATTATTATTTCCCCACCTTTCTGGAGTACCTGGCCAGCATATATATTATATCTATTTACTTTAATATTGATAATTTTTTTAATATCAAAATATTACAGCGAACGCCTAAAATTGAGAAATTCAATTGCTTTTGAAAAGAAACGGTATCAACTAGAACATAAATTAAACGAAGAAAGACTACGATTTTTCACTGGATTTTCGCACGAACTGAAAACTCCACTTACCTTAATATTAGCTCCGATAGAAAATTTACTGCAAAAAATAAATCAAAAGGATTCTCGAGAAGATCTAAAATTTATAAAGAGAAATGCAAAAAATTTACAGCAGGCTATCAATAAATTATTGGAATTCCGGAAATCTGAAGAAGGACTTAGTGAACTTCATTATGGAACATATAATATTGAAAACGAATTGAATCGCTGGTTAATAAATTTTCAACCACTAGCGAATGAAAAAAAGGTTCATCTCAAACTATCCTATACTATCAATGAGTGCTATTTATATTGTGATATCGAAAAAATAGCAATAATCATTAATAATTTATTATCCAACGCGGTGAAATATTCAGTTTCAAATTCTGAGGTTGAATTAAAAGTTTTTTATGAAGATGAAAAGGTAAAAATAAGAGTTGCAAATCAAGGTGAAGGAATCAGCTCGCAAGAGATTAATCATATTTTCGAATGGTATTATCGTGCAGGAGGCCAACGTAAAAAGTTAGGGACAGGCATTGGTTTGGCTCTATCTAAAAGCTTTGCGGAACTACATGAGGGAACAATAAACGTAACGAGTGTTCCCGACCAGAATACTAAATTTACACTATGTATTCCAAAGAAATTTATAGTAGAAAATACAGAAGTTTTAGAAGAAACATCCAATTACATTAGAGATATTCAAATTGAAGACTTTGATGAAGTTTTAGAAACAAGACAGGAGAAAAGTATCAATACTGTACTCTACAGGAATATCATGTTGATAATTGACGATAATCCTGAAATACGACTATTTCTGGAAAATTTATTTAAGAAGGAATACGATTTGCTTTTTTCAGAAAATGGTAATGATGGATTGAAAAAAGCAATGAAGTATATCCCGGACATTATTATATCAGATGTAATGATGCCATTGAAAAATGGTATCGATCTCTGTCAGGAATTAAAAGACAATATAGAAACCAGCCACATCCCTGTTATTTTACTTACGGCCAAACAAAATACAGAAAGCATTAGTTCTGGCTATAAAGGCGGGGCAGATCTTTATGTTACAAAACCGTTTAAACCTAAGTTACTAAATGCTCAAGTTAGTAGTCTGCTTGCTAATCGGAAAAAATTACGTTCCCTTTTCACTAATTACAAAAATCAAAAAACACAAAAAGACGATAGAAATTCATCCAATCTTATCCACTCTGAAAAGCAGTTTCTCCAAAGTATAGAAAATATAGTTTTAAACGCAGAAAATATAAAAAACATAAACACTACATTTCTTGCGAAAGAACTTGGCATGAGCCGGACACCGCTATATAGAAAAGTAAAAGCTCTTACAGGTTTAAATATCAATGAATTAATAAGAGACATTAAACTTAAAAAAGCAGCTGATCTAATTTATCGAGAAGAATACTCTGTTACTGATGCCTCCTTTACTGTAGGTTTTAACAGCTTGAAGTACTTTAGAAAAATTTTTAAAGAAAAGTATGGTAGTAATCCTTCTGAATATAAACCTTAATTTCAAAAAATGCTATTTCTTAAACTTTGCATTTACAAAATAGAATTAATCCAGAAAAATTTCTTAGAACTGCTATATTAATTTGGATTATATTTTTCTATTCGAGTTGAGAAATAAAAATTTGTTTGATAACAATATATTCTATAGGAATACACCCATAATAAAATGGAAAAAGTTTTTGAAGTACGCATAAAAAACATGGTAGTAGATATTCATTAATATAAATAACACAATATGGTAAAAAAACCTAAAAAGTGTTGATATCCGGAAAATGAACCGGATAAAAGTGTATTTTTATGATGATATAACGAGTTGTAAAAAATAGCTCCTGACCCAATCTCTGCCGAAAACAGAACTGATCGTGAAAAATAATAACCAAAATTCGATAAAATCAGAACAAATTTTTTAGAATTTTAAGAAATGAAAAACTGACAAAATCGCTCTCTCGAAATCTTAAAACAAAATTGGAACTAAATGAATCAGCAACAACGCGGACAAAAAATCAAAGAAAATAACGGTGAAATTGTATAAAACCGGACGGCTTTTTTTCACTAAAACGGATAAAAGATTTTGTCGTAAACTCAAATTCGGTTTAAATACAAATTAAAAACTGAAAAAGCAGATCATCCCGCAGAACCAATCTCTCCCGAAAAATTATAATTGAGAATTTCAGCTAAAAATTACAAAGATTCACTGGAGAAACTAAAAATTGTGAAAATTTACTATCAGTTTTAAACTTCAAATGCCTCTCTCCTATTATTTGAAAATAAAAGTAAAATCTGATCAGAGCTAATATTCGATAAATCTGACAATAATTTTTAAAGCAAGAAAGAACGGAAAATTTTATATAAGAACGTATCGCTACATTTTACAACAACGTATAATAGCAATTGCGGCTTCGTGTCCTGCGGACACATCCGCGCAAACACAAAAGTCAGTATTTTTAATTATCTTAGTTTTCAACCAATCCGCAACTGACGATTATACGAAAACGTTATCTCTAACCTTTAAAGAAGATTATGCTCCAAGGAATAAAAATAAGTGAATCTTTAAAAGCCGTTTATGACATCCAAAATGAATTAGGGTTGATTACAAATTTAAATCAGCTAAATACAATAGTGGGAGCAAATAACACCGGTAAAAGTAGATTTTTAAGAACAGTATTTTCAGGATCCAATCATATTAAATTCATCTATGAAATTGATGAATCAATCTTTAAAAATTCAGTTAGGATAATTAGAGATATTTTCCAAGTTATTAAAGTTTTAGATGGTCATAGTATTAAGTACATGCATCGACAAGAATTTGAGGATGCACTTAATAATATTGATGGAAATCACAATTCCCTTGATCAAATAACTATACTCCATAATTTGATTAAAAATTTAGAAAAAAATCAATTCGATGTAATATTTGAAGGTAAGCGTCATCTTTTAATTAGAAATTTATCAAATATTAGTTCGCAAAAAAATAATTTAACTGCCATATTAGAAAGCCTAGGAATTGAAAATGAAAGAGTAAAACGAATTTACATACCTATCTTAAGAGGGCTTAGACCTATTGCTAAAGAAGAAAAGAATTTCTCTAAAGATGATATTTATTCTAAAAGAACCAGACACGATTATTTTCAAAATTCAACTCCTAATGGTGATGTATTTTCCGGCCTTTCAATTTATGAAAACGTAAAAAGTTTATTATTGGGTGATGAAAATGAAAGAAATGAGATAAAAGAATTTGAGAGTTTTCTAAGCGAAAATGTTTTTAAAGACAAAATCAACTTAATTCCCAAGTATAACGATGATGTTTTGCATATTAAAATTGGAGATGAATTACAATTCCCAATTTATAGGTTAGGAGATGGACTTCAGACATTAATTATTATATTATTCCCAATATTCCTTAATAGAAAGGAACGTCATATAATTTTTATTGAAGAACCAGAAACCCACTTACATCCCAAATGGCAAAGATTGCTTTTTAGAGCAATGAGCTTATTTTCTGAGCACACATATTTTATTTCAACTCATTCTTCAATATTTATTAATTCTCCTCAGAATTCAATTTTTATTATATCTAAAAATAATGGAAAAACTCAGATCAACTTCTCTGATATTAAGACAGAAAAGGTTGATGTTTTAAAAGAATTAGGTTATAAACCTAACGATTTATTTCAAACAAACTATTTATTGTGGGTTGAAGGACCAAGCGATAAAATTTATTTAAACTATTTAATTAAGAAGTTAGATGAAAATTTGGTTGAGGAAGAAGATTATAGCATTATGTTCTATGGTGGAAGTTCTTATAAACATTTCCTAGAGAACAACGGTGATTTTAGTTTAGATTTTATTGAATCCCTTAACCAAAATTACGCGCTCATAATGGATAGTGACAGATCCAAGGCAACTGAACCATACAATAAAAAGAAGAAGAAATTAAAGGAAGTTTTTGAAGAAAATAATGCATTTTTCTGGTTAACAAGATTACGGGAAATTGAAAATTATATTCCTTTCGATGACTTTGAAAAAGCTGTAAAAGATGCTCATAAAATCAAAAATATACAAATTGATAAATCTGATTTCGGGGATAGGTGTCAATTCATTGACTTAGATGCAAAACCAAGTTATAAACCTTCAATAAAGTTAAGCAATGACTTATTTCAAAAAATCCAAAAAAATAAAAATGGCAAACTTACAGGAATCGACGGTAAGGAATTAAGAAAAGAAATTGAAAATGCCATTCAAAAAACTGCAAAAACAGTAAGAAAAATTGATAAACTAAAGGTGGCCGAAAAGCTCGTTAGAAATGGATTTTCAGTTGAAGATTCAGAGATAAATAAAAAATTACAGCAGTTAGTTTTAGATATTAAAAAAGCAAATAGTTAAAGGCTAGAGATAACAACGGTTCATCGCCAATAGGCAGCAGCGTTAGAAAGAAAATAATTAACTTGACCCACAAACCAATACTTAGCCGACAAATCCGTGTCCTCTACTCCGCCAACTGGCGATAACCGAGACCGTTGGTGACAATTTTATTATGAAAAAAAGTTTTGACAATAATATCGAAAAGTATCCAATTGTTCTAATACCTGACCGAATACTAAAAAATATAAATACAGGTATTCCAGAGTCTTTGGTCCTTAAAAATTTTAGTTTAAAAAGACCAGAGAAACCGTATACATACCCACCAAGAAGACCTCAAAAATTTAAAACGGTAGATTACTATAAATTTAATTTTTTCGATTTAGGATGCATTGTGCATACAATTCTCGGTTGTTTAGCAATGAGTTTATTATCTGTAGTACTTGGTTTAATGCCATTTCTTGATGCTTTCTTTGGTATTTTTGTGATACTTGGTTTATTTACAATTCTTACCGCAGGAATTTTCCAAGGAAATCCACTTTTGCCAAGATCCACTAAACATCAAAGAGAAGTAGAAATTTCTGATGAAGAATATCAGGCAAATATGGAAAAATATGAAGATGAAAGAATTATATATATTTCTAAAAAATTAGAAAGAGAAAAAAAATATGAATTGGATTTAAAAAATTATGAATCTAGATTTAAAAAGGAAAAAAATAAAATAGCACATAAGATACATCTAGAAGATTTAAGGCCAACAAAATCGGCTATAAGAATATTTAACACCAATAAGAGGGGTGCTAATGAAATTAAATTTTTAAAAGTGCTCAATGATAGATTAAGGAATTATACTTTTATAGATAAAGCCATATCTAATAATTCATATTCTCCTGATATAGTATTAGTTTCTCCTACAAGTGGACTACACATTGACCTAGAAATTGACGAACCATATACACTACACGATAATTCACCAATACATTATAAAGGATGTAAAGATTCTGATAGAAATGACTATTTTTTATCACATAACTGGTGTGTTATAAGGTTTACTGAAAGACAAATAGTTCAAAATTCAGAAGAATGTTGTAAAACCATCATATCAATAATTGATTCTTTGGAAAATAGAATTCCCAAGTTTGATACCTTTTTAGATGGAGAAAAGAGTTGGAGTTACGAGGATGCAATAATTCTAGCTGATAACAATTACAGGTTTTCCTATAAATAAAACTATCACCAACAACGAGTATAGCCAATTGCGGCTAAATACTTAATCGATATTCGATGTTTTTAGCTATATTTATTTTAAGCGGACAAAACCTGGCTAATCAACCCGCAACTGTCCATACTCGAAACCGTTGTGAGCAATAAGCGCGGCTTTTACACCGATAAAGGAGTATTTTCTAGAATCAAAAAAGGACGTAGCATTGCGTAAGTGTGAACGTTGAGGAAAGAATTTCCTTCAACCCAGGCTTTTCGATGAGATCGT
>NZ_FOKV01000026.1 GCF_900112105.1 Zunongwangia mangrovi | reverse complement strand
ACATTTATCTTTAGAGTATAAAACACCAAATATGGTATACAAATTAACTGCTTAAAATCATGTTCAACCTGTAGCCATATTTCAGGACTAGACATGCGGAAAAAATTACTATTATTAAACTTATAGGAATGATGAATGACAATATGGCATAAAATTTTGTTATTAACTAATTTTGTCATTTAAATAAGAATGGAATGATTTGTGACTAATTGATAATCAAGGATTGAGAATTTGGGACAAGACTGGTAGGTACGTTTTATGTAAAGTACACATTAGTGTTCCACGCGCAGACTTTGGCTGACGTGTGAAGAGAGATTCCAATCTTGCAAATCTTTATCAATGTTATTACAAGTTGCATTGAGAGGAATGTGAGATGAACTGTCTTAGTTTCTATTTCTGCTGGTGCTGTCATAAGCGATGGTGTTAGTAAAGATACAAACTTTATTCTATCAATGAGTGGCGTTGCCTATAGCGAAAGCGAAAAGCAACTTCAGGATTGTATCTACCGATAAGTAAGCCACGACCAAACTCAATCCTTTTTTTATACACAAAAAATGACTATGAATGATGATTGGTTAAAATTTAAAAAGTATCCTCATATAGGAAAACCACTTACTAAAAAGAAGGATAAAAGTTGGTTAAAAAATTTTATTAAAAATCCTGAGAATATTGCTAATCATAAGTTCGTACCACTTTTACATAGAACTTTAAGTCAGAGAAAATACAGACCTCTTGAAAATGCGCCCAAAAACGAAAGTGGTAAAAGAGAAAGAACAATAAGTGATAAAAAAGAGCGTCACATTTATTTTCCATCCCATTTAGATTCGATTATTTATAGCTATTACAGTCATCTTCTAACGAAAGCTTATGAAGATTATTTAGAAAACAAGTCATATGGTTCTGTCGCTGTAGCTTACAGAAAAATACCAATTGGTAATGGTAAAAATGGAAATAAATCCAATATCGAATTTGCTTTTGAGGCTTTTAAATTTATAGAAAAAAATAAACATCGAAAGCTATCTATAATTGTGGCGGATGTAACTTCATTTTTTGACAACTTAGACCATCGAATTCTACATAGTCAATGGAAACGTGTTTTGAATACTAATAATTTACCAGATGACCATTATACAATATTCAAAAATTTAGTAGACAACAAATATGTTAATGAGAATGAATTATTTAAAAGGTTTCAACATAAACTCATAATAGAAAGGTATCTACCGAATGACACTTCGCAAAAAGTTCTTAAACGTAAAAAAGTGAGTAAAATCTACAATATGCGACACGAAAATGTAGTAGCGTTTTGCGATAAAGATGAATTTTTCGATGAAGCAACTGACTTGATTAGAACAGATAAACCTTACAAAAGAGATATTCGTCAAAAACTCAACAAAAAAGAAAAACAAGGAATTCCTCAAGGTACGCCAATTAGTGCCACTCTTGCAAATATTTATATGCTGGATTTTGATGAGCGAGTTCATTCAGAAACAACATCCAAAAAAGCATATTACCAAAGATATAGTGATGATTTAATTGTGATCTGCGACCAAGCGGACGAAGAATATTTTTACGATTTAGTCCGTAAAGAAATTGAAGTTGAAGCAAATCTTGAGATTCAACCCAAAAAGACAAATGTATATAGATATGAATTAGACAAAAACTCTAATTTTCAAGGAGGTCTAATAAAAAAAGGAAAATTGAATTCTAATAAACAGTTGGAGTATTTAGGATTTATGTATGACGGATCAAAAGTTCGCGTTAAGACGGCAGGTTTTTCTAAATTTTATAGGACAATGAAACGTTCATTTAGACGTGGAGCACATTTTGCAAAAAAAGCACATATACCATCTGATTCTCTTTTTGAAACACGGTTATATAAGAGGTTTACACATTTAGGCTCTCAAAGACGTATGAAATGGTTGCCAGATGAAAATAGTCCTACAGGTTACAGTCCTTCAAAACAATATGATTGGGGAAACTTTATTAGCTATCTGAATAAAGCAAATCACGTGATGAAAGAAATAAATAAGGACGATACAATTATTCGACAATACAGAAAACTTTGGAACAAATTTCACGAAATTAAAAAGGCAACATACGAAGAAATAACAAGCAAGAAAAAATAAAGCACTACGCACAACAACGTATAACAACAATTGCGGCTTTGTGTCCTGCGGACACAACCGCGCAAGCATAAAAGTCGGTAATTTTAGCTATCTTAGTTTTTAACCAATCCGCAACTGATTGTTATACAAGACCGTT
>NZ_FOKV01000008.1 GCF_900112105.1 Zunongwangia mangrovi | reverse complement strand
CATCTAACTTAGCTATGCTTTGCAGTAGCTTTCGAATACTTTTAACTTTGTTACCAATCTTGTGAAAGGTTGCCCCCACTGGGAGATCTAACACAAAAGTCCAAAGTGTTTTTACTGATGTCGATACCTACATAAATACTTTTCATAACTTTGTAAAGCTTTCCAGATAAGAAGGATTTTATCAATAACTCAACTCCTTGATAATGGGCTTGTATCCCGAATTTCTATTAGAGATTGTTGATGAAAGTCTGAGCTTAGGTCTGAATCGAACTTTGAACTTTATGTTCTGAGTGAAAATAGTGTACCCAAGTTCCGCTCTCTTTTCTTAGTAATACTGCTCTCAAATAACAATATAAGTCTAAAGGAGTGATTTTGATGTAGCAAAAGCGGAATTAAAATTGTATCGAGAACTTATAAACTGCAAACTGGGACTGTTCACTTCAAATTGAGATTCAGATTTCTCCATTTCGTTGCGCTGTTAGAATTTAGCCATGAGACCACTTCGCTTTTAGATATTAGAATATAGACTAGGAATGTCGAATTTTGAATGCTGAATGCTGAATTTAGAATGTGTAAAGGTTTTATGTCATCTCGACCCTGCCTCGCCGGCAGGCAGGCCTTGCGGAGAGATCTCTTTTGAACTTATGATGAATTTCCAATTCTAGTGATTCTGACGTAGCGTCAGCGAACTCAAAATTGTATCGAGAACTTATGGACTGCAAACTGGGACTGTTCACTGTTTTGAAAATGACTTCTCAATAAAACAAATTTCTCCGTTACACTTCAAAATTTGCCACTCGAAGTGACATAAACTTTTTATTGCTCACTACCAACTGCGACTGCCCACTGTCTATTGATAATTAATTTCTGTTTATTGTTAATTGATCACTGCCAACTGCTCACTCAAAAGTGTGACAATAAAAACGAGCTTAAAAAGCCCAAAACGCACATTAAGCCAGTGATGCTATGACTTTTTTCGAACGCTTCAGGAATCATGGTAGAAGAGATCATATTTAGAATCGCTCCGGCTGCTATAGCGAGTGTTGCACCATTAATTGCAGGAGAAAGCTGACTAAATAAGGAGTAGCCTAAAATTGAAGCTAGCGAAGAAAGGATAGCGATACCCAACCAAATTCCGAAGATAAAAAGTTTAGAACGTCCTGCTTTTTTCATTCCGGCAGAGCTGGATAAACCTTCGGGTAAATTCGAAATATAAATAGCGATCACTGTGGCAATACTTACCGCACCACCTTCAAGCATGCTTATTCCTATGGCGATCGATTCAGGAATACCATCTAAAAGTGCGCCTAAAGCTATGGCGATTCCGCTTCCTTCCTGTTCGTCTTCAGAAGGTTGCTGCTGCTGAGATCGTTTTCGATGTTTTGCGCCACTTTTTTCTAAGAACTTGTTGGCGAAATAGTAGATTAATGCTCCGCTTAAAAATCCAATTGAACTGGGTAATAATCCGCTTTCTTCAAAGGCTTCTTCCATCAATTCAAAAGACAAAGCCGAGATTAAAACTCCGGCTCCAAATCCCATAATGATGGCGATTACTTTTTGTTTCAGATTAAAAAAATATCCAAAAACAGATCCTACGATTAAAGCACTTCCTGTAAATAGTCCCCAAAGACCGGCTTGTATCCAAATTGGCATTTTTTACTTCCTTTTTTTATAAAAGTAATGAAAATGGAAGGAGCGGCAGGAAAGAAAAATAGAAGTTTGAATGTTTAAATTCAGAAATAATAGCAATAAAAAAGAGGCTTCCCATAACGATATCTTACCTTCCAGTCAGAAAATCCCCGAAATCTTATGGATAAGGTTAAGAGCGTTAAAAGAAAGCCCCTGGTTTAAAGAAGACAGAATTTAAATTGTCATGGAAAATAGTTTAGTATCAGGTTTTTTGCGTTGAAGCCTAAGATCGAATGCCATGCAAACATTGCGAACAAAGGCTCTACCTTTTTCTGTAATCTCAATTTTATTATCGAGGATCTTTAATAATCCGTCTTCTTGCATTTCAGATAGTTTTATAATCACATCTGGTAATTCTGTAAACTGCAAACTTTCATCTTCCCAACTGGTTTCCAGTTTACACATAAGGTTTAGAATATGGCGGCGAATTATTAGATCTTCAGGACTTAAAATATGTCCACGATAGATCGGGAAAATTCCACCTTCAACCAAACTTTTATATTCTTCAATACTTTTTACATTTTGCCCAAAAGCATACCAGGAATCTCCAATGGCAGAAACTCCCAATCCTACCATTAACTTCGTTGTTGTCGTGGTATAACCCATAAAGTTTCTATGGATCGTTTTTTGGTGTAGACTTTTAGCTAGTTCATCTTCTGGCAGGGCAAAGTGATCCATACCAATTTCGATATAACCTGCATCTAGTAATAGCTGTTTACCTAATTCGAATTGCGCCTTTTTTTCTTCCGCAGAAGGTAGATCTTCGTCTTTAAAACCGCGCTGCCCATTTCCTTTTATCCATGGCACATGTGCATAGCTGTAGAATGCAATACGCTCGGGCCTAAGCTTTTTAGTTAGGTTTATGGTATTTTCTATATCTGCCGTGGTCTGAAAAGGTAATCCAAAAATAATATCGTGACCTATCGAGGTGTAGCCTGCCTGTCTTGCAAGGGTTGTTACTTTTTGTACATTTTCGAAAGGCTGAATTCTGTTTATCGCTTGCTGAACTTTTAAGTTATAATCCTGTACCCCAAAACTTACTCGTGTAAAGCCAAGATTAGCTAAAACTTCAAGGTGTTTGTGAGTGGTGTTGTTAGGATGACCTTCAAAACTTAGTTTTGCTTCAGCACGCTCGTTAGGATCTTTAAATAAACCTTCAATAAGTAGTTGTAAATTTTCCGAAGAGAAAAAAGTAGGGGTGCCGCCACCAATATGTAATTCAGAGATCTTTGGCTTTTCTTCAAATAAAGAAACGTACAAATCCCATTCTATAAGAAGGGATTTGATGTATGGAATTTCTACCAGATGATTTTTGGTAATCCTTTTATTGCAGCCGCAAAAGGTACACATACTTTCACAATATGGGAGATGGATGTAGAGGCTTATACCGTTGTGCTTACTTTCTACATAACTTTTCTTTAAACATTCTTTCCACTCTTTTAATGAAAAAGAAACATCATCCCAATACGGCACGGTTGGATAGCTTGTGTACCTTGGACCGGCTACATTATATTTATTTACCAGCGATTGCATGATCTATATGCTATTTCCTATAATTAGTAAGGTGTTAATTAAAACACTAGAGGTAAATAAGTGAAAAACAATACTAGGTTTTTGCACTGTTAAAATCGATGCATTATGGGCGCTACAAATAGCAACACTAATAAAAACCAGAAACATTTGTAATGCGTCGTGGCCATGCATTAAAGTGGTCATAATTGCGATCCCACCTAAACAGGTAGAAACGATCATTGCTAAAGCTGAATAACCTAAAAAATTGTGGCTAAATTCTTTGTTTAATTTTGCATAAAGTGTCATAACTCGAGGATTTTTAATTATACACCAAAATTACCTTAGAAGCTCTTCGTAAAATATGATAATTGTCAGTTTGGATATTTTTTCTGAAATTTTTTTAGAAAATTTTTTCATTATTGAAATTGCCGGAAAGACAGTCAGCCTTTTCCTTAAGAAGAGTGAATGAAGGTTTAAAAAGCTGTAGTGAAAAATAGAGATAAAAAATGTCGAATATTGATTACATTGCAGTTACAGGTTTTAGAAAGAAGTAATACCTCATTTTAAGCCAATCTTAAGGAGAATCTAAAGACTATTTAAAAGAGAAATAGCAATTTTGTATTATGAGAATTCTAATTGTAGAAGACGAGACTGGCATATCTGGATTTTTAAAACAGGGCTTAGAAGAAGAATCCTTCATTGTTGATATTTCAGATAATGGTAAAGAAGGTTTAGAAATGGCACTTACCTCTAAATACGATCTTTTACTTTTAGATTGGATGCTCCCTGGTTTAAGCGGTATTGAAATTTGCCGGCAGTTTAGAAAAGATGATAAAGAAACCCCGGTAATCTTTTTAACGGCTAAAGATACTGTTGACGAAACTATATTTGGTTTACAAAGCGGTGCCAACGATTATATAAAAAAACCTTTTCATTTTGAAGAACTGCTAGAGCGCATTAAAGTACAGTTACGCCCAAAATCTGGAGATCATACCATTTTTACCTTAGGTCCCATAGAGCTTAATACAGTTACACACCAAGCTTTTAAAGATGGTAAAGAAGTTAGTCTTACACTTAAAGAGTTTGCCTTACTCGAATATTTAATTAGAAACAAAGAGCGTGTGTGCACGCGAACCAAGATTATCGAAAAAGTATGGGATATTAATTTTAGTTATAATACGGGGGTGATCGATGTTTACATTAATGCCTTGCGTCGTAAACTTAATTTAGATCAAGACGAAAACTACATCCAAACGGTAAGAGGAGTTGGCTATATCGCTAAAGAATTATGAAGCTAAGTTTTAAAGATCGTATTGCTTTTTATTATATGCTAGCCACTGCTTTGATCGTGGCTTTCGCTTTTTTGGTTGTTTTTATTTTGGTAAAACAAACCGTTTACCAGCAATTAGATAATGATTTGCACTACGAAGCAACCATGCACTTGCAGGAAACTACCTTAGAAAAAGGAAAACCGGTTTTTTGGGATAAAGCCGAATGGGAAGAACGTGAGCATAATCAGGTACAGGTAAACCCTGTATTTGTTCAGATTATGGATAGCACCGGTGAAATTATTACCGATAAATCGCCCAATCTTAAAGAATATCGATTACCATTTTATAAAGAAAAAGAAGATAACGAGCATTACAATGCATATTTAGAGGACGAACTTATAAGGCAAATCCAAGTACCTGTAAAAATGGATGGTAAAGTTTATGGTTACATTATCACGGCCATGTCTTTTGAAGGTTCGCAGGACGTAATTACAGGTTTAGCGTGGATTCTTCTTTTGTGTTACCCGCTTATTTTAATTGGCTTATTTTTTATTTCGAGATTACTAGCGGGACGAAGTATAAAACCAATTCAGGAAATTACGCAGACCACTAATCTTATTAGTCGGGATCATCTTAACGAGCGAGTAAGTTTACCCGAAAATCAGGACGAACTTTATGAGCTATCACTGTCTATAAACAGCCTTTTAGATCGGGTAGAGCAGGCCATTGAGCGAGAACGCCAGTTTACCAGTGATGCATCACACGAGCTAAGAACACCTATTTCTTCGATTAGAGGAACTTTAGAAGTTCTAATTAGAAAGGAAAGAACCAGGGAAGATTACGAAAATAAGATTAACTACAGCCTGGATGAGATCGACAGGATGAGTCTTATTATCGAGCAACTTTTATTTTTAGCTAGAAACGATGAAAATCAAAAATTAGAGAATGCCCGTCAAGTCGAAATTATTTCCCTTATTGATGAGGTACTTAACGAACATAGCTTAAAACTGAAACAAAAAAATATTCAACTGGTTCTTGATGCTGAAGATGTTAACGAATTTTTGGTGCATTATTACTATGGTTATGCTATCCTGAATAATGTTGTTGAAAATGCTATAAAATACGCCTATCCAGATTCAAAATTAATCATCGAGCTAAGGCTGAAGAACTCCAGGGCTTTAATAAAAGTGATTGACGAGGGAATAGGAATTAAAGAAGCCGATATTGGTAAAATTTTCAATCCATTTTTTCGGTCTGAAGGTTTAGATCATAAAGACATTAAAGGTACTGGTTTAGGACTTTCTATAGTACAAAAAGCTGCACAGGTCATTGGCGCAAAAGTAGAAGTAAATAGCGTGAAGGGTAAAGGCACGATCTTCACAATATATTTTTAGATCGAACTTAAAATCACGAAACAAAATAACGAATATCAACTATAAAAAAAGCCTGGCAATTAGATTCTGCCAGGCATTTTGTTTCTATTCTAAGCTCGAAATTATTGAATCAACTCGAAAGCACCTTTGCTTAAGATTTGCTTGTTTTGGTCTAATTGCCCGGCATTATTAATTACCGTTTTGTCCTGATAGGTTTTTCCGGTGGTAACTTCAGTGATTTTTAATTGGTAATGGTCACCTTTGGTATCCTGCAGCACTAAAATGTAGCTTTTACCATCTACTTCAACAATACTTTCAGAAGGAATAATAAAAGCTTTTTGTACGCCGGTATTAATTTCAGCTTCTAAAAATGTACCAATTGCCAAATTATCCAAGTCTTCATTTTCTTTAAAATGAGCATGAATTTTTATAGTTCTTGAATCTGGATTAATCGCTTTTCCTACCAAATGAATTTCAGATTTAAGCGTATCTGCAGGATGATCTGGTAAAAATGCATAAACATCCTGACCTTTTTTAATATTGAATAAATCTTTCTCAAAAAGATCTAATTCCATATGTAAATGATCAAAATTTACCACCTGAATAATCTCGTCTGAAGGTTGCACGTGTTTACCTCGGCTGGTATTAATCATGGTAATTTCACCATCGATTGGCGAATAAATATTAATATTCGAGGTTATATTACCTTTTTTTACACTGGCAACAGAAATATTAAGTAGACCCATTTGTTTTTCTAAAGCTGCAACTTTAGAAGCTTCACTTTGGTATTCACTTTTTGCACGCAGATAATTTTTCTCGGCCGTAATTTTTTCTTCAAATAATTTCTGCTGTCTTTGGTATTCACTTTTTAAATAATCCAGGCGATTCATTGCGTCCAGATAATCTTTTTGAAGATCGATGGCGGCAGTAGATTCTATACTGGCAATAAGTTGCCCTGCTTTTACACGATCGCCAATTAAAAACGGAACTTTAGCAATATATCCATCAATATAACTAGAAATGGTCAATTTATTTTCTGGCGGAACATCTACACTTCCGGTGGCATGGATAACTTCAGGAACACTTTCTTCAGTAATTTTAGAGAATTTCATGCGACCATTGGCAAACTGTGTTTTGGTTAGCGAAATCATATTCTCAGAAGCGTTTTTGGCTGTATTTTCAGCATTCGTTTCTGTTTCTTCTGTGCTTTCATTTTTACAACCAACCAAAATGCTGGCAAAAATGAATATCGATAAGATGCTAATTTTATTCATGGGGTTATAGGCTTAAATTGTTTAGGCTAATAATAGTATTGTTATATTCGTTTAGTTTTTCCAGGTAAGAAAGTTTAATACTAATGGCACTTTCCATACTTTGGATATAATTGAAGAAGTCTATTTCTCCTTCCTGGTAACTTCTAAGCGCAACTTTAATGATCTCGTCGGCTTGTTTTAAACCAAAATCCTCGTAATATTCAAGATCGCTGGCAAACATTTTTAGTCGATTATGCAGAGTTTCGATCTCATTTTCCAATAAAACGATCTTATCCTGAAGCTGCGCATCGGCCACTTTCTCATTTATTTTTGCAGCTTTTATCTGTGAATTATATGAGGAAAAGAACAGCGGAATTTTAAGACCTACCTGATAACCATAAACCTGGCCACTGGTGTTATTATTGCTTCCGGTAAAATATTCCAAATTAAAGCCGGGCAGTATTTTTTGTTTTTCAATACTGGTAATATTATGGCTAATATTGGCCTCTTTTTGATAGTAATTTTTTATTTGCTGTTTATGCTCTTCAAAATTTATTAAGCTGAGTTTAGGAATGGGCGACTCGGCGATTAGGATAGAATCTTCGCTTTGCACGAGTGCGTTTATTTTTCCTGAAATAATCTCTTTTTGATAGGTAATTTGCCTGAAATTCTTCTGAATTTCCTGCTGTTTTGCCTGTGCGGTGATCTTTTCGAGATAATTAGATTCTCCCAATTCAAATTTTCGGCTCGCGGCATGCGCAAAATTATCATAAAGGCTATCCAGATTGGTATAAAGATTTTCCTGGGCAATAAGCTTTTGATATTCGTAATATAATTGTGCCAGTTTTTTATCCAAAATCGTCTTGCGAAGATCAAAAAACTGCTCTTGCAATTCTGCCTGATTCTTTAACTTTTTGCGCTGTTTAAAATAAACTCCGGGGAAATCAAAATCCTGCGAAACGCCCCAGGTCTTTAGCGGAAGATTATTAAAAACATTACTTTCATCGTAATTATAATAGACCGATGTTTTCTCTAAATTAAAAGCGGTGCTAACCAGATTTTGCTTGTTTAAGATCTCTAAAGAATCGGCTTTGATCCCCAGATTATTTTCTGAAGCCAGTTGCTGTAATTCGTTAATATTGTTGATAATTACAGGATCTTTTTGTTGACTTTGTCCCATTGCAGGGATTGAAAGCATAGCGAAGAAAATAATGATTGATAAAGGCTGAACCCTAAGTTTCTTCTCACCCTCTTCTTCGGTTTTTTTCTCTTTATGAAATAGCGAATAAATAATAGGTAAAACCACCAAGGTAAGCAGGGTAGAAGTGATTAATCCGCCGATTACGACAGTTGCTAATGGCCGCTGAACTTCAGCTCCTGCATTATTCGATATTGCCATAGGTAGGAATCCTAAAGCGGCAGATAGTGCAGTAAGTAAAACAGCTCTTAATCGATCTTTAGCTCCGTTAATGATATCTGCTGAAGTTAATTTTGCACCACCTTCAGACATTTCTTTGTAATGTTCGATCAATACAATTCCGTTTAATACAGCAATTCCGAATAAAGCAATAAATCCAACTCCGGCTGAAATACTAAAAGGCATTCCTCTAAACCATAAAAATAAGATTCCGCCAATCGTTGCAAATGGGATCGCAGAGTAGATCATTAAAACTTCACGCAAATCGTGGAAAGCAAAGAATAAAAGGATGAAAATTAGAATCAGTGCAATTGGAATTGCAATTTGTAAACGTTTTGAAGCACTCTCCAGGTTTTCAAACTGCCCACCATAATCGATGGTGTAACCAGGAGGCAAACTGATATTTTCATCAACAATCTTTTGAATATCACTTACAACAGATTTTAAGTCACGATTTCTAACATTCACGCCTACCACAATTCTTCTTTTGGTATCATCTCTGGAAATTTTTGCGGCACCATTTTGTACGCTGATATCTGCAACTTCACGAAGCGGAATTTTACCAGCGGTTGGCGTATCGATATAGAGATTATTTAAATTACCAATGTCTCTTCGTTGATTTTCAGATAAGCGCATTACCAGGTCGAAACTACGCTCACCTTCAAAAACGGTTCCTACAGATGTTCCTGAGAATCCCATACTCAGTACTTCATTTACATCCTGAATATCGATTCCATATTTCGATAATTTCGCTCGGTTATAATCGACAGTGATCTGCGGTAAGCCAACGATCTTTTCAACAGTAATATCTGAAGCACCGGGCACATCTTCGATCAAACTTTTAATTCGGTTTGCCTTACTGCTTAGAATATCCAGATTTTGCCCAAATATTTTAATCGCAATATCTGCTCTTACCCCGGTAATTAATTCGTTAAAACGCATTTCTATAGGTTGCGTAAATTCCAGTTCCATCCCGGGAATAACAGCCAGTTCTTCTTTAATTTTAGCTGCAAGCTCGTCTTTGGTTTCTACCGTTGTCCATTCACTTTTGTCTTTTAGTGCGATAATCACATCACTTTCTTCCATAGACATAGGATCTGTAGGAACTTCAGCAGCACCAATACGGCTAACCACTTGTTTTACTTCAGGAAATTTATCCAGTAAAATCTGTTCCATTTGTGTGGTTTTATTTATCGTGGCAGATAGGGATGTCCCTGTTTTAAATACCGGTTGTATCACAAAATCTCCTTCATCTAACTGCGGAATAAATTCGCCACCCAGGCCAGAGAAAATATAAACGGCAATAGCCAGTAACACCAAAGCCCCCGCAATAACTGTTTTTCTGAAATTGAATAAACGATTCATGAATTTTGCGTAGCTGTTTCTAACTTTTTCCAACACTCTAAAGGAAAGTGAGCTGGTTTCCTTTTTCTTAGGTTTTAGGAATAATGCTGAAGCTACCGGCACGTAGGTTAAACATAAAATTATAGCCCCAATAATCGCAAAACTAAAGGCAAGCGCCATTGGTCTAAACATTTTACCTTCTACATTGGTAAGTGAAAGTATTGGTAAGAAAACAATAAGGATAATCACCTGGCCAAAAATGGCAGATCCCATCATCTTAGAAGCACTAACAAAAGTGGCTTGGTCATTAAGATTATGAACTTCTTCTTTATTAAGCTTGTCGTATTTTCTAAAACGTTGGGTGATCTCGAAAGCACAATACTCTACGATAATCACGGCACCATCTATAATAATTCCAAAATCGATAGCTCCCAAACTCATTAAGTTAGCATCGATTTTAAAAATGTACATCATTGTAAGGGTAAACAGCAAACAAAGTGGAATTACCGATGCTACGATAATTCCAGAGCGAATATCTCCTAGAATAACCACTACCACAAAAATCACGATGATAAAGCCTAAAACCAGGTTTTCTGTAATAGTAAAAGTGGTTTTTCCTATTAGTTCACTTCGATCTAAAAAGGGATTGATTTTTACACCTTCGGGTAAATTCGATTCAATTTCAGCAACTCGCTCTTTAACCGAATTAATCACTTTTTGGGAATTAGCACCTTTTAGCATCATGATTTGTCCCAAAACTTTTTCTCCTTCGCCATTTCCAGTAATGGCGCCATATCGGGGTGCGTGGCCAAAATCTACCTGCGCAATATCTTTTACGTAGATTGGGGTACTGCCTTTAACGGTAACTACGGTGTTTCTAATCTTTTCTAAAGAATCGATTTTACCATCGCCACGAATAAAGAAAACCTGATCGTTTTTCTCTATATATCCACCACCAGAAATGCTGTTATTAGCCTGTAGCGCGCTTAGAATATCTGAAATCCCAATATCCAAAGAGCTAAGTTTAGCCGAATTGATGGCAACTTCGTATTGTTTTAAAAAGCCACCCCAGGTATTAATTTCTACAACCCCATCGATACCAGAGAGTTCTCTTTTTACGATCCAATCCTGGATACTTCTTAGTTCTGTCGCATCATATTGATCTTCGTAACCAGGCTCGGTTTCTAAGGTATATTGATATATTTCCCCAAGTCCGGTAGAAATTGGTCCCATCACGGGAGATCCAAAACCTTCAGGAATACTTTCTTTAGCAGCATTAATTTTTTCTGAAATAAGCTGGCGAGGCAAATAAGTTCCCAAAGATTCGTCGAAAACTATGGTAACAACTGAAAGTCCGAATTTAGAAACCGATCTAATTTCTTTTACGCCCGGCAAATTCGCCATTTCTAACTCAATTGGATAAGTGATATAGCGTTCCATATCCTGAGTAGAAAGATTTTGGGAAGTGGTAATTACCTGAACCTGATTATTGGTAATATCGGGTACCGCCCCAATGGGAATATTGCTAAGTGAGTATATCCCCACTCCAATAAGAATCACGGTAAAAATTCCTACCAGGATCTTGTTTTGTAAACTAAACCTAATAATGTTTTGAAGCATTTTCTAACAATTTTAGGCGCAATTTGGTAATTTGCCCTTAGAAAAAACTAAGGCAATTCTTAAGATTCCCTTAAGAAGATTTTTAAAAAGTTTAAGAATCTACTTTTATGATAAATCGATAAAATAGAATTCATTTCTTTACAAAATCGCAAATAAAATATTTTAGGAAGCTTATTTTATTAATTTAGAATGGCAATAAATAAGACTTTTTTGAGGAATCTTACAAGTCATTATAAATCAGAAACTTTAAAAAGTTTCATTATTAAGCAATATGAGCTTTTTAGATCATCATAATTGATTCTAAATGTTGATATTTGTGTTTTTGTTTTTAAGATGGAAGCTAGACACAAACAACGCATCGCATTAAGTATTTGTTTTTTTATAAGTGGAATTTCATTTTCTACCTGGGCTTCCAGAATTCCGTCAGTAAAAGAATTATACGATCTAAGTGAAGCCGAGTTAGGAAGCCTGCTTTTAGTAATGCCTTTTGGAAATATTGTGGGTTTACCTATTTCTGGCTGGCTGGTATCAAAATTCGACAGTCGTAGTCCGCTTTTTGCTGGGATCGTTCTTATTTCTATGTCTTTAGCTGGGATTGGCTGGTCTACCAATATTTATACTTTAATGCTGAGTATGTTCTTTTTTGCTTTTGCGATGCGAATAATGAACATCTCGATGAATACTCAATCGATAAGTTTACAAAAATCTTTCCTTCGGAAGATCATAGGTTCTTTTCACGCTGCATGGAGTTGTGGAGGGATCATTGGCGTGGCTTTGTCGACTTTTATGGTGAAATTTGGTGTAGAAATGCCTATTCATTTAAGTGTAGTTGCGACCGTAAGTTTAGTCTGTATTGGTAGTAGTTTTGGTTTTTTACTTAGTGGCGATAAAACTACCGGCGGTAGCAAATTAAAATTAGGAAAACCAGATGGCTATATTTTCATCTTAGGGCTAATGGTTTTTTTCGCGTCTTTGTGCGAAGGCGGGATGTTCGACTGGAGCGGAGTGTATTTTAAAGAAGTGGTTGGAGAAGAGATCTTTACGCTTGGCTATCTAACTTTTATGGTTTTTATGGCGATTTCTCGTTTCTGTTCAGATTTGGTGGTAGAAAAAATAGGGATGCCAAGAACGTATATTGTTAGTTCTTTAATGGTTGTTTTTGGCGTTTTAACGGTGGTTTTATTTCCTTATTTCTGGCCGGCTTTAATTGGTTTTAGCGTAGTTGGTTTAGGGATTGCAGCAGTAATGCCAATGACGATGGGCCTTGCAGGAGAATCACCAAAATATAGCCCTGGAATGGCAATTTCTATCGTAACAACATACAGTGTAACGGGAATGCTACTAGGACCGCCATTAGTTGGTTATTTAGCCGAATTACTCGGTTTAAAGATTGCTTTTTTATTGTTTCTTATCGCCGGATTAATGCTTTTCCCCATTTCCAGAAAGTTCTTTAAAAGACAGGCAAAAGTGCAGAATAGTTAATCCTGACTAGCAATTTCTGTTTCGATCATCTTAGGACTGGCAGAAATGTTTCCATGTAAAAAGCTTTTGCGCTTTTCGTCATTAAAATTGAATAACATTAGCGTTAAGTAAAGCAAAAGCAGAAAACTAAGGCTTAAGATAGAGATGTTATTTTTTACAAAAGCTCTCATATTTAATCGTCCGCTTTCAGAAAGTGGGCTTTACCTTCGTTATAGCCTTCTAAAAAAGCTTCTGTGTTTTCATTCCAGTCTAAAAAAACATTTAGCGAGAAATAACAGAAAAATCCTAGCAATAAAAATTTCAGGTCTCTTTTGGTAATATTTTTCATGGTTAGTTGGTTATTGGGTTCAATAGATTTAGATGATTATAAATTTAAGGAATTTTTAAGAATAGAAAAAAGGGGAATATTCCCCCTTTAATCAAACTAATCAGTCATTTATTATTCAGATTTCTGAATTAAAAAATCCTTGTTCATTTTATCGAATCTTACTCCGCTGGTTCTGCCATTATCTACTTCAAATCCTATAATTTCATTTTTACTGTTACGTATAAATTTTATGGATTGCACTGGATAACCCGTGGCAAAAGTATCTTCAGTAGTATATTCTAATTCTAAATTTTCAGGAAATAAAAAGCTCGAAATTTCTAGATGTTCGTCTTTCATTTCAATTTCATAAACGGTTTCAATCTCACTGCTGTAAAAACTTCCGGTGAAAATATCGAGTTCTACTTTTTCTGAAGTTTCTATTTTCTTGGCTATATGCAAGCCATTTTGAATTAGCGTTAGCGAATCTGCCGATCCGTTTTCGTTAAGATGAAATTTTATCCGGGCATTAACGCCTTTAATCTTGAAAAGCGAATCAGATTCGGCCATTAAGTCAAATTCTGGTTGTCCGGTAGCCTGCGCATAAATTCGGTCTTCATCTTTCATAAAAGTCATCACAAAAGATTTCATTTCCTCTAAAGCATATTTACCCAAAAGTTTTTCGAATTTCGATGTTTCATACACAAAATCTTCAGAGGATTTTTCCGAAGAAATTCTGGTCGCCGTATGATTTCCATTCTGCATTAAGGTTAAGGTTTTCGCATTTCCTTCTTCGTCTAGATCAAACTTTACACGTGCGTTAATTCCTTTAATTTTAAAAACCGAATCAGATTCTGCAATAAGTTCTATTTCTGGCTGATTAGTAGCTTGAACTGTGATTTTATCATCTTTCTTCATAAAATTCATAATAAAATCTGGTGCCTCATCTAAAGCATATTCACCTAGCAGTTTTTCAAATTTTGCAAGATCATATTTGCCATCTTCAGCTTTTTTAGATGAATCGAATTCTTCTTCAAAATAAATATTGGCAATTTTATTCGCCATTAAAGCACTATTAAAAGACGCATTATTACTTTGAGTGATCACCGCTGCATCAAATTCTGGTAAGTACATTAACATCGATCGATGCGCGTTATCTGCGCCACCATGCTGAATTCGCTTTTTATCCTGAAATTCATCGATAAATAATCCAAATCCATAATCTAGCGTATCTCCATTTTTTAAAACAAAAGGCGTCGTCATTGCCTTAAAAATTTCTTCGCCACCTAATTGGTGAGATTTGAAGTTTTCGACCCAGTTTTTTAGATCGGGTAGGGTAGTGTAAATTCCGCCTGCACCACGTGAATATTGCAAATCTTCAACTTCTACATAAGCACCAGATTCGCCAATTTTATACCCGGCAGCACGATTGGGAATAATTTCATCGTTAGAAGCTCTAACGCGAGTATTATTCATATTCAACGGTTTAAAGACATTTTCTTTCATCCAATCTGGGAAAGGCGTATCGGTAACTTTTTCGACCACAAGACTCAATAAAATAAAGCCGGTATTATTATAATTGAATTTAGTTCCCGGTTCGTTTTGCAATTTTGGCTGATTTTGGATACTTCTAATAATTTGCTCCTCGCTAATTGGCAGCGTAAGATCGCTTCCGGTAAGCGAAAAAAGATTTAGATATTCACGATATCCGTTGGTGTGCGTTAAGAAATTTCGCAAAGTTACTTTATGCTCAAATTCGGGTAATTCTGGGATATATTTTCTAATATCATCGTCGATATTTAATTTTCCCTGTTGCTGCAACAGCATGATCGCCATCGCGGTAAATTGTTTTGTGGTAGAACCAATATTGGTTGGTGTATTGGTTTTAAACGGAATATCATAGCTAAGATTGGCCATTCCGTAGGCCTTTTCTAAAAGTACTTTTCCTTTTTTGAGAACCAAAACTTCAGCGCCTGGATGATCACCAGAATATCCAATTAATAGTTGGTCTACTTTACCTTCAGGTGATTTTGCCAAAGGTTCTGCTGTTAAAATTTCTATGCTGAAGTTTCCGGAGTCTTTCTTAAACGGAACCACTTCCAGCCGGTAATCTCCTTTTTTGCTGGTTACAAAACTGAAGTAATCTGGCCCTTTTCCGGTTTTATCAAATTCTTCTACTAATTTATCTTCTGCGGAATATAACTTTACAACGCCATCTACGGTTTCCTGTTCGATCTTGCCATAAACAAAGTAAGCCGAATCTAATGCTATAGTAAAGGATTCAGCGCTTTCTGCAGTTTTTAATGTTCCTGAAATTGGTTGATTTGGTTTCAGTTTTTCCTGCGCACAGACGGGAATTAAATTCAGAATAAAAAAGGAAAAAAATAATAAATAATGTTTTTGCATGATTGATGGTTTTTGATGCTGTTTAATTCTAAGAGCTGAAATTATGGATTTTAATGCTCTTATTTATTATACGACGAGCTAATATAAAATTGGTTACAATTTTATTCAATTTAAATACTTTTTGGAGAATTCATCCTAAGTTTCGATAATTTTCTATAGACTTTACCGTTATTTTTTTATCTATCAAAATGTATTTCTATATGAATAAGTTTTATGTACTCATTCTTTTCTTTTTCTGTTTAATTTCCTGTTCTGAAGATGATGAAATCCGATTTGCTGAAGTGCCTTCAGATTATTTTGTGAACGATCTGGAAGCGCCGCAAGATTATAATGCTGAAGACTGGCATGATTTCACCGGAATTCCGTTTTATGTGAAATCTGTAGCTTCAGGAAAATTTTTAAGTCTTTCAGATCAACAAAATACCTTAATTTTAAAAGATTTTACTGAAACTGACGATCGTTTTGCTTTTGGTTTGTCTAATTCAGCGTATGATGAGGATTCTTTTACTTTAATTTCAGTTCCCGATGTGAGAGAAATAGGAGTAGGCGAGAATAGTGATATTTTGCAGCCTGTTGTATTTTTTGAAGAAGAAAATAATCAATTTCAGAACACACAATTTTGGCGAATTTTACCCAGTAAAAATGAAAATTATTCGTTGATTCAAAATGCGAATTTAGGCGAAAACAACAGCAATTTTGTTCTTGAAAGTGCTGAAAGTTCTGTTTTTTTATCTGCAAAAAATGATGCTGAAAATCAACAATTTCAGATTATACCTAGAGGAAATTTTGAGATTTATGATATAGAATTTTTGGTAGATGAGGGTGAAGTTACTAACAGCGAGTGGATAATGGTAAATAGCGATACGATCACAAATTCAAGCGAGGAGATAATGGAATTTTCAGATCCAGATGAAGGGAAATTTCCTAAAAGTTTTACCGCTTCTTTTGCTGAAAATAATCAACAAATCTCAGTTGAACTTGAAAATGATAGTTTTCAAACTAGACTTCCTGAAATTCTATTTGATAATGAGGAAGCAACAATAGATACAGGATCGCGTCATGAAGTGAATTATAAAGAAGCTTTTGAGTGGACAACAAATTTTGAGTCTTCTGAAAATTTTACTTTCAATATACCACCGCAAGCTACTTACGCTATCAATTATTCTTTAAATAAGTATCATTTTGAAGTTCCTTACAAAGTTACTTATAGAGATTCCAGTAGTGGCGCTCGCTTTTCTAAAAAAGGGATTTGGGAAACTGACTATTATTACCAAACAAATGTCGAGTTAAGCGAAGTAGAAGAATAGCTTTTGTCGAAAATATTTAAAAAGCTTCGATTCTGAACTAAGATTCGAAGCTTTTCAATTTAAATACTTTCTCTTCTCAATACCTGTAATGGCGGATTTTTAATAACGCTTCGGCTATTCGCCAATCCTATAATTAAAACCAGTAAAGTGATTCCCGGGAATAAAATTCCAAACGGAACCCAGGATGGGATAAAGGTCGTTTCAAAAGCCAACCAGGCTAAAAGCAAACTGCTAATTAGTGAGAGTAAAATTCCGCTTAAACTTCCCAAAACACCTAAATAAATATATTCTAAAGCTGCGATTTCAAGGATTTGGTTGCTTTTTGCACCAATGGTTCGCAGCAATACACTTTCATTGATTCGCTGATATTTGCTGGTTCTAACGGCACCCAGTAAAACGATGATTCCCGTAAGAATACTAAAAAATGCCATAAAATTAATGATCCATCCTATTTTATCGAGCAAGCCTTCGATGATGCTTAGCACCTGGCGAAGATCTAAGATCGAAACGTTTGGATAATTGCTGACTAATATTTGCTGAATTTCAGCTGATTTTTTAGCATCTGGAACCTGCGTGGTCATCACGTGAAATTGTGGTGCCTGTTCTAAAATTCCTTTTGGAAAAACGATCGAAAAATTAGTTTGCATTCTTCCCCAATCCACTAAACGAGTGCTGGCAATTTCAGTATTCATCAACACGCCCTGAACATTAAAAGTAACTTTATCGCCAACTTTTACCTTGGCATCTTCAGCAAAATTGGTGCTCACCGAAATTGGAATTAGCGCTGTATTTTCGCTTTCCGGAATCCATTCGCCATTTTCGATACTTTCCGAAGCAATTAAAGAATCGCGATAGGTCACTCTAAACTCATGACTCAAAATCCAGCCATTTATCGTAGAAGTAGTGTCCTCTCTAATCTCGTTTACACTGCGGCCATTAATATTTTGCACGCGCATGGTAACGATTGGGATGTCTTCTAAGACCGGTAGATCCTGAGATTCTATAGTTTCAGCAATATTTTTTGTCTGGTTGGTTTGCACATCCAGCAGGATCATATTTGCGCTGGTATTGTTATTTTCTAAAGTGGCCTGCGCGAGTAAAAGGTCTTTGCTGAAATAAAGTGTGCTTATCAAAAAAGTACCAATCCCAATGGCAAGGATTAAAATTAAAGTCTGATTTTGTGGTCTAAACAAATTCCGAAGTGATTGTCTTGAAACAAAACTCCACGAATCTGGGAAAAACTTCCTAATTAGATTCATAAACACTTTAGCCACACCGGCTAAAATCGCAAACGTGACTAAAACACCACCAATAAAGGATAGCGAATATTGCCAGTTTCTAAGCAGCCAAAACGAGAACAGAAATAAAAATAAAATAATTAATACTGAAATTCCTAAAAGCGCTTTTCGTGATTTTGAGCCTGTATTTTCTTGAACCCGTAATACCTGAAGCGGCGATACATAAAGTGTTCCTACTAGCGGATACAAGGCGAATAAAACCGACATTAAAACGCCCAAAATGATCCCTGCAAAAATAACTCGCCCTGAAATGGATAAAGCAATTTCAACCGGAAGTAATCCTTCTAAAATTACCGGAAATGCGTACTGTAAGATCACTCCCAAAACACTTCCTAAAATTCCGCTTAATAAACCTATAAAAGCGACCTGAATTAAAAAGATCAAAAAGCTTTGTTTTCGTGAAGCGCCAAGACATTTTAGTACGGCAACCGACTTTAATTTTTCTTTGATGTAAATATTTATGGCACTGGCAATCCCAACACAACCCAATAATAATGCGATAAAGGCAACAAGATTCAGGAATTTTCCGAAGTTCTCATAACGTCTTCCCAATCGTTCGCTGGTAGATAAATGTGTATCTAAATCGGCATCTTCTTTATCTAACTGAGGATCGATTTTTTCGTCTAAAAGTTTAAGATCGGTATTTTTATCGGCTACAAAATAGTAGTTGTAATTAATTCGGCTTCCGGTTTGTATAAGTCCCGTTTGCTCAATGAATTTATACGGAATAATTACCGGTGGCGCAATGGCCCCAAAAAGCGAAGAGCTACCGGGAGCCTGAGTTAATTTACCTAAAATAGGTAGCGTAATTTCACCAATTTTAATACTATCGCCAACACTAAGATCTAACTGAAGCATCACCGTGGCATCTACCAAAGCTCCGTTTTGATTTTGGTAATCTATGCCGGCAGATTTTGGAGTAGTTTCAAATTCTCCATAAAACGGAAAACCGCCATCGATACCGCGAACGCTTACAAACTTTGTCCCCGTTTTATTGGGAAAAGCCGCCATCGAGGCAAAACTAATTTCACGAGAATCGATGCCCAGCGAATCCATAATTTCGGTTACCCGTTCACTTGGCGGGTGATTCATATCAATGGTATAATCGGCGCCCATCAAAGATTTAGATTGTAGCGCAATATTATCCTGTAAATTTTCTCCAAAAGACTGAATAGAAACCACCGCGGCAATTCCTAAAACGATCGAAGCCATAAAAAGCAAAAGCTTACGTTTGCTGGCTTTCCCATCTCTCCAGGCCATTTTTAGCAGCCATGAAAATCCCGGTTTTGTGGTGTTTATTTGCTGCATTTTAAATCCCGGTTTTTTGATCTGATATTATTTTACCGCCTTTGATCTCCAAAATATGCTGCGTCATTTTAGCCAATTCCATATCGTGGGTTACGATGACGAGCGTGGTGCCTAATTCAGCATTTAATTCAAATAAAAGCTGAATCACTTTTTCCCCGGTTTCAGCATCAAGATTTCCGGTAGGCTCATCTGCAAAAAGAATTTCAGGATCGTTAGAAAATGCTCGTGCCAAAGCCACACGCTGCTGTTCACCACCCGAAAGTTGCGAAGGATAATGATGCATTCGGTGATCTAATCCCACTTTTTTCAGCAGAGATTTTGCTTTTTCTGTTGCTGTTTTATTTCCTTGTAATTCTAGTGGAACTGCCACATTTTCTAAAGCGGTAAGCGTAGGTAATAACTGGAAATTCTGAAAAACGAAGCCGACTTTTTGATTCCGAAGTAAAGCAAGTTCATCTTCAGAAAGGGAACTCAGTTTCGTTCCGCATAATTCGATATCGCCATTATCGATCTGGTCTAAACCGGCGCAAAGCCCTAACAACGTAGTTTTTCCGCTTCCCGAAGGGCCAACAATCGCAAAGGTTTCTTTGGCTTCAACCTCAAAATTAATATCGTTTAAAATCTGTAATTTTTTGCTTCCGCTATCGTAGCTTTTCTCCAGTTGGGTAACGTTTAATATCTTTGTCATTGTGGGTTTAGAAAGAATTTGGGTCTAAAACATACAAATTAAGAAATGATTTTAAGACCTTCTGAGATTTATCCCTTAAACTTGTTTAAATTTCTTTTCTGAAATAAAATTGATCATGAAAATAACAAATCTTAGTAACCTGATATTAGCGATTTTTTGCCTTGTTTTTTTGAATTCTTGCAAGAATGAAGAAAAGCAATCTAATTCTTCTTCGGAAGAAAATGCTGTGGAAGAGCAGGTTTCAGCTGAGAATACAACAGAAGAGATTCCGGTAGTTTTATTTTTTGGAACCAGTTTAACGGCAGGTTTAGGTTTGGATACCGCTGAAGCTTATCCGGCTTTAATTGAGAAAAAAATGGATTCGTTGGGAATGGATTATAGTGTGGTAAACGCAGGTTTAAGTGGGGAAACCACGGCGAGCGGTTTAAATAGATTGGATTGGGTTTTTAAACAAAATGTAGATATTTTGGTTATCGAACTCGGTGCGAATGATGGTTTACGTGGCGTTTCTTTAGATGAAACCAGAAGTAATTTAGAAGAGATCATTAAGATCGCCAGAGAGAAAAATCCTGAAGTAAAGATCATTCTCGCAGGAATGCAAATTCCACCAAACATGGGCGAAGAATACACGTCTGAATTCCGTTCCCTTTTCCCAGAACTTGCAAAGGAATATGATTTAGAACTTATTCCATTTTTGTTAGAAGGCGTTGCCGGTGATTCAAAATTAAATCAGCAAGACGGAATCCATCCCACCGCTGAAGGACAACAAATTTTAGCCAATAATGTTTGGGAAGTCTTGAAATATGATGTTCAGTGATTCAGTATTCAGTGAGCCGTCTCAGTTGGCAGTTTCAATTAACAATTATCAATAGACAGTGAGCAGTCGCAGTGGGTAGTGATCAACCAACAATAAACAATTTGTATTAAGTGTCATTTCAAGTGAGGTACGAGTCGAAAAGTCTGTTTTCAGTTGTTGCTAAGATCTCTCCGCTTCGCCTGCCTGCCGGCGAGATAGGTTCGAGATGACAACGAATATCGTATTAAAAGCAAAATCAAGTAAATAAAAGAGTTCGATATTTAGATATGAGAATGTTATTTTTTCACGCCACTTTCAGTAACTGGGATTATTTAAAAAGTTTAATTGCAAGTTTTTTTTAGTTACTTTATCCTTCAGTTAGCCTAAAACCAAATGTCATTTGGAGCCTGACTTGCCAGCAGGCAGGCGAGGTACGAGTCGAGAAATCTCATCTTCAAATTGATCCATTTCCAAATTATCAAATTATCCATTTTCTAACAGCGAAGCGGTCTCAATTCTCTTTTCTAAAATCTAATTTCCACTAAACCTCAGCTTTGGCCTTTTTTGCGGCTTCTTTATCTTGTTTTACTTTGTTGGCGGCGTAATCGTAGCCCTGCTTCCACCAATCGGTCATTAGCTTTTTATTGAAAACAAGTGAATTTTCGGTCAGTTTTGTTGGCGTGTAGAAAATATTCAGTTTTACGTTTTTATTCAGCGCAGCTAGTTTTCCTTCAATCACATCGTGATATTCAACCTGGTCTAAAACAAAGCTGTATAAATTCAGCATCAAACTAAATGGATTCTTACCTAACACCTTGTTATATTCCATGTTTTCAGCCTCTAAAATAATAGCATCTACCTCTGTAGCGCCACGTTTTATGGCTTCTCGAATAGGCACAACGCAGCCTAAACCACCATCGGCATATTCGAATCCGTTTTTATTGGCCAGGCTCATAAACGGAATATAATTGCAGGAAATCCAGATCCACTCGCAAAAATCTTCATAAGAACATTCATGCATCGATTTATATTCTACCCGGTTTTTAGATAAATTGGAAACAGTTACTACTACGTCACCAACTTTATTTTGAAGGTTTCTAAAATTTTCTTCTGAAAAATTACGCCGAATATGTCTTAAAAGGTTCTTGCTTTCACCAAATGTGCGTTTCTTTTTAAGAAACTGCCAGAACATATTAAAGTAGTTGATGGTTACATATTCCCTGCCTTCTTTCTTCTTTACGATAAAAGGATTTAAACTAAAGATCTTACGCTGATTCACGTTTGTGTAGAGATCGTAAACCTTAGAAATATTACCTTCGGCCAGATGCGGAATCAATAAACTTCCGGTAGAAGTTCCCAGAAAAAGATCGTATTTCTTCTTCTCGGCTTCCATTAAATATTGGGCTACTCCGCCTGCAAATGCTCCTTTACTACCGCCGCCCGAAATTACCAATGCTCGCATTAAACTTCGATTTGGTTTAATTCTTCACTCTTCAGTTTAGCGTAATTAAATCCGCTTTTCCACCATCGTTTCATCTTCTCTTCTTCAAAAATAAGGGAATTCGTTGTTAAAACTGTGGGCGTGTAATAAAAATTGATAATTACATCTTTATTCGCCGCCGCAAACTTCCCGATTCTAATATTTTGATTTTCAACCCGATCTGTTATAAAATTAAAAAGGTTGGTAATTAATCCAAAGACATTCTTAGAAGGCATTCGGTTTAAATGGCTCACCTCAGTTTTTAAAATGATCGCATCAATTTCTGTTGCTCCGCGTTTTACAGCTTCCTCAATTGGCACCATCGATCCAAAACCACCATCTGCATATTCGCAACCTTCTTTTTGAACCAAACTCATAAATGGCGTGTAATTGCAAGAAATCCAGATCCAATCTATAAAATCCTGATAATCGAAATCTTTGATCGATTTATATTCAACTTCATTTAAAGATAAATTAGAAACAGTGACTAAGATTTCCTTTTCTGTAGCTTTTAATTGCTGAAATTCTTCTTCAGAAAAAGTATTTAAGATCAGTTTTTTAAGATTCTTGCTTTCACCAAAGGTTTTTTTCCCCTGAAGGAAATTACGAATTACACTGAAGTGATTGATGCTTATCTGGTCGTAACCGTGTTTATGCTTAATCAAAAAAGGACGATTATTAAAAATACTCGATTCGTTTACTGAAGTATACACTTGCCGAATTTTTTCAACCTTCTGCAACGCCAAATGAGAAATTAGTAAACTCCCGGTAGAAGTCCCCAGGTAGAGATCATAATCTCGCTTCATTTCTTCGATCAAATATTGGGCAACGCCGCCGCCAAATGCGCCTTTACTACCACCTCCAGAAATCACTAATGCTTTCATTGAAAATTAAAACTATTTGAGTTGAGATTGAAAGTAATCCCATTCCTTTTTTGAAAAAGAACTGGATAAATTCTGAATTTTCGTCAAATACTTATCGTAAGTTAATAACTCCTTAAGCAATTGTCTACAAAAATCCCTAAAACGATAAGTATGATGCTGCGTTCCCTGCATTAGATCTTTTAAATTTTGGTCTGAAAATGCATCGATCTGAAACAAATAACTAAACGCATTTTGCCGAATTTGGAATGGATATTTTGTTTGCGTATAACCCGAAAGTTCAGCGTAATTATCCTGACTGTTTCCTGCATCAAACTCGGGTGTCACCAAATTTAAAGTGAGCCACAACATTCGTACATTCTTATCGTAAAACCCCTGAATATTCCTTGTTTTGCTTAAATATTTGGAGCGTTCTTGAGGAAAGTTGGTCCACAATGTCATTAACGCATATTCCTTTGTTAAGTAAGAATCATCATTTAATAGATCTTCAAATTCAGATTTTAATGTCTGCGGAATTTCTTTCATACTCGAGGCAATAGCCTGGCGAACAAAAATATTTCCGGTTTCAAAGGCTTTTCTGTAAAGATCAATAGCTTCTTGAGCCGTAGCTCCTTGTAATTGCATCACTACTTCCTGCCCCACATAATCATTTACCGGAAAATCTAAAGCACCATTCAAGACATTATATTTTGTACCCACGCTTTGCTCCCTAACTGCGGCAACATCTAAATACTGTCTTATAAAAGCTGATTTCTCTAAAGAATTCAGCGCTACATTTGCCTTAAATGCCGATTGTTCTAACCAGTCTTTTCGAAACTGTGATAGATCCTGGCCGCTAACATTCTCCATTTCTTTTAGAAGATCCTCTGTAGAAACATTGCTAAAACTGTATAATTTCAGGTAATTTTTTATTCCGGTTTTAAAAGCTTCATCGCCTAATTGCTCTCGCAAAATATGTAACGCCCAGGCTCCTTTTTGGTAGAATGTAAGTGAACTTGCTTTAGAATTTAGCAAAGCTTCACCTTCACCTCGATCACTCATCTTTTTTAGCTGCTCGGCGGTTTCGTATAATTTCCAGTAATAATAATCTTCGCCAAAGATTTGCTTTTCGGCCAATAAAGCGTAATAAGTTGCAAATCCTTCCTGTAGCCAGTGATGTTTACCTTCGGCTTCGGTTACCAGATCACCAAACCATTGGTGTGCGAGTTCGTGCGCATTTACATTTACATAATTTTGATCTTTAAATCCTATACTATCGGTTAGCATCGATTCAGAAAAAATCGTAGTCCCAGTATTTTCCATCCCGGCATATAAAAAATCTTCAACAGGGATTTGTTTATAATTTTGCCAGGGAAAATCGACACCAATTTCCTCTACTAAAAAGTCGAATATTTTCTTCGAATATCGATAGGTAGGTTCAACCAGATTTTCATCTTTTGGCTCGTAATAGAGAGAAATAGGTACACCTCCAGCACTTTGCAATTCTTTGCTCTTGTAATTTCCCGCAGCAATAGCCACCAAATAGCTACTCATAGGATCTTGCATACTAAACGACCATTGTTTGATCGAATCATTTAGCACTTTTTCATTTTCCAACTTTCCGTTGGCAATTACCTGATAATCTTTTTTAAAATTGATCGTTAGATTGAAGATCGCTTTTTCCCGCACATCGTCAAAACTTGGTAACCAATGCGAAGTGTAGCGGCCCTGCCCCTGCGTCCAAACCTGTTTACTTATTTCTTCGGAATTTTCTTTATCCCAGTTAATAAAATACATGGTTTGTTTTGGTGAGCCATAATACTTCAACTGAACCGTATTCTCTTCAGAGGGAGTCAGTTTCTTTTTGATCCAGATCTTATCTTTAGCTAAGCGAAAATCGGTTTCCTTACCATTCAGCATCACTTTTTCAAAAGTCATATCTTCAGTATCAACAAAAAAGGAATCTACCGCTTTTAGAACGTCAAAAGAATAATTAACGTTACCATCGATTTTGGCCAATTCAGGATAAATACTTACCTCAGCATTCACCTTTTTAAAATCTACAAACTCGATTTGATTTTCTGGAGTTACCGATTGTGCCTGCGTTAAAAAAGCATTTAAAAATATAAGGGAAAAGAATATTTTCTTCATTACTGGAAACTGTCGTTTGGTACTGCCAAATTACAAAATTTAATGCCAGAGGCTTCGATTTACCGCCAATCTTTCGGCAGTAATCAATGATCGCTAAAAAGAAATAGCATAAAATGTGCCTGAAATAATTCTAAAATTAGGCATTTTAATATCTTCGTTTTTATGAATTCTAATATTCTACAAACTCCGATCGATTATTTAAAGGGCGTTGGCCCCAATCGTGCCGATGTGCTACGGAAAGAATTAGGAATTCATACCTACCAGGATCTGGTGAATTTTTTCCCTAATCGCTATCTCGACAAAACCCGCTTTTATAAAATTGCCGAATTACAACGAAACTCGGCTGAAGTGCAGGTGGTGGGAAAAATAGTGAATATTAAAACTGTAGAGCAAAAACGAGGAAAACGCCTGGTTGCCGATTTTGTAGATGAAACCGGCCGTATGGAACTGGTTTGGTTTAGAGGCCATAAGTGGATTCGAGAAAACCTGAAATTAAACACGCCATACGTAGTTTTTGGAAAAACCAACTGGTTTAATGGCATCTTTAGTATGCCGCATCCCGAAATGGATACGCTCGCCGATTTTAAAAAGCAGCTTCGCGCGGCGATGCAGCCCATTTATCCTTCTACGGAATTATTACAGAAAAAAGGGATTACCAATCGCGTGGTAAATAAAATGCTGCAACAGCTTTTTACGGAAACCCAGGCGCGATTTTTTGATACGCTAAGCGAAGAAATTAAGAACGAATTTAAGCTAATTTCGAAAGCTGAAGCCCTTTTTAATATCCATTTTCCTAAGAATGCCGAGTTGCTCGCAAAGGCACAGTTTCGCTTAAAATTTGAAGAGCTTTTTTATATTCAGTTGCAATTATTGCTGAAAAATCAGCTGAGAAAACAAAAAATAAAAGGCTTTGTTTTTGGCGAAATTGGAGAAAATTTCAGCGGATTTTACAAAAATCACTTGCCTTTTGATCTTACCGAAGCTCAAAAAAGAGTGATCAAGGAAATTAGGGCAGATCTTGGAACCGGCGCACAAATGAATCGTTTATTACAAGGGGACGTAGGTTCTGGAAAAACCATTGTGGCTTTAATGAGCATGCTAATTGCGATTGATAATGATTTTCAGGCCTGTTTGATGGCTCCAACAGAGATTTTAGCGATTCAGCATTACCAGGGATTAGTCGAACTATGCGAAAAAATGGATCTTTCTATTTATTTGCTTACCGGTTCATCCAAAAAAACGCATCGACGTGAGCTACATGAAAAACTTGAAAGTGGCGAGATCGACATCTTAATTGGTACGCACGCACTGTTAGAAGATAAGGTAAAATTCAACAATCTTGGCTTAGCAATTATCGATGAGCAACATCGTTTTGGTGTCGCGCAACGAGCAAAATTATGGCGAAAAAATAAAATTCCGCCTCATATTTTAGTAATGACAGCTACTCCTATTCCGCGTACTTTGGCGATGAGTTTATATGGAGATCTGGATATTTCAGTAATCGACGAATTACCACCGGGAAGAAAACCGATAAGAACAGTACATCGTTTTGATAGCAATAGATTGAAAGTTTTCCGCTTTCTAAAAGAAGAAATCGACAAAGGCCGGCAGGTTTATGTGGTGTATCCTTTAATTCAGGAATCTGAAAAAATGGATTATAAGGATTTGATGGATGGGTATGAAAGTATCGCCAGGGAATTCCCTGATTATCAAATTTCAATAGTTCATGGGCAAATGAAACCTGCAGATAAAGATTACGAAATGCAGCGCTTTGCGGAAGGAAAAACCGAAATTATGGTCGCAACCACCGTGATAGAAGTTGGCGTAAATGTTCCCAATGCCAGTGTGATGGTTATAGAAAGTGCTGAAAGATTTGGGCTTTCACAATTGCACCAGTTACGCGGACGTGTTGGACGTGGCGCCGAGCAGAGTTACTGTATTTTAATGACCGGCCATAAATTATCGAACGATAGCAAAACAAGATTAGAAACTATGACGGCGACCAACGATGGTTTCCAAATTGCTGAAGTCGATCTAAAACTCCGCGGCCCGGGAGATATTATGGGAACACAACAAAGTGGTGTACTTAATCTTAAGATTGCAGATATAGTGAAGGATAACGACTTACTAAAAACAGCACGGCATGTAGCTCAAAAAGTGCTTAAAGAAGATCCAAAACTGGCCTTAGAAAAGAACAAAATTTTACGATTTACTTACGGCCAATTAGCCAAGCATCAAAACATCTGGAATTATATTTCCTGATTGTAGAAATTAGCCAAAAATCCCTTAGAATTTTACAAACCTTAGATTATGCCAAAATAATTGGTAATGCTATCTTTGTGGATTGTAAAATTACTTAGATGAAGATTTCATACAACTGGTTAAAACAATTTATAAAGCTTCCTGAAGATGCCGAAAAAACCGGAGAATTACTAACAGATCTTGGTTTAGAGGTTGAAGGAATTCAGAGTTTCCAAAGTGTAAAAGGTGGTTTAGAAGGTATCGTGGTTGGGCACGTTCTTAGTTGCGAAAAGCATCCAAATGCCGATAAACTAAATCTTACCAAAGTAAATATTGGTGATAACGAAGAAGTACAAATTGTTTGTGGTGCACCAAATATTGCTGCCGGGCAAAAGGTTCCGGTTGCAACTATAGGAACTGTTCTTTACGATGAAAAAGGTGAAGAATGGAAGATCAAAAAAGGAAAAATTAGAGGCGAATCTAGTTTTGGAATGATCTGTTCTGAAAAAGAAATCGGAGTTGGCAGTAGCCACGAAGGTATTATGGTGATGGATGCAGATCTTATCCCGGGAACACCTGTGGCTGAAATTTTTAATGTTGAAAATGATAAGGTTTTTGAAATTGGTTTAACGCCAAACCGTGCCGATGCCATGGGACATTGGGGTGTTGCCAGAGATCTAAAAGCAGGTTACCAGCAAACCAACAAAACCTTAGAGTTAATCACGCCATCGGTAAGTAATTTTCATGTAGACAGCCGTAGCTTAAGAATCCCGATCTTTGTTGAAGATTCTTCATTGGCACCACGTTATTGTGGGATCACGCTAAGCGATGTGAAAGTTGGTGAATCTCCTAAATGGTTACAAAATCGTCTAAAAGCAATTGGCCTTACGCCAAAAAACAATATCGTAGATGTTACTAATTATGTAATGCACGAGCTTGGGCAACCACTACACGCTTTTGATGCGGCCAAAATAACAGGAAACGAGATTCACGTAAAAACTGTTGAAGCCGGTACAAAATTCACCACTTTAGACGAAGTTGAAAGAGAACTGCACGAAGAAGATCTTATGATCTGTGATAAAGAAAAACCTCTTTGTATTGCCGGAGTTTTTGGCGGATTGCATAGCGGAGTTTCACAAAACACCACTCAGATTTTCTTAGAAAGTGCTTATTTTAACCCGGTTAGCGTGCGTAAAACTGCTAAAAGACATGGTTTAAATACCGATGCTTCTTTTAGGTTTGAACGTGGCATCGATCCTAGCATTACAGAATACGCATTAAAACGTGCCGCTCTTTTAATTACTGAATTGGCCGGTGGAGAAATTACCAGCGATATCGACGATCTTTATCCTAAGAAAATCGAAGATTTCCAGGTATTCTTAACCTTCGATAAAGTAAACAAACTAATTGGTGAGAATCTTGAAGAAGAAACCATCAAATCGATCTTAGCTTCATTAGAAATTCGCGTGAATAACGTTACTGAAACCGGTATGGGATTAACGATTCCTTCTTACCGTGTAGACGTTCAGCGAGAATCTGATGTTATCGAAGAGATCCTTAGAGTTTACGGTTATAACAATATAAAATTCAACGAAAAGTTTAATGCTTCGGTTTCTATTTCATCGAAATTCGAAGATTATAAACTTCAAAATATAATCGCTAATCAACTTGTTGGGCAGGGATTCTACGAAACGATGGCCAATTCTCTAACCTCGCCATCGCATTTAGAACTTACCGAGCAGTTAAAAAGCGAATACAATGTTGAAATGCTGAATCCGCTTAGTGGTGATCTTTCAGTAATGAGACAATCGATGCTTTTTAGTGGTTTAGAAAGTATTCGATATAATTTAAACCGAAAAAGAAGAGATCTTAAACTTTTTGAATTTGGTAAAACCTATCACAGCTACGTTAGCGGTCGTGTAGAGAACAAGCACTTATCGATATTTGTGAGCGGTGATAGATCTACTGAAAGCTGGAATGCAGCTGCACAAAAAGGAACTTTCTTTTATTTAAAAGGAGTGATTGAGGCAGTTTTCCAAAGATTAGGCATTAAAACTCTAAAATCTGGAGCTTCTAAATCTGATATTTTTGCTGAAGGTTTAATGTTAAGTTCTGCGAAATCGAAGTTGGTAGAATTCGGGGTAATAAAAAAATCGATCCTGAAGCATTTTGATATCGATCAGGAAGTTTTATTTGCAGATTTTAATTGGGATGCAGTAATCGAAATTGCTAAAACCCAATCGAATAAATTTGTTGACATCCCTAAATATCCGGCAGTACGACGCGATTTCGCTTTACTTTTAGATGAAGCGATTTCGTATGCTGAAATTGAAACTATTGCTACACAAACTGAAAAGAAATTACTTAAAGAAGTAAATCTTTTCGACGTGTACCAGGGTGATAATCTTCCGGAAGGCAAAAAGAGTTATGCGGTAAGTTTTACTTTTCAGGATGAAAATAAAACGATGACAGATAAGCAGATCGACAAGATTATGAGTAAGCTTCAGTATCGTTTCGAAAATGAATTGAAAGCGAAACTACGATAAATTCCGAAGAAAAAATCTATAAAAATAAAGGCTGAAATTCGATAATTTCAGCCTTTATTTTTTTCAGTATGTATTGATATGATTACGGAAATTGTTTGAAAATTTCGTCTACATATTTCCTTACATCGCGCTCTGTTCTGCGATCATCGATCTCAACTTCATTGGTTGTTCCTCTCCAGATAATCTTGTTGTTTTTTCGGTTTATGAAATCAATTACAATAGACCTGGATGAATAAGGCACCTGCTGAATATTATCGCCAGTAATACGCTGTATGGTATAATAATCCTTATACATAAAAGGCTTGTAATAATCACCTATGTAAAAATCTGGACGATAATAAGAATAACTGGTATACACAGGGTCTGCATTAACCTCAACCTTATCATCGAACATCGTGTGCACATAGATTAAAACCTGCGGCTGATCTTCTTCATAGCGATAACCTTCGTCATCCATATTTTCGTTGATAGTATTTACAATTTCAGAATTAATTTCTTCATTATTGTAACCGGGTGTGCTAATCTTATTCTTATTAGGCAAAAATGCGTAAGTTGAATAATTCTTGAGATCTTTTGGGTTCTCGCCAACTTCTATAGATTTTCCCCCTCCGCAACTTGCTAAAAGGATAACAATCGATAAAAGTCCGCTCCATTTAAGTAGTTTCATAATTTAGGAATTTTACTGCATAATAATAGCTTATGCGCATTTCCCAAAATGATTTAGCATTGTTTAGACATAATTTTAACAAGCATTTAGAAACGTATAAAGTAAAGAAGCTGTTGTCAAATTTATCAATTAACAGCTAAGAGATTGGTATTTAAACCGATATTGTATATTTTAGTGGCACATGCAAAGTGATTGATGATGATGAACTTTCCCCGAACCAACATTGAAAAACAACTTTTAAGATCGCGAAATAAAAGAACTTCTGAAGATCGATTTTTAGCTGAAATTAATTCGGTTTTCAAACAAAATGAAGATAGAGATCAGGATATTTTAAAAGCATTAGAAAATGCTGGTGAAGAAAATATCTCAAATTCATTGAATTTCGACCTGCTGGAATCTAATCGCATTTTTCATATAAGCGATATCCAGAAAATATGTATCGATTACCGATTACGTTTCTTAAGCTCTTCTCTTTTTAAAGCTGAAATTCCTTACGATGCCATTATGGCGATTCGAAAACTGGAAAACGATCACAACACCAGTCTTTCTGGTTTTAGAATTATCGCTCCTGCCCGATTATTTAAATTAGAAAATGCAGATGACCCTTTATTAATGGCACCTATGGGTAACGAATATTACTACCTGGTTCATAAATGGGGGAACGATCTTCATCCTTTTAGAAAATTATTAATGTGGCCATTTAAGCAATTAGAGAATTTTATCTTTTCGATGTTTCTACTAAGTTTAGCCATTACCTATTTAATTCCGCAGGAAATTTTCGCACACGGCGGTAAACAAACAACAACTGAATTTTTAATGATCTTGTTTTTTGTGTTTAAATGGGTTGGCGGTCTGGCTATTTTCTATGGCTTTAAAAAAGGAAAAAATTTTAGTGAATCGATCTGGGACAGTAAATACTACAACGCCTAAAACCCCACAACAACTGCCTATAAATAACGTTAAACTCTAATTAAATAGGGCTTTTAAAATACCCAATATTTGTATTTTAGAATCTTAAATTGATATTATGAGCAATAACGAAACATACGAAAGGGTTTACACCGGTAGCGAGGTAAACGTACAATATTTACAGGAATTATTTAATAAATCTGGAATTTCTAATCGTGTACGTAACGATATGGAATCTGGTTTAAGAGCAGGTTTTGGTGGCGGAATCCCAGGACAGGTTCAGCTTTTTGTAATTAAAAGTCATTTTGATGAAGCTGCCGCTATAGTAAAAGCGACATTCCCAAATGATGTAGCCGAACATGAGTAAAGAAAAATTGCCTTCTAAAGGCCGTAATTACGCGTATCTAGCCGTTGGTATTTTTTCGCTTGGATACGGTGCATATCGCGTGATTAGTTTATACGAAAATTACCAGAAATATGAACTTCAGTTTGCGATTGCTATTGGCTTTGTAGCTGCTGGAGTAATTTGTATCTATAGGTTTTTTAAATCTTTAAAGTAAACTACCTCGTGGCGAGTCCTCGAGGCATTTGTTGGAAACAAATTTTTAATTTCGAGGCAAGCCTCTGGGTATTATACCCTTTGGCGGTGCCAATAAAAAAGCGGCTTTTAGCCGCTTTTTTATGTTTTCGATCTATTATTTTACCACTCGATTACAGCACTAGCCCAGGTAAATCCACTACCAAAAGCAGCTAAAACAAGTGTATCGCCTTCTTTTATTTTCCTCTCTTCCCATGCTTCAGTTAAAGCAATAGGAATAGACGCTGCGGTTGTATTCCCATATTTCTGAATATTATTATATACCTGATCGTCTCTTAATTTGAATTTCTGCTGAATGAATTGCGAAATCCTAAGATTAGCTTGATGCGGAATTAGCATATCAATATCACTTACGTCCATTCCATTAGCTTTTAATCCTTCCATAATAACTTCAGAAAAACGAACCACGGCATTTTTAAATACAAATTGGCCGTTCATATAAGGATAATAAGGAATATCTTTCAACTGGCTTTCATCTCCTGCCGCCTTATTTTCAGCAATGATCTCTGGAACCCAATGATTGGTACTAGGCCCTTTTAGACTTAGTTCTAATGCATGTTTCCCTTCAGAATGTAAATGAGTAGATAAAACTCCCTGCCCATTATGGTCACTTCTGGTTAATACCGCTGCTCCTGCTCCATCTCCAAAGATCACAGAAACAGAGCGCCCACGTGTTGTAAAATCTAAACCACCACTATGATTTTCACTTCCTATTAAAAGGACATTTCTATACATTCCTGTCTTGATAAATTGATCTGCTACAGAAAGTCCATAAATAAAACCACTGCATTGATTACGAACATCCAGTGCGGGGCAGGTATGGATATCCAACATTTCCTGTATTTGCACACCGCACCCAGGGAAATAATAATCTGGGCTTAAAGTCGCAAAGATGATCAAATCTATATCGTCTTTACTAATATTTGCTCTTTCTAAGGCAATTTTGGCAGCTTTTGCTCCCATTCCTGCCGTAGTATTTCCATCGCCTTTTTTAATATGCCTTCTTTCTTTAATTCCTGTTCGTTCCTGTATCCAGGCATCATTAGTATCCATTATTTTGGATAGATCATCATTGGTCACCACATTCTCTGGCACATATTTTCCTAATCCGGCAATTTTAGACTGATACATTCAGTTTATTTTTAAATTATTAAAAATTTATCCTCTTAAATTTAGTAAATATCTAAATTCTTAGGCTTGCAATATAGTAAAGATTAACATTTTATAGAATATCTTATCTTAGTACAACTAATATTCTAAAACCAATCCAATGAAAAAACAAATCATCGTTTATTTTCTATGCTTTGCTGCTTCTATTTTCAGCAATTATGCACAGGAAAATCTCACTTATCAAAAGCCACCAAAACCAATATTAGATCTGGTAGACGTGCCATTAGCTCCCGGAACTTATATTAATAGCAAGGGAGATCTTATGTTATTTCTTTACCGCGATCAATACAAGACTATTGCAGAACTAAGCGAGAAGGAATTACGTCTTGGTGGTTTACGAATTAATCCGGTAACCAATATTAGTAGCCGGGCTCGCTATTACAACGATATAAAAATAAAAGCTTTTAAAGCTGATGAACCTACAAACGTAAAAGGTTTACCTGAGAACCCAAGAATAGCAAATCTTAGCTGGTCCCCAAATGAAAAGAAACTCGCCTTTACACATACCTCTGAAACCGGAGTAGAATTATGGGTTATAGATATTAAATCTGCCACAGCCAAAAAACTTAGCGATGCTAACTTAAATGCCAATATGGGAAATACTATTAACTGGTTTAAAGATAGTGAAGCAATACTTGTTAAAATGCTGCCGGCAGATCGTAAAGAACTTATAGACGAAGCTATGGCAGTGCCAACAGGACCAACGGTTAGTGTAAGCGATGGTAAAGAAGCACAAAATAGAACGTATCAGGATCTTCTGAAAGACCCGAATGATGAATATAATTTTGAGCAGCTTGCAAGATCTTCTTTATTTAAAGTTGATCTGGATGGACATACCGAAGAATGGATGAAAGCTAAAATGTACGATGATATAAGCTTTTCTCCAGATGGGGAATATGTTATGATAACTACCATTAAAAAACCATTTTCTTACCTGGTGCCTTATTATAGATTCCCTGCAGAAACCAATATTTATACAACCGATGCCAGCCTGGTAAATATGGTGAATGATGTACCGCTTTTGGAAGATCTGCCACAAGGTTTTATGTCTACTCAGGAAGGTCGCAGAAGCCTAAATTGGCGAGCAGATAAACCTGCGACTTTAATTTACGCCGTGGCTTTGGATGGTGGTGACCCTGAAGTTGAAGTAGATCATCGCGACCAGGTTTTTATGTTAGAAGCTCCATTTGACGGAGAAGGAAAGGCTTTCTTCAAAACCATAAATCGCTATAGCGGAATTATGTGGGGTGATGATAAAACTGCTATTGCCATGGATTACTGGTGGAATACAAGAAATAGAAAAACCTACCTGATCGATCCATCGAAAAATAATGAAGATCCTAAAGTTCTTTTTGATAGAAATTACCAGGACGTTTACAGTAATCCAGGAAATTTTGTAACGCATAAAAATGACTTCGGAAGATATGTTTTAGAACTTGACGGGAAAGATGCTTATTTAATTGGTGCTGGCTATTCTGAAAAAGGACAATATCCATTTATTGATAAAATTGATTTATCAACTGGCAATACCAACCGACTTTACCAATCTACTTTTGAAGATAAAAAGGAAAGTATCGTTGAAGCTTTAGATATGGACAAAGGTGAAATACTGGTAAGAATTGAAGCTTCAACAGAGTATCCTAATTATTATATTAGAAACATCAAGAAAAAAATTGGTTTGCAGCAAATCACTAATTTTGAAAATCCTTTTAAAAGTTTAGAAGAAGTAAGTAAAGAAGTGATCACCTACAAGCGTGAAGACGGTTTAGAGCTGAACGGGACACTTTATTTACCTGCGGGATACGATAAAGAAAATCCTGAAAAACTACCTATGATCATGTGGGCATATCCAAGGGAGTACAAGGATAAAAATTCAGCTTCACAAAACACTAGTAATGCAAATGATTTTACCTATCCTTATTACGGTTCTCCTATTTATTGGGTAAATAAAGGTTATGCCGTTTTAGATGATGCCGCGTTCCCAATTATTGGCGAAGGTGACGAGCAACCAAATGATACTTTTAGAAAACAGTTGGTAGACAATGCGGCTGCGGCTATCGACGCGGTAGATAAGATGGGATTTATCGATCCAGATCGTGTTGCAGTTGGCGGGCACAGCTATGGTGCTTTTATGGTGGCTAACCTATTATCACATTCTGATCTTTTTGCTGCCGGAATTGCGCGAAGTGGAGCCTACAATAGAACATTAACGCCATTCGGTTTCCAGAGTGAAGAGCGAAATTACTGGGAAGCACCAGAAGTTTACTATACCATGTCTCCATTTATGCATGCCGATAAAATGAAAACTCCCTTACTGTTAATTCATGGAGAAGCCGATAATAATTCGGGAACCTATCCTATGCAAAGCGAGCGCTATTTTAACGCATTGAAGGGACTTGGGGCTACTGCCAGACTAGTAATGCTACCTAAAGAAAGTCATGGATACAGTGCAAAAGAATCGGTTTTACATGTTCTTTGGGAACAAGATGAGTGGTTAGAAAAATATGTAAAGAATAAACCAAAAACCGATGTAAAAGCCAGTAAGGAAGAAATCCAGGATTAGTTAAAACCAACACTAATTTTTAAAAGCCTTCTGAAAATTTTCAGAAGGCTTTTTTTAATAAGAAAAGCGCAATTTCTAAGAATAAAATTGCGCTTTTCAACCTAACCAATAAATCAAAATATTACACTATAAGTAATCACGGAATCTATTTATTTCTACTTTAGCTTCCAGATCATGTAATAAGTTATAAAGTCCGAAGAAAGTCCTGTTTATATAAAGAAAATGCTTACTTCCGCGATTCCCGTTCATCTTTCTCAATTCTTCGTCCTTGCTGTATTTCTCACTCAATTTTGTAATCGAATTCCAAAAGCTCTCATCTGAAAAGTCAAAAGTTTCAGAGTGAAACGGACTCGTAAATAAATTCAGCATTTCATGAAATAATGCCGAAAAATATCGAATCTCGTTTTCAGTATCGTCTTTCCTTAAAATTTCAAGTTCATATAATTTCTCATTGAAAAATTCAGGATTATTAATGTTTTCTTTTTTAGCTAATTCAAAATAAGGCACATAAAAATCATCTGGCACTTTCTTAATACAACCAAAATCGATAGCGATCAAATTTCCTACTTTATCGACTAAAAAATTACCGGGATGAGGATCGGCATGCACTTCTTTTAACCCATGCATCTGGAACATGTAAAAATCCCACAAGGCCTGTCCTACCTTATTTGCCTTTTCCTGATCTTTATTTGATTTGGCAAAGTCACTTAGATGCTGGCCATCCATCCAATCCATCGTAATAATTCGCTCGCTGGATAGTTCTTCGTAATATTGCGGAAACTTAAGATTTGGAATGTGAGCACAAGCTTGCGAAATCTCCTTACTCTGCTTCACTTCCAAAATATAATCTGTTTCTTCTAACAGCTTCCCTTCTACTTCTTTAAAGTATTTTTCGGAATCTTTTCCCTGAAGATTAAACATTCTGGTCGCAATTGGTTTTACCATTGCTAAGTCTGAACTTATACTATCGGCCACCCCGGGATATTGGATTTTCACAGCAAGTTTTTTCCCATTTTTTGTTGCCCGGTGTACCTGCCCAATACTTGCAGCATTAACAGATTGCGAAGTAAATTCGTCGTATAATTCTTCAGGGTAATTTCCGTTATATTTCTTGAAGGTTTTTCTTACTAAGGGAGCAGATAGTGGTGGTACGCTAAATTGTGCCAAACTAAATTTCTCTACATAAGCGCTTGGCAGCAAACTTTTTTCCATCGAAAGCATTTGTGCAACCTTAAGCGCACTACCCTTTAAGCTTTTTAAGCCATCATAAATATCACTCGCATTATCGCGATCTAGATCGTCACGAGTAAGCTCTTTATTGAAGGCTTTTTTACTGTAATATTTTAAATAATTCCCACCAATTTTTGCTCCGGTTTGTACCAATTTGCTGGTACGACCAATTTTACCTGTAGGTATTTTATCTATCGATTTCATTTAATTTTTCCTTTAATGCCTTTCGGCCTTTTCATAGCAATTTTTTGAAAAGCTTATTTAGCCATTCTTTCTTTGTATAGAAATTTTCCGAAATCTACCACACGTTCTAAAGGTGTATTATCAAAAACATCGAAAACCGTATTTACAGATTTCTCGATAGCCACATCTGTACTTTCAAATTGTGCAGAGTTGTCGTCCATCCAAAATTTCATTAAGAACAATAACTGTATCCAGGCTGCTTCAGAAAACACTTCATCTGGCTGCTGTAGGAACTTCAGTGTTTTATCCTTATTTCCTTCCTCGATCAATCCTTTAGCAAAAGATTTTACGTTTTTACGCAATCCCTTAAGTTGCTCTAGGTTTTTAATTGGTTTTGGATCTTTTTTCAGTGTAAATAACACATAACTTCTATTCGCGGTAAGCACTTCAAAAAAAGTATAATAGAAAGTCAGCATTTTTTCACGGTTAGTGAAGTTTGGATACTCCGGACTTTTTTCGATAACATTTTTGGCATTTAGATAAAACTTTTTCCAAATTCCTTTTTCTAAGCCTTCGAAACTTCCGTAGAAATTATAAAACTCTTCTTCACCAATTTTGTTCTCTTTACAAAATTTATAAACCGTCTTTGGAGCATGCTCATTTTCCAGCACATAATCCATGTAAAGGCTTATTAATTTATCTGAATCTAATTTCTTTTTAGCTGTGGTTGTTTTCTTTGTCGTCGCCATAATTTCTTTTTCTCTTGTTCAAATATAGTAATTGTTTAACCTATAACTTAATTAGTTAAACAAAATGTTTGTTAAAAATAATATCTCTCCAGATTGAAGTTCAAAAAATTATCTTCTTTCGCCATTTACATTTACAAGTCTTATGCCAAGTTGGCAGCAAACCTCTAATGGTATTTTTTTTGGTTAATAGAAACTGAATTTGATAATAAAAACTAAAAATATATGGCAACTGGAAAGATTAATGTATCTGTAGATAACATTTTCCCGCTGATAAAGAAATTCCTTTACAGCGATCACGAAATTTTCCTAAGAGAGTTAATTTCTAATGCTACCGATGCAACTTTAAAATTAAAGCACCTTACTAATATTGGTGAGACCGATGTTGAATATGGTAATCCTGTGATCGACATTAAAGTGGATAAAGAAAATAAGAAAATCCACGTGATCGATCAGGGTATTGGGATGACCAAAGAAGAAGTTGAAAAGTACATTAACGAAGTAGCTTTTTCTGGTGCAGAAGAATTCCTTGAAAAATATAAAGATTCTGCCAAAGACAGCGGAATTATTGGTCATTTTGGGCTTGGTTTTTATTCTGCTTTCATGGTAGCCCATAAAGTTGAAATTATTACCAAATCTTACAAAGATGAACCTGCTGCACATTGGACGTGTTCTGGTACAACCGAGTTTACTTTAGAAGGTTCTGATAAACAAGAACGCGGAACGGAGATTATCCTTCACGTAAATGAGGATGACGAAGAGTTCTTAGAAGAAAATAGAATCGAAGAGCTATTGGTGAAGTATAATAAGTTTATGCCAATCCCAATTCGCTTTGGAACTAAAGAAGAAACTATTCCGCTTCCAGATGATGCACCTGAAGATGCAAAGCCAGAAACCAAAACGGTAGACAACATTATTAACAATCCAGATCCTGCTTGGACAAAGCAGCCTACAGATCTGGAAGATCAGGATTATAAAGATTTTTACCGTGAATTGTATCCAATGCAGTTTGAGGAACCTTTATTCCACATTCACCTAAATGTAGATTATCCGTTTAATCTTACCGGGATTCTTTATTTCCCAAAGATGTCTCAGGATATGAACATCCAGCGTGATAAAATCCAGCTTTATCAAAATCAGGTTTTTGTAACCGATAATGTTGAAGGTATTGTACCTGAATTTTTAACGATGTTACGCGGAGTTATAGATTCTCCGGATATTCCATTGAACGTTTCTCGTTCTTATCTTCAGGCAGACGGTGCGGTGAAGAAGATTTCAAGCTATATTACCAGAAAAGTTGCTGATAAATTAAAGTCACTTTTCAATAATAGTCGTGAAGATTTTGAAGCGAAATGGAACGATATTAAGGTAGTTATCGAATATGGTATGCTTACTGAAGATAAGTTTTATGATAAAGCGCAAAAATTTGCTTTATACCCAACCATCGATAACGAATACTATACTTTTGAAGAGTTAAAAGAAGCTATCAAAGGAAACCAAACCGATAAAGATGGTAACCTGGTTGTACTTTATGCTTCGAACCAGAATGAGCAACATAGCTATATTCAGGCAGCGAAAGAGAAAGGATACAAAGTATTGCTATTAGATTCGCCTATTATTTCTCACTTGCTACAAAAATTAGAATCTTCAGAAGAAAAGATCACTTTTACCAGAGTAGATTCAGATCATGTAGATAATTTAATCAAAACAGATGAGGAGAAGATCTCTAAATTATCTGATGATGAGAAAGAGAAATTAAAAGGTGATTTTGAAAAAGTAGTACCAAAAGAAAATTATACCATTCAAATGGAAGCGATGGATAGTACTGCTGCTCCACTTATGATCACTCAGCCAGAGTTTATGCGTAGAATGAAAGAGATGCAGCAAACCGGCGGTGGCGGAATGTTTGGAATGGGTAATATGCCAGAGATGTACAATCTTGTGGTAAACACCAACCACCCATTAACTTCTGAAATTTTAAGTGCAGACGAGGAAACTCAGCAACGTCTAATTAAACAATCTTTAGACCTTGCCAGACTTTCACAAAACTTGCTTAAAGGTGAAGAACTAACTGCTTTTATTAAGCGTAGTTTCGACATGGTGAAATAGAAATTTCATATCATTAGTTTATATTAAAGCGCTGTTTCAATTTTGAAGCAGCGCTTTTTTTATTGGCACCGCCAAAGGGAACAATATCCAGAGGCTTACCTCAAAATTAAAAATTTGTTTAACGAATGCCTCAAGAGCTTGCCCCCAGGTATTTTACTCTATACTGAAAGTTTTACATCAAAATTGCTACTAAGGTAAAAATCAAAACAATGAAAAAACTACTTCTATTTTCTACAATCTTAGTTCTATTCGCCTGTAAAGATAATTCTGAATCTACTTCTTCTGAAGAAAAAATAATGACAGAACCCGATGGCGGCATTGGTGATGGTGCGATTTCTCCCGCAATGCAATTCCCAATCGCTATTGAAAATGCACATAAAAAGGATGAATTTTTAAAGCATAAAGCCGTACAGTTTGACATCGCTTTGATCTTTGGCGGTAACGAACGTTTAAATGCGAAAATCACCACGCTAACCAATTCAGGAAAAATTAAAATTGAAAAAGAGGATAGTTCTACTCTAACTTTCGATGGTGAAAATGCATGGATTGCACCTGCTGCTAAAAATTATGAAGGAGCAAGATTCGACATGTTTACCTGGCAATATTTTTTTTCCCTACCATTTAAACTTACCGATAATGGCACAAATTGGGAAATGCCAGAACAGCGAATTATGGATAGCAGCAAGGTAAATTCGGCTAAATTGACCTTTGGAGAAAATGTAGGAGATGCGCCAGACGACTGGTACGTAATCTATCAGGCAGAAGATAAAAAACTAGCTGCTGCGGCATATATTGTAACACTAAACAGAGAAGTAAGCACTGCGGAAGCAAATCCACATGCCATAAATTATCATAACTATGAAACTGTCGACGGAGTTCCATTCGCTACAAAATGGACCTTCCATAACTGGTCTCAGGAAAACGGAATCGAAAATGAAATTGGCGAAGCCAGAATCTCAAATATCAAATTTGTAGATTCTGATGACAAATTTTTTGAAGCACCTGAAAATGCGGAGGAAGTCAAGAAGTAAAACTTCAATTTAGTTATTGAATGCAATTGAAACTTGAAAAAAATCTCTATCTAAAATCAACAATTTTACAGGGCAATAGGAATAATATTTCTATAAACTACTCTGTAAAATTGTTGTACATCGTAGGGTTTTACGATAATATCGTTCATACCGGCACTGTGAATTTCTTCTCTAATTTCTTCTACCTCAACTGCGGTAAGTGCTACAATTGGAATCTCTTCGTTGAATTTTCTAATTTGCTGTGTAGCTTCCATACCTGTGATTCCCGGCATATTCACATCCATTAGTACGAGATCAAAAGCTGTGCTCTTCACTTTTTCTACCGCTTCATGACCATCTTGGGCAATTTCACAAACAAAGCTTTTCTGCTCTAAAATACGCTTGGTCACCACCTGGTTTATTCGGTTATCATCAACGATTAAGATTCGGTTTTGCAATTTTGAATCCAAATCATCTGCAAGATCGACCTGTAAATCTTCAATTTTTGACACTGGAACGTCTGCTTTATTCAAGTCCTTTTTAAACTTGATTGTATAACTAAAACAAGATCCTTTATTTTCTTCACTTTCCAGGTGAATATCTGAACCAAATAATTTAAGCATCTTTTTCACGATTGGTAGACCCAATCCTGTTCCCTGGTAATTATAGTTAGTAGGCTTCAACTGCGAAAATTCTTCAAAGATCTCCTTTTGTTTACTTAAAGGGATTCCTATTCCATCATCTTTCACTTCAAATTTAATAGCTAAAAATTCTTCGGAATCTTCAACAATTTCATCTTCTACATTAACTTTTATCCAAATATTACCACGTTCTGTAAACTTAAGTGCATTCCCCACCAGGTTTACCATGATCTGAGATAAACGTACTGAGTCTCCCATTAAAAATGAAGGGATATTTTCGTCAATTTCAAGATGAATGGTATTTTTATTCTGAATTCTGGTAAACTCAAGCGTCTGCATAATACTTTGCAGCAATTCTCTAAAATTGAAAGAAATACATTCTAATTGTACTTCTTTAGATTCCATTTTATTGATCTGGAGCACGTCATTGATCAAGGCCAGTAAATAATCTGCCGAGAATTTTAATGATTTTAGATCTTTTTGATGATCTTTTAATCCCTTATCTTCTAATAGCAATGAGGTTAATCCAATTACACCGTATAAGGGTGTTCTTAATTCATGACTTACTGTAGAGAAAAACTGTGTTTTAAGATTTGAAAGTCGCTCGGTTTCTTCTTTGGACTTTCGTAATTCTGTATTCTTTTCCTGTAATTCTGCAATTAGTGTTTTTCGCGATCTATTTATTCTATTTAAAAAGATAAGAATGATAAATAATACGATCGCTGCAACGATTAAAAGAATTAGTTTCTCATTAGATTTAGCGATTATCTGCTCCTGGTAAACTTTTTCCTGTTTTGCTAATTCTAAATTTTTCTGATATTCACTAACATCAAATCTGGCGTTTGCCGACTGGATCTGTGCAGTTTTACTATGCTCAAAAATTTCAGATTCATATTCATTTTGAGTTTTTAAGGCCTGGTAAGCTTCTTTAAACTCTCCATTTCTAAAAAGCATTTCGGCATACCATTTATAGGTTTCAGCTCCTTCGTAAGCAAGGCTATCTTTATTTACAATTCTGGTAGACCTTTCGAAATAAGCTTTAGCAGAATCTATTTGGTTGGTTTCTGTAAAATATCTTCCGTAGAGCATATCCAATTCAGCATCCAGATATTCAAAATTCTGACTTTTAAGAACAGTTTTTGCGCTGTCTAAATATTCCTTGGCTTTACCTGGCTGGTTTTTATCCAGGTATGTCCACGCAATATTGATATTTGGCGCTATTAATTCTTCCTGATTATTCAATTTGGTTGCGAGATCTATTACTCGTTTATAATAAGAAATTCCCTTAAGATAATTGTCTTTAGTTTCAGAATAGATATTCCCCATATTATTGTACGCCCACATAATAAGCGTATCGTTTTTTGTGGAATTTGCATATTCTAAAGCCCGCTCGTAATGCGATTTTGCACGTAAAGTATCTCTTAATTCTTCATAAGCGACTCCCAGATTGTTGTGCCCATGATATAAATAATAATCGCTACCAAGAGAATCTGCTAAATGAATAAGATCCATAGAAGATTGAATCCCTTCATGATAATTATAATCTACAAAAAAATCTATGGAATGATTAAGCAAATCTTCTAAACTATCCTTTTCAACCTCTTTATTCTGAGCGGTTAGAGGCAGAATAAAGAAAATTATAAAGAGTGAAGTAAGCAGTAGTTTTCGTATCAAGACCAAAGGAAATAGTTAGCGACATCCAGCGCGGAAAATTACTCTATTTAAGATAATTACACAAAAAAATGTGCTAAACTAGCTAAATTAGTTTTAAAAGTATTCTTATTAAACTTAATAAAGCTATCTTCCTTAAAAATTAGTACTATGAAATATCCCTGGCATCTCTATTTAATGGGAATTATGTATGTAATTGCCGGTATTAATCATTTTATCAAACCAAAAATGTATGTGAAGATCATGCCGCCTTACATCCCGGCTCATCTTAACATGGTTTACTTAAGCGGTATCGCAGAGATCGTTTTAGGTATTGCTGTTTGTTTTGCCATGACTAAAAATTATGCGATTTATGGGATTATCGCCATGTTGCTTGTTTTTTTCACCGTTCATTTTTATATGCTTTCTTCTCCTGAAGCCGGAGCCGGAATACCAAAATGGATATTGATCCTTCGTATTCCGTTGCAATTTTTATTAATTTGGTGGGCATGGTTTTATTTAAAGTATTAATATGACTGAAGAAATAGAACTTCCTAAAGCGAATTTAATTTATGATTCGCAATTTCTCGATGCTGATTTTTCTCAAAAACTTTTCAAAGAACTTTACACCCAAACCAATTGGATACAGGAACCTATCAAAATCTTTGGTAAAGAAATGATGCAACCACGATTAACGCATCTTTTTGGAGAGAAATCTTATTCCTATTCCAACATAAAAATGGATCCTGAGCCGTTTCCTGAAATGCTTCAGCAATTAAAAAATAAACTCGAAAACTTTACAAAATCGACATTCAATGTTTGTCTTGTTAATTTGTATCGAGACGGGCAGGATAGCATGGGCTGGCATAGCGATGATGAAAAAGAATTGGGCAAAAATCCAACAATTGCATCGATAAGTTTAGGTGGTGAGCGTATGTTTCACCTTCAGCATAAAACAAAAAAGGAGCTAAAACAAAAATTTGTCTTAGCTCCCGGTAGTTTATTAATTATGGCAGGAGAAACCCAACATTTTTGGAAACATCAGCTTCCTAAAACTAAAAAAAAGGTTGCTCCAAGGATCAATCTTACCTTTAGGCAGATTTTGGACTAATTATAAATATCATTAAGCACTTTCGCTAAACGAATACCTCCTCTTTGCAACTGCTGTCTTACCGTAGGAAACCACTCGTACATATATTTATAACTAAGATCGTTATCTTCTTCAACAGATTTGTATAATTTTTCGGCAAGACTTCGGCTTTCGTACACCCAATCCAACAATTCACCTTCCTGAATAGCTTTTACCTGGTATTTGCTTAACTCGTCTCTATTCTCAGCAAGTTCGGTATAACTCATTTGATAAGAATCGATCATTTTGCTATCCCAAACACTGTGTATATTGGTCTTTTTTCCAAACCACTCTACATCTACTCTATTTCCACCAAGATCGACTGCATGACCAACATGAAAAGGTTGGTGAAGATCTCCCACAAAATGAACCAGCATTTTAAGATAGAATTGCTTATCCTCTCTACTTGCATTCTTATCCTTTAAAACCTCAACACATTTTCTAATTCCCATCACCAGGTCACCGTCTTCACTGGCCGTTTCTGGATCGTATTCGGTTGCATTTGGATCTAAATTCACATAATGCCAGGGGCTGTATTTTCTATAAGCAGGATCACTTTTAATATCGTCTCCATGATTGGCTACAAATGCCAAACTATGCCCATCTAATAATTTCTCGATAGCTTTTTGTGCTTTTCTAGACAGGTGTACCTGCGCAATTTCGCCAGTAGTTCTGTGTCCTGTTTTACCCCAATCTGCATCATTTGCAAATGAAAACTGACTAATAAATACGACTACAAATAGGATTAATAATTTCTTCATTCCAGATAAATTTTAGCGCAAATATAACCAAGCTTAAGTAATTTAAATGTTAAACCTCGAATCTGTTAATTTTTAATTCAATATATTTATAATATCAATTTAATATCAATTAAACTACTATATCATGACACAGGAAAAATCTTCATCGCCATCGAATGGCTATTTTATGTTATTTGTCTTCATTGTTCTATTCTTCGGAAGTATTTTTGGCTTAATCGCCTTTAAATTACCCTGGTTTATCTTAGGAATTGTGATCGCTCTTTTTCTAGCTCCCGGTTTTTTACTGGTAAACCCCAACGAATCCAGAGTACTTCTATTATTTGGGGATTACCGCGGAACGGTTAAGAAAAACGGACTTTTTTGGACAAATCCTTTTTACACCAAAAAGAAAATCTCACTACGTGCTAGAAATTTTGATAGTGAGCGATTAAAAGTGAATGACAAGCTGGGGAATCCTGTAATGATCAGCACTATTTTAGTTTGGCGTGTTCGCGACACCTACAAAGCTTCTTTTGATGTTGATAATTTTGAAAACTTCGTAGTAGTACAAACAGATGCTGCGGTTAGAAAATTAGCCAGTTTGTATCCTTACGATAATTTTGCAGATGAAGGTTTAGATGAAGATATTACGCTACGAAGTAGTATGAACGAAGTAAGTGATGCTTTAGAAAAAGAGTTGGAAGAACGCCTAGAAATTGCTGGGATCGAAGTATTAGAATCAAGAATTGGTTACTTAGCTTACGCCAATGAAATTGCCAGTGCGATGCTGAAAAGACAGCAAGCTACCGCTATTGTTGCCGCTCGCCATAAAATCGTAGAAGGTGCGGTAAGTATGGTAGAAATGGCTTTGGATGAATTAGGCAAAAAAGAGATCGTTCATTTAGATGAAGAACGCCGTGCGGCAATGGTAAGCAACCTGATGGTAATTTTGTGTGGTGATAAAGATGCATCGCCGGTAGTGAACGCAGGAACACTAAACCATTAAAAATGCGCGTATTTAAGGAAGAACAGCGATTCAATCAATGGTGGCTTATTGTAATTTGCATACTTGCAGGGATTGGGATTCTACTAAATTTGGCGAGGCTTCTGGATCTTTCGGGAGAAATTTCAACAGGTAAGTTATTGGGATCTAGCCTAGGATTAATTGTATGCGTTGGAATCTTTTTTGTAAAAATGCATACTAAAATCGACAAATCTGGGATAAAGGTTTGGTTTAGTCCGTTTAGGTTTACAAAAAAATATTATCACTGGGAAGATCTAGAAAATGCTCATACAAGAAAATACCGCCCGATTAGTGAATTTGGAGGCTGGGGAATTCGGGTTTTCAGAAAACACAAAGCCTATAATATAAAAGGCGATAAAGGCATTCAGTTAAAAACCAAAGAAGGTAAATTCTTTTTAATTGGCACACAACAAACCCAAAACGCAGATCGCGTAATTAATCGATACTTTAAAAATTCAGAAGAATGAAAAAAATACTATTCATATTATCGATTTTCAGTATTAATTTTTGTTTTGCTCAATTTCAGGAAAAAGAAATAGAAGTGAACAAATATGTTCACGGCACGCTATGCCTTTCTTCCGAAGAAACCGAAACTGTAGCACTAATTATTGCGGGTTCTGGCCCAACCGATCGGGATGGAAGTAATCCTATGTTACCTAACCATAGCCTGGAAATGCTGGCGCATGGTTTAGCTGAAAATAATATCGCGAGCTTTAGATACGATAAGAGAATATTTAGATTACAAGAGCTAAAATTAACTGAAGCCGACCTCTCTTTTGATGATTTTATTGAAGATGCCATTACCGGGCTAAATTATCTAAAAGACTCCCTGAAATATAAAAAGATAGTAGTGATTGGGCATAGCCAAGGCTCCTTGGTAGGAATGATCACAGCACAAGAAGGTGCTTCCGGATTTGTTTCTCTTGCGGGACCTTCAGAAAAAATGAGTACTAAGATCATTGAACAGGTAAGCAATCAATCTAAGGCTTTTGGCGACACCACAAGGGTTCACTTTCAGGAACTCCAGGAAAAAGATACGATCGAAAAAGTTAATCCTTTTCTTATGGCCATTTTTAGACCTTCGGTTCAGCAATTTTTAAAATCATGGGATAAATATGAGCCAAAAGAAGAACTTAAGAAACTTGATATTCCCATCCTAATCGTAAACGGAACGAGAGATGTACAGGTAAATGTTAAAGATGCTGAAGACTTAAAAAGTGTGGTAAGTGATGCCGAATTATTACTTTTGGAAAACATGAACCATATTTTAAAATCTGAAGGCGAAACCAGGAAAAATGAAGATGAAGAATTAGTTTTGCATCCAAAATTGATTCCTGCGCTAACAAAATTTATTCAGGAATTATAGAATATGGGTAAGAAAAAGGCATTTGCATTACGGGTAGATGAAAACATGCTAAAAGCTGTTGAAAAATGGGCTTCAGATGAATTTCGAAGTACCAATGGGCAGATCGAGTGGATGCTAAGCAAATGTTTAAAAGAAGCGAATAGACATCCTAAAAATAAAAACAAAGAAAACTAATGAAGTATAAAATTGTCTTTTCAGACATCGACGGTACTCTTTTAAATAAAGAAAGAGAACTTTCCCCACTCACTATAAAAATGATCAAAGAAGTAAAAGAACAGGTTCCTGTAGTTTTAATTTCAGCAAGAATGCCAGAGGCTATGCACCATTTACAGGAAGAACTTGATATTAGAGAATTACCAATAATCGCTTACAATGGCGGATTGGTATTGGTGAACGACAAAGCAATTAGCTCGGTGGTAATTCCGCTGGATACTCTTAAAAGCATCCATGATTTTAATACTGAAAACGATCTAAATGTTCATTTAAGTTTATATCATCATGACGAGTGGTATGTTCCGCAAACCGATTTTTGGGCAGAACGAGAAGAAAACAACACTAAAGTAGCACCACAAATAAAAGCAAATGCTGAAGTGATCGAAAAATGGACTTCAGAAAATAAAGGTCCGCACAAAATAATGGCGATGGGTGACGAGGATAAAATCGATAAAATAAGTGAGTTTTTATCAAAAAACTACAGCGAAGATTTGCACTTTTATCGTTCCAACAAAAACTACCTGGAGATCGCTAACAAGAAGATCTCTAAATTCTCTGCCATCGAATATTTATTAGAAAACCATTTTAAAATTTCTACGGAAGACACGATAGCATTTGGTGATAATTATAATGATGTAGAAATGGTTGGCGGTGTAGGCATGGGTGTTGCAGTGTCTAACGCTCGCCAGGAAGTAAAAGATGTAGCTACCACCATTACCGGGCATGGTAAAGAAGATGGTGTAGCGCAAAGTCTTCATAAAATATTTTCTCTATAACCTACATTTAATAGATTAAATACACTTCGCATAGGCTTTTTAAAGAATACCTTTTATTTTGAAATATCCCGATCCCGATACTTATTGGGATCGGGATTTATATAATCTTGATTATCGAATAGAACTTAAAATTAGGAAGGTAGAATATAATTTGTATTTTGCCTGCAAATCTTATTTTCATGGAAGATATGCCGGTTTTCACTAACGATGCAGTTGTTTTAGGATTGCTAATGATCTCGCTTGGTTTTGTTTTTTATACCTCGTCGATCAAAACTGGGTTTTGGGCCAAATTCTATAAAATTGTTCCTGGTGTATTAATGTGTTATTTAATCCCGGCGATTTTAAATTCTGCCGGACTTATAGATTCATCTGTTTCCAATTTATATTTTGTAGCCAGCCGATATTTATTACCTGCTTCATTAGTTTTAATGACCTTAAGTATCGACCTGAAAGCGATATTTAACCTGGGACCAAAAGCCCTTATCATGTTCTTCGCTGCAACGATCGGGATTATCATTGGTGGGCCAATCGCGATTTTATTGATCTCTATCGTATCTCCCGATACTGTTGGAGGTGCAGGATTCGATGCTACCTGGCGTGGTCTATCTACACTTGCCGGTAGTTGGATTGGTGGTGGTGCTAATCAAGCAGCAATGTTAGAGATCTATCAATATAATCCTGAAAAATATGGAGGGATGGTTTTAGTAGATATTGTCGTAGCTAATCTTTGGATGGCTATCGTTCTTTTGGGTGTTGGAAAAAGTGATCGCATTGATAGATGGCTTCAGGCAGATAACTCGGCCATAACTGAATTAAAAGATAAAGTTTCAGCATATACAGAAAGTGTAAAACGTATCCCTAGTTTGCCCGATTTCATTATTATTCTTGCTTTAGCATTTGGTGCAGTGGGAATTGCACATTTTGGTGCCGATGAGATTTCAAGCTTTCTGGTAAGCACTTTTGAAGTTTTTCAGGATAAGAAAAGTTCTTTAGCTTCTTTTTCTTCAGAATTTTTCTGGATGATCACCATTGCTACGGCTATTGGTATTATTCTTTCGTTCACTAAATTCAAACAATATGAAGGTGCCGGAGCCAGTAAAGTAGGAAGTATTTTTATTTATGTACTGGTAGCCACCATAGGAATGAAAATGGATCTAGGTGCCGTTTTCGATAATCCGGGATTAATAGCAATTGGCCTTGTTTGGATGGCGATTCACGTAATTATTTTACTGGTAACCGCGAAATTGATAAAAGCGCCATATTTTTTCCTTGCCGTTGGAAGCCAGGCCAATGTGGGTGGAGCTGCATCTGCCCCTGTTGTGGCAGCCGCGTTTCACCCGTCACTAGCTACTGTTGGTGTTCTTTTGGCCGTATTTGGATACGTTGTGGGAACATACGGAGCGATTTTGTGTACCATTCTTATGCAATTAGCTTCAGGAAGCTAGAAAACTAAAATTAATATTCAGAAAAAATTTTCAGCATCATCAAGTATCAGGAAAGAAGGAATTCAAATTTTAACCCGCCAATAATAGTTATAAAATAGAAAAATATAAGATATTTGCCCTGCTTAAAAACCAATACGATACAATGAAAAAACTTAGCTTACTTTTACTTACAGTTCTTAGCATAATTGCCTGCTCTCAAAAAGAAACCAACTTAAAAGTTTCTGGGAATATAAAAGGACTTAAAAAAGGTACGCTTTACCTCCAAATGATCGAAGATACATCTTTAGTAAATATAGATTCTGTTACAATTAATGGAGATTCTAATTTTTTATTGGAGGCCAATATCGATAGCCCGCAAATGATGTATCTATATCTAAACAAGATCGATAATTCTGAATTTGATGATCGTCTTGATTTCTTTGCAGATCAGGGAGAGGTTAAAATAAATACTTCCTTAGAAAAATTTGAAACCGATGCTAAGATCACCGGTTCTAAAAACCAGGAAAAATTAATGGAATATCGTAAAATGATGAGTCGTTTTAACGATAGTAACCTTGATATTATCAAAGAAAATTTTGAAGCTCAAAAAGCTGAAGATGAAGAAAAGCTTATAGAACTAGATAATCGCTACGATCGCCTTCTTAAAAGAAAATACCTTTACACGGTAAACTTTGCTCTTAACAATAAAGACTTAGAATTAGCTCCTTATTTGGCTTTATCTGAAGTTTTTGACGCGAACATAAAGTATCTTGATACGATCTACGGTTCGTTAGAAAAGAACGTACAAAAATCGAAATACGGTAAGCAACTTAAAGAATTTCTAAAAGAACGTCGCGAAGAAGAGAAATTAGAGGAGAAAATTGAAGCTGAAAATGAAGAAGCGAATTCTTAATTCCTGAAAATATAAAATTCCAAGCCGCTTTTTAGCGGTTTTTTTTATTCCTAAATTCAAGAAAATCAATACTAAGCTTTAAGAGAACCTTAGTATAGCTTGCAGGTCCTTTTCTTTAACTTTGAGAAAAAGGCTTATATGATTGCAAAACCCAATCCCAAAGAAAAGTATGATTTAATATGTATTGGTGGCGGAATTATGAGTGCAACTTTAGCACTTATGACCAAAATCATCGATCCCGATGCCAATCTTATAATTTTTGAACGTTTAAAAGATGTCGCACAAGAAAGTACTGAAGCCTGGAATAATTCGGGTACGGGCCATTCTGCATTTTGCGAGCTAAATTATACACCACAGCAGGAAGATGGCAGCATCGATATTTCTCAAGCCAAAGAAATCTTTCAGCAATACGAACAATCCAAGCAATTCTGGTCGTATTTACTAGAAAAAGATATGCTGAAAAAGCCCAAAAGCTTTATTCATTCTTTACCGCATCATAGTTGGGTTACCGGACAAGACAATGTTGATTTTCTAAAAAAAAGACATGCTGAAATGACTAAGAGCTTCATGTTCGAAGAAATGAAATTTTCTAAAAAACCTGAAGATCTTAAGGAATGGTTTCCGTTGATCATGAAAGATCGAAACCCATCTGAGCCTATGGCGGGAACAAGAATGGAATTAGGAACGGGAGTTAATTTTGGAAATCTAACCGAGCAATTTTTTAAAATTCTAAAAGAAGAATTTAATGTCCCTATTCTTTTAGATCATGATGTATTGGATATCGATCCCGATGGAAAAGATGACTGGTTAGTTGAAGTAAAATATAATAAAACAGGCTATAAAACTTATTACGATAGTGAGCATGTTTTTATTGGTGCCGGTGGTGGCGCACTTCCCCTACTTCAAAAAGTAGATATCGAAGAAAAAGAAGGTTATGGCGGATTCCCGGTAAGTGGCCAATGGCTATTTTGTAAAAACCAGGAAGTCATCGAGAAACACCACGCAAAAGTTTACAGCAAAGCCGGACCAGATGCACCACCAATGTCTACACCGCACTTAGATAGTCGTTTCATTAATGGAAAAAAGCAATTGCTATTTGGTCCTTTTGCAGGTTTTAGCACTAAATTTTTAAAAGAGGGTTCTTTACTAGATCTACCAAAATCGATAAAATTAGACAATATCCCATCGATGTGGGGTGTTTTCTGGCATAACATTCCGCTTACAAAATATTTGCTAGAGCAAATTAAAATGGATCATGAAGATCGAATGAATGAGCTTAGAACTTTTGTAAAGGATGCCAAATCGAACGAATGGGAATTAAAGGTTGCAGGCCAACGTGTACAGATAATTAAAAAAGATGAAGAACAAGGTGGGACGCTAGAATTTGGGACAGATGTTGTTCATTCTAAAGATGGCAAAATCACAGCGCTATTAGGCGCTTCGCCAGGAGCTTCAACCGCAGTACATATTATGATCGATGTGCTAAAAATTGCTTTTCCAGGGAAACTAAAAGAAGAAACAGTAAAAGCCAAATTAGATGAAATGATCCCTTTTTGGAACCGAAAAATTTCTGAAGAAAATAAAGAGGAATTTAGAGAAATTCAGAAAAAAACATCCAAATTATTAGAGTTGGATGTATTGCATTAATTAATTAGATGTGAGATGTGAGAATTTAGAAGCTAGATTCTAGACTTAGAATTTCAAATAATACATGTGTAAAGTATTTAAAAACAAAAAACTCCTTAAATCTTACAACCCAAGGAGTTTTTTATTATCCTTTTTTTATTCTAAGATAAACTCATTAACTATCACTTGGTTTTGGTAACCATCTTCATAAGTAATTTTTGTTGCAACATTAGTTTCCTCGTCAATAGTTGCTTCAATTTTATATTCTTCCTCTGGTTTTAAAATATCATTCACACTTTGTAAAACATTCTTAGAGGTTTCTCTGGTTGCAAAAGCATTGGTTTCGCCACCTAATAGATTATATACTTCTTTACCAAAAGTAGCATCATAAATAAATGCTTCGGGATTAAAATATTCCGTATATATGTAAACATATTCTACGTTCCCAAACTGATTTACACTTATTTTATTAGAATTATCATCATACGTCGAAATAACGGTATTATTATCATTATCTGAATAATACGGGCCATTGGCTTCGTAATAAACTAGATCTCCTTTTTCTGAAAAAACATATTTATACGTTTCAGGATTTTCTATATATTCATCATCAATATCCTTTTTGGTAAAAGAACTAGTATATATAGCATCTTGGGTATAAGTAAAAACAGATTTATAATAGTTGTCATCATAATCATCTTCAATAAAATTCACATAACTCTCTAATCGTCCCTCTTCATCATAGTTAAATTCCAAACTCGCAAGAACACTATCATCTTGCACCCTCATTGATTTTACAAGTTTTCCATCTGAATTATATTGATAGCTTGCATTCGATATATCCACTGAAACGGTTTGATTATTATTATAATTCACTCTATATCTATGATAAACACTTTCAATTATTTTATTATTTTTTAAATAAGATACAGTAGAATCACTGATTTGTAAAGAACCATCATAATTTCTACGATAGGTTGCAGATATCCATTTACTTGTTTTAACATTTTGATTAGAAGTTTCTGTTCTTTCGCTATCATCAGAGGAGCAACTCTGGAAAATAACAAATGTTAATAGTAAAAATACTATAAAGTAATTTCTTTGCATTAAAGATAATTTGTGTTAAACATTAAAACAAAAAACTCCTTAGAAAAATCTAAGGAGTTTTTTGTTTGAGCCGATGGAGGGACTCGAACCCACGACCTGCTGATTACAAATCAGCTGCTCTAGCCAGCTGAGCTACATCGGCATTACTCTTTTATTAAAGAGCGTTTACTTTTTCAATAAGCTTTTCAGCTTTAGCTTCTAGTTCTTTTTCTATCGCTTTAAAATGCTGAGATTTATTCTCTACATCCTTTTGGTTGATCTTTACGATTAATTCGTCAAAATCTGCGATAGCTTCATCAACTATGGCTTCTGTTTTTGCTTTATCCTCTTCTGGATTAGCTTCCTGGTGAATGTATGCTGCTTCGATGATGTCACCAAATACATTATTCACATCTCTCTTCAATAATCTTTTACTTGCCATAGCTTATAATTTCGGCTGCGAATTTAAATCATTTTCTGAATATAAAAACACTTTTTCAGAAAAAATTTTAAGTAACTATTAATTTTTATTCTCCTTTATAAGAAACGTAGTTTCTAGGGGTTTCGTATAGCGTTACCTCAAGGTCTAAATTTGCTCTAAGTTTATCGCGTAATTTATTCCAAATCACCACGGCAATATTTTCTGCAGTTGGATTTAAACTTTTAAATTCTTCAACCTCAACATTCAGATTTTTATGATCAAAAGGTGTTTCCACTTCAGTATAAATTAGATCCTTTAATCGTTTAAGATCCATAACAAATCCGGTTTCTGGATCTACCTCTCCCGTTACCGCGACAATTAGCTCGTAATTATGCCCGTGAAAATTTGGGTTACTGCATTTTCCAAACACCTCGAAGTTCTTCTCGTCGCTCCACTCCTTTTTAAAAAGTCGATGTGCGGCGTTAAAATGAGCTTTTCTATGTACGGTTAATCTCATTACGAAATATGATTATAATATTTATCGAATATGATCTTAAACCACTCGGTATAAACATCTGGATTCACTTTCATATCTTCTTTCACTTCTTCTAAACTCACCCATTTCCAGGCATTAACTTCATCTGGGTTTGGATTTGGATCTTCATCATAATGGCCAACCAAAATATGGTCGAACTCATGCTCTGTAAGTCCATTTTGGAATGGAGCTTTGTAGATAAAAGAAATAGTGTCCTTAAGTTCTGTCGTAAATCCCATTTCTTCCATCAATCGGCGTTTGCCTGCCTCGATATTCGATTCTCCTTCGCGTTGATGGCTACAGCAGGTATTGGTCCACAGTCCCGGTGTATGATATTTGGTTAGCGCACGCTGTTGCAGCATAAGCTCTCCATTTTTATTGAATACAAAAACCGAAAATGCACGATGTAGTAAAGCTTTTTCGTGCGCTTCAATCTTTTCCATTAAGCCGATCTGCTCGTCTTTTTCGTTCACTAATATTACCTGATCTGTTCCCATCATAAAATTTAGAGCTCCAAATGTACAAAATCGTACTTATCTTAAAAATCTATGTTTTTGCGGCCAAAATTCAATATTAGTCAATCAGCTTTAAATAGAACGCACAACGCATGTTTAAAATTCCTTAAAATAATAGTATTTTTGCGCCTCAAATATCGGTAGATGAAAACTTTTCAGAAAGAATTACGACGTAGAAGAACATTTGGTATCATTTCTCACCCAGATGCTGGTAAGACAACATTAACTGAAAAGCTCCTTCTTTTTGGAGGTGCGATTCAGGAAGCGGGTGCAGTAAAATCGAATAAGATCAAAAAAGGAGCGACCAGTGACTTTATGGAGATCGAGCGCCAGCGTGGGATTTCTGTAGCGACTTCGGTTTTGGCATTCGAATATAAAGACATCAAAATTAATATTCTGGATACGCCGGGTCACAAGGATTTTGCTGAAGATACGTTTAGAACCTTAACGGCTGTTGATAGTGTAATTGTGGTAATCGATGTCGCAAAAGGGGTCGAGGAGCAAACTGAAAAGCTGGTAGAAGTTTGCCGTATGCGTAATATCCCAATGATCGTTTTTATCAATAAATTAGATCGTGAAGGTAAAGATGCATTTGAGCTTTTAGATGAAATTGAACAAAAATTAAATCTAACGGTAACTCCTCTTTCTTATCCTATTGGGATGGGATACGACTTTAAAGGAATCTACAATATTTGGGAAAAGAACGTAAACCTGTTTACGGGTGACCCTAGAAAAGACATCGAAGATACTATCGAAATTTCAGATCTTAGTTCGTCTGAGTTAGATGATTTAATCGGAGCGGAATCTGCAGATGAACTTCGTGATGAGTTAGAACTTGCGCAAGGTGTTTATCCGGAATTTGAAAACAAAGCTTACCTGGAAGGTCGTTTACAACCCGTATTTTTTGGTTCGGCTTTAAACAATTTTGGTGTTCGTGAATTGCTAGATTGTTTTATTGATATTGCGCCGCCACCAAGACCAAAAGAAAGTGATATTCGAGTAGTTGAGCCTGCTGAAGATAAATTTACCGGATTTGTATTTAAGATTCATGCCAATATGGATCCTAAGCACCGTGATAGATTGGCTTTTGTTAAGATCGTTTCTGGGAAATTTGAAAGAAATAAGAACTATTTGCATGTTCGCCATGGTAAAAACCTGAAATTCTCTAGCCCAAATGCGTTTTTTGCTGAAAAGAAAGAGATCGTAGATACTTCTTACGCAGGTGATATTGTAGGACTTCATGACACCGGAAACTTTAAAATTGGTGATACACTTACTGAAGGTGAAACTTTAAATTACCGCGGAATCCCAAGTTTCTCGCCAGAACATTTTAGATATATCAACAACGCCGATCCTATGAAATCTAAGCAATTAGAAAAAGGTGTCGACCAGTTAATGGATGAAGGTGTTGCGCAGCTTTTTGTACTAGAATTTAATGGACGTAAAGTTATTGGAACCGTAGGAGCGCTTCAGTTTGAAGTGATCCAGTATCGATTAGAGCACGAATACGGTGCGAAATGTACCTACGAAAATCTGAATGTTTTTAAAGCAACCTGGGTAGAAGCTGAAGATGAAAAGAGCGAAGAATTTAAAGATTTCAAACGTGTAAAATCTAAATTCTTAGCTCAAGACAAACAAGGACAATTGGTATTTTTAGCCGATTCTCAATTCTCTTTACAGATGACTCAGCAAAAATATCCTTCGATCAAATTTCATTTTACTTCGGAATTTTAAGCATCACTGATGCTTTTTTTCCCTTCGGGATTATGCTTAATTAAATTGATTGTCCGGTATTTGTACTAATTGTGATTTTGTCATTCCGGACTTGATCCGGAATCTCATACAGATTTTGAAAAACAGTACTTTAAGGATGAGACCCTGAACCAAGTTCAGGGTGACTTCATCTCTTATATGTATTATGAATATTCAAAAAAAATTAAATTGAAATATTCACGAAACTTAGCCTTAAACGATCAAGAATAGCTGTTTATTTACTATATTTTCGGCATAAAGCTGAATTATGGAAAGTATCGACAAGTTTGTCGCAGATTTTGCCTCTGCCGTTTGGGGATTGCCATTGGTTATCTTGCTTATTGGCGGTGGAATATTTTTACTGATTTACTCTAAATTTCTTCCGTTTCGATATTTAGGTCATTCTATCGATCTTTTAAAAGGTAAATATGACGATCCTAACGATCCGGGTGAAATTAATCATTTTCAGGCTCTAGCTACGGCTTTAAGTAGCACGGTTGGGATGGGAAATATTGCCGGTGTTGCTGTCGCCATTGCCGTGGGTGGCCCGGGTGCTGTTTTTTGGCTTTGGGTGAGCGCTATTGTGGGAATGGCTACTAAATTTTTCACCAATACGTTAGCCGTAATGTATCGCGGTAAAGACTCTGAAGGAAAAATTCAGGGTGGTGTGATGTATTTTATTGTAGAAGGTCTGGGCCGAAATTGGAAGTTTTTGGCAATTATTTTTAGTGTTGCGGGACTAATTGGTGCTTTACCTATTTTTAATGTTAACCAGCTTACCAAAGCGATCAATTCGATACTTTTAGAACCAAACGGAATAGCTACCGGAAACGTTTCTAATTTTTCTATTGGTGTTATTCTTACGGTCATCACTTCAATTGTGGTTTTAGGCGGCTTATATCGAATTAGCCGAACGGTTTCCAAGCTTGTTCCTGCAATGGTTGTGCTTTACTTCTTTTCAGTTTTAGCGATTCTATTTATCAATTTTGAACAACTTCCGCAGTATATTTCTCTAATTTTCACAGATGCTTTTGCTGCAAATAATTACCAAGGAGATCCTCTTTTTGGCGGATTGTTAGGCGGATTGATTCTGCTTGGGATACGTCGCGGCGCATTTTCTAACGAAGCGGGTATTGGTACTGCAACTATGGCTCACGGTGCTAGTAAAACCTCTCAGCCTATTCGTGAAGGACTGGTAGCAATGCTTGGGCCAGCAATAGATACATTGGTGGTTTGTACATTAACTGCACTTACAATTTTGGTTACGGGCGTTTGGCAAACCAGTGAAGCTAGTGGTGTTGCTTTAACCGCTAAAGCATTTGGTGATTCTATCCCGGTTTTTGGGCCTTACTTATTACTAATTTGTATTGCAGCATTTAGTATTTCGTCGCTATTTTCATATTCTTACTACGGAACCAAATGTCTTTCTTTCCTAATTGGAGCAAAACATAAGCATTGGTACAACTATTTTTACATTATTAGTATTATGCTTGGCGCCACTACAGAACAAAGTATCATCCTGAATCTTATTGATGGTTTCTTTGCCCTAATGGCAATTCCAACTATGATCTCCACATTGATACTTGCGCCTAGAGTTATGAAACAGGCAAAGTTATATTTTAGCCAGTATAAGTGATTTTGAAGAAATCTTTCTTAAACGAAATAATCCGAAAAATTGAAGAATTGAGAGAACAAACTATACTCTCAAATCTCATTTTATTTTTAGCTGGAACAGCATTCATGCTTTTCTCAGTTACGTCCATAGTAGTGATATTTAACTTTCATTGGAGTTTGGAGAATATAAGTGCTATACTCTTATGTTCATTACTTTGCGGACTTACTTCGTTACTATTAGGAGTGATAACTTTAGCCTTTTCAAGAAAACCTTTCCATTATCTACTAGTAATGCCTGTTATTTTCATATACTTTATGATTGGTGGTTTTTCTTCTAAATATATCAGAAATGATCTATTACCATCAGATCATGGTAGCTATATTGGTTTCACAACAAGGGCAACAGACCAAAAAGAACTAGGTCTAGAGAATATTACAGATGAACGAGGATCGAAAACAATTATAGTTGAAGAATTTACGGATCCAAAGATCAAAGGCAGAGTGGTAAAATATCAAACAGATCGTTACAACACTCTAAAAGCCATGTATAAAGCAGAAAATAGCCTCGTTATGGAATCCAGCCATATGTATTGGCAAACTGCCGTGCTTGAGGGCTTTTTCTATCAAGAAAATTCTAATAACTGGAAAAATGGTTTTTATGGTTTTCTTAATATCTTGAATTTCATCATTCCCATATATCTTAGCCTATTTATTTTTGAAATGATACTTCTCTTGTTATCAAATTACAAACTTTCTATGCTAGATCTCATCTTCCATAGATCCAAGGAAGATCCTACAGAAATGAATAAAAATACAAAAGCCTCCAAATTTATCGAATCTGAAGGCTAATATTATATAATTTCAGGACATCCTTTAAGCTTGCCCTGTTGGACCAAAATTCATTGGAATTGGTGATTTTTCGTAATCTTTTATTTCACCGTGTTGTTTCTCAAATCGTTCTACATTATCGGCTAATGCTTTTAAAAAGCGTTTTGCGTGCTGCGGTGTAAGAATAATTCTGCTTTTCACCTTACTTTTGGGTTTCCCCGGCATAATATTCACAAAATCTACCACAAATTCTGAGATAGAATGATTTATTATGGCAAGATTAGAATAGGTTCCTTCAGCAACAGCTTCATCTAATTCAATATTAATCTGGCCTTGTTTCGGCTTCTTCTCTTCACTCATCTTTAAATGTTTTTTTCAATTATCGAGAGACTTAATTTCTTTTCAGAATAAATAATGGGTTAAAATATCGATTTTCAACAATTCCCGATCTAATTATTTCTTTAAAAATACAAAAAATCCCGTCGTTGAATTTATCAAGACGGGATTTTGCTGTTTATCACGTATGTTCTTTATCAAGAACTTCGCTATTAGTTATAATTAACTTCCTGCTTTTTCTCTAGCATTTCGTCGAATTCTTCCTTAGAACCAACAATAATGCTATCGTATTTACGCATACCTGTACCTGCAGGGATTCTATGTCCTACAATTACATTTTCCTTAAGTCCTTCTAAAGAATCGATCTTACCGCTTACAGCAGCTTCGTTCAATACCTTAGTAGTTTCCTGGAAGGATGCAGCAGAGATAAATGACTTCGTTTGAAGTGATGCTCTTGTAATACCCTGAAGAACCGGAGTTGCAGTTGCTGCAACAACGTCTCTTGCTGAAGCCAGATTCTTATCTTCTCTTCTAAGCTGAGAATTTTCGTCTCTTAGCTCTCTTAGAGAAACAATTTGTCCTGGTTTTAGGTTTTCTGAATCTCCAGCATCTTCAATTACTTTCATTCCAAAGATCTTATCGTTTTCTTCGATAAAGTCTGATTTATGAACTAATTGATTTTCTAAGAAAATAGTATCTCCTGGATCAACAATTCTTACTTTACGCATCATCTGGCGTACAACAACTTCAAAATGCTTATCATTAATCTTCACCCCTTGTAGTCGATATACTTCCTGTACTTCATTTACAAGATACTGCTGTACTGCGTTTGGCCCTTTAATGTTAAGGATATCTTCTGGAGTAATAGATCCATCAGAAAGTGGCATACCGGCACGAACATAATCATTTTCCTGAACTAAGATTTGGTTAGAAAGTTTAACTAAGTACTTCTTCACCTCTCCTAATTTAGACTCAACGATAATCTCACGGTTACCACGTTTAATCTTACCAAACGAAACAACACCATCAATTTCTGAAACTACAGCTGGGTTAGATGGGTTACGTGCTTCGAAAAGCTCAGTCACCCTTGGAAGACCACCGGTAATATCACCCGCTTTAGATGATTTACGAGGAATCTTCACTAAAATCTTACCAACTCCAATTTTCTCAGCATTATCTACCATAAGGTGAGCACCTACCGGCAAGTTATAAGAGCGAATTACTTCGTCTTTCTTACCTAGAATATGCAAGGTTGGGATAAGCTTTTTGTTACGAGATTCAGAAATTACTTTTTCCTGGAATCCTGTTTGCTCATCAATCTCAACCTGATAAGTAACACCTTGTTCTACATTTTCGTATTTGATCTTACCAGCAAATTCAGAAATGATCACACCGTTATATGGATCCCACTGACATACTGTAGTACCTTTTTCGATCTCTACTCCGTTTTCGATAAAGATTTCAGAACCATAAGGAATGTTGTTCGTACTTAGAACAACGCCTGTTTTCTTGTCCTTAACCTTAATCTCTGCAGTACGAGAAATTACGATATCAGAAGTACTACCATCTGGAGCTTCTCCTTTAACAACTTTAAGATCATCAATTTCAGCAATACCATCAAACTTAGTGATAAGTTTGTTTTCTTCTGAAATGTTTCCTGCAATACCTCCAACGTGGAAGGTACGTAGCGTAAGCTGTGTACCAGGCTCACCAATAGACTGAGCAGCTACAACACCTACAGCTTCACCTCTTTGAACAAGTTTATTTGTGGCAAGGTTACGACCGTAACAGTTAACACAAATACCTTTCTTCGCTTCACAGGTAAGTGGTGAACGCACCTCTACACTTTCGATTGGTGCTTTTTCAATCATTTCAACGATTTCCTCGGTGATCTCTGCTCCAGCTTCAACGATCAATTCATCTGAAGTTGGGTTATAAACATCATTTAAAGAAATACGTCCTAATATTCTTTCTCCAAGAGATTCTACGATCTCTTCGTTCTTTTTAAGTGGTCTAACTTCTACACCTCTTAATGTTCCGCAGTCTTCCTCGTTTACAATCACATCCTGAGAAACATCAACAAGACGACGAGTTAAGTAACCAGCATCTGCTGTTTTAAGTGCCGTATCCGCAAGACCTTTACGAGCACCGTGAGTAGAGATAAAGTATTCAAGAATCGAAAGACCTTCTTTAAAGTTAGAAAGAATCGGGTTTTCGATAATTTCACCCCCACCAGAGTTAGATTTCTTAGGTTTCGCCATAAGACCACGCATACCTGTAAGCTGACGAATCTGCTCTTTAGATCCACGAGCTCCAGAATCAAGCATCATGAATACTGAGTTAAATCCTTGCTTATCTTCACGAATTCGCTTCATCGCTAATTCGGTAAGACCGGCATTTGTTGAAGTCCAGATGTCAATTACCTGGTTATAACGTTCGTTATTGGTAATAAGTCCCATGTTATAGTTACCAATAATACCTTCTACCTGCTCGTTAGCTTCGTCGATCATTGTTTGTTTTTCAGCAGGGATAATAATATCACCTAAACTGAAAGACAATCCACCACGGAAAGCGAATCCATATCCAAGAGATTTAATCTTATCAAGGAATTCTGAAGTTTCAGGAACACTTGTTAACTTAAGGATCTTACCAATAATTTCACGAAGAGATTTTTTAGTAAGTACCTCATTAATATAACCAGCTACTTCTGGTACAGTCTCGTTAAATAGAACTCTACCTACTGTAGATTCTATAATTTGGTAAACTAACTCTCCTTCTTCGTTATAATCTTTTGCTCTAATTTTAATAGGAGCGTTAAGATCTACTCTCTTCTGGTTGTAAGCAATTACAACTTCTTCAGCAGAATAGAAAGTTAATCCTTCTCCTAAAACAGGTTCTTCTTCTGTAGATCTTTTAAGTTTGGTCATATAATAAAGACCAAGAACCATATCCTGAGAAGGTACGGTAATAGGAGAACCATTAGCAGGGTTAAGGATATTGTGAGAAGCTAACATTAATAACTGTGCTTCTAAAATAGCCTCTGGCCCAAGCGGTAAATGCACCGCCATTTGATCCCCATCAAAATCGGCGTTAAATGCCGTACATGCTAATGGGTGTAATTGTATCGCTTTACCCTCGATAAGTTTAGGCTGGAATGCCTGGATACCAAGACGGTGAAGCGTAGGAGCACGGTTTAGCAATACAGGATGTCCTTTAAGAACATTTTCTAAGATATCCCATACCACTGGCTCTTTCTTATCTATAATCTTTTTCGCAGATTTCACTGTTTTTACAATACCTCTTTCGATTAATTTTCTGATTACGAAAGGCTTGTAAAGTTCTGCCGCCATATTCTTTGGAAGACCACACTCAAACATTTTAAGTTCTGGCCCAACAACGATTACTGAACGTGCTGAATAATCCACACGCTTACCAAGTAAGTTTTGACGGAAACGTCCTTGCTTACCTTTTAATGAATCTGAAAGGGATTTAAGCGGACGGTTAGAATCAGTTTTTACCGCTGAGGACTTTCTTGTATTATCGAATAATGAATCTACAGATTCCTGAAGCATACGTTTTTCGTTACGTAAAATTACTTCTGGAGCTTTAATTTCCATTAAACGCTTAAGACGGTTGTTACGAATAATCACCCTTCTATAAAGATCGTTAAGATCTGAAGTTGCGAAACGACCACCATCTAGAGGTACAAGAGGTCTTAATTCTGGTGGAATTACCGGGATAACCTTCATGATCATCCATTCTGGTAAATTCTCACGATTTTTATTTGCATCACGAAGTGCTTCTACAACTTGAAGACGTTTTAATGCTTCAGTTTTACGTTGTTTAGAAGTTTCGTTATTTGCCTTATGTCTTAATTCGTAAGAAAGTTCATTAAGATCTATTCTTTTTAGAATTTCGATAAGACATTCAGCTCCCATTTTAGCGATAAACTTATTTGGGTCGCTGTCTTCTAAATATAAATTTTCCTGAGGAAGTTCATCCAAGATATTAAGATATTCTTCTTCAGTTAAGAAATCCATTTTCTTTAAAGGATCTCCATTCTCATTTTTAGCATTACCAGGCTGAATTACTACGTATCTCTCGTAGTAAATGATCATATCTAATTTCTTAGAAGGAAGACCTAGTAAATACCCTATTTTATTTGGTAAAGAACGGAAATACCAGATATGAGCTACAGGAACTACCAAATTGATGTGCCCAACACGGTCTCTACGAACTTTCTTTTCTGTTACCTCTACACCACAACGGTCACACACGATCCCTTTGTAACGTATTCTTTTATATTTTCCGCAGGCACATTCGTAATCCTTAACAGGACCAAAAATACGCTCACAGAACAATCCGTCACGCTCTGGTTTGTGCGTACGATAATTGATAGTTTCCGGTTTAAGGACTTCACCACGAGATTCTGCGAGGATAGACTCAGGAGAAGCTAAACCGATAGAGATTTGATTAAATCTCTGTACTGTATTCTTATCATTATTTCTAGCCATAATAAATGCTGCTATCTAATTATTGTGAAAATACTGAAAATCGGAGCGACTTATAGCCGCTCCAAAAAACAGTGTTTTATTCTTCTAATTTTAAATCCAGTCCAAGACCTTTCAACTCATGCATTAATACATTGAAAGATTCTGGTAATCCTGGTTCTGGCATAGGCTCTCCTTTAACGATACTTTCGTAAGTTTTAGCCCTTCCTATCACGTCATCAGATTTTACGGTTAAGATTTCTCTTAAGGTACTTGAAGCACCGTATGCCTCAAGAGCCCAAACCTCCATCTCACCAAAACGCTGACCTCCAAACTGAGCTTTACCACCAAGTGGTTGCTGAGTAATAAGAGAGTATGGCCCAATTGAACGAGCGTGCATTTTATCATCGATCATGTGACCTAATTTCAGCATATAAATTACACCTACTGTAGCTCTTTGATCAAAACGCTCACCAGTACCACCATCAAATAGATAAGTGTGACCAAAACGTGGAATTCCTGCTTCGTCTGTTAATTCATTGATCTTATCCAATGAAGCTCCATCAAAAATTGGTGTTGCATACTTCTTACCTAATTTTTGACCTGCCCATCCAAGAACAGTTTCATAAATCTGACCAATGTTCATACGAGAAGGTACCCCAAGTGGATTCAATACAATATCAACTGGTGTTCCATCATCTAAGAATGGCATATCTTCCTGACGAACGATACGTGCAACAATACCTTTGTTACCGTGACGTCCTGCCATCTTATCACCTACTTTAAGTTTACGTTTCTTAGCGATGTAAACTTTTGCAAGTTTTAAGATTCCTGATGGAAGCTCATCCCCTACTGAAATTGTAAATTTCTCTCTTCTTAAGTTACCCTGAAGATCGTTCTCTTTAATTTTGTAATTATGTAGAAGATCTGCTACAAGTGCATTTGTATGATCATCTGTAGTCCAGGTTCCCTGAGTAAGGTGAGTATAGTCATCTACAGAGTTTAACATCTTTAATGTATACTTCTTACCTTTAGGTAATACCTCTTCTCCTAGATCGTTTTGTACACCCTGAGCTGTTTTTCCACCTACGATAGCAAATAATTTATCTATTAGTTGAGATTTAAGCACTGCAAATTTAGCTTCGTACTTTTTCTCTAAAACAGCAACATCTTCCTTATCCTGTGCTCTCTTACGCTTATCTTTAATTGCACGAGCAAATAACTTCTTGTTAATTACCACACCACTTAAAGATGGCGAAGCTTTTAATGAAGCATCTTTAACATCTCCTGCTTTATCACCAAAAATCGCTCTAAGAAGTTTTTCTTCTGGTGTAGGATCACTTTCTCCTTTTGGAGTGATCTTACCAATAAGAATATCTCCAGGCTTCACTTCAGCACCTACTCTAATCATACCGTGTTCATCAAGATCCTTAGTAGCATCTTCAGAAACATTAGGAATATCGTTAGTAAGCTCTTCGTTACCTAATTTAGTATCACGAACCTCTAAAGAATATTCGTCAATATGAATAGAAGTAAAGATATCGTCTCTTACAACTTTTTCTGAAATTACAATCGCATCCTCAAAGTTATATCCTTTCCAAGGCATAAAGGCAACCTTCATATTACGTCCAAGTGCCAATTCACCTTTATCGGTTGCATAACCTTGACATAATACCTGACCTTTAGTTACTCTATCTCCTACGCTAACAATTGGCTTCAGGTTAATAGAAGTTCCCTGGTTTGTTTTACGGAATTTAATAAGATCGTAAGTTTTAGAATCAGAATCGAAACTTACCATTCTTTCTTCCTCGGTACGATCGTACTTGATTGTAATTTTTTGTGCGTCTACATACTCTACTTCACCTTCTCCTTCAGCATTAATTAATACACGAGAATCTGTAGCCACTTGTCTTTCCAATCCTGTTCCAACGATTGGAGAATCTGCTCTTAACAATGGAACTGCCTGACGCATCATGTTAGATCCCATCAATGCACGGTTCGCATCATCATGTTCTAAGAACGGAATTAATGATGCTGAAATTGATGAAATCTGGTTTGGTGCAACGTCGGTATAATGAACCTCTTTAGGATCTACAACCGGGAAGTCACCTTCCATACGAGCTATAACTTTTTCTGTATCGATGGTACCATCTTCTCCTAAAGGAATATTTGCCTGAGCAATTTTCTTTCCTTCTTCTTCCTCTGCGCTGAGATATATAGGCTCTTCAGAAATATTGATCTTACCTTCTTCTACAGTTCTATATGGAGTTTCGATGAATCCCATTCCGTTTACCTTGGCGTATACTGAAAGCGAAGAAATAAGACCAATGTTAGGACCTTCAGGAGTCTCAATAGGACATAATCTTCCGTAGTGAGTATAGTGAACGTCACGAACCTCGAAACCAGCACGCTCTCTGGAAAGACCACCAGGTCCTAATGCAGAAAGACGACGCTTATGAGTAATCTCAGCTAATGGATTTGTTTGATCCATAAATTGAGAAAGCTGGTTGGTACCAAAGAACGAATTAATTACAGAAGACAATGTCTTTGCATTAATAAGATCGATAGGCGTAAACACCTCATTATCTCTAACGTTCATTCTTTCACGAATAGTACGAGCCATACGTGCAAGACCAACACCAAATTGCTGAGATAATTGTTCTCCTACAGTTCTAACACGACGGTTAGATAAGTGATCGATATCATCGATCTCTGCTTTAGAGTTAATTAACTCAATTAAATATTTTACAATGGTAATGATATCTTCTTTAGTAAGCACCTGCTTATCCATAGCAACATCAAGACCAAGTTTTTTGTTCATTCTATAACGACCAACTTCTCCTAAACTATAACGCTGATCTGAGAAAAATAACTTATCGATAATTCCTCGTGCAGTTTCCTCATCTGGCGGTTCAGCATTACGTAATTGACGATAAATATGCTCTACCGCTTCTTTTTCAGAGTTTGTTGGATCTTTTTGAAGTGTATTATGAATTATAGCATAATCACCGGTAGAATTATCTTCTTTATGAAGAAGAATTGTTTTAGTTCCCGTTTCAAGGATTTCTTCTATGTGATCCTTATCTAACTCGGTATCACGATCTAAAACAATCTCATTACGCTCAATTGATACAACTTCTCCAGTATCTTCATCCACGAAATCTTCGTACCATGTGTTAAGAACACGCGCGGCTAATTTTCTACCTAATACTTTTTTAAGTCCTGTTTTTGAAACTTTAACTTCTTCTGCAAGATCAAAGATTTCAAGAATATCTTTATCGCGCTCAAATCCAATTGCGCGGAAAAGTGTAGTTACAGGTAATTTTTTCTTTCTATCGATATAAGCATACATCACGCTATTAATATCGGTAGCAAATTCTATCCATGATCCTTTAAATGGAATTACTCTGGCAGAATATAATTTTGTTCCATTTGCGTGGAAAGATTGTCCAAAGAATACTCCTGGAGAACGGTGAAGCTGCGAAACAACAACACGCTCTGCTCCGTTAATACAAAAAGTACCACTAGGAGTCATATAAGGAATAGTTCCTAAATAAACATCCTGAACGATGGTTTCAAAATCCTCATGCTCCGGATCCGTACAGTATAGTTTTAGCCTAGCTTTTAAAGGCACACTATAAGTAAGACCACGCTCAATACACTCTTGAATAGAATATCTTGGTGGGTCTACAAAATAATCTAAAAATTCTAATACAAATTGGTTACGGGTATCCGTAATTGGGAAGTTTTCAAGGAAGGTATTATAAAGACCTTCATTTCCCCGCTCTTCTGATTTTGTTTCTAATTGAAAGAAATCCTGGAAAGATTTGATCTGGATATCCAAAAAATCTGGATAATCAGGTCTGTTCTTTACAGAAGAGAAACTAAATCTTTCAGTTTGCTTTGCTAACATCAATGGACGGATTATAATTTATATAAAAAATGGTTGCGATAAAAGCCTAAGCCCTATATACGCAAAAAGGGTTTAGACCTTCAGGAGCGTATCCTGAGGTCTAAACCTAAATAATATTGCTCTCGTCAAGCTTATTTAAGCTCAACCTCAGCTCCTGCTTCTTCTAATTGAGATTTTAAAGCTTCTGCTTCATCTTTAGCAACTCCTTCTTTAACTGGTTTTGGAGCACCATCAACTAATTCCTTAGCATCTTTAAGTCCAAGACCTGTTAATTCTTTTACTAGTTTTACTACAGCTAGCTTAGATCCTCCTGGAGCTTTAAGAATTACATCAAATTCAGTTTGCTCTTCAGCAGCGTCTTCACCACCACCAGCAGCTCCACCAGCAACAGCTACAGCTGCAGCAGCAGGCTCAATACCATACTCTTCTTTTAAAATATCAGCTAACTCATTTACTTCTTTAACTGTTAAGTTAACTAATTGTTCTGCGAATTCTTTTAAATCTGCCATTTTCTATCGTTTTAAATTTTTTGTAAAAGTTATATTTATTAAAAAGTGCGTACTATACTAGTCCTCTTTTTCTGAAAGAGTTTTAAGGATACCTGCAAGTTTTCCACCACTAGATTTAAGTGCGGAAACAACATTCTTAGCAGGAGATTGAAGTAATCCAACAATATCCCCAATAACCTCTTCTTTAGATTTAATATTAGAAAGAGCATCTAGATACTCATCTCCAACATAAATTGCTTCATCAATAAAAGCACCTTTAAGAATAGGCTTTTCGTTTTTCTTTCTAAATTCTTTGATCACTTTAGCTGGCGCATTACCAGTTTCAGCAATCATTATAGAGGTGTTACCTTTTAAAGTACTAGGAAGATCTCCAAATTCTTTATCTGAAGCTTCCATCGCTTTAGTTAGCAACGTATTCTTAACTACCGCAAGTTTTACATTAGCTTTAAAACAAGCTCTACGTAAGTTAGAGGTTGTTCCGGCATCTAAACCTGAGATATCTGCAATATAGATAGTTGAAGTATCAGCTAACTGGGCAGTTAAATCTTCTATTACTTTTGATTTTTCTTCTCTTGTCATAATACCTTATTATTGCTCAGTAAACCTTTTTGTATCTATTGCTAGACCAGGCCCCATTGTACTGGACATGTGAATACTTTTAATGTATACACCTTTAGCTGCCTGAGGTTTTAGTTTTACAAGCGTAGTTAATAATTCTCTTGCGTTACCAGCGATCTTATCTGAATTAAAAGATACCTTACCGATTCCTGCATGTACTATACCGGTTTTATCAACTTTAAAGTCTATTTTACCAGCTTTAACATCAGACACGGCTTTAGCGATATCCATAGTAACAGTACCAGTCTTAGGGTTTGGCATAAGACCCCTTGGTCCTAATACACGTCCTAATGGTCCTAATTTACCCATTACGCTAGGCATCGTGATAATTACATCTACATCTGTCCAACCACCTTTAATTTTATCGAGGTATTCGTCAAGACCAACATAATCTGCTCCTGCACTCTTAGCTTCTTCCTCCTTATCTGGAGTAACTAAGGCAAGAACCTTCACATCTTTACCAGTTCCATGAGGTAATGTAACCACGCCTCTAACCATTTGGTTAGCTTTACGAGGATCTACATTTAAACGAACCGCTAAATCCACTGAAGCATCAAAACTTTCGCTAGAAACTTCTTTGATCAAAGCAGCAGCTTCAGCAACCGTATAGGCTTTACCCTTTTCGATTTTAGATTGAGCTTCTTTTTGTTTTTTAGTCAACTTTGCCATTTTCTAAATTCTTTTTGGATTAAAACGGTGCATCACCCTTTACTGTTATACCCATAGAACGAGCTGTACCTGCTACCATTTTCATTGCAGATTCTACAGTAAATGCATTTAAATCCTGCATTTTATCTTCTGCAATTACTTTTACCTGGTCCCAAGATACACTTGCTACTTTCTTTCTGTTTGGTTCTCCTGAACCCTTTTTTGTTTTTGCTGCTTCCATTAGCTGTACGGCTGCAGGTGGAGTTTTGATAACAAAATCAAAAGACTTATCAGAATAAACAGTAATTGCTACTGGTAGCACTTTACCTTGTTTATCCTGAGTTCTACCATTGAATTGCTTACAGAATTCCATGATATTAACTCCGGCAGCACCTAAAGCAGGTCCAACTGGTGGTGAAGGGTTAGCAGCACCTCCGCGAACTTGTAGTTTTACAACTTTACTTACTTCTTTTGCCATTTTTTACATTTTTAGAAGATAGTTTATTAAAGTGGAAGCAAATAAAAAACTATCAAAAAATTTGTAACAATTATATTTTCTCAACTTGCATATAGCTAAGTTCTAATGGTGTTTTTCTACCAAAAATCTTAACCATAACTTCAAGCTTACGCTTTTCTTCATTAATCTTTTCAACAGTTCCATTAAAACCATTAAATGGACCATCGATCACCTTTATAGTTTCTCCCAATGTAAAAGGAATTGCTACGTTATCAGTTTTCACAGCCAATTCGTCTACTTTACCAAGCATGCGATTAACTTCTGATTGTCTCAATGGAACAGGATCTCCTCCTTTAGTTTCTCCTAAGAAACCAATTACTCCATTAATTCCTTTAATAATGTGTGGGATTTCACCTCCAAGGTTAGCCTGAACCATTATATATCCAGGAAAGTATACTCTTTCTTTATTGATCTTTTTCCCATTTCTAATTTGAATAACTTTCTCGGTTGGAACCAATACTTGATCAACCCAATCCTCCATACCCATGTGGGAAATTTCACGCTCTATATAATCTTTTACTTTATTTTCTTGTCCACTTACGGCACGAACTACATACCATTTTTTATCCTTTACGTCTGCCATAACTAGATTACGATTTTACCCATTCAAAATATCCCTCTATAACATTGCTAAATAGCGTATCAACACCCCAAATAGCTAAAGAGAAAATGATAGAAAAAACTGCAACAAGAATTGTTAGCCTTTGAGCTTCAGGCCAACTTGTCCAGGTAACATGGTTTTTCAATTCGTTATAAGACTCTGATATATAATTCGCAATTCCTGCCATTCCTAAAAGTATTTGCACGGGTTGAGAGGCTCGAACTCCCGACACCTGGTTTTGGAGACCAGTGCTCTACCAACTGAGCTAAACCCGTATGATAAAAGAAGGTATCCTGCTCTTCACAGGATACCTTTTATATTCAAACTATAATTAGTCTAAAATTTCAGTTACCTGACCAGCACCTACAGTTCTACCACCTTCACGGATAGCGAAACGTAGACCAACATTCATTGCAATTGGCTGAATTAATTCAACAGTAATTGTAAGGTTATCACCTGGCATTACCATTTCTACACCTTCAGGAAGATTAATTGTTCCTGTTACATCAGTTGTACGTACGTAGAACTGAGGACGGTAGTTATTATGGAATGGAGTGTGACGCCCACCTTCTTCTTTCTTAAGGATATAAACCTCTGCCTTAAATTTAGCGTGAGGAGTTACAGATCCAGGCTTAGTGATTACCATACCTCTAGAGATCTGAGTTTTCTCGATACCTCTTAATAAAAGACCTACGTTATCACCAGCTTCACCTCTATCAAGAATCTTACGGAACATCTCAACCCCAGTAATAGTAGAAGTTAATTTACCAGCTCCCATACCAATGATCTCTACAGGATCTCCAGTATTAGCTACACCAGTTTCGATACGCCCAGTTGCAACAGTACCACGACCAGTAATAGAGAATACATCTTCGATAGGCATTAAGAAATCTTTATCCACATCACGTTGTGGTAATTCGATCCAGCTATCTACAGCTTCCATTAAATCTAAAACAGACTGAGTCCATTTATCATCACCTTCTAAAGCACCTAGAGCAGATCCAGAAATTACAGGACCATTATCTCCATCATACTCATAGAAAGAAAGAAGATCTCTTACCTCCATTTCTACTAGCTCAAGAAGCTCCTCATCATCTACAAGGTCAACTTTGTTTAAGAACACAACGATTCTTGGAATACCAACCTGACGACCAAGAAGGATGTGCTCACGAGTTTGTGGCATAGGACCATCAGTCGCAGCTACAACAAGGATAGCACCGTCCATCTGAGCAGCACCAGTTACCATGTTCTTTACGTAATCGGCGTGACCTGGACAGTCAACGTGAGCATAGTGACGGTTTGCAGTCGCGTACTCTACGTGAGAAGAGTTAATAGTAATACCTCTTTCTTTTTCCTCAGGAGCGTTATCGATTTGATCGAATGCACTAGCTTCAGAATATCCAGCATCAGCTAATACTTTAGTAATAGCTGCAGTTAAAGTAGTTTTTCCGTGATCCACGTGTCCAATCGTACCAATATTAAGGTGCGGTTTGGAACGATCATAAGTTTCCTTTGCCATAATTAATACTTATTTAATCTTAGTTATATATTAGTGTTCAATTTTATACTAAACCAGAGCCAACGACGAGAATTGAACTCGTGACCTCTTCCTTACCAAGGAAGCGCTCTACCCCTGAGCTACGTCGGCAAACATCGATAGCCCAACTATCGGATTGCTTTAAACAACAAAAACCATAAGCCACGTCGCAGCTTACGGATATTATTGATCTCATTTAATAATTTTGTAGAGCGGGAGACCGGGTTCGAACCGGCGACATTCAGCTTGGAAGGCTGACGCTCTACCAACTGAGCTACTCCCGCATAAAAACAACAAAATGATTTTGTTGTTCTATTTTAAGTGGGGAGAGCAGGATTCGAACCTGCGAAGGTAAAAACCAACAGATTTACAGTCTGTCCTCGTTGGCCGCTTGAGTATCTCCCCTCAAAACTATTATACCATTATTTCATAGAACTACAACCCGAAGGCCAGCTTTATGATGGTATCAAAACGGCTGCAAATTAAAGTAATTTTACAGCACCATCCAAAGCTTTTTTCAAAAATTTTTTGAAAAATTTTTAGTTATTTAACTCTTAATAAGTTAGCAAAACTAAAGCTTTCAGATTCAAAATTTCAAGAGCCGATGGAGGGACTCGAACCCACGACCTGCTGATTACAAATCAGCTGCTCTAGCCAGCTGAGCTACATCGGCAAACTTACTTTTTACAATAAAAAAGTCCGCTATTTCTAACGGACTGCAAATGTATATAAATTATTTAGTTCTCAAAATATATTTTTGAGATTTTTTTTCTAAGCATATGCTTTCGACTTCTCTTTCCTTTTAATTAATTGACGCTGCAAAGAGTTAACACACTCATCTACACACTCTTCAAAGGTTTTACACGTTTTTTTAACCATAACATCCCCACCGGGAATACTAAGTAAAATTTCTGTAATCTTATTTTCTTTATCACTGGTTTTTTGAACTTTCAAAAAAACGTCTGCATAAATAACCTTGCTGTAATAATTTTCAAGTTTATCCATTTTCTTCTGAATAAAATCAATCAGCTTCTTATCTGCGTTAAAGTTTACAGATTGCACGTTTACTTTCATAACATCAAAAATTTAATTAAACAAAAGGTTTAGCTAGTTCTTATTGTTACGAGGATGAGCATTTTTATGAATATTTTTTAGCTCTGCTATACTATTATGCGTGTAAACCTGGGTTGCTGCAAGACTGGAATGCCCCAATAGCTCTTTTACCGCATTTAAGTTAGCTCCTTCATTCAATAAGTGCGTCGCGAAGGAATGTCGTAATATATGAGGACTTTTCTTTAACTTAACCGACGCCTTACTAAAATAGGTATTTATAATCCTATAAACAAGACTTTCACTCATTTTATCTCCCCTTGAAGATACGAATAAGTAAGAAAATCCTGAAGCCTTAGGTATAGCGCCACTTCGCTCATTTAAGTACAACTCAATCGTCTTCGTTACACTTATCAATAACGGAAGATATCTTTCTTTATTTCTTTTACCAAGGACTTTGATCGTAGCCTTTTTTAGATCAAGATCACTAAGCTTTAGATTAATTAGCTCTATGCGCCTTAAACCAGTAGAATAAAACAGCTCTATAATAGCCTTATCTCTTAAACCTTCTAAACTACTTGTATCGATATTTTTTAACACCTCTAAAACTTCTTTTTCTGAAAAAGGAACCTGAACCTTCTTCGCCATTTTTAAAGGCTTATGCTTCTGCAAAGGTGAAATTGAAAGCTCCCCCACTTTCTGCAAAAAATAATAATAAGATTTTAGTGAAGAAATTTTACGATTAATACTTCTATTAGAAATATTATTTTCTGAGAGACTAACAATCCAATTGCGTACTTGAGAATAATTAACTTCTTTTAGATTAGAAACTTCAAACTCCAATAAAAGATATTCCTGAAAAGAAACTATATCTGCTTCATAAGCCTTAATGGTATGAAGAGAGTAGTTTCTCTCTAATTGAAGATAATCTTTAAACTGAAGTACAGACATAAAAAAACTGTTGACAAACAAAGTTATAAAACTTTATCTATCAACAGTTATATTTTTTTACCAAAGGAGCAGGGCTTCTCTGAATATATTCGATCTTAAAAAAGAAAGGAAATACTAAATATCTTCCTGATCTCTAAGGTGCTGAATATACTGCGCTTTTTGCACTTGCGCCCTACGTTCTACAGACGGCTTTGTGAAATGCTGACGACTTCTTAGCTGACGCATTGTTCCTGTTTTATCGAATTTACGCTTAAAACGCTTAAGCGCTCTATCAATGTTCTCTCCGTCTTTTACTGGTATTATTAACATAGATCCACCTCCTTTCTTTGAAAATTAGGCTGCAAATATACTCCTTATTTCCTTACAACCAACTAATATTTTATTTTATTCTAAACTTTTTTAAAAACTTCTTTTACAGGTGCCTTATATTCTTTTTTATCAATCACCATTTTGGCGATAATCTTGAGATTATTTTCGCCAAAATACCCTAAGATTTAAAAACTTCTTTGACCGGCGCTTTATATTCCTTTTTATCGATTACCATTTTGGCGATAATTTCTCGCAAAATTTCAGAGGTGCCGCCACCTATTGGGCCTAGTCGGCTGTCTCTAAACATCCTGGCAAGTGGGTAATCTTCCATATAACCGTACCCTCCTAACATTTGTAAACTTCCGTAGATCACCTCGTCAGCGATCTTTGTACTTAGAAGTTTCGACATACTGGCTTCCTTAACAGGATACTCACCTTTTCCAAGCTTATAAGCCGTAGCATAATTAAACTCCTTAATCACTGTCACTTCACTCATCATATCGGCAATTTTGTGTCGTAAGGCCTGGAACTCGTTTATTTTTTTACCAAAAGCCTCTCGCTCGCTCATATAGTTTATCGCGTAATCTAAGGCAAACTCGGCTCTCGCATGAGCATTCACTCCCATAATTAAACGCTCCATAGCGAAATGCTGCATAATATAAGAGAAACCTTTATTCTCTTCTCCTAATAAATGATCTGCTGGAACTTCAACATTATCAAAAGCAATTTCTCCGGTATCTGAAGCACGCCATCCTAGCTTATTCAATTTAGAGGCTGACACTCCTTTAGCATTTCTATCTACAATAAAGATGCTCATCCCTTTACTCTTTAGCTCGGGACTGGTTTTTGCCGCTACTACCAGGTAATCTGCATAAACTCCGTTGGTGATAAATGTTTTAGAACCGTTTATTATATAGGTATCACCTTTTTTTTCTGCCGTGGTTCGCATTCCTGCAACATCAGATCCACCAAATGGTTCGCTAACACATAGCGCTCCAATCATTTCTCCATTAATACTTGGCGTTAGGTACTTTTCTTTCAGCGCTTCGCTTGCTTCTATTTTCACATGTGTCATTGCTAGATAAGCATGAGCCCACATAGCCGCAGCAAAACCACCAGAGTTTATCTTTTGTAATTCTTCCAGGAATATTATGGTATAGAAAATATCAAGATTTAAGCCGCCATATTCTTCTGGTTGATACAAGCCAAAATAGCCCATCTCGCCAAATTTCTCCCAAATAAAACGGTCTATTGTTCCCGTTTCTTCCCATTTGTCGATGTGCGGAACAACTTCCTTTTGTAAAAACTCTTTAAAACTCTCTCTGAATAGAGCATGCTCTTCAGTAAAATACATGGAATTCATTTAATCTTAATATTGTAAAAAAATAGTCGATCTATTTCGATAAAAAATACCGCTAAATTAAATTCATTTTTAGATTTACCTTATAAAATGAACTTAAAATTAAGAATATAGTATTTTTTTACAATATATCAATTAAAACTTAAATATAATTGAATTCTATCAAATTTAGTTATAGGAAAATCATCGATTTTTGATAAAACTTCAATTGAATCTATTCCTTCGTGCAGAGTTCTATAATTTATAACTGCTTTCGCCAATTCATAATTAAAATATGGTAGCTCAGAAAGTTCTAAAACGCCGATTTCATTAATATTTTTTCGATCAAAATGGTCTGGAATAGCTTTTAGATGTTTTGAAAGCTCTTTGCGCACTTCATCCGAAAGTCCATAAACATCTTTTAGCTGAATTAAACTTCGATAACCACCAATACTCGATCTGTATCTTACAATTCGATTAGACAGCACCTCGCCTATTCCTTTTATTTTCTGAAGTTGCTGTACAGAAACCGAATTAAGATCGAATTTTAAAATAGGTGCCGGTTTTGTAGAATTTGAAGTATTATTTTTAGTAACCCATTCAGGAAATTTAAAATATGGTGACAACTGCAATAGTAAAGAATCTGAAACACCTGTTACAGTTTGAAAATCTGCAGCAGAATTAATCCATTTGCCAGAAGAACGAAATTCTAACAGGCGATCGATCTCTTTTACCGTCATCCCCAGCCGATAAGCCTTGTAATCGGTAAGATAATTAGGGTTGAATGGATAAATCGTATCCTTTTTAGAACTAGCTTTCTGTAAACTATCTAATTTATGCTGAAATTGTAAAATTTCAGCCTTAGTTTCTTCTGAAGTATTTTCTTCAGCAATAAAAAAAGGATAGCTAAAATAAAGAATCTGAAGAATAACGATAAGTGCGATTAAAAGAAAAATCCCATTCCGTTCACTTTTATTGAAAACGAAATGGGATTTCCAGTATTTCATATATATGTCTATGTTTAGACTACACTTTTATTGCATAGTCGTCTTTGGCTTACCATCTTTTGTAAACAATTCGCCAGCCTTTAATTTTCTAAAGTACTCACGAAGATCTTCTCTTACCTCTCCACTCATTATATAAAGACCAATAATGTTAGGGAAAGACATTGATAGAATCATCATATCAGAGAAATCTAACACAGCACCAAGGCTAATAGAAGCTCCAATTACAACAAATACTAAGAAGAATACTTTATAGATCAATTCAGATTTTGTACTCTTTCCAAAAAGGAACGTCCATGCACGCATTCCGTAGTATGACCAGGAGATCATTGTAGAGAATGCGAATAAAAATACCGCTACAGAAAGTACATAAGGGAACCAATCGATAACACTTGCAAAAGCATCTGAGGTTAACTGAGTACCTCCAACACCTTCAACTTCGTGCATACCAGTAAAGATCAATACTAAAGCAGTTAGTGTACAAACTACTACCGTATCGATAAATGGCTCTAATAAAGCTACGAAACCTTCAGAAGGTGGATTGTTTGTTTTTACCACACTGTGCGCGATCGCTGCTGAACCTACACCGGCTTCGTTAGAGAATGCCGCTCGTTGGAATCCAACAATCAATACCCCGATCACACCACCTTTTAATGCAGACGGACTAAATGCTCCATCCCAGATCGCGTTGAATGCGGGACCAATATTTTCGAAGTTCATACCAATAACCACAAAAGCACCTACGATATAAACTGCTGCCATTACAGGAACGATTTTACCCGTAACATTTGCAATACTATTAATACCACCAATAATTACAACTCCTACAAGAACAGCTAGAATGATACCAAACCAAAATCCATTTCCTTCTAACATTGGGAATTGCCCAGAAAGGATCTCGAAAGATTGGTTAGCCTGAAACATGTTACCACCTCCAAAAGAAGCACCAACGCCTAATATTGCAAAGAATCCTGCAAGAAAACGTCCAAAGCTTTTCATGTTACGCTTTTCCAAACCGTAACGCAAGTAGTTCATTGGGCCACCAAATACACGACCTTCAGAATTTATATGTCTATATTTTACACCTAGCGTACATTCTACGAATTTTGAAGACATTCCTAGTAAACCAGCAACGATCATCCAAAAAGTAGCTCCTGCTCCACCAAGTGAAACCGCTACTGCCACACCAGCAATATTACCTAAACCAACGGTTGCAGAAACCGCAGTTGCTAATGCCTGGAAGTGTGTAATTGTACCCGGCGCATCAGGATCATCGTATTTTCCTCTTGCTAATTCAAAAGAATGCTTAAATCCTCTAATATTAATAAAGCCCATTCTTACCGTGAAAAACGCTGCTCCAAATACCAACCAAATTACGATAAACGGAATTGGATGTGATTGTGGATCACCATTAGGGTGCGTTAAGATCACAGGCTCATCATATTCTATTTGTGCTAAATAGTGTGCACCAGTTTGGATAAGATCTTCAGAGTTTTGGTAATCAAAAATACTACCTCCCTCTTCAACAAGATATTTTAAATTACCAGATGCACCAGCGTAAACAGGTGTATCACCATTATTACTAGAAGTCACAACAGCGATCTGATCGCCTTTTTCTACATGCGAACCTTCCTCGATTAGCCAGTTCTTTAATACGAATTTATCCTGAACATCTGCACTCCAACCCGGAGTTTCAACATTTTTCACATCAGCATAAACGATAGGATCGTAAATACCAATAGCAGCAAAAGGATCCCAAAAAAGAACAGCTGTTAATCCCTCAACAGCTGGCGTAAATGTTCCATTAAATTTTTCAGTAATTGCTTCTGCCTTTACTCTGGTTTCAACAGTAGCCGTATTACCATTACTATCCTGAACCAGTACCGTATAAGGTACACCTTCTGTAAGCCCCTCAGCTTTCGATGAACTAAGTGGGGTGTCTTGATCAGACCATTTATAAGTGTAAGGTGGGGTTCCTCCGGTTACTTCAACGTCTATAAATCCGTCGTTAATTTTATTTGTGGGGTTTCCGACTTTTGTTTTTACTTCTAGATCCTGTGCCTGAAGTAATGCCACAGGAAGCAGCAATAACATTGAAAGTAAGTACTTTCTCATATACAGATTAGTGTTTAATTTAGATTTGTTTTTTCCGCTCAGCAAGATGCTAAAAAATTAGGCTATTTCAAATTTTTGGCCGTTAAAATGTCAAGGTTTTGTTAATGAATCTTAACAAAATTATTAATTACCCCCCTAACTTTTAAAAGATTAGCGCTAAAGATCGAATACCGAAGTTCTTTTGGTATACACAAGATCTTTAAGTTTTAACCAAAAGGCAAGCGTCAAATAAACCGCAAAGCCAATTCCAAATGTGAAAAACGTAACGTAAATAAAGAATAACCTTACGCTTTTTGCCCGCATCCCTATTTTATCTGCAAGACGAGATGACACATAAAATCCATTACGTTCTAAATAGTATCGCAGATTGTAAAACTTTCTTTTCACATCGCAAATATAATTAATATTTCCCTTTTATAAACTTTGCTCCCAAAGCGCATTTTAAGCACCTGTTTACATCACAGTACGAACGTTTTAGTTGTAGAAGAGATTGAGAATGCATGGCATTTTTAGACAATTTGGGTTTTAATTGATAGAAATTCTTCACTACAGAATTTTTCTCTAAGCCAACTTCAGTAATTAAGTCGAGATACGATTCTTCTGCGATATGATTAGATTTTGCGAAAGCATACTGCAAGGGTACGATGGTATTAATTATTAAAAGATCTATAAACGATTTTGAAAGCCGCTTTGGTTTTGGTTTATGATTACTGCGGAAGTTATAATGTGTTGTCCAGAATTCTGAAACCTCAGCAGAAAATATATCATAGATCTCATTTTTAGATTTTGCTTTACTGACTACCGAAAAGACCGAAGCCGATCGCGAAAAAACAGCAGCCAATTGCGCTAGCCTGATCGTAGGAAAATTATCTGGCCGCAACCTGAAGAAGACGGGTTTGGTTTCAATAGGTAATCCTAAACTGAACTTCTTCTGCAAAAATTCATATTCATTTTTTAAAGATTTGAAATAGTTTTCTTCAACATCTTCATCTAGCAAACCAGCCTTGCCAAGTAATACCGCTTCCAATTGAAATCGATCATTCGATAATTTCCTAATGACTTCATAATCGATCGAATTGGCTAGCGCCAAAAAAGAATCTCCATTCTTATTGAGCCCAAAATTTTTAACCAGTAATTTAAACAAAGTCGCTTCCCAATCATTTTTACTTTGTTTCAGTAAATCAAAAATAAGTTTTGTCTTTTCTTCTAGACGTTCAAAATATAAACGTGTTAGCCAGCTTTCAATATCAAAATCGTCGAAATTAGGAAAGTATTTTTCACAATTGATCCACTCATTTTCTTTCGAAAATAATTCAAGGTAATTTTGATGAATTTCAGGATCAATTTTTCCTTTGAGCTCTAAAGACGGAATTAAACTTTCATCTTTTCTGAAAATATCTGTATCGTGATACCATACCACATGAAGAATTACATTATCGTAAGCCGAATCTGTTTCGTGATGGTGCGCATACCAATCTGAAGATTTTAGATGGATCTCAACATTCCCAGCCCAAAGCTGATCGCCAATTTTAATTTTTGAAGTGAAAAAATCTGGACCGCTATCAAGATTGTGCGTTCCCGGATGGTAAATGTGAAGCAATTCACCTGCTGCTGTCTTCAGCTCGGTTTTATCAAACTTCTGGAATTGCCATATATAATGTAAAAATTCTTCCCGCACCTTCTAAAGTTAAGGAAGAATCTTTTAAGATTTTAAAAATCAAGACTATAAAAGTCGAAAATCCTTATTCCTGTGGTAATTTTTCAACAACATTCAGCATAAAATGTTCTACCCATAAACGGTACATCTTACCACTAGGATGCAGATCGTCGTCTGCAATAAGATCTGGATTATCTGCAGCTCTTCTAGAAATTGGGGTGATATTATAAAAACTAACATCAAATTCTTCAGCTACGCGGCGAAAAACCTCGTTAAAAGCATCGATATCGCGACCAATTTCATCCTGATTGGCAGCACCAAAAGGCGTCACGCCATAATCTGGAATACTCACTGCAAAAACACCATCTTCCATCTTTTTAGAATGGTTTATTGCCTTTCTAAAAATTTCACGAAGTTCTTCTTCGTATTCTGTGATGGGTTTGTTTTGATATTGATTATTTACTCCAATTAAAATCGAAATCAGGTCGAAATCCCGCTGCACATTTAATTCAGAATTTATGCCGGCAATAAGATCGGCCGTAGTCCAACCGGTTCTGGCAATGATCTTAGGAGGCGCCATGGCATAGCCTCGATCACGCAATTCTTCCGTAAGTTGTACCGGCCAACGCTCAGATTCTTCAACACTCTCGCCAATCGTATACGAATCTCCAAGTGCGAGATAGCTATATTGTGCTTCTCCGTTGGTATTTTCTGAAGTTGTATCTTCTTCCTCTTCGGTTTCTGCAACCGACTTTGTTGCTACTGAACTGGTACTGCATCCCACCGCTAGAAAGGAAGCCAGAATTAAAAATTGCAGGTATTTCATCTTTTATTTTATGCTTTAAAAGTAACTAATTTCAACTAATACGGAAGCACAGAAACCTAATTCTACACTCAAACATCATTAACTATTAATCTTGCTGAATAAAACGAACTGGAAATTTATACTGATTTTCATTTTCTTCTAAACCTGAAGGATTCGCACGCTCAAAAACTAAATATCCACTTTTCTGACTCCTAACTTCAAATTCAAGATTTCCTTCAAAATTCACCCAATTTCGCGTCATCCAGTCATCTGTTGCCTTAATATAAGTTTTAGCTAGTAAGTTTCCATTTTCGTCTAACAATTTTACCGGCGCATCAGCTTCAAAAAACCAGTATCCTTTTGCTTTACCAGAAAGTTGGAGCGGAGATTTGATCACCGCCCCTTCTTTTGGTGTATTTATTTGTATTAATTCTGAAATTTCTTCAGAAGTTTTTTCGGCTTCAACTGAAGCTGCATTTTCTTCCGTAGAAATTATTCCCTCTTTCGAATGATTTTCGCTCCCTTCATTTTCTGAAGTTTTCTTACAAGAAGAAACCAAGTTCAAAATGGCCAAAATCAATACATATTTTTTCATATTCCGTATAAATTAATCGGATTCTCTAAATTTTGGATTAATAAAGATCTCGTTATTACGTAAGCGTTTCATATAGTTCTTAAGATCGCCCCGAATTTCAGAAGACATCACATAAAGTCCGATAATATTAGGGAACGACATTGCTAAGATCATCATATCAGAGAAACTAAGCACCGCACCAAGACTTACAGAAGCTCCTACGATCACAAATAACAAGAACATTATTTTATAAATAAGTTCAGACTTTTTACTTCTTCCAAAAAGATAGGTCCAAGAACGCATGCCGTAATACGACCAAGAAACCATAGTAGAAAATGCAAATAAGAAAACCGCAAAAGCCAATACAGCAGGAAACCAAGAGATCACACTACCAAAAGCATCTGCAGTAAGTTCTACACCACCCATACTATCAACTTCGTGCATCCCGGTAAATATTAGCACTAAAGCGGTCATTGTACAAACTACCATAGTATCGATAAATGGTTCTACTAAAGATGTGAACCCATCTGCAATAGGATTTTTGGTTTTTGACGCACTATGCGCGATCGCCGCAGATCCCACACCGGCCTCACTGGAAAATGCTGCCCGTTGCAATCCAACAATTAAAACCCCTATAAAACCACCTTTCATCGCACTCGCTGAAAATGCCCCATCAACAATCGCGTGAAATGCATTTCCAATATTTTCGATATTGGTTCCAATTACCACAAAACAACCTAAAATATAAACCAGCGCCATAAACGGCACTACTTTACCGGTCACTTTCGCGATGCTGTTAATTCCGCCAATGATTACAATCCCAACCAAAACAGCGAAACCTAATCCAAACCAAAATCCGTTACCTTCTAAAAACGGAATCTGATCTGAAACAATTTTAAATGCCTGGTTTGATTGAATCATATTACCGCCGCCAAAAGAAGCGCCAACACCCAAAACAGCAAATAGAATAGCAAGTGCTTTACCAACACCTTTCATATTTCTTTTCTCTAAACCGTAGCGCAGGTAATTCATGGGGCCACCAAAAATTCGGCCTTCTTCATTAATATGTCGATACTTTACACCAAGTGTACATTCTACAAACTTTAAGGACATCGCGAAAAACCCTGCTATAAACATCCAAAAAGTAGCTCCTGCTCCTCCCAGAGAAATCGCCACAGCTACCCCGGCGATATTTCCTAAACCAACTGTTGCTGAAACTGCCGTGGTCATTGCTTCAAAATGTCTAATTCTCCCGGGAGCATCTGGATTATCAAATTTCCCTTTGGCCAAATCTATAGAGTGTGTAAAACCTCTTACGTTTATAAACCCAAGACGAAACGTAAAAAATATGCTGCCCAGGATCAACCAGATCACGATAAAAGGAATTGAGTTTTTGCGAACTTCACCATTTGGATGTAAAACAGGCTGAGGAGAATCGTAAGTGATCATCGCGACCTGATGCGCATTTTGCTCGATAACATCTTCTTTATCATTTGGATCAAAAATGGCAACGCTTTCATCGACACTATGGTTTAAAGTTCCGTCTGAAGGAGCGTAAACAGGAATTTCTTCACTTCCTTTTTGTACTACAGCGATCTTGTCGCCTTCAGCAATCTTTTCTCCATCATCGATTAACCAGCTTTTAAGCGTATATTTTTGCTCGGTTTTTGCATCAAATTCGGGAATTAAAATTGGTCTTTCATCGGTATATACCACAGGATCATAAATCCCCAATGGTTCGAATGGATCCCAGAATAAAATTCCTTCTAAAAAATCTACCGCTGGTTGTGCACGACTATTTACTTTCTCTGTCATCGAAGTTGCTTCGATCTTGAAAGTTTTCTCTACTTCATTGTCATTTGCATCGGTTACCGTAACCTTATGCTCTAAACCTTCGATAAAACCAGTTGCTTTTTTGGCATCTAAAGGTGTTTCTTTTTGGCTCCACTTGTACTGATAAGGCGGTTTTCCTCCCTGTACTTTAACTACAGCTTCTGCATCGTTGATCTCTTGAGACGGATTTGTAGTTGCTACTGAAACTTGAAAATCAGCATCATTTTGTGCTAATAATGTTGTTACAAAGCATTGAAATAAAAGACCAAATAAGTAATGTTTTTTCATAAATAATTAGTTTAAACTATTGTACTCTTAATTTTACTTTTAGCTTTATTTACTCGATAATCGAGATTAAATACTTCGAGGAATGCCTTAATACAAAGAAGATTTTAAAAAAAATCCCTCACAGGCTCGCCCTTAGGTTGTCTACCAAGCTAAATGTGAATGATGTAGGGTAACAATTGCCAATTTTCTATAAAAAATCGTGTTGCTTCATCCAGTCGTCATTAAACATCTTACCTACGTACCTACTGCCATGATCGTGAAATAAAACGACCACCACATCATCCTTAGTAAAATATTCCTTTAATTGTAATAATCCTTTAGCTGCTGCACCAGCCGAATTCCCTAAAAAGAAGCCTTCTTCCCTGGCTAGTTTACGCGTGTAGATCGCAGCATCTTTATCGGTTACTTTTGTAAATCCATCGATAACGCTAAAGTCTACGTTCTTGGGCAAAATATCTTCTCCAATACCCTCGGTTACATATGGATATATTTCATTTTCATCAAATTCGCCAGTTTCGTGATACTTTTTAAATACCGAACCATAAGTATCAATTCCCCAGATCTTGATATTTGGGTTTTGCTCTTTTAGATATTTCCCAACTCCAGAAATAGTTCCGCCCGTACCAACACCAACTACGAAATGTGTGATCTTACCATCTGTTTGTTTCCAGATCTCTGGCCCGGTACTTTCGTAATGCGCTTTTGAGTTCGCAAGATTATCATATTGATTTACATACCAGGAATTTGGAGTTTCATTGGCCATTCTTCTTGCTACCGAATAATAACTTTGCGGATCGTCTGGTGCTACATCGGTGGGACAAACTACTACTTCACTTCCAACCGCTTTAAGAATGTCCATTTTTTCTTTGCTCTGTTTATCAGACATTACACAAACCATTTTGTATCCTTTTACGATCGCAGCAAGCGCGAGTCCCATCCCGGTATTTCCGCTGGTTCCTTCAATTATGGTTCCGCCTGGTTTTATTAGTCCTTTCGCTTCAGCTTCTTCCAGCATTTTTAAAGCCATACGATCTTTAACAGAATTACCCGGATTAAAAGTTTCATATTTCGCCAGAACTAAGGCATCAATTTCAGCAGTGAGTTTGTTCATTTTCACCAAAGGAGTATTTCCAATGGTTTCTAAAATATTCTCGACGTAGGTCATTCAATTTTTTTTGAATTCACAATGTAGGGAATCCAAAAGGATAATTCTGTTTAAGAAAAATTAAAACTTCGGCTTAAATTTTAGTAATTATTTAGATTTGTAATTCTGAAAATCGATATACTTTTGCGCAAAAAAAATCATGAGGAATTTTATTGCACAACAGGTTATATTTCTTGGGATTACCACTTTATTATTTAATGTTTCCTGCCAGGATGAAAAGAAAGAAAGTAAACAGGATGCACAAACTGAGTGGGAAGAGAAGAGCCCTAAGAAAAAGTGGGATTACACCGGTGTTTACCAGGTAACTTTACCATGCGTAGATTGCAGTGGAATCATCGTTAAACTACATCTAAACGAAGACGGTTCTTATCGAATCGTAAAGAATTATAATGGCAATGATGATACTCCCGGTGAAATTAAAACGGAAACTGGAAAATATCAGTGGAGTGAGAATGATTCGTTAATTATTCTTAATAATCAAAAATTCAGAATTTCTGATAATGTCATATCCTGGAAAGATCCTGAAATTGCCCGAATAAAAAAAGACAGCAGTAAAACTTACTCTTTACGTATGATCTCGAAAGATTCGATCATGAAGTAAGCTACCTCGGGGAAGACCTAGAGACATTCTTTGAAAACAAATTTTTAATTTCATGTCAAGCATCGAAATATTAAGCCTTTGGCGGTGCCAATAAAGATCATTTCTGCTTATTTAGAAAGTCAAGATGTATTCCGAAGAAAAAAGGTAAAAAAACCTGCAATATTAGCACCCAATATTCGATAAATTTTACTCGAATTTTATCGATTTTACCGGTGATATTTTTGAAATGATCATCGACGGTATAAGTAACATTAGCATACAAAGAATAAGCGTCCCTACATTTACCGCCAGGATATAATCCCAACTTATATCAATTGGTACTTCGCTCACGTAATAAGTTTCTGGATTTAGCGGTATCAATTTAAAATATTTCTGAATAAAAAGTATTCCTAAACCAATCACATTCCCCCAAAACAAGCCGAGTAAAATTAGATAACCAGCGTTATATAAAAACATCTTTCTAATTGACCAATCCTGGGTTCCTAAGGCTTTAAAGATACCGATCATTTGAGTACGCTCTAAAATAAGGACTAACAAAGCTGTGATCATATTTATCCCCGCAACCAAAATCATGATCCCTATAATTAGCGCAATATTAAAATCGAAAAGAGAAAGCCATTCAAAAATATTATAGTATTTCTGGCCAATATGTTGTGCATCCAAGAAGGATCCTGTGTTTAGGTATACTTCGTTCCACTTTTCATCTAACTTATCAAAATCGTCGATAAAAATTTCGAAACTCCCAACTTCATTGTCTTCCCAAGCATTTAGTTTTTGAACGTGGCGTATATCTGCAATTACATACAATTCGTCAAAATCCTGAAAACCTGAATCATAAATTCCCACGATCTTAAAACCACGAACAAAAGGGCGCTCTCTTCCTTCTCTTACAAAATAAGTGGGCGCACGATCTCCAATATTTAATTGAAGTCTATCTGCAAGATATCTGGAAATTAAAACCTCATCATTAAGATTTGATGAATAATCGGGTAATTTTCCTTCAACTAAAAAGTCTTTAAAATACGACCAGTTGTAATCTTCACCAACACCTTTAACAACAACACCTTCAAAATCGTCTGCAGTTCTTATGATCCCTGCTTTGGTTGCCGTCGCCTGCACATGTTTTATACCTTCAACAGTATTAAAATCTGGATAAAAATCCTGGTCTTTAGACACCGGTTCTAAAGTGATCTCACTATTATTGTTATCGTAATTAGTGACAATAATATGCCCGTTAAAAGCGGCAATTTTATCTCTAATTTTTCCTTGTAATCCCAATCCTGTAGCAAAAGATACCAGCATCATAATCACTCCAATAGCAATTGCAGTGATCGCAATTTTTATTATAGGAGAGGAAATACTACTTTTATCTTTATTGGCGTTAATTAAACGCTTAACTACAAATAATTCGAAATTCAAGAGCTACAATTATATGATTAACCGGTTGTTCAAAAGTACATTTTTATTCAGTCTTATCGCAATTCTTTCCTGCGGAAACATCGAAGCTGATAAAAATAAAACGGAAGCTTCTTCTGAAAAAAAACAGGATAGCGTAAATTCCGAAGAAACTATAGAAGAAATAGTGGTTGGGGCAAATAGAACAGAACTCTACATGCCAATGCTACACGGTAAAAAGGTAGGACTAGTTGGTAATCAATCTTCTTTAGTTTTAAATAAAGATAAAAAATCTGTTCATCTGGTTGATTCCCTTTTAGCGCTAAACGTAGACCTGGTAAAAGTTTTTGCTCCAGAACATGGTTTTAGAGGAAAAGCTGATGCGGGCGAAAAAATAGAGGATGGAAAAGATCCAAAAACAGGTTTGCCGGTGATTTCTCTCTACGGAAGTAATAAAAAACCAAAACCAGAGCAACTTAAAGATATCGATGTTTTAATATTTGACCTGCAGGATGTTGGTGCTCGCTTTTACACTTACATTTCTTCACTGCATTACGTGATGGAAGCCTGCGCAGAAAACGACATTCAACTTTTGGTTTTTGATCGTCCTAATCCTAACGGACATTATGTTGATGGCCCTATTCTAGAAAAGGAATACAAAAGTTTTGTAGGTATGCATCCAATACCAACCGTACACGGACTAACAATGGGTGAATATGCAAAGATGATCAATGGGGAAAACTGGCTAAAAGACGGCATTAGCTGTAATCTTGAAGTGATAAAAATGAGTGCATACGATCATCAAAAGAAATATAGTTTACCAGTAAAACCTTCACCTAATTTACCTAACGATAAATCTATAAATTTATATCCCAGCTTGTGCTTTTTTGAAGGTACCAATGTTAACGCAGGTCGCGGAACCAACAAGCAATTTCAGGTTTTTGGCTCTCCTTTTTTAAATAATGAAGCCTTTTCGTATAGCTACACACCAAAATCGATGGAAGGGGCTAAAAATCCTAAACATTTAGATAAAAAATGCTTTGGAGAAGATCTTAGCAATAATAAATATTTAGATCAGCTTAATTTAGAATGGCTAATAAAAGCTTACAATAATACCGAAAATAAAGCCGAATTCTTTAATAGTTTCTTCACCAAACTTGCAGGTACCAAAAAACTTCAGCTACAAATTGAAAATGGATTAAGCGCAGAAGAAATTAGAGCAACATGGCAAGATGGTTTAGCAGAATTTGAAACGAAACGCGAAAAATACTTGTTATACGAATAATGTAAAGCGCTATGGAAAACGACTGGCTACAGCGATGGGAAGATCGTTTTAATAAAAAAGATTATGCATACGGAGTAGAACCTAATACGTTTTTAGCGCAACAATTACAAAATTTCAAAACCGGCAAAATTTTATTCGGCGCTGAAGGCGAGGGTAGAAATGCTGTTTTTGCCGCTAAAAATGGCTGGGACGTAGCTGCTTTCGACATTAGTACAGCTGCTAAAAATAAGGCGCAAAAGCTTGCAAGATCAAAACAGGCAAGTATCGATTACAGAGTTGGTAATTTACCCGATCTTGGTTTTAAGTCTGAACAATTTGATGTGATCGCTTTGATCTACGCCCATTTTCCAGCCGATATTCGTGGAAAATACCATGCTTTTTTAGCAGAACTTCTTAAACCCGGCGGACATATAATTTTTGAAGGTTTTGGAGAAAACCACCTTAAATTTAGAAATGAGAATCCTAATGTTGGTGGCCCAAGAGACCAGGAAACTTTATTTTCTAAAGCAGAGATTCAGCAGGATTTTAAAGATTTTAAAGTCAATTTTCTAGAGGAAAAACCCATTGCGCTAAACGAAGGCTTATACCACAACGGCACGGGATCTGTGCTTCGATTTATCGGAGAAAAATTATAATTAAAATTACCGAATTTAAACTTTAATTCGGCGTTTCATTTCTTCTACAATATTATAAGCAGCAGGACAAATCGCAGTATTCTTAATGGTAAGATTCGATATTTTATGAAAGTCTTTTCTATCGGTATGCGGATATTCACGGCACGCCTTTGGCCGTACATCATAGATTAAGCAATAATTATCATGACCTAAAAAAGTACAGGGAACATTTTGCAACACATAATCTTTATCCTCATCTACTCGAAGATATTGATCGATAAATTGTTGTGGCTTCAATTTTAAAAACTTACTAATACGCTCTATATCCTTATTGGTAAAAAGTGGCCCGGTAGTTTTGCAGCAATTTGCACAGTCTAAACATTTAGTACGGGAGAATTCTTCCTCGTGCATTTGCTGCATTTTAACGTCTAAATCTTTAGGTGGACGTTTCTTTAGCTTAGAAAAAAACTTTTTATTTTCCTTCTGCTTATCTTTGGCCTTTCCCGGCAGCTCTTTTAAAATTTCCTGCATGCCGCAAAGATAATAAGATTATGAAGGAAAAAGATATCTTCGGAATGGCAATGAAAGCCTATTATTTCGAAAAAGATGCAACTCCTATTGAAGTGCATTCGCCAGATTTTGATGATGATGAGATCGCAATTAAATACTTGTTTAGAGAATTTGCTGAAATGCCTAAAACCGAACAAAAAGCGCTTACACTTGCCTATGGTAATGTGTTGGATGTAGGTTGCGGTGCCGGAAGTCATGCACTTTATCTTCAGCAAAAAGATATAAAAGTAAAAGCTATTGATACTTCTGAAGGGGCGATTGAAATTGCCAAAGAACGCGGAGTAATAAATGCTGAAGTAAAAGACTTTTATGCTGAAATTGGTCAATATGACACGCTATTATTCTTGATGAATGGCACCGGGATTATTGGAAACCTTATCAATACCGATAACTTTCTAAGTATCTGCCAAGAGATCCTGAAACCCGGCGGGCAGATACTTATCGATTCATCAGATCTTAGCTTTTTAGAAGATGAAGAAGAGCCAAACGAGGATTTAGATCGTAAATATATAGGAGAGATCGATTTTCGTATAAGTTACAAGGGAGAAAAATCAGATTATTTCCCATGGCTTTACTTAGATTTCAATTTGCTTAAATTAGCGGCCCAAAAGCACAATTTTAATTGCGAATTGATCGTTGAAGGCGAGCACTACGATTATTTAGCAAAACTTACGCTTAAAAATGATTAAATTTGAACACCATATTATATTCTAAATGAAGAAGTTTTACAAGTATTTTTATACACTATGCCTTTTTGTATCGATCACCTCTTGTTCTAGCGATGGCAATGGTGGGGGCGATTCAACAGATGATACTCCGGTAATCGATAGAACATTAAATCAGCAAGGATTAGGTGATTCGGCTAATGACCTTTTGAGTGATGATAATTATACTTCGATGAATATCGAGGTATTATTTGTAAATGGTTTTCAGCCAACACAGGCTGCCATGGAAAACTTTCAGGCATTTATAGAAGAAAGAACATATAAGCCAGATGGGATTTCTATTAGCTATCGAGAGGTAGCTTCATCTGGCATGTCTCCTTTTGCGATAGAGGAAATTGCAGATATCGAAGATGAAGAACGAGGCACTTTTAATATTGGCGACGAAATTAGCGTTTATATTTATTTTGCTGACGGTAGTAACGAGAACGACACCGACCAGCGATTTGTTTTAGGTTCTGCTTATCGAAATACTTCTATGGTTATTTACGGCGAGACTATAAACAGATTTGCCGCCAGAGCAAATGCACCCAGTAAGAGTGTGATTGAAACCGCTGTTCTAAATCACGAATTTGGGCATTTATTTGGTCTAGTTAACGTAGGAACCGAATTACAAAGTGATCATGAAGACGACGATAATGACGGTCATTGTACTGAAGAAAACTGTTTGATGAGAGCTTCTTTAGAATTTGGAAGCGGTATCATAAACCAAGTTCGCGGTACTGCTCCAGAAATGGGACCACTGTGTATTGCTGATTTACAAGCCAACGGCGGAAAGTAATTCAACTGAATACATATTAAAGCATAAAAAAGCCTTTTTGACAATTCAAAAAGGCTTTTTTAGTATTATTTTAAACTCTTTTACTTCTTCTGAAGTTTTTTGTTCTTTGTAAAAGCAACAAGCGATAATATTAAAAACCCTACAGCTATTCCATTGAAAAAACCTCTTAGCAAGTCTGTAAATATTTCTAGGTTTACTGAAACTACACTAATTACCAATAACGACATACCCAAAACCAGTAATGTTAGCGCTTGTTTTTTAGTCGGATTTACTAGCATGTTATGGTTGATTTTAGTTTGCCACTTCGCTTATAAATTTAATTCGGTACAAACGAAGTTCTTCATCGTCATAATCACCGTCAAATTCTTCTAGCGCAGCTTCAATCTTATCGGTTTCAGCTTCAAGAAAATATTCGTGTAATTCTTCCTGCTGATCTTCATCTAAAAGATCTTCGAGATAATAATCGATATTCAGCTTAGTACCACTATAAACGATAGCTTCCATCTCTTTAATAAATTCAGGCATTTCCATCCCTTTTGCAGATGCAATATCATCTAAAGGTAATTTTCTATCCACACTTTGTATGATGAATAATTTTAATGCACTATTAGCTCCGGTAGACTTTACAACTAGGTCATCTGGTCGTATCACTTCGTTATCTTCTACATATCTCGCAATAAGATCTACAAATTCTTTACCGTATTTTTTAGCTTTTCCTTCACCAACACCGTGAATATTCCCAAGTTCCTTAAGATCTACAGGATATTTAAGTGCCATATCATCTATAGAAGGATCCTGAAAAACTACAAAAGGAGGCACAGCATTTTTCTTGGCCACTTTTTTACGTAGTTCCTTTAGCATGCCCACTAATTTATCATCGACTCCAGTTGAAGCTTTGGCCGATACCGCAGCATTATCCGTATTTTCGTCGAAAATATGATCGTGCGTCATCATAAATGACTCTGGGTTCTGCAGGAATTCTTCTCCTTTTTCGGTTAGTTTTATAACTCCGTAAGTTTCGATATCCTTTCTTAGATAGCCTGCTACAAGTGCCTGCCTTGTAAGTGCCATCCAAAAACCTTCATCTTTTCCTTTTCCTTTACCAAAAAGCGGATTAGTATCTGTTTTATGTGATAAGATCAAGGCGTTACTCTTTCCAACGATCGTCTTTACGATCTCTTTAGATTTGTAAAGCTGTTTGGTATCTTTAACAACCTGGATAAGCAATTCTAAATCTTCCTTTGCTTCATGTTGCTTTTTAGGATTACGAACATTATCATCCATTTTGGCCTCGTCCATTGTTTCCTCATCAAATTCTTCCCCAAAATAATGGAGAATGAATTTACGTCGAGAAATAGAAGTCTCTGCATACGCTACGACTTCCTGAAGCAATGCATGGCCAACCTCCTGCTCTGCAACAGGCTTACCACTCATAAACTTTTCTAGCTTTTCGATATCCTTATAAGCATAGAATGCAAGACAATGTCCTTCTCCTCCATCACGACCAGCTCTACCGGTTTCCTGATAGTAACTTTCTATACTTTTAGGAATATCATGATGAATCACAAAACGTACATCGGGTTTATCGATTCCCATACCAAAAGCAATGGTTGCTACAACAACATCTACTTCTTCCATCAAGAACATATCCTGATGTTTTGATCTTGTTTTAGCATCTAAACCTGCATGATACGGAATCGCGTTTATACCATTAACCTGAAGGGTTTGTGCCAATTCCTCTACCTTTTTACGGCTAAGACAATAAATGATCCCGCTTTTACCATTATTCTGTTTTACAAAACGAATAATATCGGCATCAACATTTTTAGTTTTAGGCCGTACTTCGTAATATAAGTTAGGACGGTTAAAACTTGCTTTAAAAGTTTTAGCCTTAGGAATCCCAAGATTCTTAAGTATATCTTCCTGTACTTTTGGAGTTGCAGTAGCGGTAAGAGCGATAATTGGAATGTTCTCTCCAATACGTTTAATAATATGTCTTAGATTTCGATATTCTGGTCTAAAATCATGTCCCCATTCGCTAATACAGTGCGCTTCATCTATGGCTAAAAAAGATATTTTCTGCTCTTTTAAAAACTCGACATAATCCTCTTTTGTAAGAGACTCTGGCGCTACATAAAGAAGCTTGGTTACACCATTGATGATATCTTCCTTTACCTGTTTAACTTCTGTTTTATTTAGCGAAGAATTTAAAACGTGGGCGACACCATATTCCGAAGAAATTCCGCGAATGGCGTCTACCTGGTTTTTCATTAAGGCGATAAGGGGTGATACTACAATTGCTGTTCCTTCTTCAATTAATGCAGGTAGCTGGTAGCATAGGGATTTACCTCCTCCTGTTGGCATTATTACAAAAGTATCGTGCTTATTTACAATACTGGCAACAACATCCTCCTGAAGACCTTTAAATTGGCTAAAACCAAAATATTTCTTCAGTTGTTTATGTAAATCAATTTCAGTCAAACTCATTCAATTGTGTTACAATTTTACATACATTTGCACATCTAAATATACATATTTCTTTAGTATCTGCAATCCTTAATTATTTCAAAATTTGAAACTTCAGCAAAAAATTTTAAATGTAGCGAAAGAAACTGTAAAAATTGAAGCTAAAGCGATTGCAAATTTAGAACATCTTATTGATAATGAATTTGTAGAAGCTGTAGAAAATATTTACAATTCTAAAGGAAGAGTGATCGTTACCGGCATTGGAAAAAGTGCTGTAATTGCCAGTAAAATTGTTGCTACTTTAAATTCTACAGGAACGCCGGCAATTTTTATGCATGCTGCAGATGCTATACATGGCGATCTTGGCATAATACAAAAAGACGATATCGTTATTTGTATTAGCAAAAGCGGAAACAGCCCCGAAATTAAAGTTTTAGTACCTTTTATTAAGGACTTTCATAATACATTAATTGCCATCACTTCCAATAGGGATTCGTTTTTGGGACAATCGGCAGATTTCATTTTAAATTCTTTTGTAGAAAAAGAAGCCTGCCCAAATAATCTAGCCCCTACTACCAGCACAACTGCACAATTGGTTATTGGTGATGCACTGGCTATTTGCTTATTAGAATTAAAAGGATTTTCTAGCGAAGACTTTGCAAAATACCATCCCGGCGGCAGTCTTGGAAAAAAACTATATTTGCGAGTTAAGGATATTGCCGCTCAAAACATGAAACCCAGCGTTTCCCCAGAAACAACGGTGACCGATGCAATTATCATAATTTCTGAAAACATGCTTGGAGTAACCGCTGTTTTGGAAAATGATATAATTGTTGGTATCATAACCGATGGTGATATTCGTAGAATGCTAAAAAACAATAACGAATTTAAGAATCTTACTGCAGGTGATATTATGAGCACTTCTCCTAAGAGTATTGATGAAGATGCACTGGCTACCCAGGCACTCGATCTTTTAGAAGAAAATAAAATATCACAATTATTAGCTACTAAAGACGGCAAATACAGTGGTGTGGTTCATATTCATAACTTAATAAGAGAAGGGATATTATAATGAAGAAAATAGGCCAGCCTCAGGAAGAACCAGAAATGTCTTTTTTAGACCATCTTGAAGAATTAAGATGGCATTTAATACGCGCCGTTCTTGCCGTTGTAATCGCTGCTACTTTAGCCTTTTTTCTGAAAGGTTTTATTTTTGACGTTCTTCTTTTTGGACCTAGTAAAGGCGACTTTTGGTCGTATAGTATGCTTTGCGAACTTTCTCAAATCGTAGGGATAGATGGCGGATTTTGTTTTGAAGAACTTCCGTTTACGATACAAAGTAGAACTATGGGAGGACAATTCTCTGCTCACGTGTGGACCTCTATTACCGCCGGATTTATAATCGCATTTCCTTTTGTAATTTATGAATTCTGGAAATTTGTTGCACCCGCGATGCACGAAAATGAGCGTAAACATGCAAAAGGTTTTATTTTTGTAACTTCATTTTTGTTCTTTCTAGGAGTGCTTTTTGGTTACTACGTGGTAACCCCTTTATCGATTAACTTCTTAGGAAAATATCAGGTAAGTGAAGTTGTTTTAAATGAGTTTGATCTTAGCAGTTACATAAGTCTTGTTAGGGCATCTGTGATCGCAACCGGACTTATTTTTGAATTACCAATACTAATTTACTTCCTTACAAAAGTAGGCGTGGTTACACCGCAATTCTTAAAAACTTATAGAAAATATGCATTAGTGATCGTACTTATTCTTTCTGCGGTAATTACTCCTCCAGATATTGTAAGTCAGATTATTGTTGCAGTACCGGTACTTATTCTTTATGAGGTAAGTATTGTAATTTCAAAGGTTATTTATAAAAGAGAAATTAAAGAAAAAAGTTAAGCTATGATTGATCAGGTTGACGAATTTAATTCGTATCGCCAAAAAATGAACGATAAGATTCTTGGAGAGAATAATAAAGTTTTAAAACGTATTTTCAACTTAGACACCAATGCTTTTGCTGAAGGTGCTTTAGATAAAAGAACTAAAGAACTTTTAGGTTTGGTAGCATCCCTTGTTTTAAGATGTGACGATTGCGTAAAATATCACCTTGAAAGTAGTTTTAAAGAAGGATTAAAACGTGACGAGGTAATGGAAACCTTAAGTATCGGGACTTTAATTGGCGGCACAATTGTGATCCCACACTTAAGAAGAGCTTTTGAATACTGGGATGCTTTAGAAGAAGCTAATACCGAAAAATAAACTACTTCAAGGCAAGCCCACGAGGTATTTACTAGAAACAATTTTTTAATTTCGAGGCAAGCCTCGGAGTATTATACCCTTTGGCGGTGCCAATAAATCGGTATAATTTATGTTTATACTGAACTAAATTCAAGACATGAAGTTAACAGCCGACAATCTTATAAAACAATATAAAGGAAGAAAAGTAGTAAAAGGAATTTCTCTTGAAGTGAATCAGGGTGAAATTGTTGGATTATTGGGGCCTAACGGTGCAGGAAAAACTACTTCATTTTATATGATCGTTGGGCTTATTAAACCAAATAGTGGTAATATTTTCTTGGATAAAGAAAATATTACCAACTTCCCTATGTACAAAAGAGCTCAGCATGGGATTGGATATCTGGCTCAGGAAGCTTCGGTATTTAGAAAGTTGAGTATCGAAGATAATATTATGAGTGTGCTGCAGCTTACCAAACTTTCTAAAAAAGAAAGGCACATGAAAATGGAGTCTTTAATTGAAGAATTTGGACTTAATCATATTCGTACCAACCGCGGCGACCTTTTAAGTGGTGGTGAACGCCGACGTACAGAAATTGCTCGTGCCCTGGCTACAGATCCTAAATTCATTCTTTTGGACGAACCTTTTGCCGGTGTAGACCCAGTTGCGGTAGAAGATATTCAGCGAATTGTAGCGCAATTAAAAGACAAAAATATCGGAATCCTAATTACAGATCACAATGTGCAGGAAACTCTTGCTATTACAGACCGAACTTATTTAATGTTTGAAGGAAGTATCCTAAAACATGGTATCCCAGAAGAACTTGCCGAAGATCAGATGGTACGTAAAGTATATCTAGGTCAAAACTTTGAACTTAGAAAAAAGAAACTTTTTCAGTAGAATTTCAGCAGAAAAACATCAGCCGATTTTGTATAATTTCAGCTTTAATTTTTCTTTCCGAAGAAAACCGATAAAAGTACATAACTCAATATGATCATCGGTACAGCTAAAAACTGAAATAATACAATAAGCACCACACAAAGGATAAGGAATATATATCTAATTTCATTTCCTTTAAATCCCCAGTTTTTAAATTTAAGAGCGAATAAGGGCAATTCAGCATTAAGTATAATTACACTCACAATGGTTAAGACAACAAGAAACCATTCATTTAAAATCAAATCTGTCGCAAAACTATTGGGCTGAAAAGTTAAAATTAAAGGCAAAGACAATATTAAAAGTGCATTAGCCGGTGTTGGAAGACCAATAAACGAATCGGTTTGGCGATCATCTACATTAAATTTTGCCAGTCTAAAAGCCGATCCCAAAATGATCAACAAACCAAACAAAGCCATAGGATTAAAGGTAAATTCCAGCCAATTGTTTTCAGATGTCCATTGCTTTACTCCGTCTTCACCTGGCAGCGCCATCGTAAATAGCTGAAACATTACTATTCCCGGCACTACACCGCTTGTCACAACATCTGCAAGAGAATCCAACTGTAGCCCAACATCACTTTTTACATTTAAAGCTCGTGCAGCCAATCCATCAAAGAAATCGAAAAATATTCCCAGCGCGACAAAAAATGCAGCAGCAACCAGATTCCCCTGTACGGCGAAAATGACGGCTAAACTTCCACTAAATAAATTACAAAGCGTTATAAGATTAGGAATATGTTTTTTCATTGGTCGATTTAGTTTGCAATCAACTAAAATAGGTAAATAGACCTCAATGTCTAATAAAATTTCCTTAAAACCTTTTTTCGGACCTGAGTTTATTATTTTTGAATTCAGAAATTAAAAGCAATTTTACGATCCTGAAACGACCAATATCAATCGGTAGTCAGTTTAGAAAATAGAACCTTATGAAAAACTTTCTTTTAGCCATTTTAAGCGGACTTTTACTTGCTTTTGGTTGGCCGGTAAATGGTTTTCCTTTACTCTTATTTTTTGGATTTGCACCCTTACTGATAGCAGAATTCAATATTCGAAATTCTGAAGCAAAATTTATTAAATGGAAAGTTTTTGGAGTTTCTTATCTGGCATTTTTCATCTGGAACCTTCTAACAACATATTGGATCTATTTTTCAACACCTTTTGGCGGTGCTTTTGCGATCTTAGCGAACTCGCTTTTAATGTCGATCGTGTTTCTAATTTACCACATCGTAGCAAAACGAACAGGTTTTAGAGCATCAGCTAGTTTTTTTATAAGTTTTTGGATCGTTTTTGAAAAAATTCATCTCGGATGGGAATTTTCCTGGCCATGGCTAAACTTAGGGAACGCTTTTTCTGAATATATAAACTGGATCCAGTGGTATGAATTCACCGGGACTTTTGGTGGCACTTTGTGGATATTGCTCGTTAACTTTATCATTTTTAAAGCTATCCTATCTTATACTGAATTTAAAGACCGCGGCATTTTGTATCTCGCAACTTTAAAGTCGGTTTTGTTAATTGGTCTTCCTATTTTGGCATCTTATATTATTTTATGGAATTATGAAATGCCAAAGAATAAGATCACTGCTCTTATTTTGCAGCCAAACATTAATCCATACACAGAAAAATATAATACAAACGACACAGCGATAGGTGACTTATTGCTAAATATGAGTCGGGAAAATATTACAGACTCAACAACGATTGTACTAGCTCCTGAAACGGTTTTTGCTGACGGAACGGTTTTATCAAGATTCGATAATTCTGAAGCGGCTTTCTACGGAAGACAAATTGCATCCCTTCAGCCAAAATTAAGCTTTTTAGGAGGTGTTTCTTTTTATGAACGTTTTTCAGATCCTTTAAAAGTCAGCCCGCAATCCAATAAATTAAGAGAAAATGACTGGTTTGACGATTATAACTCGGCATTCCTGATCGAAAACAATTCAGCAAAACAGATCTATCATAAATCGAAATTAGTCGTTGGTGTAGAAAATTTTCCTTACCAGGGTATTTTAAAACCAATCTTAGGAGACGTAATGATCGATTTGGGCGGAACTGTAGCTATGAAAACCACGCAGCCAGATCGTGAAGTTTTCAATATAGCGGATGGCGTAAATACAGCACCTATTATTTGTTATGAATCGATCTACGGCCAATATGTGACCGGCTATGTAAAAAATAATGCCAATTTTTTAAGTATAATCACCAATGATGCCTGGTGGGGAAATACTGCCGGACATCGCCAGCATGCGAGTTATGCTAAACTTAGAGCTATTGAAACAAGAAGATCGGTTGCACGAAGCGCCAATACCGGAATTTCAGAAATTATTAATCCAGTTGGTGAAGTAGAACATCAATTAGGTTATGACAAACGCGGAACGCTTTCGGGAAATATTATACTTAACGATAAACTCACATTTTACACCAAACACGGAGATTACATCGCTCGAATTTCGAAGTTTTTAGCGTTATTTATTTTCTTATTTGCTGTTGTAGGAATTAAGCGAAGTAAGTATTTTTAAGGTTTAAAGATCAATATTCCGAATCGGCGAGGCGGGCGGGTTTAGAATGTGAGCACACCTCGCTATGATTGCGAGAATTCAATGCACCTTTCAATAAATTAAAGACTCAAACGGCTTATAGGCTATAATCTATTTTCTCTTTTCTGAATTCTGAAAAATTTACTGTCCACGCATCGAAAGCACTGTACTCAAAGTTTTTAGAATAATATTAAGATCGAGAAATAAACCACGATGCTTAATGTAGAAAAGATCATATTGTAGTTTTTCTAAAGCTCCAGCTTCTTCCCCACTATAATCTCCTTTCACCTGCGCCCAACCAGTAAGTCCGGGTTTTATGACGTGCCGAATGTTATAAAAAGGAATAGAATGTGAAAGCTCCTGAACAAACACAGGACGCTCTGGCCTTGGACCAATTAAACTCATTTCGCCCTTCAGTAAATTAATAAACTGCGGAATTTCATCGATTCTCGCCTTTCGCATAAACTTCCCAAAGGGAGTTGTTCGATAATCATTTTTTTCAGCATAACGAGGGCCAGCAGCTTCCGCATCTTTGATCATTGTCCTAAATTTCACGATCTTAAATGTTTTTCCATTCTGTCCTATTCGCTCCTGGGTGTAAAATAAACTTCCCCGATTTCCTATAATATTACCAATTAGTATAAAAGGCGTTAGTATTAATCCAACACACAAGCCTAAAATGGAAAATACAACATCAAATAAGCGCAATCCAAAAAGGTAAAATTTATTTTGATTGCTTCGGCTAAATGGGAAATAGCGATAGAAATCGTGATCTACATTCTGAACGGGAATACGTGCAGTAATATCTTCATAGACCTGCATATAATCTTTGATAGGAAAACCTTGATTCAGTAAAAAACTCAACTCGTTATAAAGTGGAAGCATCAAACCTTTTTTATAACCGCTCGCCACTACTATTTCTTTGATATGATATTCTTTAACTGCTTTTCGAAGATCACGCACTTCAAATTGAATAAGATTTTTATTTTTTACTTTAATTTGGCCATCTGTATTAATAAAACCTACAATTTCGTAGTTAGGATCGGCCTTTACAAAAGCATCATAAATAAGCTGAATATCAAAACTATCACCAACAACGATCACTTTTTTATTAAATCTTGGTGAAGCTATGAGATAAATATAAGCCGCACGCCATACCAATAGCGTAATAGTAATCGTTAGAAAAAAATATAAAATCTGAAATCGGTTATTTGGCAAACTTGGACTCAGCACTGGGGTAAGCATAAAGAAAAGTACAGTAATTGATGACGTTAAAAGCACATTCTTTAGAACTGAATCGAATTTGCTCGCTTTTTGAAGATCGTAGAGTTCGAACACGTGAGCGAACAATTTTAGGTAGGCCACAAATAATATTGTCCAATACCAAAAATCTGCCGTTATCCTAAAATAACTAAAATTTGTAAATGTTCCTAGCAAGAACAAAGCTGCCAGAACAAAAAGCACATCCAAAATTCGCAAAAGAACTTTTCTTTCTGAAATTTCGAAATGTAGTAGGGGTTTGTCTGCCATTTCAAAAAACTTTCTGATGCTAAGATACACTTTTAAGATAAAATATTAAGCCACAGTTTTTTAACGATCTCCCAATTAAAACCTTCAATTTTTTTACGTGCTCTTAGGCAAATATTGGATGCTTTTATCGAATTTTCTAAAAGGTTCTTAGTTTTAGCAATTAGTTCCTCAATATCTTCACTATCATACAAAACACCATCCTCCTGATCTTTTATCAGATAAGAAATACCGCCTACATTAGAACTTAAGACCGGCAGCCCCAAAGCCATAGCTTCAACAATACTGACTGGTGTATTATCTATTCTTGCTGTATTTATAAACAAATCACATTTTTCTGAAAGATTATGCCATTCTTGCTTTTCTAATTTTCCGGTAAAATCTACAGGTAAATTATGCTCTTCTACATATTTTTTGCATTTATCATAACTTTCATCCTTTTTGGGCCCCACCATAAAAAGTTGGGCATCTTTATAATCTTGCAATAAAGCTTCGAGTAGTTGAATTGCCAAAAATGGGTTGTAAATCTCAGCAAAAGCTCTCACCCAAAGTAGTTTCGGTTTGAACTCAGTTCGAGATTTAAATTTATATTCCTCAAGTGGAATTGAATTTGGAATAAATTTGAGATTTTCAAGCCCTGAAGTCAAAAATTTGGACAGCAAAAACTGAGATGGTGCTATGTTATATTCAGCATTTTTAAAAAATGAAAAGTATTTTGTTTTGAGTCGTTTTTCAAGATTTCCGCCATGCAAAATATTGATATATGGAATGCTATTTAATTTACATATCCTACCGCAAAGGTAAGCGTACCAAAAATTTTGCGTACTATAAACATCGATTATCACCCAATCAACTTTAGGCCCAAGCTGAAGAGTTTTAAATAACATTTCCGCTAGACGCGACACTTTATTGATCTTAGAAGAAAAAGAATAGACTTCGAAACCTTCCTTTTGTAGTAGCCCAGGTAAAATATCTGCTGAAGTAGGAGTTCGATTTAGTTTGGCTAGTTTATTACCTATATAAAGAATGCTTTTAGCCGACATTATTAATCACTTCTAGCCAATCCTTTCTAACATTTATCCAACCAAAAGATTCAGCCTTTTTTCGAGCATTAAAAGCTATAGCCTGACCAATATCTGGATTTTCAATAATATTCTTTATTTCTGAATACATCTTTTCTGAATCTCCGGAATCAACCAATACACCGTCCTGAAGATGATCGATAAGAACTGGCATACCACCAACATTTGTAGAAATAATTGGTAGCCCGAGACTCATAGATTCAATTACGCTGATTGGAGTATTATCAATTGTAGTTGAGTTTATAAAGAAATCGTATTCTTTGGAAAGATCTGCCCAGACTTTCTTTTTCAACTTACCGGTAAACTTGACATTGAGATCTTTCTTTTTAACTAATCGCTTACATTCCTGCATACACCCATCCTTTTCTGGTCCAATCATACATAATTCGGCATCTTCAAATTCTTCAGACAACAATTCTAAAACTTTAATGGCCATTTTAGGATTATATCTTTTCTGAAATCTTCTTACCCACAATAATTTAGGTCGAAAAGTGGATCTTTCTTTATAAGGGTAATTTTGTAAATCAATCGAATTTGGGATTAATTTTAAGCGATCAAAATCTCTTGATTCAAATTCACTTTTTAGAAAATTTGAAGGAGCTATATTTACAAATGCATTTCCAAATAATCTTTTGCTGAATTTAGGATCTTTATCTAAACGCTCTGGTAAGTTACCTCCATGTAATATAGGCACGTAAGGTATTTTGTATATTTTAGAAAGTCGCCCTACCAAATAAGCATAGTAAAAATTGGTTGCCCCGTAGGTATCGATTAGAACAATATCTGTGGTAGAATGAAATTTCATAATAAGGCATAACATCTCAGTCAAACGGATAAGCTTATTATTTTTAGCTGATGCCGTTTTTACCTTAAAGCCTTCTTCCCTTAGCATTTTACTTAAGAAAGAGATGTAAGTAGCGGTAAAACTATCTACTCGCAAATCGTTTCCTATATACAGGATCTTTTTTGTCATCTACTATATAAAGTAATGCCAAACCATAAACGAAGGCCGGTAAAGCTATTCGCATGGCTGAATGATTAATCGTTAAAAACCAAAATGCTAAAAAAGCTAAAAAATAATAATTGTTCTCGAATTTAAACCAAAATACTAGAGGAACAAAAATTAATATCAATAAACTAATGAGACCTAATAGTCCTTGTTCAGAAAGCATCCTACTGATTTCGTTATGAGTAGCAATACTTTTACCTAATTGCTCTTCTCTATATTCTTTACCTTTCCCTACCCCTATTCCCAATATTGGATGATTTACAAAGGCATGCAGTTCGGTTTCTATCAATTCAGCTCTTCCAGTTGTTATATCCTCTTTTAATTTTCCTGAGGCATCTTTATTGGTATACCTATTGCTTATTAGTCCATAAGTTTTGACCAAACTAAAGGTCCACACGCCCAGACCAACCGCTGCGATAAAAAGAATTTTTCTAAAAATAGCAGATCTAGACTTTCCGTCCATTTTATAATAATAGAAAATCAGAAAAGTGCTTATACATATAATTCCGGTAAATACGCCTCCACGTGAAAATGTCACTACTGCTCGATAAGCCATCAAACCAAGCAATGCAAAATCAATAAGGTTTATTAGTTTATCTTTCACTAAAAATAGTCTGGTACAGATTAGAAAAAAGCCCATCCCAAAAATAGTAGAAATCTGATTGGGTCCATATCCACCAGTTGCAGAATAATTCGCAGAAACATTAATTAATGATTCTTTTAAACTCGGCGTATATAAATATAAATAAAACATATTTGATATAAGTGGTAACAGAAGCATTAAAATTACCTTCTCAAAATCAGACCTCTTTATCTTTTTATAATAACAGTAAACTGCAACAATTCCCAGACAAACTGGACCACTAAGATTAAAGGCCACCAATTTTCTAAATTCTGCAGTATAGCTGATATTAATCGCTGAGACTAAAATCCCAGGAACCATCATCAAAATAAATAACCAGTAAGGAACTGTTTTAGAAGATGTTCCTTTGAAAAACATTCCAATGAGCAGAAATATAATAACCATGTATTTACCGGTTTCATAAAAAACCATCCCTGCTGTCATCCTAAAATACACCTCACTTCCTGCCATATAAGCTGCAGCCATCAAGGCTTCATTGTTCTTATTCTTTTTTTGAAGAATATATATTAGCCAAAACAATAACATTCCATGACAAAGAAGTACAGAAACAGGTCTAAATAAATAAATAGCAAAAGCCATCCCTATATGCAGCAATAGCAATTGGAAGTATTGTTTTCTATTTTGTTCTATACTTAACTGCATTGCTTATAGAAATCAATGAATTTTGAAATGTTGACCTCAGCACTAAACTTCTGTTTTACGTGAATGGAAATTCCTGCACCATGTTGAAGTCTTAGTTCTTCACTCCTAGAATAAATTTCAATTGCATTAGCAATATCTTTTTTAGCACCTGGTTCTACCATTATTCCGTATTCACCAATTACTTCAGGACACTCTCCTACTTTAGTACAGATAACCGGTAATCCAGCCATCGCATATTCTAATATAGCTAGAGGAAGCCCTTCAGACTTGGAAACTAGTATACCTATATCTGCCTGAGAAAGAATATCTTTTGTAATTTTATGCGAACCATAATAAAAGATATTCCTTGTTTTCTCTATTTTAGTTTTCAAGTCTTCACTGTATGAATCTTTAAAATCCTTTCCGAATAAATGTAGACTAATTTCCTTATTATCAAAAAACTCGTTAAAAACATCTATTAATAAATGATGATCTTTCTGAGGTCTTAAATTAGCTACGCAAATTATTTTGAAACATTGCTTACCTTTTAAAGTCAATTTATGTTCACTACTCTCAACTAAGTTTACAAAATTATTGATCATCTTGTAATTATGTGCTAAAAGCATTTTTTTATTCCATCTTAATAGCTGCCGATTAACACATACAACTCCGTCAAAATATTTAGAACATTGTTTTAGTACTTTATAATTACGATCTTTTAGATATTCACTATCTCCATAATGATCATGCCATATAAATACAATTTTAGTATTGATAAAAAATTTCAACAAAAAACCAATAAAATATGATGTACCATGAGCATGTATCACATCTATTTTATTTGCTCTAACAAATTTGTGTAAAGAACGTAAAGCTCTGAGATCTAATATTCTCTTACGTTTTAGAAAAAAATATTTTGAAAAGTCTACAATTTCATCTTTTAGCAAGCTCTCTTCTCTTGTTACACATAGATAGCTTTCTACATCATTCTTATTTAGTTCATTGAACAAATTTACAGCCATCTTTTCTGCTCCTCCCGGATGTAAAGAATCTATGATTTGTAGCACTTTCATAACAGGTTCTTTATTTCTTTTTCAAAATATTCCACCGTATAATGCTGAGACCAATTCATCGCTTCTGTAGCCATTTTTTGTAATTCCCCTCTATTTTCCAAAACTTCATTTAGCTTCGTAAGATCTTTCTCTAATTCCTCATTAAGAAGAATCCCTCTTTTTCCATTTTCTAGCATCCAAGGCACACATGAAACACGAGTTGCAACAGGAATACATCCAAAGAACATAGCTTCAGCAACCGCTTTGGGCCAACCTTCACTTTTAGAAGGTAAAATCGAAAAATGGGATCTTTTATATTGGTCCTTTAATTGATCTAACGGAACACCTCCGCAAACAGTAATACAAGTACTAAGATTCATAGTTTGGATATAATTTTCTAAATCAGGTCTTAATGGTCCCTCTCCAAAAATTTTCAAACTAACATCTCTTCCTGAATTCTTCAATTTTTCTACCAAACGAATTGCATAAAGCGGCTGTTTTCCTTCAACCAGGCTACCTACAAATAAAAATTTAAGCTCACCCGAAAAATTTTTTTCGACCTCTTCTATCTCAACTTCAGAGAATGAAGCGGTAAAAAAAGGTATAATATTTTTAGTTTGATTTGGCCATTTACCATAGGTAAGCACCTTTATATTCTTACTTAAAAGCGTATTTGAAACTATCCATTTTTGAAGTTTATAACTCAAAGGTTGCTTGGAATTTGGTTCCCAATTACCGGCATACTTTACTGTTTTAGCTTTTGAAGGAAAAAATATTTGTACTAAACATCCCAAAAGCCCCATATTTCCAGGGCAGCGCAAATGAATATGATCTGCCCAGATCATAGCCTTACTAATTTGAAATATTAATAGTGGAAGTTTTAATATTGATAGTAGTTTTTCTTTTAACGATACGATAGAAAATCTCGGGACCTCAACAAAATTTAAATTTGAATGCTTATAAGCCGATACTAGCGCTGATGTTTCATGTAGCTGAAGTGGTGCCACCACCTTTACCTTTTCCACATACTTAAACCACATGTTCATCTCACGAAAATAGGGCGCATAACCCAAATACTGGTTGTTTTTCAAGCTATGCGGAACATGGGTGATAATTAAGAAGTTCATTTTAAACCGAAGCAATCAGATATAATGTTGGTCCATGAAATTTCCCAGTCATCTTTCTTTGTAATAAGCTATAGAAATTTGGATCTTTCAGATTGAAATAAGGCATACTTTTTTCACGAATCTTTACATTTTTAAATCCATATAATTTAAAAATTTTTCGAAGAGAATCCATTGTGAAATAGTTTAGATGTATGGGTGGACCGCTTTGAAATAACTTATTATCGCTATTCTTATAATTCAAACGTTTCTCATAATTTGGAACAGACAGCATAAGAGTGCCATTTTTATTTAAAACATTTTTTAAAAGCTCTAGGCAAAGATTTAAATCCTGAATATGCTCTAAAACCTCCCACATCATAATAACATCAAATTTATCAGTAAAGCCTTTCATTACTCTAAAATCATCGTTTATAATATCTAAACCGAATGATTGAGCTCTTGTAGCTATTTTTTGATCTATTTCTATTCCTTTATAAAAAATATCTTCGAATTTTTGTTTTAAATATAATCCTACCAGTCCATTACCAGACCCGACTTCTAAAACCCTATCACGATCATTTATGGTTTTTGATATCAAGGTTTTTCTATTATAGCCTATATTTAATTTACCTGAGTGCATCTCATTTATTTCAGTAGTACTATGAACTTGATACTGAGATTTTGGACCTGAATTATATAACTTGTCATAAACCCTTATGAATTCTTCTTCGTTAAAAATAGAATTGCAAAATACCAAATTACAGCTTTTACATTTAACTAAGTTAAACTTAGAATTTTGGAATTCAATATGACAATTACAAACTTTACATCTCTCAAATTTTTCCATCATTTAAAATAAGAATAATTTGAAAACTTTAAATTTTCTTGAATAATTTTTAAAAATTCTAAAACTTTAGTTTTCGAAAAATCGCTTTTTATACTTTTTCCTAATGTCGTTGAAACATCAAAATACTTCTCTCCTCCAATTCCCATATCAAGCCCATAAGATGCCAAAGGCAAATTGGAAGAGTAAGCGGCAACTGCAGCTAAAACCAAATTATTAAATCCAGAATTTACACCGAAATGTTCATAACCCCATTTATGAAACACATCTATTAGACTATCATTAAGCAATTTAGAATTGAGATTATTTGAATCATTTGTAATTAAAAATTCAATTTTCTCTCTTTTATAGGTATTTAAATAATCCCAGATTAAATTTCTTTTATAACGAGTCTTTTCGTTTACATAAAAATAGAATAAGGTAGTTAGCCAATTTTCACTAGCCTCAAATGTTTTAAGATACTTATAGAGGTAAAAATCGTCATTTACAGTATAAACAAATTTACATTGCGATTTTCCCAAAAGTTTTAAAGCGTTATTACAGCAAAAATATAAGGTGTTTTTATTCCAATCTATGTGATTAGAAGAAGGACCGCTCGCCACAGCAACGATTTTATCAAACTGCTCTAATTCAATATAATCCAATATATGTCGAAATGATGAATAGTGACTGAATCGATTGGCAGGAGTAGAAACCGTTTTAGGATAAAATTTATATTTATGGTATAAATGGATGTAGTTCCTTTTGGAAAATAAAGATTTAATATTCATTTTTTTGAAATTAACAGTCCGAAAAATCGCCCCATAGCCTCTGTAAAAGCTTCTTTTTTCTTTGGAGTATTTATCACATTACTCAACCTAATAAATGCTAGCAAAAAAGATATTTTATAATAAGTCAACTTGGCCGAAAAACTAGGATTCGGATTTTTTATTTTCCAAATATAATTGCCGTTCTGGCTAACCATCTTTCCGTATTTAAATTGATTAGGTCTTCCCGATTCTTCATGGTAATGATACAATTTCGCAGCCGTATTTACATATAACGCACCTAACTTAGACAATCGTAAACAAAAGTCCATATCCTCATATAAACCGTATCCTTCAAAATATTCTGAAAATTGAATTTTAGAAAAGACTTCAATTTTAAAAGACATAGCACATCCCATAAAAAATTCTACTGGATAGGTTTTACCAGAAGGAGGCAAAAAGCCAATGGAAAATCCGTGCGAAAACTCCGGCATTATTCCGGGAGGTTTATCGCTGAGTAAATTTAATTTTTTACGCAAAATATTTCTACTGCCTAATGTTCTTTTCCAGCCATCAAATTCAAATTCGTTAAATTCAGCTCGTTTTTTTTCTAATCTCTCCCAAATTATATGTTCTTCAATAATATAACCGCCTACACCTAAAGCATCTGGATATTCCTGATAAGTTTCGATTAACTTTTCAAAATAATCGGGTTCAAGCACCACATCGTCATCTAAAAAACAGGTAATCAAACTATCATGGCTTATTTTATCTATTCCAAAATTTCTTTGTCTGGTTAAACCTCGATCTTTTTCAGCAACCAAATAATATTCAATATTTCTAAATTCATGTTCAGCAAACAGATTCTTAGTTTCCAGATTTGTGGAACCATCTACAATAATAATCTGATGAGGATATAATTTTTGTTCGCCTATAGATCTAAGTAATTTTAAAAGTGCGTTGGGCCGCTGGTACGTACAAATTATAAGAGAAAACTTACTTTCCATTATTTAAACTATTTGTTAGCAATTTTTCGTGCCCAGGCTTCACTTGCTTCCCATCGCTGCTGCATACTTTTTTTGTACTTCAAAGGATTTCTGATATCCTGAACTTTGTAAAATTTAAACCATAAAATAAACTTGTACGCTCTTATCTGAGGTATTGAATAATTTTTCTGCATAAAAGTCATTACCGTTGGTGAAGGTTTGGGGATTGGTTTTGTTTGCTCCCATGGTTTTATAATTTTAGTTCTAAAACCGCCCATTGGTGCTTTTAAATGTACGATTTCAATTTCCGGATGATAGATTATATCCACTCCTTTATTACGTAATTGCATACCGAAATCCATATCTTCTCCATAACCAAATTCTAGTGCTCTGTCAAATTTCACATTTTGGAGAAGAGCTCGTTTAATAATAGCGTTACCAGCTCCAAAAGTCCCCCATTGTTTGGCATGCTTATACAATAAAACTTCAGATTTTGATCTATAGGCGGTTACTAAAATTTCTAAGCCGTATGTTTTTATCTTAGAAAAACATCCTTCTAATAAATTAGTATCAAATTTATTATCATCATCACAAAAAAAAACCCAATCTGCAGTTACCTTCTGTAGTGCTAAATTTCTAGCATTGCAAGCTCCCGTTTGATGGGTGAAAATATGATTAATATGAAATGGCCATTCCTCAGCAACAAAGTTAAAATCGCTTGTACTCCCTTTATCTGGATTTTGCTCAACTATAATAACTTTCTGCGGAAGCAAGGTTTGCCCTTTCAAATCCTCTAAAACATCCAATAAGTATTCTGGCCTACCAATTGTTGGAATTATCACGTCTATTGTATTATCGGTAGCGGGTTTAGAAGATTTAACTTCAATATCAGTAAAATCAATTTCAGTATTAAAAAAATTCCTTTTCAAACCAGATGAAGTAAAAGATAGTAAAGGATATATTTTTTTATAATGCACAAAACAAAATAATAAAATTAATCCTCTTGCCTTTTTATAAAATTGAAAAGTAAAAGAAAACAAATCCTTAGTTGTAGCTTTATATTCTAATTTTTTTGCTTTTTTTATAGCTAATTGCGGTGCATGATAACAAAATAAGCCATGTTGCTGGCCTAACCTGGCAATAGCATTTAATAAATATTCAAAATTCGATATTTGCTGAAATTCTTTTTTAAATTTTAAAATTGCCAAGGCATAAATCCCTCCAATATCGCTGCTCATTAACCAGGTGGGATAAAATACTGACCGATTTATGTTTGCAAAAGGAAATTGATCTACATACCCAATATCTTCGCTAAAAAAGCTAGTCTTAACTGCACAGGAGGCCATTATTAGGTTATGATGAAAAACTTTAGTTAAAGCTTCTTCGTTTATATTATTTTGTTGCGCTTCTTCAATCCAAATAATTTTTTCTGTAGGGAAATCTTCAGCCAGTTTCCAGAAAACTTTTGTTAGATTTCCTGTATAGCCATCTAATTGCATTTCACCTTTATAAATAGCGCATACTTTACTGCTATTTTGATGAATTAATTTAATCATGATTTTGTGAGGCTAAAATTTCTTTATAAAATTTGATATTTTCAATAGCTTTTTTTTGAATATCGAATCTTTCTTCAACCTTTAATCGAGCATTTTTTTGAAGTTTTTCTCTTAAAAGATCATCTTCAAAAATCTTATTTATCGCATTTGCAAAGGCATCATGATCTGCCGGATGTGCCAATAATCCATCTTTGCCATGATCTATTATTTCCTGTGCCCATCCGATGTTGGTATTTACCACTGCCTTTTGTAAAGCCATCGATTCTATTGTAACCATTCCTAAAGTCTCTGCATAGGATGGAAAAATACAAACATGTGCATTTTTAATATGATTTTTCACTTCAGAATAAGGCATTTTACCTAAATACTCAATCCCAAAAAGTTTTTTTTCTTGTATCTTTTGCTGAAGTAATGCCCAGGTTGATGTACTGCCTGTTTTTATATCTGCACTATCGCCGCCTACCAATAGTAATGTTGCTTTTGGATATTTTTGCTTAACTTTTTCGAAAATAGCAGGTAATTCTAAAACTCCCTTTTTGCGAATTAAGGTACCTAAATATAAAATTGTAAATGCTTCAAATTGTTCTGGATTTTCATTACTGAAATGCTCCAAATTTAATCCATAATGAATGGTTTTTATGGCTTTGTTTTTAATATGAAACAATTCTTTTGAAACATTTCCGGCAAAAGTTGTGGGAGCAATAAAAGCATTTGCATTATTTACCGCCTGCTGTTCAAAAAATCGGTTTTTGAATTTTTGGGGACGCTTTTCTAAATGGCAGAAATAGGTATCACTACCATGAAATCGCATTACTACAGGAACCGAAAAGTTCATAAAAGCTGTAATCCCCGTCCAATCCGGAACTTCCAACACATCAATATTAGTGTGCTGAATACAATTATTCAACCTTTTATTTATGTATTTTCGATAGCAATAAAATCCGCCAATTTTATAGGTTTTTTGTTTAATACAGTAAAAATGAATATCATTTTCTTCAAATTCGGTATCCTCTTTCTGACCATATACAAAAACACTAATAGTTACCCCTTGTGCTTGTAACGATAAAACCAAATTTTGTAAACTACTTCCTAAACCACCAGAGTGACTTATTTTTGGGTGTGGATATTCAGGAGTTAGAAAACCTATATGCATTAGTTCAAAATATTTTTGATAGTTTCCCAAATCGCTAAAGAGGACGTTTTTGGATGTTTACCTGCCACCACTGTAAACCAAATTTGAGCCTGAGCTACAATAGGTTCTGGTTTCGCTATTAAGTTTTCCAAACTAGCTTGCAAGCTTTGCTTGGAGTTAGCCCATGCCACTGCATTTTTAGATGGCATCGATCTAAAATGTACATAGTTATAATTTTGACCTATATCTCGGATGCCTTTTTTCAATTGCGGTTGCTCATAATTGATATAGATGCATGGCTTATTATGAATTGCAAAATCGAAAACCATAGAAGAACAAATATTCACTACAAGTTCTGAATGCTCACAAACTGTTGCTAACAATGAAAAATCGTAAGGTTCAGGAAGTATGGTATTCCATTGTTTCCCCATCGCTTTCCAGGCCGGTGCTATTTCCGTAATTTCCTGTTTGTATTTTTCTATAATTTCTTGATACCTTCCTGTATGATCTACCGGAGCTTTTCTAAATATAATTCCTAAGTTATAACCTTCTTTATTAAGATTTTGTACTGCAATGGCTAAATCTTCTAAATAATATTGATCTAGTGGCGAGGTTGTAGTATCGTCTCCTGAGAAACAGATATACCTTTTTGATTCATCTAATCTGTAATCTGCAAAAAACTTAGCTTTAGGTATAATTAAATCAGGATTAAAATGAGGCTCAAATTGAGGTGTTCCGGTAACAATAACCTGATGATCTTTTAGAAATGAATAATACTTCAGCATTTCAGCTTTCATCAAATCGCTCCACACAAAATAATAATCGGTATCCACCACTAACATCGCCTTAGGTACATTATCCCAACTATAAATAAACGTAGCCGTGAGAATTCCTAAATCTTTAGCCGCTAATAAAGCACTAATAGCCTGGGTAGAACGCTGACTGGTGCATAATATTAAATCGGGTTTATACTTTTCCAGTTGCTTTTTGCAATATTCATATTTAGGATTTTGTCGTTCTAATTTATCAATACGTTTTTTAATTGCAGCTAATCCTCTTTCAGAATTATGTTTTGCAATCAAAAATCGAGTTAGAAAACTACGTGTAGCTTTCTTAAAATTGCTGTATTCAAAAGGGAATTTATAGGTCTGATACACCAAATCATCGAATTCCTTATGCCATAAATTAAGTTCTATTCGTTTCCTTGCTCTAGAATAAACAGGCGTAAGTTTATGCACACTATTGGGTTCGATTTTAACCTCTTCTAACCCCAATTGTTCTTGTAAAGGAAAAACACTATTATTCCAATACACCACGTCCATACCTAATTGTTGGCCCAAGGTGTTAAAATTGGTATAGGCGAAATTCCGGAGCCCTACACCGTCTGGAAGAAAAACAAAAACCTTTATAGCCATTAATCTTTTCTGAATTTCAATTTTTCTCGTTGTACTTCTTCAATTTCTAAAATATCTTTCTCTTTGAACGTTAAGGAGTTATAAACCGCGCTTAAATCTCGTTTTAATTTACGCATCCCTGAAGGTTCTAACGAAGCTGCATGATCAGTTCCCTTCCAGGTTCGATCTAAAGTATAGTGTCGTTCTACCACATTAGCTCCCAGGGTAAACGCGGCAACATCTACTGCGATTCCTAAATGATGGCCGGAAAACCCGATATGCTTTACCTTATCTTCATAAAGTTGTTTCATTCTCGTGATTTCTAATAAACAAACGTCTTCAAAAGGAACTGGATAACCCGATGTACAATTGTAAATTACTAAATCTTTGTTTCTACCCTTTTTCGTGAAGAAATCAACTAGATCTCCTATTTCGTTTTTAGTAGTCATTCCTGTAGAAATATGAATTTCGCCGGAATAATTTTCGCACAACCAATTCAACATCTCATAATGATTATTACAAGCCGAAGGAATTTTAATAAAATCAGGTTGCAAGCTGGCAATTTCTTTTGCTGAAGTTAGATCCCATACTGAAGTGGAGTACGTGATTTCCATTTCTTCACAAAAATCTTTCAGTTCTTGATGTTGTTCTACCGTAAACTCTAAAAATTCACGATGTTCACCATACGTATCTCCATACGCATTTACCGGATTAGGATGCGGTGCGTTATACTGACTTTCAGTTAGCAATTCTTTATTATTCCGTTTTTGAAATTTCACGGCATCTACTTTGCAAAATATCTTGGCTACTTTAATAAGCTCTTTTGCAATTTCCATATCGCCTTTATGGTTGCACCCAATTTCGGCAATTACGTAAGGTTCTTTATATAGGTTCAAAATCTAGTATTATATTTTTTTATGAATTGAGCTGCTTCGCGAATAGCTCCTTCTCCTGATTTTTTTGCCAGATTCACATCGGCAATTCGTTTGATTTCATCCATCGCATTTGCCGGAGCAAAACTCCAACCTACACGGCACATATTCGCCAGATCATTTACATCATCTCCTACATAGGCCAAACTATTTATCTCTACATCATTTTTCAAGCAATAATCTTGAAGCAATCCGAATTTATCTTTTGCTCCTAAAAAGACTGTATCGATTTTGAGTTTTTTCATTCTGGCAGCAACCAAGGCAGAATTTTCTGAAGTCATTACCATAACTTTTACATCAAATTGTCGTAGAATTTCTAATCCCATCCCATCACGCATATCAAAAGATTTAGCAAGTTCTCCGTTTTCAGAAAATAGTACTTTTCCATCGGTAAAAACCCCATCTACATCTAATACCAAATGGGTAATTTTAGTATTCTTTTTTTGCTGTTGTAAATTGGTTGCCAAAAGATTTTCAACAATATTCCAATCGGCTTCAGTATCAATTTCAGTATAAGAAATTTCAGGCATTTCAAAAGGAACAATTACGCCACTTATTCGATTTCGGCTAGTCTGAAGGGCTTTTTTTGTGGTACAATATACCGCTCCATTTTCAACTAACAAGCCTTCGAAATCTTGCCTTCTTGGCCTATTTTTATAATCATAATTGATAGATTCTCCATTATTATTCCAGATAAAACGATGGGTTTTCACTACGCTTAATGAAGAATCGGCTCCTTCTTCAATTTTTAAAAGACCTTCGTTTATATGCTCAGCTTTAGTAAATGGAGAGGTCGCTTGTAATAAACAGAATACATTAAAATTATATTCAACAGACTCACAATAGTCTAGCATTGCAATTTCTGTTGAAGCAGTATCGTTAGCCGTATTTTCGGGACGTAAAACTGCTTTCACTTTTGAAGACCACTTAAATTGATTTTCGATAAATTCGATAATTTCAGTATCATCGGTAAAAACGATTACCTCATCAAGCTTTGAGAAAATAGCTTCGGTAAGCACCCAGCAAAATAAGGGTCTTCCCAACATTTTTCGTTTATTTTTACCCGGAATCCCTTTGGAGCCTTTTCGTAATGGAATAAAACCTATAGCCTTCATTAATCTGTTAATTAAATGCTAATATACTATTTATAATTTGGGTGTAAATTTATTTCGACGAAACCTAAAATTACTCCGCCAATGGTCGAAAAGTGGCGATAAATGGTTGATTTATTTCCTGAATGGGCAAGATTCTAATAAGCCATTTTTTAAGGCTTCCAGCACTTCAAAATCTGGTGATTTTGGATAAGTTTCAAATAAACTTTCTAATTCTGAAAACGTATATGGTTTTTGTCTAATTTCAGGTTGATAAAATGGAAGTTGAACCGATTCCATATAATCCTGATATTTAACATCATCACCAAATACTTTATCTGAAAATTTTTGCCAAACTGCCGGTATACCATAAGCATGACTCACAATTATACCATGTAGCGAGGAAGAAACTACACGCTCACAGGCTAAAATTTCTCGGGTAGTTTTTTCAACATCATTGGTCATAAAATCAATAAGACAAACGCCGTCTATACCAGAAATTAATTTCTTTGCCAATGTGTAATCATTGTAGTGGGGAATAATGCCAATTTTATAGATTTTAGCCCTCCCAGGTGTGTAAAAATCAGGCAGCAAAATGGCCGGATCGCCATACACTTCGGGAACCTGATAGCCTTTTTCTATTAAATATTTTCTTGTTTGTGGACCTCGTACTGCTACAAAAGTAGCATCTTTTATATGATATTCTTTACTTATAATTCCACTACCCCAAACAATACATTTTTTATTTACATGAGTTAAAATACTTCCGATGGTTACATAAATTGGTGAAAACAAATCTTTATAACTATGCTTTTTTGGCCAGGCAAATTCGACCTGCTTTCCTGATATTTTTTCTACCAGATATTTACCCAACATATCGCCATAATTCTCTTTACATTTATGCTGAATTTTACGCTCGTTCCACCAGAAAAGTCGGATTTTAGTTGACATTTTTATTTTCTTTGATTGATTTCAACCTTTTAACTACCATTTCCAAAACTTCTTGTCTAAGGATTTTTGCATATTTTTGTCCCCTTTCAAATATGCTATTATAGACTTTGATACACTTGTTGAGTCTTAACCTATACTCATCTTTTGAAAGAGCATTTATAAAACTAAAAAGTTCTTCGGCATCCTTGAAATCAGCATAATCTATGAAACTTTGCTTAGGAAACAATTCGTAAGCATTAGTGTTTTCAGAATAATATATAGGCAAACAGTAATTTTCAATACTATTCCATATTTTTTCTGTCATATAATTTGGGAAAGCTGTATTTTCAAAACAGAGATTAAAATTATAGTTGCTTAATATTTCTTTTTTTCTAGTGGGCCAACCACCTGTTCGTGAGTCTTCAATAGCAATATTATTAGGCCAGCCTTTTCCATAGACATCTAAAACCCCCAGTTTATCTCCGACAAGCGCAATTTCTGACCGTAAACCTATTAAATCAATATTCTTTCTGTTGAAAATTAATTTCGGAGCATTTATACCGTTATAATAAGACATTAAAGCAACTGTCTTTTTACTTTTGAATCTAAATTCATTTCCTAAATAGTTCAATGATCTGTTCATCATTTTAGCATGAAATGATAAATTTTGCAGGAAAACGTCCTTTGTGTAAATATTCATATGATGGACTTTTATAAATCCAAAATGTCTAGTTACCTCTGTAAATGACAAATCAAACCTAGGCTCATTAGTCCACAGTAAAAATTTCATTCCAGATAAACCACGAAAAAAATATTTTTTTAAGTGTCTAATTGTATCGCTTACAATAATATCCGCATCTTGAACATTTTCTACAAACTTTATATTATACTGTTCAAAAATATTAAAATCTCCTTCCTCAAAATTATCGAAAGGAGTATACGCCATTTTAGATGCTTTAAAAATTTTAATCATTCATTACATTTATATAATTCTGGATACATAGCTTCCTTATATTACAATAAGATAATGCATCTTTAATCTGTGTATTATTTTTTGTAATAGTTGAATCTAATGATTTAGAAATCAAAATTGCTATTTCTTCAACATCCTCACAATCGGAAATAAGCAAACCATTTTCACCATGAACAATAATTTCCTCTGTAACTCCGCCCGGATTAGACTGGATAGGAAATACATCCATACAAATCGCTTCTAATAATGTATTGGGCATTCCGTCAGAGTTACTATTCCCAATATAGATTTTGGATTTACCCATTAGCTTAAAAACCTCAGTGTGGGAAATTTTGCCTAGAACTTTAAAGCTATTCCAATTTATTAAGTCTGTTTGGTTTACCCATCGAAAAACTTCCGGATCGGCTCCAAAAACGACAATTTGATACGATTGAAGTTCTCCTTTCAATTTTAAAATAGCTTTTAATACCGGGATTGCTCTTCCCGATCGTCCATGATAACCTTTAATCAAAATAATATTTCTTTCTTCTTTTGATTTTTTATAGCTATTTAACTGTTCTAAATGAAATCCTCCGCCACCGGGAAAAACACCTAAAAATTTTCCGGTAAAACCATGATTTTCGGCTATTTTAAAATCTCTCTTACAATCGGTCATCAAATAATTTACACGCTTAAGTACCTGCTTAATATCTGCTAAATAATTGGCATTATTTTGAAAATAGAACAAATCGCTTCCCCAGGAACTATACATCCATTTTAAGTTCTTATGATTTTGCATAACCGATAAAATTGGCGTACAGGAAACATACAGCGCAAAACTATGCACCAAATCTGGTTGAACTTCAGCGATAGTTTTTTCAAATTCCTTAGAAAGATTACGTTCATTGTATCTTGAAATAATCTGATATAATTTGGGGAATTTTGATTTTATAAAAATACGCCCCGGAAAATCCCAAGACATTTTCCAATTGGTGATTTGATGTACCCAGCTAATTCGTTTTACATTATTCCCGGCTCCGGTAATATCAAACCAATATACTTCAAAATCGCTATCTTTTAGCTGATCCACCCATCTAAAAAAATGCAAACTAGGCATCGCCACCATTAGTATTTTTTTCCTGTTAGGCATCGGGTACTATTTTTAATAGTATTTCTTCATTTTCCCAATCGATATTATAATGATAAAGGGCTAAGCGATGATGCTGAATTATTGCTTCTAAAAGTGTATTATTGACTCCTTCTAGCGAATACGTTCGTATATGTTTTTTACCGCTAATTTTTTTTATCTGATTTTTTATTGATTTTGAACGAATATCAGTTGTAATTTTAATTTCGGAGGCTTTTTTTAAACAAGGGAAGATACCAACAATAAAGGCATCAAATTGAAAACATTCAGAACTGATTTCGTATTTATGCATCGGCTTTTGTAAATCCTTCAATTTGGTTATATCAGGTATTTTACCCCATTCAAATTCGCCATTGGCCTGGGTTGTTTTATGCTGATCTTGAAAAGTCATATACCGATGATTAATTTTTTCAAGATTGGTATGGAAAGGAAAATTACTTTTTTTACTTCGGTACTGCTTCGGGTGCCACTGATGTTTTACTAAAATTTCTTCATCGTAAAAATGTACCGAATATCCCTCATTTTTTAATCGTAAATGCACATCGGTATCTTCTGCTCCCCATCCATGATAAAACTCATCGTAGCCGTTTATTTTTTTCAATATTTCGGTTTGGTATAAAGTAATACCGGTAACGTCTTTATTACTGCTAAAAGAGACCTTTGAATTTTCAAAAATTAGATTTTCCCCGGTTGTTTGCCGATCTAGAAATCCAGTCTTAAAATAAACTATTCCTTTTTCTTTATAAAGCTGTTTTGTTTTCTGAACGAAATTTGGATGAAATAATAAATCTATATCGGCTACGCATAAAAGCGAAGAATTACACTTTTTTAAAGCGATATTAATGGCCCTGCTTTTATTCCATAGTTGTCCATAAGCAGGCACATAAATATATTCTAAAAAATCGTAGGATTTTATGAGTTTTTCCAGCTTCAACGTAAAGCTTTCTGAACTTCCATAATTTACCAGAAAAACTTTAAAATCCTGATCGTTTTGAACTTGTAACGATGTTAAACAGCGTTTTACAATTTCTAATTCACGATCACGATATGTTAAAATGAGACTAAGCATTAAAGGTCTTTATTAAAGAATCTAATTTAAAATAGTATTTATTTATAGGAAGTATATCAATAATAAGTTTTACCATACTTAGCTAGAACATTTTTAGGCAATCCTTTGTTTTTAAAGTAACAATCATTAATAAGCTTAATACGCATGATTTTTTTAAAAAACTTATTTTTTATCAGGAAAGCTAATTTTGAAGGTTGATTTAGTTGAAATTTATTATATTCCAATTTGTTTTTGTTTTGATGAAATTTCACCTCATCCATCCAATCCTCATAAACGTTTCCCATATGGCAGGCATAGTTTTTAAAGGTTGTAAGTTTCCATAAGCCTTTATTTTGTGCAGCTACATCTAACAAACGTTCACTATTGCTTCCCATTTTTGCAGGAACATATTTTTTTATTTCGTTAAAAACCTCTTTCCTATAAGTTGCTACAAAATGGCTTGAACCAATACAAGCTGTTGTTCCCTCTTTTTCAATACCTAATATATATTTTAAGTAATGATGATCTTCTTTCATGTTCCAACCAATACTATGATAAAATTTCTGCATTTCTCTTGGTTCTTCTACCTTAAAAAACCGCATATCTTTATTAAAGAAATTATCGAATATTACATTTGTACAAAAATTGGAGTACATATTAAATTGGGGAACAATCCCCACCGTTCCCGCTTTTGGAAACGTATTGAAAACCTTAATTGTTTCTTGTTGCCAACCGCTCAAAAACATCGTATCAGCATCGGCAATAGTTACTAAATCAAAATTATGCCCTATTAAACCTTTATAAATTGCATTTAATTTACCAATATTAGAGGTATTAATAAGCTCTTTAATTTTACCTTCTTCTTTTAAATTTGAAAGGTAATTTTCAACCTCAATACAACTTCCATTATTTACGATAGATATATATGTATATTTTAAATCTACTGTTTCAAATATAGATTCAAGACACTTTTTAAAGATCGTAAAAGCATCTTTAAAGTACTCTTTTTGATAAGGAATATAAACCGGAATTATGATCTGATGTATAAAGTTATTACCAGAGACAACTTTATCTTTATTAGGATTATGTCCTTTCCTCATCCGATAAAATTAGTATTCAAATTTTCCAGGCTTTTTTTTCTTAAATTCCAAAACAAAAAAGAAAAATTTAATTGCATAATACACGTCTAAGAATAAATTTTTAGATCCGTTTAAAAACGTAGCTACAACATTATTGAATGCCTGTCTTACTTTTATTTCTCTATGCCATATTTGATAATTTCCTAACAAATCATTTGTTCTTCGAAAATAAGCCTGAGCTTTCGTTCTGCTTACCTCATAAGCAAATATTACCGGAGCAAATTCTATCTGATATCCTTTATTAAGTACCCTTTTTGTCCAGTCTTTATCTTCAAAAGTGGGTACTTTATCATTGAAAGGAATTTTCTCCCATATCTTTTTTCTAAATGCTGAACCTGTAAAAATTAAGCCCGACTTATTTGGGTCTTTCACAGCATCTATACTCAGAATATAATTTCGATAATCATTTGAGGCATGCAAACATCTAACACCTGCCAATTTTTTATTAGTATCGAATTTTTCTTTTATTACATCAAAAAATTCGGGACTTACGGGATAAGAATGAGCACTAAATATTACTACAATATCACCTTTAGCCTTTTCAGCTGCAAAATTTGCACTCCCGCCGTAAGAAAAGTTTTTTATAGTTTCAAAACGAGCATTAAATTTTTTAGTGACCCTTTCACTACCGTCTGTGGATTCATTATCAACTACTATTATTTCATCAATAGCATGAGAATATCTATTGGTTAGATTGAATAACAAAAATTCTAAATCTTTTGCTTCATTTTTGTTTCGGATAACTACTGAAATCATTTTTTAATAATTCTCTTAAATGTTGTATATAATCTAAAAAAAAACGTGCTTTTTACTTTACTATTAAATTTTCGTAATGCTTCGTTTTCCTGATATGCTAAAATTGGATTAGGAAAATTTTCCTGATAAATTTTTTTATTCTTCGTATAAACGTAATCATATAATCCAAAATAATATTCTGGGTTACTTTTAAAAGTATTTGTAAGACTACCGGTACTATGCTTACGATAAAAATATAAGACTTTTGGAATATGCTTAATTTTCGACTTATGATTTAAAGCCCTAATCCAAAAATCCCAATCTTCAAATGATTTCAAGTTTTCATCATAACCTTCAACTTCAGTCCATAAGTCTTTTTTAAAAATAGAACAAGCGATGAAACAATTTTGCAATAATAATTGTTTATAGGAGAAATTTGGCAAAACAAGTTTTCCACTCCGTATTCCAAAAAATTCAACATCAAATGAAATTAGATCGAATTCTTCAGATTGAATTGATTTATTAAATTCAGTGACTAAATCTTTATGAATTATATCATCTGAATCTAATGGCATTATATATTTTGTAACTGCAAGAGATATCCCCAAATTTCTTGCACTGGCAAGTCCCCCATTTTTTTTACTAACTACTTTAAAACGACTATCTCTTTCAGACCACAAATCAGCCAGCTTCTTTGAATCATCTGTAGAACCATCATCAACTACAATACATTGCCAATTAGTGTTAGACTGATTTAAAACAGAAATAAATAATGCATTTATAAATTGATCCCCATTAAAAACAGGAACAACAAAAGTTAATTTAGGTACAGAAAAGTCTTTATCTACCATAGATGACAGATTAATAACGAAAATTTTTTTTCATTATATTATTGAACCGAAAAATTAAAATTCCTTTGACATCATTTAGATGCAAATAAGTTATTATAAACTGAATGCTTAAAAAAAGGAAATCGATATTATTTAGGAATTTTTTTCTTCTTAAAGAAAATAAATTTTTAAGATTATTCGAAAAAGTACTTTTATCCTTGAAAAGAAATTCTTTTGCTATTTTATAAAAAAAAATTCTGAAAGAAATATATAATTTTGGATCTTTCTTCATACAATTCAAATAAATATTAATTAATTTGAACAAACTGTTTACTACATTCTTTTTATAAGAATCACTTATTATTCTTTCATTTTCGGGCATACGATAAAAATTATCGACCCTGTTTAAAAAATCAAATTTATACCTTTGTTGTATTAAAATTCGAATATAGATTTCCACATCTTGAAATCTTGCGAGTTTTTCATTAAACCGGTTTTCGTGAATAACCCTTCGGCTCCACATCACACTAAGAGTAGACCACCAAGGGAAATTGTAGCTAGCAAATAAATATAAGCAGTGTTCTAATTTAGATAAAGTGTCATTTATTGGAAATTTATTATTAAAATCACTTACTAATCTTGCGGTATCCGTACATACAAAATCTAGCTTTGATTCAATAAGTTTATTTTTTCTTAGCTGAATACACTGTTTCTCTAAAAAATCATCACTATCAAGAAAAATTAGTAAATCACCTTTACTTAGATCAAAACCATAATTTCTACAGGCATTTGCCCCTTTAGGCTTATGACTAGAACGATGATGATATTTAATTCTCGTATCTTTTTCACAATAAAATTCCATTAGCTCGTCCGTATAATCGTTCGAGTCATCATCTACCACAATACATTCCCAGTTTTGATAGGTTTGGGCAATGACAGATTCAAGAGTTTCTCCAATAAAATGAGCCCGATTATAAGTTGGAATTATGATGGAAACTAAAGGATTATTCATTTAAAATTTGATCATATAATGCTGTAAGCTTATTTCCTAACACTTTTGAATCATAATTACTTACAACAAACTTTCTTCCCTGTTTCCCCATTTCCTTTCTCAACTCTTTATCTGCTATAAGCAATTCTATCTTATCAACAAAACCAGCTATATTTTTTTCTTCAACCACAAAACCTGTTATATTATTTATCATTCCGTATTTCATTCCTCCTACATCTGAAACTATTACCGGTAATTCCATCGCCTGCGCTTCTTGAAGTACCAAACCCTGGGTCTCGGCACGGCCATTAGAATCATAAATCCCAGGAAAAATAAATATATCTGATTTAGACATATATGATATTATTTCTTCTTGCGATAATGCCCCTCTCAATTTTATAAAATTATCCAATGAATTTTTATGTATGTATTCTTCTAGTTGAGTGTACATCACTCCTTCTCCAATAATATCAATATGGAATTGTTTACCATTTTGAATCAACTTTTCCGCAATCTTAATTACTAAATCGGGAGCTTTAAATGAGATTAATCTTCCAACAAACAAAAGTTGAACCTTATTATTCTCAGATAGTGCATTTCCCTTAAATATTCTAGTATTTAATCCTACTGGTAAAATTTCAATTTTGTTTTTTCTGGTTATTCTTCGTAATAATTTCTCAGTGTAAATAGTATTAACGGTTAATAAATCAACTTCGCTAAAAAGTAATTTATAATCAGCTATATAATAACTTAATAAATGTGGACTTATATCATAACCATGGAAGGAGGTAATAAACTTAGCATTAGAAAAAAAACCAAATGATTTCATTTCAGCCACGTATTTCCCAGAAGGACCAAAATGAGCATGAAAAATATCGAAGGAAGCTTGTTTGGTGATCCAGCGATAACGCGTATAGTTTCTAAGGTTTAAAGCTTTTTTACCATATTTTTTAAAATTGAAAATCCTGAAAATTTTTCTAAAACTAATATGCTCGTGATTTTTCAATAGAAAAGTTAAAAACTCAATAAACCGTCCAATTTTCGAAATCTTCGTTTCTTCCCAATAAATAGTTTTATCTATTAATTTATAATCTAATACGTTCTTATGAATTATAGGATTAGTATTTTTATTAAAAGAAAAAATAGTAACATCATACCCTTCATCAATAAGATTTATTATCTGATTCACAACAAACGTCTCAGATACCGTCGGAAAAGATTGAACTATAAAGGCTATTTTCAGTTTTTTCATAAAATCAATCTCTAATAATTCTTCGCCTTAGTCTTTTAAAAACTTTTCTAAAAACTAATTTAGACAAGATCTTTTTATCAACATGCTTTAAGCCTAAAAAATATAACTCTAAAAATGTTTTATAATCTGCTGTATTAAACGTAATACTTAAGAACATTTTTAACTTTCTTAGTTGATATTCTTTTTTATTTTTTTCAGTTAAAAACGGTTTTAGCAAATCACCGTGTGTTTCAAATAAATAGGATATACAATTCAAATAATTTTTAACATGTTGAGTGTTAACCATACTAAATGCTTTGGATACAGAAGCTTTATCATGAATATTCCAAACAGTCGTATTTTCCGGTATCTGATAAAAAGAATATTGCGCTGCAATTCTTAACCATAAGTGGGTATCTTCCCAAACATTAAATTTTTCTGGGAATCTATGTTCTTCTAAAATATTTCGATGAAGACATACCGAGTTAATCAATAAAAATTTTTCCCATATATAGAATATAGGATGATTAAACTTTTTTTCATCATAAAAGTTTCTATATACCAATTTCCCATCTCTATTTTCTACAATACCTGTATAAAACATGGCAACCGGAAAATTTTTATTAATTATAAAGTTGTATAAGGTTTTTAAGTGATGAGGATAGTACTCGTCATCACTATCTAAGAAACAAATATACTGCCCCGCAGCATTTTTAATACCAAAATTCCTCGCAACACTCCTCTCTTCATTTTGTTTATAATAATATCTAACCCGAGAATCTGTAAACGAAGAAACCACTTCTTGCGTATTATCTGTTGAACCATCGTCTACAACAATACATTCCCAATCATTAAATTCCTGATTTAATATCGAATTAATTGCCGCACTTAGGTATCGGGCTCTATTATAGCTCGGGATAATTATCGAAAAAAAAGGAGATTGGTGATTCTTATTCATGAAAATAGTCTAAAAATTATAGAATGTAATTTTCTTGAAAATCTCTTATTATCGGTAATTTCAAATTTTCTATATCGGTAAGAGGTAAATTTCTTCTGTTTCTCAATAAATTCAATATAAGTCCTATATATAGGTTTAGGTACAACTTCCTCAATAACCTTCTCCCTCTCTTTACCCCTCAAGATCAAATCGTTACTTATACCAGTCATATCAAAATACGCGACAGGCATATCGATATATTTAACATGGGCATTATTCAATCCTAAGGCTATTAAAAAGAATTTCCAGTCTGAAACGATTTTTAGAGTATCATCGTATAATCCATATTTTTGGAACATTCTTTGATTTATAAAACACGCGCCGTGATTTATTGTTCCTGTAATAAAAGTTTGAAATTTTATTTGCTTTCCAGCAACTCCTTTATCTAACTTCAGGTCTCCATTTGGAAAAGACTTTATTAAATCTCCATAAACAAAATCACTATCAATTAATTGTTTCTGAACCTCACTAAACACATTTGAATTACAAAGCCAGTCTCCGCTATTTAAAAAATATAAATATTTGCCTTTTGCTATTTTGATACCTTTGTTCATGGCATCATAAATTCCCTTATCATTTTCTGAAATCCAATAATCTATATCTTCATTTTTCTCTTTTAAGTAGTCTACACTTCCATCTTTAGAGCCTCCATCAATTACGATATACTCATAATTTTTAAAAAACTGATCTAAAACACTTTGCACGGTATTCTTTAAACCTGAAAGGTTATTTAGATTGATAGTTATTATTGTGATAAGAGGCATAGAAAAAATCTTTACAATTTAAATTATTCGAAATAATCTTAGAAATAATTGCTTCAATAAGTAATTTATTTCAGACTTAAAAGAAAAATCTGAATGCCTTTTTTCATCCATATCCATAAAGTACGAGAACAGCCTATGCCCTTTATTGCCATCTTGTTTAAATTTATACCCACCATAATTTAGAAGAAATTCTTCTCCTAAGAAATTAGCGTAACCATTTAAAATACATTTTTGAAATTCGTTAAGAGCTTTTCGTTTAGAACGTTTTTTTGCCTCCTTATAACCGAGTACTGAATTCTGATATGGATCCCCGAATGCCCCCTTGTATTTTTGGTTTTTTGAGACATCTAAAACCTCATCGGTATAACCTACACCTATCCAGTCGTACAGTTTCTTTATTTCTATCTCATTATTTTCTATTAGTTTTTCATATTTTACGACATAAACGTTTTTATTATATCTGTTTAAGTCACAAAAATCAGCTATTATAGACGGAGCTAAAAGTAAATCCCTTCTATGCTTGGCTAATGCTTTTAAACCATTAATATCCCAAGTTATCATCATAGATCTTGCAACCTCAACAGGATTTCGCTTTAAGATTACAATTTTACTTTTTGGGAACAGTGCTTTAATTTCATTTACTATTTCCCAATATCTTGGAGTTTTATCTATAACGTAGGTATAGTTTTTCAAGAGGGGCTTGTAAATATTTAAAATGAAATCCTTTTTTACCTCCGTTAAATTTAAAGATGGTAGTTTACTTTTATAATCCTCGAAGGCTCTTAAAGCCAATTTATTATCAAATTTGGCATCTATTAATTCAGGTTTAATTTGATTTGCAAAATTCAACAAAACCCAGGGTTCACTGCAGGTATTAACAAATTTGTTATTAGATAATAAATTTTGAAGATAAGTTGAACCACTGCGGGGTTGAGATATAATAAAGATTAAATTTTCTTCTTTCACAAAAACTTTATTGTATTTTTAAAGTGTTCTTATTTGCATATCGAAATCGATAAGACATTTCCCCAACAGCTTTCGATGAGGCAATCTTCCCGTTTTAAAAAAATCACCTTCTTTAATTTCTAATGTAAAGAAATTTTCATGTTCATATAAAACCATCTTTTCAGAACGATTATATATTTGGATTCCAAGACTATACCTTCCTGAAGATAAAGGTAATTTCGGTATATTAAATAATAAATCAACTACTTCATTCTCTTTTAAAAGATAGGTTTCATTACGATGATAACTATTTAATGTAGTAATTAATTTTTCATTGCTAAAGAATTGAATTCTAACGTCTATATATTGATCTAATGTAGCTATATTTTTTAAACCTAAATTTAATTTATACTGTGATCCAATAAATAATATTTCTGCTATATTTTCTAAGTTATCAATAACTTTAAAATGGTTAATTCGTATATTTTTAGATGATAGTGGAAAACTTACCTTAGTATCTTTCTGTTTTTCTTTAGCCAAATAATTACTTATTGCCAGTTTCGTTTTTCCATTATATGACACTGTTCCGTTTTCAAGAACTATACATCTTGAGCACAATTGTTCTATCGACAACATATTATGACTTACAAAAAGCACTGTTCTACCCTCTCCGGTAGAAAGATCCTGCATTTTGCCAATTGCCTTTTTTTGAAATTCGGCATCTCCAACGGCTAAAACTTCATCGACAACTAAAATTTCAGGCTCTAAATGTGCAGCAACTGCAAAACCCAGCCTAACTCGCATTCCACTGCTATACCTTTTAACTGGAGTATCGATATACATTTCACATCCAGAAAAGGCAATAATTTCATCGATTTTGGATCTAATTTCAGGCTTCGTCATTCCTAAAATCGCACCATTTAAATAGATATTTTCCCTACCTGTAAGCTCTGGATGAAACCCGGTTCCTACTTCTAAAAGAGAAGCAATTCTTCCCTTAGTTCTAATACTTCCCGTGGTTGGAGATGTTACTCTAGATAACAACTTTAATAATGTAGATTTTCCCGCACCATTTTTACCAATTATTCCTAAAACCTCTCCCGTTTTTACTTCAAAATTTATATCTCTCAACGCCCAAACATAATCTTCGCTGGCTTTCGCTGAACGATCATTTACAGCACCTACTTTTAAATAAGGATCTTCTTTTCCACGTATTTGATGCCACCAACGATTTAAGTCATGACTCAAAGTACCTGTTCCCACCGTCCCTAAACGGTATTGCTTCGAAATATTTTCAGCTTTTAGAATTACGCTCATTATACCGTATCTATAAAGTTTTTCTCTGTCCTGTTAAAAACAATCAAACCAACCAAAAAAATCATCATACCAACAACAATAGTATATATAAAAGACCTTAGGTCAAAAATTCCCTCATCCAATATCATATAACGAAATCCTTCTATAATCTGTGTAAGTGGATTTAATTGTACAATCCAGGCAATATCTGGCATTTTTTGTTTTACCTGGCTTAAAGGATATGGAACAGCAGAAATATAAACCAGTAAAGATGTAGCAAAGCCTATGAGTACCGTTAGATCTCTATACTTAGTGGTCATTGCTGAGATTATCATTCCAAAACCTAAGCCCATTAGAGCCATTAAAAGAACATATATAGGAAATAATACAATATTACTATTTGGCGAAATAGAAGTTCCTTTAAGAATAAAATAAAAGTAAAAAGCAATCAATATTAAAAGTTGTATTCCAAATTTCACTAATCCGGCTATTACTTTACTTAACGGAACGATCACTCTTGGAAAATACACCTTTCCAAACAGTGCCGCATTCTGATTAAAAGTATTTGAGGTACTTGTAAAACATTGATTAAAATAGTTCCACGCTGTTATACCTGTTAAATTAAATAAAAAACTAGGCACGGCTCCAGTTGAAACACTTGCTATATTATTGAAAACCAAAGTATATATAACCGAAGTAAATAACGGCTGGATAAAAAACCAAAGCGGACCTAATATTGTTTGCTTATAAACCGTGGTTATATCACGCTTAACAAACAAAATTAATAGATCCTTATAACGCCAGATCTCCTTAAAATTAAGATCTATTAATTTGCGCTTAGGCGAAATTTCATATAACCAATCATCATTCATTTTCGTAGGGAAATATTAAATACTTTTCTAAGCTTATAACCTCTTAATAAAAACTACTCAAACTTTCGTTTAAACTTTACCCAGGATCTTTTTAATTGCGATGCTGTTGATGGTGCCTCTCCATAACCATTGTTGTAACGATTATATCCGTAGCCATATCCATAGCCATAGCCATAGCCGTATCCATAACCGTAGCCATATTTTGCTCTATGCACAAAGTGATTAAGAACAAAACTTATGTTTTTTATCTCCCCTTTAGCATACTTTTGGTTAATTGACTCTAGCATTCCTCTTTTAGTATAGTCCTGTCTAATCATATAGATAGTCGCATCTGCATGTTTCACTAAATTTAATGCATCGGCTACCAAACCGATTGGAGGAGTATCTAAAATGATATAATCATATTTTTTTCTCAGCTCTTGTATAAGTAATTCCATCTGATCATTCATCAATAATTCTGATGGATTTGGAGGTACGGGTCCTGCCGTGATCACATCCAAAAATGGAATCTTACTTTCCTGGATAATTTCTTCTGAAGTAGCATCCTGTATCAAGTAATTACTTACCCCAAGATCGTTATTTAATCCAAAATCATCAAAGATCTTTGGCTTACGTAAATCGAGACCAACTAAGATGGTTTTACGCTCACTCATAGCAAAAACAGTTGCCATATTCATCGCACAAAAAGTTTTTCCTTCACCAGAAACCGAAGAAGTGATCAATAATGTTTTAGCGCCTTCTACTCCTTGCTTTTTGTACATAAATTGCAAACTGGATCGCAACCCCCTAAACCCTTCTGAAATCGATGACTTAGGACTTTCAAACACTGCCAGGTTACTATCCATTTTACTTTTACCTATCATTCCTAGAATAGGAATAGGAGATAAACGCTCAACTTCCTGTGCATTATGAATATTTGTATTTAAAAACACCAATAAGAAAACAAAAGTTAACGGAATAACACCACCTACCATAACCGCCATCACATAGTTGAGCTGAGTATTAGGTCCAATCCTACCACCTCCAATATCTTTCGCTTTATCAATAATGAGCACATCACTCACATTCGCAGCTTTAATAAGTCCGGCCTCATTCCGCTTTTCCAGAAAAAGATTGTAAGTACTTTCACTAATATTATATTTACGCTGAATTTTAAGTAAGTCTTGTTCTTCTTTAGGTAGTTCCCGTATCTGTTTTTCAGCATTCGAAATACGTCCATTTACGTCTCTAATCTCTTCTTCTAATAGACCTCTAGAACTATTAATGTTTTCTAGTAAAACAGACTTCACACTATTTATCTGTCTGTCTATATCTGCAAAGACAGGAGCTCCTTCTTTCAATGTATATTGATAATTGCTCCGTTCTTCAGCTAGAGTAATTAATCTTGCTACGGCAGAAGAAATACTACCTTCACTAATCCCTGCTACTGAGGGTGCTGGAATATTTGAGTAATCTGTCCTTGTTTCAAGGTAAGTTCTTAAGGTTCTATAATATGAAAGCTGACGACCAATCTCTTCTTTTCTTGAATCTAATTCCAATAACTTTGATGACAATTGCTGACTTTCAGCCGAAATATCTAATATCTCATTATCGTTTTTATAAGAATTCAGCTCGCTTTCTACTAATCTTAGTTCTCTTGATTTTACATTTAAGCTACTATCAATAAAAGCGATGGTTTTAGTAGCGAAAAGATTCTTTCTTGCAAGCATATTGTCACTCAACACCTTGACAGAACCATTAAGATAATCTACAATTCTTGCTTTATTGTTCCCGGTCTGCGCAAGCTGTAAAACTGAAGCCCCATTAGATTCTGGCTTAACTGAAACATTTTTGTATCTGGAAACGGCAGAATCAAAATTCAAAAAGCTTATGTAGAATTTCTTCCCTTTCTGAAGAGCTTTTTCATTTCGCCTAACTACTGCATTAAGAAATGGTGTAGTTATCTTTTGTCCAAATTCGAATTGCTTCTTAAATGCTGTTACCGAAACACTTCTACCTTCTTTATCTTTAGAGCCATAAGATTGGGCAGTAAAATTATTTGGAATAGAAGCCGATATTGTAAAACTATTTTCATCTACAACCTCGACAGTATAATTGATACCCAGTGCCTGGTATTTACTAGTATCTGCGATAACATCAAAAGGTGTGCTACCATAAGCATCTATTCGCTGGTATTCTCCGTCTTCCTTATAATTTACATAAAATCCCAGTCGTTCTACAACTTCTTCATTATGTGTTCTTGAGCCTAAAATAGTAATCGCGGTATTCACTTTATCTGAAGTTCCTCCCCAGTTAAATGTCAAACTGGTATTACTGGTAAAGAACGGATTTTGATCGTCTTTAATAGAGATTAAATTCTGTAAACGATATACCGGCAATTTTCTAACATTGTTATAATAAGCTACCGCCAAACTTACCGTGATAGAAAACAGGATAAGCTTCCAGTAACTAATAACCTTAAGAACAAAGCCCTTAAAATCAAAAGTTGAACCTACATCTGATATGTGATCGTCTTCATGTGCCATTTAAAACCTAGTAAACAATAGTATTGATGTTGATATTAACGAAATTACAGTTCCTATAGTTCTAAAACTTTCGATTCCCGTAGTACCGGCACCTAATGATTTTTGTGGTAATGGATCGACAATAATTAAATCATTTGGCTGAATATAATAATATTCACTCTTTACCGCATCCAAATTAGTCAAATCGATATGATGTACTTCTTCGCCATGCGGATATTGCCTTAAGATCTTTACATCTTCCCTATCCCCTACATCACTGATTCCGCCAGCATTAGCAATGGCTTCCATTATAGTCACTCGCTCTTTGTAAAGCACATTACTACCTGCACCAATTTCTCCTATTGTGGTATAACGAATACCTGCAAGTTTTACGGTAACAAAAATATTCGCTTCCTGCTTGAAATATTCAGATAAAAGTTGATCTTCTATTTTTTCACGTATTTCTTCTACCGTGTAGCCCATCACGTTGATCTCACCTAAAGTAGGTACTCGAATGTTCCCATGTTGATCCACAGCGAAACCATCGTAATACATTTGCTCTTCCCCGGTTGCATTAGCTATTCCTTCCCCGGTTGGATTAAACATTTCTACAATGTCCTGATCCAGAGCCTTTACGCGTATGCTTAACAAATCTCCTACTTGTAAACGATAAGGCTTATTTAAGCGGTGAACTTCTACAATGCTATCCATACTTGCCTTATCTTCCTGTAGGTAAGAAAGCTTTTTGGTAGAAATACATGAGGATGACAACAACGTGAGTGCAATTGCTAAGAGTAATAGAATTCTCTGCATAGGGGCTTCACAATTTTTTAACAAATATAATTGTTGTAGATTAATAATAAAATAATTAACATCAATCTCGATAATTTAACTTTATTTGCGGATAAACTGATCACTTGTGAATTACCTTTCTGTTGAAAACATAGCCAAATCTTACGGTGAACGTATTTTGTTTAATAATATTTCCTTCGGAATTAACGAAGGTCAAAAGGTAGGTTTTGTCGCCAAAAATGGCACCGGAAAAACTTCCCTGTTAAATATTCTTGCCGGTTTTGACACACCCGATGAAGGAAATGTAGTCTACCGTAAGAATATTAAGACCGCATTTTTACCGCAGGAGCCCGATTTAGATCCTAATCTAACTATTGAACAGACTATCTTTTCTGCGGAAAATGAAACCTTGGAAATTATTAAACGCTACGAAGCTGCTTTAGAAAATCCTTCAGATACTGAAGCTTATCAAAAAGCTTTTGAAGACATGGACGCAGCACAGGCATGGGATTTCGAAACGCAGTATAAACAAATACTTTTTCAGCTTAAATTAGAAGATCTACAAAAAGAAGTAAAGAATCTTTCAGGAGGACAGAAAAAGCGTTTGGCACTGGCAAATATGCTGCTACAAAAACCTGACTTTATTATCATGGACGAGCCTACTAACCATCTAGATCTCGACATGATCGAATGGTTAGAAGAATTCTTCAGAAAAGAAAACTTCACCATTTTTATGGTTACTCACGATCGCTATTTCTTAGAACGCGTGTGCAACGAGATCGTAGAATTAGATGAAGGTCAGCTTTATACTTATAAAGGAAATTATTCTTATTATTTAGATAAAAAAGAATCCAGAATAGAACTGGAAAACACCAATACCGAAAAAGCAAAGCAGCTTTTTAAAAAGGAACTAGACTGGATGCGTCGCCAGCCAAAGGCTCGTACCACAAAATCGAAATCCAGAATCGACGATTTTCACGAAATAAAAGCCAAAGCTTCTAAACGTCGTAAAGACCACCAGGTACAATTGGAAATTAACATGGAACGCCTTGGCAGTAAAATGGTCGAACTCCATAACATTTCTAAAAATTTCGAGAATAAGACGCTTTTCGACAATTTCGACTATAATTTTCAGAAAGGAGAACGTGCGGGTATCATTGGAAAGAACGGAACCGGAAAATCAACATTCCTAAACATTCTTACCGGAAAACTAAAACCTGACACGGGGAAAGTCGTGGTAGGTGAAACCATTAAATTCGGGTATTACACGCAAAACGGGATAAAAGTAAAACCGGGACAAAAAGTTATTGATGTTATTCGTGAATTCGGTGATTTTATTCCGCTTAAAAAAGGTAGGCAAATTTCTGCTCAGCAATTGTTAGAGCGTTTTCTTTTCGACCGTAAAAAGCAGTACGATTTTGTAGAAAAATTAAGTGGTGGCGAAAAAAAACGTCTGTATTTATGTACCGTTTTGATTCAGAATCCAAACTTTTTAATTCTGGATGAGCCTACCAACGATCTGGACATTGTAACTTTAAATGTCTTGGAAAGTTTTCTACTAGATTTTCCTGGATGCTTATTGGTGGTTTCTCACGACCGTTATTTTATGGATAAGATCGTAGATCATTTGTTTGTTTTCCCCGGAAATCAAAAAATTGAAGATTTCCCCGGAAATTATTCAGATTACCGCGCTTATGAAGGTAGCTTAGATGCTCCTGAAGAGCAAAAAGAAACCAGCGATAAAACCTCCAAAAACGATTGGAAAGACGGCAGCACAGGAACAAAACTGAGCTATAACGAGCAAAAGGAATATCAAAAATTAGAAAAAGAGATCGCTCAACTCGAAAAGAAAAAAGGAGATGTACAGCAAAAATTCCTTGAAGAGATGAGCGGAGAAGAAATCGATAAAACTTCATTAGAACTTAAAGATATCGAACAACAGATCGAAGCAAAAACCGAAAGATGGTTCGAGTTAATGGAGAAAATGGAGGGCTAGAGAATAGCTATTAGACCACTTCGTTGTTAGAGTATAAACATATTATTCTGAATGTTGAATTTTGAATTTTGAATTAATTTGAAGATTTCATAATGAATAGATGTTTGTTAAAAATCGAAATTATATAATTTTAGACTGAATTTTTGTAGCTGCTAAAAAATTAAAATTGATTAATGATCATTGTTTATTGATCATTGAACCATAAACTTCTAACCAAACCTTGCATCAACTAAAAGCTTACATAAAATTCCTGTTTTCATCCCAAAATCAGCACGGATTGCATTCGCCTTTTGTTTATGACCTGGTAACCAATTGTTTTTACGACAAAAAAAAGTATGCGGAATATTCCAAAATTAAAAACTATAAAACAGCGCTTTTAAATAACCAAAATGAGATTAAGGTTACAGATTTTGGTGCGGGTAGTCGAATCTTTAAAAGCAACAAAAGAAAGATCTCTAAAATTGCTAAAGTTGCCGGAATCACTTCGAAAAAAGCAAAATTTTTATTTAGAATCGCGCAATATCTTCAGCTAAATAACTGTTTGGAGCTTGGCACTAGTTTAGGAATTGCTTCGGCTGCTATTGCTTCCGCAGAAAATGTAAAATTAACTACCATAGAAGGTTGCCCGGAAACCGCGAATATGGCCAAACGGCAATTCGATAAATTCGGTTTTAAAAATATTGAGCTCAAAATTGGCGAATTTCAGCAGTATTTATTTGATCTGTCAAATTGGGCATCATTCGATCTTATTTATTTTGACGGCAATCATCAAAAATCGGCTACGCTTCAGTATTTCGAATCCCTTTTACCAACGGCGCATAATGATTCGGTTTTTATTTTTGATGACATTCACCTTTCCGAAGAAATGGAAGATGCCTGGCAAGAGATCAAGCAACATCCAAAAGTTCAGGTTACGATAGATACGTTTTATTTAGGTTTGGTTTTCTTCAGAAAAGAACAGGCAAAAGAACATTTTAAAATTAGATTGTAACAAAAACAAAATCTTAGCGTCATACCTTTATAAATTGATTTTCTATGAGCAATAAGGTTATCGAAATTCGAAATATTATTCGAAATTTCCCTTTAGGACAGGAAGTTGTGAAAGTACTTAAAGGCATCGATCTGGATATAAATCGCGGCGAATACGTAGCATTTATGGGACCTTCAGGTTCGGGAAAATCAACTTTAATGAATTTACTGGGTTGTTTAGATACACCAACTGGTGGTTCTTATATTTTAAACGGAAAAGATGTAAGCAAAATGACCGATAGCGAACTTGCCGAAGTTCGTAATAAAGAAATTGGTTTTGTTTTCCAGACGTTCAACCTTTTGCCAAGAACTACCGCGCTGGATAATGTGGCATTACCTATGATCTACGCTGGTTATTCTAAAGCAGATCGTAAAAAAAGAGCTGAAGAGGTTTTAAATAATGTTGGCCTTGGCGATCGTATGGATCATAAACCCAACCAACTTTCTGGTGGGCAACGACAACGTGTAGCGGTGGGACGTGCTTTAGTAAATAAACCTTCGATAATTCTTGCCGATGAACCTACGGGAAACCTGGACTCTAAAACTTCCGTAGAAATCATGAATCTTTTTGATGAAATTCACGCAGCCGGAAATACCGTTATCCTGGTAACTCACGAAGAAGATATTGCAGAGCATGCGCACAGAGTGATAAGACTTCGTGACGGAATTATCGAAAGTGATACCAGAAAAGAAATGGTGAGTAGTGAGTAAATTTGTTTTATCATTAATACATAGGCTATTTTTTATAATTCTTATCAAAACTTTTTCCAATTCAAAAAGATCAACTCCTAAAAGTTTACGGCTATTGGCTTTCTATAAAAATCTTAACTTTGTAAGCATAACTTAGAATCTTAAGCTTGTGTTCGATCTAGATCAGGAAACCTATATTTATCTTATTATTATTGCTGTTGGATTGCTGGTATTTTCTATGGGCGCCAAACAGCGAAAAAAAAGACGTAGTGAAAATTTAGATTTTCGACGTAGATATCAGGCACGCAAAAAAGAAGAAGAAAAAGAGAAGGAAACCAAATAAATGCACAATTTAGATTGTAACTTCGCTTTCTTATCATTCTTCTGAAAAAATTACTGAATGAAAATTTACACAAAAACAGGAGACAAAGGTACCACGGCATTATTTGGCGGCACCCGCGTTCCTAAACATCATATTCGCATCGAGAGTTACGGTACCGTAGACGAACTTAACGCTCATATTGGTCTTATCCGAGATCAAAAAATTGATAAAATTACCGCGGAAGTTTTACTGGAGGTGCAGCATAAACTTTTCACCATTGGTTCTATCCTTGCTACAGATCCTGAAAAAGCGACCCTAAAAAATGGCGAATCTCGCCTTAATATTCCGCGAATTTCTGAAGAAGATATTCATTTACTGGAAACCGAAATGGATAGAATGAACGAGGAACTTCCAGAAATGACTCATTTCGTTTTACCTGGTGGGCATCAAAGCGTGTCATTCTGTCACATAGCAAGATGTGTTTGTAGACGCGCAGAACGCTTAAGTACAGCATTATATAATGAAGAAACTTTTGATGAAGAAGTTTTAAAATACTTAAACCGACTCTCTGACTACCTCTTTGTGCTGGCACGACTATTGACTAAACAACTGCAAGCTGAAGAAATTAAGTGGATTCCAGAGAAATCCTAAAAATTTAGCAATATACAAGCAAAAGTATGCTGTATTTACTAAGCTTTTGGCGCTTTTGCTTATGTTCTTAACAATATTGATTAAAAAACAGACTTTTTTCTTGGGTATTTCAGTAAAAAAATTATTTTTGCAGAAATTAAAAACCCGATTAACTAATGTACTGGACTTTAGAATTAGCATCTTATTTAAGTGATGCACCATGGCCGGCCACCAAAGATGAGTTAATTGATTACGCCATTAGAACCGGAGCACCATTAGAAGTAGTTGAAAACCTACAGGCCATTGAAGATGAAGGTGACTCTTACGATTCTATCGAAGAAATATGGCCGGATTATCCAACAGATGATGATTATCTGTGGAATGAAGATGAATATTAAACCACATTTGTACGTATAAAGTTAAAAGTCTCATTTATTAATGAGGCTTTTTTTTTGTGTACCTTTGTACCCCTAATAATAGGAAAACTATGAGTTTTTTAGAATCTGTATTAAAAGTATTTGTTGGCGACAAATCCAAAAAGGATGTCAAAGAAATACAACCAATAGTAAATAAAATTAAGGCGCTCGAAGCAGATTTTGAGGCATTGAGTTTGGACGAGCTTCGCGCTAAGACTACGCAATTTAAATCAAAAATATCAGAGGCTTTAAAAGAAGTAAATAAGCAGGTCGAAGATCTTGAAAAAGAAGCTGAAGAATCTGATGATATTACACGTAAAGAAGATATCTATGCTGAAATCGACGGACTTAAAGATAAGGCCTACGAAATTTCAGAAGGTGTTTTAAATGAAATATTACCTGAAGCTTTTGCCACCGTTAAAGAAACAGCAAAACGTTTTGCTAACAATCCCACTTTAGAGGTAACAGCATCTGCATACGATCGTGAGATCTCTGCAGATAAAGATTACGTAAACCTTGAAGGTGAAAAAGCTATATGGAACAATTCCTGGGATGCTGCCGGTAAACCGGTAACCTGGGATATGATACATTACGACGTACAGCTAATTGGTGGTGTAGCAATGCACCAGGGTAAAATTGCAGAGATGCAAACCGGGGAAGGTAAAACACTTGTGGCTACGCTTCCTGTTTATCTTAATGCGCTTACCGGCAATGGGGTTCACCTGGTAACTGTTAACGATTATCTTGCAAAACGTGATAGTGCCTGGATGGCGCCTATTTTCGAATTTCATGGTTTAAGTGTAGATTGTATTGATTATCACCGCCCAAATTCGGCTTCACGTAGAAAAGCTTATAATGCAGATATTACTTACGGTACCAATAACGAATTTGGTTTCGATTATCTAAGAGATAATATGTCACATGCACCAGACGATCTGGTACAGCGCCCACATAATTATGCGATCGTCGATGAGGTGGATTCTGTTTTAATTGATGATGCGCGTACGCCACTTATTATTTCTGGACCTATTCCTAAAGGAAATATTCACGAATTTGATCAGTTAAAACCTGCTGTAGCTAATATTTATGAAATTCAGCGTAAAAAAGCGACAGAATTTCTTCAAGCTGCAAAAAAGCTGATTTCTGAAGGTGATGAGAAAGAAGGCGGATTACAACTTCTACGTGCTTACAGAGCGCTTCCAAAAAGTAAAGCTTTAATTAAGTACTTAAGTCAGGAAGGTGTAAAACAAATTCTTCAGAAGACAGAAAATCATTACATGCAGGACAACAACCGCGAAATGCCTAAGGTTGATGCCGAATTGTACTTTACTATTGAAGAGAAAAATAACCAGATTGATCTTACCGACAAAGGTATCGAATATCTTTCTGGACAGGATGACCCTAACTTCTTCGTGATGCCAGAAATTGGTATGGAAATCGCCAAGATCGAAAAAGAAGGTCTTTCTAAAGAAGAAGAAGCTGAGAAAAAAGAAGAACTTTTCCGTGATTATAGCGTAAAAAGTGAGCGTATTCACACGCTCCGCCAACTTTTAAAAGCCTATACCCTATTCGAAAAAGATACCGAGTATGTGGTAATGGATAACAAAGTTAAAATCGTAGACGAGCAAACCGGTCGTATTATGGACGGGCGTCGTTATAGCGATGGTTTACACCAGGCGATCGAGGCAAAAGAAAATGTAAAGATTGAAGATGCTACGCAAACTTTTGCTACAGTAACACTTCAAAATTACTTCAGGATGTACCGTAAACTTTCGGGTATGACCGGTACTGCGGTAACTGAGGCTGGAGAATTCTGGGAAATCTACAAACTGGATGTTGTTGAAATTCCAACCAACCGACCTATTGCCAGAAATGATAAAGACGATCTTGTTTACAAAACAAAACGTGAAAAATATAACGCGGTGATCGACCACGTAACCGATCTTTCCAGAGCTGGAAGACCGGTACTAATTGGTACAACTTCTGTAGAAATTTCTGAGCTTTTAAGTAGAATGCTTAAACTTAGAAATGTACCTCACAATGTCTTAAATGCGAAATTGCATAAAAAAGAGGCCGATATTGTTGCTGAAGCTGGTAAAGGCGGTATCGTAACTATCGCAACCAACATGGCAGGTCGTGGTACCGATATTAAACTTTCTAAAGAGGTAAAAGACGCCGGTGGTTTAGCAATCATTGGTACAGAGCGTCACGATTCTCGTCGTGTAGACCGCCAGTTAAGAGGTCGTGCAGGTAGACAGGGAGATCCAGGTAGTTCTCAGTTCTATGTTTCCTTAGAGGATAATTTAATGCGTTTGTTTGGATCTGAAAGAATTGCTAAGCTTATGGACCGTATGGGTCTTGAAGAAGGTGAAGTGATTCAACATGGGATGATCTCTAAATCTATCGAAAGAGCGCAGAAAAAAGTTGAAGAAAATAACTTTGGTATTCGTAAACGTCTGTTAGAATATGACGATGTGATGAATGCGCAGCGTGAAGTGATCTACAAACGTCGTTACCATGCCTTATTTGGTGAGCGTTTACGTGTAGACCTTGCGAATATGATATTCGATATTTCTGAATTAATTTCTGAAACGAATAAACAAGCTAACGATTACAAGAATTTCGAATTCGAATTGATTCGTTATTTCTCTATGAGTTCGCCAATTTCTGAAGATGACTTCGGAAAAATGAATGCTCAAAAGATCGCTGGCGAAGTTTATAAAGCGGCTTACGCACATTATCAGGAAAAAACGAAGAATAGTGCAGCCAGAGCATATCCTGTGATCGAGCAGGTTTATGAAGATGAAACCAATAATTTCGAAAGAATTTCGGTTCCATTCTCAGATGGCCAAAAAACGCTTCAGGTAGTTACGAATCTTGAAAAAGCTTACGAAACCAAAGGTGAACAATTAATCAAAGATTTTGAGAAGAATATCACTTTAGCGATCATCGATGATGCCTGGAAAACGCATCTTCGTAAGATGGACGAATTAAAACAAAGCGTTCAGTTAGCGGTACATGAGCAAAAAGATCCTTTGTTAATTTATAAATTCGAAGCTTTCGAATTATTCAAAGCAATGTTAGAAGATGTAAATCGTGATGTAATTGGTTTCCTATTTAAAGGAGAAATTCCTGAAGGTAACATGACCAATATTCACGAGGCCAGAAAGCGTCGCCAGGAAAAAATAGAAGCTTCTAAAGAAGAAATTCAGAATCTTGATGAGCGTGCAGCACAAAGTCGTGCAGCAGGACAAGCTGCCAGCGGTGCTCAGCAACCTCAGCGCCCACAGGTAACCGAAACTATTAAACGCGAACAACCAAAAATTGGTCGTAACGATAAAGTAGTAATTAAACACGTTACCAAGGGTGAAAGCAAAACGGTAAAATTTAAGCAGGCCCTTCCGCTAATTCAAAGCGGCGAATGGGTTGTCGTTAAAAAGGCTTAGTAAACTACCTCGGGAGTGAGCCCACAAGGCATTCACTAGAAAAAATTTTTTAATTTCGAGGCAAGCCTCGCAGTATTATACCCTTTAGCGGTGCCAATAAATTATAGATCGAATCTAAGAAAAGCTGTCTTTATCAAAAGGCAGCTTTTTTATTTAAATGTATTTCGATTATCTCCCAAGCAAAGAGCATAACAAAGCCAAACAAACTAAACTACCAATCCTTCAATAGTCTAAAAATCTATCTGTAACTATCCAATCTTAGCAATGGCTTTCTTATTTTTGTTTCACTAAAATGGTTTACCTGTAATGAAAAAATTTAAGGTTGAAGTTAAATGGGGAGTCACTTTTGTGATCGCTCAACTTATCTGGATTACTTTTGAAAAATTCATGGGTTGGCATGACGAAGATATCGATGTACAGGGAGTTTATTCCTTATTTTTTGCGGTGATCGCTTTTTTAATTTACTACGCAGCTTTAAAAGAAAAACGTGATAAATATTTCCAAAATGAAAAATTTGGATGGCAGCAGGGTTTTATAAGCGGTGTGGTTTTAACGGGTGTGATAACCATTCTTACTCCGCTTATTCAATATTTTGCGGTGACGGTTATTAGTCCGGAATATCTTCAGAATATGATCGCTCTTTCTGAAAAACAAGGTATGACTCCAGAAAATGCCGAAATGATGCATAGCCTGAAAATGTACATTTTTATGCAGATTTTTAATGCGCTGGCTATGGGAATCGTAACCGCAGCAGTCATAGCCTTAATCACTAAAAAGAAAGAGAAGTAAATTTTCTAAAAAACTAGATAAACTATATCTTCAGCAACAAATTAGGATCGGGACAATTTCCAAGATAGAAATCAAGGTCTTTTTTAGAAGCTACACCGGGATAATCTCCTTTATTTTCCTGAAGATCTTTAATGATCTGAAAATGTAAATGTGGTGCATAATCACCATTTTCTTCCGCAGCGCCAAGTTCGGCTATTTTTTCCTGTGCTTTAAACTTCTGCCCTACTTGCAGATTTTTCAATGAATTTCTGCTTAAATGACCGTAAAGTGAATAGAACACCTCATCTTCAATCATATGCTTCAAAATAATTGTTGGGCCATAATCACCAAAATTAGCATTATCCTTAAAGCTGTGAATTTCGCCATCTAAAACCGCAAGCACATCGGTTCCTTCCGCAGTCCAAATATCCAAACCAATATGGATATTTCGGTTTAAAAATTCATCTACATTTTTATTAAAAAGCTGGCTACGCTGATAAAGTTTTCTTACTTCGTTATAACCACCATACGCTACCTTTTTACCAGCCACTTTAAGATTATGATCTATAAATACCGAAAAGGCTTCAGAAGAAAGTTGCTCTAATTTTAAAAGTTCCGGGTTATTTGCAGACAAGTCGATGGCAATAAAATCTTCCTGTTTTAGATCTCCTCCAACAACCGGAGTAAAATCTGCAGTTAACCCGGAAATATATTCAGCGAAATTAGCTTTCATAGATTGCATTTTCGCCAAAAGTAATCTTTGCGTTCTAATTTAGCAACACATCGCTAAATCTTGCTGAAATACTGATTTGCGCATCTGAATTTGAACTTTTATAATAACCTTTTAGAATCTCGTTATCGTAAGAAGAAGTCTTATCTACTTTTAAAGTTCCTGGATACTCTACATCACTCTGGTTCCCGTTATAATTAAACCTGAAAGCAGACTGTGGTAATTTCAATTTAAGATCACTATTCTCTAAGGTAATATCAAGATTCTTAAAACTCCCGCCTAAATTTTTGATCGCTAAATTCCCAAAGGTTCCAGATAGAATCCCAACTTCACTTAATCTATTGATGTTTACATCACTACTATTTGAAATCAATTTTATACTTCTGGCAGCATTAATATCACAGCTTGGTAAATAAGAAGCATTTAGTACTCCATAATCCCAATTTGAGATCTTAACGGGAGTATACGAAACCTTAATGTGGGTATTTTTCCCGGAGATTCTATTCGCTTTAAAATTAGCGTGAGATAATTCTGCCATAAGATTATCTGCATTATCCAATTCTACTTTACCATAGCGCACATTAAGACGAATTTGCGCATTTTTAGGGGCTTTTATTTTAATTGTCCTTTGAGCTTTAGTGCCTTCGTTATTACGATTTATTACAATCATATTAGGCATTTTTTGACCCGCTTCTTCTTTAGCGGCCATTTTTTCTTCAAAATTCTTTCCCCAGGCTTCCATTTTTTTCCCGAAAGATTCTCCCCATTTCTCCATGCTGGCTCCAAAAGAATTCCCCCATTCTTCCATACTTTTTTCGAATTCTTCGCTATCTCCTTCTACGCTCTTTTCAAAATTTGCAGCCCATTTTTCCATTTTCTTTTCAAAGTCTTTTCCAAACTTTTTATCCACCTGCTTCTCGTAGCGCTCTAAATATGCATCCCCTTCTTCCTGATAAGCTTCATAGTCAAAATTAATAGCTCCCATATTTTCGAAAAGATCTGGAGGCAAAGGATTTTCAGAAATATTCTGTAATATTGGATTTACCAAATTATTCATTATTGGCCCCATAATCTCTGGTAATTGCGCCAAGGCATCGTTAAGTTCATCTTCACTGATATCAACATCCCAATTAATATTCATATCAGATTTTGATCTAATCTGAATCTTATTTTTATTCCCATTGGTAGTTAATTTCCAGCTATCCATCATTTTAGTGGCCTCGTTCTGCGGAACACCATCATTTATAAAAGCCTCGATCGCTACGCTGTTCTTATCCCAGCTTTCGATGATAATATTGGTGTTCTTAGCATCTACATCTACAATAACATCACTATTCACATTGTAGTTTCGCTGCATCATATCCTGTGCTGAGACCGAAACATTAATAGCGCATCCCAAAAGGAATAATAAAATATAATTAAGCTTGTGCATTTTCATAACTGTTGTCTTTTGATTCTTTAATTTCTTTTAGCTTTTGTTTTAGTTTGAACAACAACTCTAATCTAAGCTGTAAGTTAGCGACCATAGCCTCGATGGTTTGTTCATTAGGCCCTAACTCATTTAATTCGTTATTTAATCTTTTGTATTCTTTATCCAGCTCTGCCAGTTGTTTCATAAAAGAATCGATAAGTTCCTTGTTCTCGTTATTCACATCTAGCTTTGCCAACTCCATATTAAGGCTCGCCATATAATAATCTTCGATCTTTTTATACTGAGGCGACACATCACTTAGCTGAAATTGTTTTGCTGAATTTTCTGTTTTCTTTTCTTTCTCTTCTAAAGGATTTTCTTCTGAAGTTTCTACAACCTGAGTTCCATAAGGATATACTGAAGTACCCGAATTAAAGTAGAAAAATCCTCCTGCTGCAAGCGCTACCACAAATATCGCGGCGATCTGTAAAAACCATTTACGCCCAGCTGACTTTTTCTTTTCTGGAAAGGCTTTATTCAATCGATCTTCAAATCTCGATTGATGTCCTTCTGGCATTTTAAACTTTCGGCTTTCTTTATCCTCCTGCAGCATTTTTCTAATATCCTGTCCCATATCTCAATTTTTTATGTGTGGTTTTCTGTTAGCTAAACAGCTTACCTACAATTTTGTTTGTCTGTTCATTCTTCCCGATTGTTCTTCAAGATTCCTGATTTTCTCTTGCAATTTTTTCTTTCCACGATGTACCAGCGTCCTGGAAGCCACCTGGCTAATATTCAGAATTTCTGAAATCTCTTCATGATCGTATCCTTCAACTAAAAATAGCATTAAAGGATAGCGATACTTTTCTGGAAGCTCGCTAATCGCTTGCTTAATGTCTTCAACAGTAATGCTGTCGTTAACATTCCAGCTCTCCTCTTCGTCGACGATTCCAAGAACCTGCTCGTTCATCGCCACCTGTTCCAGCTTTTTAGCTTTAAGCTTGTCCAGACATTTGTTTATAACGATTCTTTTAAGCCAGGCGCCAAAGGTGACCTCTCCGGTAAATTGATGCAGTTTTGCAAAAGCCTTAATAAAAGCTTCCTGCATCGCATCCTCAGCCTCCTGGGTATCGTTCATAAACCGTAATGCCACGTAATACATACCTTCACAGTATTTATTGTAAAGCTTAAGCTGCGCTTTGCGGCTGTTGTTCTTACAATCTTCTATTAACTGATGTTGTAACAAAATGGTTTTTTGATTGGTTGTTGTTCACTTTAAAGACGAATCAAAATTCGCTATGTTGCAAAAAGTATATTTTTTCTGAATAAAAATGTAGAACTCTAATTATATCCTTATTTTAATACTCTAAAATCTACGTGCTTTTTGCCGAATATAGGTCAAATATAATTTTATGAATAATAGCCTGAAGTTACTACTTAAAATTTTAGGAATCAGTCTTTTGGTGATCGCCGTAATATTTTTTGTTGTTCGCTATAATACTAAAGCATACAGTCCAGAGGATTCTGTATCCTACACTAAAAATGATCTTACTTTAGAAGTTTATTATAATAGACCTTATAAAAAGGGCAGAGAGATCTTTGGGAATCTGGTAGCTTACGATTCTGTTTGGCGTACCGGCGCTAACGAAGCTACTATTTTTAAAACAAACAAGGATATTATGGTAGATGGTAGTTTATTGGCTAAAGGAGAATACACGTTGTGGACGGTTCCTAAAAAAGAAAGCTGGGAAATTATCTTTAATAATAAAATGTATCCCTGGGGAATCGATCTTGACGGAAAAGTCTACCGCGACCCCGAATTTGATGCTCTAATCGTTGAAGTTCCTTCTAATAATCTACAGGAAACGGTAGAACAATTCACTATTTATTTTGAGCAAGCCAATGATTTTGTTTTTATGGCTTTAGCCTGGGATCGCACAAGCGTTTCTGTTCCTATAAAAATAAAAGAGACTCCTACGATAGAAGCCTCTTCAAATAATTAAGTCGATTTTTATCGAATATTAATCTTCGTCGATCAAAAGATTTAAAGTCACATCGATATTATCTCTTGTCGCTCTAGAATAAGGACAAACCTCGTGAGCTTCGTTAATAAGATCCTCACCCTTTTCGACCTCTATTTCTGGAATATAAACATCAATAACTGCTGAAAGATCCATCTCTTTATCATCATTTTGCTCAAGATCTATTTTCACCGTTACACTGTAATCTCCCAGGTCTACGTTCGCATTTTTAGCGATCATTTCTAAAGCACTACCAAAGCATGCAGAATATCCTGCTGCAAAAAGTTGTTCTGGATTTGTATGTTCTCCACCTTCACCGCCAAGACTTTTAGGCATTGAAAGTTGTAAATCTAATATCCCATCGTCACTGGTTGTTCTGCCTTTTCTTCCACCTTCTGTGGTTACCTTAGCTGAATACAAAGTTTTCATTTTTTCGAATGTTTTATATTATTCCTTATCAATATACCATTCCCAAAATTCGCATTCAAAAAATGTATTCATAAATTTGTCATAAATAAACTGCAACTTGAAACAGCCTTCCAAAAAATCTGCACTTTCCCAAAGCAATAGCATTCCTTCTCCAGTGAATGTTAGTAATAGCGCTGCAGAAAAAATTAAATTACTTCGGAAGAAAAAACAGGATCATAGCGAAATTTTAGATCGGCTGCTTCAGGGGAGTCAAACAGCCTTAGGACAAGCGATCACTTTGGTTGAAAGTAATAATCCAACTCACCAGGAACAGGCTTCAGCTATTATTGAAGGCGCCATTGCTTCCGCAGGAAAATCGATAAGAATCGGAATAACCGGAGTTCCGGGCGTGGGAAAAAGTACATTTATTGAAAGTTTTGGTAGTCATTTGCTCAAATTAGGCAAAAAAGTAGCAGTTCTTGCGGTAGATCCCAGTAGCAGCATTTCTAAAGGCAGTATTCTGGGCGATAAAACCCGAATGGAAAATCTGGTGAAAGAAGAAATGGCATTTATACGCCCTAGCCCATCTGGCTATTCTCTTGGCGGTGTTGCGCGTAAAACAAGAGAAAGTATTTTACTATGTGAAGCCGCAGGATTTGATGTGATTTTAATTGAAACTGTTGGTGTTGGGCAAAGTGAAACTACCGTGCACAGCATGTGCGATTTCTTTTTGTTACTGAAATTAGCCGGTGCAGGCGACGAATTGCAGGGCATAAAACGCGGAATTATGGAAATGGCAGATGCCATTGTGATCAACAAAGCAGATGGTGATAATATTAAGGCCGCAAATACTGCAAAATTAGATTTTAAACGTGCTTTGCATTTATACCCACCAAAAGAAAGCAGTTGGACGCCAGAAGTTTTGCTTAGCAGTGCTTTATATAATGAAGGTATCCCTGAAATTTGGAATCTCATACGATCTTTCGAAAAAAAGATCCGAGAAAATGGCTATTTTGAAGAAAATAGAAAGCAACAAAGTAAGTTTTGGCTGTTACAGAGTATAAACGAACAGCTAAAACAGTCTTTTTACCAGAATCCCGAGATAAAAACCGCTTTAAACGAGCAATTACAGGCAATATTCGATAAAAAAACCTCTCCTTTTATTGCTGCAAAGCAACTTTTAGAAAAGTATTCTAAATTATAGAAAATTGGCTTTATACCAGTTTATCTGTCGTTGTAAACCATCCTTTAAAGTAGTGGTTGGATGGTAGTCTAAAATTTTCTTAGCTTTATTAATATTGGCGCGCGTATGCCATTGGTCACCTTTTCGTCTAGGCTTAATCTCCAGTTCGATCTTTTTACCCAAAAGCTCCTCTACATAATCGATTCCCTCCTGCGTGGTATATTCGGCCTCTGTACCAAGATTGATAATTTCTCCGTTTAACTCGTGGTGCTTTTTCACTGCCGTAAGTATGCCTTCTAAAATATCACCAACATATGTAAAGCTCCTTAAATGCTTTTCGCTTCCACTAAACAATGGAAATTTTTCATTATTAAATGCACAGGCGATTAATTTGGTATATAATTTTTCAGGACGTTCTCTAGGCCCATAAACTGAATATAATCGAAGTGAACTACTGTTCAATCGCTTGGCTCTGGATTCGGCTAAAACCAATTGTTCTGCAGCTAGCTTGGTCACACCATAAAATGAAGCAGGTTGTGCCGCAGCTTCTTCAGGAAAGGTTGCTTCTAAACCGTAAACCGAAGAGGTTGAAATATTGAAGAAATGCTTTAGCTTTTTATTTTGGTGAGCAAATTCAATTAAATTTTGTGTAGCAATAAAATTGTTCTGCAGGTATTGATCGAAAGTGCTGGTTGCTGAGATTCCCGGTTGTGCCGCAAAATGAATTATAAAATCAAAATCGCTGGTTAGCTTCTGGAAATCTTTAGTATTGCGAAGATCTACTTTTATAACCTCGATGTTATTTTTACAAAGACTTTCAACATTTAATTCTTTCAGTTTAACATCGTAGTAGTCTGAAAAATTATCAACTCCAACGACTTCGTAACCTTCTTTATTTAATGCTTCAGCAGCATGAGAACCTATAAAACCGGCAGCACCGGTAACCAAAACTTTCATAATATAAAGTCTTAAATTATCAAAAATCTGAAAATTTGCGGCGGCAAAGTACAATGATTATCATTAAAAAACGATATTTCTTGTTATTACCTTCTTATTTTTTCTTTTAAAAGATACATTTGCAATCAATTTATAAACTATGGAATATCAGTTTACGATCGTTGTTCCCATCTACAACGAGGAAGAAAACCTGGAACGTTTAGAGCAACAATTTTCTACTTATCTTACTATTGCTGCCAAACCTACCTGTATTTTACTTGTTAACGATGGTTCTTCAGATAATAGTTTATCGATGATCGAAAAAATTTGCGAGGGCAATAAAGCTTTCTTTTTTATTTCTTTTGAAAAGAACTGCGGACTAAGTGCTGCGATCAAAGCTGGATTCGATTATGCTGATACTCCGCTTATAGGTTATATCGATTCAGATCTACAAACAGATCCTGAAGATTTTAATCTTTTAATGCAGGATATTGGCGAATACGATCTCGTGACGGGTTGGCGTGCAGATCGTAGAGATTCTTTTGTGAAAAATATGTCCTCGCTTATCGCCAACGGTATTCGTAAAAGTTTTACGCATGATGGAATGAACGATACCGGATGTCCTTTAAAGATCATTAAAGCAGATTATGCAAAACGAATCCCAATGTTTAAAGGCCTACATCGATTTTTGCCGGCCATGATTATGTTACAAAACGGAACAGTAAAACAAGTTCCCGTAAGACACTACCCAAGAATTGCCGGGAAAGCAAAATTTCATTTATGGAACAGACTTTTAGGTCCATTAGTCGATTGTTTTGCTTACCTGTGGATGAAGAAAAAATATATCAATTATAACGTTGCTAAAAAAGGATGAGCCCATGGTACGTCTATACCGTAGGTTTTATTGCCCAGATCCTTTTTTCTGGCAGGCTGCTTTTACAATGGATCCTTTCTGAAAAACATAAAAAGGTTTTAACGCCCAGCCTGTTTTGGAAGTTTAGCCTAATCGCCTCTTTTTTACTTTTTGTTTACGGGGATCTACAAGATGATTTTTCGATTATGTTTGGGCAGGCGATCACCTATTACATTTATATTCGGAATTTACAGTTACAGGGAGAATGGGATAAAATGAAGCGTATTTTTCAGCTTTTCATTTATATTTTCCCAGCATTCGTAGTGCTTTACAATTACAATAACGGCACCTTAGATTTGCAGCGTTTCTTTGGTAATGAAAACATTCCTATCTGGTTAGTTTTACTGGGTACAGTTGCTCAAATCATTTTTAATCTTCGGTTTTTATATCAATGGATTTATTCTGAAAGAAAAAAAGAAAGCATACTTCCACTAGGGTTTTGGATTTTAAGTCTGATTGGCGCCAGTCTTATTTTAATTTACGCCATTATAAGAAAAGATCCTGTTTTATTTACAGGACATATTTTTGGAAGTGTAGTTTACGTAAGAAATATTATCTTAAGCCAAAAGTCTAAACGACAACTAAATGAAACCTAAATTTCATAGATATCTGCTTGCCCTTGTTGGTATTTGTATTCTTATATTTTTTTTTAATCTGGATGCCATTTATGTAAATATTATGGAAGCCAGAAACTTTGGCTCGGCCAGAGAAATGCTGAATCTAAATCATTGGCTCTTAACCACGTTAAACGATATTCCGCGTTATGAAAAACCGCCATTGCCAACCTGGCTAACGGCAGTTTCAGCAAAAATATTTGGAATAGAGAATTTATGGGCTTTACGATTGCCTGCCGCCTGCGCAGCAACATTACTCGCCGTTTCGCTATATAAATTTTCAGCATTAATAAATATTACCCGAAAACAGGCATTTATGGCTTCACTTATTGCCGTAAGTTCTTTTTACATCATCTTTTCTGGTAGAAACGGTCAATGGGATATTTTTACGCATGCCTTTATGATGGTGACTATTTATTTCCTTTTTCAGTTTTTTAGAGACGAAAGAAAGTTATGGCGTAACGTTATTTTAGCCGGAATTTTCTTTGGGTTTTCGATACTTAGTAAAGGTCCTGTTTCGCTTTACGCATTGCTTTTACCTTTTGTAATCGCTTATGCTATTGTTTATAAATTTCAGGATTTTAGAAAAAAATGGGGCGCTTTAATCGTTTTTCTAGTTCTTGGTTTAGGAGTTGGGTTATGGTGGTTTGTTTACGTAAGATTAGCCGATCCTGTAGCCTTTTTAGAAATCACCAAAGACGAAGCAGCCAACTGGGGAAGTTATAACATTCGCCCGTTTTATTACTATTGGAGTTTTTTTACACAAAGTGGTATTTGGACGATTCCGTCTTTCGTGGCGCTACTTTACCCGTATTTAAAAAACAGGGCAAGTAACAAAAAAGCTTACAAATTTGCGATTCTTTGGACGATACTTTCAGTAATTCTGTTATCGATTATTCCTGAAAAAAAATCACGTTATCTTTTGCCGGTTCTTATCCCAATGGCGCTAAATACGTCGTTTTATATCGAATACCTGTTCAGTAATTTTTCAGGCTTAAAAATGAAGGAAAAATGGGTGGTTTATTTCAATTTTGGTCTTATTGCCATCATAGGAATTGCTTTTCCTTTTGCTGCATTTTTCATTTTAGATCTAGACGGAATTTATTATTTATGGTACGCCCTTACCTCTATTGCGCTTTTTAGTATTGGCGTAAGCATATTTTATTACTTCAGAAAAAACAGGTTTTCTAACATATTTTATCTCACGGTAGGTTTTATTTGTACAGTGATCGTTTTTGGATTTCCACTGATCGATACCTTGATCGACAACCCAAATTACAAGTCTTTTGCTGAATTAAAAAAGCAGGCTGTAAATAACCAAATTCAGGTGTATGAATATAATGGTTTTGGCCCCGAAATTATTTGGGACTTCGGAAAACCAATTCCGATATTGGTTAAAAACGACAGTCTTTTTTTACCGAAAGAAAAGGAGTTTGGATTGCTACTAAACGTAACAGATACGATCTCTACGGAAGAATTTTCAGGCTATTCTATTCAAAAAATAGATCAATACGATCTAAACCAGGTACATCCTGAAAAATCTGGTTATAAAAACCGATTGATGCGAGATTTTTATATGCTTAAAAAGAAAAAGTAAAGTATCTTGGGACAAGCCTCGGGGTGTTATTCCCTTTGGCAGTGCCAATAAATCTGAAATTCAATATTTTAAGCAATAAAAAAAAGGGAGGCTTTGGCCTCCCTTTTTCGATTTTCTATCATTATTTCATGAATACTTATTTAGTTCCAAAATTAAAATATAGTGTAGCTCCCCATAATCTTTGGTGATCATCACGGTGATGAAATTCGGTTTGCTGACTCTGTGGCCCTAGCTCGGCAGGCTTTTTAAATTTTGTTCCAATTGGGCTTATCGCATCCATAAAAGAGATATTTCCTTCAGGGAACGCAGGATTCGTATTTTCGTTATTCGAATCTTTTGGCGTAAACAATCGAAGAAAAACATCATCTGTGGCGGAAACTATGGTAATGGGTGATTCTTCAGTATCGATAACCGCCCAGTACATGCGATCGTGATAGCCTTTAAATTCTGGATACCCCCAATCAGATCCTGTTACGGTATTGTTATAATCTTTTTGGTACACGGCAAAATTCTGTCCTTTCATTCGGTTTTTCCAAACTCGGTATGGTCCTTTTCCTAACCATTTTACGCCTTTCACTTTTTCTTCAGGATAATCAAAATTGATTCCCATAAAATCTTTTCGACCTCTTAAGAAATACGAGTAATCTAATTTTAACCAGCCATTGGCCTGCATCGTATACACCATTTTTCGAATAGGGCCTTCGTATTCCATTTCTACTACCTGATCATCGCCTTTTTGGTAATGTTTCAGGGATTTGAATTTACTATCCTCATCGGTTAATTTTGGCCCATTATTGAATGATATCGGAGTCTTTTCATTTTTTACTGAAGTGATCAATCCGTTTTCAGTATTAAAATTAATTTCCACTTCATTTGCTGAAAGTGTAAGGACTCCATCTTTTTCTGAAGCGCTTGCCGCAGTTTCTGAAGTTCCCGAAACAATACTCTCTGCAGTTTTCTCCGGAGATTTAACCGGCCAGGACCAGGTCATAATTTTACGCCCATGAGGATCTGTTGCCGTTAAGTATAATGCATCGCTTTGCGCCCAATTTTCAGGAAGATCTAGCTGAAGATATCCTGAAAGATCTGGCGCAATATCTGGTGATTTTGCTTTTCCTGACTTTTGGATTTTATTTTCGGTTTTTGAAGCATTTGGTTTTGGAAAATTAATAAGTTGCCACTCAAATTCACATTCTGATAAATTGGTGAAATGGTAACGATTTTCCAATTTCAGCTTTCCATCAAATTGAGGCGTAATATCCATTTTATCGATATACACCGGAGACCAAATTTCTTTAATGGTATAAAAACTTCCTTCTTTTTCACGATAAGGTCCTACAATACCGTCTGGCGCCCAGGTTTCCTTATCTTTTACATCAATAAAGCCATCTTTGTCTGTTCGCACCACACCTTCATCTGCAAAAACCCAAAGGAATCCACCGGCAGATAACGGACTTTCTTGCATAATATTCCAAAAATCTTCTAAACCGGCACCGTGACCACCGTCATACAATCCGTGTAAAAATTCAGTTGGAAAATACACTTTATCGCCATTGGTAAGTGCATTGTACACATAATCGTAAGAAGGATAATGTAGCGTATTGGTTTCGCCTAAAGTATTCCACGGATGGATTACGGTTCTATCCTGAATATCATATTTTGGATATTCTTCCAGCAAGTTATAATTATTACCGCCTTCGTTTCCGTTAGCCCAAATCAAGATCGAAGGGTGATTTACATCACGAATAATTAATTCTTTTACAAGTTTTTTCCCAACCTGCGTATCGTATTCATTTTGCCAGCCGGTAAGTTCATCGATCACAAAGAGTCCAAGGGAATCTGTAACTTCTAAAAAATGCTGACTTGGCGGATAATGAGACATTCTAACCGCATTCATATTCATATCCTTCATCAACTCAACATCCATAATACTAAGCGCTCTACTTGCTGAGCGACCTGAAGAAGGCCAGAAACTATGGCGGTTTACACCTTTAAATTTCACTTTCTCACCATTTACATAAAAACCGTCTTTGGCTTTTAACTCTACCGTTCTAAATCCGAATTTCTGAGTGATTGTATGTAAAACCTCATCACCATCTTTAAGGCTTACTTCAACCTGGTAGCGATTAGGAAATTCTGGAGACCATAATTGTGGATTTTCAGCCTGATAGTTTAATGTAGCTTTATCTGATCTTCTATCGGCTTCAGTAGAAAAAACACTTCCTAAAGATTGTCCTTCTAAATCACTAATCTTAGCTTCAATAGCTCTTCCTCTTTTAATATTTTCAGTAAAAACATCCATTTTAAAAGAACCATCGGCTTTAGCATCGATTGCTACACGATCGATATATTCTTTTGGTTTTACTTCTAAGTAAACAGGTCTGTAAATTCCGGAGAATGCCCAAAAATCGGCATCTTTTTCAGCTCTATTTACAGTATCGTTATCTGAAGCATTTTTAACCTCGACTTCGAGCAAATTTTCTTCTCCAAACTTTAAAAAGCGGGTAATATCATATTTAAAGCAATAAAAACCGCCCTGGTGAACAGGCCCAACCAATTTACCGTTTACCATAACTTTGGTATCTGTCATCACACCTTCGAAAACAAGCTCTATCGTCTGTGATTTCCATTCTTTTGGTACAGAAAATTGATGCTTATATTGGCCAATAGCGGCAGATTCTGGTCGTAATCTTCGCCAATCGTGACCGTAAGTGTAAATTCCAAAACCTTCGAGCTCCCAGTTTGAAGGAACGGCAATCTTAGACCATTCACCACTTTTTCGGCCTTTATCAATCTTGAAATCCCAATCTACTCGATGATCTTTATCGGTACCCGAGAGGTATATCGTTTCTGTTTGCTGGGCGAATAGTTGAAAACAACTACAAATACTTAAGGCCAGAAAAACAGCAGTTTTATTTAAATTCATTGGTTAAATTTATAGGTTTATTAAACTTGGTTTTTGCAAAAAAAGAATAATTCCATTTAACTGAAATCAAGCGATTCAGAAAAAATGGAACTATTCTAGAAATTCACTTAAACTAACTTAAAACTAATATCCGGGGTTTTGGATTAAAAGATCATTTCTATTCATTTCATCTAATAAAATTGGTAATAAATAGGATTTATTTTGCCAGTTTCTATTTTGTACTTCCATTATTTGATATTCGACATCATCACTACCAAACTGGTGCTCTATTCTTATTCCCTCTACATCTTCGATAACCTGCGGTGCGATCATCCAACGTCTGATATCAAAATAACGATGTTGTTCGTAAGCTAGCTCTACTTTTCTTTCGTTGCGATAACGATCCATTAAATCTTCTCCAGATTCATCTGCAGGGACGTCTGGCATACCTGCACGATTACGAATCATGTTTAAATAAGTTTTTGCTTCAGCTTCCTGACCTAGTTCCAAACTTGCTTCAACATAGTTTAAAATTACTTCAGCATAACGAATCTGGCGCCACGGTAAACGCTGAGTTTCATATTGGTGATCTATCGAAGGATCGATAAACTTTCTTAAATAATAACCTGTATAAGTACCGTTCCAATCCTCAATAGAACTTTGTCTAGTATCTAAACCAGGGGTAAAAGTTCCATCAGCATTCTCAAAAAATCCGGTTTGAACAATACCTTCTGGATCTGCAGCGCTCACATCGTCTGGACGCTGTCTCCAATTTGCCCCGTCGTATAAAATACTAGCATAAAATCGAGGATCACGATTTTCGTAAGGATTTTCTGCTTCTGGACCACTCCAACTAAACTCGGTTCCGTCGATCATTTCGTAAGAATCCACAAGCTGTTGTGTTGGTGTATGATTACCCCAATTATGATATCCGTTAGGACCATAAAATCTACCAGGATTTGGTGCCTGCCAATCGCTATCATTAATATCGTCATAGAAACTAATAAGAATATCTTCTTCATTTCCATTATTTAAGAACAAGTTAGTATAATTTTCTCTTGCTTCCTGTGGCGAAGCAGGACTTGTACCACCATATAAATTATAAATGCCAAGATCGATAACTGCTTTAGCAGCATCCTGAGCTGCCTGCCAACGTTGTGTTTGAGAACCGCCGGTATATCCCACTAATTCTGGGTTAGCATATCCATCTGTCCAAGAAGCATTTGAGTTAAAAAGATCACTCGCTGCATAAAGAAGAACTCTTGATTTTAAAGCTAATGCTGCCCCTCTGGTTGCACGAGCCTTATCTCCTGAAAGTGGTAAAGCCGCAGCTGCAGCATCTAGATCTGCAACAATGAAATTTATGGTTTCTTCAAAGGTGCTTCTGGCAATGTTAAAATCGTCTTCTATTTGATAAGCCTGATCTACGATAGGCACACCTCCATAAAAGCTCATTAGCCAGTAGTAAAAATTAGCTCTTAGGTAATGAACTTCTCCTGTTAAACGCTCAATCTCTTCTCCTTGAAGACCCGATTCCTCAACCCTTTCAAAAAATACATTACAGGATCTAATATTTAAATAAAGGCTGTTCCAAGTAATATTTCTAAAACTGGTAAGCCAGTGATTGGGATCTAAAACGCTTACGTAACTAGCATTAATTTCACTATTTAAAATAGGATTTACCTCTGCTCTTTTAGTCATTGAAATATCACTAAGAGAAGCCAACATTTCTAATTGAAAACCATATTGCTGCCCTAAATAGATATCATTTACAAATGCATTTACTAAGGAAGCATCGGACCAAACTGCAGCATCTGAATATTGATCTAAGGGCTTAACTTCTAAAAAATCTTTATCGCAAGAGATCAATAATAAAAATGATGAGAGTATTAATAGTTTTATTCTTTTCATAATATTCTATTTAAAAATTTATGCTTGCACCTACATTCACTACTTTATTTAACGGATAGTTATAACCCGAACCACTGGTGCTCTCTGGATCGTAATCGTCGATATGCGGGCTATACGTTAATAAGTTAAAGGCACTTAAATAAACTCTAAAGTTTTTCACTAAGATCGAGCTAGTAACAGACTCTGGTAAGGTATATCCTAATTCGATGTTCTTAAGACGAACATAATCTGATTTTCTTAACCAGTAGGTATTTTGCTCACTTACCCAGTATTCTCCGTTTCTATTATAAGTTCTTGGATCTTCTGTACTTGGATTTTCAGCGGTCCAGCGATCTTCGTAAAAACTTTGTAAATAGTTACCAAAATCACCAGATTCTGTTGTTTCATAAAAATATCCTCCTGAAGCTCCCTGTAACAATACAGCCAGGTCAAAATTCTTATAATTCATAGAGATATTTAGACCTCCTGTAAATGTAGGAACTCGACTTGCATCATATCTAACCCTGTCGTTTCCATCGATAACTCCGTCATCATTATAATCTTCGAAAATGATATCTCCAGGTCTAGCCCCTTGCCATGATGGGTAATTATCGATCTCTTCCTGAGTTTGGAAAATTCCAATAGCATTATAATACAATCCAGCGCCAATTGGTCTTCCTGTAGATTGCTGATATTCCGGTCTACCCTGTGGTTCGTCCCAGAACAAGATCTCGTTCTTCGTATATACCCCATTCAATCCAATATTAATGCGTAGATCTGAAATATTTGTACGGTAATCTAAGTTGAAGTCGAATCCCTGGTTTTTAGACCTTCCTATATTTTCAGCTGGTAAAGTTAATCCTGCGGTGTTAGGCACAGATGCATTTCTTGGCCAAAGAATATCTTCTCTCAAATAATGGAAATAATCTACTGTTAAAGATAGATCTCCTCGTAGAAAGTCCAGGTCTAAGCCAATGTTCTTTTGAGTTGCAGTTTCCCAGGTTACATTACTATTTGGGATAACGCCCTCGAACAATGTTTGGGTCCTAGAATTACCATTATCACTAATGTAAGATAAATTATTAACGGAGTAATTAGCTAAATATTGATACGGATCTATAGCATCATTTCCTGTTTGACCCCATGAAGCTCTAATTTTAGCAAAACTGATAAAAGGAACGGTGTTTTCCCAAAATTTTTCTTTTGAAACCACATAACCCAAAGAAACACCAGGAAAAAAGCCAAATCTACCAGACTCTTCAAAAATGTACGATCCCTGATATCTCCAAACAAATTCAGCCAAATACTTTTCACTAAATGCATAATTGACTCTTCCAAAATAATTTAAACGGGCTTCTTCGAAACCAGATCCCGAATTATTCATGTCTTCACTTCCTCCAGCAAAAAGTTGATCAACGGCATCAGATAGAAAGTATCTACGATACGCCCAAAACGAATCTCCTTTATTAGTAATTCTTTCTACCCCGGCAAGCAAATTGATATCGTGATCTTCTCCAAAAGTTTTAGTATAATCAAAAATACCACGTAGTAAGATTCTTTGAGAATCGTCCATAGTCTCAGTTAATCGAGGATCTTCATAACCTTTTTTTCCTCTTACAAGAATAGGATCTCCATTTTCATCTACTCGTTGCTCAGGCCAGCTATATAAATACCAAGGAGTTACCCAGTCTTTATCAAATCTAAAGTTCTTATCGATCGAGGCATTTCCTCTAAAAGTTAAACCCTCTACACCAGGAATTTTGAGATTTACTCCGAAATCTGAATTAAACACATATCGCTTATCACGGCTATAACCTGTAGCATCTGTAGAGATCACCACCGGGTTATCCCCATATTCGATATCTGGACCTGGCATTCCATTTGGCCAGTATGCATGAGAATTAGGGCGTGAACGCATCAACATTCTAAAAATATTCTCAGCAGAACGAGTAGGGTAATTTCTATCTTCAAAACGTCCAGTAGTATTTATATAAACATCCAGATATTCATTAATATTAAAATCTAGATTGGTTCTTAGGTCGTACTGATTGTAATTGGTTGCACTGTTTTCGTAAAATCCGTCCTGATACCTGTGAGAAAGACTTACAAAATAGTTCATTTTTTCTGTACCTCCGTTAATAGATACATTTCCGTAAGTTTGAGCAGACCATGGTTTTAAAGTTTCCTCATACCAATCTGTATCTGGATATCTCCAAGGATCAGAACCATCGCGGTAAGCTTGAATATCATCTTCGGTAAATCGAAGAGGCGCATCGTTATAACCATCTACTTCATTTAATAAAGTAGCATATTCTGCAGCATTTGCCATTTCTGGAATTACTGTTGGTCTTGAAATTCCGTGGTTATAAGAAAATTTAATATTAGGCGCTCCTACTTTTCCTCTTTTGGTAGTTACAAGGATAACTCCGTTGGCTGCCTGGGCACCATAAATTGCTGCAGAGGCATCTTTTAATACCGATACATTTTTAATTGTACTAGGATCGATACGTTCTAAAGATCTACCTGGCACACCATCTACAACTACTAAAGGTGCTGCGTTACCAAAAGTACTTAGACCCCTAATACGCAAAGTTGCCCCATCATAACCTGGTTCTCCACCATTACTAATAGCAACAACACCTGGAATTCGTCCAGCCACACCCTGACTAATGTTGGTTACTGGTGCCTGGGCTAATTCTTCTCCTCCCACTCCAGCAACTGCTCCTGTAAGTGTTTCTTTCTTTTGAACACCATAACCAACAATTACAACTTCATCTAAGGCAGCGGTATCTTCATTTAGAACTATATCGATTTCGCTTTGACTGCCAACTAAAACTTCCTGGGTAGAATATCCCACAAAAGATACTACCAATGTTGCATCTTCTCCAGCTACATCGATTGAAAAATTACCATCAAAATCTGCCTGTGTACCGTTTGTAGTACCTTTTTCTACCACAGTAGCTCCAGACAATGGCAAGCCAGTTTCATCGGTAATAGTTCCTGTAACCGTAAACTGTAGAGCCTTTTTTACTCGATTTTCAATTGGTTTTTTATAAACCGTTACCTGGCGATCGTCTACCTTATATCCTATCGAGTAATCTTTTAAAAGGTCGTCTAGAAAAAGATTGAGTTCAATTCCTTTTTTGTTAATAGTAAATTTATCATTCTCTGGCAAAGTTCCATCTTTATAGAAGAAAATAAATTCGGTATTCTTTTCTATTTTTTGGAAAACCTGCTGTAAAGTTCCCTGATATATTTCAATATCTATCTTATTTTGAGAATAAGTGTTTTTAGCATTCAGTGTAGTTAGACCTACAAAAATTAGCGTAAAAATTAATTTCATAATAAACATGCTAATGCTTAGAATGGAAAGTTTAGATTTCTCTAACCTACCTCCAGTTAAAAATTTCATATTTTTGCATTTAGATTAATACTATTGCCGTAAGGCAGTTTTTTTGGCCATTTGGTGTTGGCGCACCGGTGGCCTCTTTTTTTGTTGGTAAAGTTTTACATCATAGATTTAGTTTTATCGATTAATCACTAGTGTGTCATTGTTTTTATATTCGTATTGAAATTCGCTGGTATTCCTGATGGTAAGTAAAACATCTTCTAAGGTTTCTTTTAAATCCAGTTTCCCAGAAAATGTTTCATTTTGTAAGTCTTCATTTTTAATGGCTATCTCGACATTGTAATATCTGGAAAGCTTTTTCACTATACTGCCTAAATCTGTTCTATTAAGCGTTAATTCGCCATCTCTCCAAGAAAAATATACATCTGGATCAACTTTTCTGGTGGCTATTTTTTTACTTGCCGTATTATATTCAAAAAAATCTCCCGGTGCCATTTTAAGTTGCTTCTTTTCTTCCTTATAAGTTACCAGCACACTACCTTCTTTAAGTACAGTTTGCTGAGCATCATCACCAGGATAAACCGAAACATTGAATACAGTTCCCAGAACCGATATTTCCTGATTATCTGAAAGTACTTTAAACGCTTTCTCTTTATTATGTGCAACGTCAAAAATCGCTTCCCCCTGCAGATAAACTTCTCTTTTATCTTTACTAAAAACTAAAGGATAGACAAGGCGTGACCCAGAGTTCAACCAAACTTTAGTTCCATCAGATAAGGTTAATTTTCCTCGTTTTCCATACGGAACGATGATGGTATTAAATACCGCCTTATTCTTAGAGTTTACTTTTTGCTGAATAGACTTTCCGTTTCCAAGCGTTAATTGATCTCCTTTTGAAGAGTAAGCAACCTCGGTAGAATCTTCACTTAAATTGATCTGATTTTCTTCTAAAAGTATAGTTACCTGGTCTGACTTAAAATTTATTTCCTCTTTAGATTGCTGTACAAATCTTTCTATATCAGAAGCATTTGCATCTGGAATTCTGGAATAAAAAACCGTAGCTATTATTCCTATAACACAAGCTACAGCAGCGTAACCCAAGAATCTTTTTATCCTGGTATTTCGCTCTTTAAATTTAACAGATTCGGCCGAATCTATTATATCTTGCTTTAAAGCTTGTTTTTCTTCTTCTGAAAAGAAAAAATTTGAATTCTTTTTCATTTAATTAATTTAGAATTGGAGGCACTATATTATATAGAGCACGACATATTAAAAGCATAGACAAAAAAAATTACTTTTTTTATCAAATTTTCATTTTAAGCATCTAATAAAAACAAAATCACAAAAAAGGAAGATTTAAAAAGCAGTCGAAATTAGAAGAAAATCAAGGGAATTTTTATGAAATATCGACTTCAGCAAAGATCCAAAATAAATTTAATGCGTGAGAATTGATAATTTCAGCAGTAACATACATCGGGTGATCATAGCCTTTGGCGGTGCCAATGAATTTTTGAAATATGATATAAAGAGAAGTTAGCCTAAAATAGAATTACAAGATAAATTCTAAGCAGGCAATTAAAACGATGGCTGTTTTTCTTAGTTTTTTAAGAATACGGTAAAGCTGCGTTCTAACCGATTCTACCGAGATGTTTAATTCTTCGGCAATTTCAGTGTAGCTTTTGTTTTCTTTAAATTTCATTTCCAGAACTCGTGTCTGGTAATCTGTTAACGCACTTAAAGCTGAATTAAAATGAGAGAATTGCTGAGATTCAGATTCCAAATGAATAATTTTATTCTCCACCGGCTGCTCGGCTTCTATTTGCGAATGAATAATATCTGGATTATTTTCTCCAATATGGATTATTCGCAAATGCTTTTTGTCTTTAAAAGCCTTTCGTCTAAAGCAGCTAATAAGGTAAGATTTGGTGTTGTTAACACCTGAAATCGATTCGCGATACTTAAAAACATCCAGAAATATATCGTGAATACAATCTTTGGTTTTTGCTTTATCTAAGTTTAAATAAAAACCATAAGCTATTAGACTGTCTACATACTTATCATAAAAATAGCCCAAAGCTTCAGTTTCACCAGCCTTAAGACACTCCCAAGCATGCTGGTCATCCTTAACCACAACCTTATTTGATTTTTTGAAAAACATCTGGAATATATTAAACTAGAAATAAATACTACTTAGGGTTAAATAAGTAAATATTAACAACTTACATTCAAATATATAGTTTTATTAATAATTTAACAAAATTTAACCTTTAAAATAGCGTATTAATAATTGTGTTTTTCACACTTTATTTCTTCGCAAATCGCGTAGTTGTTGGTCTGCCATAAATTTTATTTTTTTTCAATTTTAGCAAAATCGAATGTAACATAAGGCCAAAAATGTATCTAAAAGCTAAACTTTAAATACAATTCTAATGAAAAATTTTAAAATAATATGTTGCGTTTTTGCACTTTTAGCCGGCGTTCAACTTACAGCACAAAACAGTTTTAAAGTAGAAGTTTACGGTGAAGGCCAACCAATTTTATTATTTCCCGGCTTTAGTAATACAGCAAATGTTTATACTGAAGTTATCTCTACACTTTCTCAAGATTACCAGGTACATGCGTTCACATTTGCCGGTTTTGGAGATGTTGCCCCAATTGAAAAGCCCTGGCTTAAAACCATTAAATTAGACGTTGAAGACTATATCTCAAAAAATGAGCTTCAAAATTCTATAATATTAGGTCATAGTATGGGTGGCACTTTGGGTTTGTGGCTCGCTTCAGAAGATAAAAATATTAATAAACTAATCTTGATAGACGCCTTACCTGCTATGGGTGCTTTGATGTTTCCAGATTATGATAGCGATGCTATACAATATGATTCGCCTTACAACAAGCAATTATTAGAAATGGACGAGAAATCTTTTGAAGCGATGGCCAAACAAATGGCTACAAATATGAGTCTAGATCCTTTGGGCCAGAAAAAGATCGCTGCAGATATGCTAAAAGCCGATCGTAAAACTTATGTTTATGGCTATACCGATCTCTTGAAATTAGATTTGCGCCAAAAATTATCGAATATTGATATTCCGGTTTATATTCTTGCCGCTAATCTTCCCTACGGAAAAGAAACAGCTCAAAAAAATTATAAGGAACAGTACCAAAATCTTAGTGATTATACACTTAATTTTACTGAAAATTCGAAGCATTTTATAATATACGATCAGCCAGAATGGTTAAACGATCAAATTAAAATCGCCTTAGACACCAATGAGTAAGAAGCTGAAATTTCATAAAATTTATGATGAAAATTATCCAAAAGTGATTCGGCTATGCCTTGGATATCTTAGCGGAAATGAGGCTTTGGCTCAGGATATGGCGCAAGAGGTTTTTATTAAAGTTTGGCAGTATTTGGAAGATTTTAGGGGAGAATCCAATATTTCGACCTGGATCTATCGAATTACGGTAAATACCTGTTTACAGGAACTACGTAAGAAAAAGAACAAAAAGCTAAAGATCGAAATTGCGAGCGATGAAACTTCAGAAGATACGGAAATCGAAAATCAATTTGCCAGTATGTATCGTTGTATCGATAAACTTTCCGTAGAAAATAAATCGATCATCTTATTAGAACTGGAAGGTTTACCCCAAAAGGAAATTGCTGAAGTTATTGGAATCAATCATTCTGCAGTACGAACCAGGATTCATAGAATTAAAGACCAACTTTCAAAATGTGTAAAAAATGAATGATTTTCAGAATATAAAAAATCAATGGCAGCAGCATAAAACGCCTGCTGCGAATCACAATATCCATAAAATCATAGAAAAATCGCAGGGCTTAAAACGCAAACAAACTATTACAAAAGTAGTTTTAGGAATCACAGTGCTTATCTTAATTTCTTTTTTTGTCTATGTGTCAGCTTATAAAAATACTCGAGCTTTTTGGGGTTTAGGACTAATGATTGGTTGTTTATGTATTAGAATTATCATCGAGTATGCAAGCGGTTTAAAAAAGGAAAGCTTTAAGCTTCATCAAAGTATGCTGGCCTTAAACGAACAACTGGTACATTATTACAAGGCTAGGAAAATTATCCATTATTTATGGACACCCTTATTGTTCGCTACTTATATTTTTGGGTTTGTATTATTGCTTCCCATTTTTAAAGAGCAACTTTCTAGCGGATTTTACACCTATATTTTAATTAGCGCTATACTTACTTTTATCGCTCTGGCGACGCTTATTGGTTTTCAGGTAAGAAAGGAACTTAAGATCATTAAAAGTTTGCAGTAGATGATCTATAAAAAAGTTCGTAGAAACTTATAATCTTAGCAAAAGAAGTAAAGAAAAAAAGCCTCTCGAATCGAGAGGCTTTTGTTTTATTTTTTAGAAGCTGCGATAGATTCTTTACGGAATTCTTTCAAAAGCTTTTCTAAAGCTAGAGAAGATTTTCTTGCACGTGTTCCAGCTGCTTTGTTCCCAGATTCTAACTGCGCTTCAGCATCAGTTTTAAAAGCTTCAAATGTCTCATTGATATTTTCTACCAATTCTTTCATATTGTTTTTATTTAAAAGATTAATTAGACAGGCGAAAATAAAATAATATTCCACTTAAAAAGACATTTCTTAAAAAATTCCCGTCCAAAATGCCCAATTTTAGCATATTCAGAAGCTATTTTGGTAAATTTAAATCGAAATATCCCATTGAATTCTAAATCTAAACTCATCTTTTATTCCCATATCTTCGGTTTCAAGATCGAATTCAGAAACTTCCATCGTTAATTTGTTTCGATGCCCTTTAAAGAACCAGTTAAAAGCGAGCGTTAATTCATCTAAATTCGAATCAAGATTTGTATTAGGCGTATAATTGGCGTATCGGGCTGCAATTTCTAAAGGTTTTGGCCACCACGAGATAGATTGATGTGCCAAATATCCTGCCTGAAAGTAAAAACCGTTCAATGTAGTTTCCTGGGCATTTACACGATCATCGATGTTTTTTAAGTGTAGTTCAGATTGCCAACTAAAACCTTTGTAAACAAATGCAGTTTCTAAATTGGCCTGATTTATACGATACTGCCCTGGATTTAATTCTTCAAAAGTTTCTAAAAAACCTCCTCCAGAAGACGAAAATCGAGTATACGGACTCCGATTTGTTACTCCGGCTAACGCAATTATAGCTGCTGGTTTTTGATGGATACTAAGATCGCTACTTTTAAATCCTAAATTTTCGCCAAACATGTTCCATTGTAAACGCCCAAAATACATAAGATTACCGTCATCGTTTTCTCTAGATCCACGACCGTTCCCCGTAAATACGCCTACCCAATAATTAAAATCTAAGGCTCCTCTGGTTCTTAATCTCCCGTATAGTTCTATACCCTGTTGCCTGTCTACCGTAAAAGACCGATTTAAGATCGAGCGATCTACCGTTTGCTGCGCACCGCTACTAATTCTTCGTTCCCTGGAGAATTCTAACTTCCACTGCCCTACTTTTAAATTTAACCATTCCCAGCGCTCGATCATAATCCTAAAATCTAAAAGATTTGACTGCCCAAGATCGTATTCCCAATAATATTTTAACCAGGGTTTATATGCATGACCACCAACTTTTAAACGAGACCTGTTTACTTTAAAAACGTTTTTGCTATTGTCGTTAAAATCATTGAATGTGTAGGGATCGCGATCGCTTGGTGTGGCAAACCGAAACTGAAGTCTACTCTGGATTTGCAGTAGATAATTGTTATCCCCAGATCTAAATTCAAATCCATTGTTGCCGTATTTAAAACGCCAGTCCTGAAAAGCGGAATCACTACTTTCTTCAGTCGATTGAGAATAAACTGCGTTAAACGAAAGACAAAAACCAAAACTAAGTAGTAAAAGCCTTAATAAATAAGGTACACCACACTTCATAAGCAATTTTTAAAGTATGGGTTCAAAAATAAAGAATTCTAACTTCTTAACATTCAAATAGCATTAAAGAAACAATTTATTTACATTTCATCAATATTTTAATAAACTGATGTCATGTTTAAAGCATTAAACTTTTAACTTATTAAAGTATTTTCATGCTGAATAACATGGCGCTTAACGCTTTCCTGAAATTCCTGCGGCGTCATCCCAGAATGTTGCTTAAAAAATCTGCTGAAGTACGAACGATCTTTAAATTTTAAATTGAAAGAGATCTCTTTGATCGTATTTTCACTATGAATGATCTGGCGTTTTGCTTCAAGAATCAATCGATCATGAATTAATTGAAGTCCTGTTTTATCCAATTTCTCCTTTAGGATTTGGTTTAATCGTTTTGCGCTAATGCCCAATTGCTCTGCATAAAAACCAGTATCACGTTCTTCCAGATAATGACTTTCCAGCAAAAGCATAAATTCATAAATACGCTTTTCGTTAATATCATGCTGGGTAAAATGTTGTTCTTTTAACTGAATAAGCTGCAGTAGGAAAACCTTCAGCAGCGCTTTGATCATTAAAAGATTCATCTCCTCTTTTTGATATTCTTCTGAAAGTAAATTGTAGATCGAGTTTAGACCTTTAGAACTTTGCTCGGTTACCTGCAAGCAAGAAAATTCTCCCTGGATATTAAACATTCTGAAGACATCCAGTAAAAATTCTTTAAGATCGTCTTCTAACAATTCTCTTTTAAAAGAAAGTAAAACACCTTTCTTTCCGGCTTTATTTAATTGGTGCACTCGATACGGCGGAATAAGATAGATCCAGTCTCCCTGCAAGGTCTGGAAAGAATGCTGCGGCACGTGCAATGCCTTTTCATCTTTAAGCCATACAATTTCAAAAAACTCTCTCCTACCAGGATCGTCCAGATAAGAAGGAGGACAATCGATCAAATCACGAATATATAAAACCTTATTACTTAGCATGCTCTCTTTTTTTTGCTGAAAAAATGGGTCTTTCCAAAAAGTACCACAAAACTAGCTAATTTCACCTAACATTTTTCATCCTTAGGCAAATTGTACCACACATCTACCAAATCGTGTACAAATTTGCGCAGGAATGCCTGCTAATTTTGTCCCTCCTAGAAAACGGGAATAATTAAAAGACGATTAGCTATGGATAACGGAAGCGAAAACAATTCGAACATCAGCATTCAAACAGCATACGATATTATTATAAATGAGCATGTAAACCTATATCATTCTTTAGACTTCGAAAACATTAAAAATATCGAAGAACCTTTAAAGAATGCTAAACAGATCTTTTTGATCGGTGCAGGTAGAACCGGTTTTATGGTAAAAGCAGCAACTATGCGTTTAATGCATTTGGGATACCAGGTGCATGTGGTAGGAGAAACAACCACACCGGCAATTGGTAAAAATGACTTATTAATTGCAGTTTCTGGTTCTGGCACCACAAAATCGATCGTAAACGCTGCAGAAACAGCTCATAAAAATGAGGCGAAAATTGTGGGCTTTACAACAAACCCATCATCGCCACTAGCAGAGTTAGCTGATCATACAATTATAATTCCTGCTGCAGGAAAACAAGAACATGGAAATTCTATTTCCCAGCAATATGCCGGGAGTCTTTTCGAACAGGGATTCTTATTTCTATTCGATGCGCTTATCCAGTATCTATGGAAGCAATCTGATAATAGCTCCGAGCAATTATGGGAAATGCATGCTAACATGGAGTAAAAATTAATAAACAGAAGAATATAAATTAAACATAGAGGATTATGACTAAATTACAAGTAGCAATCGACCTACTAAACACAGAAGACGCAATAGCTCTAGCTACCAAAGTAGCTCCTTATATCGATATTATTGAGTTAGGAACTCCGCTTATTAAAAGTGAAGGACTTAGCGCGATCACTGCAATGAAAGAAGCTTTTCCTGATAAAAAAGTTTTTGCTGACTTTAAAACTGCAGATGCAGGTGGATTAGAGGCAGAAATGGCTTTTAAAGCAGGAGCAGATTACATTACAATCTTAGGATCTATCGACGATGCAACAATTATTGGTGCTGTAGAAGCTGCTAAAAAATATGACAGAGCGGTAGTTGTAGATACTATTGGTGTACAAGATCGTGTAAAGCGAGCTCAGGAAGTTTCTAAACTAGGTGTAGAATTTGTAGAATTACATGCAGGTTTAGATGAGCAGGCAAAACCAGGATACTCTATCGACGTATTGATCGAAGAAGCATCTAGAGCAGGTGTTCCTGTTTCTATCGCTGGTGGTGTAAACAAAAACAGCATCGCAAAAGTAAAAGAATCTGGAGCTGTTGTGGCTGTAGCTGGTGGAGCGATCTACGGAGCTGAAGATCCAGCAGCTGCTGCAAAAGAATTAAAAGAAGCTTTAAGCTAATCTTTTAATATAGATTATTCAAAATTTAGATTTGTTGTTAGGCTGGTTTTTTAACCAGCCTTTTTTTGTTTTATTCTGAAGTGATCTCTCTATCCTAACTATTGAAAAATCAATTTGTAACCTTCTTAGATCGCAACCGACTAAATTATTCACACAATAGAATTGAAAATGATGAAGGATAACAAAGAAATCTTATTAAAAGCAAATGAAGCCATTAGTAATGGCGATCATGAAGGTTTTTTAAACTATTGTACAGAAGATTCGAAATGGACATTTGTTGGTGATCAGGTACTTGAAGGAAAAGAAACAATTCGAAAATGGATGCAGGTAGAATATGCAGTACCACCAAAATTTGATGTGAAAAATCTTATTGCTGAAGCTGATTATGTTACCGCAATAGGAAAGATCACCCTAACTGATAAAGATGGCAAAGCATCACAATATTCTTATTGCGATATCTGGCGTTTCGAAAATAAGAAATTAGCCGAGTTACAGGCTTTTGTTATTCCAGATTAAATTTGAAATTCGGTAATTCAGCAGCGCTTTGCTATAGCACATATTCGTCGTTTACGCTTTTAACTTGTTCAGGGATATCTTTATCTCTAAGCATTTCTAGCAGGTTAATTTCAATAGTACGTGAAATTAGATTTAGAGGTACACCGGTTGGTAACATTTCAAAAGGATTCAGCAAAGAAACACCAATCTTGTGAATGGTTAAAAACACATAACCAATTAAAGTACCAAAAACTACAGACCAAATCCCTATGGTTTCAGCAGTAACCAGCGTAGCGCAAATAATAAAGATCCAAACGAAAATTCGAGTATAATAATTATATGTGGTTGGAAAAACGGTATTTGCGATACGTTCAGATTTTCCCATGTGATCACAAAAATTGATAAGCATTTGGTTTAATTGCATAAACTGAAAGCCGTCGATCTTACCATTCTTATACCAGATATTTAAATCCCTGGTTTGCAAATTTAAAACCGCATTGGCTTTGTTCGATTCCTGTCGCAAATATTCGTAATCGTCGTCGCTTAAAAAATTAAGATAATCGACATCTTTAGATTTTCGTAGTCCTCGATTTAAAGCATATACAAAACCAATATGCCTGCGTATTAACACTTCAATAAAGCTTCTATCTTCAGTATTAAATTCGGTTTTATCAATTTTCAGAAATAATAATTGTCGCGCCCAGGTTCTACTGTCATTTACTAATCCGCCCCAGATCTTTCTGGCTTCCCACCATCTATCGTAAGCCTGGTTATTATTAAAACCAATAAAAAATGCCAGCGCAGTACCCAAAATGGTAGGTAACAAAGCAGGAATAGGAATATTGATAATATTAAAATATTCAGACAGCGCAAAGGTAATACTACAGGTAAAAAAATCGATAAGAAAATAAGTCCAGGATCCCTCGATCACACTGGAAATACTGACTTTATTTGAAATTAGCATCTAAAAAATTTTATTCTAAAATAGCGAATATTAAATACTATTCTAATTAATATAGAAATACTTTTAAGAAGATGCGGATTATCTTCTACTTCTTAATTTTTGATCATAATTATTTAAGATTTGATCTTTTTAGGTATATTTAGTAAGTAATGTATTAATGATGAAATCCCAGAAACCAATTAGAATTTTAGCTGTAGATGATAATCTGGTCAATCTATTCTTAATACGTACCATTATCTCTAAATTATGCCCAAAAGCCGAGATTATTACTGCGGAAGATGGTGAAGAAAGCATCGAAATATTTCGAAAATCGGCTAAATTCGATCTTATTTTAATGGACATACAGCTTCCCGGAATAAATGGTTATGAAGCCAGCAAAAAGATCAAGAAAATTGCTCAAAATAAGCCTGTACCTATCGTTGCTTTAAGCGCAAACAGTATGGACGATATGCGAAGAATAGGGAAACTATCTGGAATCGATGATTTTTTAAGCAAACCTATCTTATTTGAGCCTACCGAGAAAATTCTGAAAAAATACATCTTTAACAAATAGCGATATTTTAAGATTTGAAGCTAAATTTTTATGAGCTCTAAAACAAAAAAACTGACTAAGCTTCAATAAAAAAGTTAGTCAGTTTTATATAATTTCAGGGTAAATTTATAACGTATTTTGCTTTTCTAGCGCTGTATTTTCCTTGTTGATTTCCTGCATAATTTCAGCAAAAGTAGCAACAGATCTTTGACGGTCTTCGGCATCATAAATGGCTGAAACCGCGATCAATTCATCTACATCAGTCTCTTCTAAAAACTCTTTGGCCTGGGCTTTCACACTTTCTTTACTTCCCACAAAAGAATATTTAAGCATTTGCTGCACTTGCGGATGATGTAAAACACCTTGCAATTCTGAAGTCATTGCCGTTGGTGGTTTTAAACCATCTCTTTCGCCGGTTAAAATCCCTAGGAACATACGAATTAAAGTGGTGAATAATTCATCTGCTTTTTCATCAGTTTCAGCAATAATTACGTTTACACCAGCAAGATTATAAGGTTTCTCTAAAACTTCTGAAGGTGTAAATTCTTCTCTATAAATTCGCAATGCGTTATGCAAATGATTGGTCGCAAAATGGCTGGCAAAAGCATAAGGCAAACCTTTTTTGGCGGCTAAATGCGCACTATCTGTACTAGAACCTAAAATATACAAAGGCACATCGGCGCCTTCTGCAATAGCAGCTCGAACATCTGAAGTTTTATTTTCATCAGAAAAATATCGCTCTATTTTTTCAATTTCAGAAGGAAAAGACTGCGCTGCCTGCATAAAATCAGATCTTATGGCTCTTGCAGTTTTAGGATCTGTTCCCGGTGCTCTTCCTAAGCCAAGATCGATACGCCCGGGATATAAATTGGCTAAAGTTCCAAACTGTTCGGCGATCACTAATGGCGAATGATTTGGAAGCATGATTCCGCCAGATCCTACTCTAATTTTCTCGGTATTATCTGCAATATAACCTATCAAAAGTGAGGTAGCGCTACTCCCAATATGTTCCATATTGTGATGTTCTGCGAACCAAAACCTGTGATACCCTTTATCTTCTGCCAACCTGGCTAGATCTAAAGAGTTATTAAGTGTTTCTTTATAAGAATTTCCCTTAGACACATGTGCCAACTCGAGAATCGAATATTGTACATTTTTCTTATTCATATATTTAAATACTTCAATATATAATTCATTAAAAATTAAAGCTCTTTTAGTGTAGTTACATAACGACTTAATAAATCTTCGTTTATAGAATAGGAATAAAAACGGCCTTCTTTATGCGGCAAAATAATATCGGCCTCTACCAGCTTTTTAATATGATGACTAATCGAAGGCTGCGCAAGTTCGATAGAATTTACAATAGCCGAGCAATCTAAGTTGCCTTTATTTGCTCGAATCGCTTTTAAAATAAGAAGCCTATTGTGGTCACTTAAAGCTTTTGCTATTTTTTCTACCTGTTTTAATTCCAAAATCTGAATCCTTATTAATCGACTACACTAATTTACTTTATGCTATATAGTGAGTAGCATTAAAAATAGAACCTTACAATTTGACACCTATTTTTAAATCACAGTTAGAAATCTACTATTAAAAAAGGGAGTAATTTTTAATTACTCCCTGGTTGGAAATTGAAGGTTTTAGAAAATATTTCTAATTCTGCTTATTCTTATTTAGCAAGCTTAAATAATATTTCTGTTGTTCTTCAGATAAAGATTTTGCCCAATTTACTCGGTCGTCTGAAGCTCCAGGCCCGGTAGAATTGTATTCAGCATAAAAAGTGGTTTCTTCGGCTTCCGGTTTTCCCCAGTTATGCCAGCCTTCTGTTTTAATATGATCTCCAAGATGGCAATTAACAAGTACGGTTTGCGCATAATTTCTCCACGGTCTTCCCAGGTAAACCGAATTTGCTTCAACTCCTTCCGCAGTAAAATCACATTCAATAAAAACAATACCGTATTTCGCACCTTCTTCGGTAGAAGCTGCCGTCACATAGCCATCTCGTTTACTTTTAATCTCACATTGATAAAAAAACGCCGAAGACCATCCAAAAATAAAATCTACCGTTCCCTCGATATAGCAGTTTTCATAAAATTGCTTACTGTTTTTACCATGCAAATAAAGCGTATCCTGATTGCCCAGGAAATTGCAATTCTTAAAATGAGCATTGTTTCCGTCTACCCTAACGGCTACGGCTTGACCCACGCGACCGGCACTATTTTCGAACGTAATATTTTCTGCATAAAAATCGTCTCCAAAAATAAAGAAAGACGTCGATCCTGTTGTTCCCAAACCTTCCCCAAAGCGATTGAGTTTGCTTGCGTAATCGTCGTAAGTTATGATCGTACTGTCCTTACTTTCACCTATAAACTGAATATTGGTTTTAGAAGCTGGCAAAACCAGTTTCTCTTTATAGATACCATTTTTTATAAAAACTCGCGTTTCATTTTTTCTAAAATCAGGCAAATGATTAATGAGTTTTGTTAGTGTCTTAAAATCGCCACTCCCATCACTTGCTACGATAAAATCATACTGAGCCGATTTTGTTAATTCCTGGATATAAATTTCGAGATTTGTATACTGCTCACTTAATTGATATTGCGTAGCGTCGTTTTTATTAGGATTTAGATTATTTGCTTTCTCCCATTCATCTGGCATGCCATCGCCATCGCTATCTTTTTTACTTTGTCCGTTTTTTAGATTAGGCCATCCGCCAACGTCTTCCTGAGAATCTATTATTCCGTTTTTAAAAGTCGTGTTACCAGATCTTACTTCTGTAATTATTCGTTCATCCACCTCATCTCTGTAAAGACTGGCGCCGGCTTTTTTAAGGACGTTATTGTAAGCAGTATAAGCTTCTTCAGTAGTGATATTATTCAAAATATCGAACATTTCTGAAGCTTTGGTTTTAGCAGGATCATCACATTGCACGCCACCTTTCCAGTTATCTCTACTTACCGTTTGCGAGCCCTCAACATAATTTCCTTCAACAAAAAATTGGCCATAAGGTTTACTAGGATTCAAAATTCGGTCTTTCACATCATCCTCTGTAGCAGGTCCCGGTTTAAAGTAATTATTTACCACATTGTACCGCCCTTTTTCGCCACCATAAATACTATTAAATCCCCAGTTAAAAATGACATTATTTCTGAAATCGACCAGTTCATCTTCTTTATTTGGAACCGAAGATGATCCTCCAAAACGCGGATTTCTACTACTATTGCTGGCAATTAAATTATGATGAAAACTGGCATTTTCGCCTCCCCAGATTCCGCCATAACCATGTGCACCCTTATGATGTACCGATCTATTTAATGCTTCTGAAATTATACACCACTGCATGGTGAAATTTTTGTTCCAGTAAAATGAAGAATTTTCGTCTGTTGCCCAACTTATCGAACAATGATCGATCATAATATCTGAATTACCACGACCTCCAAAAGCATCGTCTTCTACATCGTTAATATCACCCATCCTAAATCGTAAATACTGGATGATCACATTGTCGGCCTTAATCTTAACAGGATAACCTTTAAGCGTAATTCCGCCTTCTGGTGCAGTTTGTCCTGCAATGGTAAGATTTCCGCGGTTTATATCCAGAGAGGATTCTAAATTAATCGTTCCTGAAACCTCAAAAACGATAATTCTGGGGTCTCTTTTTTGAATTCCTTTTCTAAGACTTCCTTCCCCGCTATCATTAAGATTCGTTACTTTGTAAACGATGCCATCTCTTCCTCCTTTGGTGTATCTACCAAAACCCTCAGCGCCGGGAAAAGCCAGTTTTTGTGCTGAGGCAGAATCTACACTAAGAAGAAATAACAGAAGAAGATTCAGTATAAAAAATGGCTGGTACTTTATCGATTTTCGGTATTTCATGGTTGTTTTTTTCGGGTTATTTGTTTGGGGTAAGGCTATTTAAATATACTTCCAGATTATCGTAACCTGTACTAAGATCGTTATCGTTTGCATCAAACTTCTCAGGATCCAAATTATTTTCGATTTCCCAATCGTCTGGCATTCCGTCTAAATCTGAATCTTTTAAAGCGGTTCCCTTATCTAATTCTGGATAGCCACCAACATCACTTTGGGTATCTATAATTCCGTTTGTACTTCCACGAGATCCAGAATAGGTAAAACTTTTATTTTTCACATCTGCAATTACATGTTCGTCTACTTTATCCCTAAACATGGTATTGCCGGCCTTAGCCAATACAGCTTCATAAGCCTGCTGAGCACTCTGAGTTTCTACATTATCATCGATAGGATGCTGAGATTCAATCTTCATGGCATTCTTATCTTCTTGGTTTAAACTACCGTATTTGCTATGAATTTGATTGTATACTCCAAATTCCCAATTATTCTCACTTGCCCGTGTACTTCCTTCAACAAAATTTCCGTCTATAAAAAACTTGCCCCAAATATTATAAACTTCAGTATCCTCATTAAGGTTTTTATCGATAGCTACGATTCGTTCTTTTTTTGAGGTTGCAGGTCCCGGTTTGTAATAATTATTTACAATATTAACATTCATGGCTTCTCCGCCATAGATACTATTACCCTGCCAATTATAAATTACGTTGTTTCTAACGTCTACCAAATCTGTTAATGCAAAGGCAGATCCTGCATATTCTCCTAATCGCGGATTTCGGCTATCATGATGGGCTAATAAATTGTGGTGAAAACTTGCATTTTTACCTCCCCAAATTCCGCCATAGCCGTGCGCTCCTTTTGCGTGAGCCGAATTCCTTAAACTTTCAGCAATAAGACACCATTGTAATGTAGTATTCTCGTTGTTATAAATTGAAACACATTCGTCTGTAGACCAGCTCATAGAACAATGATCGATTATGATATTTTTATTAAATCGGGATCCAAGCGCATCACCTTCTACATCATTTAGATCTCCCATTCGAAATCTTAAAAACCTAATAATAATATTATCGGCTGCAATACTCACAGGATACCCGGCTATACTAATCCCTTCACCCGGGGCAGATTGCCCGGCAATGGTAAGATTGGGATTTTCTATTTTTAATTCTGAATTTAGAAAAATTGTCCCGCCGGTACTAAATACAATATAACGTGCTCCAGGCTGATTAATGGCATATCGCAATGTTCCTTTAGATCCATCATCTGATAATTTGGAAACATAAATAACTTTCCCCCCACGACCACCAGTCGCATGCTTGCCAAAACCTTCAGCAGTAGGAAATGCGAAAGCTTCTTCCTGAACAGGTTCGTGGCCAACAGGCGATTCTTCTTCACTTTGATCATGATCGCCAGAGCAGGAAAAAATAAATGCGGTAAAAAAATATAGAATAATTTTCACAATATTGATTTAAAAAAATCAAAGCTGGAAAATTCCAGCTTTGATCGTTATTTAGTCTATAATTCTATTCTCCATCGTGGATCACCAGTATCAAATCTTCCTGAGAATCCTCTATCCTGAAAATTAAAATTATTCTCAGTAGCTACATTCATCCAAAGATCATCCTGGGTACCATTATAATTCGCAATTGGGAAACCTGGAATTTCTCCCCCACTAAAGAAGAAATTCGCCGTAGAATAGTTATTTACAATATTGAAATTGGTATTTCCTAATCCCTGGCCAATTCCCTGGATTCCGTAGTTATCGCTATCACTAGCGTCCCAACTATGTCCAAAGATCGAATTACTGATTGTAATCCCGTTAGTTACATTATCATTACCATCACCTCCTCTATATCTAAAGAATCGGCCACCGGTTACAATAAAGTTCGCAAAAGAACATCCATCTATGGTAATAGACTGTGAATTGTTTCTAGACTGAATTCCGGTATCGATATAATTAAATGAACTGTTCAATAAGTTGATCTCCTGTACTGAAGCAGTAGGTGCATCTGAAGAAGGATTAGTATCTGTTGTGAAAATCCCGTAACCTCCAATAGTGTCTACGATAGAATTACTAATGGTAAATTCTTCTACCTGCACTGTTGTTCTTATTCTCATTATTCCTCTAAAATTAGAAATATGACATTTTTCGAATAATACTTCACCTACATTTACATTGCTTCGGTTTGGATTAAATACGTAATCACCTGTATAATCCTCTCCTCGAAGTTCAAGATCTATAAATCGAACATGATCGATATTAGAATTATCATCTATATCCCAGTTGCCTGTAGTGTATAGCATGGCTTGTTTTTCACCAAAACCATAAGTTGCACGAATGGTAATAGATTTATTTAAGTTTTGCTCTGGAAATTTATAAACGCTTCCTCTTGAAATTAAAACCACTGCACCATCTGGAGCAGATGCAACCGCATTAGAAACCGCCAGTGAATCTGTAGCGCCTCTTATATCTATCACATTAGCATCATTAGGATCGATATCCATTGGTAAAGTAGTATAATTTACCCAACCTCTTAATTGATCTTCACTATACAGCGCAATCTGATATTCGGTATCTGGATCTAAACCTGTAACGATAGCTTCAGTTGAGTCCCTTTCTTCCTGATTCACCGATCGTTCTTCGAAAAGTGGTGTATTTAGAGAAAGATCTTCCGCGGCATATACCTGAATTCCGGTTACCGGAGCTCCTGCCGCTGTCCAGGTTACCCTGGCAGCCGTATCGATCACATCAAAGCGACTTGGAACATTAAGTATTGATGGAAATCTTTGGGTTCTTACATTTCCCAGATCTGAAATTCTACTGTCAAACTCTGGATCATCAGCGTGTGCTGTGGCTCTAATTTGATATAAAGTATTCCAGTAAAGTTCTTCTCCAATTAGATCTTCATTGATCTCTACGTAATTGGTATCTGTTTCTATCGTATAATCGATGGTAGCGAAAGTGTCGCGACTAACTTCTACCGTATAGTATTCGGCACTTCGCATATTACCAAGATTAACGATAATCACGTTTCCTTCAGAATATAAATCTTCGTTTAAAACGGGTCTAAAAAGACGAGTTCTATCAAAAACCTCTTCATCTTTTTCACAAGCACTAAACATGATCACTCCAACTAGAATAACAAAAATGTTTAGGGCATATTTATTTTTAAGTCCTCTTAATATATTAAAAACCATAACCATCATTTTTTAAAGTTCCCTGACTGTTCTCGATAGCAATTGTTGGTATTGGGAATATATATCTTGCCACACCTGGATTTGGCCCATTGTAGTAGTTTTCCCAATCGTAAAGAATCCATTCCTGATATTGAGTTTCGTCACTATGCAGACTTAGTAAAAACGGAACCTGATTCCAGGTATCATCTGGCGGAGCAACTACTTTTCGGTTAGGATTTAAGATCTCAAAATCACCACTTTCATCTGTTCTCCAGTACATATAAATTGGTAGGTTTGTAGTACCTGCAAATGCAGCATCAGCCAGATCTTTTAACTCATTTACTGTTTCCTGAGTTTTTTCAGCATAAATGCCCCATCGAATTAATTCGTACTTTCTAATCATTTCACCACCAAACTCCCAGGCTCTCTCATCTACAATAGCTTCAAAAAAGCTTTCTTTAGACCCAGAAATAGAACTAATGTATTGATCTACCTTTTCTGGCCAGAAAGTATCTTCAAAAGCACGTTGTCTTACTCTTGCTAATGCTTCCTGTGCTGAAGCTGTTGGGCCATTTAATTCATTTTCGGCTTCGGCATACATCAATAAAACATCGGAATATCTAAGCATTGGCCAGTTTATCCCTGTACCTTTTGCTGAAGAGGCTCCTGGTGGATTATCCAAAAAGTGTCGGCTCCATTTACCCTGAGAGATATTGGATGGCGAGTTCACAAATTCTTTCTCAAATTGTTGATTTATCTGATATAAACCGCAGGTTACATCCCTTCTAATATCTAACGTATCGAAAGAAAAATAATAGGTTGGAGGAATTGCCATATAGTTATTCCCGGATCCATAATCGTGAGCTGCTGTTGGGCCTCCCATAACCGTCATCCCAATATTCCAGGCTACATCACCACTATTTAAAGAAAATGGAACTTCAAATAATATATCACTATTTACAGGTGAGATAAACTTTGCCTGATTCATAAAAACCTGTCTAAAATCTGTTGGTAAAGGTCTATCCTTAAGCTCTATCAACTTTTGAGTATAATCTTTTGCGATTTGATAGTAATCCAGGTAATCTCCTTCTCTATCCATGCTTAGATCTGGTGTTAAGAAATAACCACCTCTTTGCAAAGATAATCTTGCGATCATTCCTAAGGTATATTCGCGGTTTACCTGCTCGATTCCGTAAGGCAGCTCGTCTGCCCATTTCATATAAGGCTCGATATCAATTAGATCCTGAATCACTCCTGAAAGGATTTCATTTCTATCTGTTTTAGGTAAGTTAAAATCATCTCCAGCAACAGGCGCAGATGTTACATACGGTACATCTCCAAAATAAAAGATAAGCATGCTGTACCAATACGCCCTTAAAGTATAAGCTTCACCTAATAATTGATAAAAATCGGCCTGCTCGTTTGGATCTTGTGATTCTAAAGAACCACTAGCCTGAATACTTTCTATAGAAATATTAGCATCTCTAATTGCTCTATACGCATAGGTCCATACGATATCCAGATCCCTGTTACTTGGTAAAGCATCTAGATCCCAAATTTGATATCGATCACCTTCACTCGTCCAACCAGAGGCATGTTCTATATCTGTGTTTCCCGTCATATTATTCGATAATCGAGATCTAAAAGCATCCTGATTAAAATAAGAGTAAACAGCATTTACACCATTTCTGGCATCATCTACATTCGAATAAATATATTGGTTATCAAAGGTAGATCTTGACACCGGCTCCATAAAATCATCTGAACAGGAAGTCGCCAGGATCCCTAAAAATATGATATATAAAATTCTATTTTTCATAGTTAAGTTTTTAGAAAGTTAAATTAAGTCCTAGTGTGTATGACCTGCTTCTTGGAAAAGAAGAGTAATCTACCCCAGGAGTTAAATTGTTTCCAGATGTACTAACTTCAGGATCGTAACCTGAGTAATTGGTCCAAATATGCAGGTTTCTTCCACTCGCATATATTCTAAACTGATCCATCCCTACTTTAGAGATCAAATCCTTTGGAAGGCTGTAACCAAAAGTTAAGTTGTTTAATCTTACAAAAGATCCATCTTCTATCGCCCAGGAGTGCACTACTGCACCTGCAATACCATGACTTGCATGAGACCAGATATTTTTATCTTCGTTCATCGCTGCCAATTGATCTAAATCTGTAACGATTTCACCCGGTGTACCGGTTATATCTCCACTTGCATCTATATAGGTGTAACGATTATCTGTACTCATAGTTTGCAATAAGTTACCATAAGTTACACGACGAAACTGGTTAAATTGAATTTTCCCTGTGTTGTAAACATCGTTTCCATACTGAAAGTTAAAGAAGATCGAAGCATCAAAGCCTTTCCAACTCGCGTTGAATCCTAAACCTCCCTGAAACTTGGGTAATGTGTTTCCTATCACTTGACGATCATCTGCATTGATTACTCCATCACCATTTATATCTTTCAGTTTAAGGAAACCAGGGCGGATATCTGAATTTCCTACCACAGCACCAGAAGCCGGCACTCCCTCTCTTAAGATGTATTCCTCGGCAACCTCGTCGTAGCTTTCAAAATCATCTACAGTATAATAACCGTCAGTAACATAACCGTAGATATCTCCAATAGTTCCACCCAATTTTAGATAATAATCGTTAATATTATTTAGATCTGTACTTGCCCAATTCGATCTAAAAAAGCGTTCATCTGTACCATCTAACTCTTCAATCTTAGCTCTGTTTAACCCAAAGTTGAATGTTGTTGAAAAGTTGAAGTTTTCATTCTCCACGATATAGGCATTAAAGCCTAATTCTACCCCGCGATTAGATGTGCTACCTATATTATTCCATTGCTCTGAGAATCCTGTATTGTTAGGGATTGCAGATCTAAGTAACAGATCTTTAGTAGTATTATAATACACATCTAAACTACCATTTACCCTGTTTCCAAAAAGTCCGAAATCTAAACCTAAGTTTCTATTTATAGTAGTTTCCCAAACCAGATCTGGATTATATAATACATCGCTACTTGGAGTGTAATATACATTATCCATATTTCCAAAACCAGGACCTCGATTGGTTGTCGCACTAAATAAAAACTGAGTAGCTGTATTATCAATTCTGTCATTACCGGTTTGCCCGTAACTAAGTCTCAATTTTAATGAATTAATCGCTTCAGAATCCTGTAACCATTCTTCTTTATCGATCTTCCAGGCCAACGCTACTGCAGGAAATACTCCTACGCGATTTTCTTTTGAAAATTTACTGGATTCATCTGCTCTTACCGTAACAGTCGCTAAATATTTACCCATAAACTGATAATCTAACCTACCAAAGAAAGAAAGCCTGTTACTCTCTGTAAACTCTCTTGTATATTGATTATCTACTCTACCAAAGGCCATATTAGCAAAAAGTTCTTCTGGAGTGATGGAAAGTCTAAAATCTTCAGCTCTAATGAATGACTGGTCTCCTCCACTAGAATAAACCTCGTGACCTAAAAGTAAATCGAAACTATGGTTTTCTAATTCATTGTATTTAAAATTCAATGTATTTAACCATCTGTATGAATAACTTTCTCGATTATCTTTATATCCCAAAGGCAAGCTACCTCCGTTATTAAAAGACTCTCCAGTTAAAGGACCGTAGAAGCGTAATTCTTCTCTGTAATCCTTAGATCTTGTATAAGTAGTTTTAAAGCTAAGATTATCAAGAATATTCCAATTTAACGCAGCGTTTAAAACATAATCGTTTTCTGTTCTTTTTCTCCAATCCTGTTCTGATAATTCAACCGGACTTATAAGACTTAGTAAAAACTGTTGAAAATCATTATCAGATCCTAGCTGATTAAGATCGATATCCAACTCGTCTGCTAATCCATTTACAGGACGTGTTTGTACCGCTTCTTTAATTCCTATTTGTGCATTTCTAGAGGTTCCGGCACCATCAGTTTCGGTATCAGTGATACGTGCTGATACATCCAGGTCTAATTTATCTTCAACTAATTGCTGATTTAATTTAAAGTTAATCGCAGTCCTTTCGTATCCTGATCCTAAAAGTAATCCTTCATCATTATTATTACTAACGCTTAGACGTACTTTTGTCTCCTGAGTACCTCCACTTACTGTTAAATTATGAAATTGGGAAACCTTCGCATCACCAAATAATTCGTCCTGCCAGTCGGTCCCATTCATCGAGCGATAAAGATCTATATCATCGTAAACACCAAAATATCTTTCGTAATTTCTCACATCTGCTTCAGACCTTAATTTGGCATATTCGTAATTAGCGAAAACGTATTCGTAAGGAGATAAAACTTCATACTTTCTATCTTTAGGCAGATAATTAAATTGAAAGAAGTTATTATAATCTATAGAAACCCTTCCCACTACAGGACTTTTTGTAGTAACCACAACTACTCCATTGGCAGCCTGTGCCCCATAAATAGCAGTTGCTGCGGCATCCTTTAATACGTTTATCGTTTCGATATCGTTAGGTGGTATATCGTTTATTCCACCAACGATAAATCCATCTACCACGTATAATGGAGAGTTATCCTGGGTAATAGATCCACCACCACGAACTCTAATATTAATTGCAGCGCCGGGCTCACCATCTGCAGTTTGCACGTTTACCCCGGGAAGTCTACCTGCCAACGCCTCTGCGGCGCTAGAAACGGGAATTTTAGCAAACTCCTCGCTAGACATTGTTGCTACAGAACCCGTCATATCTTCTTTCTTTACGTTTCCATAACCGTAATCTACAATAACCACTTCCCCGAGTTGGTTTAAATCTTCTTCCATAGAAACATCTAAAGTAGTTGCTCCATCTAAAGAGCGCTCTAGTGTTTTAAAACCTATATAAGAAAATACCAATATCGCATCTGTACTGGAAACAGTAATACTATAGTTACCATCAAAATCTGTTACCGCACCATTTTGAGTGCCCTTTTCTAAAACACTAACACCCATTAAAGGCTCGCCGGTCTTAACATCTTTTACTGTTCCCGTAATTTCCTGAGAATAGCCAGTAAAAGCAAATAAAATAAAAATTACAAAACTTAAAACACCCTTTTTTTCAGGTCTCAATTTTGCAAATTTCAGATAGGAATTTTTCATCTTATGGTAGTTGTATTTCATAAGTAAATTCTTTTTGCAATCGATTACACATTAGTTTAAAATTTTTTCTGATTCCTTTTATAGTTCAAACTATATCGTTTTCGCTTAAATTGTTATAGGATAGTTAATTCGACTACAAGTTTACACAATAGATAGTTAATTATCAAATAATAAGCTTAAATTTTATCAAATTAATTTAAATGTAGATTACACACTAATAATTTAATAAATATAGATATACGTTTTAGCTACAAATTAAGGTCTGGATATCAACCTTGTTCCTAATTATTTAAAATTTAGAGTATTCTCACCTTATGGGGTAAATTTCATCTTCCTCTGTATCCCATTTAATAACTATGTTCAAGAAAAATCAAGATGAATTATTGATCAATAATCAAAGTTAACCTCCTTTCCTTTAATCCTAAATCGATCCTTTAAAAATTCATCTAAATTTTTTCCAATTTCGGGTAATTTTCCTCCAACGTAGATACTAAACCAGCCTGGTTCTATTACCAATTCATCGTTAGCATTGATCATCGCCAATTGTCTTGGGTTCACACTTAGATTCACCTCTTTACTTTCTCCTTTTTTAAGATGAATACGTTTAAAAGCTGCCAACTGAACTATTGGTCTTGGCGTACTTGCTTTTTCATCTTTAAAATATAACTGAAGCACCTCGTCACCATTATAATCTCCCGTGTTCGTAACCTTTACTGAAAAAGTTAGTTCCTTCTGTATATCAATATTGGTTATTTTAAGATCTGAATATTTAAAGCGAGTATAGCTTAAACCATGTCCGAAATTGTATAAAGGTTCATCTTCAAAATATCTGTAAGTTCTGCCCTCCATATCATAATCTTCAAAATCTGGTAATTGATCGGTAGATTTATAATAGGTTACTGGTAATCTGCCAGCCGGATTATAATCACCAAATAAAACATCGGCAACAGCGTTACCTCCTTGCTCCCCGGGATATCCTGCAGTTAGGATTCCGCCTATATTTTCTTTAGCATAATTAATAGATAAAGCACTACCGTTAATTAACACCAGAACTACGGGTTTACCTGTTGCCACAATAGCTTTCATTAAATCCACCTGATTTTTTGGCAAATCTAAGCTTGTACGATCTCCGCGGGAAAAACCTTCAACCTCAACGCTCATTTCTTCACCTTCAAGACGTTCATTTAAACCTAAAGCTAATACTACAATATCAGATTGCTCAGCTATTTTAATGGCATTGGCTTTAGAACTGCTGTTTGGTCTGCTCCATTTCATACTTGCTTCAGCATTTCCATATAAATTGCTATATCTTACTGTGATAGGATACTTTTTTCCAGCTTGAAGTTTTATTTCTTTTGGGTTCAAGGATGGATGATGTTTATGTTTTCCGCCTCCAATCGTGTCGCCTATTTTAAAATCTAAATAAGGTTTTCCCCAATCGCTAAAGTAATAAGTTCCGCTGTCAGGAACTTTTATAAAACCTTCCCATTTCACGCTATAATTTTGCAATGCTAAACGAGGATCGGGCGGATTGATATCCCAAATAAAATCGATATTATCATCGATTCTTGAAAACAATGCTTCTCCTTCCCAATCTTTATTATCGTAATAAAAGGCATCTAAACCCTGCTTCCCTTCACTATTTTCAAAGTAAATGGAAGGGATCGTAGACATACTGGGGATTTCACTGGCAATTGGTGTGCCTTCTTCGTAAAGAATCTCAACTTCAGGAGATAATTTATTTTTGATCCCTTGTAAAATGGTCACCGCATTTTTAGGCGTTCCGTTATAATTTCCCCACAGCGACTGAACATTATCGGCGTTTGGTCCAATAACAGCCACCCTATTAATATCTTTTGAAATTGGTAATATTTGATTCTCATTTTTTAATAAAACCACACTTTCTCTTGCCGCTTTTCTGGCGAGTGCCTGGTGAGTTGAATTATTTACCTGAGCATAAGGAATCTGTGCGTAAGGCACTTCGGTATTATTATCAAACATTCCTAATTTGAAACGTGCAGTGAATAACCTTCTTAATGCGATATCGATTTTTTCTTCGGAAATTTCCTCTTCTTTTACGGCCTGCTTTAAAGCTTTATAGGTATCGCCACAATTTAGATCGGTTCCTTTTTCTAATGCTAATGCTGAAGCTGTAGTTGCATTTTTACTGGCTTTATGATCTTCCCAAATATCATTTATTGCCCCACAATCTGAAACTACGTAACCATCAAACCCCCAATAATCCCGTAAAACTTTAAATAGATAGGTATTAGAACTGGCCGGTTCTCCCCAAATTCGGTTATAGGCTGTCATTACCGATTGAACATTGCCTTCTTTCACCAAAGTTCTAAATGCCGGCAAATAGGTTTCCCATAAATCTCGCTGACTAGGATTTGCATCAAACACATGCCTGGAAACTTCAGGACCGCTATGCACGGCATAATGTTTTGCTGTGGCCACTACTTTGAAATATTTGTCATTATCTCCTTGTAGACCTTTTACATAATTCATCCCCAACTGGCCAGTAAGAAAAGGATCTTCGCCATAAGTTTCGTGACCTCTTCCCCATCTTGGATCTCTAAAAATATTAATGTTTGGAGACCACATGGTTAATCCCTGATAAATATCATGCTGATCTCTTCGCTGATATTCGTGGTATTTTGCCCTTGCTTCATCAGAGATAGCAGTGGCTACATCATAAACCAAATCTCTATTCCAGGAGGCAGCAATACTTATCGATTGCGGGAAAACCGTGGCGTATCCAGCGCGTGCCACTCCGTGTAAACTTTCATTCCACCAGTTGTACTTAGGGATTCCCAATCGTTCTATTGCAGGAGCATCGTTCATTAATTGATCGATCTTTTCGTCTGTACTTAATCGTCCTATTAAATCTTCCACTCTATCTTCAGTAGATAAATTTGAATCCTGAAAAGGGTACTGTGCAAAAATCAGCGATGGTACAAACAGCAAAATGTAGGTTACTTTTTTAAGCATCTTAATTTATTTTTATGATCTGAGATTCCTGAAGGCCTTCCTGTAAGTCGAAGCTTTTGCCAGCTTCATTAAAATTGAGCTCAATTTTAGCTGTTTTTGATCCTGAAATTTGAATAGGTTTTTCAAAATCAGATTCAAAAAACAACTCGCTAAAATCAACATTTTTAACATTATGTATTTTAATTGGAATTTCTTCAGTAATCAGTTTAGCCGAGTTAAAAGTTATCCCGTCTGCATTAATAATTCGCATTCCTTTTTTAGCCTGAATTTTAGAATTTTCAAGCTTTATATTTTCCAGGTTCATTTCAGGAAGTCCCATAAAATATCCGGCAGATTCAGCTTCGATAACCTGAATATTATCCATATAAATATTCTTAAAAGCTGGTGTTTCTATAGAAACTTCAGGATAATCATCCTCGTCCTCCTTAATATTGGTAAGATCTGAGAGATCTGGAGCCTTTCCGCCATAATATAAATTAAAACGTATGGCATCTGTGGCAATTCCCGTCATATTGATATTAGAAATATAAATATCCTCGACCACGCCACCACGGCCACGAGTACTTTTAAAACGCAAACCGGTATCGGTTCCTATAAAATTACAATCTGAAATATGTACATTTTTAACACCACCAGACATTTCACTACCAATCACAAATCCGCCATGCCCATGATAAACCGTATTATTTTTTATAATCACATTTTGTGTAGGGATACCGCGATCACGACCATCTTTATCTTTCCCAGATTTTACACAAATCGCATCGTCACCAACATCAAAGGTATTATTATAAACCAGCACATTTTTACAGGATTCGATATCTAGACCATCGCCATTTTGCGCATACCATGGATTCCTAATATTAAGGTTTCTAATAATAATATTTTCGCTCATTAAAGGATGAATATTCCATGCCGGTGAATTTTGAAATGTAGGGCCGTCCAGCAAAATATTCTTACAGTTTACAAGACTTACCATTACGGGGCGTAAAAAGGCTTTTACTTCTTTAAGTTCCTCTAAAGAAAAGCTGCTTAAATCTGACTCGCTTCCTTTTAAAGCTGATTTTGAAGGATACCAAACCGATTTATTTTCAGATAAAACTCCGCCTGATTTTATCAAATCTCGCCATTGATGATCGGTCATTTTAGATTTTTTAACCGGTCGCCAGGCCTGGCCATTTCCGTCGATCACACCACTACCGGTAATGGCTATATTTTCAGCATTATTAGCAAATATTGGCGATGTAGATCGTGCTGAATTTAAACCTTCGTAACTGGTTTCGATTAAAGGATAATCGTCAAAATCTCTACTGAATAACAAAACGGCTCCAGCTTCAAGATGAAGATTTATTCCGCTTTTTAACTCAATTGGGCCTGTTAACCAAATTCCTCTTGGCACAATGATTTTACCACCTCCAACTTCTGTAGCTTGGGAAATGGCTTGTTTAAATGCTACAGTGTTTTTAAAAATTCCGTCTCCTAAACCTCCAAAATCGGTTATTAGAAAATCCTGATTTTTAATGTTAGGAGTGTCCCAATGCTTCATGGGAAAATTAACTCCTTCATAAATTTCTTCTTCAACCTGGTTATCGATCTGGGCGAATGCAAAAGATAAATTCAGTAAAAAAATAGAAATAATACCTAAGACTTTATTTCTCATATTATTCTTTATAAAGTTTTTTAAGCTGTTTTCCCATCAATGGAATCCAACCTCTAAAAATGTTTTTATACGTATACTTTTCAACCTGCCTTTTAGCTAATTGATGCGACCAATCCACGCGAGTTTCCTTCGAAGCTCCTGGGCCGCTACTATTAAATTCAGCATAAAAAGTGGTTTTTTCTTTATGCGGAAACATATCATCTCCCGGCCAGGCATGCCATCCTTCTTCAGTAATATGATCTTGCATTTGGGTATCTATAAAAACTGTTTTCGCGTAAGAACGCCAGGGACGTCCCAGAAAAACTTTCTTTACATCATCACTGGCAGTTAGTTTGCAATCGTAAAAAACATATCCAAAATCCTGGTTTCTGGGTGTAGCAGCTGCCGTGATGTACGAATCTGCCAGGCTTTTAATCTCACATGAATTGAAAACTACCGTGGCCTGTCCAAAAATAAAGTCGGTCGTACCTTCGATATAACAATCCTGAAAATATTCTCTCGCTCCCTCTGTTGCTGTATACAAAGTATCCTGGCAACCCAAAATATTACAATTTTGAGCTACAAAACGATCACCTTCAACATGCAAAGCAACCGCCTGCCCCTGGTTACAGGAAGAGTTTTTAATACTTAGATTTTTAAAATGAACATCGGCTCCTCTCACCAATACGGTATACGATGAAAATGTTCCGAATTCTTCGCCTGTTTTGGGATTCATTTTACTGGCATAATCATCATTAAGTATCATCGTTTTTTCCCTGCTTTCTCCTTCAAAAGTGAGTTTAGATATATGCGCCGGAATCACCAATTTCTCCTTATAAACTCCGTTGCTTATTTTGATAAGTACTTCGCCTGGACCAAAAACTCGAACTGAATTTACCGCTTCCTGAATGCTTTTAAAATCACCAGTTCCATCCTGAGCGACTGTTATTTTTCGGTAAGGTTCTGCATACTTATCTTTCAGATTTTTATCTAAAAAATCTAAGGTGTACTTAAGAGTTTCTTCAAACCAGGGATGCAACAACCAAAATGAATGGGGAGAATTTGGGATTGTATGAATCTCATTATAAATTCCATATGTATCCAAAAGTGCTACAAAACTATCTCGCCCGGCATGAAATCTTGGTTGCGCACTATTAATAAAAATAGTTGGCGGACTTGTAGTATCTACATATTCCAAGGGTGAAGCTTCTCTCCAAAGTGCGGGATCATCCTTAAAAGTTTCTCCCAACCAGGCATCTAATAAAGCTCCTTTTTCAGCTTCGGGATGTGCTAAAGAGGCAACTCCGTCTATATTTACGATCGCCTGAACTTTAGTTGAAAAATCTTCATTTTCTTCATTATAAACTTCTGAATCTGGTGTTACTCCTAACTGCATTGCCAAATGAGCTCCGGCAGATGCACCCAAAGTCGCTAGTCTTTCAGTATCCAGGTTAAATTCGGCTGCGTGTTCTCTCATCCATCGAATGGCATCTTTTAAATCTAGAATTGCTGCGGGATATTTAGCCTCCTCTCCCAATCGATAAGATGCCGCAACCGCAACATATCCCGCTTCTGCCAGATGTTGTGCCATTACAGCCTGATTTTCTTTTATTCCTGAAAACCATCCTCCACCATGAATAAGCAAAACTCCCGGGTATTTTTCACCGGTAGAGTTTTTTGGATAAAAAACGTCTAATTTTAATGCTGAAGTTGAAGTCTCTTTGTAAACAACTTCCCTTTTAGACTCAATATCTTCTGAAGACAACTCCTGAATAGGCGTTACAAACGGATGATATTTTTTTAAATGATCGTAGGTAGTTTCAATCGAATAAGGCTTTAAATTCAGCTTTTCCTTTTGGGCTTTTACTGAAGTAAACCCTATTAAAAAGAAAATAAAAGTCAGTACATAATTTTTCATTGAAGCTATTTTTCTGAAGTTGACCTATCGGATAAATCTTTTAAACCCTTAAAAACCAATTGTGCGACAGCTTTAGCTCCTTCCGGCTGAAAGTGTGTATTATCATTTTGCCCCTCGGGATAGGCTTCATATTTACCAGCCGGTAAATTCATAAAGTAATTTTCAGAAACATATTCTTCTCCTTTTTCTGAAAAAAAGTCCATAGACATTTTATTCAGATCTATTAATGGAACGTCCATTTCCTGGGCTATATCTTTTGGAGCCTGGTCATATTCTCCATGAACATTTTCCAGATGACCATCTTTCCAGGGATAATTTCTCGCAACCGGAGTTAAAATGATTGGCTGCGCATTTTTTTGAAACGTTTGGCTAACAAACAATCTTAAAAATTCTTTGTAACCTTCTATATTCACATAACGATCTGGATGACTTTCAGAACCATCATTATGCCCAAATTGCATAATAACGATATCATTTTCTTTTAGATCTTTATAAACTGCTCGCCATCTTCCTTCCTGAAAAAAGGTTCGGGTAGAACGACCTCCTCTGGCGCGATCATCTACGATTACAGAATTTGTTTTAATAATTCCGCTTAGCTTAGGTAAACTATCCTTAATAAAGAATTGCTGAAAAACCTGTCCCCAGCCCATAACAGGATATCTTGTTTTCATATAATCTTTATCATCGTAATCTCCACTATAATCGGCCATTGTAGAATCTCCTATCAAATAAATCGTTATGGGTGATTCAGGTTCAGATTGTTCCTGCTTATTAGTTTTTTCTTCTTTTGAACCACAGGATACAAGACAAAGACTCCATAAAAAAACAAGTATGATTTTATCGAATTTCATCATTGCAATCTATTTTGTGATCCTGAAATATTCGACATCTGCATAACCTCCTCGTTTCGCATCGGCCGGACTAACACTAAATAAGCCAAGCTTTGCTCCAATCCATTTTCCTACCCTTGCTTTAAAAGGCTCGCCTATCTCTTTAAAACGCCTTCCGTTTTCACTAAAACTAAATTGGCACATCGCATCCGGAGCCGAAACTTCTACTTTTACATACACCGTATTCGATTTCAGTTTTACTTCCTCTATAACTTTTTCCTCTTTTCCCTGGTCGGCATTAATAGCTTCAGTTCGTTGCAGATAAAATTCTCCATCTTTTTCAACGATTGTAAGCGTAGCATAATCTCTTCCCATTACGATAAACCCGGCTTTTCTTGGTTTATCGGCATCTTCAGGAATTAAAGTGATTTTTGAACTTGCTGTAAAAGAAGGCGCCGGAAATTTCTGCAATAATAAATTAGGCACATCCCAAAGATTTTTAGCTTCTTCAGGTTGTGATATACTAAACAACCTTAGGTAATCATTACCCGGTAATTTAGCATGCCATAGCACATTTGGATTGGCATTCCACTGCCATTGGATTCCCAGGCTATCACTGGTAAACTCATCTGTTTCTTTTGGTGTTACCACGGGATAACTTTGGCCTACATCTGGTTTTTTATGAGTCAGTACCGGTTCTCCTATGCCGTTACCATCATGATCTTCTCCCATTACCGGCCAGTCGTTTTTCCAATCCATTGGCTGTAAATGAACAATTCTTCCATACGCATCGACATCCTGAAAATGATAAAACCAATCCTGACCTTTTGGAGTTTCTACCCAAGCGCCCTGATGAGGACCATTTACTGAAGTGCTTCCCTGTTCTAAAACAATCTTTTCTTCATAAGGCCCATAAACATTTTTAGAACGTAGAATAAGCTGCCATCCTGTTGAAACACCACCGGCAGGAGCAAAAATGTAATAATAGCCGTTTCTTTTATAGAATTTGGATCCTTCTACTGTTGGATGATCGTCGTGTCCATCAAAAACATGTCTTCCGTCGTCCAAAACTTTTGTCCCATCTGGACTCATTTTGTGTACGGTAAGAAGACTTTTTACACCAGCACGGCTTCCTGCCCAGGCGTGGACTAGATAAGCTTTCCCATCTTCGTCCCATAACGGACAAGGATCTATAGCGCCTTTTGCTTCCATTACTAAAACAGGATCTGACCATTCTCCGGCAGGATCGTCTGTTTTCACCATATAAATTCCAAAATCTGGATCACCCCAATAGATGTAGAATTCGTTATTGTGATAGCGAAAAGCCGGTGCCCATACGCCATTTCCGTGCTGTGGAGTATTAAAATGTTCTACTGGAACCTGCTTTGGGAGTGCATAATTGATAAGCTCCCAGTTCACCATATCTTTTGAATTTAAAATTGGCAAACCTGGTGCGGCATTAAAGCTAGAGGAAGTCATATAATAATCATCACCAGCCCTGGTAACATCTGGATCTGAATAATCTGAATGTATTATTGGATTTTTATAGGTTCCGTCTCCCTGATCTGCTACCCAAACTTCAGATTTATAATTTTCTGAATCCTGTGCTTTTGCAAAACCAGTTAATAGTAGTAAAGCTATAAATGTAATTTTTCGCATTGCTTTATTTATTTAATTCTAAACTTGCCATTATAAATGGACCTGTTCCTTTAGGATCGTTGGCCCTAACTTCTTCGTTAATATAATATTCAAAAGAACCATCACGATCACCTCCCAAACCGGCAACAGCACAGCATTTTTTAAGATTTACCATTCCGTTTGGTTCAACTTCAACTAGATGATCTAAAAGTCCCTGAAAACCTTTTTCAGCAATTGTTCTATACTCTTTAGGTAGATAACCCTGATTTACACCTTTGGCCATCACATAAACAAACATAGCTGAGCCAGTTGCTTCAAGGTAATTTCCTTCTAAATCTCCTTTATCCAAAACCTGATACCACAAACCTGTATCTTTATCCTGAACTTTAGCTACAGCTTTTACAAATTGATTTAAGTAAGTAATCATGTCCTTTCTGCCGGGATGGTCTTCAGGTAAATAATCAAGCACATCTACCAATGCCATCCCGTACCATCCCATCGCTCTAGACCAGAAATTGGCAGAAGTCCCGGTATTGGTATCTGCCCAATCCTGTTGCTTTTTCTCGTCCCAACCATGATAAAGCAAACCTGTCTTTTCATCTAATGTGTGCTTTTGAATAAGCGCGAATTGTTTTACAATCTCGTTATAAGCTTCAGTCTCTTCTCCTTCACCAAACATTTTTGTATAATGAGCATAGAAAGGCTGTGCCATATAAAGACCGTCTAACCACATTTGATGTTCATAAACTTTTTTATGCCAAAAGCCACCATCTGAAGTTCTGGGTTGGTCGGTAATCTGAGTTCTTAAAGTTTGTAACGCTTTTAAAAATCGTTTCTCTTTAGTTTTTGAATAGAGATAAAGTAAAGCATCGCCTGGTTTAAGAACATCTAATTTATAATCTTGCTGCGTGTAGGTTTTTATTTCTCCATTTTCATTTACCATTTTATCTCCAAACTCGTAGATATAATTGAAATACGCCTGCTTATTTATCTCTTCATGAACTCGCTGTGTAGCGGTAAGAATCAAACCATTGGTATAATTCCATTTTGGTTTTTCCCTAAAGTCTAAAAGTGTAGGATCTGGAAAACGTGCTATTTCTGAAAGTAACATACGTTCAGACCATTTCAGGGAATCTGAAATTTTCATTTCAGACTCCGTTGAAACAGTAACTGTTTCCTTTTCTTCCTTGTTTTTACAACCAACTGAAACAACAGCCAGGATAATAATGAACAGGAAGCTTCTGTATTTTTGAAATTCGATAGTATTCATTTTTAAATCTTACTTACTTTTTAAATAATGCAATCGATTACATTTTTAGATAAATACATAAGTTCAATCCCTTTCAAAATATTATATCTTTTGAAATTTTGATTAAAACCCAGAACGATAACGATTTCGTAAATATTCATTTTAGTGATGAAAATTTAAATATCACATATACTCTAATAGTTTCTTAGACTACAAGTATAATTTATTAATATCGTATTATCAAATAAAAGAACAATTAATTGTCAAATCATTTAATTTAATATGAAATTTTAACAGATTAACATTAATTTGATTTTCACAGCAAAGTACCATAAAAGCTAACAATTAAGCCTAAAATGTACTTATACGCCACATTTAATTTAAACAGAAAAAATTGCAGAAATCAATAAAATCATAAATTATAATTGAATGAAATTCGTTAAAAATTGAGTAAATTAAGGTTTGAATTTATCCCACCACTCGAGATGAATTCAACATAACAGAAGTTTACTCTAAATAAGCCTGAAAATGGAAAAAAGAGTGGCAATTTTATATTCTACAGTAGATGGACAGACGCTTAAGATCTGCAAAAGGATTGCACGCCATATTGAAAATGCAGGTTTTAGTGCCGAGATATTTAGCATTACCGATTTCGAAAATCCGATTTCTAAATATTCGAATTTTATAATTGGTGCCAGCATTCGATACGGGAAGCATAATAAAAAAGTAACCGAATTTATCGAAAAGCATCAAAGGGAACTGGAATCGACAAACTCGGCATTTTTTTCAGTAAACCTGGTCGCACGTAAAGCAGAAAAAAATAGCTTTAATACCAATCCATACGTGATTAAATTCTTTAAAAATATCGATTGGCAGCCCAAAATGATCGAAGTCTTCGCCGGGCGTTTAGATTATGCATCTTATTCATTTATTGATCGGCTTCTAATTAAAATGATCATGAAAATGACGCATGGCCCTACAAAAACAGAAAAACCTATAGAATATACCGATTGGAGACAGGTAGAAGCTTTTTCAGAAAAAATTATTCAGACTTAGAACTCTGCAGTAAACTACCTCAGAACATGCTCTTGAGACATTTGATTTAAAATCACCATTATTTCGGAAAAACCTCGGAGTACCTAACAACAATTATTGAGTAAAATATCGAATATTGATATTTTACTCGATAATTTTCGGTAATCTTTTTTGTAAAGATAGGAGTCTACTAAAACTGATCATGCTTCCCTCTAGCTACCAAATAGTTTAAAACAAGCTCTGGCTTATCGGTTTGAATTACGTTTATCCCTTTAGTAATAAAGTAATTTAGCGTATCTGGATTTTTTTCTACTTCCAGATCTAAGGCACCTAAAGCATTGGCAAAAACGGGTTTTTTGTAGTAATTCTGAAGATATTTTATAAAAACAGGATCGCGATCTCTTTCAGAATTTCCTAGATGCACAATTTCAGGATTTGCTTTTAGCATCGCCCTCTTAACGGCTCGGCGGTTTAAACTTATTTTCGTCATGCGCAAAGCTCCTGGCAATTGTCGTTGTATTTTTTTGATCACGGCATGCCGACTTTCATAAAAGAATACCGAATTTTCGGCCTTCAACTCTTCAATGAGTCGGGTTACTTTTCTTAAGTGTCTTTTTTTTAATTTTAGATCTAGATCAAGTATAATTTTGTCTTTACTCAATTCTAAAACTTCAGCAAGACTGGGCACGGTAAAAGCAGTTTCTTTCCCTGCTTTATCTTTTAGCTTAAATTCACAAATTTCAGCATAGGTAAGCTTGTGTACTTCTCCTTTTCCTGTGGTGGTGCGATCTACTTCATCATCGTGCATTAAAATGGGAATGCCGTCTTTGGTAATTTGCACATCAATTTCTACAATATCAAGGTGATGATCGATCGCCTCCTGAATTGCCGGAATAGAATTTTCTGGATAATCCTGATGCATTCCGCGATGCGCAGCTACCAGAATTACTGCAGGTGAAGGATCTAATAGATTTGCTCTCGAGTATTGGAAAGAACTAATTGATTGCGCCTTACAGCACTCCAGAACCAGGAAGAGGACTATTAAAATCTTGTGTTTCATAATTCAATAAAGTCACCACTTTAGTTGTCTTTTTTAGCAATTCCTATCAATTACTAAAGACAGGTTTTGCAATGAAAATTTAATATTTAAGGTTGAACCGGATTATGATATTGGTCATTTCTTCAACGGTATTTTTTTCCTTTCTTCATTTTTTAAGAAAGCGGGAAGAAATAAATTCTTCCCACTTTTCTAAATGCACTAAACTGTTAAATATGAAGAAAAAAGTCTTTCGTCAAAGCAAAAATAGACCAGAGGAATACTTTAAAAGTTATAAGAAAGTTACTAAGTGTTAATTTTATATTAGGAATAACTGAAGCTGGGAAAGCCAAAAAAAACCTGAGCTCTAATCGCTTAGAATTTCATCTAAAAACATTAGCAGATCGGGTTTAAAATAGCTTTCTAAGAATTTTTAAAAATTTAATGTTCCTTTTACAATAAAGTGTCTAAACCTGCATTAAGCTTAAAGTTTTACACTTAAAAAAGTTGAAAAATGAATAATAAGATCTTTAATATTGAAATCCTTGAGCCTATAGACTTCGAAAATCCATTTGTAATCGAAAGTCTTATCAAAGAACGTATGCTAAGTCATTTAGACGGCAAATATCATATTCAATCTGTAGACCTTTCACTAAATAGACGCGATAATTATGTGCTTATCGTAGTGGTTGATCTTTTAGATTAGTTTACGACAAAAAAAGGCCTGTTTTTTTTTAAAACAGGCCTTAAAATTCAACAATTTAAGCAACTAACCATCTGCTTAATTTTTAGTAGCTTTTTGTAAATCTTCGAAGTTTACTTCTTGCTGCGGGGTAAATTGATCTGAATTCATATACTGTATTAAACTATTATGCAATTGTTGCGCAGCCGGTCTGTTTTGCAAATTGCTTAGAATATCTATCGAAGAAAACAGTAGTTTCCCCTCTCCTACTTTTACTTCAAATAAATTCCCCATGCTGTGATTGGTCACAAAATTATCGATCACTCGCACAATTGGTTTCACTGAAATATCATCTAGAATTATCGATTTAGACTGTTTACATAAATCCCACCATTGCCATTGGGTATATTCTTGGGTTGGAAAATTTTCTAGTGCTTTATGTTCAGTATCAATTAAAAGTCCCATGGTACCAGGCTGATCTGGAAAATGAACCGGACTCCAAAATACCGGCACAAACCTACCTTCTACTCCGTTTAAATCGTCTAAAGCAGGATTTAGCAATACTTTCTTTCCTTGCTTTAGAAGTTGATCTGCTTCAGTAAAAGAAGCTGTTACATAAACATCGCTTTCTGGTTTTACAATCTCTTCAGGATAAACCCAAACCGGCCAGCTATTTTCAAATTCGGTTCCTTCAAGGCTTATTTTAAGTTGCCATTCTTCAGCATTTTCTACCTCTACAGGAAATTCCAGCGTACCTAAAGCTGTATTGTTACCAATACTTAAATCAAGGTTTTCAATTACCTCTTCAGTAATAACCTCTCCTTTATTATTGGTAAGGCTAGCTACAAGTTTTTGATCCTTCAGCTCCTTATAAAAATTAGCTACTTCCAGTTCAGCCTTAAATTGTTCTCCACTTTTATAGATGGCTTTTTCAAATCGAGCCAGGGGAACCAAAGGGCTATTAAATTTGCTGAATTCTTCTGCACTAATAGCTCCTTTGGATTCCCAAAATGCATTTAAAAGTCCAACCAATGCTGTCCCCTGACCCGGAAAATCCTGCAATTGCAACAATTGAAATCCGTCAAACGAAGGTGTTTTAAGGGCTCTTTCTATCTCTTCTTTGTACAACATCGCTGCAAGTTTACCAGAAGCTTTTGTGAAGTCTGGAGCAAGCGATAATAAATTTTTCTTTTCCAGATCTTCCTTTACGGCTATAAAGTTTGATGGCTTTAGTACACCGGTATAATCTTCGATCTCGTTAATATCTGGATATACTGAATATTGTCCAATTTCGTGAGAAATTAATGGCACTTCTATATTACGACTATTTGCGGTATAATCAGTTTCAAAATTTGGGCTGTATTCATTAAAAACACCTTGCCCGCGAATCCATCCTTTATCTGTCCACTGCGTTACAAAAAATTCATCTTCTGGTTCTGGACGAGTTCCTACCGGTTGCTGAAAAGAAAAACTTGTAGTCGCATATAAATGTCTTGTGTCTTTCTCTTTTAATTCTGAAACCAGATTATTTAATAAATCGAAGTTTCCTTCTAACTCGTTCCCCATAGACATAAATAGAAACGAAGGATGATGCCCATAATCTGCAATGATCTTATCGGCTTCACTTTCTAAAAACTGCCATGTTTTTTCGTCTTCCCCAACTTTTAAACTCCAATGCGGCAATTCTACCTGAAGGTACATTCCAATCTCATCGGCTGCAGCAAAAGCAGCTTCAGGAGGACACCAGGAATGAAATCTAAAATGGTTTAAGCCATAGGCCTTAGCTTTTTGATAAAGATCTAACCATTCCTCTTTTTGCATTGGCGGACGGCCGGTTAATGGAAAGATCACGCATTCTAAATTCCCACGTAAAAAGATTCGGTGATCATTTAGCGTAAGTTCTCCGCCATCATGGCTCAAGCTACGATATCCAAAAGTCTTGGTGATCTTTTTTTCTTCAGTACCTACCTGAACCGTATAAAGCTGCGGATTAAATTCGTCCCACTCTTCTAAAGCTCCTTCTACGGAAAACTGAAATTGAATTTTATTTTCTTCTTCGGAATATTCTGAAATAGATTCTGAAAAAACTGAAGCTCCCTCGCTATCTAAAACTTCTACTGAAATTGGCTTAGACGTACTACTATCTGTAGCAACTTCAATATTCAAAATACCAGTTTTAGTATCAGGATAAACCTCAACACTTTTAAAGATCTTTTGGCTAACAGGTCTAATCGAAATATCTCCTAAAATACCGTTCCATTTAATCTGCGTATGATTGGTATAGGCATGCGCCATTTCCTGATTAACTTTTACCGGGTAACGATCGCCAATCACATTAATATCTGGATAGAAATCTGAATTATCAATTAAAATACTAATCGTATTCTCGCCAGCTTTTAAATTTGAAAGCTCATATTGGTGATTCCCGATCAAACTTTCTCTAGAGCCTACTTCTTCTCCGTTCACAAAAACGGTAGATTTCCATAAAACTCTTTCCAGATTAAGCATCAAGGATTTCCCTTCCCATTTCTTAGGAATTTCAATTTGCTTTTGATACCAGGCTTTCCCAATATACTGTCGTTTACGTGTTAGACTGGAAAGCACATAATTATTAAGC
>NZ_FOKV01000005.1 GCF_900112105.1 Zunongwangia mangrovi | reverse complement strand
GTGGGAGACGACCACGTTGATAGGCTATAGGTGTAAAGGCAGTAATGTCATAGCCGAGTAGTACTAATAATCCGTATAGCTTGATGCAACGTTCTCTAAGGGGTGCAAGCTCCTTAGAGACGGCCAAATGCTAAGTTTTGTTAAGTTTTATAGTATTTTTTATTTCTTAATCATGTCAACATATTAGACTGTTGATCAGTTATATTGATAACTGATGCAATAGGTAACGACTTAAGGTGGTTATAGCGACGGGGCTCACCTCTTCCCATTCCGAACAGAGCAGTTAAGCCCGTTAGCGCAGATGGTACTACTATTTGTGGGAGAGTATGTCGCCGCCTTGCTTTTTGAAAACCCTTGCCAGAAATGGTAAGGGTTTTTTGTTTTATACAAGTTTAGTTAACTGAACTAAAAGGAACCAAACCGAAAGTCATAAGGCTTCCTACCATACACTACTGACAATAATCCATAAAAAAGCCGCTCTATCTAATTAAAGCGGCTTTTTATATATTATTTATCCTACCGGAAACCTTAAGCGGCCGGCAGATCACCATTACCCTTGGTCGGTAACTTACTACTACCCATTAAATATTTATCCACGTGGTAAGCAGCCTCACGTCCCTCAGAAATCGCCCAAACGATTAATGATTGGCCTCGGCGCATATCGCCCGCTGCGAAGATATGAGGGATGTTAGTTTGATAATCGTTATCAGCTTTAATATTCGTTCTATTATCTAGATCTAAGCCAAGTTGCTGGCTTATGCTAGCTTCTGGTCCTGTAAAACCTAAAGCAAGTAAGGCAAGTTCGCAGGGCCATTCTTTCTCGCTTCCTTCAACTTCTTTAAGTTGTGGTCTTTCTCCTTTTTTCCCTTTTACCCATTCAATCTCTACTGTTTTTAGACCTTTTAAGTTACCATCTTTATCTTTAAGGAACTCTTTAGTACTAATGCTCCAGTTTCGATTTACTCCTTCTTCATGAGAGCTACTGGTCTTTAGGGTAAATGGCCAGTAGGGCCATGGATTTTGTTTTGTTCTGCTATCTGATGGCATCGGCATAATTTCAAAATTAGTAACTGATTTTGCTCCATGGCGATTAGAGGTTCCCACACAGTCAGATCCAGTGTCACCACCACCTATTACAATTACGTTCTTACCTTCAGCAGATAGTTCAGAAGATAAGTCTTTTAAATTATCGACTACCTGGTTGTTATTCTTAAGGAATTCCATAGCTTGTACAACGCCTTTAGCCTCAGCTCCTGGAATTGGTAAACCTCTACGTTGGGTTGCTCCACCTGTAAGTACCACAGAATCGAAAGCTTTCAGCTCTTCTACATCGTAGTTAACCCCTACATGAGTATTTGGTTTGAAGGTTATTCCTTCTTCTTCCATAACCTTAAGTCGGCGGTCGATTACAGATTTATCTAATTTGAAATCTGGAATCCCATAACGGAGTAATCCTCCTAACTTGGCATCCCTTTCAAATAGAGTAACATCATGGCCTGCACGGTTTAATTGTTGTGCAGCAGCCATTCCAGCAGGTCCAGAACCTACTACCGCTACTTTTTTTCCTGTTCTTGTTTTTGGAGGGTTTGGTACGATCCAACCTTCTTTAAAACCTCTTTCAACTATATATTTTTCAATTAGCTCGATAGATACTGGAGGTTCAATGATTCCCAATACACATGCAGATTCGCATGGAGCAGGGCATAAACGTCCTGTGAATTCTGGGAAATTGTTTGTTGAATGTAAAATCTGTAATGCTTTTTTCCAATCATTTTGGTAAACAGCATGATTAAAATCCGGAATTAGATTACCAAGTGGACAACCACTATGGCAAAACGGAATTCCGCAGTCCATACAACGAGCTCCTTGATGATTAAGCTCCTCAGTATCTAAATCTTTTGTAAATTCTTTATAATTCTTAACTCTTAGCTCTACGGCTTCTGTAGTTTCCTCTTTTCTGTCGTATTCTAAAAATCCTCTAAGTTTTCCCATTATTACGCCGTTTTAAGTTCCAGGTTTTCTTCATTCTTTTTTTCTTCTTCCATTCTCTGTAATGCTTTTTTGTATTCTATTGGCATTACTTTAATGAATTTGGAAAGATTATCTTCCCAATTCTCTAATATGTGGCCTGCAACTTCACTATCGGTGTGATAGTAGTGATTTTGTATTAATTCTTTTAATTCTGAAGCGTCATCATTAGATAAATGTTCTAATTCGATCATCTCCATATTAAAGTTGTTATTATCTAATTTATTATCTGGATTATAGATATAAGCAATTCCGCCGCTCATACCAGCTGCAAAATTACGTCCTATTTTACCTAATATTACAGCTCTACCACCAGTCATATACTCACAACCATGGTCGCCAATTCCTTCGATAACAGCTTTGGCGCCAGAATTTCTTACACAGAAACGCTCACCACCAATTCCATTAATATAAGCTTCACCATTTATTGCACCGTATAATGCAACATTTCCTATAATTACATTTTCGTCAGATTTAAAAGTGGCCTCTTCAGGTTTTTTAACTGTAAGCGTAGCTCCACTAAGACCTTTTCCGAAGTAATCATTAGTGTTTCCGGTAACATTCATCGTAAGTCCACGTGTAGCGAAAGCACCAAAACTTTGCCCTGCGGATCCTTTAAAGTTTAGATCAAGAGTATGCTCTGGTAAGCCGCCTTCTCCATGAATTTTAGATATTTCGTTACTTAAGATAGCACCAGTGGTTCTATTAATATTGGAAATATCGAAATCCAAACTCATTTTTTCCTTTCGGTAAATAGCCGGGTGAGCTTTACTAAGAATATCAAAATCTAAAGCATTTTCTAGACCGTGATTTTGATCCTGAGTTTTATAAAGCGGAAGGTCTTTATCGATATTCGGCTTGTATAGAATATTTGATAAATCGATTCCCTGAGCTTTATAATGCTCTATAGCACGATCCATGTCTAATTTCTGGCTTTGACCAACCATTTCGTTAAGGGTTCTAAAGCCAAGACTCGCCATAATTTCACGCAATTCTTGTGCTACGAAGTACATAAAGTTAATTACGTTTTCAGGGGTTCCTTTAAAGTTCTTTCTTAATTCTGGATCCTGAGTAGCAATCCCAACGGGACATGTGTTTAGGTGACATGCACGCATCATAATACATCCAGAAGCAACAAGCGGGGCTGTAGAGAAACCAAACTCTTCAGCACCTAGTAAACAAGCGATCGCAACGTCACGTCCTGTTTTTAATTGTCCGTCACATTCAACTGTAATTCTACTTCTTAGATTATTTAAAAGCAAAGTTTGTTGTGCTTCAGCAATACCTAATTCCCAAGGTAAACCTGCATGTCTTAATGAGGTAAGAGGAGAAGCTCCAGTACCACCATCGTAACCAGAAATAAGAACAACGTCTGCTTTAGCTTTTGCAACACCAGCTGCGATAGTACCTACACCAACTTTAGAAACAAGTTTTACGTTGATACGTGCTTCTCTATTCGCATTTTTAAGGTCAAATATCAATTGCGCTAAATCCTCGATAGAATAAATATCGTGGTGAGGAGGCGGAGAAATAAGTCCTACATACGGAGTAGAATTTCTTGTTTTAGCTATGGAAGGATTAACTTTTGGTCCGGGTAATTGTCCACCTTCTCCAGGTTTAGCTCCCTGAGCCATTTTAATCTGAATCTCTTTCGCGTTAGAAAGATAATTAATCGACACTCCAAATCGTCCTGAAGCTACCTGTTTAATAGCGCTGTTTCTCCAGTTTCCGTTAGGATCTCTGGTAAATCGATTAGCATCTTCACCACCTTCGCCACTATTACTTTTTCCTTGTAGACGGTTCATGGCAATAGCAAGATTCTCGTGAGCCTCTTTACTGATCGAGCCAAACGACATCGCTCCGGTCTTAAACCTCTTTACGATTTCTGTCCATGGTTCAACTTCGTCTATAGAAATAGGATTAAGTTCTTTAAACTTAAACATTCCTCGAAGTGTCATCAGGTTTTTAGTCTGATTATTAATGAAATTAGAGTATTCCTGATATGTTTTGTAGCTGTTTTGTTTAACCGCCTGTTGTAATTTTGCTACTGAAGCAGGGTTTAACATATGGCGTTCACCATTCCTTCTCCAGCGGTAATCACCACCAATTTCCAGGTCTAAACCTGTATCGGTTTCTGGCGGAGTAAAGGCAAGTTTGTAACGTTTTTGGATCTCTTTTTCAATTTCGTAGAGACCAATTCCTTCAATTCTTGAAGGTGTGTTTGTAAAGTACTTGTTGGTGAATTTCTTGTTTAACCCTAAAATTTCAAAGATCTGTGATCCACGGTAAGAATGTAAGGTAGAGATACCAATTTTATTCATGATCTTAACAATACCCTTACCAATTGCTTTGTTGAAGTTTTTAACAGCAACATCTGGATCTTTTTCGTCGATGTCACCTTCTTCAGAAAGCTTGTAAATAATTTCGTTTACCATGTATGGATTGATGGCGCATGCACCATAACCAAATAGTAAAGCGAAGTGATGTGGTTCTCTAGGCTCTGCAGATTCAATTACGATACCAAAAGCAGATCTTCTTTTATGTTTTTTAAGTTCGTGATGAACAAAAGAACAAGCTAATAACGAAGGAATAGGAGCAAGTTTATCACTTACGTTTCTATCAGAAAGGATAATTATATTTCTGTCTTCATCTACAGCTTTTCTAATTTCCAGAACAATTTCTTCAAGGCGCTCTTCAAGCCCATTTAAGCCTTTGTCAATTTCATATAATATTGAAATTGATTTTGCACGAAAATCTGGATGATCTATATATTTTATTTTATCCAGGTCTTCGTTAGAGATTACTGGATTCTGAATTCTAAGTTTTTTAGCATGCTCTGGGGTAATGTCAAAAATATTTTTGTCTTCCCCAATAGATAAGCTAATATCAGTAACGATCTCTTCACGAATTCCATCTAAAGGTGGGTTGGTTACCTGAGCAAATAATTGTTTAAAATAATTAAATAAAAGTTGTGGTTTGTCTGAAAGAACAGCCAAAGGAATATCTGTACCCATAGATCCAATAGCCTCTTTACCTTGAGTAGCCATTGGGCTAATGATAGTTTTAATATCCTCGATAGTGTAACCAAAAACTTTTTGTCTTGTTTTAAAATCTACCGGCTCTACAGGAGTTTTGTTTCCAGTATAAGGAATATCTGCAAGTGGCAGTAAATTTGAGTCTAGCCATTTGCGATAAGGGCGTTTAGAAACAATTTGCTCTTTAACTTCTTCGTCACCAACGATGCGACCTTCAACCATATCTACCAGAAACATTTTTCCAGGTTCAAGGCGACCGTGTAATTCTACATTTTCTGGCTTTACATCAACTACACCAGTTTCGGAAGACATAATTACATAACCGTCTTTTGTAACGGTATATCGAGAAGGCCTTAAACCGTTACGGTCTAGCAGTGCTCCAATATATTGACCATCTGTAAATGGAATTGAAGCTGGGCCGTCCCATGGCTCCATGATGCAGGCATTATATTCATAAAATGCTTTCTTGCTGCCTCCCATAGAAGGATTTTTCTCCCAGGCTTCAGGTACCATCATCATAATCGCTTCTGGTAAAGAACGTCCTGTTTGTAAAAGCATTTCTAAAACCATATCCATAGAAGCAGAATCTGATTTTCCTTCTAAAGTTACTGGTAAGATCTTTTTGATATCTTCTCCAAAGATTTCACTTTCAAAAAGTTCTTCCCTGGCTTTCATTCGGCTAAGGTTTCCTCTTAAAGTGTTTATCTCGCCATTGTGACACATATATCTAAATGGTTGCGCCAAATCCCAGGTTGGGAATGTATTGGTAGAGAAACGTTGGTGAACTAAAGCGAGTTTAGTTACCAGGTCTGGATCATTAAGATCTGTATAATAAATATTGATGTCTTGTGGCATCAATAATCCTTTGTAAATAATTGTTTTTGTAGATAAACTAGGAAGGTAGAAATATTCAGCTTCTCCTAGATTGGAGCTGTATATTTTATGTTCTGCAATTTTTCTTGCGGCAAATAATTTTGCTCTAAAGACATCGTCGGTCGTATCTTCGTCTTTACCAATAAAAATTTGCTGAACGTTTGGCTCACTTAACGTAGCGATACTTCCTAAACAGGATTTATCGACCGGTACTTCTCTCCAGCCAATAATATTTAATCCCTGATTAATGATTTCTTCTTCGAAGATCTCTTTACAAATCTTAAGCTGATTTTTAGATCTTGGAAGAAAAACCATTCCTGCTGCATATTCACCAAATTCAGGTAAATCGAAGTCACAAACTTTCTTGAAGAAATTATGCGGAATTTCAATCAAAATTCCAGCCCCATCTCCAGTTTTTCCATCAGCACTTACCGCTCCACGATGTTCTAATCGAATTAGAATATCCAAAGCTTTGTGAATGATGTCGTTTGTGCGCTTACCTTTTAAGTTACAAATGAATCCCGCGCCGCAATTATCTCTCTCAAATTCAGGCAAGTAAAGCCCCTGCTCTTTTGGTCTCATAACCTATCTTCCTTATATTATTACTACAAAAATATCTAAATTAGTAAAGAATATGAAAGTAATAAAAGGAAAGAGTGTATTAAATCCAGTAAAACTAAAGAAAATCTTAATTTTTATTAATCGTTTAATAAATCAAGGTCTAATTTCCGAATTTCGCAATGGCTAATATCAGATTTTAATATAAAAAAACTCGCTAAGATTTAGCGAGTTGATTTTGAGTGTTTTTGAACTTATTTTTTCAGAATGCTTCTCGAAATAACGATTTTTTGTATTTCTGAAGTTCCTTCGTAGATCTGGGTGATTTTTGCGTCTCGCATCAATCGTTCTACATGATATTCTTTTACAAAACCATTACCTCCGTGAACCTGAACTGCTTCTACTGTCACATCCATTGCTGTTTGCGAAGCACTAAGCTTGGCCATGGCACCACTAAGATCATAATTTTGTTTTTGATCTTTATCCCAGGCGGCTTTCATTACCAGGTGTCTTGAACTTTCTATAGAAGTATACATGTCTGCCAGTTTAAAAGCAATTGCCTGATGATTGCTAATTTCGGTTCCAAATGCTTTACGTTGTTTGGAATAGTCTCTTGCGAGTTCGAATGCGCCAGAGGCAATTCCCAATGCTTGCGCAGCAATTCCAATTCTTCCGCCGGCTAATGTTTTCATTGCGAATTTAAAACCAAATCCATCTTCTCCAATTCTATTTTCTTTTGGCACTTTTACATCATTGAAGTTTAGCGAATGTGTATCACTTCCTCTAATTCCAAGTTTATTTTCTTTAGGACCAATCTCAAAACCTTCCCATCCTTTTTCAACAATAAAAGCATTTATGCCATGATGCTTTTTCTCTCTATCAGTTTGTGCGATCACTAAATAGTAGTCTGCTGTACCACCGTTGGTGATCCAGTTTTTGGTTCCGTTTAGAAGGTAATAGTCTCCTTTATCGATTGCGGTAGTTCGTTGAGAAGTAGCATCGCTACCAGCTTCGGGTTCAGAGAGGCAAAATGCACCTAGTTTCTCTCCGGTAGTAAGTTTAGATAGATATTTCTTTTTCTGCTCGTGTGTGCCATAAGTATCCAGACCCCAACAAACTAACGAGTTGTTTACAGACATTACTACAGATGCAGATGCATCGATCTTAGAAATTTCTTCCATCGCCAAAACATAGCTTATGGTATCCATACCGCCACCACCATACTCCGGAGATGCCATCATACCTAAAAAGCCAAGTTCGCCCATTTTCTTAATTTGTGCTGCAGGAAATTCCTGTTTTTCATCTCTTTCGATTACACCAGGTAATAATTCTGTTTTTGCAAAATCGCGAGCAGCATCGCGAATCATTATATGTTCTTCAGATAATTCGAAATTCATTTGATTATAAATTTAGAAAAAAGTAATTTTCGCTACCAAATATAAATTTTTGATATGTATTTTTCAATAATAATTAGTTAATTTTGAGAATATGAGAAAATCAGACTATTTTGTGATAGGGGTGATGTCTGGAACGAGCTTAGATGGAATCGATTTGGCTTACATTCATTTCTCTGTTGAAAATAACTATAATTTTGAAATTTTAAAAGCTAATACCGTTGGTTATTCAGCAGAATGGCGCGAAAAACTCAATTCGGCTATCGATCTAGAGGAAAATCAACTTCAGGCACTAAATAAAGAATATACCAAATATTTGGCACAAGTAATTCTTAGGTTTATTGCTGAAAATGATATTCGAAATATAGATGCTGTATGTTCGCACGGGCATACGATTAAGCATGAACCACAAAATGCTTTCACTTTACAGATAGGAAATCTTCCTGAAATTGCCCAATATCTAAATTGTAAGGTAGTATGTGATTTTAGAGTTCAGGATGTTGAATTTGGAGGACAGGGAGCGCCTTTGGTGCCGATCGGCGACAAGATTCTTTTTAATAAATATCGATATTGTTTAAATTTAGGTGGTTTTGCAAATATTTCAGAAGAGCAAAATGGCGAAATGCTAGCTTACGATATTTGTGCAGTAAATACGGTACTTAATTATTTTACCAGGCAAATAGGAGAAGAGTACGATGATAAAGGAAAGATAGCTTCAGGAGGAAAACTGAATGAAAAATTACTTCAGAAATTAAACAATCTTAGCTTTTATAATCAAAATCCGCCAAAATCCTTGGGAATTGAATGGGTTAAAGCTGAAGTTTTACCAATAATTACTTCCGAAGAAATCTCTATTCCTGATGTTTTACATACCTATGTTATTCATGTAGCGCAACAAGTTTCACACGTGCTTGATAATCAGCAAAAATCTAAAGTTTTAGTAACCGGTGGTGGAGCTTTTAACGACTTTTTGATCGAACAGTTCAAAAGCTATTCAAATTGCGAGTTTGTAATTCCTGAAGCTAAAATTATCGATTTTAAGGAGGCTTTAATTTTTGGCTTGCTAGGAGTTTTGAGGTTAGAAGAAAAAATAAATGTTTTAAGCTCGGTTACCGGTGCAAGTAAGGATCATTCTTCTGGTAAGATTTTTATACCGGCATAGGCTAAAATTGTGATTAACTATATTTGATACAAAATTTATTTCCACACATTATATGAAGGAATTACTAAAAGTATACGAGAATAAAGAACCTGAAATTGTTTTTCATTGGAATGATCCTGAAACTGAAGCTGAAGGCTGGACGGTGATCAATTCGCTAAGAGGTGGTGCTGCCGGTGGTGGAACTCGAATGAGAGAAGGATTGGATAAAAATGAGGTGCTTTCTTTAGCAAAAACAATGGAAGTAAAATTTACCGTTTCTGGACCTGCGATTGGAGGAGCAAAATCTGGAATTAATTTTGACCCCAAAGATCCTCGAAAAAAAGGTGTTTTGGAACGATGGTATAAAGCGGTTTCTCCTTTGCTAAAAAGTTATTACGGCACCGGTGGAGATCTAAATGTAGATGAAATTCATGAGGTAATTCCAATTACTGAAGATTGCGGAGTTTGGCATCCGCAGGAAGGTGTTTTTAATGGACATTTTCAGCCAACCGAAGCCGATAAAATAAATAGAATAGGGCAACTTCGCCAGGGAGTAATTAAGGTTTTAGAAAATACCGATTATTCTCCAGATATTTCCAGAAAATATACCGTGGCAGATATGATCACTGGTTTTGGAGTTGCTGAAGCGGTGAATCAATATTATCAAATTTACGGTGGTAATATAAAAGGAAAGAAAGCGATCGTACAGGGATTTGGTAATGTAGGTTCTGCAGCCGCTTATTATCTGGCACAGATGGGAGCGAAAGTTGTTGGGATTATCGATCGTGCCGGAGGTTTGATCAATGAAGATGGTTTTTCTTTTGAAGAAATTAAAGATCTTTTCCTTCATAAGGACGGAAATACTTTAAATGCTAAAAATTTAATTCCGTTTGAAGAAATCAATCAGAAAATATGGAATCTTGATGCTGAAATATTTACGCCTTGTGCAGCTTCAAGATTAGTTACAAAAGAGCAAATTTCAAGTTTGATAAATAGTAATCTTGAGGTGATCTCTTGCGGTGCAAATGTTCCTTTTGCAGATAAAGAGATTTTCTTTGGTCCTATAATGGAGTTTACAGATGAGCGTGTAAGTCTAATTCCAGATTTTATTTCCAACTGTGGGATGGCACGAGTTTTTGCCTATTTTATGGAGCGTCGCGTACAAATGACCGACGAGGCAATTTTCAATGATACCTCGATGACGATTAAAAATGCGATTCAGAATACCTTCAATAATAATAGTAGCAAAACCAATATAAGTAAAACGGCCTTCGAGGTTGCTTTAAAGCAATTGGTGTAAGATTGAAAACTTCTTATCTGTTAGTAATTTCTTAATGAATAGCGATAAGGAGTTTTTCTGATAATTATTTTACTAAATTTGGGCAACAATTTTAATCCGATTATCACGTTACATTAAAAACCCTAATCAATTAATATGCTATATTTTATTCAGCAGGATGCCGTGACGCAGGCAGCGCAGGATGCTGCAGAGGTTTCAGAAGAAAAAACACTTTCGATTTTCGATCTGCTTTTAAGCGGTGGGATTGCCGGGCAGATTATCATAATCATTCTTTTTGTTTTGTTGTTTGCTGCGGTTTATATCTATTTTGAAAGATTGTTTGCTATAAAATCGGCGAGTCGCGTAGATAAGAATTTTATGCATCAAATTAAAGATAATGTATCCAACGGTAATATTGAATCTGCTAAAATACGATGCGCGCAGGCAGACAATCCTGTAGCGAGATTAACGGAGAAGGGAATCTCGAGAATCGGTAGTCCGCTTGAAGATATTAATACCGCGATAGAAAATGCGGGACGATTAGAGGTGTATAAATTAGAGAAGAACGTTAGTATTTTAGCAACCATCGCTGGTGCAGCGCCTATGATTGGTTTCTTGGGGACTGTAATTGGTATGGTGCTTGCATTCCATGAGTTGGCTACAAGTAGTGGGCAGGCGCAAATGGGATTACTTGCTGAAGGTATTTATACAGCAATGACCACAACTGTTGCTGGTCTTATTGTCGGGATTATAGCTTACATTGGTTATAACCATCTTGTTGTAAAAACAGATAAAGTAGTGCATCAAATGGAAGCTACTGCTGTAGACTTTTTAGACTTATTAAACGAGCCTGCTTAATATGAATTTAAGAGGTAGAAATAAAGTTAGCCCGGAGTTTAGTATGAGCTCGATGACAGATATTGTATTTCTGTTATTGATATTTTTTATGCTAACATCGCCGGTGATTACTCCAGAGGCTTTGGATCTAATACTTCCGAAAGCTAAAGGAAAGACCACCAACCAGCAAAATGTTTCAGTAAGTATTACTAAAGAATTGCAGGTTTATATTAATGATGAGCGTATAAGTAATTCGGCTTTAGAAAGTACTTTAAAAAGTAGATTGTCTGGGATAGAAAATCCAACGATCATATTAAGAGCTGAAGAAGGTGTGCCTATCGAAAAAGCAGTAAATGTAATGGATATTGCGAATCGAAATAGATATAAAATAGTATTAGCGGTTAAACCGGAATAATCATGGCTTTCTTAGAAACCAAACACGAGAAAAAATCATTCACCATCACTGTAGTGCTGCATGTACTGCTGTTGGTTATTTTGTTCTTTTTTGGTTTTACATATTTAGATCCTCCGCCAGAAAACGGGATTGCTGTAAATTTTGGAACTTCAGAAGTAGGTTCAGGAGAACAGCAGCCAACAAAACCTATCGAATCGGCTCCTAAAAATACAAGTCCAGAGGTTACTCCGCCAGAGCCAGAGCCTATTGTTGAAGAGCAGGTGGTAACTCAAGAAGTAGAAGAGGCTCCGGTGATCGAGGAAAAAAAAGAGGTTAAAAAACCTGTGGAAACTGAGAAGCCTAAAAAAATGGAGCCTAAAAAAGAAGAGCCGGCTAAAAAACCAGATCCAAAACCAGATAAATCTACGACAGATGCAATGAGTAGTATTTTAAATGGTCCAGAGCGAACTGGTGAAGAGAGCGGAGGAGAAGGTAATGATAATGCAGCCGGGGATAAAGGTTCTCCAGACGGAGATCCAAATGCTAAAAGTTACTACGGAAATGGCGCCGGTTTAGATGGTGACGGAAATTATCGTCTTGGTGGTCGCCGTGCCCTGAACAAAGAAAAATTTGTTCAGGATTGTAACGAATCTGGTATTGTTGTGGTGCGTATAGAAGTAAATCGCCAAGGGCAGGTAATCGCTGCAACTCCTGGAGTAAAAGGAACCACTAACAATGCGTCCTGTTTAACAGAGCCTGCTAGAAAAGCGGCATTGGCTACACGTTTTAACAGTGACTCTGATGCGCCTTCACGCCAGGTTGGAACCATAGTTTATAACTTCAAATTATCTGAATAATTGATAACGTATCAACAAACTGTTGAATGGATGTTTCAGCAGTTACCCATGTATCAGCGCGTGGGAAGTTCAGCATTAAAAAAAGATCTTACCAACACTTTAAAATTAGCAACGCATTTGGGTAATCCCGAGCGAGATTTTAAAAGTGTGCATGTAGCAGGGACTAATGGGAAAGGTTCCAGTAGCCACATGATCGCTTCGGTTTTGCAGGAAGCTGGCTATAAAGTTGGATTGTATACTTCGCCGCATTTAAAAGATTATAGAGAACGGATTAGAATTAATGGTGAATATATTTCTGAAGAAGCTGTAGTCGATTTTATACAAAATAATAAGTCTTTTTTTGAAGCTGAAAATCTTTCCTTTTTCGAGATGAGTGTAGGAATGGCTTTTTGGTTTTTTGCTGAAGAGAAAGTAGATATTGCTGTAATTGAAGTCGGAATGGGAGGCCGGTTAGATTCTACCAATATTATTATTCCTGAAGTAAGTTTAATTACCAATATTGGTAAAGATCACACGCAATTTTTAGGAACTACACTTCCTGAAATCGCTGGAGAAAAAGCAGGTATAATTAAACCTAATGTTCCTGTAATTATTTCTGAAAAGCATCCTGAAACAGCACCGGTTTTTAGAAAAACAGCCCAGGAAAGAAATTCAGAAATCATTTTTGCTGAAGAGTGTGAAACTTTAGAAGATCTAAGTACAGATTTGCTAGGGAGCTATCAGCAAAAGAACATCAAAGGAGTCGCTGCAGTTATTAATCAGCTTATTTCTCAAGATTGGATAATTTCTGAAGAGAATATTAGAGACGGATTAAAAAATGTTCGGAGAAACACCAATCTAAGGGGGCGTTGGGATATTCTTCAAGAAGCTCCAAAAGTTATTTGTGATACGGCTCATAATAGCGACGGACTCAAATATGTGTTCAGGCAGCTGGAGGGTGAAGTTTACGAACGATTGCATTATGTTTTAGGTGTTGTAAACGATAAAGATTTAGATGAGGTATTGCCGCTTTTCCCAAAAAATGCAACTTATTACTTCTGTAAGCCAGATGTGCCAAGAGGTTTGGAAGCTGAAAAATTAATGGCTAAATCTATCGAATTTGAGCTTCTAGGGAAGGTATTTAATAGTGTGCCAGAGGCTTATGCTGAAGCCTTAAAAACTGCCGGAGAAAAGGATCTTATCTTTTGTGGAGGTAGTAATTTTACGGTTGCTGAAATTATTTAAAATTTTTAATTTTTTTCTTTGTGTAGAAGAAAAACTAGTCTATATTTGCACTCGCAATAATGAATGGGGCGCGTAGCTCAGTTGGTTCAGAGCACTTGGTTTACACCCAAGGGGTCAGGGGTTCGAATCCCTTCGCGCCCACAACCATTCAAAAGCTTCCAAAAGGGAGCTTTTTTTAGCTAAAGCATTCATTAGGGCGCGTAGCTCAGTTGGTTCAGAGCACTTGGTTTACACCCAAGGGGTCAGGGGTTCGAATCCCTTCGCGCCCACTCAAACAAAAAAGCTTCCTTGATCGGGAAGCTTTTTTGTTTTATTCCTTTCGTAATTATAAAATCTCTACAACTTTCTCCAAAGCAATTCCTCTAGATCCTTTTATAAGAATATAAGAGTTAGTAATTGGATTCGCTGTTAGGTAGACTTTTAATTCTGCAGTAGAGTCAAATTTTTGGAACTCTTTTGTGACTGTTGTCTCCTTGAAAAATTCACCTACTAAATATACATTTTCAAAGTTCTGGTTGATACAGAGATCTACAATGTTCTGATGTTCTTCCTGGCTATAATCGCCAAGCTCTAACATGTCTCCTATAATAACCACTTTGGGCAATTCTGTACTAAGATCTCCAAAATTGATCAACGAAGAGCTCATGCTTGTAGGATTGGCATTGTAAGCATCTAGCAATAGTGTGTTCTTTTCAGTCTTTTGAATTTGAGATCGATTGTTCTTAGGTGCATAATCTTTAAGCGCATCGCTTATGTCTTTAAAAGCGACTTTAAAGTATAAGCCTATTGTTAGGGCAGCGGCGGCATTAAAAGCATTGTATTGTCCTGTAAGCTGAGTAGTAAAAGTCTCTTTGTTGAAGCTAAATGATGCAAGTTCAGGTCCTTTTTTAGAAGGTGAGTAGTCTATAGTTACCGCTGCGCTATCTATACTGCCAAATGTAAAGACATGAGAATAGCTATCCTGTCTTTTTTGGATTTCATCATCTAGGTTTAAGAATAGAAGTTTCTTGTGTTCTTTAAGGTGAGTGTATAATTCACTTTTACCTTTTATAACTCCCTCTATACCGCCAAAGCCTTCTAAATGCGCTTTTCCAAAATTCGTGATATAGCCATAATCCGGCAGTGCAATTTCGGTTAGGAATTCGATCTCTCCCTGATGATTCGCCCCCATTTCAACTACACCAACTTCTGTGGTTTCATCCATTTTTAGTAAAGTAAGAGGAACTCCTATATGATTATTTAGGTTTCCTGTGGTAGCTATGGTCTTGTATTTTTTAGAAAGAACAGCATTGATTAATTCTTTGGTAGTTGTTTTTCCATTACTCCCGGTAATGGCGATAATAGGAATGCCAAGGAATCTTCGATGGAAAGTAGCCAGTTTTTGCAGGGCATCCAGGCAGTCTTCAACTAAAATGTAGTTATCCTGATTTTTAGCGTAAGCAGCTTCATCTACAATAGCAACTTCAGCTCCTTTTTTTAAGGCTTCTTCAGCAAAATGATTGCCATTAAAATTAGCTCCTTTTAGAGCAAAAAATAAACTATTTGGTTTGATGTTTCTAGTGTCTGTGCTTACTCCAGAGCTTGTAAGAAATCTACGATGTATCTTGGCTATATTCATGAAATTAAGGTATAAAAAAAGCCCTAAAAAATTAGGGCCTTTTTTGTGAATGTTTTTCTAAAACTTTTCAAAGAATTTAATCGTTTTTAGCGCGTTTTACATCATCCATAGATTTTGCGCCTACTTTAGACATCGCATTTCTAAATCCGATATAGTCTGTTGCCATATCTTGCGGGAAGAATCTTCTTTGTGCAGGATCTAACCAATAAGCTCTATCTCTCCAAGAACCTCCTTTATAAACACGTACATCGTCACTTATTAAAGTTGTTCTTTCTTTATCGTCATACTTAGGTTTTGCCTGAGTGGTATCTCCTATTGCTATCCTATCGAAGTTAGGAGAGTTGTACATTCTTTTTGAAGAGTCATCGATATCCTGAAAAGGCTGGTAATATCTACTTGAGCTTTTATCACCATCTCTAAAATCTCTATTGTCACTTTTAGAGAAGTTGGTTCTCATGTAAGTCTCATCTTCTGTAATAGGTTTTTGTGCTATTTCACCAGGAAGGTTTCTTGCAACCACACGACCTGTGCTTAAAGTGTCATATTGGATATTGTCTGCACTTACAATCTCTACAGTTCCGTCTTCGTTTATAGCATTTTCAGTATAAACATTTCCTCTATAGTAGTTGAAGTCGTTAAATTCGTCATCTACTATTGGGCGATAAACATCAGCAACCCACTCGGCAACGTTACCTGCCATATCGTATAATCCAAAGTCATTAGCTTCGTAGCTCATAACCGGAGCAGTAATATCTGCACCATCATCACTCCAGCCAGCAATACCGCCGTAGTCTCCGGCACCTTGCTTAAAGTTTGCAAGTTGATCTCCTTGTTTTCTTAGGTCGCCACTACGAGTATATCTTCCATCCCATGGATATTTTTTACGGCCACGGTAAATGTTGTAATCACGAATTCCCACTAAACCTAAAGCTGCATATTCCCATTCTGCTTCAGTAGGAAGTCTGTATTCTGGATAAAGAACTCCGTCTTTACGCTGGGCATATTGATTTTTACCGCTAGAAGTTGTTACTGTATTACCATCTGCATCAGTTTGCGTTGAGGTATTATCATCAAGTAATTTCTGAGATTTCTTTCCGCTCTGGGTCATTTCAGTATTTCCGCCATAAACTCTGCTTGGTGCATTGATGTAGGTTTCAGTACTAAAAGTTGCTCCAGCTTCAGATTTGTATAAAGTTTCTTCAGAAATATAACCAGCTTCTACTAACTGTCTTTCATTAACTCTGTCTGTTCTCCATTTGCTAAATTCAGCAGCCTGAACCCAACTAACACCAACAACTGGATATTCTGCATAAGCAGGATGTCTCAGGTAATTATTTACCATTGTTTCGTTGTAGCCAAGTCGGTTTCTCCAAACTAATGTATCTGGGACAGCTCCGTAATAGATGTTTCTGTAGTTTTGTTCAGAAGGAGGGAAAACTCGCTTTAACCAATCTAAGTATTCTAAATACATACGGTTGGTGACTTCTGTCTCGTCCATATAAAAGGACTGAATATGTTGCTGGGTAGGTGTGTTGTTCCAGTCGTGCATTACATCATCCTGCACCTGTCCCATTGTAAAAGTTCCTCCTTCAATAAACACCAATCCTGGTGCCGGCTCCTGTTCTTCGTAGTCTGTATCGTATTGAAATCCACCGTCTTTCGAGTTAATATCCCATCCGGTAGCTCTTGAGCTGTTTTTGTAATTTTTGGAATTGTTACATCCTACTAGACCAACGCCTAAGGCGATGGTAAAAATTGCTCTAAAAGCAGTTTTCTTTCTCATTCTCATGTTCTCTTTAGGTAGAATTTAGGCTCTGCAATATAATAATTAACGATAAAAGTACAAGATTATTTTGTTCTAAACCCCATCATATAAGTATATAAAAGGTGTTGAATTATAATCCTGACTTTGTAAAAGTTAGGCAAATATGCACAAATAAATGGCTACAGCTGCAAAATTAATATTTTTTTATAGTGTGAGACGTAAAATTAAGTTCGCATTATTAGTATAATTCCTGCTTATTAGTTTCGTCTTTCCAAAGCTTCTAATTAACGAAGGATGAAGTGTTATAAACGAATTTTAAAATTGAGCCTCTTAGCTTCTAATAATATTAGTATATATTTGTTTATCATTTAGTTTAAGAGATGAAAAAAATTTCAACGATTTTATTATTAGGCTCAATACTTACATCGGGTTGGTTGCAGGCTCAGGAAATGAGAGATCGCGTAATTACAACTGCAGTTCCCTTTCTTCTAGTGGCCGCAGATGCCAGAGCAGCTGGAATGGGAGATCAGGGAGTAGCTACTGAAGTCGATGCATATTCTCAGCAATGGAATCCAGCAAAGTTTGCTTTTGCAACTTCAGAACATGGTATTGCAATTTCCTATACACCTTATCTAAGCGATATAGTTAGTGATATATTTCTGGGAGGTTTAAGTTATCATTATAAAGTAGATGATCGTAGTGCTTTCGCTGGAAGTTTAAGGTATTTTAGTTTGGGGACCATTGAAACCAGGCAAAATGTCGAGCAGGTTCCGTTGCTTGTTAGTCCTAATGAATTAACTTTTGATGCTTCGTATTCGTTAAAATTGAGTGAAACTTTCTCGATGGCGGTTGCTGGGAGGTATCTAAGATCAGATCTTGGGTTAAGTGACGGCCAGGATCTGGGAGCTGCGGGTAGTTTTGGTGTAGATGTGGCAGCTTTTTATCAAAGTGATGCCGTAGTTTATAATAATTTTGATGGCGTATGGAGATTTGGGGTGAATATTAGCAATATTGGTCCTAAAATGAGTTATGATGATGCCGGACAGGAAAACTTTATTCCGACTAATTTGAGGCTTGGGGGAGGTTTTGATTTCATTTTTAATCCTGATAGTAAATTAGGTGTTTATCTGGAATTTAATAAACTTCTAGTGCCTACACCTCAGGATTTTAATGGAGACGGAGTAATTGATCAGGAAGACGACGATATTTACAACACTACAACTTCTATAGGCGGAATTTTTGAATCTTTTACTGATGCTCCAGATGGGTTGAGCGAAGAACTTAAAGAAGTAACCTGGGCTTTGGGAACCGAGTATACTTTTAGAGATGCTATTAAATTAAGAGCAGGTTATTTTAACGAAAGTGACGAAAAAGGATATCGAAAATTTGTTTCTGTAGGTGGGGGTTTTAAATATGAAGAATTTGTTATTATCGATATTTCATACTTATTTTCAACCTCTCAATTTCCTAGTCCCTTAGATAAAACATTAAGATTTGGATTGACTTTCAACTTAGGAGATGAGTATATTAATTGATATTAGATAAAATAGCGTATAAATCTTTGAAAAAGCATCAATGTGAAATTGGTGCTTTTTTTGTTTATTTTGGTTTCCCGAAATTAAAACTATGGAAAAAATAAAATTTTCAGCTGAATTAGATGTTTTTGAGGATCGATCAAAATTGCCGCAGGAAATTCAGCATTTAATGTCTCAAGCTATTGAAGCGAGAGATAATGCTTATGCGCCATATTCATCTTTTAAGGTAGGTGCGGCGCTTTTGTTGGAGAATAATGAGACCGTAATTGGTAGTAATCAGGAGAATGCCTCGTATCCTTCAGGTTTATGTGCAGAGCGAACAGCGATTTATTACGCTGGCGCAAAATATCCGCAAAAGGCTATAAATGCTATGGCAATTTCAGCAAAATCACTAAATAGAGAAATAGCTTCACCTATTCCGCCATGCGGTGCCTGCCGCCAGGCCATTTCAGAATATGAGGTAAATCAGGAAAAAGGAATTCCAATTTATTTTATGGGAGAAAAAGGAAAGGTTTACAAGGCGAAATCGATAAAGGACTTATTGCCATTTATATTCGATAAATTTAATCTTTAGTTTAATCAAGATTTTGCAGTAAAACTGTTTTCCATTCTTATTATAAATAGTATTTTTGTTACTCGCTTGGCGAAATCTATCTGTAAAGCCATAAAAATTTTTAAAGTAAATGAAGAAAATAACAAAAGCCACGTATTTAAAGTGGTATGAGGATATGCTGTTTTGGCGTAAGTTCGAAGATAAGCTTGCGCAAGTTTATATTCAGCAAAAAGTAAGAGGTTTTTTACATTTGTATAACGGGCAAGAGGCTATCCTGGCAGGTGCTTTACATGCGATGGATACTGATAAGGATCGTATGATCACGGCTTATCGTAACCACGTTCAGCCAATTGGATTAGGAGTAGATCCTAAGAGAGTTATGGCAGAGTTGTATGGTAAAGGAACTGGTACTTCGCAAGGTCTTGGAGGCTCTATGCATATTTTCTCTAAAGAACATCGTTTTTATGGTGGTCATGGTATCGTTGGGGGACAAATTCCTCTAGGAGCCGGGCTTGCTTTTGCAGATAAATATTTTAAAAGAGATGCTGTTACCTTAACTTTTATGGGCGATGGAGCTACTCGTCAGGGTTCATTACATGAAACCTTAACGATGGCTGTAAACTGGAACCTTCCTGTAGTTTTCTGTGTAGAAAATAATGGATATGCGATGGGAACTTCTGTAGCTAGAACTGCTAGAAGTACAGATATATATAAATTAGGTAATGGTTATGAAATGCCATGTGCGCCTGTAGATGCTATGGATCCAGAAAAAGTGGCTGAAGCTTTAGACGAAGCTATAGCTCGTGCAAGAAAAGGTGAAGGTCCTACTTTCTTAGAATTAAAAACTTACCGTTATAGAGGTCACTCAATGAGTGATGCGCAGCATTACAGAACTAAAGATGAAGTTGCAGAATATCAAAAGATAGATCCAATCACTAAGGTTAGAAATATTCTTATTGATAAAAAGTATGCGACAGAAGATGATATCAAGAAGATCGACAAGCGAGTTAAGGACAAAGTAAAAGAATGTGAAGAATTCGCAGAAGAATCGGCTTTCCCAGAAAAGAATGTAATGTACGATGTGGTTTACGAACAAGAGGATTACCCTTTCTTACCACATAAACTATAATAATTATGGCAGAAGTAATTAACATGCCGCGATTAAGCGACACCATGGAAGAAGGTGTTGTGGCAAAATGGTTAAAACAAAAAGGAGATAAAGTTGCTGAAGGAGATATTCTTGCTGAAATCGAAACCGATAAGGCGACGATGGAGTTCGAATCTTTTTATGAAGGTACACTTTTACATATAGGGATCGAAGAAGGAGAAACTGCACCGGTAGATACGCTTTTAGCAATTATTGGTGAAGAAGGTGAAGATATCTCTGGTTTACTAAATGGCGAAGGCGGTTCTGCTGATGAAGCTAAAGAAGAAGCTGCAGCCGAAGAAGAAACTACAGAGGATGATAGCGCATCAGAAGCTGGAGAAATTCCAGAAGGTGTAGAGATCGTAAAAATGCCTCGCCTTAGTGATACTATGGAAGAAGGTACAGTTGCTTCCTGGTTAAAACAAGAAGGTGATAAGGTTGCAGAAGGAGATATCCTTGCTGAAATCGAAACTGATAAAGCAACAATGGAATTCGAATCTTTTTATGAAGGTACACTTCTTAAAATTGGTATTCCAGAAGGAGAGACTGCTCCTGTAGATAGTTTATTAGCTATTATTGGTCCAGAAGGAACCGATGTTTCTAATGTGACTGGTGATTCTGCTGGTAAAAAAACAGCTCCTAAAAAAGAAGAAAAGTCTGAAGCTAAAGAAGAGAAGATAGAAGAAACTACTTCAACTTCATCAGATTCATCCTCAGAAAGTGGAAGAATTTTCGCTTCTCCTTTAGCTAAGAAAATGGCTGAAGATAAAGGAATCGATCTATCTAAAGTAGAAGGTTCAGGAGAAAATGGAAGAATCGTTAAGAAAGATATCGAATCTTACAAGCCATCTGCTGCTCCTGCTGCTAAAGAAGAAACAACTAAGAGAGAAGCAGAAACTTCTGTAGCTGCTCCTTATGTTCCTGCTGGGGAAGAGAGCTTCGAGGAAATTAAGAATTCTCAAATGAGAAAGACGATCGCTAAGCGTCTTGGAGAATCTAAATTTAGTGCTCCTCATTACTACCTTACTATAGAGGTTGATATGGAAAATGCAATGGCATCTAGAAAGCAAATCAATGCAATGCCAGATGTAAAAGTTTCTTTCAACGATATGGTAATTAAGGCAAGTGCAATGGCACTTCGTAAGCATCCTCAGGTTAATAGCCAATGGACAGGTGATGCAATGAAAATTGCCAAGCATATCCATATGGGGGTTGCTGTTGCTGTAGAAGAAGGTCTTGTGGTACCTGTTCTTAAATTTGCAGATCAAATGTCTATGACGCAAATTGGAGGTAACGTAAAAGATCTTGCAGGTAAAGCGCGTAACAAAAAACTTCAGCCAAAAGAGATGGAAGGAAGTACGTTTACCGTATCTAACTTGGGAATGTTTGGTATTACTGAATTTACAAGTATTATCAACCAGCCTAACTCGGCAATTCTTTCAGTAGGAACAATTGTAGAGAAGCCTGTAGTGAAAAACGGAGAGATCGTAGTTGGTCACACAATGAAGCTTACTTTAGCTTGTGATCATAGAACTGTAGACGGTGCTACTGGTGCTGCGTTCTTACAGGATCTTAAAACTTATATCGAGAATCCAGTTACTATGCTTGCTTAATCGAGCCGGTAATTTTAGAATATTATGGAATCCCGCGTTTACTCGCGGGATTTTTTTATTTTAGCTAATATGAGAAAACCACTTAAAAACTTAGGAGTTCTGGCTATAGGTTTAGCCGGAATGCTGTCCTGCAATGCTCAGGATACAACTGTCGATGTTTCTGCGGAAGAAATGAAAACGAATTTGGAGTATTTGGCTTCAGATGAGTTAATGGGACGTAAAACCGGTACCGAAGGAATTGAAAAAGCAGCCAGCTTTATCACGAATATATTTGAAGAAAACGGGGTGAAACCTTACTATGATACTTATCGTGATCATTTTAAAATTGGCGGTGTAGAAGCTTTTAATATCGTTGGATATTTAGAAGGTAATGATGCAGAATTAAAAAATGAATTTGTAATTATTGGTGCGCATTACGACCATATTGGTATTGGTAAAGAAGTAGATGGCGATACCATTGCGAATGGCGCTAATGACAATGCAGCCGGTACGACGGCAGTTGTAGAATTAGCTAAACATTTTGCCAGTATCGACGATAATAAGCGTAGTATTTTATTCATTCTTTTTAGTGGGGAAGAAATGGGCTTAAAAGGTTCTTCGCATAGTGCAAAGAAGCTTAAAGAAGATGGCCTTGACCTTTATACTATGATCAACCTGGAGATGATCGGTGTGCCGATGGAAGGTAAAGATTACCTTGCTTATGTAACTGGTTTCGAAGAAACGAATCTTGCTGAAAAGTTTAATCAATATACAGGAGAAAAAACTATAGGATTTTTTGCAGGAGCTAAGCAAATGAATCTTTTCAAAAGAAGCGATAACTATCCTTTTTATGCTGAATTTAATGTGCCTTCACAAACTATTTGTACGTTCGATTTTACAAATTATTCATATTACCATCACGTAAAAGATGAGGTTTCAGAAATGAATCCAGAGCATATGGCTAAAGTTGTTGAAGCAATTATTCCTGGTATTCACCAAATCCTGAATACTCCAGAGAAAGAGATAAAAATGAATTAGAATGAAGAATGTTGTAATTACCGGAACCAGCCGAGGAATTGGTTTTGAACTGGTAAAACTTTTTGCTGAAGAAAATTATAATGTGCTGGCGCTGTCTAGAAATGATGCGCCGGTAGCCAAGCTGAAATTCGATAATATTAGCAGCTTTTCTTTTGATCTTGGACAGGAAGCCGATTTAAAAAAAGCTTCAGAATTTGTGCAAAATGAATGGAATGGTAAAGTTGATATTCTTATTCATAACGCGGGTGCTTTTCTGAATAAGCCATTCGAGGAAACCAAATTAGAAGAGTTTAGAGCCATTTACGAGGTAAATGTATTCGGTTTAATAGGTTTAACTCAAATGTTGCTGCCATTTATGACTTCTGAATCTCATATTGTTAGCATTAGTAGTATGGGAGGAGTGCAGGGGAGTATGAAATTCGCTGGTTTATCGGCATATTCTTCAAGTAAAGCCGCAATTATCACATTAACCGAATTACTCGCCGAAGAATACAAAGAAAATGGTCCTGTTTTTAATGTTTTGGCCCTTGGGGCGGTTCAAACCGAGATGCTGGCTGCAGCATTTCCGGGATTAGAAGCGCCACTTTCAGCAGCAGAAATGGCTTTATATATTAAGAATTTCAGTATTACAGGAAGCAAATTCTATAATGGGAAACTACTTCAGGTTTCCAATAGCACGCCTTAAGATTTCAAAATGAATCAGGTTTTATCTAGATATTTACCAAGCCATGCGGTAGAGCCGGCTTTTATGCTTATTAGAGATAATAATGTTCATTTAAAGGTTGTGAACGAGCGAAGAACGCGGCATGGTGATTATCGCAGGATGCCAGATGGTACACAGCAAATCACCGTTAATGCCAACCTGAATAAATATCGATTTCTAATTACTTTGGTTCATGAAATTGCCCATTTACTGGCTTTCGAAAAATATGGAAGGAGGATAAAACCACATGGGCAGGAATGGAAACTTACCTTTAGAAATCTAATGTTGCCGTTTATTCGGCCAGAGATATTTCCGTCTAAATTACTTCCTATAATAGCAAGTCATTTTAGGAATCCCACGGCAAGTAGTGATACAGATGCTCGATTATCTATCGCTCTAAAAAGTTTTGATCAGCCAAACGATAAAAACTATATTTTTGAAGTTCCGGCAGGAGCCTTATTTCGAATTTATAACGGTAAGGTTTTTAAGAAAGGACCAAAGCGAATTAAACGATACGAATGTCTGGAAGTAAGCACAGGGAAGATCTATCTATTTCAACCAAATGCTGAAGTAGAACTTCTAAAAGCTTAGTATTTGATATTTTTCTGAAGTTATGGAAAACGAGAATGAAAATTTAGAAAAGAAGGAAGAATACCATGTGCAGGCAAAAGGCTTTTTGCAAAGTACGAAGGTTTTTGTCAATGATCTTTTAGATATACGTACCGATAGTGATCGCGAGTCGACATTAGAGGCTGTACGAAAAGATATTTCATTTAAAGGACATAATGCCTGGATTCTTATTTTCTCCATTTTTGTGGCTTCCATTGGGCTTAATGTAAGTAGTACAGCAGTTGTTATTGGAGCGATGCTTATTTCACCCCTTATGGGGCCAATTGTTGGGGTAGGAATGTCTGTGGCTATTAATGATGTTGACACTTTAAGAAAGTCACTTAAAAACCTTGGAATTATGGTTGTTTTAAGTGTGCTTACAGCTTTCGTATATTTCAAAATTTCTCCGGTTACAGAGATCACTCCAGAGCTGGAAGCTCGAACCTATCCAACGATATTAGATGTTTTAGTGGCTATTTTTGGTGGTCTCGCGTTAATCGTTGGGAAATCTAAAAAAGGAACGATTGCCAGTGTGATCCTTGGAGTAGCGATCGCTACTGCCTTAATGCCACCACTTTGCACAGTTGGTTTTGGACTGGCAAATTCTCAATGGCAAAATGCTGGCGGTGCTTTCTATCTATTTTCGATAAATGCTGTATTTATCGCCTTATCTACTTTTGCCGTTACCAAATTACTTGGTTTTCCTTTGGTGCGTTATGCAAACAGTAAACGTAGAAGAAGAACTGCACAGGTAGCATCGGCGGTTGCGGTAATTGTGATGATTCCCAGTATTATTCTTTTTATAAATCTGCTGAATAAGACATTGTTTGAAACCAAGGCGAAAGACTTTGTTTCTAACGATATTCGCTATTTAGGGGCTGAGGTTTTAAAGCAGGAAGCCGATTTTGACGATAAAACCATTGATATCTATTTGATAGGAAAACGTGTTCCTGAAGCTACAGTAGCAACCTGGAGAGCTAGATTAACTGAAATTGAAGCACTAAAAGAATCAAAATTGATCGTACATCAAAGTGCTGAAGAAGGCGGCAATTTAGATGAACTATCTACGCAGGTTAGAAGCGGTATTTTAGAAGATCTATATCTTAAAAACCAGGAAGTGATTGAAGATAAGGATTCTCGAATCAGGCTTTTGGAAGATCGTATTAACAGCTATAGAACGTCTCTTTTCGATTTTAATAGTCTAAGTAAAGAGGCTCAGGCAAATTATGAAGAGATCGAAAATCTAGGCTATTCCAATCAGATTATTACAGATTTTAAAAATACAGATACCATTCCTACTTTTTCCATAACCTGGAAAAACAATGTTTCTTCTAGAGAAAAGGAAGAGAACAGGCAGAAATTCGAAAACTGGTTAAATGTGCGATTAGCCTTAGATACGCTTACAGTAAAATCGGTTAATTAATAACCTTTCAATTGTGCATCTCTTACCTTTTTAAATAGGTCTGAAGAATATACAAAATCGGTTACGGTTTTATCTTCGGTTCTAAAGATTTCGTCTTTGGTACCTGTCCAGGCTAAAAGTCCGTCTTTTAAAAATGCAATTTTTTCGCCGATTTCTAATACCGAGTTCATATCGTGAGTTATGATTATCGTGGTGATATCAAACTCATGCGTAATTTTCTGAATTAAATTGTCGATTACCGTCGCTGTTGTTGGATCTAAACCAGAGTTAGGTTCGTCACAAAAAAGATACTTAGGCTGGTTTACGATTGCCCTGGCGATAGATACACGTTTTTGCATACCACCACTTATTTCTGAAGGCATTTTATCATCTGCCCCCACAAGATTTACACGATCTAAAACGGTGTCTACACGTTCTTCCATTTCAGATTTTTTCATCTTTGTGAACATCTTCAGTGGAAACATCACATTTTCTTTTACGGTCATCGAATCGAATAATGCACCGCCCTGAAATACCATTCCTATTTCCTTTCTAAGCTCACGGCGTTCTTCATCTGTAAAATGGCTATAAGGCTTCCCATCGTATTCAATGATACCTTTTTCCGGAGTAAAGATTCCGAGCATATTTTTCAAAAATACACTCTTTCCAGATCCAGATTGGCCAATTATAAGATTGGTTTTTCCACGTTCAAAAACAAAGTTAAGTCCTTTTAAAACTTCTTCACCATCAAATGATTTATGTAAATCTTTTACTTCTATCATAATTAACTAAGTAATAATTGAGTGGTTGCATAATTGGTAATGATCAGGACAACACTAGTCCAAACAAAAGCCGTTGTACTGGCCTGTCCTACTTCTAAAGCTCCGCCTTTCATGTAATAGCCATGATAAGCTGGTACCGTGGCAAGGATAAAAGCGAATAAAAAGGTTTTTATGAAAGCATAAATTAAATGGAATGTCACAAAATCATCCTGTAAACCAGTTATGAAAGCATCTGGTTTTACAAATCCTCCCAAAACAGCTGCAACATATGCTCCTAAAATTCCTAAGAACATAGATATCGCGATCACAAAGGGATAGGTTAACATAGCGATGATCTTTGGAAAAATAAGATAGTTTTTAGAGTTGATTCCCATCACTTCTAGAGCATCGATTTGCTCGGTTACGCGCATCGATCCAATACTGGAGGTTATAAACGAACCAACTTTTCCTGCCATGATAATAGAAATAAAAGTTGGCGAGAACTCGAGTATAACAGATTGTCTCGCGGCAAAAGCAACCAGACTCTTTGGGATAAGAGGATTGTTTAAATTCAATGCCGTTTGGATCGCTACAACAGCTCCAATAAAAAATGATAAAAAGCATACAATCCCTAAAGATCCAATGATAAGCTCATTTATTTCTTTAAAAATAAGATCTTTTAAAACCGATCGTTTGGTCATTCTGCCAAAGACACCTTTCAGCATTAAAAAATATTCACCGATTGAGTGGAGATAGGTCATTCAACAATTTTTGTAAAGCTAAAATACTAAATTTTACCCCGAAAGTATTTAACGTAGAATTAAACTTTAACTTCTTAAGTTTAGTACTTTTGGGGTGTTCTTCAAAAAAAATATTATGAGACGGATATTTTCAGCAGCTTTCATGCTGTTATTTGCTTTTTCATCCAAAGCACAAAGCCCTAATACTAATGCAGATAAACCCAAACTTGTGGTTGGAATTGTAGTCGATCAAATGCGCTATGATTACTTAAATAAATTTTGGGATAAGTATGAAAAAGGCGGATTTAAACGATTAATCCAGGAAGGATTTAATTTCAGAAATAATCATTACAATTACGCGCCAACTTATACCGGGCCGGGACATACATCGGTTTGGACAGGAACAAGCCCTATGAATCACGGGATTATTGGAAACGATTGGTTCGATAAATTTTCTGGAGAGATGGTGTATTGTGCGCAAGATGATAGCGTAGCATCTTTGGGAACTAAAACCAATGCAGGGAAAATGTCTCCACATCGTATGCAAACTACAACGCTAACAGATCAAAATAGATTGCATACGCAGTTTAGAGGAAAAACGATTGGTGTTTCTATCAAAGACCGTGGCGCGATTTTACCTGCTGGTCATACAGCCAATGCAGCATATTGGTTTTCTGGTGGGGAAGATGGTAAATTCATCAGTAGCACATATTATATGGAAGAATTGCCAAAATGGGTCCAAAAATTCAATAAATCTGGAAAAGCAGATTCGTATTTAAAAGAATGGGATACCTTTCTGGATATTGAAACTTATACTGAAAGTGGTGTAGATGAAAATGATTTTGAAGGAGGTTTCCGCGGAAAAGAAACAGCGACTTTTCCTTATGATCTAAAAAAACTGAGTAAGGAAAACGGAAATTACAATATCATACCACAAACACCATTTGGTGATGATATTACTCTAGACTTCGCACTTGCAGCTATCGAAGCTGAAGAATTAGGTAAAGATGAAGATACTGATATTCTTGCTTTAAGTTTTTCGAGTACCGATAAAGTGGGACATAATTTTGGAGTGAACTCTAAAGAAGTAGAAGATACTTACCTAAGATTAGATAAAAACATATCAGATCTTTTAGCGTATTTAGATAAAAATATTGGAGAAGGTGAGTATACCGTTTTTCTAACCGCAGATCACGCTGGTGGTCATGTAGGTGGATATTTGAATTCTAAGAAAATTCCAACCGGTAATTTAGATTACGGAAAGCTGCAAAGGGCTTTTAAAGATTTTGCGACAGAGCAATTTGGAGACGGATTAATTCAAAATGTATCTAACGATCAGATCTTTTTGGATTACGAGTATATGGCAAATGAAGAATTAGATCCTGAAGAGGTTGAAACTAAGATCGAACATTTTTTAATTCAGCAACCAGGAGTCTATAAGGTGTATACCCGATCAGAATTACAATCAAATAATTTTTCTAACGGAATTGGTTATTTGATCCAAAACGGGTTCAACCAAAAGCGAAGTGGTGATATTATGATCGTAGAACATCCTGGTAGTGGTTATGGTCGTGGTTCTACTCACGGTAGTGCCTTCAATTACGATACACATACGCCGTTATTATTCTTTGGAGCAGGAGTTCCTCATGGAGAAACTTACGAGCGTTCAGAAATTATAGATATCGCGCCAACTATGGCCGCATTGATGGGAATCGAATATCCTAACGGAACAAGCGGAAAACCATTAGCGATCATGCTCGATAAAGCTTCAGAATAATCTCTTCTGAAAGAAACTCAAATAAAAAAGCTCCTGAAATTCGATAATTTTAGGAGCTTTTTTATATCATTATTTTATGATTTTAGCCTTCATTTTTTTCCAACGTAAGGTTCTAATGAATTTTGCTTCTTCTTCGGAAACCAATAAATTTTCATTTCCTTTTTTCGCCTGAAAATAACCTTTTAAATACGCCGGAAATAAACTAAGATCATTTTTTAGAGTCGCCAATTTGGCTGAAGCAATTGTTGTAATCAAAAACCCGTAACCTAAGCGATAAAAAGCTTTTCCCTGTTTGTAGCGGGAAGCTTTGGTGTTATAGTTTGCTCCGGTTGGTTTTAGATGTTTTACGTGCAATTTTTCGGTAGTTTGTATTTTCCATCCATGAAACTGAGCTAAAAGTTCATCTACAGTATCCCAACCCATGGCAGGTTTTAATCCGCCAATAGCTTTAAAACAATCTTTACGATAGGCTTTTAAAGCTCCTCTAATGTGATCTTTATCGGTTAGATTTTCGATGATCCATTCTCCATTTTTATCGATGGTACAATGGCCTGCAGCCATCCCAATTTTTGGATCTTTTCTGAAGATTTCGATGATAGTTTCCAGGTAGTTTTCAGGAAAAATAAGATCTGCATCAAATTTACAGATCAAATCATAATCTTCATCAAGATCTGCTAAGCCGGCATTAAAAGCATTAATTACTTTACTTCCAGGTTGATGCGCTTCAGATGAGGTTGTGTTTTTTAGCTGAATAAAAGGATGATTTTCGATAAATTCCTGAATAATTTTTGGAGTTTCATCGGTGCTTTGGTCGTTTACCACCACAATTTTTGAAGGTAAAAATGTTTGTTTCACCAAAGACTGAAGCGTTAAACCAATAAAATCTGCCTCGTTATGTGCCGGAATGACGATATAAATTCTCAAAAGCTAAAGTTTAGCGTAAACTTACGATATTCTATAATTTCAGTATAAATTTTATAAACTGAACTTTTTCGAAAGAGATGCCTTTAAAGGAGAATGATTTTATACCAATGCTACTTGTGTAAGCTTATCACATTGCGACCACTTGAATAAATATAGCTAAAAACTTCGAATATTGACTAAGTGTCAAACGTAATTGGTTATACACGTTTTTGTTTGCTAGCGTTCTTAATAAGTTGATATTTTTCTTGTTCACTATTATTAAAAAAATAGTCAAATGGTCAGCCCAATATGAGTTAATCCCATCTTCTTTTAACTCGAGTGCTGAAATCCATAATTTTTCATTTCCGAATTCGATTTGCCAGGTTTGCGGTAAAGTGATTTTCTTTTTTACACCCATTGGAACAAAGTATGTGCTCGTTTTCTGACTAACGATCTCATCCCAAAGAACAATTATTTTTGTAATTGTTTTGTTAATCAGGTTTTTCCAATTCGGATTTTCAGTTAGAGAAATTGTTTTAATTCCTTGTTTGATATTTTTTCGCTTATACAATGGCTTCGATTGTCCCAAGTGGCAGAGATAAGGAGATGGACTTGTAACTTTAAATTTATAGTTTTTTGTCTAAAAACCGCTATTTGCGGTTAACCGTTGTTGCTATTGCGGCTAGTTCTCAGCTTCTATTGAATTTTATATTATTTGATAATAATGTACTTTTGCACCAATGAGATTAGTTATTTTCTTTATATCATTTTTAGTTTTGTCCTTATCCAGTTTCCCTTGTTGTTTACTTGAGGAAGTGGGAGAAAATTCAGTTTGTATAGAAAATTCATCTAATTCTCAAGACGACCCTAGTAGTAACGAAGTCTGTTCTCCCTTTCTTAATTGTGGAAGCTGTACTGGATTTGCTATTCAGGAATATTTAGAAATTACATTTATTCAAGACGAATTATCACTTACCGTATTACCTTCTTACCAAGAATTATTCAAAAGTGCGTACCAGAATCCTGATTTTAAACCACCAAAGCCAAGATTATATAAATTAGTTTAGTTCACGTAAAGTGATATAAATGTTATATAATCATAAAAAAAATCAGTTTGAAAAAAATCATTTTCGTATTGCTGTTTTTTGTCAGTAATACAATTTTAGCTCAAAATCAATTTGAGACTATCATACTTAATGCTGAAACCAAGGAACCACTTTATGGAGTAACCTTAGGCATTCAAGAACTCAATATAGGAACTACAACAAATGAAGAAGGAAAGGCCATTCTTCGAAATATACCTGATGGAAAACACCAAATCATAATTAGATATATAGGCTTTGAATCATTATCACTAAACAGAACATTCCCCTTACCTGAAGAAGAAAATGATCAGGAAATTTTGCTTCATCCTTCTGAAGAACAGATGGAAACTGTCTTTATTGAATCTACTAGAAGTTCAAGAACTTTTCAAGATATTCCAACTAGAGTTGAGTTTATAGCCGGTGAAGAGCTCGCAGAAAAGGGAAATATGAAACCCGGAGACATTCGTATGCTACTGAATGAAAGTACTGGTATTCAAACGCAACAAACATCGGCAACCAGTTATAATTCTAGTATCAGGATTCAAGGCTTAGATGGAAAATATACACAATTATTAAGAGACGGGCTTCCTTTATATTCGGGATATTCTGGTGGGTTAAGCCTAATGCAAATCGCACCTTTAGATCTTAAACAGGTTGAGGTAATCAAGGGAGCTTCTTCAACACTGTATGGTGGTGGAGCGATTGCTGGACTGGTAAATTTGATTTCCAAAACTCCGGAAGACGAGCAGGAATTAAGTTTTATGGCTAATTTAACTTCAGCATTGGGATTGGATCTTAGTGGCTTCTATTCTGAAAATTTTGGCAAATTAGGAACTACAGTTTTTGCTTCTTATAATTTAGGTACACCGTACGATCCTGCTGATAATGGTTTAACTGCAATCCCGAAATTTGAACGTTTTACCTTGAATCCCAAATTATATGCTGATCTAAGTGAAAATACCGATCTAAATATAGGCTTTAATTTTGTTACTGAGGATCGATTAGGCGGAGCTATGGATTATGCTGAAAATGAAAGCGGAACGGGTTATTTTGAAATGAATAATACCGAGCGTTTTTCTACTCAGCTATTGGGGAATCATCATTTTTCTGATAAAACGTCTCTTCAGGTAAAAAATAGTATCAGTCTTTTTGAACGACAAATTGAAATTCCTGACTATGCTTTTACCGGTTACCAGGTTTCTTCTTTTTCAGAATTAAATCTTTCAACTATTCAGGAAAAAACTGAATGGATAGCTGGACTTAATCTATGGACCGAAAATTTTGATCAAAAGCAGGGAGATCCAAATCAGGATCTTAGTTTTACTAATTATACCTTGGGAGCTTTTGTTCAGAATATATGGGATATTGAAAAAAAATGGACTCTGGAAACAGGTCTGCGTGGTGATTATCAAAGTAATTATGGATTCTATTTGTTACCCAGAATCTCTTTAATGTTCGAACCTTCCAACCAGTTAACGTTTAGAGCTGGTGGTGGAATGGGGTACAAGACTCCTAGCATATTTACCGAAGACGTAGAACGGCTGCAATTTCAAAAAGTGCTGCCTATAGATGTTGATGAAACAGATGCTGAACGATCTATAGGTTTTAATTTAGACGGAAATTATAAATGGTCAATTACCAATGATCTCAATCTCTCTGCTAATTTATTGTTGTTTTACACCAGGATTAACGATCCTTTAGTTCTCAATCGGACGGGTGCATTTTATGAATTCACTCAGCCGGATGGTTATTTAGACAGTAAAGGAATTGAAGCTAATATGCGATGGAAGTATCATGACTTAAAGTTATTTGTAGGCTATACTCTGGCTGATGTTAATCAGCATTATAATGACGATACACAGCAATATCCTTTAGTAGCCCAACATCGTCTAAATAATGTTTTAATGTACGAGAAACATGACAATTTTTGGATAGGTCTGGAGGGTTACTACTACAGTAAACAGCAATTAACAGATGGAACTACAGGTAAGCCTTATTGGATTCTTGGAGTAATGACTGAGAAGAAATTTGGAGAAAAATTTTCATTATTCCTGAATTTTGAAAATATTCTTGATACACGCCAAAGTCGGTTTGATAGTTTGTATACTGGAACTTTAAATGATCCCAATTTCAAAGATATTTATGCCCCGGTAGATGGCTTTATAATTAATGGAGGCTTTAAAATAAAAATTTAAAGCCTAAATTTTTTAAGAATATCAGGCCTCTGGATTTAATTCCAGAGGCTTGTTATTTTTAATGAGTTTTTGAATCTAGGATTTTTGTCCGCTTGCACACAACGGCCGCGCATAACACAAGTCGCGGGAAATTGGACTCGGAGTTGTCGGCTTATTGATTTTTTAAATGGTTTCTAAAATAATCATTTTCACCAAAATACGCGCTATTTGAGTTATGCGCTGTTAGGCACTGGCTCAAGTTTCGAAATATCTCTTTTTTCTTTTTTGATTTTGAAGCTCAATTCTTTGCTTCAATAATCTTGGCGAATCAGTCTGATAAAAAATTTCTAAATCCTGCTGACCCAAAAACGTTTTAATTAAAATTTGTTTTGTTTTTTTAATGCTCAAACTATCTCCAATAGGTCTGAAAAATTGTTTTTCAAATTCTATAGAATATTCTCCATTCTTTAGTTCAGTTTCAAATTTTCCTAATGAATCAGTTTCTAGCATGTTTACTATTTTATTCTTTTCTGAAATTATAATTTTTACATTTTCTAAGGGAATCGAATCTTCTTTATTTAAAACAATTCCTTTTATTTCGTTATTTTCTTTTCTTCTCTTCAGTTCTTTTTTTTCTACTAAAATTTCAGATGGTAGGCCAACTACATTTAAACAAATGATTTTGTCTTTTTTAAAAACGGAGCAACCATAAAATCCGAAAAAGATTAGGAATAATATTATGATCTTTTTCATAGGAGCTTGTGCTAACTAACGATAACAATTTTAGTTTGTTCTATTTTCGTTCAGCATAGACGGCATAATAACGCGGAGTGAATCGTCGCAAAATTGGGCGAATTCCGACTTTATTAACGGGATTGGTCCATTTTAAGCGGTCTTTTATTTCCCAGCCAGATTTTTCTAAAAGCCAATCAAATTGCCAGTCTTCAAACTCGTGATAATGGCGATCTCGCATATCTGTTTTACTTCGATAAGCTTCAGAAAACCATAATCTAAGCGGTACGCTGGCAACTAACTTTTCAGCTTTTGTATTTTTTAAGATCGTATAAGGATTTAGTAAATGTTCGAAAATTTCAAAAGCGGTAACAACTTCAAAATCTTGTTTTACAATATCGAATTTCTCATCCAGATCCTCTCCGCCGGTATTGGTAACCTTATAACCTTCTTTCAGCATAATTTCAGAAAATGGATTTTTTACACCAAGATCCAAAATGTGAGATGGAGCTGTAACGTGTTGGTTTAAAAATTCTAATGTCTTCTGGAATCGTTTGCTGGGATAGGTATGTTCGTACATGTTAATATTCGTAAACTATGGCGTTAATATTCATACCTGCACCCACACTGGCCAACAGGATAATATCGCCTTTTTGCAATTCCTGATTTTCGATTTGTTTGTTGATCACTAAATCCAAAAGAGTAGGCACCGTAGCAACACTGCTGTTTCCTAATTCCTGAATCGTCATTGGCATCACGCCATCTGGAACTTTTTCTCCAAATAGTTTATAAAAACGCTTTAAGATTGCCTCGTCCATTTTTTCGTTGGCCTGATGGATAAAGACTTTCTTAAGATCTTTAATGCTTTTACCACTTTTCTCTAAACAGGATTTCATGGCTTTAGGAACGTTGATCAATGCGAATTCGTAGATCTTACGTCCATTCATTTTTATATACCGCACGTTGGGATCTGATTCCTGATCATTAGATTTACCAAAGTAGATATAATTGGCTTCGTTATAAGAATAAGTAGCCGATTCGTGCGCTAAAATACCGCCACCATTTTCGCTAGCTTCTAGAATTGCAGCACCGGCACCATCAGAAAAGATCATGCTATCACGGTCATGTTTATCTACTACTCGGGATAAAGATTCAGATCCTATTACCAGGCATTTTTTAGCCATGCCGCACTTAATGAATGCTTGTGCCTGTATCATTCCTTCTATCCAGCCAGGACAACCAAAAAGGACGTCGTAACACACACATCCAGGGTTTTTAATACGCAGGCGATATTTTACACGGGTCGCCATACTTGGAACGGTATCGCTTTGTATAGACCCTTTTTTTACATCACCGTAATTAGTGGCTACAATAATATAATCCAGGGTTTCTATGTCTACGTTAGAGGCTTCAATGGCTTTTTGTGCTGCAAGAAATGCGATATCTGATGCATTTAGAGTGTCGTCCAGGTAACGGCGTTCTGCAATACCGGTAATATCTTTAAATTTCTGAATTGTTTCCTCGTTAGAATGAGGAAATTCAGTTCCATCCAGATTTTTAAATTCATGCTGATGAAAATCGGCATTTTTCGTTATGACATTAGGGATATAGCTTCCCGTTCCAGTGATCTTAATATTCATCTTGCGTTTCAATTATTAAGTGAAGATAATAATTATATGTGGTTTTGCTAATAAAATGTTAATGCCTTTTTCTATTATCTATAAAAAAAGGCTATCAAATTTGATAGCCTTTCAATTTAATAATTTTTTAATCTTTATGCTTCCATATACTCTTCGATAGGAGGGCAAGTACACATTAGATTTCTGTCACCAAATGCTTCATCTACTCGACGTACACTAGGCCAGAATTTATTATCTGCAATATATTCTAATGGGAATGCAGCCTTTTCTCTACTATATGGGAAATTCCATTCGCTTGCGGTAAGCATTTTGATCGTATGCGGAGCATTTTTAAGTACGTTGTTCGACTCGTCTGCATTAGATTCTTCGATCTCTTTTCTAATAGAAATTAAAGCATCACAAAAACGATCTAATTCGGCTTTACTTTCACTTTCCGTAGGTTCGATCATTACCGTTCCGGCAACCGGGAAAGATACTGTTGGCGCATGGAAACCATAATCGATAAGACGTTTTGCAATATCTGTAACTTCGATTCCATTTTCTTTAAATGGGCGACAGTCTAAGATCATCTCGTGTGCAGCACGTCCTCTTTCTCCAGAATATAAGGTTTTATAATGGCCAGAAAGTCTTTCTTTAATATAGTTTGCGTTAAGAATGGCGTATTCAGTAGCTTTTTGTAATCCGCCACTTCCTAACATTTTTATATATCCGTATGAAATTAAGCACACCAAAGAAGATCCCCATGGCGCTGAAGATATAGCTCCAATTGCTTGTTCTCCACCAGTTTTAATTACTGGGTTTCCTGGTAAAAACGGAACCAATTGTTTTGCAACACAGATAGGGCCAACACCTGGACCACCACCACCGTGAGGAATAGCAAAAGTTTTATGAAGGTTTAAGTGACAAACATCTGCGCCAATATTTCCTGGATTGGTTAAACCAACCTGAGCGTTCATATTTGCACCATCCATATACACCTGCCCACCATTATCGTGGATAATCTGTGTAATTTCCTTAATGGCAGATTCAAATACACCGTGAGTAGAAGGATAAGTGACCATCAAAGCAGAAAGATTCTCTTTGTGCTCAATCGCTTTTTCTCTTAGGTCTTCAATATCGATGTTTCCGTTTTCTGTTGCTTTTGTTACCACCACTTTCATTCCTGCCATTACCGCAGACGCTGGGTTAGTACCGTGTGCAGAAGAAGGAATTAAACAAACATTACGATGTCCTTCGCCACGAGATTCGTGGTAAGCTCTAATTACCATTAATCCTGCATATTCTCCCTGTGCACCAGAGTTTGGCTGTAAAGAAGTAGCTGAAAAACCTGTAATTTCGGTTAATTGATCTTCTAATTCTTTAAGAACGATCTGGTAACCTTCAGCTTGTTCTACAGGAGCAAAGGGGTGAATATTTCCCCATTGTGGATTACTAAGTGGTAACATTTCTGAAGCTGCATTTAGCTTCATGGTACAAGAACCTAAAGAGATCATCGAATGATTTAACGATAGATCTTTACGCTCTAATTTTTTGATATAACGCATTAATTCAGTTTCTGAATGGTATGCGTTAAAAACTTCGTGAGTTAAGAAATCTGTTTTTCTTGAAACAGCTTCAGGAATAGCGTTGATTTCTTCTAATGCTGAAAGTGCTTCAGTTTCTTTGTCGGCTACTTCAGCAAAAATTGAAGCTACCGTATTTACATCCTCTGTGGTCGTTGTTTCGTTTAAAGCAATAACAACAGTTTCAGCATCTGGATAATAGAAGTTATATTCTTTAGCTTCCGCAGCAGCTTTAATTTTTTCAGCATCTGCTTTAACCTGAAGAGTGTCAAAATAAGCTGAATTTACCTGTTCAAAACCTAATTTCTCTAGTTGAGAAGCTAAATTAGTAGTAGAATAATGAACGGTATCAGCGATATATTTTAATCCTTTTGGTCCGTGATAAACAGCATACATTCCAGCCATGACTGCAAGTAAAACCTGTGCCGTACAAATGTTAGAAGTAGCACGATCACGCTTAATATGTTGTTCCCTGGTTTGTAATGCCATTCTTAAGGCATGATTACCATTGGTGTCTTTTGTTACTCCAATGATACGACCAGGAAGGTTTCTTTTGTAAGCCTCTTTGGTCGCGAAATATGCCGCGTGCGGGCCACCATAACCTAACGGAATTCCAAAACGTTGCGTAGTTCCTACCACTACATCTACACCTAATTCACCAGGAGCCTGAAGTTTTACTAAACTTAAAATATCTGCAGCTACTGCTACTTTTATAGAATTTTCGTTACAATTATTTACAAAATCGGCATAATCGAAAACCTGGCCATATTTCCCTGGATACTGAATTAAAGCTCCAAAGAATTCAGCTGAAAAATCAAATTCAGCATGATCGCCAAGTATGATTTCGATACCTAAAAATTCTGCACGAGTTTTAATTAATGAGATGGTTTGTGGTAAAACCTCTTCAGAAACAAAAAACTTATTTACATCGTCTTTCTTTTGTTTACGATCTCTAACTGCAAACAACAATGCCATAGCTTCGGCTGCTGCAGTAGATTCATCTAAAAGAGAAGCATTGGCAATTTCCATCCCAGTAAGATCGCTCACTATGGTTTGGAAATTCAATAAAGCTTCTAATCTTCCCTGGGCGATTTCTGCCTGGTATGGGGTATAAGCCGTATACCATCCTGGATTTTCTAAAATATTACGCTGTATTACCGCAGGTAAAATTCCCTGGTGGTAACCTAGGCCAATGTAAGATTTAAAAACCTTGTTCTTAGCCGCCAGTTTCCCAATATGCTCTGCGTATTGATTTTCACTAAGCGCTTTTGGTAAATTTAGGGGCTGTTTTAAACGAATATCGTCTGGGATTGTTTCGTAGATAAGCTGCTCTAAACTATCAACACCGATAGTTTGAAGCATCTCTTTAAGATTTTCTTCTTTAGGACCAATGTGTCGAAGGGCAAAAGAATCTGTTCTCATTAAATAAAATAGTTGTGTTTTTGATGCCGCGAAATTACATAATTTCAACGTAAATATTTAAAGATTAGGGGAGACACTTTTAAACATTTTTTAACGTCTGCTAAGTTGTTGATATTTAATGAAATTGAATATGAATTGAATCTCATTTTAGCGAATATTAAACTGAATTTTTAAATCGCTATTTTAGCCGAGTGAAATGGCTTAAAAATCTCTTTAAACTTTATATAAATTCTAGTATCCACACCGGGATTGCGGTGCTTTGTTTTACGCTGGTCACATTTTTGGAATTTGGAATAGAAATCGACCAAAATCTGCTGGGTTTTATTTTCTTCGGAACAATTAGCAGCTATAATTTTGTAAAATATGCTAGTGTAGCCAGATTACATCATTCTAGTTTAGCTGAAAACCTTAAAATTATACAGGTTTTTTCTTTTTTTTGTTTTATAGCGCTTTTGTGGTTTACGCTGAAGCAGGATTATAAAACTTTGTTTGTGTCTTCAATTTTGGGAATGCTCACATTGCTTTATGCGACGCCGGTTTTAAAAGGACATCAAAATTTAAGGAATATCGCCGGGATTAAGGTTTTTGTAATTGCTATAACAGCGACGGGAACCGGAGTTTTATTGCCTTTACTTCACCAATATGAGATCTCGCTTCAGGATAAAATTTTAGTCGTTTTTCAACGAATCTTGATTCATATAGTGCTGATGCTTCCATTCGAGATTCGGGATCTTAAGTTCGATGATCCTTCCCTTAAAACTATTCCGCAATTGTTTGGCGTAAAAAATACCAAGATTTTTGGAAGTGTATTAATGCTAATTGCGGTAGGTATTTCAATTTTTAGAACAAATATCGGAAACCAAAGCTTTGCCGGTTTGTGTGCTTTTTCTGTGGTAGTAATTGGGATGCTTTTGGCTTCAAGAATAAAGCAAAAACCTTTTTATGCTGCGTTTTGGGTAGAAGCAGCGCCCATTTTCTGGGTGCTTATATTAGTTATTCTGAATGAGATTTTTTAAGTTCTTCTTCAATAGCGTTACGCCAGCATTCTTTTTCATCTTCACTACAACACTTAAGTTTTGCTTTTTCGATAAGCTCTGTAAGCCTGGTGTTCTTCTCACTGTATTCTCTACAACGAGGGCATTCTGCCAAATGCTCTAGCAACTGAAGTTTTTCAATTTTATCGGCTTCTTTATACTGGCCTTTATCACAACAGCATTCAGCCTTATCACAATCAATATATTTCTTTTCTTCCTGCATAATTAAAACCAATTTTGTTCCAGACAGGCAGCTAATGCCGTTCTGGCTCTGTGGATTATCACCCAAAGGTTAGACGGAGTAATGTCGAATTCTTTACAAATAACTTCGGTATCTACACCATCTATCGTTTTCATCTTAAAGATTTCAGCGTGTTTAGAATTTATTTTTTCTAAACAATCTAAAATTGCCATCCCAAGTTCGGTATTTTCCATATCGTCTTCGGCGGTTTTATCAAATTGATCGGCAACCTGTTCTTCCAGCCAGTCACCGTCATTTTCGCCATCACGATAATTAATATGAACTTCGGCCTGACCTTTTTTCGAATTCATCTTGCGGTAATGGTCGATGATCTTTCTTTTAAGGATCGAAATTAACCAGGTTCGTTCACTGGCTTCTCCCTTAAAATTCTCCATCGATTTAAGACCGGCAAGAAAAGTTTCTGAAATAAGATCGTTGGCAATCTCACGATCATTTACTCTTACAATCGTATAATTGAAGAGATAATCTGAGTATTTGTCTACCCACTTTGTAGGATCTATGGTATGCGTTGACATTGTTTTTGTCGTGAGATTATCAGTCAAAAATAAGAAAACTTATTTACTCTGAATAATGGTTTATATGCTAGAAATTTTTTTGGATTTAAAGTGTTAGTCATTCCGGACTTGATCCGGAATCTCATCACTTAATATGTGGATGAGATCCTGAATCAAGTTCAGGATGACTATATTGAGAAATTTACTTCTCGATCAATCCGGCTCTTTTTAACAAAGCCTCTGGCTGAGGTTCTTTTCCACGGAAGCGTTTGTAAAGCGTCATTGGATGCTCTGTCCCGCCCATAGAAAGAATATTGTTTTTGAATTTATCGGCCACTTCTTTGCTGAAAATTCCTTTTTCACTGAAGTATTCAAAAGCATCGGCATCTAAAACTTCTGCCCATTTATACGAATAATATCCAGCCGAATATCCTCCCTGGAAAATATGAGAAAATGCGGTACTCATACAATTCTCAGGAACATCTGGATATAATTTGGTAGGCTCAAAAGCCTTATTTTCGTGTGCTTTTACATCGTTTATATCTGTAGGATCGATAGCATGCCAGCTTAGATCCAGCATTCCAAAACTCAACTGCCGAACGGTTTGCATACCTTCCTGAAAATTAGAAGATTCTTTGATCTTCTCTACTAATTCCATCGGGATGGCTTCGCCGGTTTTGTAGTGTTTTGCAAATAATTGAAGTGCTTCTTTCTCGTAGCACCAGTTTTCTAAAACCTGGCTAGGTAATTCAACAAAATCCCAATACACATTAGGTCCCGATAAACTTGGATAAACCGTATTGGCTAACATTCCGTGCAGCGCATGCCCAAATTCATGGAAAAGCGTGGTCACTTCATTAAAAGTTAATAATGAAGGTTCAGATTTTGTAGGTTTCGTGAAATTACAAACGATCGAAACATGCGGGCGTTCTTCTTTTTCATTTTTTATATACTGAGATTTATACTCGGTCATCCAGGCGCCACCACGTTTTCCCGGTCTTGGGTGAAAATCGGCATAAAATAAAGCTACATCTTTACCATTTTCGTCAGTAACATTGTAGGTTTTTACATCTGGATGATATTTTTCAACCTCGCTGGTTTCGTTAAATTGAAGTCCGTATAACTTGCCTGCAACCGTAAAAACGCCATCGATCACATTTTCTAATTTGAAATAAGGTTTCAACTTCTCATCATCCAAATTGAATAATTTTTGCTTCAATTTTTCGCTGTAGTAAGCCGAATCCCATTTTTCCAGTCGGTCGATATTATCTAATTCTTTCGCGAATTTTTCAAGCGCTGCAAATTCTTTTTCCGCAGCAGGTTTTGCCTTTTCAAGCAGTTCATTTAAGAAACTATCCACTTTTTCCGGAGTTTCAGCCATACGTTCCTGCAAGACAAAATGCGCGTGCGTGTCAAATCCTAAAAGTTGTGCTCGCTGATACCTAAGTTTAGCGATTTTCAGTACATTTTCCTGATTATCTAATTCATCACCATGAAATCCCTTAGCACCAAAAGCGATCGCCATTTTTTTACGAAGCTCACGATTTTTCGCATACTTCATAAACGGGATGTAACTTGGATAATCTAAAGTGAAGATCCAGCCTTCTTTATCTCTGGATTCTGCTACGCCTTTCGCTTCTTCTTTAAAACTCTCTGGTAAGCCATCAAGATCCTCTTCGTTGGTGATCTGTAGCTCGAATTTGTTGGTTTCAGCTAAAACATTTTCACCAAAATTTAGACTTAACGCAGAAAGTTGCTTGTCGATTTCCCGTAATTCTTCCTGTTTTTCCTTCGGAAGATTAGCACCATTTCTAGAAAAAGCCTTGTATTTTTTATCTAAAAGCGTCTTTTGCTCTGTCGTAAGATCTAACTGATCTTTTTGATCGTAAACCGCTTTTACGCGTTTAAAAAGAGCTTCATTTAAAATAATATCATTTCTGAATTCTGATAAAAGGGGAGAAACTTCCTGTGCAATCTTTTGGATTTCAGCATTAGTTTCAGCAGAATTAAGGTTGAAGAAAATACTGTTCACACGATCCAGTTTTTCTCCTGAAAATTCTAATTCTTCTATAGTATTTTCGAAAGTTGGCTCAGTTTCAGCTGAAGCAATATTTTCGATTTCAGATTTTGCTAATTGTATGGCTTCGGTAATTGCAGGCTTAAAATGTTCGGTCTCAATCTTAGAAAACGGAGCAAATTTAAAGTCCTGCAATAGCGGGTTATTTGTACTCATAATACCTTCAATTTTTTTCGAAAATAAAATGAGCAAAGCCTAAGCCATAAACTAGAAAAGGTATGTTATTTCAGGTTTTAAAGATTGATTGCCAGAATTATCGATTTTGAGCCTACTTTTTCGGACGAATTGGCAGGATGTCAATTAGCAATAATCAATAAACAGTGATCAATTAGCAGGCAGCCTTTAGCTTTCAGCAATCAGCTAATTTTATTACAGATTAGTTCTAAAGAAATGAAGAAATCTCATTCATTAATAAGTAATCTAAAATCTATTTTCTAGATTCTGGAATATAAAAAAAGCAATCTAAATACTCAATTCTAAATACTAACAACAACGCGATCTAAGATCTAAAAGCGCAGCGATCTAGAAACTACTTCTTCTTAACCTCTTCAGCACCTTTGATCACTTTTTCCTTAAGACCTTCTTTATAAACTAAAACTTTATCCTGAACACATTTATCAGCTGCACCAATGATTTGTGCGGCTAAGATTCCGGCGTTTTTAGCTCCGTCTAAAGCAACAGTTGCAACCGGTACTCCGCCTGGCATTTGTAAAATAGATAAAACAGAATCCCATCCATCGATGGAGTTTCTTGATTTTACCGGCACTCCTATTACGGGTAGAGGAGAAAGAGACGCGATCATTCCCGGTAGGTGAGCGGCTCCACCGGCGCCAGCGATAATTACGCTAATTCCGCGAGTATGAGCATTTTTTCCGTAGTCGAATAATTTCTCCGGAGTTCGATGTGCTGAAACAATATCTACTTCAACTTCGATATCAAATCCTTGTAAAATATCTACCGCTTCCTGCATTACCGGCAGGTCGCTGGTGCTTCCCATTATTATTCCTACTTTGCTCATAATTTGTATTTTTTAGCTAACAGCTATAAGCAATTAGCTTTTAATTTTAATTAATCAGTTTACTATTGAGGGTAGGCTTCAATATTTTAGAGTTTGAAACCCAAAAAAGATTCAGAAAAACTTCTAACTTCTGCTAATTACTTTAATTTCGCCTTTAACCTGCTCGGCCACTTTTCTAGCTTCGTCGATATTTTCGTTTACAATAGTTACATGTCCCATTTTTCTAAAAGGGCGAGTGATCTTTTTTCCGTAGATATGCGGAGTAACACCGTCCATTTTCATAATCTTATCGATATTCTCATAAACTACCTCGCCTTCGTGATCTTTATCACCAACAAGATTCACCATAATTCCGCCTACTTTACTATCGGTGTTTCCTAATGGTAAATCTAAAATAGCTCGTAAATGTTGTTCAAATTGGTTGGTGTAACTAGCTTCAATGCTATAGTGACCACTATTGTGAGGTCGTGGAGCAACTTCGTTGACCAGGATTTCATCTTCTTTTGTTTGGAACATTTCAACCGCTAAAAGCCCAACATGTTCAAAAGCTTCAGATACTTTTTGTGCTACTGCTCTTGCTTTTTCAGCAACATGATCTTCGATCCTTGCCGGGCAAATCACATATTCTACTTGATTGGCCGTTGGATGAAATTCCATTTCTACCACAGGATAGGTTTTAACCTCGCCACTTGGTGTTCTGGCAACGATCACCGCAAGCTCATTTTTAAAAGGAATCATTTCTTCAGCAATACACTCGGCATCCGGTAATTCTTTTAAAGCTTCAGCTTCTTTGATCACCGAAACACCTTTACCGTCATAACCACCTGTGGCACTTTTCCAAACAAAAGGTAAAGATCTAGCTCCAGATTCAACATCTGCGATAAGATTCTCTATTTTTTGATAGGTTTTAAATGGCGCGGTAGGAATATCTTTTTCAGTATAAAACTGTTTTTGTACGGCTTTATTCTGAATTTTCTCTAAGGTTGCAGCACTTGGGAAGGTTTTAATTCCTTCAGCTTCCAGTGCTTTTAAAGCTTCAACATTAACTCCTTCAATTTCAAAAGTAAGCACATCAACTTTTCTTCCGAAGTTTAAAACCGTTTCATAATCCATAAGATCACCTTGCTCAAAATAATTACAAGCAATTTTGCAGGGAGCTTCGTCGCTAGGATCTAAAACATAAGTCTGAATATCATATTTACGGGTATCGTAAAGCATCATTTTACCCAACTGGCCACCACCAAGAATTCCTAGTTTAAAATCTGAAGAAAAGTAATTAATCATATTTGCGATGTTTGTGCAAAAATAAATTTTTACATCAGATTGCCCTATTTATTCTTATAGAAATTGGTAGAGTGGTGTAAATGAGATTCCTTATCTTTGCTTCTTTAAAAAATTGAAGTTTTGGTAAAACTACACGATCTTGTTTTTGAACCTTATGTAAGTGAGGAAGAAATCAATGAAGCAATCACTAAAATAGCAGATAATCTAAATGCAGATTATAAAGACGAGCAACCAGTTTTTCTTAGTGTTTTAAATGGTTCTTTCATGTTTTCTTCTGAAATTATGAAGAAATATAAAGGAGAATGTGATATTCAGTTTGTGAAGCTGGGATCTTATGAAGGAACCGAATCTACCGGAGATGTAAAAACCTTAATTGGACTTACTAAATCTTTGGCCGGTAAGAAAGTGGTAATTTTAGAAGATATTGTGGATACTGGAGGCACGCTTAAAGAACTCGATCAGATTTTAAATGAAAAGAGTGTGGCCGATTATAAAGTTGCAACGCTTTTTCATAAACCTTCCATATATCGCGAAAAATTCAAATTAGATTATACAGGAATCGAAATTCCGAATGAATTTATAGTAGGTTACGGGTTAGACTATGATGGTCTTGGCCGTAATCTTACTTCTGTATACAAACGTAAATCGTAAATAAATACACATGACAAATTTGGTACTCTTTGGCCCTCCGGGAGCGGGCAAAGGAACTCAGGCAGATATTCTTAAAGAGAAATATCAGTTAGTACATATTTCTACCGGAGATGTTTTTAGATACAACATCAAAAATCAAACAGAATTAGGTTTAACCGCAAAATCGTTTATCGATAAAGGTCAGTTAGTGCCAGATGAGGTAACGATTAATATGCTTAATGCTGAAGTTGATAAAAATCCTGAAGCTAAAGGCTTTATTTTTGACGGTTTTCCTAGAACAGAAAATCAGGCAGATGCTTTGGCAAATTCCCTTAAAGGAAAAGGTACTGAAGTTAAAGCAATGATCGCTTTAGAGGTAGAAGATGAGGTTTTAGTGAAGCGTTTGTTAGAAAGAGGGAAAACTTCTGGAAGAAAAGATGATGCAGATGAGGCTGTGATTAGAAACAGAATTACGGTGTATTATGAAGAAACTGCCATTTTAAAAGAGTATTACAAAAAACAAGACAAATATTACGGTGTTGATGGGGTAGGTTCTGTAGAAGAAATTACCGAAAGAATTAGCAACGTAATCGATAAATTATAATTCGAAATTAGATAATGAGAGAAGGGAATTTTATAGACTACGTAAAGCTGCATGTATCTTCGGGAAATGGAGGATCTGGATCTTCGCATTTACACCGTGAAAAATATGTAGCAAAAGGTGGCCCAGATGGAGGAGATGGAGGTCGTGGTGGTCACGTGATCTTACGTGGAAATAAAAATCTTTGGACCTTATTCGAATTTAGTTTTAGAAGACATATTCGCGCCGAGCATGGCGGTAACGGAGGTAAGCAAAGAAGCTCTGGTGCCGATGGGCAGGACGAAATTGTAGATGTTCCTTTGGGGACGGTAATTAGAGATACCGAAACCCAGGAAATTATAGATGAAGTTACCGAAGATGGTCAGGAGATCATTATCGCAGAAGGCGGTATGGGTGGCCGTGGTAACTGGCATTTTAAATCATCTACCAATCAAACACCACGTTACTCGCAACCGGGTATCGATGGGCAGGAATTAGATATTACTTTAGAGCTTAAAGTTTTAGCCGATGTAGGTTTGGTAGGTTTTCCTAACGCAGGGAAATCTACTTTACTATCGGTAATCACTTCGGCAAAACCTAAAATTGCCGATTATGAATTTACTACATTAAAACCTAATCTTGGGATCGTAAAATATCGTGACTTCAAATCTTTTGTAGTTGCCGATATTCCCGGAATTATTGAAGGTGCTGCGGAAGGAAAAGGACTTGGATATCGTTTTTTAAGACATATTGAACGAAATTCGACATTATTATTCCTGGTTCCTGCCGATGCTGAAGATGTTGCGAAGGAATATGAAATTTTATTAGATGAGCTTAGACGTTATAATCCAGAAATGCTGGATAAAGATCGTTTAATAGCTGTTTCTAAAACCGATATGCTGGATGACGAGCTAAAAGCCGAATTGAAAGCTGAATTAGACGAAAATCTTCCGGTGCCATATCTGTTTATATCTTCAGTAGCGCAACAAGGATTAACCGAGCTTAAAGATAAGCTTTGGGAAATGCTTAATAAAGATCCAGAGAATAAGAAATAAACTACTTCAGAGAACTTAATATCGATTGTCGAATAAACTGCTTTTGTCGATATTGTTGATTTTTAAAGCTTCTTTTTGTAAAATCTATTGCAAACTAAGAAGTGGGATGATTTTTGCTTAATTTTAAAAAGTAGTTTAAAATTATCCAATATGAAGTTAGTCGCTAAGCTTGTTTTTTTCTGTTTGTTGCTGGTTTCTTGCAATACGCCAAGAACCACTTTCGATTACGATGCGCAAACTAATTTCGATCAATATAAAACCTATCAGCTGTTTCCAGATTTTCGAACCGAGATGAGTCAGCTTGACGAGAAAAGGATCATTAGCAGTTTAGATCATTTTATGCGCCAGGAAAACATAGCTTTAGCTGAAGAAAATCCAGATCTATACGTTAATGTGTATACTGAAAAATTTCAGGAACAAAACAATAACACGCTGGGTGTTGGTGTAGGAAGCGGCGGCGGAAATGTTGGAGTAGGGGTTTCTGGCGGAATTCCGCTTGGTGGCCCAAAAGATTACGTTCGGTTTATTATCGATTTTATCGATGTCGAAAAAGACGCCTTAGTCTGGAAAGCTGAAGTTGAGGTAAAATTCAACTATAACGCAACTCCAGATCAGCGTCAGGTATTATTCGATAAAGTTTTTGCTAAAGCTTTAGAAGCATACCCTCCAAAGGATTAATTTTCAATTTTAATCCTTGTGCCTTTAGAAAAGCTGGAAAACTCTGGTGCATACATACTTTCAATTTGCGTAATTCCGTTAGAAAATTCCCCGGCGTTATTTACTCTTAGATCATATTCAAAAACATAAGTTCCTTTAGGTAAATAATCAAAGAAGAAATGTGTAGCCGCATCTTTTTTACTTTGATAATAGCGGAGCCCGTCTTGATATTTATGCCTGGAAAGTACGCTTGTAGGTTCTAGTCCGCTGGCACGCATATCTTTTAAATGCACAAATTTAAAATCAGATTTTACATCGATGGTGACTCTCACCGTAACTAATTCGCCAACTTTTAGCACTTCTGGTAGCGATTTTAATTGTGGGCCTTCGCTGGTGTTTTCCTTCAGAAATAAAGCTTTGTTGATAATGATCTCTTCGCCTTTAGATCGCTCGATCTTATCTAAATCCTCAAAGTATTGATGATAAATACCGCCGTAGGCAGGGGCATCGTTGTTATTTTTTATACTGAAATTCGCTATTTTTTGAAGTTCTTTTTCATCATTCCAGGTTTTCTTTACATGCCCTAAATCGCTTTTCTCTTTAAATATGGAATCCAGTTTAACCGATTCATTATTCATTTTAATCTCAGGTTGGCTACTTTCCTTAAGCCAGTTTTTTCCGTAGGAAAGAAATGCGTTTACCGCCATCGTAGTCGATTTTGTAGTTGCCCAACTATTTTTACGTTTATGTTGCAATAACCAGTTTTTCAGTTTATCGATATCCTTATCTTCAGGATTTACGGCTGCAAAAGCTTCGATGATCTTTGCCTGTGTTTCTATAGGATGATGATACCAAAACTTTCCTGCAGCATTATTTTTAAAATACATACCGCCCTTATCATCTTCGATACTGTTTTGTTTAAACCAGTTGACGATTTTTGTAGCTTCCTCTTCTTCATAATAATTGTTGAAACTTACGGCTAGCATAGCTTTAGTTTGTAGATTGAGATCAAGCCAGTTTTGTTTCAGATTTTGTATCATTTTATCGATAAAATCTTCTTCTTTTTCCTCGAAGTAAAATTCATCTGCCAGGATAGTTTTGGTGTAGAGATATAGAATTTCGTTTGGAGAGAATCGCGTACCGGTAATGTTATTATCAAACTTATTAGCGTGATGCTCTAACATGTAATTTTTAAGGAAGCCGAGTCCGTTTTCGATAATTTCTTCGGAAGTTTTATTTAATTCTATCGAGTTATTCTGAAGCAAATACGCAAAACCTCCAAGAATATGGCTGGTAATATAAAAGCTAGATCGTCCATCTTTAAACCACGGGAAACCACCATCGCCATTTTGCATATTCTGCAATTTTAAAAGGTAAGATTGCAGGTTTTTGGTGGTTAATAATTTTGATAGGTTTTGGATGTTTTCGGTCTCAGATTTAGCATCATTTACCCAGGGCGTTTCCTGTAAAAGTATGCTTTTTAGCTCCTCGTTTTTCTCTAAATTGCTTGTTGCTGAATTTTCATTCCATTTCTTCAAGACTTCGGCGATCTCCGGATTTTCTTTCAGTATTTTTTCTGAAATAGCCTTTGCGAAATATTTAGAGAAGGTCTGCTCGCTACAATCGTAAGGATAATCGATAAGATAGGGGAGCGATTGAAGTACCGTCCAAGCCGGATTAGCAGTATATTCTAAAGTAATTTGGTGATTTTGTAACGTTTTAGAATCATTTTTTCTTAAACTGAATTCTCTTTCTTCCTGTCCCTGAAGCCAAATTGGGATGGTTTCGGTCACCAGCATTCTATTTTTAAGCACCGGTAATAAATTGGTTTCACCATCTTCAAATTCTTCAGTTTTTGCGACAATTTCATAGCGAATTAAGTTGAAATCTTCCGGAATGTAAAGTTTCCAGCTTAGCTGCGTATTTCCGTTTTCTGCTACATTAAATTCCTGAATAGCATTTGTATTGCTGAGGTTAGTGTCGATTCTAGATTCATCTTCAGCATTAAACAATTTTAATTGCGCTTTTCCTTTTAAAAATTCGTCACTCAAATTGCTAATCTTAGCTGAAATAACAATGCTATCTTTTTCCCTTAAAAACCGTGGTGCATTTGGTGTAAGCATCAGTTCTTTCTGGGTAACAGTAAAAGCTTCTTTATAGGCAGATTCAGCTTCTTTGTTATGTCCAAATAGCATTAGTCGCCATTGGGTTAGAGCTTCAGGAGAAGTAAACTCTAAATTGATATTTCCTTCTTTATCGGTTTTTAGATTTGGATAGAAAAAGGCGGTTTCATTCAAATTTTGTCTGGCTTTAACCGAAAGCTCTTTTTGATCTCCAGCTGTAGAATCCTGAGTTGTATAACCCATAACCTGATCTCTAGAAATGTCCATAGCAACTTCTTCTACCGCTGCGGAACTCATACCTCTAATCTTTACAGAATTTCCAACAGTTACCACTTCATTTAAAGCTTCTATATCTTCAGCCATTAAAATAGTAATACTTTTATCTTCATTTACTATAAAATAAGATGCTTGAAATCCAATAAAAGATGCTTTTAATTGATCTCCTTCTTTAGTTTTAATATCAAACTCGCCGTCATAATTAGCTTGCGTCCCAGTGTTTGAACCTTCGATAGTGATTCCTGGCAATGGTTTTCGATCTGAAATGGCGATTACCTTGCCTTTAATAATTCCGCCTTTAGAAACATAATCTGTGGTAAAATCCTTGCCTCGAAACAGTAATTTTAGCAGGTAATCACGATTTTCTTTTCGAGTATTATTGTAGCTAAATCCAAAATAATCTAGTTTGGGCAATCTTGGTTGTTCGTAGGCAAAATAGAAATAGTTGCGGTTATGTAAACTGAAATCTGCAGGAGAGAATTCGAGAAAACCTAAATTAGGTAGTCTATAGTATCTACCACCAATATTAATATGCTCTGGCCAGGAATGTTCTTTAAATTGATCTAGGGAAGCATCGTACATCCCAGCGAGAACTTCAAATTGATCTTTGTTGTTTTTTGGTTTAATTTTTAAACTCCATTGTTCTTTGCTGCCCGGTTCGATCTTATCTCTAAAAGTGCTTAAAATAATTTCAGGTTGTGGTTTTTTGTCTTTTAGCTTGATTCGCTCTGTGCTTGTAAAAGTCGAATTATATTTAATACTGCTGAATCTTAAGCTGACTTCTTTTCCAACATAATCTTTAATCGGAATTTCGATGTTTTTAGCTCCTTTTTTTAGATCGACGTATTGCTGAAAAACAGCCTTGCCTTCAATATAAGCTTCCAGGTTTACATATAAATCTTTAGCAGCGGTAAGTAAGGAAATTTCAATAAAACCATCTTTGGTAAAATCTTTATTTGCGATTATGTATTCAAAAAGTTGATTATCTGAAGCCTTGTTTGTCTGCCTATCTTTTAAATCAATAATTTTTTCCTGAACGATTTTATTTCCTTTTTTGTCTTTGGTTTTTAGGATGATTCTATAGCTTCCTGGAGGCCATTTTTTGATGTTTTTGAGCTTAATTTTTTTATTAGAAGTTGCTGTTGCTTCATGCCATAGTTTGCCATTTTTCCAGTTCGATTTTTTATCTTCATTCAAAAATGCAGTATGTGGTAAAAAGTTTTTATACTTGTTTTTGCTAATATTTAAAGTGTCTGGATTAGGTAGGTCACTACCAAAGTTTAAGATTCTTTCAGGAGCTTGTAGTTTGTAGATCTCAACAGTCACGGGCAAATCAACATCTTCATAATTAAGATTGGTGACTTTTGGGATGAAATTTATTCCATCTTTTTTATAAAATTCATAATTTCCTGAAATACTAAGAATGTTTAGTTTGCTTCCGGCATTTACCGTGGTTTCTTTAGATTGTGTTTCACCATTAATATCGGTTACTGAAACTTCAATGTTATACGAGTAGATTTGATCTGGGTCTTGAATTTCGGAGTTTTCAGCTTTCGCTAAAAATTTAATCTGAAAATCACCATTTTCGTCGGTCTGTAATTCTCCATTGTCAATTTCTTGGGGATTAATTTTTCTGTATCTAGATGCATAACCGTAATTCTCAAATCTTAGAATTCGATAAGTTACATTAGCATGACTTAAGCGCGCTCCAGAGAAACTTTCAGCATATCCATTAATCTTAACAGAATCATTTGAAGCGAAGGATTGAGTGATAGGTTTAAATGCTATTTTAAATTTAGGTCTTTTGTATTCTTCCACAGAAACTCTTTTCGTGGCATAAAAATTTGGTCTTTCTTTACCGCTTTCTTCTTGAATTTGGATGGTAAACTGCCCTGTTTTTAAGCCTGTTGGGATTTCAAAGTTTCCAGATACACTACCAAAATTGTTTGTTTTTGCCTGTCTTTTTTCAATTTCGCTTCGGTTAGCATCTAAAAAACGAATCGCTATTTTTTTACCGGAAAGTACTTTGCTCGAATCACCTATTTTAGAAACTAATACACCTTTATAATAAATCTGCTGGCCGGGTCTGTAAATACTTCGATCTGTGAATAAGAATCCGCGTTCTTCATCTTCGTTTTCGTAAGTATTTCTGTAGTAAGAATACCGATTTTCCAATATGATTTCATCCTGATCTTTTGTAATGTTATATTCGATATTTCTGAGATAATCTACTTCTGGTGAGAAGCTTAAATTTCCGTTTTTATCTGAAGTTTGCTCATAAGAATTTGTATTGTTGTTAGAATGAAGAATAGCTTTTACCGTTGCGTTTTCGATTGGTTTGCCAGTTTCGCGATTAACTACTTTAAGATCTATATTTTCATCCTGATTGGAAATTAAACTTAGTTCACTTACCTGAATCGTTTTTAACGCATATAGATCGTCGAGGCTTTTATCTTTGAGTAAAATAACATATTTGCCAATTTTAAGTTTAGGTGCAATTGTTTCTGTAGTTCTTTTAAAGTGCTGGCTTTTGTTAGGTAGCTTGATCCAATTTGAAAACTCTTTAGTTTCAGAATTGAGTTTCTTTAATAGTTTTTTGAGTTTAATTTTTTGTTCTTCCGTATAAAAATTGTGCTTATCCAAAAAATTGAAATCTGTTTTATTCAATTTGTAAATCTGGAATTGCAGGGAGTCCAGATTAGTGTATGAAATAAAAATTGGAAAGTTTTTCTGCGGGCTTTGATATGGATTTACCTGAACGCTAAATTCTTTTTTCTTAATGTCTGAAATAATATTCTGTGCGTTGTTCTTTAAATACGAATTGAAACCATGTTTGAGAATTTCTTCTGAGAGTGAAATCGCATTGATGTTGTCTTGAGGGAAATCTTGTTTGCTTGCTCTTCGTTTTAGTGTAAGTGCCTTTTCGAGAGCGATTAGATCTTTTGCGAGTTTATCTTCAAATTTAGGATCTAGATCGTTCAATGCTTTTAAAAAATCACTTTCAGAAATAGCGATTTTCGATTTTATGTATTTGTAGCGATCTAGAGTAAAATAGGCTAGAAGTTGATTTTCGTTATTTTTTAGAAGAGATTTTTCAAGCTCCTGATAGCATTTCAAAGTGAAATAGTCTTTATCTGTTTCTTCTGAAGTATTTAAGTCGGTTTTTGTAAATCTATCACTTGAAACTAAATGATCTTTAGTGATCTTAAACGATTGTGAGTTTTTGGAAAGATAACGGTTGTTGCTTTTTCCGTAATTTAATGCTCGATTAATGAGCAATTGGTAAATATTGTTGAAGTGTATTGTTGGCTCATGGAGTGTATTTAGTAAGTAAGAATAATTATCGATATTGGTGGTTTCGAGGCTTTCTTTTTCTGAGATCGATTTTCGATAACTTTCTATTATTTCTGAATTAAAATTATCAGTACTCCAAAACTGAAAGTTAGCAGTGTCATTTTCAACACTAGTTCTATCCTTAATTCGGTAAGCGTTCTTCTGAAGATATTGCGATTGAAAATCGGCTAAAATGGAATAAAGAATGAATTTAGAGATCGAATCTGAATTCTGAATTCTGTTATGAATTTCTTGGACGATAACCGTAGCTGATTCTTCTTGTAAGTCCATTGCAAATTTTGAAAGGTAGAAAAGGCTTTTTATAGATTGGGCGTCATTTTTATCGATTTTCGCCTTTATTGCAATTTTCTCTACCAGATCGTTTGCTGTTTTGGTATTCCCTAAGATTTCCTGTTCCTCAATTTTAGTCCATTGATCTTTGTAAAAATCCTGGGCAGTTAAATTCCATAGACTAATAATCGAAAGGATGAGAAACGCGATAACTTTTTTCATGATAGATGATTTGTTGATGACGCGTAGGGAGGTCTATTGTAATTTACTCGATAATCGAGATTAAATACTCCGAGATTTGTCTCTAAATTAAAATATTTTCTAATAAAATCCTCATGGACTTGTCTCGAGCTAGTTTACGAAAAGTCTGTAAATAAAAAAAGCTCCGGGATTACCGGAGCTTTTAAATTGTTTTTAGGAATGTAATTAGTCTTCTACAACTTCCATTGTAGTAAATGTAATTACACTTCTACGGTTTTTAGCATATTCTTCTTCAGAACATCCTCTCTCTTCAGTACAATCATTTACTGGTTGAGATTCACCATATCCTTTTGTAGTAATATTTTCAGAAGAAATACCGTGAGCTACTAAGTAGTCTTTGGTGGCATCGGCTCTCCTTTGTGACAATTTAAGGTTGTACTCTTCAGTACCTCTAGCATCGGCATGAGAAGCAATTTTGATCTCTGTTGCGTCGCTACCTTTAAGGATGTCGATTACTTTATCAAGAACTTCCTGGTATTCTTCAGTTACTTTAGATTTATCGAATTCAAAGTAAATTCTGTTTTCGTGAGGAATATCAATTTGTCTTGTTTTCTTAACATACTTAGTTCTTGTGAAAGAATAAAGATTATCGTTACCACTTCTATTAGAAGTTAGGAAACCTTTTTTCTCACCTTCGTTAATGATGAAAGCGAAATCATCATAAGCACTGTTTACAGAGCTTCCTAAGTTTTCAGCTTCAGTATAATTTCCTTCAGATTTGTAAACGTCTAGATTACCAAATCCTAGGTGACCGTCTGAGGCGAAGTAAAGAATGTTGTCTTCACTTACAAAAGGAAACTGCTCTCTATGCTCAGTGTTAATTCCAGGACCTAAGTTCTCTGGAGTTCCATATGTCCCATCTTCGTTGATCGCTACTTTATAAAGGTCAAAAGATCCTTGTCCTCCTGGCATATCACTAGCAAAGAAAAGTGTAGAACCATCTGGGCTAAGTGCAGGATGCTCTGTAGAAAACTCTTCGCTTGTAAAAGGAAGTGCTTCAACATTTGTCCATTCGTCACCAACTAGTTCAGCTCTATAAATTCTGATGTTAGCTACTCTTAAGCCTTCTTCAGTTTTAAAACGCTTTTCATTAGTTCTATCGAAGTACATAACAGTTCCTTCTTCATTAAATACAGCAGAACTTTCGTGCTCGTCTGTATTAATAGCGTCTGAGAAAAGAACAATGTTACTGATCTCACCTTCTTCAGAAATTTCACCTGTATATAGATCTAATGCAGGTTTCTTGTTCCAAGGATAGATAGGGCGAGCAGTATTTCTGGTTGAAGCGAAAGTGATCTTGTCTTCACCAAAATAAGAGATTCCAAAATCTGAAGATGCAGCATTTTCAGCTGGAAGCATTTCTGGCTCGTAGATGTAAAGGTTGCTAGAGTCTACAATGCTTTCCTCAAATTCAGTAATATCTACATCTTTATCATAATAAGAAGCGAAATATTTATCTGCTTCATCATCCTGGCCTGTAGCACGAAGAGAATGAGCATATCTAAATTCGTATTCTGGCTCTACTGTAGCTTCATGTCTAGAGAATAATGTTCCATAAACTTCAGCTGCGTTTTGCATTTGATTTGTGTAGAAATAGGCATCTCCAAGATTCTGAAGAACTTTCTGGTTCTTGTCTACCACACCTTCGTAGGTCGAGGCAGCATCTACATAAGCACGCTGAGCAAAAAGCTTGTCTGCTTTCCTAATTTCGGCCTTTTGACCGAAAGCTGCGATGCTTACAAGAAGTATTATTAATGTGCTATAAATGTTTTTCATATTAATCTTTTTTAGAAGAATCTAGGAGACTTGTCGTATCCTTTGTTTAAACCGAATAAATCTATATCGAACAATACCATGATCTCATGAGTACCGTCGTTGTAGTTCCCAAAATTCGTAGTAGTATAATCGTAAGCATATCCTACACGAAGTTGAGGAGTGATCTTAAAGTTCACTAATCCTGTTACAGATTCGTCGAATCTATATCCAAGACCAGCTTCTAAGCGATTGTATAAAAGAACATTTGCAGTTACATCTACAGATATTGGAGAGTCTTTAACTCCTCTAGCCATAAATGCAGGTTTTAACTTCACATTTTGGCTAAGATCGAAAACGTATCCCCCAGTAATGTAGTAGTGAATTGCTTCTTCACCAATCCCCTGGATTCCTTGAGAATTTTCAAGGTGAGTAGAGGTAAATAGGTTAGGAGCAGAAACACCTAAGTAATAGTTCTCACTAAACCAGAATGCACCAACACCAAATACAGGAAATGCTTCACTATAATTTTGGAATGCCGGGTCTAATGGATTATTAAGAACGATTCCGTTTGTGTTAGAATCGAAAGTTGTAACCCCAGCTTTGGCACCAAAAGATAATTTGCTGTTTTGGCTTAATGGTAAAACATAAGCGAAATCTGCAGTAATATTATTTTCTTTTACCCAATCTCCCACTTCGTCATGAACTACGGTTAAACCAAGTTCGATTCTTTCGCTAATAGGAGTGTGAGCGAAGAAGTTGGCGGTGCGAGGTGCACCGTCAACATTTACCCACTGAGCTCTATAGATACCCCCAAGATTTAACATCCCGGGATCATCTGTGGCATATGCAGGGTTCACCACGCTCATGTTATACATGTATTGTGTGAACACTGGATCTTGTTGAGACATACCTTTTACAGAAAAAAGGATAATGCCTATAAATATTAGATATTTTGTGATTGTATTTTTCATTTCTTTCTAGTGTTTATCCTGATTATCTGCTTAAGTATACTTTTCCTTGTCTAGCAGGAGTTGATCCGTCATTAAATTCAATCACGTAGAAGTATACTCCCACAGGTAGTACATCATCTCCAAGAGAAGATTCAGTTGGCGTACCATCCCAGTTTGGAGTACTAGCATTTCCTTTGTAAACCATATTACCCCATCTGTTATAGATTTCTATCGCATAGTTTGGATATTCATCTTCAAGATATTGGATGTCGAAAGTATCATTTAGACCATCTCCATTAGGTGAAATACCTTCCTGGAATCTAATTGTACAGTCTGTAAAGTTTACAGTATAAGCTAATCTTACAGCACTCTCACAACCTGTAGTGCTATTGTACGCACTGGCATAGTATGTCATGCCGTCTACCAATAGAGCGCTTTCACTAATCGCACTTCCACCTTCAGCAGCATCGTACCATGTGATATCTCCACCACTTGTAATTCCATCAGTTAAATAAGCGACAGTTCTTTCGTCGTACTCACAGATTTCAAATTGACTAGCATCGATTGTTGGAGTTCCTGGATCGTTAACAGTCACTGTAATAGCAGCTGTTTCAGATTCACAACCAGCAGCACTCATTTGAGTCACGTAATAAGTTCCTGAAGTTAGAACATCGGTTGATTCGATCATATTATCTGGATTAGCATCTGCGCTTGAGTAATAACCAATGTTATCTCCAGCGATATCAAGATCAGCGAAAGTAGCGCCGTCGATTGCACAAAAATCGCCATCTGTTACAACAGGTGCATCAGGCACTTCATTAACAGTAATTGTTAGAGTAGAAGAATCTGTTCCACAATCATTAGTTACCGTATAAGTGAATTCATATACACCAGCCGTACTAATATCGAAATTAGCATCTGCAAGATCAGTTCCATCTAAAGAGAAAATACCGTTGTCATCAGCACCATTTAAGTACATACTTAGATCCACAGTCGTATCTGCAACACAAATACCATCTGCAACAGTTACATCTTCACCAGCATTAGCATCTGGGTTTACAGTGATTGTGAAGGTAGCTGAATCTGATGTTCCAGCAGTAACACAAGTATCATCTTCATCTAAAGAATAAGTAATGGTATAAGTGCCATCTGTTGTTGCCATGAACATTCCATTTGTAACCATATCTCCAGTAAATTCACCAGAGGTAATAGCGTCGTCACTTAAGTATTCAAATAGGTCAACGCTTTCATTTACACATAAAGTAAACGCAGCATCATCACCAGCTTCAGCTTCAGAAGGCTCATTAACAGTGATTGTAAAAGTAGCTGAATCTGAAGTTCCTGCAGTTACACAGTAATCTTCGTCATCAACTGAATAGGTTACTGTATATGTTCCTGCAGTAGCAGAAGTGAATGATGTACCTGTAACACCATCACCAGTAAATTCACCAGTTGTATTAGCATCAGCACTTAAGTAAGAACTTAGGTCGATAGTTTCATTAACACAAGCTGAAATTTCATCATCTTCACCAGCTTCAGCAGCTGTAGGAGCGTTAACTGAGACAGTGAAAGTAGCAGTGTCTGAAGTACCATCAGCAACACATGCATCGTCTTCATCTATTGTATAAGTGATAGTATAAGTTCCTGCAGTTGTAGCAGTAAACATCCCATCAGTTACCATATCTCCAGTGAATTCACCAGAAGTAATAGCGTCATCACTTAGGTAATCAGCAAGCATAATAGTTTCGTTTACACAAGCAGAGATTTCCATATCGTCCCCAGCCTCAGCATCAGAAGGCGTATTTACAGTGATCGTAAATGTAGCAGAATCTGAAGTTCCAGCAGTAACACAGTTGTCCTGGTCATCTACCGTATAAGTAATTGTGTAATCTCCTGCAGTAGTAGCAGTGAAAGTTGAACCTGTAACACCTTCACCTGTAAATTCACCAGAAGCATTTGTGCTATCTGCTAAGTAAGAAAGAAGATCTACATTTTCGTTTACACAAGCATCAATTTCCATATCCTCACCAGCATCAGCAGGAGTAGGATTATTAACAGTGATCGTAAATGTAGCAGAATCTGAAGTTCCCGTAGTTACACAGTAGTCTTCATCATCAACTGAATATGTCACTGTATAACTTCCTGCAGTAGTAGCAGTGAAAGTTGAACCTGTAACACCATCACCAGTGAATTCACCAGTTGTATTAGCATCGGCACTTAAGTAAGCTGCTAGGTCTACTGTATCATTGATACATGCATCAAATGCCATATCGTCACCAGCTTCAGCAGCTGTAGGAGCGTTAACTGTAACAGTGAAAGTAGCAGAATCTGAAGTTCCTGCGTTCACACAAGTATCATCTTCATCTACAGTATAGGTAATAGTATAAGTTCCTGCAGTTGTAGCAGTAAACATCCCATCAGTTACCATATCTCCAGTGAATTCACCAGAAGTAATAGCGTCATCACTTAGGTAATCAGCAAGCATAATGGTTTCGTTTACACAAGCAGAGATTTCCATATCGTCACCAGCCTCAGCATCAGATGGCTCATTAACAATGATCGTAAATATAGTTGAATCTGAAGTTCCTGGAGTAACACAGTTATCCTGATCATTTACAGTATAAGTTACCGTATAAGTTCCTGCAGCTGTTGCAGTGAAAGAAGAACCGGTAACACCGTCACCTGTAAACTCACCAGAATCATTTGTGCTATCTGCTAAGTACGAAAGTAAATCTACAGTTTCATTAACACATATGTCAAAATCCATATCTTCTCCAGCATCAGCGTCTACAGGTGAATTTACGGTAATTGTAAAAGTAGCAGTGTCTGAAGAACCTGTGGTAACACAGCTGTTTGTTTCATCTACCGTGTAAGTTATGGTATATGTATCTGCAGTAGTAGCAGTGAAAGTAGTACCTGTAACGCCTGTTCCGGTAAATTCACCAGTTGTTAAAGCATCTTCACTTAAATATGCAGTTAAATCTACAGTATCATTGATACAAGCATCAAATGCCATATCATCACCAGCTTCAGCTGCTACAGCAGGAGTAATAGTTACCTCAAATTCTGTAGCTTCAGAAGTACAAGACCCATTGGTAGCAACGGCATAATAAGTGCCTTCTGCTAAAGCTGTGGTTGGATCAAGTTCAGTAGTTAATGAAGCATCATCGTAAATCATTACATCTGTTAAGCCTAAGTCTGCAACAGTAGCATCATCTGTTTCACAGAATTCAGCTCCTGTAATTGCAGGTGCATCTGGTTGTTCAGAAATTGTAATTTCGAATTCAGTTGTATCAGAAACACAAGAACCATTAGTAGCCACTGCATAGTAAGTTCCAGTTGCTAAAGCTGTGGTTGGATCAAGTTCTGTTGTTAAAGAAGCATCATCATAAACAGAAACGTTAGTATCTGTTCCTAAATCTGCAACAGTAGCATTATCTGTTTCACAAAATTCCATATCAGCGATAACTGGCGCATCTGGTTGCTCAGAAATTGTAACTTCAAATGCAGTTGAAACAGAAGCACAAGGACCATTAGTAGCCACTGCGTAATAAGTTCCAGTAGCTAAAGCTGTAGTTGGATCAAGTTCTGTTGCTAAAGAAGCATCATCATAGATAAGAACACCAGAATCAACTGCTAAGTCAGCAACTGTTGGATTTTCAGTTTCACAAAACTCCTGGTCTGCAACAACCGGAGCTTCTGGTTGATCTGTAAGTGTTATTGTAAATGTAGCATCATCTGTAGTACAATCATCTGCTACAGTGTATGTAATTGTATATGTTCCAGCAGTATAGTTTGCAGGATCAAATTGACCATTAATATCAGCGCCGTCTAGAGTAAATGTACCATCTGTATCGGCATCTCCAGAAAGAAGAGTAAATAGATCTAGAGAAGCGTCATTTGAGCATACCTCAGTACTAGCGTCATCACCAGCATTTACAGGAGGGATAACGGTAACGGTAACTTCAAATCTCTCTTCACTTTCTGTTGGAGGTAAAGCAGAACCAACATTGTTGATAATCTGGGTAGCATAGTAAGTTTCTCCATTCACTAATACAACATCATCACCCAAATTAGGGTTTGAAGTTTCTGTACTATACCAACGGATAGCTGTTGTATTTTCGCTTGTTCCCTGAGCAACTAAATCTGCAACAGTAGCACCGTCACAAAAAGTTTGTGCAGCATCTCCGGTAGGAGCAACTGCAACGATAGGATCGTAACGCATTGCTAATCTTTCAGATGGACAGCCTCCATTGTCGATTCCGACAAAGTAAGAGTTTTCTGCAATTAATTCGGTGTTTCCTGCTAAAGGAGTTTCATCAAACTGTCCTGCAAAAACAACAAGGTTGTCCCCTGGATTATCATCTTGAAGGGTAGCGATTAAATCATCTACATCATAAGAATCTGCAGTAGATCCTAAAGCAGGAGAAAAAGTAGTTCCGTATCCAGTTACTGGGGCTGGAGAAGAAGTTACTGTAACAGTAACTGGAAGTCTTGTTGTACAAGTTCCGTCAGCGTTACCCACATAATAGGTAAATCCATCCTCCAAAAGTTCGTTATCCGGAACAGGGTTTGTACCATCTTCCGATCGGTAAATTGTTGTACCATCAGTTACAATTGCATCAACGGTTTGCAGATAGCAGAAAGTCTGATTGTTTTGGGTACCTGTCGGCGTAGGGCAGTCACTTTGACCATACATCGACAAACCTCCCATAAATAGTACAAAGGACAGAAGGAACAACTTAGTTCCCCTAATCCTCAAAGTAAAATTTTGCATAGGCTAGGTGTTAAATTCGAATAATAAATAATAAAGTTTAAATTGTTTGTAGCACAAATATTATAATAATTTTTAATATCTGCGTTGTAAAACCTTCTGTATTTGGTAATAATTAGTATTTTTCCCCTTATTCTGGATTTTGTGTTAAAATCATTTGGATATAATTCTTAAAAATAGTAGTCAATTTCTTAAAAAAATTAACGTTTGGAGCTAAAAGCGCTTTTTTTGTTCTTTATTTTGGGATGTAATTTTTCAATTTTCGGTCAGGAAAACCTAAAATCTATGGAATTTCAGTTAGAGCAAAATAATTTTACTGCGGCTCTAGAGATTTTAGAGGAAAATCATAGTGACTCCGAGCTTGGTATATTGTATTTAGGGGACATAAACAGTCATTTAAAACACTGGGACGAAGCCATATCCTACTATGAAAAACTTGTAGAATTATATCCAAACTCGGCTTTATACAATTTCAAAATGGGTGGAGCTATGGGGATGAAAGCTATGGAAATCAATAAGTTTCAGGCAGCATTTCTTATTCCGGATATTAAGAAATATTTAGAAAAAGCTGTTGCTTTAGATCCAGAGCATATAGAGAGTCGCAGAGCTTTAGCGCAATTGTACCTGGAATTACCTTCTGTTCTAGGTGGAGGCCTTGATAAATCCTTAGCGCACACAAAAAAGTTGGAAGAACTAAATGAACTCGATTATCGCATTGCAATGGCTGCTATCTATGCCTATAAAGATAAAGAGGAGATTTCAGGAGAAATGATAAAGAAAGCTATTGAGAAATCTCAAACCAAACCATCTCTTATTTTACGTAATTACATGTACTTCGAATTGGCGCAGGAAGCTGTTCGTTATAAGGTTGCAGCTTCAGAGGTTGATTGGCTAATGAAGAAATATATTTCAGGATTTAATTACTTGGATCTAAAAACACCAGCAGAAGCTTATCTTAAATTAGCACAACTTTCAGAAAAAAGAGGAAATAAGAAAGCCGCAATAAAATATATTTCAAAGTCTTTAGACTATGATGCTAAAGCTGAAATTGCTTTAGAACTTCAAGAAGATATTCAGGATATGTAAGTCTTCGCTTCGCGATTATAAAAGCAATAAGTACATTTGCTGAAAATCGATATAATGAACATTCATTTTATAGCTATAGGAGGGAGCGCAATGCATGCTTTGGCCATAGCACTTCATAAAAAAGGTTTTAAAATTTCAGGAAGTGACGATGCTATTTTTGAGCCTTCAAAAACTGCACTTCAAAACTGCGAAATCTTACCTGCAGAATTTGGTTGGTTTCCAGAGAAAATCACAAAGGATCTTGATGCGGTTATTCTTGGGATGCATGCCAGAAAAGATAATCCAGAATTACTAAAAGCTCAGGAATTAGGCGTAAAAATCTATTCTTATCCTGAGTTTATTTTCGAACAGTCTAAAACCAAAACTCGTGTAGTAATAGGTGGTTCTCATGGTAAAACAACAATCACCAGTATGATCTTACATGTGATGCATTATCACGATCGAGATGTAGATTATCTGGTTGGTGCGCAGTTAGATGGCTTAGAAAATACCATTCAACTAAATGATGATAATGACTTTATTGTTATTGAAGGTGATGAGTATTTATCTTCTCCAATAGATCGTAGGCCAAAATTTCATTTGTACGAACCTAATATTGCGTTGTTAAGTGGTATCGCCTGGGATCATATCAATGTGTTTCCTACTTACGAAAATTATGTAGAGCAGTTCAGTATTTTTGTAAATAAGATCGTGAATGGCGGAATCCTGGTGTATAATGAAGAGGATGCGGAACTTAAAAATATCGTTGAAAATAGTGCAAATCCTATTAGAAAACATCCTTACCAAACGCCAGAATATTATATCGAGGATGGTGAAACCATTCTGGTAACTCCAGAAGGGGATATGCCTTTAGAAGTTTTTGGGAAACATAATCTTAGCAATCTTGCCGGTGCAAAATGGGTTTGCCAGCATATGGGAATAGATGAAGAAGATTTCTACGAGGCCATTTCAACATTCAAAGGAGCTTCAAAAAGACTTCAGAAAATTAAAGAATCTGGGGATTTTATTGCCTTTAAAGATTTTGCTCATAGTCCGTCTAAAGTAAAGGCGAGTGTAAAAGCCGTGAAGGAACAATTTCAGGAAAAAAAAGTTATCGCATGTTTAGAACTGCACACATTCAGCAGTTTAAATGAAAGTTTTATTGCTGAATATGAAAATTCACTAGATGCTGCAGATAAAGCCATTGTATTTTATTCTTTTGAAGCGGTTACGCATAAAAAATTAGAACCCATTTCTGCTGAAGCTATAAAATCTGCTTTTGAACGCGAAGATCTAAGCATTATTACAGAAACTTCAGAATTAGAAACACATCTTAAAACATCAAATTTCGATAATTCTGTATTACTTTTTATGAGTAGCGGAAATTACGGTGGAATTGATCTAGAGCAACTCGTAACCGAATTATAAAATTGGTTAAAATCTTTATTGCTTTTCTAATCTATTGTATTTTAACGGGATGGGAGAGGAGTCACAAGGTTTTAGTATTAAAAATTGGGCGATAGACGATAGGCCACGCGAGAAATTACTCAGAAAAGGGAAACTTGCTTTAAGTGATTCTGAATTGATCGCTATTTTAATAGGTTCTGGTAATCGAAAGGAAACCGCCGTAGAATTAAGCAAGCAAATTTTAGCTTCTACGCAGAATAATCTTAGTGAGTTAGGAAAACTTTCAGTTAATCAGCTTTGTAAATTTAATGGAATTGGTGAAGCCAAAGCAATTACGATTATTGCGGCTTTAGAGCTTGGTAGAAGAAGACGTTTAGAAAATGCTCTGGAAAGAACCAAAATCACCTCTAGCAGATCTGTATTCGAATTAATGCAACCTATTATTGGAGAATTACCACACGAAGAATTTTGGATTATTTATTTGAATAATTCTAACAAAGTGATCGATAAACTTCAGCTAAGTAAAGGCGGGATCACAGGAACTTTGGTAGATGTTCGGCTTACTTTAAAGAAAGCTTTAGAACTTGAAGCAGTTTCTTTGATCCTTGCGCACAATCATCCTTCAGGAACTTTAAAACCAAGTATGGCCGATAAGAATTTAACCCAAAAACTAAAAACAGCTTCAGAAAGTCTTGATATAAAAGTGCTGGATCATATAATTGTAACTGAAATGTCCTATTTTAGCTTTGCAGACGAAGCGATCTTATAAAATTACCCTTAATGCTACTGGTCTACACCCAAAAAGTTACTCCAAGAATCATCTATATCTTTAAGCATATCTGCACAAATATGCTTGGGGTTCAGATTAAATTTACTTCTAAAATCGAGGAGTTTGTAGCTCATGATGGCTTTAAAATGTCTTACGGGAAACAGGCATTAGGAAACGAATTTTTTATTCAGAATACAGATATTTTATTAGAGCATGGTTTTGGGGAGTTAGAAATTAAAGTGCAACCCTGGGGAAATACGGTTTGTTTCTTTCCGGTAAGTGATAATAGTGATTTACCATTCGATATTTTTGCAGCTTCTTTTTACCTCTTAACGCGTTACGAAGAATATTTACCTCACGTAAAGGATGAAGCAGGTCGATTCCCTGTTTCAGAAAGTTTGGCTTTTAGGGAGAGCTTTTTAAAAACGCCGGTGGTCGATATTTGGGTGCAAAAGTTTAAACAGGTTTTGCGGCAAAAATTCCCAGAAATGGAATTCAAAAAGATTGAATTTCATGTAGAAAGTATATTTGCGATAGAGCATGGCTTTGTGTTTAATAATAAGGGGATTATTAGAAGCATGGTGGGCTGGGGAAACGATCTTGTAAAGCTTCATTTTCATCGATTTTTCGATCGCATTAAGTCATGGATGAAAATTAAAAAAGATCCTTTCGATGTATTTGATGAATTGGTGCATCTCATAAAAAAACACTCGCTTTCGACAATTTTCATGTTTAAAGTGGCAGATTTTACACTTTATGATCGCAATATCAATTATAACAGGATACCGTATCGATCTAATATTAAATATGTTTCAGATTATGCGAAAATCGGTTTGCTTTTAGGTCATTATTCTTCACAAACTTTAAAAGTCCTGAAAAGCGAAAAATTTCGTTTAGAGAACATTATTCATTATCCGCTCGAAAATATATTGAATGCCAGTTACGATCTTGGTATTCCAGAACATTTTAATACGTTGGCAGAATTAGAGTTTGAGAATGATTATTCGATGGGGTATCCAGATGATCTTGGTTTTAGAGCAGGAACCTGTTCTTCCTATTTATTTTACGATATCAATATGGAAATTACGAGTCCGCTTCAAATACATCCTTACATATTTAATTCAAAAGTTGGGAAAAAATATTCTTCCGAAGAATTAAAAAAAGAGATCGCTAAAATTCACGAACGAGTAAAGAATGTTGGAGGAACGTTTAGGGCTATCTTTAAAAATGAAGACTTTTCTGAATATTATAATAACAAACGATATTACTCATTATTAAAGCAAATTCATGAAATTGAATAATATAGAGCATGTTTTTTTCGATCTGGATCATACCTTATGGGACTTCGATAAAAACTCGGCTCTTACTTTCGAATATATTTTCAAATTAAATAAAATCGACTTAGAACTTTCTAGGTTTCTCGAGGTTTATATACCTATAAACTTTGACTATTGGGAGAATTATCGCAAAAACCTGGTGTCTAAAGAAAAACTGCGTTACGGTAGGTTAAAAGATTCATTTACGGCGCTTTCTTACCGGGTAGATGATACGATTATCGATAAGTTATCTAATGATTATATCCTTTATCTTTCTGAATATAATCATCTATTGGACGGAGGAGTTGAAGCTTTGGATTATCTTTCTGATAAATATACACTCCATATTATTACTAATGGATTTGAAGAAGTTCAGCATAAAAAATTGAAAAATTCCAATATTCTAAACTATTTCAATACCATAACAACTTCTGAAGAAGCCGGAGTTAAAAAACCACATCCCACTATTTTCGAAATGTCGCTAAAGAAAGCTAATGCCTTACCAGAAAAATCGGTAATGATTGGCGATAATTATGAAGCTGATATTATTGGTGCAGCAGATTTTGGTTTACAAACTATTTATTTCGATTATTACAATAAGTCGGCATACAACAATGTTATAGGGATAAAGAATTTAAAGAACCTCAATCTATATCTTTAAAATAAGGCAATACGATCGATATTCGTTATTTTTAAGCAGATTTTTAAATTATCCAGATTATGAAAAAACTATCAGTTTTATTCGCAATATTATTTACAGCAATAACTTACGGGCAAAAAACAATCAATGATTATAAATATGTGATTGTGCCAGAGAAGTACGAATTCTCGAAGGAGAAAAATCAGTATCAACTTAATGCGCTGACTAAATTTTTGTTAGAAAAATACGGTTTTTCAACTGTAATGAAAAGTGAAGAAAAGCCCAAGGAACTTCAATCTAATAATTGTTTAGCGCTAGAAGCAGATGTAGAGAATAATTCGGGCTTATTTGTTACTAAGCTGGTATTGCAGCTAAAAGATTGCTACGGGAACGTGATTTATGCCACAGAAGAGGGCAGAAGTAGAGAGAAAGATTATAAAAACGCTTATCACGAAGCTTTAAGAGATGCATTTACTTCATTGGAAGATTTAGATTATACCTATAGCGAAGATCCAGTTGTTGCTGAAGCTCCTAAAAAACAAGCCTCAAAACAAGCAAAAGCTATTGCCACTGCGGAAGTTTCTAATACTCCGGAAGAAGAGGTTGAAGTGGTTGAAGAAAACGAAGTGAATAAAGATGATGCGATAGAAGCAGTTATTGATGGTACATTCTACACCAATGATAATGCAGTTTATTTCTTGGAAGAAAACCAATCTGGTTACGGTTTTTACCAAAAAGGAATGGCAGAGCCTTTTGCAATGCTGATAAAGTCTGATGGATCAGATAACTTTATATACAATTCTTTAACCAAACAGGGAATGGCTTATTTTTCAAAAACAGGAGATCTTATTGTTGAGATATTTGATCGCCAGGCCGGTAAAACCGTGAAAACAACCTATAGGCTTCAGGATTAATAATTGTATTTACCAGACCAACGTTTCCGAAGAAATTCACGTTGAGAGTTTTCTCGCGAATTATTTCCAGGTTCGTATATAATGGTATTCCTGATCTCATCAGGTAAAAATTCTGCCTTTATAAAATTGCCTTCGTAATTGTGAGCGTATTTATAATTTTCGCCATAACCAAGATCTTTCATCAATTTTGTAGGGGCATTTCTTATATCCAGAGGAACTGGTAAGTTCCCCATTTGTTTTACTAAGCTAGACGCTTTTGCAATCGCTTCGTAAGCAGCATTACTCTTTGGTGAAGTTGCAAGATAAGTAGCGCATTGGCTAAGGATGATTCTTGCCTCAGGGTAGCCGATGGTATTTACGGCTTGAAAAGTGTTGTTAGCGATCACTAAAGCAGTAGGATTGGCGTTGCCAATGTCTTCGCTGGCTGAAATTAGCATTCTGCGTGCTATAAATTTTACGTCCTCTCCGCCTTCTATCATTCTGGCTAGCCAGTAAACAGCGCCGTTAGGATCACTGCCACGAATCGACTTTATAAATGCTGAAATGATATCATAATGTTGCTCTCCAGTTTTATCATAAAGCACGGTGTTTTGCTGCACTTTTTCAAAAACCATATTATTGGTGATTTCAGCACCTTCGTCGCTAGAATTTACAAGTAACTCAAAGATGTTAAGTAGCTTTCGTGCATCACCACCACTCAGCCTTAAAATGGCTTCAGTTTCTTCTAATTTGATGTTTTTTGAAGCGATTATTTTATCTTCTTTCATTGCCCTATTTAGTAGTGCAATAAGATCATCTTTAGAAAAAGGCTTTAAAACGTAAACCTGGCACCTGGAAAGTAATGCTGAAATCACTTCGAAACTGGGATTTTCTGTAGTGGCGCCTACAAGCGTAACCCAACCTTTTTCGACAGCACCTAAAAGTGAATCTTGCTGAGATTTACTAAAACGGTGAATCTCATCTATAAAAAGAATCGGACTTTTTGTCGTAAATAAGCCGTCACTTCTTTTGGCCTTTTCAATCACTTCCCGCACATCTTTAACGCCACTACTAATAGCGCTTAAAGTAAAGAAAGGACGGTCAGATTCATTAGCAATTATATTGGCTAAGGTTGTCTTGCCTACACCAGGAGGTCCCCAAAAGATCATTGATGGTATAATACCACGTTGAATTTGTTGGCGTAAAGCACCTTTTTCGCCAATAAGGTGTGTCTGACTTAGATATTGGTCTAAGGTTTTTGGTCTTAGTCTTTCTGCTAATGGCTGGTTCATTTTGCAAATGTAAAAATTAGAATGACAAAATCTCTGCTAAGCAATATTGGTTATTTTTTTGTAGTATTATTTTAAAGTAAAAACGGTGAAGCCAAAACAAGATTTTAATTTTACTCCTGGTGTTGTGGGTTATCCAATCATTTTTGTTTTTGCGATCTGGATCGTGTTTTGGGTCGAAGTTCGATTTGGAGTGAATTTTAATGATTTCGGGGTTTATCCAAGAAAGAGCAGTGGATTACCAGGTATTTTCTTTTCTCCTTTTATTCATAGCGGAATAAAACATTTGTTCAATAATACGATACCACTTTTGGTGCTTTCTATGGCTCTTTTTTATTTTTATCGTAGCATTAGTTGGAGGCTCTTGGGTTATGGTTTTTTACTAACAGGTTTATTGACCTGGTTAATTGCAAGGCCAGCTTATCATATCGGCGCTAGCGGAATCATTTATTTGCTGGCTTCTTTCTTATTTTTCAAAGGAATTTTTTCAAAACATTATCGATTAGTTGCCCTTTCTCTTATTGTAGTTTTTCTCTACGGAGGGATGTTGTGGTATGTTACACCAATAGATCCAGAGATTTCCTGGGAAGGTCATCTCTCCGGTCTTATCGTAGGTTTATTGTTTGCTTTTGTTTTCAAGAAAAATATTGCGAAGGAACCTAAATATGTTTGGGAACAACCAGATTATGATGAAGAGCAGGATGAGTTTATGCGTCATTTTGACGAACACGGAAATTTTATTGAAAAATTACCCGACGAAATCGACGAAAATGAGCAAACAGACGATATAAAAATTAATTATATCTATAAACCGAAACAAGATAAAGAGGCTTAAATACGTTGTCGCACTACTTCATACAGAAATGCCCCGCAAGCTACAGATACATTTAGCGATGCTATTTCGCCGTGCATAGGTAATTTGGCCTTATGATCTATCGTTTTTAAAATTGAGGGCGAAACTCCTTTGGCTTCATTACCCATTATGATTGCTGAAGGTTTTTTAAAATCGATATCGTAGATTAGATTGTCTGTTTTTTCTGTAGCGGCAACGGTTTGTATTCCGCTTGATTGAAGATAGAACATTGCATCTTTGATGTGGTTAACTTTGCAGATCGGTATTTTAAATACTGCACCTGCCGAAGTTTTTACGGTATCAGCATTAATTGGTGCCGCACCTTTCTCTGGAATGATAATCGCGTCTACACCACAGCATTCAGCCGTTCGTATGATCGCACCAAAGTTACGAACATCATTTACCTGATCTAACAATAAGAAAAAAGGAGCTTCTTTTTTCTCTAATATTGGCTCTATAGTTTCTTCGAGTCCCTTAAAAGCTACAGGACTAATTTTAGCTACAACTCCCTGGTGATTACCTTTGCTTAAATTGTAAAGTTTTTCCTGTGGAACATAGGAGATATTGAAGTTCCCTTTAGATAAAGTTCTTTTAAGTTCAGAAAAAAGGTCTCCTGAAAGTCCTTTCTGAATAAAAATTTTATCTATAGTTTCTCCGCTTTCGATAGCTTCAATAACGGCTCTAATTCCAAAAATAGTTGTAGCATCTTTCATGCGACAAAAATAGGAGAAGTATTTCAATTTATCCCTCTAAAAACAAAAATGAAATTTAAAGTTGAAAAGAGTTAATGCTTTTAGAAGATACGTACTAACAAAAAAATCAGAATAGAGGTTTTAGTTCTATTCTGATTTCATCAATTATTTTTAATATTAATTTTATAGGCTGTGGTAGTATCCTGCAACAGGAACCATGTCTGCAGCTGTTTCAACATCGATGTTATTGTTGTCGATGTAAATTTCGATTAGATCTTGTTTGTCTTTAAATGTTTAACTTGCAAAAAAAAACCTGTAGCGCCAGCTACAGGTTTTTAATATTAATATGTAACTACTAATTAGTTTACATCCCAGAAAATGGTTGTTTGCGTAGAGTCACCACCTATTGCTTCTGAAGCATCAATGTAATTTGCTTCATTTAGGTTAGTTTCATCCACAGGGTATGTATATCTTAATGGGACATCAGTTTCAAACTCTGCAGGTATATTTAGTGTTGGAGCATCGTATTTTCTCCAAACTGACCATCCTTGAAAAGGATTATCAAACATAGCAATCCAATACTGGGTTGCAAATTGTTCGTCTGTACCATCATATGCAACTTCTGCTTGGTTTAGGTATGAAGTTGCCTCTGCATCGTCAACTCCCCAATAATTCATTGAAGCTGTAATGGCAGCAATATAATGTGTTTCTGCATCACCTGATACAGAATATCCTAATTCAGCAGCTTTTGATTGATTAAATCTAACTTCCGCATAATCTAATAAAATACCTTCTCTTGTAGGCTCTAAAAATGGGTCTCCAATATGGGTGTAATCACCGTAGTTATTGCTAGCGCCGTAAATACCACCTTCGTAATCTGGTAAGTTTTCATCAAAATATACCATTCTTCTTGGATCATCCAAAGAGTTCATGTAGTCAACTATAGTGTTAGAAGCTAAAAAGTCTGATCTTCCGCTTAAAACTAAATCTTCCCATAATGGATTACCATAAGGATCGTTTCCTTGGTATACTACTGTAGCATTTTGATCGTTTGATGTAAAAACACCTGAACTTACTGCAGATTCCACAGTAGATTGAGACAATTCAGGGTTAACATCAGAAATTCTCATTCCTAATCTAAGTTTAAGAGAATTGGCGAATAAAATCCATGAGCCCATATCTCCACCATATACTACATCTGCTGATGAGTAACCTTGCCCAGCAGAAAGTAAAGCTTCCACATTGTTAAGACGTGATATTAGATCTTCATAAATCATCATGTCATCATCATATGCTGGCAGTGAAAAATCATTAGCTTGCCCAGCCTCGGTGTAAGGTATGTCTCCAAAACCATCGACTAAAACATGCCATGCATAAACTTCAATTACTTCTAATTGTCCAGTTCGAGCATCTTTTTCAGATTGTTCTAATTCAGTGTTTGCAGCAACTATTCTTTTGGCATCCTGCAGGTCGTAAATTACATCTCGGTAAAGCTCAGACCAAACGTTGTCTGGGTTTTGTCTAGATGTGAAATTGTAATTAGGCTCATCTACATAGGTAGTAGTTGTAAAATATTGAGCTAAAAATCTATATAAACCCTGGTTTACACTAGGCGTAGCCATATTATCGCTTAAGCTTACTGTTGCAGCAGTAAATAAAAAGTCTGATGCAACTTGTGTAGGGTTTTTAGGGTCTCTATTCAAATCTTCGTACTCTTCGTCACTTTGGCAAGACCAAAGTGTAACGAGAGCTGTTAAAGCTATGATATATTTCTTCATTGTAATTTTCATTAAAAGTTAAGTTTAATACTAGCACCTATTTCTCTAACTGCCGGATAAGCTCCTGATTGGTATCCCTGAATATTTCCTGAACTTAATCCTGCCTCTGGATCAGAGTATGGAATGTTTTTATGAATAATCCATAAATTTCTTCCTATCAATGAAAGAGATGCTCTTGTGAATGGAGTTGCATCTATAACGCTAGGTCCAAAATTATAAGTTATACCAGCTTCTCTAAGTTTAACAAAAGAAGCGTCGTAAACGTGTCCTTCATTAGCATCTCTACCATATCCAAAAGGATTTCCGTAGTAATCTGTTCTAGCTCTTGTGGTATTCTCAGATGTGTTTGTTACTTCGTAAGATCCGTCGCTGTTATAAGAAACGTCACCTTGTACACCATCTAGAATAACTCCTCCTCCATTTTCAAGAGTATTTCTTTTAGGATTTCCTAAGTCGTTTAGTCCCACACTTGTTTCATACAATCCAGTTGCTCTACCATACCATGTATCAAGAGAGAAAATATCACCACCTTTTTGAACATCTATTAAGAAATTAAGAGAAAGGTTCTTGTATGAGAATGTGTTTGATACACCTCCTGTCCAATCTGGTTGAATATTACCAATAATGTAATTTGCGTTTGGTGTTCTTTCGTAATAACCTGCATCAGTTATTACACGATTTCCTGCATCATCATAAACGTATGCTGAACCTCTAATTGCTCCGTAAGGTTCACCCGGAGCTGCATTTATCGAGATTCCACCTTGTACACTTGCTAACTGTAAATTATCTATCCCGTCAGCCAGTTCAACTACCTCACTTCTGTTTTGCGCCCAATTAATATTCATTATCCAGTTAAAATCGTCTGTTCTAATTGGGTTGAGCGTAAGAGATGCTTCAATACCTTTGTTCTCTATAGTCCCAGCATTCAACAATTGTTGAGAGAATCCCGTTGCAGTTGATACAGGTACTGGAGTAATTTGGTTTTCTGTCTGAGAGTTGTAGTATGATAAATCAAAGCCTAATCTTCTATCAAAGAAATTACCTTCTAATCCAATCTCATATGCTTTTTTTCTTTCTGGATCTAAATTAGGGTTTGCTAGTTGGGAATTATTACTTGCCCATCCTGCAGAACCGAAAGGAGCAGAAATTTGGTAAGTATTAAATACTCTATATGGACTAGTGTCATTACCAACTTCAGCGTAATTTGCTCTAAACTTTGTATAACCTAGCCAATCAGCATTTATTAAGTTTGAAAGAATTATTGAAGTTGAAACAGAAGGATAATAGAAAGTATTATTTTCCTTAGGTAGTGTAGAAGAACGGTCTCTTCTTATTGTTCCCTCAATATAATAAGTATCTAAATATCCTAAACCAGCTCGTGCATATATACCGTCTAACATACGATCATTTTCGTATTCTGAGGGTGGATTTATTGGTGAAGCTGAGTTGCTAAGCGCGAAAAAGTTAGGAGCGTTTAGACCTCCGTTGGTGGAAGCAAGAATATAGCTTCTTTCGTTCCTACGTAGATTGAATCCTAAATTTCCATCTAAGTTCAAATCGCTTGAAATATCTTTATTGAAATTTAATATTAAATCGTAATTGTATTCTGCAGCTCTATTGTTGAATCTTGAATAGTAACCAAGGTCTGCACTACCAACCTCCCTTCTTTCTTCTTGTAACTCATCGTAAGTATCGAATGAAAATCTACCTAATACACTAAAAACATCACTAATTTCATAGTTTAAATTGATGTTTCCGAAATATCTATTTCGTGTATCTGTTTGATAATTTTCGTATAGAGTCCAATAGGGATTGTCAGAGTATATTGGTGATAGATTATCTGGTCCGTTTGGGTTCCAAGTTATATTCTCTCCGGTCGCAAAATATGCAGCTCTTTGTTCATATAGATCGACATTTGTTTGCCACCATTGTCTAAATTGCTGCATTATATTTGTTGAACTATACCCAGTTCCATATCTACCTTTACCATCGGTTTTAGTGAAGGTTATATTCGCTTGTGCAGAAAACTTATCAGTAAAATCATGAGCTCCACTAAACTTTATTGTATTTCTTTTAATCTCACTATTAGGTAAATTACCTTCCTGCATGAAATTTGTTGCGCTTATTCTGAATGAACTTTTATCTGTTCCTCCATCCAAGGCAACAGTATTAATGCTAGTGTGACCTGTTTCCCAAATATCGTTAGGAGTATGTTCCCCAGCTTCCCAAGGCGTGGCTTGTTGATAATAGTCATAATCTGTACCTGCTAGCTGAGGGTAAATAGAATTCCATTGATATACTGGACTCCCATCGAATCGCCCTCCAAAAGAAGCGTCTTCAGTAAAGGGTGTCGTTCTATCTAGATTACCATCTCCATCAATATCCGCTAAATTGAAATAGCCATCTTCAGATTGGTAATAAGCACCGTATCCAGCTCCATATTGATCTTGGTATTCTGGTAAAGTTTTATTGTTCACATGGCTGGTCATTAAAGTTGAGCTTATTGATATACCAATACCTTTGTTTTTTTGGCCCTTTTTGGTTTCAATAATAACAGCTCCATTAGCTGCTCTAGCACCATATAATGCAGTTGCTGCGGCACCTTTTAGTATGTTTATGGATGCAATATCATTTGGGTTTATATCAGATGCTGCGTTTCCATAATCGTACCCCCCTCGTCCTGAAGCTTGGCCGGATCTATTGTTGTTTGCATTACTAATAGGTGTACCATCAATTACAAAAAGTGCTTGATTGTTCCCAGTTAATGAAGAGTTTCCACGAATAACCACGTTAGAAGAACCTCCCATAGTTCCTGAATTGGAAATTTTTAAACCAGCAACCTTCCCAGAAAGAGAATTTACGAAGTTTTGAGTAGGGACATCAGATACAGCGCTTCCATCAACCTCTTGAGTTGCATACCCTAAAGATTTTTTATCTCTTTCAATACCCAGAGCAGTCACTACAACTTCATCTAACTGTGCAGAATCCATTTGAAGTGTAACATCTATCGTGCTACTTTCAGTTACTGTGAACTCCTGAGTTGTCATACCGACAAAAGAGTAAACTAAAACACTGCCGCTTTGTGCGGAAATCGAATAATTACCGTCGAAGTCTGTTTGAGTACCGTTGTTTGTGCCTTTAACAAGTACTGTAACGCCAGGAAGTGGTAAGCCATCGTCGTCGGTGACTGTTCCGGTAATCGTACGTTCTTGCGCAAACGTAATATGCGCAATTAACACTAATAAAAGTGTTAAAATACTACTTAATTTTACTTTCATTTTGAATTTGTTTGAATTAGCCAGCTTCAAATGTGATAATAAATCGTTAAGAAATCAAATTTATACATATTGTGAATTTATTAATATTTTAAACTAAAACGTTATATATTTATGTAAAGTGTTGCCTTTTAGTGAGTTAAGAATTAGTGTTAAATGTTGTTTTTTCTGCGAAATTAACATTTTCGTTTTTCTAGAAATGGTACTTATTTAGTGTGATTTAACGTATACTTTGAAATTTCGAAAAAAAATCTCTATTTGTTGTTTTGTGAGTTATCAAAGAAAGGGGAGTCTTGTAAGTTATATCACTTTATCATTTCGTTTGAACAACATAATTTCGACATAATTTACTTAAAGATGGAAAGTTTCGATCATATTTATCTGAACATTAAATATGCGCAAAATTGAATATAAGTATTATATGGAAGAAGCTTACTGAAAAACATTAAAAAAGCTTCGACAAGAATTTTCAAAATTGAAGTAACGTTGTTAGGAATCTCACTATGGATAAATTTTTACGGTGTTTGGAGTGTGGGAAATATTACTGATAAAACAATTGATCACTATTCAAAAATCATTGGTGGGATTCTGGTGGTAATTGCACTATACAGGAATAATAATTGGGATTTTTAATCTTTAATATTAGTAAAAATTTTTGCTTGTATCTGTACTAGTGATTTAGATTTGTTTCATTCTGATTTCTATATAAAGTATAAGTGAAAACTGCGCGTTAGGAGATGTTTGATTTCCCTATTTTATTTTTATCTCTAACTATTTGAATACTTGAAATTTATTTCTACCTTTGCACACCTTTTTTAAAGAAGGTGGTTTAAATTAATAAATATTGTAAAAGAAATTATGCCAACAATTTCACAATTAGTACGAAAAGGAAGAGCCAAGATAACTAAGAAGAGTAAATCGGCTGCTTTAGATTCGTGCCCTCAAAGAAGGGGTGTGTGTACTCGTGTGTATACAACTACTCCTAAGAAACCTAACTCGGCTATGAGAAAAGTAGCAAGGGTAAGGTTAACCAATGGTAAGGAGGTTAATGCCTACATACCTGGTGAAGGTCACAATTTGCAAGAGCACTCGATAGTATTAGTTAGAGGTGGAAGGGTAAAAGATTTACCAGGTGTAAGGTATCACATTGTTCGTGGTGCTTTAGATACCGCAGGTGTTGAGGGTAGAACTCAGCGTCGATCTAAGTATGGTGCAAAACGCCCTAAGAAGTAATTTATTAAACTTTTAATGTAAAGAAATGAGAAAAAGACAGGCTAAGAAAAGACCACTTTTGCCAGATCCTAAGTTTAATGATCAACTTGTTACGCGTTTTGTGAACATGATGATGTGGGATGGTAAGAAATCTGTTGCCTTTAAAATTTTCTATGATTCTATTGCAATCGTAGAAGATAAAAAACAGGATGAGGAAAAAACTGCTTTAGAGATCTGGAAAGATGCTCTATCGAATGTGATGCCTCATGTTGAAGTTAGAAGTAGAAGGGTTGGAGGTGCAACTTTCCAAATTCCTATGCAAATTAGACCAGATAGAAAAGTGTCTACTGCGATGAAATGGTTAATTAGTTTTGCTCGTAAGAGAAATGAAAAAACTATGGCCGCTAAACTTGCTGCAGAAATTTTAGCTGCAGCTAAGGAAGAAGGAGCTGCTGTTAAGAAGAGAGTTGATACTCACAAAATGGCAGAAGCAAACAAAGCATTCTCTCACTTTAGATTCTAAAATAAAATGGCACAAAGAGATTTAAAATTTACAAGAAATATAGGTATTGCGGCTCATATTGATGCTGGTAAAACAACAACAACAGAGCGTATCCTTTATTATACAGGTATCAGTCACAAGATTGGAGAAGTTCATGATGGTGCTGCGACTATGGATTGGATGGAGCAGGAGCAGGAGCGTGGTATTACCATTACTTCTGCGGCTACACATTGTACGTGGCCTTACAATGGTCATGAGTATACTGTGAATATCATCGATACTCCTGGTCACGTTGATTTTACTGTAGAGGTAGAGCGTTCACTTCGTGTTTTAGACGGTGTTGTTGCTTTATTTTCGGCTGTAGATGGTGTTGAGCCACAATCTGAAACTGTTTGGAGACAAGCTGATAAGTATCGTGTACCTAGGTTAGGATTCGTTAATAAGATGGACCGTCAGGGTTCAGACTTTTTTAACGTTTGTCGTCAGGTTAAAGAAATGTTAGGTGGTAACCCTGTTCCATTACAAGTACCAATTGGGGAAGAGATGGATTTTAAAGGTGTTGTAGATCTTATTTCTAAAAAAGCGATTATCTGGAACGAAGAGGATATGGGTATGACTTACGAGACTATCGATATACCGGAAGAACTTCAGGCAGATGTAAATAAGTATAGAGCTGAGCTAGTTGAAGCTGTTGCAGAGTATGATGAAGCTTTAATGGAAAAGTTCTTTGAAGATGAAGATTCTATTACAGAGGACGAAATTATTGCTGCATTAAAAGCTGCAACTTGTGATATGTCTATTATCCCAATGATGTGTGGTTCTGCGTTTAAAAACAAAGGAGTTCAGGCTATGCTTGATGCGGTAATGAGATATTTACCTTCTCCTGTAGATGTAGATGCTATTGTTGGAGAGAATCCAGATACTGGTGAAGAGGAAAGTCGTAAACCTAATGTTGATTCTCCGTTTTCAGCTTTAGCATTTAAGATTGCTACAGATCCATTCGTAGGTCGTTTAGCATTCTTTAGAGTTTATTCTGGTACCTTAGATGCTGGTTCTTATGTTCTTAATGTTCGCTCTGGTAAGAAAGAACGTATTTCGAGAATCTATCAAATGCATTCAAACAAACAAGAGCCTATCGATAAGATCGAGGCCGGAGATATTGGAGCGGCTGTAGGATTTAAAGATATTAAAACTGGTGATACGTTAACTGATGTAGATAAGCCAATTATTCTTGAATCAATGTCTTTCCCAGAGCCAGTAATTGGTATCGCAGTGGAGCCTAAAACAAAGGCTGATGTTGATAAGATGGGTATGGCGCTTGCTAAGTTAGCTGAAGAAGATCCAACATTCCAAGTGAAAACTGATGAAGTTTCAGGTCAAACTGTGATTTCAGGAATGGGTGAGTTGCATATTGAAATTCTTGTTGATCGTTTAAAGCGTGAATTCAAAGTAGAAGTTAATGAAGGTCAGCCTCAGGTAGAGTATAAGGAAACAGTAACAAGAGCTGCAGATCATAGAGAAGTTTATAAGAAACAATCTGGTGGTCGTGGTAAATTTGCTGATATCGTATTTGAAATGGGACCTGTTGATGAAGATTTTGAAGGAAAAGGTCTTCAGTTCGTTGACGAAATTAAAGGTGGACGTATTCCTAAAGAATTTATTCCATCTGTTCAGAAAGGTTTTCAGGAAGCAATGAAGAATGGACCTTTAGCTGGGTTCCAGGTTGATACTTTAAAAGTAGTTCTTAAAGACGGATCTTTCCATCCTGTGGATTCAGATCAACTTTCTTTTGAACTTGCTGCGAAGATGGGATTCAAAGCTGCCGCTAAAAAAGCTGGAGCTGTGATCCTTGAGCCTGTAATGAAGATCGAAGTGGTAACTCCAGAGGAAAATATGGGAGATATCGTAGGAGATCTTAATAGAAGAAGAGGTCAGGTAAATAACATGTCTGACAGATCTGGAGCGAAAATAGTAAAGGCTGATGTTCCATTATCAGAGATGTTTGGATATGTAACAACATTGAGAACACTTTCTTCTGGTAGAGCAACTTCAACTATGGAATTCTCTCACTATGCTGAAACTCCTTCTAATATTTCAGAAGAAGTTATTAAAGCAGCAAAAGGGGCATCAAACGAATAATTTTAGGGTAATGAGTCAAAAAATCAGAATAAAATTAAAATCCTACGATCATAATTTAGTAGATAAATCTGCTGAGAAGATTGTAAAAACGGTTAAAACAACTGGGGCGGTTGTAACTGGTCCAATTCCACTTCCAACACATAAAAAGGTGTTTACTGTTTTAAGATCTCCTCACGTGAACAAGAAGTCTAGAGAGCAGTTTGAACTTAGTTCTTACAAAAGGTTACTAGATATCTACAGTTCTTCTTCTAAGACTATTGATGCTTTAATGAAATTAGAGCTTCCTAGTGGTGTAGAAGTTGAGATCAAAGTGTGATCGAATAAAAAACCTATTTGATTTTAGGAATAGGTAAAATGTCCTAAGCGTTTCGCGAAGGAAAAACGGGAAAGATACATTCAGGACAGAAGTATTTTTCTGTCCTGTTTTTTTAATAAATAAGTAATAATAATTAATAATTATGTCTGGGTTAATAGGAAAAAAAATAGGCATGACTAGTATTTTCGACGAGAATGGGAAAAATATCCCATGTACCGTTATACAAGCTGGTCCATGTGTAATTACCCAAGTCAGAACCAATGAGGTTGACGGGTACGAAGCGCTTCAACTTGGTTTCGATGACAAAAAGACTGCAAATAAAGCTGCTACTGGGCATGCTAAAAAAGCGGGTGTTGCTGCGCAACAAAAAGTCGTTGAATTCCAAGGATTTGAAGGAGATTATAAATTAGGTGATACCATTAATGTAGAGCACTTTAAAGAAGGTGAGTTTGTTGATGTTTCTGGTGTTTCAAAAGGTAAAGGTTTCCAGGGGGTTGTAAAAAGACACGGCTTTGGTGGTGTAGGGCAATCTACTCACGGTCAGCATAACCGTTTAAGAGCTCCTGGTTCTATTGGTGCCGCTTCTTATCCAGCACGCGTATTTAAAGGTATGCGTATGGCCGGAAGAATGGGTGGTGAAAAAGTAAAAGTTGAAAACCTTAGAGTTTTAAAAGTAGTTACTGAGAAAAATCTTTTAGTTGTTAAAGGATGTGTTCCGGGACACAAGAACTCTTACGTAATCATTAGAAAGTAATGGAAGTAGCAGTTTTAGATATAAAAGGAAAAGAAACAGGTAGAAAGGTAGACCTTTCTGATTCTGTTTTTGGAATAGAGCCTAATGATCACGCTGTATATCTTGATGTTAAGCAATATCTTGCTAATCAAAGACAGGGTACTCATAAGGCAAAGGAGCGTGCAGAAATCACTGGTTCTACTCGTAAGCTTAAAAAGCAAAAGGGAACTGGTACTGCCAGAGCAGGTAGTATTAAGTCACCTGTTTTTAGAGGTGGTGGTAGAATTTTTGGTCCTCGCCCAAGAAATTATGGTTTCAAATTAAATAAAAATTTGAAGCGTTTAGCGAGAAAATCTGCTTTATCGATCAAAGCAAATGATAAAGCGATCACTATCGTAGAAGATTTTTCTTTCGATACTCCAAAGACTAAAAACTTCATTGAAGTTTTGAAAGCCATTGGTATTCAGGAGAAAAAATCTCTTATAGTGTTGGGTGAGTCAAATAAAAACGTATATTTGTCGTCACGTAATTTAAAAGGCTCCGAAGTTGTAAGTGTTTCAGAATTAAGTACTTACAAAATATTAAATGCAAATAGTATTGTGTTTATGGAAGGGTCTCTAGAAGGATTAGAGTCGAATTTAAGTTAAATGAGCGTTATGAGTATCTTAATAAAACCAATTATTACAGAAAAAGCTACCGCAGAGAGCGAACTTAACAATTGTTTCTCTTTTGAGGTAAGTAATAAGGCGAATAAGATTGAAATCAAAGATGCAGTAGAATCTGCTTACGGCGTTTCAGTAACTTCTGTTCGTACTATTAACGTCCGCCCAGATCGTAAAACCAGATATACAAAGTCTGGTATGATCACTGGTAAAACTAAAGCTTATAAAAAGGCTATGGTACAGGTGGCGGAAGGTGAAACTATTGATTTATACAGTAATCTTTAAGATTAAAAAATGTCAGTAAGAAAATTAAAGCCAATTACTCCTGGGCAGCGTTTTAGAGTAGTTAATGGGTTTGACGCCATTACTACTGATAAGCCGGAGAAGTCTTTACTTGCTCCGTTAAAAAAGTCAGGCGGTAGAAACAGTCAAGGAAAAATGACCATGCGCTACAAAGGTGGTGGTCATAAAAGACGTTACAGAATAGTAGATTTTAAACGCGATAAACATGGCGTTCCTGCAACTGTAGCAACAATTGAATATGATCCGAACAGAACGGCCTTTATAGCTTTATTGAATTATCAAGATGGTGAAAAAAGGTATGTTATTGCTCAAAATGGACTTCAGGTAGGTCAAAATATTGTTTCTTCTAATGAAGCAGTAGCCCCTGAAATCGGGAATGCAATGCCTTTAGCAAATATTCCTTTAGGAACAATTGTTTCTTGTATCGAGTTGAGAGCTGGTCAAGGTGCTGTGATGGCACGTAGTGCTGGTGCATTTGCTCAATTGCTAGCTAGAGAGGGAAAGTATGCAACTATTAAGTTGCCTTCTGGAGAAATTAGAAGGGTGCTTTCTGTATGTTTAGCTACAATTGGTGCAGTATCTAACAGTGATCATCAATTACAAATTTCTGGTAAAGCTGGTAGAAAACGCTGGCTAGGTATCAGACCAAGAACAAGACCAGTAGCGATGAACCCAATCGATCACCCAATGGGTGGTGGTGAAGGTAGAGCTTCAGGAGGTCATCCTCGTTCTAGAAAAGGTTTACCTGCAAAAGGTTTTAAAACCCGTACAAGAACAAAGGCGAGTAATAAATATATTGTAGAACGTAGAAAGAAATAATAGAGTATGGCACGTTCATTAAAAAAAGGACCTTTCGTTCACTATAAATTAGAGAAAAAAGTAGCTGATAATGTAGAGTCTGGGAAAAAAGCCGTGATCAAAACTTGGTCTAGAGCTTCTATGATAACACCAGATTTCGTTGGGCAAACTATAGCCGTTCATAATGGAAAGCAATTTGTTCCAGTTTATGTTACTGAGAATATGGTAGGTCATAAGTTAGGAGAATTTTCACCAACACGTTCTTTTAGAGGTCATGCTGGTGCTAAAAATAAAGGAAGAAAATAATTGAAGCTATGGGAGTTCGTAAAAAAGAAAGAGCAGAGCAAATAAAAGAAGCTAAGAAGCAGACGGCTTTTGCTAAGTTGAATAACTGCCCTACTTCACCAAGAAAAATGCGTTTAGTTGCGGATTTAGTAAGAGGTGAAAAAGTAGAAAAAGCGCTTCATATATTAAAATTCAGTCAAAAAGAGGCTGCAGGTCGTTTAGAGAAACTATTATTGTCAGCTATAGCTAATTGGCAGTCTAAAAACGAAGATGCTAGTCTTGAGGATGCTGAATTGTTCGTGAAAGAGATTCGTGTAGATGGAGGGAGTATGTTAAAAAGACTTCGTCCTGCTCCACAGGGTCGTGCACACAGAATTAGAAAAAGATCCAATCACGTTACATTAGTGCTTGGCGAAAACAATAATACACAAAGCTAAGAAGAGTATGGGACAGAAAACAAATCCAATCGGTAATCGCCTTGGTATCATTAGAGGATGGGAGTCCAACTGGTACGGAGGAAATGACTACGGTGATAAATTAGCCGAAGACGATAAGATTAGAAAGTACATCCATGCTCGCCTCTCTAAAGCGAGTGTATCTAGGGTAATAATAGAGCGTACCCTTAAGCTTGTGACCGTTACTATCACTACTGCTAGACCTGGTATTATTATCGGGAAAGGTGGGCAAGAGGTAGACAAGCTTAAAGAAGAGCTTAAGAAGATCACTGACAAAGAAGTTCAAATTAACATCTTCGAAATTAAAAGGCCAGAACTTGATGCTCACCTTGTGGGTGCTAGTGTAGCAAGACAGATTGAGAATAGAATTTCTTATCGTCGTGCTATCAAAATGGCTATTGCGGCTGCAATGAGAATGAATGCTGAAGGAATCAAAATTGAAATCTCAGGTCGTTTAAATGGAGCTGAGATGGCACGTTCTGAGGCATATAAAGATGGAAGAATTCCTTTGTCTACTTTTAGGGCCGATATTGATTATGCTTTAGTTGAAGCTCATACTACTTATGGTAGATTAGGAGTTAAAGTATGGATCATGAAAGGTGAAGTTTACGGAAAAAGAGAATTATCTCCGCTTGTTGGTTTAGCTAAGAAGCAGGGTGGTAAAAATTCCGGACGAGGTGGTAATAAATCACGTCGTAGAAAGTAATTTAAAGTAAAGAAAAATGTTACAACCTAAAAGAACGAAATATCGTAAGCAACAGAAGGGGCGTATGAAGGGTGTTGCTCAGAGAGGGCACCGTCTTTCAAATGGAACTTTTGGTATCAAGTCTCTTGATTCTAGTTTCATTACGGCTCGTCAAATTGAAGCTGCTCGTATTGCTGCTACCCGTTATATGAAAAGGGAAGGTTCATTGTGGATTAAAATATTTCCAGATAAGCCTATCACTAAAAAGCCTCTTGAGGTTCGTATGGGTAAAGGAAAAGGAGCTGTGGAATATTGGGCTGCTGTTGTAAAACCAGGAAGAATTATGTTCGAAATTGGTGGTGTGCCTATGGCAACTGCTAAAGAGGCTTTACGTCTTGCTGCACAGAAGCTTCCTGTTAGAACTAAATTTATCGTAGCTAGAGATTATCAAGAATAATTTTTTTGAATTATGAAACAATCAGAAGTTAAAGAATTGTCTGTTGCAGAATTGCAGGAAGAGCTTGGTAAATCTCGTAAAGCATATGCAGATTTAAAAATGGCTCATGCTGTTTCGCCATTAGAGAACCCAATACAGTTAAGATCTGTAAGGAGAAGTATAGCGAGATTAGCTACCGAGTTAACTAAAAGAGAACAACAATAAGTGTTATTCTGCTGAAAGATGGAAAAAAGAAATTTAAGAAAAGAGCGAATAGGTGTAGTTACTAGTAACAAAATGCAGAAATCTATAGTGGTTTCTGAAGTTAAAAAAGTAAAACACCCTATGTACGGAAAGTTCGTATTAAAGACTAAGAAGTATGTAGCTCACGACGAAACAAACGACTGCAACGAAGGAGATACTGTTAGGATTATGGAAACTCGTCCTATGAGTAAATCAAAATGTTGGAGATTAGTAGAAATAATTGAAAGAGCGAAGTAATTATGGTACAACAAGAGTCTAGACTAAAAGTAGCAGATAATACTGGGGCTAAAGAAGTTTTAGCGATTAGAGTATTAGGAGGTACAAAGAAAAGATACGCTTCTGTTGGAGACAAAATTGTTGTCAGTGTAAAAGAAGCTACACCAAATGGTAACATTAAGAAAGGTGCAGTTTCTACGGCAGTTGTTGTTCGTACCAAGAAAGAAGTGCGCAGACCAGACGGATCTTACATTAGATTTGATGATAATGCGTGTGTGCTATTAAACCCAGCTGGAGAGATGCGTGGAACGCGTGTTTTTGGTCCTGTGGCAAGAGAACTTCGTGATAAGCAATTCATGAAAATTGTATCATTAGCACCTGAAGTGCTTTAATACATTAAAAAAATGACAAAGCTTAAAATAAAATCAGGAGATACAGTTCTAGTTATCGCAGGTGACCATAAAGGTCAGCAAGGTAAAGTACAAAAAGTATTTCCAGACAAGAATAAAGCTATAGTGGAAGGAATCAATACGATTTCTAAACATGAGAAGCCTAGCGCTTCTAATCCACAAGGCGGAATTACAAAGAAGGAAGCACCAATTAACATTTCTAATCTTTCTTTAGTGACTAAGGATGGTAAAGCTACCAGAGTTGGCTATAAAGAAGAAGACGGAAAGAAGGTGAGATTTTCTAAAAAATCAAATGAAGTATTATAGTTATGGCATACGTACCAAGACTTAGAAAAGAGTATGATGACAAAATAAAATCATCTCTTACAGAAGAATATAGTTACAGTAATGTAATGGAAGTGCCAAAGCTTAAGAAAATCGTTATAAGCCGAGGTGTAGGAGGTGCTGTTGCAGATAAAAAACTTATTGATCATGCAGTAGATGAATTAACTGCAATTACTGGTCAAAAAGCTGTTGCAACTATCTCTAAAAAAGATGTTGCTACATTTAAATTACGTAAAGGAATGCCAATTGGAGCCAAAGTTACTTTACGTGGTTATAGAATGTACGAATTCTTAGATCGTTTGATTACATCTGCACTACCTCGTGTACGTGATTTTGATGGAATTAAAGCTAATGGTTTTGATGGTAGAGGGAATTATAACTTAGGTATTACTGAGCAAATTATTTTCCCAGAGATCGATATCGATGCTGTGAACAGAATTGCAGGTATGGATATTACTTTCGTTACTACTGCTGAAACTGATAAGGAAGCTAAATCCTTATTAACTGAACTAGGTTTACCTTTTAAAAAGAATTAAGACATGGCTAAAGAATCAATGAAAGCCCGTGAGGTTAAGAGACAAAAATTGGTAGATAAATATGCTGAAAAGAGAAAAGCTTTAAAAGAAGCTGGAGACTATGAAGCTTTACAAAAATTACCAAAGAACTCTTCTCCGGTACGTTTGCATAATCGTTGTAAGCTAACTGGTAGGCCAAAAGGATATATGAGACAATTTGGTGTTTCTCGTGTAATGTTTAGAGAAATGGCCAATAATGGTCTTATCCCTGGGGTTAAGAAGGCTAGTTGGTAAATTATAAATTGATTATAGGTTCCTTATGGAAAACCATAGTCGCAAATTAATATAAATGAATACAGATCCAATTGCAGATTTTTTAACGCGTATTAGAAACGCAGTAGCAGCAAATCATAGAGTTGTTGAAATTCCTGCTTCTAATGTTAAAAAAGAGATTACAAAAATTTTATTCGATCAAGGATATATCCTTAGTTACAAGTTCGAGGATACCACCGCGCAGGGTGTTATTAAGATAGCTCTTAAGTATGATAAAGATACTAAAGACTCTGTAATCAAAGATATCCAGAGAATAAGTAAACCTGGTTTACGTAAATATGCCGGTGCTGGAGAATTGCCACGTATATTAAATGGTTTAGGTATTGCTATCATAAGTACTTCTCATGGAGTAATGACAGATAAGCAAGCTAGAGCAGAGAATGTTGGTGGTGAAGTATTGTGTTACGTTTACTAATTCTTAAAATAAGAAAACATGTCAAGAATAGGTAAAAGCCCAATTACAATTCCAGAAGGTGTTAATGTAGACTTTAAAGATGGTTTTGTAACGGTAAAAGGAAAATTAGGAGAGCTTAAGCAAGAGGTTAACGATATCAATGTTAGTGTTGAAGAAAATGTAATTTCTTTTGAGCGTTCTTCTGAAAAAAGTGATCAAAAAGCTAAGCATGGTCTTTATCGTGCGTTAGTAAATAATATGATCGAAGGTGTTACTAATGGATTTACTAAAGAATTAGAGTTAGTAGGTGTAGGTTACAGAGCTTCGAATCAAGGACAAAAATTAGATTTAGCTGTTGGGTATTCCCATAATATTGTTTTAGATTTAGCTCCAGAAGTTAAGGTTGAAACAATTTCTGAAAAAGGAAAAAACCCAGTTGTTAAGCTTACTTCTCATGACAAACAGCTTTTAGGACAGGTTGCTGCAAAGATTCGTTCTTTCAGAGTACCAGAACCTTATAAAGGAAAAGGTATTAAGTTTAAAGGAGAAATAATTAGAAGAAAAGCAGGTAAATCAGCTTAATAAAGTGTAGTTATGGCATTTTCAAAAGAAAAAAGAAGATTAAAGATAAGAAAGCGTATTCGAAAGAATATTAGCGGAACTGAAAGCCGTCCAAGATTGTCTGTATATAGAAGTAATAAAGAGATTTATGCTCAAATCATAGACGATGTAGCTGGAAAGACTTTAGCTGCGGCTTCTTCTAGAGATAAAGAACTGAACGATGCTTCAGGTACCAAAAGTGAAATCGCTGAATTAGTTGGAAAAAATTTAGCAGATAGAGCAAAAAAGGCTGGAGTAGAAGTAGTTTCTTTCGATAGAGGAGGTTACTTGTACCACGGTAGAGTTAAATCATTAGCAGACGGTGCTCGTGAAGGAGGACTAAAATTCTAAGAAGATATGTATCAAGATTATAAAAACGTAGAACATGTAAAACCAGGAGGTCTTGAACTTAAGGACCGTTTGGTAGGAGTGCAACGTGTTACTAAGGTTACTAAAGGTGGTAGAGCATTTGGTTTTTCTGCTATAGTAGTTGTAGGTGACGAAAATGGTGTTGTAGGACATGGTTTAGGTAAATCTAAAGAGGTTGCCGATGCTATTTCTAAAGCCGTAGAAGATGCGAAGAAGAATTTAGTGCGTATTCCTTTACATAAAGGTACATTGCCACACGAACAAAAAGGTAAGTATGGTGGAGCGAGAGTTTTACTTTTACCTGCAGCTACTGGTACCGGGATTATTGCCGGTGGAGCTATTCGTGCGGTTTTGGAATCTGTTGGAGTTCATGACGTACTGTCTAAGAACCAAGGTTCTTCTAACCCTCATAATGTTGTGAAAGCTACTTTTGATGCTTTGCTTCAATTAAGAAGTGCAGAAACAGTTGCTAAACAAAGAGGAATCACGTTGGAGAAACTTTTCAAAGGATAAAATCAAGGATAAGATGGCAAAGATTAAGGTTACTAAAGTAAAAAGTGCTATTAATAGAACTCAGAATCAGAAAAGAGTTTTAGAAGCATTAGGTCTTAGAAAGATGGGACATACTGTAGAGCATGAGGATACCCCTAACATCCTTGGTATGATAAATAAAGTTAAACACTTAGTTTCTGTAGAGGAAACAAAATAATAGGTTTACATGGATTTAAGTAACTTAAAACCTGCAAAAGGTTCAGTTAAAAGTAACAATAAGCGTGTTGGCCGTGGAGAAGGATCCGGTAAAGGTGGGACTGCAACTCGTGGTCACAAAGGGGCTAAATCACGTTCTGGTTACTCTAAGAAGATAGGTTTTGAAGGAGGACAGATGCCACTTCAACGCCGTGTACCAAAATTTGGTTTTAATAACAGAAACCGTAAAGAGTATCAAGGTATTAATTTAGATACTTTACAAACATTAGTTGATAATGGTAAAGTAAAGGATACGGTAGATCTAAGTGTACTTGTAGAAAACGGTTTGGCTGGAAAGAACGAACTAGTTAAGATTTTAGGTAGAGGTGAATTAAAGGCTAAATTAAAAGTATCTGTTCATAAATTTACGGCCTCAGCCAAAGAAGCTATTGAAGCTGCTGGAGGTGAAGTTGTTACTTTATAATAGATAGCCAAATGAAATTCATCAATACTATAAAAAATATTTGGAAAATCGAGGAGCTAAAAAACCGTATTTTAGTAAGCCTCGGTTTACTTTTAGTTTATCGATTTGGAACTCAGGTTGTACTTCCTGGGATAGATGCTAGTCAATTAGCAAATTTGGCTAATCAGACAGATAGTGGTTTATTGGGATTACTTAATGCTTTCACTGGAGGTGCATTTTCTAATGCATCGATATTTGCGTTAGGTATTATGCCATATATCTCGGCTTCTATTGTTGTGCAGTTAATGGGAATTGCTATTCCTTATCTGCAAAAGCTTCAAAAAGAAGGTGAGAGTGGTCGTAAGAAAATAAACCAAATTACCAGATGGTTAACCATAGCAATAACTTTAGTTCAGGGTCCAGGTTATATCTATAATCTGTTCAATACATTACCGCAAAATGCATTTCTTTTAGGTGATAGTTTATCTTTCATCGTTTCTTCTGTGATTATCCTTACTACAGGAACAATTTTTGCCATGTGGTTAGGTGAGAAAATAACAGATAAAGGAATTGGTAATGGTATTTCCCTTTTAATTATGGTTGGTATCATTGCTACGCTGCCGCAAGCATTTCTTCAGGAATTTGCCTCAAGATTTGATGGTAGTGGTGGACTTATTATGGTATTGATCGAGTTAGCTATTTGGTTCGCTATTATTTTGGCTGCTGTAATGTTGGTGATGGCCGTGCGCCAAATTCCGGTGCAGTATGCTAGAAGATCTGCTACAGGTGGTTATGAGAAAAACGTATTTGGTTCAAGGCAATATATTCCTTTAAAGCTTAATGCTTCGGGTGTTATGCCAATTATATTTGCTCAGGCTATTATGTTTATACCGGTAGCTTTGGCTGGCCTTTCAGATTCTGATGCAGCACAGGGTGTGACAGCTGCTTTTAGTGATATTTTTGGTTTTTGGTATAATTTAGTTTTCGCCTTATTGATTATTGTTTTTACGTATTTCTATACGGCGATCACTGTACCAACAAATAAAATGGCTGATGATCTTAAGCGTAGTGGAGGTTTTATTCCTGGTATTCGTCCAGGTACCGAAACTGCGGAATATTTAGATCGTATTATGTCTCAAATTACACTTCCTGGATCTGTATTCTTAGCTATTATTGCAATTTTCCCTGCAATAATCGTGAAGTTGTTAGGTGTTCAACAAGGATGGGCACTGTTTTTTGGAGGTACCTCTCTATTAATTTTAGTTGGAGTTGCAATCGATACTATGCAGCAGGTAAATTCTTATTTGCTGAATAGACACTATGACGGATTAATGAAAACAGGTAAAAACAGAAAAGCAGTAGCTTAATTATGGCAAAGCAACCAGCAATTGAACAAGATGGAACTATAATCGAAGCATTGTCTAACGCAATGTTTCGTGTAGAGTTAGAAAATGGTCACGTTGTGACTGCTCATATCTCTGGTAAAATGCGTATGCATTACATTAAATTGTTGCCAGGTGATAAGGTGAAATTAGAGATGAGCCCTTATGATTTAAGTAAGGCGCGCATAACTTACAGATACTAAGAAGTAAATTAAGCTATTAATAATTTTTTCATTACTTTTGCATCCTGAAAAAATTATTAGGCAAAAAGCCGAATGTGAATTTATTATTGCATCTGGCGTTTATAAAAAACTAGAAAGATGAAAGTTAGAGCATCAATAAAGAAAAGAAGTGCCGACTGTAAAATAGTACGCAGAAAAGGGCGCCTTTACGTGATTAACAAAAAGAATCCTAGATTTAAACAAAGACAAGGCTAATTATGGCAAGAATTGCAGGGGTAGATATACCTAAACAAAAGCGAGGAGTTATAGCGTTAACCTATATCTTCGGAATTGGCAAAAGCAGGGCTCAGGAAATACTTGCAGAAGCCAAAGTTGATGAGAGTAAAAAAGTTTCAGACTGGAACGATGATGAAATTGGTCGTATCCGTGAAGCTGTAGGTAACTACACAATCGAAGGAGAATTACGTACTGAAGTTCAAATGAGTATCAAGCGTCTAATGGATATTGGATGTTATAGGGGTATTCGTCATAGATCTGGGTTGCCATTAAGAGGTCAGAGAACTAAGAACAACTCTAGAACTAGAAAAGGTAGAAGAAAAACTGTTGCTAATAAGAAAAAAGCAACTAAATAATAAGTAATATGGCAAAGTCAACAAAATCAGCTCAAAAGAAACGTAAAGTAAACGTTGAGTCTATTGGAGAAGCTCATGTTACTGCTTCTTTTAATAACATTATCATTTCTTTGACTAACAAAAAAGGAGATGTTATTTCTTGGTCATCAGCCGGTAAAATGGGCTTTAGAGGATCTAAGAAAAATACTCCATACGCTGCACAGTTAGCATCTGAAGATGCTTCTAAAGTAGCACACGAAGCTGGTCTTCGTAAGGTAAAAGTATACGTTAAGGGACCTGGTAATGGTAGAGAATCTGCTATTAGATCTATTCATAATAGTGGTATCGAAGTTACAGAGATCGTTGATGTTACTCCATTACCTCATAATGGATGTCGTCCTCCTAAAAGACGTAGAGTATAATTAATTATATAAATAGAAGAGGAAATTACGATTATCGAAGGACGTATGCCTTAATTCATAATCCCTCTTCAATAAATCAATTTTAAATGGCAAGATATACTGGTCCAAAGACTAAAATAGCTCGTAAATTTGGTGAGGCTATATTTGGAGATGATAAATCTTTTGAAAAAAGAAATTATCCTCCAGGACAACACGGTAATAACCGTCGTAGAGGTAAAAAATCTGAATATGCGATCCAGCTTATGGAGAAGCAAAAAGCTAAATATACTTATGGTATACTAGAGCGTCAATTCAGAAATATGTTCGAAAAAGCTACAAGTTCTCAGGGAATTACTGGTGAGGTTTTACTTCAGCTTTGTGAATCAAGATTAGATAATGTTGTATTTAGATTAGGTGTTGCTCCTTCAAGAAGGGCTGCTAGACAACTTGTTTCTCACAGACATATTACTGTTAACGGAGAGTTAGTAAATATTCCTTCTTACCACTTGAAAGCTGGTGATGTTATTGGTGTAAGAGAGAAGTCTAAGTCTCTACAGGTTATTCAAGATTCATTAGCTAATAATAGCAATGTTTACGAATGGATAACTTGGAATAACGAAACTAAACAAGGAACGTTTGTTTCGGTACCTGGAAGAGTTCAGATTCCAGAAAACATTAATGAACAATTCATCGTCGAATTATATTCGAAATAATAATTCACAGAAGTCGTAATATGGCAATACTAAATTTTCAGAAGCCCGATAAAGTTATAATGATTGACTCTACAGATTTTGAGGGGAAATTTGAATTTCGTCCTTTAGAACCTGGATATGGGTTAACCGTTGGTAACGCTTTAAGAAGAGTGCTGTTATCATCTTTAGAGGGATTCGCGATCACTTCGGTTCGTATCGAAGGTGTTGATCACGAATTCTCAACAATTCCTGGAGTTGTAGAAGATGTTACAGAAATAATATTGAATCTTAAACAAGTAAGATTCAAAAGGCAAATTGATGAAATAGATAACGAAGCCGTTACAATTTCTGTTTCTGGTGAAGAAGAACTAACCGCTGGTCATTTCCAGAAATTTATTTCTGGTTTTCAGGTATTAAACCCTGAACTAGTGATTTGTCATCTTGATAGTAAAGTTAATATCAATATGGAGATTACTATTGAAAAGGGTAGAGGTTATGTTCCGGCAGAAGAAAATAAAAAGGCCAATGCTCCTTTAGGAACGATTTTTACAGATTCTATTTACACTCCTATAAAAAATGTAAAATATAGTATCGAAAACTATCGTGTAGAGCAAAAGACTGATTATGAAAAACTTGTTTTTGAAATTATCAGTGATGGTTCTATTCATCCTAAAGATGCGTTAACTGAAGCTGCCAAGACTTTAATTCACCATTTCATGTTGTTCTCTGATGAGCGAATTACGTTAGAGGCTGATGAAATTGCACAAACTGAAACTTATGATGAAGAATCTCTTCATATGAGACAGCTACTAAAAACAAAATTAGTAGATATGGACCTTTCAGTTAGAGCATTAAATTGTTTAAAAGCGGCTGAAGTTGATACCTTAGGTGATCTTGTTTCTTACAATAAAAATGATCTTATGAAGTTCCGTAACTTCGGTAAGAAGTCTTTAACAGAACTTGAAGAGCTAGTAAGTAACAAAGGATTAAACTTTGGTATGGATCTTTCAAAATATAAATTAGATAAGGACTAATTCACTTTTGTGAATTACTCTAAAAAGAATAGTAATGAGACACGGAAAGAAAATAAATCATTTAGGTAGAAAGACCGCTCATCGTAAGTCGATGTTGGCAAATATGGGGTCTTCACTAATTGAGCATAAGCGCATCAATACTACTGTGGCTAAGGCAAAAGCTTTAAAAGTTTTTATTGAGCCATTAGTAACTAAGTCTAAAGAAGATACTACTCACAATAGAAGAATCGTTTTCAGTAAATTACGTGATAAATATGCTGTAAGTGAATTATTTCGTGAAGTAGCTCCTAAAGTAGGAGATCGTCCAGGAGGATATACCAGAATTATCAAGCTAGGTAATCGTCTTGGTGATAACGCTGATATGGCAATGATCGAATTAGTAGATTTTAACGAAACATATAACGTTAATAAACCTGCTAAAAAGAAATCAACTCGTAGAGCTGGTAAGAGAAACACTGCAGAGGCTGAAGCTTCAAAAGCTGAAGAAACGAAGCAAGAAGAAAAAGACGATAAAAAAGAAGAATAAATGATTCTTTACTATCAATAATTTTTAAAAGGATAAACTCTCTGGGTTTGTCCTTTTTTTATATCTAATTAGCATTCATTTTTAATATTCCTTAAATTTAGATCGTATTATTTTTTAGTATGAAATATCAAACAAGAAAAAAAGCCATCATTTTATTAGCAGACGGAACCATCTTTCATGGGAAATTAGTAGGTGCCAAAGAAGGTAGCGCTGTAGGAGAAGTTTGTTTTAATACAGGAATGACCGGTTATCAGGAAATCTTTACAGATCCATCTTATTTTGGTCAGTTAATGGTTACTACCAATGCACATATTGGTAACTATGGTACCAATGAAGGTGAAAATGAATCTGACGGAGCAAAGATCGCAGGCTTAATTTGTAAAAATTTTAGTTACGACCAATCCAGACCAGCTGCAGATCAAACGTTACAAGAGTTTCTTGATGAAAGTAATTTATTCGCCATCTCAGATGTAGATACTCGAGCTTTGGTTACTTATATACGCGAAAATGGAGCAATGAATGCCATTATTTCTACAGATGTAGATAACATAGATGCTTTAAAAGCTGAATTGGCCGAAGTGCCAGATATGAATGGTTTAGAATTAGCATCTAAAGTTTCTACTAAAGAACCATATTACTTTGGAGAAGAAGATGCTACTTATAAAGTTGCTGCCTTAGATGTAGGTATTAAAAGAAATATCCTCAGAAATCTTGCTCAGCGAGACGTTTACGTAAAGGTCTTTCCTTACGATGCCACGTATGAAGATATGAGTGAATGGAATCCAGATGGTTACTTTCTTTCAAATGGTCCTGGTGATCCACAACCTTTAGAAAGTGCTGTTCAATTAGCTAAAGATATTATAGAGAAGGATCATCCATTATTTGGTATTTGTTTAGGCCACCAGATTATTGCCTTGGCAAATGGAATCCCTACTTATAAAATGCATCATGGACATAGAGGTATAAATCATCCTGTAAAAAATCTAAAAACAGGTAAAGGAGAGATTACTTCTCAAAATCACGGTTTTGCCGTAGATAAGAAAGCAACAGAATCTCATCCAAATGTAGAGATCACTCATATCTGCTTAAATGATAGTACTGTAGGTGGATTGCAGATGACAAATAAAAACTGTTTTTCTGTACAATATCATCCAGAGGCCAGTCCCGGACCTCATGACGCAAGTTATTTATTCGATGAGTTTTTAGATCGTATAAAGCAGGTAAAAGCATAGAAACTGAAAAGCCGGGATTTATTTCCGGCTTTTTTATTCTTAGTAATTAGTTGTTTAACAAATTCCTATCGATAGAACACTAATTTTATTTTATCGAAAACGTTTTAGGTAAAATACTTGTTATATTATAAATTATTCCTCGTTTTTTTATTGCTGTATTCGTATCTTGCAGACTAATCAATTAATTAAATTATAATTCAGACTATGAGTGCTATAGTAAATATTCATGCACGTCAAATTTTTGACTCCAGAGGTAACCCTACAGTTGAAGTAGATGTAATCACAGAAAACGGAATATTAGGAAGGGCAGCAGTTCCTTCTGGAGCTTCTACAGGTGAGCATGAGGCTGTAGAACTTCGCGATGGTGGGGACGACTTTATGGGTAAAGGTGTTCTTACTGCCGTAGAAAATGTGAATTCAAAAATTGCAGAGCAACTACTAGGATATTCAGTATTCGAACAAAATTTAATCGACCAGGCAATGATCGATCTTGATGGGACTTCGAATAAATCTAAATTGGGTGCTAATGCAATTTTAGGTGTTTCTTTAGCGGTAGCTAAGGCAGCAGCAAATGAACTTGGTCTTCCTTTATATCGTTACGTTGGTGGTGTAAGCGCAAATACGCTTCCTGTACCAATGATGAACATTATAAACGGTGGATCTCACAGTGATGCTCCAATTGCATTTCAGGAATTTATGATCATGCCAGTAAAAGCAGCAAGCTTTTCAGAAGCGATCAAAATGGGAACAGAGATCTTCCATAACCTTAAAAAAGTATTGCACGATAGAGGTTTAAGTACAGCTGTTGGTGATGAAGGAGGATTTGCTCCAACTTTAGATGGTACAGAAGATGCTTTAGAAACAATCTTAAAAGCTATCGAAAAAGCTGGATACAAAGGAGGAGATGAAGTTATGATCGCTTTAGATTGTGCTTCAGCAGAATTCTACGAAGAAGGCAAATATAACTATGCTAAATTCGAAGGTGATAAGGGTGTTGTTCGTACTAGCGAAGAGCAGGCAGATTACCTTGCTGAATTAGCTTCTAAATATCCTATCATCTCAATTGAAGACGGTATGGACGAAAACGACTGGGATGGATGGAAAGCTCTTACAGATAAAGTAGGAGATAAAGTTCAGCTAGTAGGAGATGACCTTTACGTAACTAATGTAGAGCGTTTATCTAGAGGTATCGAAGAAGGTATCGCAAACTCTATCCTTATTAAAGTAAACCAAATTGGTACGTTAACTGAAACTATCGCAGCTGTAAATATGGCGCATAATGCAGGTTATACTTCAGTAATGTCTCACCGTTCTGGTGAAACTGAAGATAATACTATTGCAGATTTAGCGGTAGCACTAAATACAGGACAAATTAAAACTGGTTCAGCTTCAAGAAGTGATCGTATGGCTAAGTACAATCAATTAATAAGAATTGAAGAAGAATTAGGAAGTGTAGCTTATTTCCCAAAAGAAAAAGCTTTTAAGCTGAAATAAGATATTATTTACAATAATATTCTTTTAGAAAGCCTTTCATTAATTTGGAAGGCTTTTTTATTTTAATTTAATATTCTTTTAATCAAATGTTTGAAGATTAATAATTAACTTTTGCGGAATAAATGTTCTAACCAATCCTAACCAGATTTCAATGCATAATTTCCTATTCGTAGCTTCAGAAAATGATGCTATTCCTCACTGCAAGGCCGGAGGCATGGGTGATGTAATACGCGATGTCCCCAGGCAAATTTCTCAAAAAGGCGATACCGTTCATGTGGTTGTTCCTTCTTATTCGAGACTTCATCAAAATGCTAATTTCATTTCAAATTTAAATTTTAAGCTTCGCGGAGTCGATTATATGGCCGAGATCTATGAGGTTACCCCTAAAAAAGATTTTCCGGGAATAACTCATTATGTGATTCATCATCCAGAAATTGAAGCGGGCGACATTGCTCATATTTATCACAATGATCTTGCTGAACCATTTTATACAGATGCTATAAAGTATTTTATCTTTTGTACAGCCGTAGCTCAGGCCGTTAAGATAGGAGTTTTTGGAGATCTGGATGTAATTCATCTGCACGACTGGCATGCAAGTATGGTTTTATTCTTAAGAAGATATCATCAGGATTTTAAATGTCTGCAGGATATTCGTGTGATTTATAGCATTCATAATTTGGCCATACAGGGAATTCGTCCTTTTGCCGATAATTATTCGTCTATTAAGAATTTCTTTCCAGATGTAGATTTTAACTACGATGAGCTTAAAGATAGACGCTACCAGGATTGTATAAATATGATGGCTTTAGGAATTCGCTTTTCTGATGCCGTACATACCGTTTCTCCAAGTTATAAGAGAGATGTGCTTTATCCTAGTAATCCACCAGAATTTATTGGCGGAGAAGGTTTAGAAGAAGATCTTAAACACGCTGATAGAGAGGGAAGATTCATAGGGATTCTTAATGGCTGTAATTATAGAAATATCCGCAGAGCGAGAAAAAATAATCTATATTTCAATATAGCTTCTGCGATCTTTAAATGGATGCAGCAGGAATCTAAAAAGTATAAAGCAGATTTCTTAGCGCATACAGGAGAGAAAGTAATGCCTTATTTAAAAAGAAAGCCAGAATTTGTGTGTTCTAGTGTGGCAAGACTGACCGAGCAAAAATTTTACTTTTTTAAACGTTCTCCAGAAGCTTTTTTAGAAATACTTGATCTTCTTGCTGAAGTCAATGGAATATTTATACTCCTAGGTACAGGCGCGCCGGAATACGAAGAGCTTTTACGCAAAATAAGTCACGAGAAAGAAAACTTTTTATTCATAAATGGCCAAAATGAAGATGTGATCGATAGTATTTATCTGGAAACCAATCTTTATTTTATGCCAAGCTTGTTTGAGCCTTGTGGTATAAGCCAGATGCTTGCGATGCGGAATGGACATCCTTGTTTGGTTCATTATACGGGTGGTCTTATCGACACAGTAAAGCATTTAGAGACCGGTTTTGTTTTTGATGGAACAAGCTACGATAAAAAGGTATCGAATATGGTCCAATCCTTTGAACAGATCTTAAACCTGTTTTTCGAGGATAAAGCCAAATGGAGAACAATAGAGCAAAACGCTAAAAAAGAACGTTTCACCTGGAAGAAGTCTGTAGACGATTACTATAAATCACTCTATAAATTACCAGCATAAAAGATTCTTATATTTAAATAAGCTAAATCTCTTGAAACCCTTGTTAATAATAGCATAATAGCTTGGTTTTAATTGAATATAAGCTTAGATTTTATTAAATTCGCAATCGATTAATTTAAATTTTGTAATTCAATACAATGTCAGATAAAGCTATATTAGAATATCAGGGAAAAAAATATGAGTTTCCAGTAACAGAGGGAACCGAAGGTGAACTGGGTATAAATATTAAAACCCTTCGATCTGAAGCCGGAATGATAACTTTAGACCGTGGTTACAAGAACACAGGAAGCTGTGAGAGTGCCATCACTTTTTTAGACGGTGAAAAAGGGATCTTAAGGTATAGAGGCTATGCTATCGAAGACCTTGCTGAAAAAGCAGATTTTCTTGAAGTAGCTTATCTTTTGATCTTTGGTGAATTGCCAAATAAAGAGCAATTAGATAAATTCTCTGCAGATATTAGAGACGAGTCTGAAGTAGATGAAGAAATGAAAAAGATTTTGGATGGTTTTCCAAAGTCGGCGCATCCAATGGGCGTTCTTTCTTCGTTAACGAGTGCGTTAATTGCTTTTAATCCATCTTCAGTAAATGTAGATTCTGAAGAAGAAATGTACAAAGCGATTGTAAAGATACTAGGTAAATTCCCAGTACTTGTAGCATGGACTTTAAGAAAGAAAAATAGTCTTCCATTAAACTACGGTGACGATTCATTAGGATATGTAGAAAATCTACATAAAATGATGTTCGAAAAGCCAGGTAAAAAATATAATGTAGATCAATCTGTGATCGATGCTTTAGATAAATTATTAATTCTTCATGCAGATCACGAACAAAACTGTTCAGCATCTACTGTAAGAATGGTAGGTTCTTCTCACGCAGGTTTATTTGCTTCTATTTCTGCTGGTATTTCAGCACTTTGGGGACCACTTCATGGTGGAGCAAACCAGGCAGTGATTGAAATGTTAGAAGGAATTAAGCAAGATGGTGGTGATACCCACAAATTCATGCAAAAAGCGAAGGATAAAGAAGATCCTTTCCGTTTAATGGGCTTTGGACACCGCGTTTACAAAAACTTCGATCCACGTGCTAAGATCATTAAGAAATCTGCAGACGAAGTTCTTGGAGGTTTAGGTATCGAAGATCCAGTATTAGATATCGCAAAAGGCTTAGAAAAAGAAGCTTTAGAAGACGATTATTTCGTACAAAGAAAATTATATCCAAACGTAGATTTCTATTCAGGAATTATCTACAGAGCTTTAGGTATTCCAGTAGAAATGTTTACAGTAATGTTTGCTTTAGGTCGTCTTCCTGGATGGATCGCTCAATGGAGAGAGATGAGACTTAAGAAAGAACCTATTGGTAGACCACGCCAAATTTATGTTGGTGCAAATCTTAGAGATTTTAAACCAGTAGGCGAAAGATAAGCCTTGCTTAATTATAAATAATTTAAAAAGCTCCATTATTAAATGGGGCTTTTTCTATATTTGGAAAAATTTTTAGTGATGCACTTAAAGATCAATAACGAAACTTCAAGGCTTAGAGCCGTTGTTTTAGGTACCGCTAAAAGTAACGGTGGAGCGCCCGAACTTGACGAAGCTTACGATCCAAAATCTATAGAACATATTAAAGCTGGTACATACCCGCAAGAAGAAGATATGGTGAAAGAGATGGAAGCGGTAGCGAATGTTTTGAAGAAATATGACGTAGAAGTTTTTCGTCCTCAGATTATCGAAAATTATAACCAGATTTTTACCAGAGATATTGCTTTTGTGATCGAAGATAAATTTGTGAAAGCAAACATTCTTCCAGATCGCGAAAAAGAGATTAAAGCAATTCAGCATGTGATCGACCAGATTGCTCCAGAGAAAATTGTAAAACTTCCAGAAGAGGCGCATATCGAAGGAGGTGATGTAATGCCTTTTGGCGATTACATTTTGGTAGGAACTTATAGCGGAGATGATTATCCAGATTATATTACGGCTAGAACAAATACACAGGCTGTAAACGCACTTCAGGAATTATTTCCGAAGAAAAAAGTAGTTTCTTTCAATCTTAAAAAAAGCAATGTAGATCCAAAAGAAAATGCACTGCATTTGGATTGCTGTTTTCAGCCAGTAGGAAAAGACAAGGCAATTATCTACAAAGGCGGCTTTTTGGATTCTAAAGAATATCAATGGCTGGTTAATCTATTTGGAGAAAAAAATATCTTCGAAATTACCAAAGATGAGATGTATAATATGAATTCGAACATATTTTCTATTTCTGAAAACGTGGTTATTTCCGAAGAAAAATTTATACGTCTAAACGATTGGCTTCGATCTCACGGAATTACCGTAGAAGAGGTTCCTTACTCCCAAATCGCAAAGCAGGAAGGTCTATTGCGTTGTTCAACTTTACCCTTAATTAGAGATTAAAATGAAACAGATTACAGATACCGTTTTAATGGTGCGTCCAGTAGCTTTTAGAATGAATGAAGAGACTGCGGTAAATAATTATTTTCAGAAAAACTTAAAAGGGAAAGATGTCAATCAAGAAGCACAGGCCGAGTTTGATGCTTTTGTAACTAAACTGAAAAGTGTAGGAGTAAAGGTTGTTGTTGTAGATGACGTTGCTAAGGACAATACGCCAGATTCGATTTTCCCTAATAATTGGGTGTCTTTTCACGAAAACGGAGAGATCGCATTGTATCCTATGTTTGCTGAAAACCGACGAAAAGAGCGTCGATTAGATTATTTTGCGAATCTTGAAGAAGAAGGCTTTAAAATCACCAATATCGTCGATTATACTTCTGCAGAAGATGATGATATTTTTCTTGAAGGAACTGGTAGCTTGATCTTAGATCGTGAAAACGAAAAAGCTTATTGTGCATTATCACCAAGAGCTGATGAAGATCTTTTGATCGAATTTTGTGAAGATTTTGAATATACTCCGGTAATCTTTAATGCGTACCAAACAGTACAAGGGAAGCGAAAGCAAATTTATCACACTAACGTGATGATGTGTGTTGCTGAAGAGTTTGCTGTAATTTGTCTAGACACCATAGATGATGCAAAAGAGCGTAAGAATGTGCTGAAACATTTAAAGCAGGATCATAAAGAATTAATAGTTATTTCTGAGGAGCAAATGCATCAATTCGCAGGGAATATGCTTCAGGTTCGTGGTGCTTTTGATAAAAAGTATTTAGTGATGAGTGAGCGTGCTCACCAAAGTTTAACACCAGATCAGGTGGCCAAAATTGAAAAGTATTCAGAAATATTAAGTAGCGATCTTAATGTGATTGAAACCTGTGGCGGCGGTAGTGCAAGATGTATGCTTGCTGAAGTTTTCTTGCCAAAAGCCTAATATTTCTTTCGATTTTCGATAACAAATAGAAGCATCATTATTGCTGTGAAAATGGCAAAGGGGAGTGAACCAATAATCAGGAATTTTTGCATGGCGTCTAAAACGTCACTTTCTGGTTTTACATTTCCCAAAAGAATGATAGCTTCAGAAAAAATAAGTATCAATACCGCCCAAATCAGGCGGTATTTTTTATTGGGATTTTCATTGCCTTTATCGCTAAACATACTCAACACGTAAATAGCCGAATCTACTGAGGTCACCAAAAAACTTATCAGCAATAACACGGTTACGATATTTGTAATATTAGAAAGCGGAAAAGCCTCAAAAAATTTAAAGATTGAAGTAAACACGTTGCTAAACTCTCCATCGTAACTCGGCATACTTTCAATAAGATGAAATGAAGAGCCACCAAAAACACTAAACCATAAAAAACTACCTAAAGAAGGCAAGATTAAAACGCCCAATATCATCTCGCGTATGGTACGACCTTGTGAAATCCTTGCAATAAAAATTCCGGTGAAGGGTGCCCAAGCCAACCAAAATGCCCAGTAATAATAGGTCCAGTCGGTTAAAAATTGTTTTCCGGGATTAAAATCGCCAATAGCTAAACTTAGCTGAAAAAAGTCTTTGATGTAATACCAGGTTGCCGTTAAAAATTGCTCTAAAATTTCAACAATATCGGCTTGTAGGAAAATAAAGATCAATAATGCGATGGTAATATAAATATTCCAGTTAGAAATTCGCTTAATTCCTTTTTCTACTCCCGCGTAAGCTGAAAAAAATGCAAGTAAACAGATTAGAAAAACCAACGCAATGACGATCCAAAGTGTTCCCGGATTTTTTGTGGTAAGATGACTAATACCACCTTCTATTTGCGTAGTTCCAAGTCCAATAGCAGCAACCAAACCAAAAACTGTGGTCAAAATCGTTAAAAGATCGATGCTTTGTGGAATTCCTTTTAGTTTTTTAAGCTGAGGTAAACTGCTGCCGAGTAGAATATTGTTTTTTCGAACAAATAAAGAATAGCCAATAAAAAGAGCGAATATCCCATAGAACGCCCAGGCTGTAAATCCCCATTGATAGAAAGTAAATTCTAAAGCAATAATATCATTAGGATAACCAGTTTTTAAAGGCGGATTTTGATACATATAAACCGGTTCCTGTACCGCCCGCAGTAAAATCCCTGCGCCCATACCTGCGCTGTAAAGCATCGCGATCCATGAAAGTCGGTCGAATTGCGGTGGAGAATTCCCTAAACGGATTCTTCCGTATTTAGAAAAAGCTATTAGTAAAAGAAAAAGCACGCAAGCTAATCCCAGCCATAAATAAAATTCACCAAAAAATTCTCGCACCCAAATCGAAGCAGTGTCTATAAATGAGTAAAATTCCGCAGTAAAAGAAAAAATAAATACCGAAAAAATAAACAATATCAACCCGGCGCAGTAAAACAGCGGATTGTTTTTGATTTCGGTATTAAACTTTTTAAAGTTAATCTGCGAGTTGTTTTTCAGATTTGGCATTAGCGATCTTCGTGATCATTCCATCAAAGATAAAATAATGAAATGGATACATCGAATACCAGTACATTCTTCCCAGCAAACCTTTAGGTCTAAAAGTCGCAGTTTGGTGAATTATGTTGTCTTCATCGATACAAAATTCTAACCAGGCTTCACCGGGAACTTTCATTTCAGCAAAAAGGAGTAATCGCTTTTCTTCTTTATCGGCTAAAAGAACTCGCCAAAAATCTAAAGAATCTCCGGGAGCGAGTTCTGTAGGGTGTGTACGACCGCGGCGCAAACCTACTCCGCCTGCAACTTTATCCAGGTAGCCTCTAATTTTCCAAAGCCAGTTTCCGTAATACCAGCCATTTAATCCGCCTATGGACCAAATTCGTTTCAAAGCCTCTTCAGGATTATCGGTTTTCTTTTGTTGCTTGTCTAAAAGACAGCCATAGGTAGGAACTTTAATGTATTTGTTAAGTTCTTTTTTAAATCGGCCACTACTTAATGAATCTTTCCAGCTTGAAATTACCTGATTTTGTTCAATTTTATAAAAGGCCATTTCAATCGCTTCTTTATAAGAAATAGTCTCAATATTTAAGATTCTTGCCAACTTATCATCACGAGCAATAACTTCAACCTCCATGCTATCCACAAGGTTTTGCGCTAGCTTGTAAGATGTTGAGGTTACAAAATATAGCCAGTAAGACGAGAGTTTTGGAGACATTACCGGTACGCTTAATATCCAGATTTTAAGTCCGCGTACTTCAGCATATTTCTCCATCATTTCCTGATAGGTCAAAATATCGGGACCGCCAATATCAAATGATTGATCATAACATTCTTCGTGACCAATCACTCCCGTTAAAAACTTAATAACATCTCTGATTGCTGTTGGCTGGCATTTGGTGCGAACCCATTGCGGAGTTACCATTACCGGTAACTTTTCACATAGATCTCTAATAATTTCGAAAGAAGAACTTCCAGAACCTACAATAATGGCAGCACGTAAAACAGTAAGATGAAAATCACCTTTATAGAGTATGTCTTCAACCGCCTTACGAGATTTTAAATGCTTGGAAAGCTTATCCTGGTTCACCATTCCGCTTAGGTAAATTACCTGTTTAACGCTGGTTTGGCTCATAAGTTTATTAAAGTTTTTGGCAGCTTCAGCTTCCTGGCTGTCAAAATCTTTGGTATTCCCACTCATCGAATGGATAAGATAATAAGCAATATCGATATTCTTGATTTTTTCAGGAGTTTCTGAATCTTCTAAAAAATCAATTTCAACGATCTCTACCTGGTTGATAAGTTCTTTGCTGGAAAACCTGTTCTTATTGCGAACGGCGCAAATTACTTCATGTCCCTGTTCAATAAGTTCAGGCAGCAATCGCATTCCTATGTAACCATTAGCACCGGTAAGTAAAATTCGCATAGATCAAGTATTCTTTTAAAATTAATCTCCTCAAATTAGTATTTTAATTACTACCTTCCCGTAGGATTAATAAAACTTTATAAAATGAATAACGTCCTGAAAATCTCACTTTTAGTTATTGGGATAGGATTGGTGGGATATGGTTTATATACCTTAATTTCTCCGGAAGTTTCTTTAGAAGCCGGCCCAATTACAGTTGAAGCTCAAGGTGATAACACGCAGTCTTATGCGATGATGGGATTTGGTTTGCTAGCGCTTATTGCCGGTCTGGCTTTTGGGAAGCGTTAAACAAAATTAATTATTGCTGAAGGTAATTCCCAGAACCGTCATTACTGAAGAGCTTATATATTCTATCCCAATCGCAATTACAATAAATCCTATAATTCTTGAAATCGCGTTTATTCCTGAAGCGCCCAGAAATTTCGCAATATAATGCGCACTTTTCAGCATTAAAAAAGTTGAAAGACAAACTGCGAAAATCGCTAAAATCGTGATCAGTTTTTCTGAGGTTAAACTGTAGTCCTCATACATTCCTATTAAAAGAGAAATCGAGCCCGGCCCGGCAAGCATTGGGATTGCAAGCGGGGTTAAAGAAATACCTTCACGTTGGTGCGCATCATCTTTCACACGTTCATTCATTCCTTTGTGTTTAGAAAACGACCCGGTAAGCAACGCAAATCCAGAAGTTACGATTATTAAACCGCCGGCGATACGCAAAGATTCAATACTTATCCCGAAAAATTGTAAAATATACCTGCCGGTAAAAAAGCAGATCGTAAGAATTACAAAAATATTAGTTGCTGTAAGCAGTGAAGTCCTGGAACGCTCTTTTGCGGAATCTTCTGTAGTTAATCCTACAAAAATAGGAATTGTGCCAAGCGGATTGATGACTGAAAATAATGCCGCAAAAACATAGATAAATAGATCCATAATTTTTTCGGCAAATATGCGCTAAGATCAATAGCTAAGAATTAAATAAAAATTAGCCTTAGATTATCAAAAATCGATGTTTAGAGGTGCAATGTTAAGCGAGTCTCAAGAGACAATAATCAGTATACAATAAACAATAAACAATTATCAATTAGCCGTCTTAGCATTATTTCAATCTAGCTTATAGATCATCAATACGAGTAGGGGTATTATCATCTTTATAGGATATCAATTTTTTAAAGAATTTATGTACGTTTTCGTCTTTTGCTTCCACTTTGATAAAATAATGATCGCGATAGATCGAGTACTCTTCAGCTTTACCTTTGTAGATTTTGAGTTTCCAAAACGGAATCACCAAAGCATAAGTTTCTAAAATAGACCGAAACCTTACAATAATTCCGTTAGGTCTAATTTCGATATTGCAGGTATTACGGTTGTTATCTAAGATTAGCAAATTATGAATATCGATACTTACCGTGGTGATTATTAAGCGGGGCGATCCACTACCTTTCAATTTAAATCGATCTACAAGAGTTAGGGTTTTACCAACTTCACGATCGATCTTCTCTTTAATGTCTGGATTATTATAAGAAACATTCAGTAGCATTTTTTTTTTTAAGATAAGAAACTTCCGGGAGTTAGTGACTATTCTGTGGTGATTGATCAAAATATAAGGATTTACAAAGCAAGCTTTAGCTTAAAGTTCAATTTCTGTTATCTTTGCAGCGTCTTTGTACACTACCTTTATTGCGATTTTGGTGTTACAGGAATGTATAAAATTTCGATATTTCTAATTGAAATGGATATTGAAATTTTCAGGCTTAAAATTTTAATCTCACGTAGTGAGTGAAAAACATGATATAATGAATATTCAGGAAATGCTAACTGCATACGTAAAAGACGCAGTGCAAAATATTTACGATGTAACTCTGGAAACGGTAGAGTTTCAGCCAACAAGAAAGGATTTTGAAGGCGATATTACCGTTGTTTGTTTCCCAATGTTAAGACAGGTAAAAACAAATCCTGTAAAACTAGGTGAAGAAATAGGAAATTACCTGCAGGAACACGTAACTATTGTAAACCGTTTTAATGTGGTAAAAGGTTTCTTGAATATCGTCTTAAATGATGCGTATTACCTCGATTTTTTCAATGAGATCAAAAACGATCCTGAATTTGGTTTTGTGAAAGATGTAAAAGATGCCAGAAAGATCATGGTAGAATATTCTTCGCCAAACACCAATAAACCACTTCATCTTGGCCATATTCGTAATAATTTATTAGGATTTTCGGTTGCTGAAATCTTAGAAGCTGCAGGAAATGAAGTCTATAAAACACAGATCATTAACGACCGCGGAATCCATATCTGTAAATCGATGCTGGCCTGGCAACGTTTTGGAAACGGTGAAACACCAGATTCTACCGGATTAAAAGGAGATAAACTGGTTGGGAATTATTATGTGAAGTTCGATCAGGAATATAAAAAGGAAATAGAACAGTTAATTGCTGAAGGTAAAACCGAAAAGGAAGCAAAAGCTGAAGCGCCCATTTTATTAGAGGCTAAAGAAATGCTTCGTAAATGGGAAGCTGGTGCTAAAGAGGTTGTAGAACTTTGGAAAACCATGAACCAATGGGTTTACGATGGTTTCGAAGAAACTTATAAAGCCCTTGGCGTAGATTTCGATAAGAATTATTACGAGAGTGACACGTATCTTTTAGGAAAAGATGTGGTGAACAAAGGTTTAGAAAACGGTGTTTTTTATAGAAAAGAAGACGGTAGCGTTTGGATCGATCTAACCGATGAAGGTTTAGATGAAAAGATCGTTTTGCGTAGTGATGGTACTGCGGTATATATGACGCAGGATATTGGTACCGCAATTCAGCGAGTTGAAGATTTTGCGATTAACGGAATGGTTTACACTGTTGGTAACGAGCAGGATTATCATTTTAAAGTTCTATTCTTAATTCTGAAAAAGTTAGGTTTTGCCTGGGCAGAATATCTATATCATTTAAGCTACGGAATGGTAGATCTTCCAAGCGGAAAAATGAAAAGTAGGGAAGGAACTGTGGTTGATGCCGATGATCTAATCCAGGAAATGACCGAAACTGCCAGAACAATTTCTGAAGAATTAGGAAAATTAGATGGTTTAAGTGAAGAAGATAAAGAAGAGCTTTACCAAATGATCGGTTTGGGAGCGCTTAAATATTATATTTTAAAAGTAGATCCTAAAAAACGAATCTTGTTTAATCCTGAAGAATCTGTAGATTTTCAAGGAAATACTGGTCCGTTTATTCAATATACACACGCCAGAATTCAGTCGATCTTAAGAAAAGCCGATTTCGAGTACGAATCTCAGCTGGTAAGCGAGTACGAACTTCAGGATAAAGAAAAAGAGCTGATCAAGCAAATTCAGCTATATCCAGAAACTATTCAGTTAGCTGCAGAAAATCATAGTCCGGCGCTAATTGCTAATTATACTTACGATTTGGTAAAAGAATTTAATTCATTTTATCAAAATGTCTCGATTTTGGGAGCTGAAAAGGATATGGAAAGACAATTAAGAACACAACTCTCTAAAGTGGTGGCGAATATCATTAAAAGTTCGTTTAGGTTATTAGGAATCCAGGTTCCTGATAGAATGTAAACGAAATATTTAAGAATAAAATCAAAAAACATGGGCTGAAATTGTACAATTTCAGCCCATGTTTTTTATAATTTTTTGAAACTTCAGCATAAAATCGATTCTTAAGCAATTAGTGAGGATAAAAAACTTTTCACTTCACTACCAAATCATTAAATTTGCAAACCCGTTATCACAATGGCGGAAATCTTAAACTACAGGAAAGCATATGTTTGATAATTTAAGTGATAAGTTAGATAATGCCTTACATGTCTTAAAGGGACATGGACAAATAACCGAAGTTAACGTTGCAGAAACGCTTAAAGAGGTACGTCGAGCCCTTGTTGATGCCGATGTTAACTATAAAATCGCTAAAGATTTTACCAAAACTGTTAAGGAAAAAGCACTAGGGCAAGACGTTTTAACAGCCTTGAAGCCAGGTCAATTAATGGTGAAGCTTGTAAAAGATGAGCTTACTCAATTGATGGGAGGAGAAGCCGCCGGAGTGAATCTTAGCGGAAATCCTTCAGTGATTTTGATGTCTGGTTTGCAGGGTAGTGGTAAAACAACTTTTTCTGGTAAGCTGGCTAACTACCTTAAAAATAAGAAAACGAAAAAACCACTTTTAGTGGCCTGTGATGTTTACCGTCCTGCAGCGATCAATCAGCTGCATGTGGTGGGAGAGCAGATTGGAGTTGAGGTTTTTAGTGATGAGGGAAATCAGGATCCCGTGGCAATTTCTAAAGCTGCAATTGCGCATGCTAAAGAAAATGGCCATAATGTAGTGATTATTGATACCGCTGGTCGTCTTGCCGTAGATGAAGCGATGATGACTGAAATTTCAAACATTCACACTGCCATAGAACCTCACGAGACTTTGTTCGTAGTAGATTCAATGACGGGACAGGATGCGGTAAATACAGCTAAAGCTTTTAATGATCGTTTAAATTTCGACGGAGTAATTCTAACTAAATTAGATGGTGATACTCGTGGTGGTGCGGCGATTTCAATTAAATCTGTAGTAAATAAACCTATTAAATTTATTGGTACTGGTGAGAAAATGGATGCTATCGATGTGTTCTATCCTTCTCGTATGGCCGATAGGATCTTAGGGATGGGAGACGTTGTGTCTCTTGTAGAGCGTGCGCAGGAACAATATGATGAGGAAGAAGCGAGAAAACTTCAGAAGAAAATCGCTAAAAACGCCTTTGGTTTTGATGATTTCTTAAAGCAACTTCAGCAGATCAAAAAAATGGGATCTATGAAAGATCTTCTTGGAATGATCCCTGGAGCTGGTAAAATGCTTAAAGATGTAGATATAGACGATGATGCTTTTAAAGGTATCGAAGCGATTATTCATTCAATGACACCAGATGAAAGAAGTACGCCAAAGATCATTAATTCTAGTAGAAAGAAGAGAATCGCAAAAGGTTCTGGAACTTCTGTACAGGAAGTGAATCAGTTATTGAAGCAATTCAACCAGATGGGTAAAATGATGAAGATGATGCAGGGAGGCGGTGGCCGCCAGATGATGAATATGATGAAAGGAATGCGTTAATACGTTATATATTTTAGGCTGAACTGAAAATGTTTGGCCTTTTTTAATTATAGTTATAACTCAAGAAATGACAATTTTAGACGGTAAAAAAGTAAGTAACGATATCAAAAATGAGATCGCTGCTGAAGTTGAAAAAATGAAGCAGCGTGGTGAAAAAGTACCACATCTTGCTGCTATTATTGTTGGAAATGATGGGGCAAGTAAAACTTACGTAAATAGCAAGGTGAAAGCTTGTGAAAGAGTAGGTTTTGAGTCTTCACTTTTTAGAATGTCATCTACGATTAGCGAGATCGAGCTTCTAGATAAGATCGAAGAACTAAATCAAAATGATGATATCGATGGCTTTATCGTTCAGTTGCCATTACCACCGCAAATCGATACGCAAAAAGTTTTAAATGCTGTAGATCCAGATAAAGATGTAGATGGTTTCCATCCTACTAATTTTGGAAAAATGGCATTGGATATGACAACCTTTATTCCGGCAACACCATTCGGGATTTTAGAACTTTTAGAGCGTTACGACATTCCTACTAAAGGAAAGCATACTGTTGTAATTGGTAGAAGTTATATCGTAGGTCGCCCAATGAGTATTTTAATGGGAAGAAGTGGTTTCCCAGGAAACTCTACTGTAACACTTACGCACGAATTCACTAAAAACATTACCCAAATCACTTCTCAGGCAGATATTATTATTATCGCAGTAGGAATTCCAGATTTCTTAAAAGGAGAAATGATTAAGGATGATGCTGTGATTATTGATGTTGGGATTACTCGTGTGCCGGATGATAATGCTGAAAAAGGCTATGTTATAAAAGGAGATGTAGATTTTGAAAATGTAAGTAAAAGAGCTTCATTTATCACTCCGGTTCCTGGTGGAGTAGGGCCAATGACGGTTTCTATGTTGCTGAAGAATACTTTACTTGCTAGAGAACGTCACAGACAAAGAAAAGAAAGCAAATAATACGTTTGTAGTCTTAAATAATAAAACCTCACATCTTATAAATGTGAGGTTTTTTGTTTCCTGAAGTTTATGTTCAACTTCAGTATTAAAAAAGATGTTCAAAATATCGAAAATCGACTTAAAGTTTAAGCTTTATTTTTTTACCAGTAGTTTCGATTTGTTGTATTCAAAATTCATTCTGGCAATATTTAATACTGAAATATTTTCCGGGCATTCTACCTGGCATGCTTCTGTATTGCTACAATGGCCAAAGCCTTCTTTTTCCATTTGTTCTACCATTTCAGCAACACGTTTATGCGTTTCTTTCTGGCCTTGTGGTAAAAGTTCTAAATGAGTGATCTTAGCTCCGGTAAACAAAGCAGCACTAGAATTTTTGCAACTCGCAACACAAGCGCCGCAACCAATACAAGCGGCAGCATCGAATGCAGCTTCAGCTTCCTCGTAAGTAATTGGGATGCTGTTGGCTTCTGGAGCCTGTCCTGTATCTACAGAAACAAATCCGCCTGAAGTTATAATTCGGTCTAAAGAAGAACGGTCTACTTTTAAATCCCTAACAATTGGGAAAGCTTCAGCTTTAAAAGGCTCTATATAAATGGTGTCACCATCTTTAAAAGATCGCATATGTAGCTGGCAGGTCGTGGTGTTTTTTAATGGTCCATGTGCAATTCCATTAATCATAACTCCGCATTGACCACAAATTCCCTCACGGCAATCATGATCAAATTCTACAGGTCTTTCTCCCTGTTTTACCAATTTAAGGTTTAGCGTATCCAGCATTTCCAGAAAAGACATGTCTTTATTAACATCTTCAACGGTGTAATCTTTAAAACTTCCTTTGCTGAGATTATCTTTTTGGCGCCATATTTTTAAATATATTTTCATCGGAATACATTTTAGTGGTTAAAATTTACAATTAGGAAGCTGGGTTATTTGTAGCTTCTAACTGTAGGTTTTACGAATTCAAAAATTAGTGGTTCTTTATTCAAATTTGGCTTAGAAGGATTTGTGGTCCATTCCCATGCAGCCGAATAAGAGAAGTTCTCGTCATCGCGTTTTGCTTCTCCATCTTCAGTTTGATATTCTTGCCTAAAATGAGCGCCACAAGATTCGTCACGTTGTAGTGCATCAATACACATTAGCTCGGCTACTTCAAGATAATCTGCAACCCGGCCGGCTTTTTCCAGTTCGCTATTAACTTCAGCAGCATCCCCGGGAACGATCAAATTGGATTTGAATTCTTTTCTTAATTTTTGAATATTTTCGATCGCTTTTTCCAGACCTTCTTTAGAACGTGATAGTCCGCATTTATCGTAAAGTTCTTTTCCCAGTTCCTTGTGGAATTCTTCTGCTGTTTTAGTTCCTTTTGTAGTTAAAAAGTCTTCCAGTAGTTTGCTGCAATTGGCTTCAGCAATATCAAATTCTTTATGCTGAATATCGGTTTTTGGAACTTTAATTTCAGTGGCTAGATAATTAGAAAGCGTGTATGGCAAAATAAAATATCCATCAACACAAGCTTGCAAAAGTGAATTTGCTCCAAGACGGTTCGCTCCGTGATCTGAAAAATTAGCTTCACCAATAGCAAAAAGTCCGTTTATACTGGTCATTAATTCATAATCTACCCATAATCCGCCCATCGAAAAGTGAGCTGCAGGTGAGATCTTCATAGGTTCATCATAAGCATTGATGCCGGTGATTTTTCGGTACATATCAAAGAGATTTCCATAACGCTCTTTAATAATATTTTTTCCATATTCTTTTAAAGCACGAGAAAAATCAAGATAAACAGCATTTTTAAGTGCACCAACACCTTTACCAGCATCAATCTGTTCCTTAGCAGCACGTGAGGCAATATCACGTGGAGCTAGATTCCCAAAAGATGGATATTTACGTTCTAAATAATAATCGCGATCTTCTTCTGGAATGTCATTAGGTTTGCGTTTTTCGTTTTGATCCTTAGGAACCCAAATACGTCCATCATTTCGAAGTGATTCAGACATCAAGGTTAGTTTAGATTGATAAGGTCCGCTTTGTGGTAAGGAAGTCGGGTGAATTTGCGTCCAGCTGGGATTAGCCATAAAAGCTCCCTTTTTGTGTGCGCGCCAAATCGCAGAAGCATTACATCCCATCGCTAAAGTAGAGAGGTAGTAGATCTTTCCAAAACCACCTGTTGCCAATACCACAGCATGAGCGCCATGACGTTCTATTTCTCCGGTGTCTAAATTTCGGGCAATAATTCCTTTCGCTTTATTGTCTATTAAAACCAGATCTAGCATTTCGTGCCGAGTGTAAAGTTTTACTTTCTCAGCTTTTACCTGCCGCATTAGTCCCTGGTAAGCGCCCAAAAGTAATTGTTGTCCTGTTTGGCCACGGGCATAAAATGTTCGCGAAACCTGCACGCCACCGAAAGATCTATTTCTTAAATAGCCGCCATATTCACGAGCAAACGGAACTCCCTGCGCTATAGCCTGGTCGATTAGACTGGCAGAACATTCGGCTAAGCGATAAGTGTTGGCTTCCCGAGATCTAAAATCACCTCCTTTTAAGGTGTCGTAAAACATTCTGTAAACACTATCACCATCATTTTTGTAATTCTTAGCAGCATTTACACCACCTTGTGCAGCAACCGAGTGTGCTCTTCTTGGAGTGTCTTGAAAACAAAAACTTTTTACCTGGTATCCCATTTCAGCAAGAGAAGCTGCTGCCGATGCTCCAGAGAGCCCCGTGCCAACTACGATAATTTCTAATTTTTTACGATTGTTTGGGTTTACCAGTTTTGCATGCTGTTTATAATTGCTCCATTTTTTTTCAAGTGGACCTTCAGGAATTTTTGTATCTAAAAAAGGCTTTTGCATAGCTTAATGTTTTAGGTAAATAAAAATAGGAATGATAAGGTATCCCAGTGTTATTGAAATAGAGAAAATATATCCAACAATGCGTACAAGCTTCGAGTAAAATGGATGGTAAAGACCTAAACTTCTATGTGCACTTGCCACGCCATGCACCAGGTGGAAGCCAAGTGCCAAAAAGGAGATGGAATATAAAATCACATACCAAATACTGTCGAAAGCGTTTACCACGAGCGTATAAAGATCTTTGTTGTCGTTTGCGTCCTTTGGAAGTTCTCCGAATTTATACTGATACCAAAAATCCTTAAAGTGGATTACCAGGAAAAGAAAAATAATGATGCCTAAAAACATCATATTTCGAGATTGCCAGGTACTTGCTCTGGATCGTCGATCTCTCGAAAGTTTTTGCCCATTGGCCCTCTTCGATTTAATACCAAGGTAAATAGCATCTAAAGTGTGTAAAAGAATACAGGCGTAAAGAACATAAGAAACAAGCTTAATAACGATGTTTCCTGATAAGAAGTGGCTGTATGCATTATACTGTAACTGTGCCTGTTCTTCCGGCAGCAATAATTGAAGATTCCCTAAAAGATGTATGATTAGAAAAAAAGAAAGAAACAAACCGGTTAGCGCCATGAGGTTCTTTCGGGTTAGGGCATTTTTAAAATAAATAATCATTGTTGGTTGATTTAAGTGAACATGATTGAGTACGTAGTTGTGTGCTGATTTCTAAAATAGGTTACGATCTTATAAAGTTGATTTTGGTTGTTTTTTCTGCGGAATTTTTTAAGCAAGTGCTTAAGAGAGAACATCATTTTCTGAATGGTTCTACGGAATTTTACTGAAGCTGCAACAACATGGAAAAATGGTCTTTTACTAAGAAGTTGACTTGGTTTTAGCCAAAAAATTAGGTTAAAAGAAGAAATTATGCTGAAGCATAAAAAGACTTCTAGAGTTTCCAATTTTGCTATTAAAAGCCACATGATATGCCGAATTTAGGAGACTAAAATTCGGTATTAAAAACATTAATTTTTATGATATATATCAGAATTCTGGAGGATATAGAAATATTTCAAATGTTTGAAAATGAATTCTGAGAATGTCTGGACTGGCAGGAGAATGTATAGTTATAAGTGAAAAAATATAAGCTGAAAATGTACAATTTGAGCCTGTTATTTTTTTCAGTATAAAAAATAGGATGCTGAAATTAAGAAGGCAAAGCTAGCCTCAAAAACCTTTGAGCTAAAATATAAGAATAGAAAAGATAAAATAAGAGTAGAGAGTGAGAAAAACTCTTAAGATTCAGTTTCTGCTAGCTTATAATCAAGGTATTTATGAATATCAGATTCAATAAAACGGATCGCAAAAGTTATGATCGCAAAATCATCGATATATCCTAAACCAGGAATAAAATCTGGAACTACATCTAAAGGATTAAGAATATATAAAAATGAAAAGGCAATAGCTGCGATGGTAAACCACGGTACATCTTTGTATATTCCTTTTCGGTAATCATTAAGCATGGCATACATTAATTTACCAATTTCAGTATATTTTTTTAGCATACCAGAATTAATGATCTTATCGGCAACTTCTTCTTGCGAATCGGCAGCTAATTCTACATCACCTTCATCTACACTTACTACGCCTTCCTTAAAATATTCTTCGTTTACTTCTTTTTTCTTTTTGCTAAACATATTCATAATTTCAGTTCGTTTTTAGTTATAATCGGTCTTTATCATTTCCGTATTCTTTTTTATAGATCTTCAGAATCAATAAAAACAGGGAAACCAATAAAGGTCCAAAGATCAATCCTATAAATCCAAATAAAGGGACACCCACAACAACTCCAAATAAGGTGATAAGCGGATGCACACTAGCCAGTCGCTCTAGAACATAAAGCCGAATTAAATTGTCTGTAGAGCCCACAACCACAAAACCATAAATAATTATTGCAATTCCCTGCCAGTCCTGGCCACTTGCGAATAATAAAATAGCGACAGGAACAATACCAATTGCGGTTCCTATAAATGGGATCATAGATCCTATGGCGGTAATCACAAACCAAAAAAATGGGTCTGAAACTCCTAAGATCAGGTAACCAATAAGTGCAATTATTCCCTGGCAAATAGCAACAAGCGGAATCCCTAAAGCATTTGATTTTACAAGGCTATTACTTTCTTTTGCAATGATCTTTAGGTTATCGCTGCCAATAGGAATATAAGACATTAGGCCTTCTTTCATTTTTTCTTTACTAATTAGCATATAGTAAAGCAAAAAATACATGATACCAATGGCGATAAAAGCATTAAACGTACCACCAGCAAGACTTTGCAATCGGGTAGATGTCCAATTTGCGATTGCCGAGGTATCTATAGATCCAGAAATATCGTAACCTACGTATTCTTCTAAATGTGTAAGCTGGCTTTTAGTGGCCTGTACTACTTTAGAAGAATTCTCTACGGCTTCAGTAATCTTAGAGCTTAGCATTAATACAATGCCGCCAATAGGAACCAATATTCCAAGAAAAGAGCCTACCATTAAAACCGTTGCGGCTAATCCTGGTTTCCAGCCTCTATTTACAAGAGCGTTCATCCATCTCACCAACAAAACGTAAAGAGCGATTGCTCCCAAAACGCCTGAAAGATAAGGGACGATTTCTTTAAAAATTAAAACCGTTAAAAATAAAATAAGCAGTAATACGAAGATTTGCCGTACTAATGCCGGTCTTAATTTGTTCATATAGATTTGGTTAGTAGTTGTTTATAATAGTTTTTGGTTTTAACTGGCAAAAAGCTGATCCATATTTTTAAAAGATTTGAATTCTAATGCATTTCCGCAGGGATCTTTAAAGAACATAGTGGCTTGTTCGCCAACCTGACCTTCAAATCGTATATAAGGTTCTATGATAAAATTAATATTTTTAGACTCTAGTAATTTAGCGAATTCCTGAAAAACTTCCCATTCTAAAACTACACCAAAATGTGGTACCGGCACCGCTTTACCATCTACCGGGTTACTATGTTCACTTGCAATTTCTTCTTTTGGTTTGTAGTGAATCACTAGTTGATGTCCAAAAAAATTGAAATCTACCCAATGATCACTACTTCGGCCTTCGCCACAGCCTAAAGTTTCACCGTAAAATTTTCTACAGGATTTAAGATCGTAAACAGGTATTGCCAGGTGAAATGGTTGTACTTTCATATTAGTTATTTCTAAGTGCTTTAATAAGTTCTTTTTTCGTCATTTTAGAACGCCCTTCAATGCCTACTTTTTTAGCTTGCTCGTAAAGATCTTCTTTGGTGCGTTCTTCGTATTTTTCTGCTGTACCACCTTTTTCTCCAGAGTTTTGAGTATTGGCAATTCTGGCCGATTTCTCTTTGCTATAGCCCTGGTCTCTTAAGGCTTCGTACTGCTCCTGATTTTTTACACGTTTCGCCATCTTTTTGTACTAAAAATAGAAAGATAAACACCATTTAAATCAGGATTTTCGCTAATTCTCTGTTAAGATTTTCTGCGAGGTCGTTTCCCTTTGTAGCTGTTCTTAGGTTTAATTCCTTTAGGTTTGGTGCTTTTCTTTTCTTCGGAAAAATGAGAAGCTTCCTCGGTTTTGGATGAGGTATTTACCAAACGATCGATCTCCTCAAGCTCGGCTTCTGTGATATGTCGCCATTTTCCAATAGGAACATCTAACGGAACATTCATAATTCTGATACGCTTAAGTTTTGTCACTTCGTAGTGTAAATATTCACACATTCGCCTAATTTGGCGATTAAGTCCCTGCGTTAAGATGATCCTGAATTCCTTTTCGCCGGTTTGCTCTACAAAACATTTTCTGGTTACGGTATCCAAAATGGGAACACCATTACTCATTTTTTTGACGAAATCTGGCTGAATTGATTTGTTAACTTTTACAATATATTCTTTCTCGTGATTGTTTCGCGCACGCAGGATTTTGTTCACGATATCACCATCGCTGGTTAAAAAGATCAATCCTTCGCTGGGTTTATCTAAACGGCCAATAGGGAAAATACGTTCAGGATAATTAATGTAGTCTATAATATTATTTTTCTCGCGTTTTGTATCGGTTGTACAAACGATCCCTACAGGTTTATTAAATGCGATGTATACATTTGGCTTTTCCTTTTCTTCTATGGCAATTAATTTACCATCTACCCTAACTTCGTCTCCGGGAGCTATTTTTGTTCCCATTTCAGGAACAACACCATTTATGGTTACGCGTCCCTGGTTGATAAGTTTATCTGCAGCTCTTCTGGAACAATATCCAGCTTCACTTAAAAATTTATTTATTCGGGTTAAATTCTCTTCAGCCATTATAAAACAAGTGTTTCGCAAAGATACAAGATTAAGAATTGATGCCCATATTTAAAAACTTTGAAAAAAAATTAAAACCCGGGCAACCTTTTGTAACTTTTCTGCGTCTATGTAAATAGAAGCTCTTTTGGTAAGATGGCGATCAAAAAAACATCAATTAATTAAGAACCTTAATGCAGGTCATCGAGTTCAAGGCAAGCTTAGGGAAACTTAAACCCTTATTAGGGAAATTAAAATCATCAGGTGAAAGTAATTCAACTTTTTAAAAATGAATCTCAGCTTATTAAACGTGCTGCGCAAAACAATCGCGAAGCGCAACAAAAGCTGTATGAGATTCACTCGGGTAAAATGCTAAGCGTTTGCCGGCAGTATATTAGAGATTTACACGATGCCGAAGATGTAATGTTAAGCGCCTTTTTTAAAGTTTTTACGCATTTAAAGGATTTTAAGTTCGAAGGAAGTTTTGAAGGTTGGGTTCGCAGGATTATGATTAGGGAAGCGATAAGTTTTCTTCGGAAGAAAAAGAATCTCGAATTTCAGGAAGATGAATTTAGTAATTATACAGAAAGTTCTAATAATATCGACGAGCAATTAAGCGTAGCGCATATACAGCAGCTTATCGACGATCTGCCTGAAGGTTATAAAATGGTTTTTGTGTTGTATGCGGTAGAAGGCTATAAGCACCAGGAAATTTCTAAAATGCTAAATATTACTGAAGGAACTTCTAAATCTCAGCTTTTTAAAGCGAGAAAATTATTACAGGAAAAATTAACGAATAAAGGAACAGGTTATGGCGCCAATTAAATTTGAAGAGCATATAAAGGAGCAGTTGGAAGAGCGTCGTATTTCTCCGTCCGCATCGAGTTGGGAAAAACTTAATGCGCGATTAGACGAAAACGAAAATCGACAAAAATCGAATAAAAAATGGTGGTTGGGGATTGCAGCTTTACTTGTAATTGCCATTTCTGCAGGAGGTTTTATGCTGAAGTCTGAAAACGGAACTATAGAAGAACAAATTGTAGATACACCTTCTGAAAAAACTTCAGAAGAAATCACTAAACCAATAGAGAAATCAGGAATTCCTTCCAGAGAAAAAGAAAATAATTCGGCTATTGCTGCGGAAGAAGTGAAGGAAGAAATTAAAGAAGAAACTGAAAAAACTACGCCTGAAATTATCCAAAATCAGCTTAAAAGAGATTCAGAAAAAATAATTCCGGTGCATAATGAAATAGGTGTAGCAACGATCGATGTACAAGAAGTAAAGACAGAAACTTCAGAACAAATCGTGCCGAAAATCGATAAAATCAACCCTAATTTTATAAATCCTACTAAAACGGAAGAAGATTTTATTGCGCAAAACGAGAATTTGATTCAGAATAAATTAGAAGAAGTGATAAGATCTCTAGAGGCAAATAGTGAAGATTCGGTTAGCGATGCAGAGGTTAATGCTTTGTTATTGGCAGCAGCGAGCGATCTGGATCAGGATTATCAAAAAGAATTTGCCAATCCATACAGTGCTGAAGCTTTACTGGCAGAAGCCGAACACGAAATCGAGAAATCCTTTAGAGATAAGATCTTTCAATTGCTAAAAGAAGGCTATTCTAAAGCTAAAAATGCAGTCGCACTAGATTAAGTAACGCACAAATAAACCTTTAAATATCATCACCCAAAAAAGGGGTCATTCATCAATCTGTTTTAGAGCTTAAGCTTTAAGACACTAAAAACTAATACTTACTATGAAAACAATTATCATCTATTTTGCCTTCTTAATTTCATCTTTTGCTATTGGCAGTATGGAGGCGCAGGAAACTACAACCGATAAAGAGGAGCACACAACAGATTCGATTGCTCGAGTGCAGGAAATTAAAGAGCGAAAAATAAAAATTGCAACAGAAGAGGAAAAAGCAAAGCTTAAAAAGGAAATCGAATATATTAATAAAAGCCTCGAAAATGGCTGGTGCGATGAAGAAGAAGCCGAAAAGAGAAAGAAGGAAGCTGCAAAATTAGCGGCTGAAAACATCAAAAACCGAATCGTGATTATTACGAACCAAGTTGATATGGACGAGCGTAATCGTCATGACGGGAAATATCTTGAACTTAAACTTACCGATGGGAGATTAGGTTTAGGGATAGAGGAATCTGACGATAATAAAAGATCCCAAAAAAGAACAACGAACGATTTAGTGCTTGCCTTTGGTTTCAATAATGCCTTAGAAAGTGGTCAATCTATAAATAATTCAGGTTTTAAGCTGGCAGGAAGTCGATTTTTTGAAATTGGTTGGGCGTGGACCACTAGAGTTTTCGAAAATACCAATTGGTTAAGAATGAAATACGGATTGTCTTTTCAGTTAAACGGATTAAAACCTACAGATAACCGCTATTTTGTGCAGGATGGTGATGTCACAAGATTAGAAGAATTTGAATACGATTTAGATAAATCGAAGTTCAGAATGGATAATCTTGTAGTGCCAATTCATTTTGAAATTGGTCCGTCTTCAAGAGGGGAAACAAATGGTTACAGAACTTTTTCTACAGACGATCAGATAAAAATTGGTTTTGGAGGTTATGCCGGTTTTAATATTGGTGAGCGCCAAAAGCTAAAATTTAATGATGGCGACGATCAAAAAATAAAAGATAAAAGTAGTTTTAATACTAACGAATTTGTTTATGGTTTAAGTGCATATTTAAGTTTTGGCGGTACAGCGCTTTACGCAAAATATGATCTTAACCCTATTTTTGCCAGCCCAAATACAGAGCTTAATAATTTCTCTCTAGGGCTAAGATTTGATGTAGACTAGTCACTATATAATTTGTATTTTTGCAGACCTTGTCGCCTATGCGATGAGGTCTTTTCTATTTTCTGAGAATAAGAAAACCTTCAAAAAACATCCAAATTTGATTTCTAAAAGTACCATAGATAGTGTTTTTGAAACCGCCAGAGTAGAGGAGGTGATCCAGGATTTTGTTCAGCTTAAAAAATCGGGAACAAACTTTAAGGGATTAAGTCCGTTTACAGACGAGCGCACACCAAGTTTTATGGTCTCGCCGGTAAAACAAATTTGGAAGGATTTCTCTAGCGGAAAGGGAGGAAATGTTGTGGCCTTTTTAATGGAGCACGAACATTTTACCTATCCCGAAGCCATAAAATATCTGGCAAAAAAATATGGGATCGAAATTGAAGAAACTCAGCAAACCGATGAGCAGAAAGAGCAGGCCAATGAGCGTGAAAGTATGTATCTGGTTTCTGAATTTGCCAATAAATATTTTCAGAAGATTCTGCATAAAACCGATGCCGGCCAGGCTATTGGGCTAAGCTATTTTAAAGAGCGCGGTTTTACGAATGAAACCATCAAAAAGTTTCAGCTTGGATATTGCTTAGACGAATGGGATGCTTTTACCAAAGAAGCTTTAGCTGAAGGTTATAAACTGGACTACCTGGAAAAAACTGGTTTATCGATCGTAAAAGGCGAGCGACAATTCGATCGTTTTAAAGGCAGGGTGATGTTTCCTATCCATTCGATGTCTGGGCGGGTTTTAGGTTTTGGAGGCCGAATTTTAACTTCAGATAAAAAAGCTGCAAAATATCTAAACTCGCCAGAGAGTGATATTTACCATAAAAGTAAAGTGCTGTATGGTATTTCGTATGCTAAGCAGGCCATAGCAAAAGAAGATAATTGCTATTTGGTTGAAGGTTATACAGATGTTATTCAGTTTCATCAAAGCGGGGTACAGAATGTGGTTTCTTCTTCGGGAACAGCATTAACAAACGAGCAAATTCGTTTGATTAGCCGTTTAACTAAGAATATTACAGTACTTTTTGATGGCGATGCCGCCGGCATTAGAGCTTCGTTGCGCGGGATCGATTTGATCCTGGAGCAGGGAATGAACGTTAAAGTTTGCAGTTTCCCTGAAGGTGAAGATCCCGATAGTTTTGCGCGTAAAAATTCTGAAGAGGAGTTAAAAGAGTTTTTAGCAGAAAACGCGACCGATTTTATAAGTTTTAAGGCGTCTTTATTAATGAAAGATGCTAAGAACGATCCTGTGAAAAAGGCGGCTTTAATTCGGGATATGGTAAGTAGTATCGCAAAAATACCAGATACCATTCAGCAGGAAGTATATCTTCAGGAATGTTCCAGGATCATGGATATTTCAGAAGATGTTTTATTTTCTACGCTGGCGCAACTCACAAAAAAAGGAGCCCAGGATCAACAAAGAGCGGCAAAAAAAGACCAAAAAAGCTTTCAGGTTGTAAGAGATGATCAACCAAAACAAGAACAACAAACTATACGTCGAGTAGACGAATTACATGTGCTTGAAAAAGGCATTGTAAGTGCGCTATTACTCTACGGAAATGAAAAGCGAGAGTTTGAAGAAATGTTTTTGGAAGCTGATGAATCTGGCGAACCGATCTTAAAAAGTGCGAACGTAGAACGAAAAGTTTCTCGTAAGATCTACCTGGACCTTCAGGAAGATGAGGTTGCTTTGGCCAATCCAGATTTTAGAGCGATATACGAGCAGTTAATTGAATATTACAATCGGGAAGAAAAGCTAGTTATTGAGAAATTTATAAGTGAGATGCCACCTGAAAAATCGGCAATTGTGACCGATATTCTTATGGCTGAGGAACAATACCAGTTAAGTGACTGGATGCGGCAGGATATTCCCGTAAAATCGAAAGATGAGCAGATAGATCGATTGGTTTCAGAAACTATTTTAAACTTCCGTCGTCATTTATTGATGAGTAAGATCAAGGAGTTACAAGGTTCTATAACCGAGTTGAATGCAGAAGTTGATAATTCAGAAAAACTGGAAGAAATAATGGATTATATTCAGCTTCGAAAAACTATAGAGGAAAAGCTTAATAGAGTTACTAGTTAATCCAACTACACGAATTTAAACTACAGGACTTATTTGTAAAAGTCGGGATTGGGTAATAAGATCTGCGATACTATCGGCATCTAATTTTTTAAGCAATCTCGCTTTATACGTACTTACCGTTTTTTCGTTAATATTTAAAGCTTCAGCAATATCTTTATTACGCTTACCACTACTAAGTAAATTTAGAACTTCAGTTTCACGAGAAGAAAGTTTCTTAAATCTAGAAATCTGATTTTGTCCTTTGGATATACCGCTATTTAATTTCTGAGTAATTTCTTCATTCAAATAGATACCACCGCGAGCCACCTGTTTGATCGCTTTATTTACAATTTCAGCCGAATTTGTTTTCGAAATATATCCTGCAGCACCAGCTTTAATAGCACTTAGTGCATACATTTCCTCTGGATGACAACTAAACACCAAAATCTTAATATGTGGGTATTGTTGTTTAATTTGTCGCAACGCATGAATTCCATTTAATTGCGGCAGATCGATTTCGATCATTAGCACATCTGGTCGCCTGTTTTCCAGAAATCTAAAAAGCTCGTTACCTGTGGCAGCATGGCCAATGACGTTGATAAAATCGTTAGTTTCTAAGATATACTTAATACTTTCGGCGATTACGGGGTGCTGATCGGCAATTAAAACGGTACTCATTTTAGGATATAGTTAGCTATGTTTAAAGTGTAACTCTAATCTAAAATTAAGTGATAATGCTAATAAACCTCCTGTAATCGCTGCAATTTCGATAAAACGTTTAATTTTTAAGATGAACAGGTATTTCGCATACCGGGATAGGATCCATTTTATGTGAATTCGCTGTGTTTAGTTTTAAATAGGTGGTGTAAACTTCTTTTTCTCTACCTTCAAAATCGGCTTCAGTTTTACCGGTATCCTGCATTTTCATTGCCCATTCTAATTCATCATAGCTGGCGCCAAGTTGCATTTCGTCACTTCGGCTATCACCAAATAAACCATCACTTGGTGCGGCGATCATAATGTCTTCGATTACCTCCAATTCTTTTCCTAATGCATAAACCTCACTTTTCATAAGATCTGCGATTGGGCTAAGATCTACACCGCCATCACCATATTTTGTGTAAAAACCAACGCCAAAATCTTCAACTTTATTCCCGGTACCGCCAACCAAATACTTATGCAATCCGGCGAAATAGTACAAAGTAGTCATTCTTAAACGCGCTCGAGAATTTGCTAAACTTAGGTCTACATTGGCAGATGCTTCAACTTCTGGTAAAGCACTTCGAAAGCTTTCGAAAACCGGCGTAAGATCTACACGTTCGCTGCTAACATTCGAAAATCGTTCTTTTAGAGAAGCAATATGTTTTTGTGCACGGCTAACGTGAGAAGGATCCTGGTGAATAGGCATTTCTAAAACCAAAACATTTAAACCCGTTTTTGCACAAAGTGTTGAAGTTACAGCTGAATCGATTCCGCCACTCACCCCAACAACAAATCCGTTCATTTTGGCGTTTTTAGCATAGTCCTTTAACCAGTTTACAATGTGATCGATTACTTTTGTGGTTTGCATAATGTTGGGTGAATTAGTTTGTAAATAATACCTTTGCACACAAATCTAATACTTAAACATTATTAATAAAAGGGCAAAAGCCAAAACCCGTGATTTTTGACAAAAGCTTATGATGAAGAGAATTTTATTTGCCTTTTTTCTATTTCTAAGTCTAATTTCGTGTGATTCTGCATCAAAAAAGGAGCAGGAAATAGCTAAAGTTGATGTAGATTTTGATATTACACGTTTTGACAGGCTTTTTGCTGAAGCTTCACCAAAAGATCTTCCGCAGTTAAAAAATGATTTTCCTTATCTATTTCCGCAGCAGTATCCCGATAGTGTTTGGATCAATAAAATGAAGGATACGATTCAGCTGGAAATTAACCGGGAAGTAGCAAAAAAGTATGCCGATTTTAGCGAATCTGAAGATGAGTTTTATTCACTTTTTCAACATGTAAAATATTATTTTCCAGAGTTTAAAGCGCCCGATGTAATTACGGTGACTTCAGAAGTAGATTATAAAAATAAAACAATTTATACCGGCGATTATCTTTTTGTGTCGCTGGATACCTATCTTGGTGAAGACCATAAATTCTATATTGGTATCGTTGAATATTTTAAGCGGAATTTTACCAAAGATCAAATTGTGCCAGATGCGGCAAATAGTATTGCTGAAAAGTATGTTCCGCGTGCAAAATCCAGGACTTTTTTAGCGCAGATGATCTATTTTGGCAAGCTATTGTATTTAAAAGACATTTGGCTTCCACAGCAAACAAATTGGCGTAAAATTGGTTATACTGAATCGCAATGGCAATTTGCTGAAGATAACGAAGAAATGATCTGGCGATATTTTGTAGATAATGAGCTTATTTTTGATACAGATTCTAATTTAGCACCTCGATTTTTATACCCTGCACCATTTTCTAAATTTTATTTGTCATTAGATGCAGAAACTCCCGACAGACTGGGGCAGTATATTGGTTGGCAAATGGTAAAATCGTATATGGATAAAAACGAAGTTTCTGTAAAACAAATGTTGCAGGCAGATGCTGAAACAATTTTTAATAACGCAAATTATAAACCAAAGAAATAATGGCAGCTTATAAAAAATCTGATATAAATATTGAAGTGATCACCGATGAAAACAAGGTTCCTGAAGAAATTTATTGGAGTGCAGAAGATGGTAATATTCATAAAGAAGAGGCTAAAGCATTAATGCTTTCTGTGTGGGATAGCAAATCGCAGGAAACGCTTAGAATCGATCTTTGGACTAAGGAAATGCCGGTAGACGAGATGAAAAAATTCTTTCATCAAACCTTAGTTTCTATGAAAGAGACTTACTATCGCGCTACACAAGATGATAAAATGGCCGATACAATGGGCGATTTTTGTGATTATTTCGCAGAGAAATTAGAAATAACCAAAAAGTAATTGGTTTTCCGTTATTTATGATATTTAATGATTTTGTCGTTCCGGACCTGCCAGCCGGCGAGGCAGGCTTGATCCGGAATCTCATAGAGATTTATAAAACCATACCTTGAGGATGAGACCCTGAATCAAGTTCAGGGTAACGGTAGCCCATTATGACTCATTATGGACATTTAAAAAAGTAATCTTGCATAAGAAACTCATCTTTGTTTATAACGCAAATTCGGGGACGTGGAATTCTGTTTTAGACTCGGCTCATAAGTTTTTGAAACCAGAAACCTATTCCTGTAAACTTTGTGCGGTAACTCATGGTTTGGCTGGAGAAAAGAAAGCCTGGAAAAACTATCGAAAATCGTCGAATCTCGAAATGGAGTTTTATCATAAAGATGAGTTTCTAAGTGCTTTTGCTTCAAAATATTTACTGAAGTTTGATTTTCCGGCGATACTTTTTGCTGAAATTGGAGATCTTCAGGTGCTAATTTCGGCAAAGGAATTTAATGAGATTTCTTCCGTAGAAAAATTGATCGAAATTATCGAAAATCGAGTTTGAATTTTAGAAAGATTTTTCTCAAACTTCAGGATCTATATATTGTGCGGTAAAATCTAATCTTGATTCTCCGTTAGAAACTAAAATCTGACCGTTTGGTTTAATAATAGCAAAACCACCACAAAGACTAGGTTCTCTAAAAATATGATTAAATATTCGATTATTAGTATCTGTAAATAAATAATCAAAATTCTTTATAGGTTCATAATTTATCCCTTCCTGAGTTATAACTAAAGTTTCTACATTTTTGTACTGTTTTTCTATAGTTACTTTTTGGGGTGCTACGTGCTTTCTTAGCGCTGCAACTCTGTGTTTTTGCCAATTGTTATTACTGCTATTACGCGCTGGATTACATAAATCGTCTTTGAAGTAGTATGAGATTAGAAAAATAGTATTGCGAGGATATCTTTTATGGCTTAATTCTTCAAGAATGATAGATAGTAACTGGTAATTCCCTTCAAGTCTTTCTATTCTAGGTTTAGCAGTTAATCTGGCTTCAATAGTATCCCCTTTTTTTGTATCCCACCTTCCTTTGCTGGCGTTATGGTGCCACTCATTGTAAAATTTGTTTCTTGAAATAGTATTCCCATTTTCATCCAGATAACTTTTTGTTATTTTGGGAGTTACACAAGATTGTAGTATTAAAACGATAAAAGCGAATACATAGAAATGATTATTCATTATGAAATATTAAACTTAAACCCGGAGATGTTGGTAAACACCAAGGGTGGTTATGTGTGAAATCTAATGTAGGGAATTTATTATGTTCCTTTTTCAGTAATAGCTGAAAAAAACTTAAACCTTACTCGGTAACTTCGTTGTTAAGATTATCGATAAATTCAAGAATATCTTCTCCGCCGGTTTTTGCAGTAGAAGATGTGACAAAAAAATGCGGCATTTGTTCCCAAAACTGAAGCATTTCCTGCTGGTAATTCTGGATGTTTTTCTCTAACTCTTTAGGCTTCAATTTATCTGCTTTGGTAAAGATCATGCAAAATGGGATCGCATGTTCGCCTAGCCATTGCATAAATTCCATGTCGATAGGCTGTGGTTTATGACGACTATCGATCAAAACAAAAGCACAAACCAATTGCTTGCGTTCTTCGAAATAATTGGTGATAAATTTCTGAAATACTCTTTTAGCAGATTTTGAAACTTTAGCATAACCATAACCCGGTAGGTCGACAAGATGCCAGTTCTTATTGATCAGGAAATGATTAATAAGCTGAGTTTTTCCTGGTTTTGCTGAGGTTTTTGCCAGACTTTTACGACCGGTAAGCATATTTATTAATGAAGATTTTCCCACATTACTACGCCCAATAAAAGCATATTCTGGTAATGGGCTGTTTGGGCATTTAGCAACTTTAGAGTTACTAATTACAAATTCAGCAGTATTGATCTTCATCGATATATGTTTAGAAATTTCTTTTCGTTAACCAGTCAGATAATAACTCGTTAAAAAGATCTGGATGTTCCATCATGGCGGCGTGACCACATTTGTCTACCCAATAAAGGTCTGAATCTGGTAGAAGTCGGTGAAAATCTTCAGCAACTTCAGGCGGAGTAACATTATCGTTCTTTCCCCAAATGATACAGGTAGGAGTAGTCATTTTTGGTAGATCCTTGGCCATATTGTGTCTAATAGCACTTTTTGCAATGGCTAAGGTTTTTACCAGTTTATTGCGATCACCAACGGTCTCATAAACATCGTCTACAATTTCTTTAGTAGCTACCGCAGGATCATAAAATACGTTTTGGGCTTTCTTTTTTATAAATTCGTAATCACCACGACGCGGGTAACTTTCGCCCATTGCATTTTCGTAAAGACCAGAGCTTCCTGTGATCACAAGACCTTTTACGATTTCTGGATAAAGTTTAGTTGTTAACAGTGCGATATGCCCACCTAGGGAATTTCCTAATAGAATAACTTCGTTTAAACCTTTAAAATCTACAAACTCCTTCAAATATTTAGCGAAAGTTCCAACACTTGTTTTAAGAAGGGACATAGAATAAAGCGGAAGTTCTGGGATTAAGACTTTATATCCTTTGGAAGGGAAATAATCTACTACTCCGTCAAAATTACTTAGGCCGCCCATAAGTCCGTGTAAAATAACTATCGGAGTTCCTTCGCCTATCTCTAAATATGTGAATTTTCCCTCTTTCCTTAAATTATTTTTCATTGATACCCTTTGCGGTTAGCAATCGCAAATATAGCGATTTCATTACAAGTATAATCATTTTTGAGCAATAGCAAAGTGATTAGCGGTTTTCAGTAATATTTATTAACGCAATTTGGAAGTGGGAATTTTAACACAAATTTAAGCGGAGAAAATAAACTCTTGGAACCGAAGAGAATAGCGCTATTTGGTAGTGTTTCAGTTAAATACGGCGGGAAAACTTATCAACAATGTGGGAAGATGTGGTAAAAAGTGGTAATATTTTCAATATATTTGACTTTGTAAAGCAAATTTGTGGTAAATCTTATTGGAACATACGAGTGTAAAGTTGACACTAAGGGTAGGCTTATGGTGCCTTCAGCCCTTAAGAAACAACTTATGCCTATGCTTCAGGAAGGTTTTGTGATTAAAAGGGCTGTCTTTCAGTCTTGTTTAGAGTTGTATCCCATGGAAGAGTGGAATAAACTTATGCAACGAATGAACAAACTTAATCGCTTTAAAAAGAAAAACAACGACTTTATTCGAAGATTCACAGCTGGTGTAAAAACCGTAGAGGTAGATGGAAATGGCAGGTTGCTTATTCCAAAAGATCTTGTTGGTTTTGCAGGTATTAAGAAAGAGATTGTGCTTTCTTCAGCAATAAACATTGTGGAGATTTGGGATAAAGATAAGTACGAAGAAGCAATCGAGGCTGCAAGCGATGATTTTGCAGATCTGGCAGAAGAGGTAATGGGAATTGACGATTTCGATGTTGATGGAATATCATAATCCGGTATTATTAAAGGAGTCTGTAGACGGTTTGAATATCAAACCCGATGGCGTGTATGTAGATGTTACATTTGGTGGCGGTGGTCACTCACGTGAAATTTTAAGCAGATTGGGGAAGAAGGGGAAACTTTTTGGTTTTGATCAGGATACCGATGCTTTACAAAATATAATAGATGATCCTCGCTTTACACTCATCAATGAAAATTTTAGATTCTTAAAGCGATTTTTGAGGTTTTATGGTATTAAAAAAGTAGATGGAATTTTAGGTGATTTTGGAGTTTCCTCGCATCAGTTTAATGAAGCAGAACGAGGTTTTTCTACTCGATTTAATGCTAAACTCGATATGCGAATGGACCAGGGGAGCTCTCTTAGTGCTTACCAGGTTATAAATGAATATGAAGAAGAGCAATTAAAAAGTTTATTCTATCAATATGCCGATCTAAAAAATGCTCCAAAATTAGCAAGAATCATCGTTGCTGAACGAAAAAATAATCTAATCGAAAATAGTGAAGATTTAAATGAACTTATAAAGCCTCACTTATTTAAAGGAAAAGAGAATAAAATTTTAGCGCAGATCTACCAGGCAATTCGCATAGAGGTGAATCAGGAAATAGAAGTGCTGAAAGAATTTTTGCTTCAAACGGAAGAAATAGTGGAGAAAAATGGGAGGATTAGTTTAATCTCTTACCATTCTTTGGAAGATCGTTTGGTGAAAAGATATATAAGAAGCGGACTTTTTGAAGGAGAGCCTGAAAAAGATTTCTACGGAAATATTTCAGTGCCCTTTAAAAAGGTAGGGGGGCTTATTGTGCCTTCAAAAAAAGAGATTAGCGAGAATAATAGAGCGCGAAGTGCAAAATTAAGAATAGCTAAAAAGCTATAAAACCGGGGTAGATTTATGAAGAAAGGTTTTTACAATATTCTTAAAGCCAATTTTTTGATTAACGAAGACGCCTTTAAAAACTGGCGTTTTATCGTTTTTTGTACTGTTTTGGCCATTATAATGATAGCAAGTTCACATAGCGCAGAGCGTAAAGTGCATGAAATTGCACGATTACACGAAGAAGTTTTAGAGTTAAGAAGCGAGTTTTTAGAAGGACGTTCTAATTTGATGAAAATCAAAATGGAATCTACCGTTACCAACGAAATGAAGAAAATTGGGATTGGTCCTTCAGATATTCCACCATATAAATTAAGAGTAAAAGTTAGCGAGTAGTTGTATGGCAACAACCGATAAAGGCATATTAAACAGGTTATATTTTGTTGCAGGATGCATGTTCATCTTTGCGATAGCTGTTGGTGTGAAGCTAATGGATATTCAGTTTGTAGAGGGAGAACATTATAAACAACTTTCAGAAGAACGTGTTTATCGAAATTTCACTATTCCTGCAAACCGTGGGAATCTTTATGATTCTAACGGAAGTCTTTTAGCAGCTTCAGTGCCAAAATATGATATCAGGTTTGATGCAGTAACAGTTTCAGATGAGGTATTCGAAGAAAATGTGCTGCCACTTTCTAAAGAGTTAGCCAAGATGTTGGGAAATACATCTTCATATTATGTACATAAATTAAGAACCGCCAGAGCGCATAATCAAAGATATGTTTTAATAACAAGAGGTCTTGGATATTCAGAATATATCAAGATCAAGACGTTCCCAATTTTTAATCTGGGAGCTTACAAAGGCGGACTTATAGTAGAGCAGCGCACTGTTAGAGAGCATCCGCTAGGTAAAATGGCCGAGCGTACCGTTGGATACGAGAGACAGGATGATGAGGGGTATTTTACAAGAGTAGGTTTAGAAGGTGCTTTTGGTCCTTATCTAAGAGGAACAGATGGGCATCGTTTAAAGCAAAAGATAGCTAAAGGACAGTGGAAGCCAATTAGCGATAATAATGAAGTTGAGCCTAAGGATGGTTATGATGTGATTTCTACCATCGATGTGAATATTCAGGATATTGCGCATCATGCTCTATTAAAACAGCTTGAAGATTTTGAAGCTGAACATGGTACCGTAATCGTAATGGAAACCGCAACAGGCGAGATCAAAGCCATGTCTAACCTTGGTCGTACAGATGAAGGGACCTATTACGAAAAAAGAAATTATGCGGTTTACGAAGCGCACGAGCCGGGATCTACTTTCAAGTTAATGGCGATGGTTGCTGGTTTAGAAGATGGTGTGATTGATACTAACCAGGTTGTGGATACAGAAAATGGCGTTGTTCGTTTCTACGGAAGAGCTGTACGTGATTCTCATCATGGTGGCTACGGCAAAATTTCTGCAGCCAGAGCTTTCGAAGTTTCTTCGAATACAGCTTTTACAAAAATGATCACGCAGGGATATAAGAATAACCCTGAGAAATTCGTGGATCGATTAGACGATATGGGTGTTACCCGTAAAATTGGTCTGGAGATAAAAGGAGAGGGAACACCTCGCATCCCGCATCCAGATGATAAAGGTTGGAACGGTTTAAGTCTACCCTGGATGGCCTTTGGTTACGGCGTTGCTATTACTCCGCTGCAAACCTTAGCGTTTTACAATGCGATTGCTAATGATGGTGAAATGGTGAAACCACGTTTTATCAAAGAAGTAAAAGAGTGGGATAAGACCATTGTGAAAATGGATCGGGAGGTTATTAATCCTGCGATCTGTTCTCCAGAAACTGCAAAAAAAGTTCGCGAGATGATGAAGAATACCGTGAAACGCGGTACTGCAGCGAATATCTATACACCTAATTTTTCTATGGCGGGAAAAACAGGGACTTGTCAAACCGAATATTGGATAGAACCAGGAAGATATATTGCATCTTTCGCAGGATATTTTCCGGCAGATAATCCAAAGTATTCTTGCATTGTGGTAGTACATAAGCCGAAAAGAAGTAAAGGCTACTACGGTAATATTGTAGCGGCACCTGTTTTTAAAAGAATCGCACAAAAGATCTATACAGATACTCCAATTATGGATGAGCTTCCTTCTTTAGAGGTAGAAAGCGAAATAGTAGAACAGGATTTTGAAAAATATTATACCAAGGTTCAGGGAGAAAAAGTGGTGATGCCAAATGTAAAAGGTATGCCGGCAATGGATGCTATACCGCTTTTAGAGAATCTTGGCTTAAAAGTACAGGTTAACGGCGATGGGATTGTTAGAAGTCAGTCGATCACCGCAGGCCAGAAAATAAAAAGTAACCAACAAGTAAATCTGAAGTTAAGTTGAAAATACTTAAGGACATATTATACAAAGTAAGAATGGAATCTGTAGTGGGAAACACTGCAGTAGCTATTAATACTATTCATTTCGATTCAAGAAAAGTTGAAATGAACGATGTTTTTGTAGCAATTACCGGAAGCCTTTCTAATGGTCACAATTTTATCGAAAAAGCGATCAATAAAGGAGCTTTAGTGATTATTTGTGAAGAACTTCCAGAAAACATCGTTAATGGAGTGACCTATGTTCAGGTTGCGAATTCTAAGGAAGCTTTGGCGTATATGGCCGCTAATTTCTTCGGAAATCCTTCAGATAAACTAAAGTTGGTTGGCGTTACCGGCACCAATGGTAAAACAACTATCGCAACATTATTGTATGATCTGTTTACCAAAGCAGGATTTAAAGTTGGTTTACTTTCAACGGTAAAAGTGATGGTTGGCGACAAAATGTATGATGCGGTGCGCACAACACCAGATTCGGTAACGATCAATTATTATTTATCTGAAATGAACGAAGAAGGTGTAGAATATTGCTTTATGGAAGTAAGTTCTCACGGGATCGATCAGCACCGTACAACTGGATTAGAATTTGCTGGCGGAATTTTCACCAATCTTAGTCATGATCATTTAGATTATCATAACAGCTTTGCAGAATATCGTGATGTGAAAAAGCGGTTTTTTGATGAATTGCCAGCTTCAGCATTTGCATTAACCAATGTAGATGACAAGAATGGCGAAGTGATGCTGCAAAATACCAACGCGAAACAGTATACCTACGGACTTAAAAATTATGCCGATTATAAAGCTCAAATTCTGGAAAATCAATTTACAGGATTATTGCTGAAGATCAACGACCAGGAAGTATGGTCTCGGTTAATCGGAAGCTTCAACGCTTACAATATTTTGGCGATTTATGCCGCTGCGGAATTACTTGGATTAGAAACTATAGAAAACCTGAAGTTTATAAGTGAGCTACATTCCGTTAATGGGCGTTTTCAGTATTTCATTTCTTCCGAAGAAAAAATTACCGCAATTGTAGATTACGCACATACCCCAGATGCATTAAAAAATGTGTTAGAAACGATTAACGCAATTAGAACAAAGAATGAAGAGCTAATTACGGTTGTTGGTTGTGGTGGCGATAGAGATCGAACTAAAAGACCAAAAATGGGGCATATTGCTTCGGCTTTAAGTTCTAAGGTAATTTTTACCAGTGATAATCCAAGAACTGAAGATGCAGATGCCATTATCGAAGAAATAGAAGAAGGGGTTGAACCTCAAAATTTTAATAAAACAGTTTCAGTAACTAATAGAAAACAGGCGATCAAAACGGCTTGCCAAATGGCAAAAGCCAACGATATCATTTTAATCGCCGGGAAAGGTCATGAAACCTACCAGGAAATTAATGGTGACAAACATGATTTTGATGATTATAAGATCGTGAGTGAATTTTTAAAACAGCTAAAAAAGTAACGCCAAAAGGCAGAATTTAAGGATATGCTTTATTATTTGTTTCAATTTTTAGAAGATAAATATCAGTTCCCGGGAGCCCAGCTGTTTGAATATCTTTCATTCCGCTCGGCAATCGCAATACTTTTATCGCTGTTAATTTCAACGATTTATGGTAAGCGAATAATCAACTATTTGCAAACCAAACAAATCGGCGAAAGCGTAAGAGAGCTTGGTTTGCAAGGGCAAACCGAAAAAGCCGGCACTCCAACGATGGGAGGAATTATCATCATAATTTCAACCTTGATACCAGTGTTGCTATTGGCCAAATTAGAGAATATTTATGTGATTTTATTGATCATCACTACCATTTGGATGGGTGCCATTGGTTTTTTGGATGATTATATAAAAACATTCAAAAAAGATAAGGAAGGCTTGCCAGGTAAGTTTAAAATTCTTGGACAGGTAGGGCTAGGTTTGATCGTTGGAAGCATCATGTATTTTCACGATGGAATTACCATAAAGGAAAAGTCGAATCCTGAAGAAGCTATTTCACAGGAAATGATGTTAGGGGCTAATGATCTTCCAGAAATGGGGCCAGAGCAAAAAACACTTACGACAACCATTCCTTTTGTAAAAGATAATGAATTTGATTACTCGAAGATCATCTCCTGGATAAACCCAGATTTGGCAAAATACGCCTGGATCATTTTTATCCCAATTGTGATCTTTATAGTTACAGCGGTTTCAAACGGAGCAAATCTAACTGATGGAATCGACGGACTTGCCGCAGGATCTTCAGCAATCATTGTGCTAACACTGGGCATTTTCGCATGGGTTTCTGGTAACATCATTTTTTCAGATTACCTGAATATCATGTATATCCCTCGTTCCGGAGAAATGACGATTTACATAACGGCATTTGCAGGAGCATTAGTCGGTTTTCTATGGTATAATACTTATCCCGCACAGGTTTTTATGGGAGATACGGGGAGTTTAACCATTGGAGGAATTATTGCTGTTTTAGCAATTGCTTCTAGAAAAGAATTATTGATACCAATTTTATGCGGAATTTTCTTAATAGAGAATCTATCTGTCATGCTACAGGTATCCTGGTTTAAATACACTAAAAAGAAATTTGGCGAAGGGCGCAGGATTTTCCTAATGTCTCCTTTGCATCATCACTATCAAAAGAAAGGCCATCATGAAAGTAAGATCGTTGTTCGATTTTGGGTAGTGGGTATTTTTCTGGCCATTTTAACCATTGTGACACTTAAACTTCGATAAAAGTTGAGTAAGAAAATTGTCATACTTGGTGGTGGAGAAAGCGGTGTTGGTACTGCGATTTTGGCAAAGAAAGAAGGCTACAAGATTTGGCTTTCAGATAAAGGAAAAATTAAAGAAAAATATAAAAAGGTTCTTGAACATCTTGAAATAGACTGGGAGGAAGAAAAGCATACCGAATCGCAGATTTTTGATGCCGATGTGGTGATGAAAAGTCCGGGTATTCCAGATACAGTGCCAATGATAAAAGCACTAAGAGAAAAGGGGGTTCCTGTAATTTCTGAAATAGAATTTGCTGCAGAATATACCAGTGCTGTAATTGTTGGGATCACCGGAAGTAACGGAAAAACCACGACCACAAAATTAACCGATCATCTATTGAATGATGCTGGTTTAAAAGTGGGAATGGCCGGTAATGTAGGAGATAGTTTTGCGAAGCAGGTAGCAGAAACAAATCCAGACTACTATGTGTTAGAACTTAGTAGTTTTCAGTTGGATGGGATTGAAAAGTTTAGACCTTATATTGCGATTTTAACCAATATCACTCCAGATCATTTAGATCGATATGATTATAAATTCGAGAATTATATCGAAGCTAAGTTCAGGATAACAAAGAATCAAACAAAGGACGATTATTTTATTTACGACGCAGATGACGAAGTTATTACGAACTGGCTAAAAAACAACAAAATTGAGGCGCAGTTACTACCATTTTCGCTGGAGAGAAAGTTAGAGAATGGTGCATATTTAGAAAATGATACAATTATTATAAAGACAGAAAATACAGAGTTTACTATGGCTACTTCAGATTTAACATTACAAGGTAAACACAATACGAAGAACGCAATGGCAGCTGCTACAGTGGCAAAGCTTTTAAAAATAAGAAAGAATACGATCCGTGAAAGTATGGAAAGCTTTCAGGGTGTAGAACATCGCTTAGAAAAAGTGCTTAAGATCAATAATGTGCAATACATCAACGATTCTAAAGCCACAAACGTTAATGCTACTTACTACGCTTTAGAAAGTATGGAAGGGCAAACCGTTTGGATCTTAGGAGGTGTAGATAAAGGAAATGTTTACGATGAACTTTTGCCATTAGTGAACGAGAAAGTAAAAGCAATTATTTGCCTAGGGGTGGATAACACCAAAATCATTAATTCTTTTGGGAATTGTGTTGAAACAATGATGGAAACACAAAGCATGGGTGAAGCGGTGAAAATGGCGTATAGGCTTTCTGAAAAAGGAGATACGGTTTTACTTTCTCCGGCTTGTGCTAGTTTCGATCTTTTCGAGAATTACGAAGATCGCGGAAGACAGTTTAAAGAAGCAGTAAGAAATTTATAGAATATCGGCAAGATTAAGCTGAGAGAGCGAAATGGGGAACATTTTTGCAAATATTAAAGGAGATAAGGTAATCTGGGCTACTGCCGGGCTACTGGCGATATTTTCATTTTTGCCGGTGTATAGCGCGAGTAGTAATATTGCTTACCTGTATGGTGATGGAAGTACTTTTAAATATTTGATAGTTCACTTTTTCCATTTGTTATTAGGCTTTTGTGTAATGTTCGCAGCGCATAAAGTTCCTTATCGATATTATAAGGGATTATCGATTATAATGCTGCCGGTAGTAATTGTATTATTGATCTATACGATGGCTCAGGGAACGGTTATCGACGGGGCAAATGCCAGTAGATGGATCAGGATTCCGGTCTTAGGAGTTACGTTCCAGTCATCTACGTTTGCAGCAGTGGTTTTAATGATCTATGTGGCTAAATATATGTCCAGGATCACCGATAAAAAAATCACTTTTAAAGAAACAATTTTACCGCTTTGGGTGCCCGTAGGTTCAGTATTAATGTTAATTTTGCCGGCCAATTTTTCGACAACTGCGATCATTTTTGCTATGGTTTTGGTTCTCATGTTTTTAGGAGGTTATCCCATAAAATATCTGTCCGCAGTAGTGTTCGCCGGAGTCATTTTATTCGGAATTTTTGTTTTGGCAGCGAAGGCATTTCCTGGAATTTTACCTAACAGGATCGATACTTGGGCGAGTAGGATAGAGAATTTTACAAATGGCGAAGATACCGAAGCAGATTATCAGATCGAAAGAGCAAAGATAGCCATCGCAAGAGGTGGTATTGCAGGAACAGGGATTGGGAAAAGTGTGCAGCGAAACTTTTTACCACAGTCTTCTTCAGATTTTATCTATGCGATAATTGTTGAAGAAATGGGGTTAATTGGGGCGTTCGGAGTGATGTTAGCCTATTTAATGATCTTGTTTAGGATTATTATCGTGGCGACCAAAGCAAATACTGTTTTTGGTAAGTTGCTGGTTGTAGGAGTAGGGATTCCAATTATTTTTCAGGCATTGGTAAATATGGCGGTTGCGGTAGAATTATTTCCGGTAACCGGGCAAACATTACCATTGGTAAGTAGTGGTGGGACATCGATTTGGATGACTTGCATGTCACTAGGGATTATACTTAGTGTAAGTGCGAAAAGAGAAGAAGAAAAGGAATTTGAAGAAGCTGAAAGAAGGGCAGAGGATGAAAATCCTTTGGATATTTTAAGCGAAGCAATATGAGTAAAGATCTACGTATCATATTATCTGGTGGAGGAACGGGTGGTCACATTTACCCGGCTATTGCTATTGCCGATGAGGTAAAGAGACGATATCCCGATGCGAAGATCAAATTTGTTGGGGCGCAGGATAAAATGGAGATGGAGAAAGTGCCGCAGGCTGGTTACGAGATCGAAGGTCTTTGGATTAGCGGTTTGCAGCGAAAGCTAACGTTTAAAAATCTAATGTTTCCATTCAAATTACTGAATAGCATTAGTAAATCCAGAAAGATCATAAAAGATTTTAAACCTAATGTTGCCATTGGTACAGGAGGATTTGCGAGCGGACCTTTATTACATGTTGCTAATAAGCAGGAAATACCAACCTTGCTTCAGGAGCAAAACTCATTTCCTGGAATCACCAATAAGATTCTGGCAAAAAGAGCAAATGTGATCTGTGCGGCTTATGATGAAGTGAAGCGATTTTTTCCGAAGGAAAAAGTGAAGAAAACAGGAAATCCGGTACGCCAGGATTTACTGGATATTGATACTAAAAGAATAGAAGCGCAAAAGTTTTTCAATCTGGATTCAGATAAAAAAACAGTGCTGGTTCTTGGTGGTAGTTTAGGAGCAAGAAGAGTGAATCAATTAATCGCTCAATATGCCGATCGCTTGAAGAAAGAAAATATTCAGTTGATCTGGCAGTGCGGAAAATTATATTACGAAGATTACAAAACTTATACTGAAGGGACTGTTCAGGTTCATCAGTTTTTAAATAAAATGGATCTGGCTTACGCCGCGGCAGATGTGATTATTTCGCGTGCCGGTGCAGGTAGCGTTTCAGAGCTTTGTATAGTTGGTAAGCCGGTAATTTTTATTCCGTCACCCAATGTTGCAGAAGATCATCAAACCAAAAATGCGATGGCAGTTTCAAAAAATAAGGCGGCCATCACTATTGGTGAAAACGAGCTGGATGAAAAATTCGAAGATACCTTTTTCGATTTGCTGAATAATGAAAGCCAGCAAAAAGAATTAGGCGAAAATATTAAGAAAATGGCTCTGCCTAATGCAACGGCCGATATTGTAGACGAAATAGAAAAACTAATTATCAGGAAAGCCTAGATTGAATAATTTAAGTCACATACAAAACTTTTATTTTATCGGTATTGGCGGTATAGGGATGAGTGCGTTGGCGCGCTTCTTTAAATCTCAGGATAAAAATGTCGCCGGTTACGATAAAACAGCTTCAGTGCTTATCAAAGAGCTAGAAGCTGAAGGTATTTTGGTGACTTTTAAAGATGATATTAGTGAAATTCCGCAGCAATTTAAAGATTCAGAAAAAACACTTGTAGTTTATACTCCAGCAGTCCCTAAAGATAATGCGCTTTATCAGTATTTCGTAGATGAACAATTTATTCTGAAAAAGCGTTCAGAAGTTCTTGGCTTAATAAGTAGCGATCGTTTCACGCTTGCTGTGGCTGGGACTCACGGTAAAACTACAACAACGGCAATTTTAGGCCATCTATTAAAAGAAACCCATGCGCCGGTAACGGCATTTTTGGGCGGAGTAAGCGAGGATATTCAAAGTAACTTGATTCTTAAAGGCGATGAAGTTATCGTTGCTGAAGCAGATGAATTTGATCGTTCTTTTCTTCATCTTTCTCCAAATATCGCCGCCATTAATTCTATGGATGCAGATCATCTGGATATTTATGGCGTAAACGAACATTTGCAGGCTTCATTTAAAGCTTTTGCAGATCTACTTCCTGAAGATGGGACGCTTTTCGTTAAAAACGGACTTCCGCTTAAAGGAAAGACAATTGGAATTGAAGATGACGCTGATTTTTCAGCAATCAACATAAAAATAATAGGAGGGAGTTATCATTTTGATCTTAAAACTCCTACAGAAATTATTGAAGGATTTATTCTTAACCTACCAGGCAGACATAATGTCTTAAACGCTGTAACGGCTCTGGCTATGGCGCTGGAATATGGTTCCCCAACCAACCAGTTAAGCCAGGCGTTACAGAGTTTTAAAGGAATAAGAAGGCGTTTTTCATATAAGATCAAAACTGAAGAATTGGTTTTGATCGATGATTATGCGCATCATCCGGCAGAAATAGATGCTGTGTTTGGAGCGGTAAAAGAATTGTATCCTAAAAAGCCTAATTTGGTCATTTTTCAGCCTCATTTATTTAGTAGAACCAGGGATTTTGCAGATGATTTTGCTGAAAAATTATCACAATTCGATGAGATTATGCTTATGGATATTTATCCGGCGAGAGAAAAGCCGATAGTAGGGGTAGATTCTGAGTGGTTATTAGGGAAAATCGATAATCCAAAGAAGCAATTAGTGAAAAGAAACGAATTATCGGCCAAAATCGCTAAAACTAAGGCTAAAGTTATTTTGATGCTTGGAGCCGGAGATATAGGAAATGAAGTTGAAACCGTAAAAACCGCATTAGAAAATGAAATCTAAATTAGGTTACATAAAATTTGTGCTTTTGCTGGCTTTGGTTGCTTTTCTATATGGATTTGCAGGAAAAAGGCATAGCCAACGAAAATTGAATGGTATAGAGGTTCATTTTACAGACAACGAAAACCTGTATGTTACTGTAGATGCGGTTAATAAGTTGTTGATACAAAATGAAGAGGCTAACGAAAACCTGGGGCAAGAAACTTTAGATTTGAATAAGGTAGAGACGCTTCTTAATAGTCATGATATGATAGAGAATGCCGAGGTTTTCTTGAAATTAAACGGAAAACTCTCTGCAGTTGTGAGCCAGCGTAAACCTATTGGGAGAGCCGTAGGTAATACTTCATTTTACCTGGATAAAAATGGAGAGGTCATGCCACTTTCAGAGAATTTTTCAGCAAGGGTGCCTCTTATGCTAGGTTTTAATGAAACTAATATTTTAAAGGCTTATCCGTTGGTGAATTATATAAAAAATGATAGTTTTTTAAATAAGCACATCACCACAATACATCGTCTGGCTAATGGTCGTTACGAGCTTAAGTTGCGTAAAGCGGGTTTTACGGTATATTTTGGAGAAGTGAAAAATATAGAGCTGAAATTCAACAATTTCAAGGCATTTTATAAAAAGGCATTAAAAGATAAAAAGTTAGATACCTATAAAAAAGTGAATCTACAGTTTGGTAATCAGGTTGTATGCACTAAAAAGTAAGATATGGAGCAAAACGATATTGCAGTAGGATTAGATATAGGGACGACAAAGATTGTTGCCATGATAGGCAAGAAGAATGAGTACGGCAAAGTAGAGATCGTTGGGATAGGTAAATCCAGAAGTTTGGGTGTGCACCGTGGAGTGGTAAATAATATCACGCAAACCATTCAATCTATACAACAGGCCATTCAGGAAGCTGAAGCAGATTCTGGACAAAAGATTAAAGATGTAGTTGTAGGGATTGCCGGGCAACATATTAGAAGTTTGCAGCATAGTGATTATATCACAAGGCCAAATCCTGAAGAAGTTATCGATGCTGAAGATATTCATAGTTTATGCAATCAAGTGCATAAACTGGTTATGTTACCTGGGGAAGAAATAATTCATGTACTTCCGCAGGAATATAAAGTAGATGGGCAGGCTGAAATTAAAGAGCCTATCGGGATGTATGGTGGTCGCCTTGAAGCAAATTTTCACGTGGTTGTAGGCCAGGTTTCTTCAATAAGAAATATTGGTAGATGTGTGAAAAGTGCAGGTTTAGACCTTTCAGCAGTAACATTAGAGCCTTTGGCATCTGCAAATGCAGTGCTTAGTCAGGAAGAAAAAGAAGCAGGTGTAGCACTTATCGATATAGGTGGTGGTACTACAGATCTTGCAATTTTTAAAGACGGAATTATTAGGCATACAGCAGTAATCCCTTTTGGAGGAAATGTGATTACTGAAGATATTAAAGAAGGTTGTTCGATTATCGAAAAGCAGGCAGAATTGCTGAAGATCAAATTTGGATCGGCATGGCCAGGAGAAAATAAGGATAACGAGATCGTTTCTATTCCTGGATTACGAGGAAGAGAACCAAAAGAAATTACGCTTAAAAATCTTTCGAAGATCATTCATGCTCGTGTGGTAGAAATTATTGAGCAGGTTTACCTGGAGATAAAAAACTATGGTCACGAAGATCAAAAGAAAAAGCTTATTGGTGGGCTTGTGTTAACCGGTGGAGGTGCGCAATTAAAACATCTTAAGCAATTAGTAGAGTATATCACAGGTATGGATACCAGGATTGGTTTTCCTAACGAACATCTGGCAGGAAATAATGATTCTGAAACTACCAGCCCAATGTATGCAACAGCAGTTGGATTGGTGATGAATAGTTTAGAAACTAGCAAAAGCAGTTTTCAGGAAGAAGCTGTTCTTAAAGAGCCAGAGCCAGTGCCGGTAGATGAAGAAGGAGAGGCAGAACGAGAAGAGCCTCAAGTACAGGTAGAACAGCCTAAGCCCCGAAAAAGTATTTTCGATAAATGGGCAGAAAAGTTCAAAGATTTTTTAGATAACGCAGAGTAATACATAGCACAATAGAGAACCAGTAAAATTGAATTTATGAGCAATACAGAATTCGGAGACATTTCATTCGATTTACCTAAAAATCAATCGAACGTCATCAAAGTTATTGGTGTAGGTGGTGGCGGTAGTAATGCTATTAACCACATGTTTCAACTAGGGATTAAAGGAGTAGATTTTGTAATCTGTAATACTGATGCGCAGGCATTAGAAAACAGTACTGTTCCTAATAAGATCCAGTTGGGAGTTAGCCTTACCGAGGGACTTGGAGCAGGAGCAAATCCTGAAATTGGAGAACAGGCCGCAGTAGAAAGTTTTGATGAGATTAAAAACATGCTCGATGTGAATACCAAAATGGTATTTATCACTGCGGGTATGGGAGGTGGTACCGGTACAGGTGCAGCACCAGTGATCGCAAAACAGGCCAAAGAAATGGATATTCTTACGGTAGGGATCGTAACTATTCCTTTTCAGTTTGAAGGTAGAATGAGAAATGAACAGGCTCAAAAAGGAGTTGAAAAACTTCGGTCGCATGTAGATTCTCTAATTGTGATCAATAATAATAAACTTCGTGAAGTTTATGGAAACTTAGGTTTTAAGGCCGGTTTCTCTAAGGCAGATGAAGTTTTAGCTACTGCTTCTCGTGGTATTGCTGAAGTAATTACCCATCACTACACACAAAACATTGACCTTAGGGATGCAAAAACGGTGTTGAGTAATAGTGGTACTGCGATCATGGGATCTGCATCTGCTTCAGGGGCAAATAGAGCTCAGGATGCAATCGCTAAAGCTTTAGATTCTCCTTTACTAAATGATAATAAGATTACCGGTGCTCAAAATGTATTGCTATTAATTGTTTCCGGTTCCGAAGAAATTACTATAGACGAGATTGGTGAAATCAATGATCATATTCAGGGTGAAGCTGGTCATAGTGCCAATATTATTATGGGTGTCGGTGAAGATGAGGCCTTGGAAGGTGCTATTTCTGTAACCATTATAGCTACTGGTTTTAATGTAGAACAGCAGGACGAAATCACTAATACTGAAACTAAAAAGATTATCCATACACTAGAGGATGAACAAAAAGCGGAGCATGAGTTCCCTTCAGATCGTGGAAACACTGGTTCTTTTACCGAGTTACCTTTGCCTGAAGAAAGTAAAGAGCCAGAACAACCAAAGAAGATCGTTCATACTTTAGATGAAAATATGGATGAGGTAGAACCTTCGAAACCTGAAGCTCCTAAAGCTCATGTTGTACCAGAGGTGAAGCCACAAGTAAACGAAGTTCCTAAAGCTGAAGTTAAACCAGCACAAGCTGCTCCTACTAAAGATCCAGACCTTTATACGCCGCCTTCAGCTTATAACATGGATGTGTTTTATGATGATGTTAATCCTGAAGATTTCGTGATCAATGATACGAATGCAGGAGTTGAAGAAGTTGAAGCTGTGGAAGAAGAAAATAATGATGAAGATCAATTTATGTTCACTTTCGATTTTCCTATCAATCAGGAAGAGCGAAAGCCAGAACCACCAAAAGCTGAAACTCCAAAGCCAGAAGTTAAAGAAGAGCCTAAGCAGGAGCCGGTAAAAAGACATGTTTTGAATACGGAAGATGCTGAAGAGCCAAGTTACGAGGTGAAAAATATCGAAGTAAATGAGCCTGTAGAAGTAATTCCTGCAACAGAAAATGTAGCAGATGGTACAGTGAAACGATATAGCCTTGACGATTATATGGAATTCGAGCAGCAATTAGAGAACTCGAAACCAGAAAAAGAGGAAAAAAAAGAAGAGCCTAAAGACGAAACCATAGCTTTCGAAAAGCGTACGGTACAACCAACACCGCAAAAGGAAGAGGAGCAGGACGCAAATCCGTTTAATAATCCAATCCCAGAGCATGTAGTAGAACGTGCAGCAGAGCGTCGCGCTAAAATGAAGGAATTCAATTATAAGTTTAGAAGTAATGCTTCGCAGATCGAAGAGATCGAGAAGCAGCCAGCTTATAAAAGAGCCGGTATTAATTTAGATAGTACTAATCACGGCGAGAGTAAAATGTCTAGAACAACTTTAGGACAGGACGAAAATAATGATCTTCAGTTTAGAAGAAATAATTCGTTCTTACATGATAATGTAGACTAGATAACCAATTTTTATAAATGTAAGAAAGGAGGCTTTTAAGTCTCCTTTTTTATTTCCTGCAAGTTAGAGAGTTTTGAATGATCTTAAATTTAGGTAGTGTAATCATTATAGCGCAACCGAGCATTACCAGATAGGAATAAATCACGCTAAGGTTAATCGCTACTAAAAGATAAAGGCGGACAAAAGTATAATAAATCCTAAAGAGATGTTTTTTATGTCGTTTATCATCGCGTAGGATTAGAGATATATGAAAAAAAGGAGGCAAAATTTTGCCTCCTTTTTTTGTATTAAAAATGTAGATTATAAATCTTTCTTACTCTCTGCCTGAATAACATCAGTATCTTTGCGATATTTTAAAAGGCTAATTCCTGCTAGGAAAAATATAAATCCAATGATACTTAACGCCCAGGGACTTAAAGCCAGGGCTAGACTTCCAAAAATTCCTAATATTCCCATTACAAGTGCAATTGCTCCACCAACGGTTAATATAAGTGCAAAAATCTTAATCATAATTATCGATTTTGGTTAATTGTTGCACTAATTTATATAATTAACTGATAGTCAGTTTTTAATTAACACATCTTAAGTTTTTTCCTATTGTTTCAATTTATGGTTTTGCGCCATATTTCAATTTGCTTAATGGCTTCAGCTTCGTCTTCCCAGCCTTTTATTTCCAGGCTATTGTCTTTGTCGTAGCTTAAAAACCATAGTTCGATAATGTCTTTGGCTTCGGGATAATTGTTTAGGAAAACTTTATAAGATTCGGCTTTAAAAATTTGATCTTTTTTTAGCGCTGGCACGGCAATGATCTTGTCGTCCTGCTCACCTTCATCGATCAATTTTAAAACAGCAATAGGTTTTATTGGGATGATGTCACCTGTTTTTACAGATTGCCCTAAAATAAGTACATCTAAGGCATCGCCATCTCCGCCTTTATTAGGATCTGAATAGGTTGAAGGTATAAATCCGTAATTGCCAGGATAGGGTAAGAATTCTATGATTCTGTCGTTGCCATTTCGCTGATCTGGAATAAATTCCTGAAGTGAATGATCAAACTCGAGTTTAAGGTTGGTGCCTGAAGGTATTTCGACGACGGCTTGATAATTTCCGTCTTCGTCTTTTAAAGGAAGATTCTCATAATCTGGTTTGGTATTACAAGCATAAGCTATAAAAAGGCTGCAGAGTATGAGAATCTTTAATTTTTGCATCATTTATTTTTAATCCCAGTAGATCATAAAATACTTGAATTTAGCGTCATCTGGAATTTGCGATGATCTAATCTTAGTATCAGTATCATAACGCAAACTAGAAGGTAATTCTTTCTTGTCTATAGTGATATAAGCATTAATTTCATCTAGAAAAACTACAGCCGAACTAATAGTGTTTTCTATTCTCGATATTTTATAATTTTCAACAATATCTTTAAAAGTACTTTCAGAATTTAAACCTGCTTTTGTTTTAAATCTTGGATCTAAAACTCGAATATAACCAACTGTGCTTGTACTGTCGAATTCTTGTGCAGGCTCTAAAATTAGTAAAGCTTCACCACCTTTTTCATAAACCTTAATTTCGTCTGTGGCTCTTAACTGCATTGGTCCGCTGGTTTCTTTTACCAGAGAATCTTCGCGGTATAAAGAGTCTAATTGGTTAATTTTGATATCTTTTTTTAGTTTACCAACCTGTGATGCGGTAATTAAAAAAGGATTGTCTTCATCTTTTTGGCAAGAAGTAAGTATGATGGCAGTTAAAGTGAAAATTGCCAGTAAATGTTTCTTCATAATAATTGGAATTACTTTTCTGTTTAATTTGGCGTATTTGGATTAACGGAAAAAACTGATCTGTGGTATTTTAAAATGAAAAATTTCCACGAAAAATTATCCCGAAATTCAATCGATTTAGGATTCTAAAAAATTTTTATAAAAGTAAGCATTACCTTTAAATTGCAGGAAAGGATTTTTTTAGTATGCGCTTAAATTACGGCTGCTTCCAGTAGTTGTATAGTTCCTGCTTCAGCATTAATTTCAGCTTCAATTCCGTTTGGTATTGTGCTGTTATCATCAATATGTCCTATCATTGCTCCGCTAAATGCCGGGATGGCAAGAGGTTTAATGTAATGATCCAAAACTTCCTCTAAAGTTAAACTTCCGTAGCCACTTCCGCCGGGATCACATTCAGTACATTTTCCAAAAACAAAACCTTTAATTTGTTTAAAAACGCCACCAAGTTGTAATTGCGTCATCATTCGATCTACCGCATATACTTTTTCACCAACATCTTCGATATAGAGAATTTTATTGCTCCAATCTGTTGGGAAATATTCGCTTCCCATAATTCCTGTTAATACTGAAAGGTTTCCGCCTAATAATTGCCCTTTTGCGCTGCCGCCGGTAATGGTACGAGTACGATTTGAAGTCTGAGTAAGATTATCTCCAATTGATTTTGGATTTTCCAGAAGCGGATTTTCTTTATCGAATAAAATAGCTTTAAGGTGCGAAACACTGAAGGTATTCCAGGTTGAAACCGCTACCGGCGCATGGAAAGTTACCAAACCTGTTTTTTCGAAAATAGCCGAGTGTAAAGCTGTAATATCGCTGTAGCCAATAAAGATCTTGGGATTTGCCTTTATGGCTTCGTAATCTAGAAGTTCTAAAATCCTTGCTGAACCCGAGCCGCCACGCAGCGCAATAATTGCATCAACAGATTTATCTTTAAACATTGCGTTTAATTCGCCTGCACGCTCTTTGTCTGTTCCGGCTAAATGGCCATATCGGTTTTTTACAAACTCACCAAACTTCACTTTTAGCCCCATTGCTTCAAAAGATTCTTTTGCGATCTGGTAAGGTTCAGTTTCAAAAATAGCACTGGCCGGGCTTACGATTCCTATAGTATCTCCTTCTTTTAGAGCTTTTGGTTTAATGATATTTGCAGCCGTATTACTTCCGTAGAAATTAGTGGTAGCGTAAGAACTTAAAGGAATGGCAAGGCTGCTTAGGCCGATATTCTGTAAAAATTTGCGTCTTTGCATGATGAGGTTTTCAAGATTAGTATTGATCGCGAACAGTGGTTAAAATTTCTTCCATAGCTTGTTTTAGCTGCGAAGTAGGCACGGTATAATTACTGTTCATAAAACTAAAATATAAAGTTTTTCCGCTTTTCGTAATTAAGAGTCCGCTTAAGGAATGATTGTTTCTAAGCGTTCCGGTTTTAGCGTAAATATAAGCTTTGTCTGATTTATAGTAGTTTTTAAGCGTTCCAGATTCGCCACCGGCAGGAAGCAGTGATTTGAATTTATCTTCACCAATTTCTTCAGTAATTTTTGAAATCAGCTTTACCACACTGCGAGGTGTAAAAAGATTATAGCGCGTTAAGCCAGAACCATCATGCCAGTTGATTTTGTCTGGCAGGTCATTTAGTAGATTCTCCTGTGCATAATCGATGGCGATATCAGTTTCTAGGGTGTCTGAAATAATCCCTGCGGAAACCAACAAAAGCTGTTCTGCGATGAAATTATCGCTTTCCTGAAGCATTTTTTTATACAAACTATCTGAAGCTTCATTGCAAATTGTGTGGTCTAGATCTATGTTTTTAGGTTTTTGGGGCAAGATCATCACTTCTTTTCGAAGCGTGTCGCTTAGTAATTTAGCTGAAGTGTATGCAGAAGTAATAAATGGGACTGATCGGGTGGATGCTTCAGTTCTTTTTTCACTTTTATACCTGAAAATGTTCGAATCGATATCCCGGTAAACTCCGGCGCCTAAACTTTTGGTTTTTTCAGTAGAAATAGAATCATCAAAAACATCTGGAAAGCTTTTCGATGAATTTTGATCTTTTTTGAATTCAAATTGGACTATGTTTCCATAAAGCGGCAAAGCATTTCTTTCCGCAGAATAATAGCTATTATAATCGTCCCACGCCCACCCGGGGCCAAACTTAGATTCAGTGAAATTCGACGAAAGGAGAAACAATTTTTTATCTGAATTTCGTAAAAAATCGAGTGTTTTTTCAGAATTAAAGTCGGCATAAAGAAATCCGGGATCGCCGGTGCCTTTAAAAATGAGACTGTCGCCGTAAATCGTATATTTTATGCTGGGAATGGAGTCTCCAATAATCTTTAGAGCAGTATAAAACGTAAATAATTTGGTATTAGAAGCCGGAGTGAAATATTTGTCTCCATTTTTATCGAATATCGTCTTGTTGGATTCAGGATCGTAAATCACCAAACCTGCAAAGCCCTGCTTAAAAGCCGGAGAATTTTCAAAAACCCGGTTTACATTTTTTGTGGTTTTTAAAGAAGCACAGCTAAAGCAGGAAATTAGGGAAAGTACAGTTATAAGGTATTTTATTTTTATTTGCATTTTATTTAAACTTAATGTATTTAAAATAAGGAATTTAAGGTCTTTTGCGTTCTGTTTGAATTTTTAATAAAAGTGGTGCTTATCATAGTTTTTTATGTGAAAAAAATCTTAAAATACGTATATTTCTTTCTGTAATCTCAAAATTTAACACAAAAAGGAATGGAGAAAAAATTTACTTTTTTAGCTCTCTTGAGCTTTATGTTTACTACTACCTTTTTTGCGCAAAATCAAATTGTCTCTGGTACAGTGAAAGTCGCAGAAGATAATATGCCTTTGCCAGGAGTAAATGTTATTGTTAAAGGAACCAGTAATGGTACTGTTACAGACATGCAAGGTAGCTATAGTTTAGAAGTACCGCCAAATTCTATTTTGGTATTTTCAGCAATCGGTTTCGTAAGCCAGGAAATAGAAATTGACGGTCAGGAAGAATTAGACGTGAGTTTGGTTCAGGATACAGAAAGTCTCGATGAAGTTGTGGTAACGGCCTTGGGAATTTCGAGGAACAAAAAGTCCTTAGGTTACGCTACACAGGAAGTCGAGGGAGAAGACTTAAATCTTACTAACCAGCAAAATGTTCTTGGAACTTTGTCTGGAAGAATAGCAGGTGTTCAGGTGACAGGCTCATCTGGGGCTAGTATGGGCGGAACCCAGAAAATTAAAATTAGAGGTGTAAATTCTATTAACGGTGGAGATGAGCCATTGATTGTTATTGATGGAACACCAATTTCCAATAGTAATTTTTCTGGGAGTGCAGGTGCAGATTATGGAAATCTGGCACAGGATATAAATCCCAGCGATATTGAATCTGTAAATGTTTTAAAAGGTCCGGCAGCATCAGCACTGTATGGTATTAGGGGACAATATGGTGTGATCATGATCACTACCAAAAAAGGTAAAAAAGGACCAAAAGATGTTAGAGTTCAGGTGAATTCTTCATTAATGTTAGAGTTTGCTGGAAATTTTCTTCCGAAACAAAACATGTATGGTGGGGGATCCAGCCAAACATTTAGGACATTGGCCAACGGTGACCCTTATGTAGATTTAAGTGTTGATGAAAGCTGGGGGCCAAGGATGGATGGTACGCCTGTTCGCCAGGTGTTTAGTTTTTATCCGCAGGATCCTACTTATGGTCAATTAACTCCTTTCATTCCGCATCCAGATAATATTGAAAATTATTATGAAACCGGAGTTAATTTAAATAACGGGGTCACGGTATCTGGAGGAAACGAAAATACGACATACCGTTTGAGTCTTAATGATACAAGAATTGAAGGGATTGAGCCAAATACAGAGTTAAAAAGAAATAATCTAGGTGTTAATGCGAGCCTTGATTTAGCTGAAAATATTACAGTTTCAACAAATATTAATTATGCGAGAAATGATGCTCAAAGACCGGGTCAGGGTTCTGAATATGGAGTAGCATATTTTAACCAGTGGTTTCAAAGAAATCTGGATATGACCAGATTGAAGGATTATATGTATGATGATGGAACGATACTACACTGGAATTTGAGAAGACCAAATTCTGATACTGGTGAAATCACAAATTTTGATCCATTATACTGGAACAATCCTTACTTTAATGCATATGAGAACTTATCAAATGATAGTAGAGATCGATTTTTTGGTGATGTGACATTGAGTTACAATATTTTACCAGAATTAGAGATAAGAGGAGCTATTAGATCAGATATGTATACTCAAAATATCGAAAATCGTACTGCATTTGGTGGTACTGGTTTGCCGGCCTATTCTGTAGGTAAATATCAAAATAAGGAATGGAATTATGAACTACTGGCACAGTACAATAAAAAGTTTGGTGATATTTCGCTAGACGGAACGCTAGGTGGAAATATCTATAATAGGAATTATTCTTATTTATCGCAGGCAACTGTTGGTGGGCTTTCGGCTCCTGGATTTTACAATATAGATGCTTCGATAGACCGTCCATCGACAACTTCTTATAAATTAGAAAAACAGATACGCAGCCTTTTTGCGATGGTTTCTTTAGGATATTTGGATACTTATTTCTTAGATGCTTCTATTCGGAACGATAATTCTTCGGCGTTGCCAGAAGATAATAATTCCTATTGGTATCCTTCGGTTTCGGGTAGTTTGGTGTTTAGTGAACTTGTTAATTGGGAGGTGCTTTCATTTGGTAAATTTAGAGCAAGTTATGCTCAGGCAGGATCAGACCTGAGTCCATATAGAACTACCGTAGCTTACGGTGTAGGAACTGTGTATAACGGTGTGAACACGCTATATGTACCAGATAATTTAAATAATCCTGATATAGAACCTTCGTTTTCGCATTCTTATGAAACAGGATTAGATCTTCAGTTTTTTGGAAATAGATTAGGTTTAAATTTTACTTATTATAAACAACGAAACAAAAACCAGATCATTAGTTTAGATGTTTCAGGTGCTAGTGGATATGGGTCGAGTACTATTAATGCCGGGCTAATTGAAAATGATGGTATAGAAATAAGTTTATCAGGAAAACCTATTCAATCAAATGATTTTAGCTGGGAGGCTATTTTTAATATTAGCCAAAATAAAAGTGAAGTAGTGGAACTCGCTCCTGGTATCGATGTTTATAATTATGGTTCGACAACTTATTCTAGCGTGAGTAGTTATCTAAATTCTTATGAAGGAAAGCCATTTGGGAGTCTGGTAGGACAGGCTTATCAAAGAGACGAAGCTACTGGAGACATTTTAGTTGATGGAAATGGTATGCCGTTATATACTGACTCGACTTACGATTTTGGAACAGTATTGCCAGATTTTACAGGAGGTTTTCAAAATACTATTAGATGGAAGAATCTAAGCCTTAATGCTATGATCGATTTTCAGGGGGGAGGACAATTTTTTAGTCGTTCTAAGATGTTAGGAGTAAGAACAGGGCAAGATCCATTAACCGTGGCGACTAATGAAAATGGGATGAATGTTAGAGATCCATTGGAAGATGGTGGAGGAGTTCTGGTTACCGGTATATCGGCAGAAACCGGAGAGCGAGTAGAAAATTTTGTAGATGCTCGATCGTATTACAGAAATGTTTTAGGTCGAAGAATTTACGAAGAATGGTTGTACGATGCTTCATATATCAAATTGAGTGAAGTCCGATTTGGATATACATTTGGAACAAAAACAATGGAAATGTTGCCTTTTGATTCTGTTAATATAGCTTTAATAGCTCGTAATCCTGCAATGATTTGGCAAAATGCGCCAGATGGTATCGACCCTTCGGCGATTTCTACAGGTTCGCAGTCCATAAGTTGGTATGAGTCTGGGCAGTTAGCCACGGTTAGATCTTACGGAATCAATCTAAATATCACATTTTAAGAAAAAATAAAAATGATGAAAAAAATATATATAATTCTATTTCTGGCTTTGGCTTTTCAAAGCTGTGATAATTTTGATGAGGATATTAATATAAATCCAAATTTACCCAGCCAGGCTTCAGGTACTCAATTAATAGCAAACGCTGAACTTTATTTGCCAGGCTTGTCATCATCGCCCAGAGGTGAATTTTTTGCACAATATTTAGCAGAAACTCAGTATGTTGGAACTTCTTTATATCCGCAGGAGAGTACAAGTTTTTATTCGTACTATCAGGGGCCTTTAGAAAATTTACAAACCGTATTAAATAATCAGGATAATCTTAGCTCTACAGAAGGCCCTGTGAATAATCAGGTTGCTGTTGCTAAAATTCTAAGAGCTTATTTTTATTGGAATGTAACAGATCGCTGGGGTGATATCCCTTATAATGAAGCTTTAATGGGGTCAGAGAATTTTACCCCTTCTTACGACACTCAGGAGTCGATTTATTTAGATTTATTCGAAGAATTAAAAGAAGCTACATCTATTATGGTTTCTGGAAGTATTAGTAATGATATTGTTTATGATGGCGACATGGAGAATTGGCGCCTGCTCGCAAATACAATTAGGTTGTTTATGGCTTTAAGATTATCTGAAGTCGATCCTGATCTTGCTCAGGCTGAATTCGCTGATGCTTTAGACGATGGGGTTATTATGGAAAATGCTGATAATTTGGTGTATTACCATTTGGCAGAAGCAAATAATCAAAATTACTGGTATGGCCAGATTGTAGATCGAAACAGAGAATGGTGGGCATTAACTGAAAAACTGGTTACAGAGATGTTACCTTATAATGACCCAAGGTTACAAGTTTATGGGGATCCGGCTAGAGCAAGCGATGCTTATGTAGGTTTGCGATTTGGAGAAGAAGAAGCTATAGGAACTGAAGAATATTCTCTATTAGGTTCAGATATTTATGCACAGGATGCACCTGTATATCTGGTTACTTCGGCGCAGGTCTATTTTGCTATTGCTGAAGCTGTTTCACGTGGATGGGTCGCAGGAAGTGCTGAAGAGAACTATAATATGGCAATTGAGCAGTCAATTATGCAATGGACTGGTAGTGATGCTGGTGTTACCTCATTTCTAAATCAGCCAGAAGTAGCTTTCGATTCTAGTAACGCAATAGAAAGCATCGCAAATCAAAGATGGGTTCATTTATATATGCATGGATATGAAGCATGGTCCGAATGGAGAAGAACAGGTTTTCCAGCTGGTTTTGAATCTCCTAATGGAGCAGAAATTCCTTTACGCTTAAGTTACCCAGATAATGAATCATTTAATAACTCAGAGAATTATGAAGAAGCGGTAAGTCGTCAGTTTGATGGAGAAGATTTGATTTATGGTCAGGTCTGGTGGGATCAATAAGTCTTTTTCCTAAATTTTATTCTTTCAGACTAGTTTAAAAATAGATGTTTTTTCAGAGGGAACTATGCTAAGTCGATTCAATTTTAAGAAGAGGTAAAGTATTTTAAATATTTCTATTGAATTTTAATAGGAGGATTGTAGATGCGTTTTAGATTTATGGATACAGCTTGTAGCATAAAGTTAAAGATTCCATATCTTTGCAGGCTATGATTACAGAAGAAACACAGGAGTTGGTAGATAGAGGTATAATGCTTCCTTTAATGGAAGAATTTTATACCATTCAGGGCGAAGGATTTCATAAAGGGACTGCTGCTTATTTTATTAGAATTGGCGGTTGTGATGTAGGTTGCCACTGGTGTGATGTTAAGGAGAGCTGGGATGCAGGTTTGCACCCGCCAACACATGTGGGTGAAATTGTAGAAAAGGCTGTAAAGTATAGTAAAACTATTGTGGTTACCGGCGGAGAGCCGCTAACCTGGGATATGACTACGCTTACTGATAATCTTAAAAAGCAGGGATGCCAGATTCATATTGAAACTTCTGGTGCTTATCCTGTAACAGGAACCTGGGATTGGATTTGTCTTTCTCCTAAAAAAATAAAATTACCCGAGCCAGATATTTATCCTATCGCAAACGAATTGAAAGTGATTATTTTTAATAAGCATGATTTTAAATTCGCTGAAGAACAAGCTGCTCAGGTTGGTGAAGGTTGTATTTTGTATATGCAACCTGAATGGAGCAACCGAGATAAGATGATTCCGCTTATCGTAGATTACGTGATGAAGAATCCAAGATGGAAAGTATCCTTGCAAACACATAAATACTTAAATATACCATAAACAAAAAAGCCGCTAAATTGGCGGCTTTTTTCATGAAATATTATTCTGTCTCATTTGGCTACCTTAATTGGAACTTTTACATATTTCTTGTCCCATCCGATAAGTAGATTAGCACTATTTTCAGTGTCTTTTTCAAAGGACATAGATAAGGCATCTATAGCATTCTGCATAGATCTTACAGGGACATTTACCCTTACTAGGTCTAGTTTTTCACTATACTCGTAAGCTCCCCATGTAAGTGTTTTTCTATTTAAAATGATTGTCCATTCTTTTTCTTCTGGGATAGAGTATAAAGTGTAGGTCCCAGCATCTACTTTTGCTCCAGCGATCTCAACATTTTTATAGAAGGTTACTTCTGTTGCTTCATTGGCACCAGTTCTCCAAACTTCACCATAAGGTACTAACTTTCCAAAAACTTCACGATCTCTTCGTTGTGGTCTACTATAGATTACCCTAGCGATAGGCTCGTTGTTATCATTGCGATACAAAGCAATATCCATTGGACTAACATCCATCTTAGCGAAATTAGGACCTTGGGTTTGAGCAATCACACTGTTTGAATTGCTAAACCCAAAAGCTAACATCGTCAATATCAATAGTTTTTTCATAATACTGTTATCATTTATGTTTCGAGTAAATATAATAGCTACATAAAATTATGATGTTTAGAACCTGTTAAAATTTATGGAAGTTACATTGGTAAAGTGAATCTGGATAATCTTGAAAATTAAGTTTATAGGATTTTTGAATTAATTCCTTTGTCTTTTTAATTGTAATTAAAATTCTCTATAGTGTTTAATAAGTGTAAGTTCTGTTTCATATTTGTGTCAGAATTTTAAAGTCACAGTTAAAGAATTTGTTTGGATTTTAGTTCATCTTACTGTGAAACCATAAAATATTAAAGTAAACGTGTGGTTTGTTATGCCCGTGACGCTTGGATTTTTCCTGTTGTGTCATGGGCTTTTTTTGCACAAATTGTTGATAACTTAAAGGCTTTGTAGTCAGGTATTGGTTTAAAGAAATTAACGTTTTGTTATATTTGTTCGTTATTCAAAAAGAGACGAATTTAATTAACATAATATGAGCGAAGAAGCCAAAGGGAAAAAGTATTCGGCGGATAGTATACAGGCGCTAGAAGGAATGGAGCATGTTCGCATGCGACCTTCGATGTATATTGGAGATACTGGTGTAAGAGGGTTGCACCATTTGGTGTATGAAGTTGTTGATAACTCGATCGATGAGGCCTTAGCGGGACATTGTGACTCTATTAAAGTTGACATAAACGAAGATAATTCGATTACTGTAGAGGATAATGGTCGTGGTATTCCTATCGATCTTCATAAAAAAGAAGGAGTATCTGCACTAGAGGTTGTGATGACCAAAATTGGTGCAGGAGGTAAATTTGATAAAGATTCTTATAAAGTTTCCGGAGGTCTTCACGGTGTAGGGGTAAGTTGTGTAAACGCTTTGTCTACACATTTAAAAGCTACAGTTTACAGAGATGGTCAAATCTGGGAACAAGAATATGAAATAGGAAAACCTTCGTATCCTGTAAAACCTGTTGGAGAAACAGATCTTAGTGGTACGATCGTTACTTTTAAGCCAGATCCATCTATATTTCAGCAAACTTTAGAGTATAGTTACGAGACTTTGGCTAAACGTATGCGAGAGCTTGCGTTTCTTAATAGAGGTATAAAAATTGTTCTTACCGATAAAAGAGAGAAAGACGAAAAGGGAGAGTTTGTTTCTGAAGTTTTTCATTCTGAAGAAGGACTTAAAGAGTTTATTCGCTTCTTAGACGGTACCAGAGAGCCTATTATTGCTGAAGTAGTTAGCATGGAAGGTGAGAAGAATGGTATCCCTGTTGAGGTAGCGATGGTTTATAACGATACTTTTAACGAAAACCTTCATTCTTACGTAAATAATATTAATACCCACGAAGGGGGGACGCATTTATCTGGTTTTAGAAGAGGGTTAACTACGACCTTAAAGAAATATGCGGATGCTTCAGGTTTGCTTGAAAAGGTGAAATTTGAGGTTACAGGAGATGATTTTAGAGAAGGTCTTACTGCGATTATTTCTGTAAAGGTTGCAGAGCCTCAGTTTGAAGGACAAACCAAAACAAAATTAGGAAACCGAGAAGTGACTTCAGCGGTATCTCAGGCAGTTTCAGAAATGTTAGAAAACTATCTTGAGGAAAATCCTAATGATGCCAAAACTATTGTTCAAAAAGTAATTCTTGCTGCTCAGGCACGTAACGCTGCGAAAAAAGCCCGCGAAATGGTGCAGCGTAAAACAGCCATGAGTATCGGGGGATTACCTGGGAAATTATCAGACTGTTCAGAGCAGGATGCAGAAAAATGTGAAGTATTTCTTGTAGAGGGAGATTCTGCAGGGGGTACAGCAAAGCAAGGACGCGATCGTAATTTTCAGGCTATTTTGCCGCTTAGAGGTAAGATTCTTAACGTAGAAAAGGCGATGTCTCATCGTGTTTTCGATAACGAGGAAATTAAGAATATTTATACGGCTCTTGGTGTTACCATTGGAACTGAAGAAGATAGTAAAGCCTTAAACCTATCTAAGCTACGTTATCACAAAATCGTAATTATGTGTGATGCGGATGTTGATGGTAGTCACATTGAAACCCTCATTTTGACCTTCTTCTTCAGGTATATGAAAGAGCTTATCGAGCAAGGGCATATTTATATTGCAACACCACCGCTTTATCTTGTAAAGAAAGGTAGTAAGAAACGTTACGCCTGGAATGAAGAAGAGCGTGATGAGATCGCTGCAGAATATAGTGGAGGTATTCAAATTCAGCGATACAAAGGTCTTGGAGAGATGAATGCGGAACAGTTATGGGACACTACAATGGATCCTGAACGTAGAAAATTACGCCAAGTTACTATCGATAATAGTGGAGAGGCAGATCGTATATTCTCAATGTTAATGGGAGATGAGGTTCCGCCACGTAGAGAATTTATCGAGAAAAATGCGAAATACGCTAATATTGATGCATAATCTTAATTAATATATTCATGAAAAAGGTCTGGAATTTTCCAGGCCTTTTTTGTTTTGATTAATCTGCAGTTTTCGAAATGTAAATTCTTTAAATATTAGCATATAGTCTTCAAGTATTTAACCGGTCTTTATTAGTAATCCATTGTCATTATTCGTATTTTTGAAGTAGTTATTAATCGATAAATTCATAAAATGAAAGTTACAGTAGTAGGAGCTGGTTCAGTAGGTGCTAGCTGCGCTGAATACGTTGCCATTAAGAACTTCGCATCAGAAGTTGTTTTATTAGATATTAAAGAAGGATATGCTGAAGGTAAAGCGATGGACCTTATGCAAACTGCTTCTTTAAATAGTTTTGACACTAAGATTACCGGGAGTACGAATGACTACTCTAAAACTGCAGGTAGTGATGTAGCGGTAATTACAAGTGGTATCCCAAGAAAGCCAGGTATGACTCGAGAAGAGCTTATCGGTATAAATGCAGGTATTGTAAAAGAAGTTGCTGGAAATCTTATTAAGCACTCTCCAGATGTTACTTTAATTGTGGTAAGTAACCCAATGGATACAATGACTTATTTAGTGCATAAAACCACTGGCCTTCCTAAGAATAAGATTATAGGAATGGGTGGTGCATTAGATAGTGCTCGTTTTAAGTATAGATTAGCTGAAGCTTTAGAAGCTCCAATTTCTGACGTAGATGGAATGGTAATTGGTGGTCACAGTGATACAGGTATGGTACCTTTAACAAGATTGGCTACTCGTAATAGTATCCCTGTTTCAGCATTTCTTTCAGAAGATCGTTTAAACCAGGTTTCTGAAGATACGAAAGTAGGAGGTGCTACCTTAACCAAGTTATTAGGAACAAGTGCATGGTACGCTCCAGGAGCTGCGGTATCAGCATTAGTTCAGGCAATAGCATGTGATCAAAAGAAAATTTTCCCATGTTCAGCTTTCTTAGAAGGTGAATATGGTTTAAGCGATATCTCTATAGGAGTTCCAGCCGTTATAGGTAAAGATGGGTTAGAGAAGATCGTTGAAATCGAATTGAACGATGCAGAAAAAGCAAAAATTCAGGAAAGTGCAGCCGGTGTTACAAAGACTAATGGTCTATTAGAGTTGTAATTTCTCAAAGCTTAATGATAAAGCAAAAAGCCACATTTTTTGTGGCTTTTTTTTATGTTTAAAAGTTAAAATTTTCAAAAAGAAATTATTGGGATTTCATTATTGAAACGCTATATTTGTCCGTTTTTAAAAAAGACCTATAAAAATATAATTTGAGGAATAATGCAGAATAAAGGACTTATCAAAGTTTTTGCAATTTTATTTGGTTTAGTATGTATTTACCAACTGTCGTTTACATACTTAACTAATAATGTTGAAAGTGAAGCAGAAGAATTTGCCGCTCAGAAGATTGACGAGAGTGTAGAGAATTATTCAGATTTAAGAGATCAGGCAGAGCAGCAGTATCTTGATTCTATTGGGAATGAAGAAATTATTGCCGGTATCTCTTATAATGATGCTAAGGATAAAGAATTAAATAAAGGTCTTGACCTTAAAGGAGGGATCAACGTTATCTTACAAATCTCTGTAGAAGATATTATTAGAGGTTTAGCCAACGATTCTAAAGACCCTGCATTTAATAAAGCACTTACCGAAGCTAGAGAGGAATCAGTTACAAGTCAGGATGATTTTATCGATATTTTCTTTGAAAAATTTGATGCTATCCCAGATGCGAAATTAGCTTCTCCAGATATTTTCGCGAATAAGACCTTAAGCGACGATATTACTTACGATATGTCTAATGATCAGGTTAAGCCTATTATTAGAAGAAAAGTAGATGAGTCTATTACTTCTGCTTTCGAAGTATTACGTAAGCGTATCGATAAATTTGGTGTAACTCAGCCAAATATCCAGCGTTTAGGGAATTCTGGGAGAATTTTAGTAGAACTTCCTGGAGCAAAGGACGTAAATCGTATTCAGAATTTATTGCAGAGTACAGCTCAGTTAGAATTCTGGCACGTATTTAAAAATAACGAATTTGGAGGATTTTTAGCTCAGGCTAATCAGGTTTTAAAAGATGTTGTTTCTGAAGAGGAGGAAGCAACCGAAGTTGAAGATACTACAGCACAATCTGATAGTGATATCGACGATCTTTTAGCTGATGCTGAAGATAGTACCGCAGTACAAACTAATAATCCATTATTTGACCTGGTAATTGGACCAGGCGCACAGGGAGGTCCTGTTTTAGCATATTTTAATGTGCAGGATACCGCTAAAGTAAACGATTATTTAGCAATGCCACAGGTAAGAAATCTTCTTCCTGCAGAGCAGCGTTATGCTAATTTTGTTTGGGGTGTGCCAGATGATGAGACTAATGCTACTGGATTATATGCTTTAAAATCGAATAGAGATAACGAACCTCCATTAAGTGGAAGTGTAATTACAGATGCACAGCAAACTTACGATCAGGTTGGTCGTGTTGCGGTTTCCATGCAAATGGACGGAACTGGAGCTAAGATCTGGGAAGAAATGACAGGTTATGCTTCTAATAATCAAACTCAAATTGCTATCGTTTTAGATAACGTGGTGTATTCTGCGCCTGGTGTTTCTACCGGAGCAATTTCTGGAGGTAGAAGTGAGATTACTGGAGACTTTAGTATCGAAGAAGGAAAGGATTTAGCTAATGTTCTTAGAGCTGGTAAACTTCCTGCTTCAGCAGAAATCATTCAGAGTGAGATCGTAGGGCCTTCATTAGGTCAAGAGGCGATCGATAGCGGTATGTTATCGTTTGCTATTGCATTAGTATTAGTGCTTCTTTGGATGATCTTTTATTATGGTAAAGCAGGTGTTTTTGCAGATGTTGCTTTGATCGTTAACATTTTATTCATCTTCGGAGTTTTAGCTGGTCTTGGAGCTGTACTTACATTGCCTGGTATTGCCGGTATTGTATTAACTATAGGTATGTCTGTAGATGCGAACGTTCTTATTTTTGAAAGGATTAAAGAAGAGCTTGCTAAAGGAAAGTCTCAGGCAGAAGCCATAAAAGACGGATTTAGTAATGCATTATCTTCTATCTTAGATGCGAATATTACTACAGGTCTTACAGGTTTTATTCTTTTAATTTTAGGAACAGGACCAATTAAAGGTTTTGCAACTACTTTATTAATAGGTATTGCTACTTCTTTATTTACCGCAATTTTCATTACTCGATTATTTATCGATGGTTATGGTAAAAATGGTAAGTCATTAGAGTTTGTAACTGGGGTTACTAAAAACCTTTTCAAAGGAATGAATAGTGATTTCCTTGGAAAAAGAAAAGTGGCTTACATTATTTCAGGAATATTGATCGTAGTAAGTTTAGGATCTTTATTCACTCAGCAGTTAAATTTAGGTGTCGATTTTGTTGGAGGTCGTACTTACACCGTTAGATTCGATCAGGATGTTAGTCCTACTGAAGTTCAGGGTGTATTAGAGGAAAGATTTGGCAATGCAGAAGCTAAAACTTTTGGTCCTAATAACCAGCTTAAAATTACGACTAACTATAAAGTAGATGAAGAAGGTACTGGTGTAGATGAAGAAATTCAGGAAGGATTATTTGAAAGTCTTCAGGATTATCTTCCTGCTAATATTACAGAAGATGAATTTATCAATGGTTCTTCAGATAAAACTGTTGGAATTATGGAGTCTATGAAAGTAGGTCCTACTATTGCAGAAGATATTAAAGCTGCATCTTTTTGGGCAGTGCTTGGTTCTCTAATCGTAGTATTCCTTTATATCTTATTAAGATTTAGAAAATGGCAATTTAGTTTAGGAGCCGTTGCAGCAGTATTCCACGATGTTTTAATCGTTCTTGGTGTATTCTCACTACTTTATAAGTTCATGCCATTTAGTTTAGAAATTAATCAGGCATTTATAGCTGCGATATTGACGGTTATCGGTTATTCGCTGAATGATACAGTGGTTGTGTTCGATAGAATTAGAGAATTTGTAAATGAGCATACAAGCTGGGATCTTGGTAAAACAGTAAATGCTGCATTAAACAGTACTTTAAGCCGTACTTTAAATACCTCTTTGACTACCTTGGTAGTATTACTTGCGATCTTCATTTTTGGAGGAGAAAGTATTAGAGGGTTTATGTTCGCGCTAATTGTGGGTGTGGTTGTAGGTACGTATTCTTCTATCTTCATAGCAACACCAGTGATGTTTGATAGTGTGAAGAAAAAATCTTCACTTCAGGATAAAGAAAAAGAAGTTGAAGAAGAAGCTACGGCTTAATCTCAACTTTTAAAATATGAAAAAAGCCTCGCAGATTGTCTGCGAGGCTTTTTTTATGGTATCTATAATTTGTACGTTTTGGATTTTAGTAGAGAACGGTAAATTCGTATCTTTTGGTGAAGGTTTAACTTAGGTTAGTTTAGGTGTTATATTCTATTTAAAATCGCATTTGTTAGCTTATATTTTTTATTTATTGTATTGCAAGTTTATTCTTCAGTATTAGACTATAAACCAAAAGTTCTCATTAAAGCGTTCAGTACACATAATATCGCCTAATGCGGCCATAAAACAATTTGAAATTGAAGATATTTATCTTTGTAAATTGAAAAACTTTGTGAAAGTAGTCTATATAAAAATAAGGGCTAAAAACAGCTAATATTAGCTGTTTTTAGCCCTTATTTTATATTTATAAAATTATATCAATTTTATTGCGGAACACTAAAACGATCACCAGTTTTCAAATTCCAACGTTCAGACAAGCCTGCATTTATCTCTAAAATAAACTGTGCCGGAACTTCCGAAGGTAAAATACTTTCATCTAAAGGCTGTGCATCTTTTTGAAAGCTTACTATCGTGCTATCTGCATCAAAGAAAACCAGATCTAAAGGAATGTAGGTGTTTTTCATATAAAAGTTACGCATCGATTCTCGATTGTAAACAAAAAGCATTCCCTGGTTTTCTTCCATAGATTCACGGTACATTAAACCAGTTTCTCTAGAGTAATCGTCATCTGCAATTTCGATATCCAGCATATTAATAGTATCACCTTCCTTAGAAATTAAATAAAGATCTGCATCATCTCGAAATTCGATGTTTTCAGGCTCAATTTCTTTTTCTTCGTCATCTTTACAGGAGTTAAAGAAAAAGGTGGTTGCTGCTAATCCTAAAAATATGAATCGTTTTATCACTATTCTGCTGTGTTTTGAGGTTTTGCCTGTGGGCGGTACATAAAATAGAATCCTGCAATAATAAATGGAATACTAAGCCATTGCCCGGTATTTAATAACCATGTGGCACGTTCTTCTACCTGGGCTTCTTTTACAAATTCTACAAAGAATCTTACTGTCCAAAGTAATACTAAAAATAAGCCGAAAATATATCCAATTTTGAATCGCTTATTGGTTTTCCAGTATAGGTAATACAATAACAGGAAGATTAGTAAATAGCAGAAACTTTCATAAAGCTGTGCGGGATGTCTTGGGAACGATTCTCCTAAATTCTGAAAAATTACTCCGTAATCGCTTTTGGTAGGTTTTCCAATAATTTCAGAATTCATAAAGTTCCCTATTCGTACAAAAATACCTCCACTGGCCACAGGAATAACAATTCGGTCTAAAATCCATAAAACAGGCTTGTCTAAAACACGTTTTCTATAAAGGTACATTGCCGTTATAATTCCTATCGCAGCCCCATGGCTGGCAAGTCCTCTAAAGCCAGTGAATTGGAATTCTGGTTCAAATTTTACAGGTAAGAATATTTCTAATAAATGATGTTGAAAATAGTCCCAGTCGTAAAATAGAACATGTCCAAGACGAGCACCAATTAGGGTTGCTAGAACAGTGTATATAAAAAGCGAATCTAATTTTTCTAAAGCAATACCTTCGCGAGTGTATATCGCTTTCATGATATACCATCCCAAGCCAAATGCTATTAGAAACATGAGGCTGTAATAGTGAATGGTAAGTATTCCTAAATCTATCCCTTCAGAAGGGCTCCAATTAATGGCGTTAATAAGCATTATTGTGAATTTCGGTTGAAATGTAAATATACATATTTGATAAAACTTCGCCTATAAAATGAAGTTTAATCGCTTAAGTAGGGTCTATTAATTACAGACCGATTATGGAACAGGATCGTAGCCACTTCCTCCCCATGGATTACAACTTGCAATACGTTTAATAGATAACCATCCGCCTTTAAAAAGGCCATGTTTTTTTAAAGCTTCGAGTGTGTAATTAGAACAGGTTGGGCTATATCTGCAGGTTGCAGGAGTAAAAGGGGATATAAAATTTTGGTAGAATTTAACCAAAACAATAAATGGATAAATAAGCATTTTCTTAAGCATAATTATCCATTTATTGATTATTTATTTTTAATTGATGGAAAAAGTAGTTCCGTCTTTTCCGTCTTTAAGCTGAATGCCGAGCTCTTGTAATTGATCCCGAATTTTGTCGCTTGTAGCAAAATCACGATTGTTCCTTGCTTCAGCTCTAAGTTTTATTAAAAGATCTACTGTTCCTGAAAGTTTATCTAAATCATCATCTAAAGCGGTTTCACCATCGCGTAAACCTAGAATGTCGAATAAGAAATCATGAAGAGCTTGCTTCAACTCTAGTTTGTCTTTAGATGAAATTTTTAATGTTTCATCTTTTATCGCATTTATAGATTTTACAGCATCAAATAATTTTGCAATTAAGATAGGGCTGTTAAAATCGTCGTTCATGGCATCGTAGCAGGATTGTTTCCATTCAGCTAGATTGAAAGTGCTTTCTGAAGATTCTGGTAATTCATCTATCGATGCATAAGCATCCATTAATCTATTAAACCCTTTTTCACTCGCGCTAAGTGCTTCTTTAGAAAAATCTAAAATACTACGATAATGGGCCTGTAGCATAAAGAAACGTGCAACGTTAGGCGAAAATGCTTTCCCTATAACTTCGTTTCTTCCGCTAAAAAGTTCTTCAGGAAGAATATTGTTGCCTGTACTTTTAGCCATTTTTTTGCCGTTAAGCGTAAGCATATTGGCATGCATCCAGTAATGAACCGGATCTTTACCGGTTGCTGCTTCGCCTTGAGCAATTTCGCATTCATGATGTGGGAATTTAAGATCCATTCCGCCACCGTGAATATCGAATTCTTCTCCAAGATATTTAGTGCTCATTACAGTGCATTCTAAATGCCATCCTGGGAAACCATCACTCCAAGGTGAAGGCCAACGCATTATATGTTTTGGTTCTGCTTTTTTCCAGAGAGCAAAATCCTGAGGATTCTTTTTATCAGTTTGTGCAGCAAGCTCTCTTGTATTTGCGATCATATCTTCGATCGCTCTACCGCTTAATCTTCCGTAGTGCTTTTCTTCGTTATATTTTAAAACGTCAAAATAAACTGAGCCATTAGCTTCATAAGCATAGCCTTTATCGATGATGGTTTTAATGATCTCGATCTGCTCAACAATATGTCCAGTTGCGGTTGGCTCTATACTTGGTGGAAGGTTGTTAAATTTCTCAAGAATATTGTGAAAATCTACGGTATATTTTTGCACAACTTCCATTGGTTCGATTTGCTCTAGTCTTGCCTTTTTTGCAATTCTGTCTTCACCGGTTTCGGCATCATTTTCTAAATGACCGGCATCGGTAATATTACGAACGTATCTTACTTTATAACCAAGATGTTTAAGATATCTAAAAACCAGGTCGAAAGAAATAAAAGTACGGCAGTTCCCAAGATGAACATTGCTATAAACGGTAGGTCCACAAACATACATACCTACGTGGCTATCATTTATAGGTTTAAATACTTCTTTCTCTCCAGAAATTGAATTGTAAATTTTTAGCTGTTGTTCTTCGAAAAGCGCCATAAAGAGCGTAGTTTTAAGAAAGCAATTTAATTAAAATGTAGTATCTAGCTTAATGTAGTCCAAAAATTCTCTACGAACTTCTTTCTTTTTAAAAGCGCCTCCAAATTCGCTGGTTACTGTACTACTTTCAATATCTCTAATTCCACGGCTATTTACACAAAGATGCTTCGCGTCTACTACACATGCTACATCATCTGTTCCTAAAACCTTTTGCAATTCCTGTACAATTTGCATCGTCATTCGCTCTTGCACCTGTGGTCTCTTAGCGTAATAATCTACGATACGGTTCATTTTAGATAAACCTACGACAGTGCCATTAGAAATGTAAGCTACATGTGCTTTTCCAACTATAGGAAGAAGGTGGTGTTCACAGGTAGAATAAACAGTGATGTTTTTTTCTACAAGCATCTCACCGTATTTGTATTTATTATCAAAAACCGATGCTTTAGGCTTTCTTTTAGGGTCTAGCCCAGAGAAGATCTCATTAACAAACATTTTTGCTACACGTTGCGGCGTGCCTTTAAGGCTGTCGTCACTAAGGTCTAAACCAAGTGTTTGCATTATATGTTCTACATCTTCTCTTATTAGTGCGATTTTATCTGTGTCACTAACTTCAAAAGCATCTTTTCTTATAGGTGTTTCTGCACTACTTCCGGCGTGTGCATCACCCATTTCATCAATTTCATTCAAAACTTTGTCTATTTTCATGCCGTTTTACGCTATGAGTCGTAAAGTATTCATTTAGCTTGCAAAGATACACATTTAATACATTTAATACTGATTTTCCTGCGTCTTGTCTATTAATAGATTTTTGTGTTACATATTTTTATAATTTGCCGCGCAATGCGCGGAAACACAGTAAAAATATGTCTTTTTGGATGCCTGGTTTTGTTGGTTACAACACTTAGTGCGCAGGGTTCCCGTTGTTCTGAAATTCAACCTTTTTGTGCGGGAAATGGAGAGTTCGTTTTTCCAAATTCAAATCAGCTCGTGAGTGATGTAGTGGCTGGAGAAAGCGGTCCTGATTATGGCTGTGTTGAATTTCCCAGATATCCTTCCTGGTTCTACCTTCAAATTGAAAATTCTGGGGATCTTGAATTTTTAATATCTCAAAGTGAGAATGAAGATGGAAGTGGAGAAGCTTTAGATGTAGATTTTGTGGTTTGGGGTCCTTTTAATGCTTCAGATGATTACTGCAGTGACGATGCGCTTTCCGAAGAAAATCATGTGGACTGCTCTTATTCAGATGAAGCTGTTGAAATCGCAAATATCAACAACGCGAAAGAAGGAGAAATTTATATTTTTCTAATTACCAATTATAGCGAACTACCCGGATACATCAATTTGCAACAAACCAATAACGATGCTAATGCTGGTTCTACAGATTGTAATGTGTTAAACGGAGTTTTGGGCAGCGATCGTGTAGTATGTGGTGAAAATGAAACTACTTTAAATGCAGAAGCGCAAGAAGCTTTAAGCTATCAATGGTTGGTTTTCGATGAAAATCAAGGTGATTTTGTAATAATTTCGGGTGAAACTAATGCTGAGCTAAGAGTGACAGCAACGGGGAACTATCAAGTGAAAATTGAAACTGCAGATGGAGAAAGCGAAGATAGTGTAGAGGTTTCTTTTTATGATAAGCCAAAGATAAAAGAGCCTGCTGAATCTATTTTTGTTTGTGAGCAGGAGGGTGTTGCAGATCTAACCGAGAAAGAATATGAGCTTATTTCGTCTAATATCGATGAAAATGACCAAAATATTTATGAGGTTGAATATTACGAGAGTCAGGATGCTGTAGAATTGAGGAATAGGATCGAGGATCCAACTTCTTATAATGTCGAGGGTGATAAAATAGTTTTTGCAAGAATTGTTAATCTTGTTTCAGGCTGTGCTTCAGATGTGGTTGAAATTCAATTAGATTTTAGAGCTTTTCCGCAGGCAATTTTCCAGGAAAATTATCAGGTATGTGTAGATCGAGATGGCTTGTTTGCACAAGAGCTTGTTTTGGGAGAAGATTTAGGTAAAAGTTACCAATATGCATGGTATAATGGTGATAAATTGGTTTCAGAAGAGTATGATCTTTATTTATTTGAGGAATCTGCTAACCCAAATTATACTTTGGTGTTAACCGAAGAGTTTACGGGGTGCGAAATTAGTTATTCTACCACGATAGAATATTTATCTGGACCTTCTTCAATGAAAATCGATGTTTTAAGAGGTGATTTTGAAAATACTTGGAATGTAGAAGTACTTGCTGAAACTACCACGGGACATTCTTCTACTTACGAGTATTGTTTAGATGATGGAGATTTCACAAGTGCCACTATTTTTAATAATATTTCTAGAGGACTACATAAGATAGCTATTAGGGAATCTGGCGGATGTGGAGAAATCCTAACCGAAGAATTTACCGTGATTGGATATGATGCTTTCTTCACTCCAAATGGAGATGGATTTAACGACCAATGGCGAATAACACAAAATGCAGATTATAAAGTACTTCGAATTCGGATTTTTGATCGTAATGGTGTGTTTGTAAAAGAACTTGATCCAGAAGGTACAGGTTGGGATGGAACGGTGAATGGAGAGCTTTTACCTGAAGATGATTATTGGTTTAATTTAGAATATGTGAACTTTAATTCTAGCAGTAGGCATAACTTTAGTTCTCACTTTAGTCTTATGAAATAAAAAAGCCTAATAAAACGAAGATTTTCGCATATTAGGCTTTCTTGTAAATCGCGAGATTTACTCGATAATTGAGATTTTAATATTATAGTCCAAAACTTATTGAAAATACTAAGCTTGAAAATTCTCTGTCTATAGTCGCTCTATTGGTTAAACCAACCTGGTAAAGCGCTATACTTTCGGAATATTGTGTATTAGTATAAGCGGCATCAATTTTAAATGCACCAAAACTATAGCCGATACCTGCAGAATATCCATCAAGATCACTCATAGTAACACCATCTTCGTAAGGACTTTCATCATAACGATAACCTCCTCTTAAACTCCAGTTGTTAATTCTATATTCTCCACCAATTTTTACGCTAGAAGCTGCTTTTAGGTTTTCAGAAATAATATTGTTTTGCACCATAAACTCTGCATCATCTGCTGGTTGAAATTCGGTATTCGAAAAGTCTTTATAACTGTAATCTACACTAATTAAACCTTGTCCACCAAGAACTATTGCCGCACTACCGGTAATTTTACCTGGTGTCCTTAAGGTGTATTCAGGATAAACATTAACTACATCTGGATTTACGATTACACTATCATCATAAAGGTCGCTATACGTACGTAAAGATTGAGTTGCTTCTTCTCTTATATTGTACCAGGTAGGAGAATCATAAGTTGCTCCAATTCTAAACTGGTCTGTAATTTTATAAATACCCCCTATTTGGGCAGAAAAACCATCACCATTTGTACTGAGGGAATTTATAAATGAAATTTCATTTGTTTCGCTTCCGCTATTAATGTTTCTTTCAAAATAACGAGTCGTACGATCGTAATTTATGAAGTGGCTATTCAGGTTTACACCCAGGTATAGTTTCTTTTGGAATTCCGCAGCAAAGTTAAATGAAATCTTACCGTTTAGTCCGGTAGATATATAATTGTAATCATTCTGAAATTGTCCCGGTGATAATAAGGAATAATAGCTTGTATTATCTAGATCTTCACTTTCTGGTTCTATGATATATCCCTGATATCCTAAAAAGGCCTGCTGAGCACCAAAACCTTCATTTTCTCCAAGATAAGAGTAAAGGCCGTCAATGGTTTCATCGTCGTAGGGAATTAATAGATCTAAAGGAACACCCTGTGCATAGTTTAGGAAGTAAGAATCGATAGAACTGTTGCTGGTACCGTCTGCTCTAAAGGCGTCTTCAAAATTATTTTCTTCGGAATAATTTACCCCAAAACTAAATTTTGTGAATTCACTATCACCATTTGAATTGAAAATTAAAGCAACACCAGCCTGATTCAAGTTAAAATCATCATTTTCTGAATTGGTGATACCATTAAAATATGAAGTTGTATTCTCCTTTGAAGCATCAGAAAATGTTAGGGTAGCTGCACTATTTAAAAATACGGCCGAACTTGCCGGGTTTATTCCTATGGCAGAAATATCTCCACCAAGAGCGCCAAAAGCACCACTCATTGCCTGGAATCTTGCTGTACCTTTAAGATCCGTATTCGAATATCTAAAAGCATCGGTTATATCCTGAGCATTCAGATTGCAGAAACATAAAAATGTCAGTGTAGTTAAAGTTAAAATCTTTTTCATAATCTAGGTGTTATATTCAAATTTAGGCAATAAAAGACCCTACAGTAGTAACTGTAAGGTCATTATTGTATTTGGTTCAATTTTATCCTCTTCCGCCTCGGCCACCTCGAGAACTTCCTCCTCTAGATGCGCCACCAGAAGATCTACTACCTCTTGATGAACTTCTTCCTACAGAACCAGAACTTCTGGTTGGAGAAGACGTTCTAACAGAAGATGATGATCTTCTTGGAGTGGTAGTTCTTGAAGATTGATAAGAAGAGTTACTAGAAGATCTTCCTACAGATGATCTTGATCTTGAGTTGCTTCTGCTGTAAGTTGAACTAGAAGTTCTTCTATTAGATCTTGTGTATACGTTATTGTTATCACGATCTGCAACTCGGCTTCTGGTAGATGAAGATCTACTATTACGTGAGTTACTATCGGTGTTTCTTATATCTCTAATTCTTCTGGAATAAGAAGAATTACTTCTGGTTCGAGACCTTGCAGTAGTATTGTCTCTTCTACTTACAGTATTATATGAGCTTCGTGTATTACGTCTAGAATTGCTGTAAGCAAATTGTGGGCGATTGTAATGGTTGTAATTATTTGCATAATATCCGCCATATCTACCTAGCCATCCTGTATTGTAACCATATCCATAACGCCAAGGGTTGTAAAAGCCGCCCCAGCCGAATGCCCAGCCTGCACCGTAATAAGGATTACCCCATCCCCAATTTACACTCCAGTAAGGATCATAAAAACCATTCCAACCATAGCCACCCCAGCCCCAGCCATAGCCGTAACCATAATTAAAGTAAGGGTTATAAAAACCACGTCTCCATGGGCTGTAAAAGCCATAATTGAAACCTGTATTGTAAATATTTATTGTTGTATCATCAGCGTCTCCCTGTCCCCAAGGTGCGTACGATCCATTGTAGGCCATTGTTCCTTCCTCATCGTACATTTCTTCATCTTCGCTATACTGGGAATTTGAAGAGTAAGAATCGATATCAGTAAACACAACATCTTCCTGCATTGCATTTTCTATCATATCTGCTTGCTGTGCAAACATATTCTTATAATAGGAGTTAGCCTCTTTGAGTTTTTCCTCTCGCTGCTCATTAGCATTTTGAGGTCTTTCGTAACCAGTGCGGGGGCGATCTACAGGTCTGGAAGATTCTCCATAAATACCATCGCTATATCCTGAATATTGGTAAGAACCACATGATGCTAATAATAGCAATATCACAGGCGTGAGAAAAACTGAAGTTCTGTGAAGTAAATTTGAATTGCGTATCATTAGCTAGTTATTTAATTGTTGAACATTACAAATTTAGTTAGTTTTGCGCTAACAAAATAAGTCTATATTGTGTTTAAGAAAGATACAATATTTATGCCAAAAAACAATAATGGGTAAGAATTTAACTAGCAGAGAACAAGACTATTCTAAGTGGTACAACGAGCTTGTAGTGAAAGCAGATCTTGCTGAGAATTCAGCGGTTAGAGGTTGTATGGTCATTAAACCTTACGGCTATGCGATTTGGGAAAAGATGCAGACCGAGTTAGATAGAATGTTTAAGGAAACAGGGCATCAAAATGCCTATTTTCCACTTTTTGTTCCTAAAAGCCTTTTTGAAGCTGAAGAAAAGAATGCTGAAGGTTTTGCGAAGGAATGTGCGGTAGTTACTCATTACCGACTAAAAAATGATGAAGATAATAAAGGGAAACTTATTGTAGATCCTGCTGCTAAATTGGAAGAAGAACTTGTGGTAAGACCAACTTCTGAAGCAGTAATATGGAATACTTATAAAAACTGGATACAATCTTATAGAGATTTACCTATTTTGGTGAATCAATGGGCAAATGTTGTTCGATGGGAGATGAGAACTAGATTGTTTCTTAGAACATCTGAGTTTTTGTGGCAGGAAGGTCATACAGCACATGCTACTAAACAGGAAGCGTTGGCAGAAACAAAGCAAATGAATGATATCTATGCTGAATTTGCTGAAAACTTTATGGCTACTCCTGTAATCAAAGGGGCTAAAACCGAAAATGAACGCTTTGCAGGAGCTGAAGAAACTTATTGTATCGAAGCTTTAATGCAAGATGGTAAAGCTTTGCAAGCAGGAACGTCCCATTTCCTTGGGCAGAATTTCGCTAAAGCTTTTGACGTGAAGTTTGCGACGAAAGAAGGTGGTTTAGAACATGTTTGGGCAACATCCTGGGGTGTTTCTACGCGTTTGATGGGAGCGCTTATCATGACGCACAGTGATGATAAAGGATTAGTGTTGCCTCCAAAATTAGCGCCAATTCAGGTGGTGATCGTTCCTATATATAAGACAGATGAACAATTAGATCAAATCTCTGAGGTTGCCAATCAATTAGTGAAAGATCTTCGTACAAAAGGTATTTCTGTTAAGTTTGATAACCGGGATACGCAGAAGCCGGGATGGAAATTTGCACAATATGAGCTGCAGGGTGTACCGGTTCGTTTAGCTATAGGTCCAAAAGATTTGGAAAAAGGAACAGTGGAACTTGCAAGAAGAGATACACTTACCAAAGAGTTTGTCGAGATGAATGGCGTAGTAGATAAAATTAGTGCTTTAATGGAAGAAATTCAGGAAGCACTTTTTACTAAAGCTAAAAATTATCGTGACGAACATATTACTGAAGTAAATAGTTTTGATGAATTTAAAGAAGTTCTAAAGAAAAAGGGTGGTTTTATTGCTGCTCACTGGGACGGTACATCAGAGACTGAAAATAGAATAAAAGAATTAACTAAAGCGACCATTAGATGTGTTCCTTTTGATAGACAAGAAGAGGATGGAGCCTGTGTTTTAACAGGTAATCCATCTAAGGGTAGAGTGCTTTTTGCGAAGGCTTATTAATTTTTTTAATTTTTTTTGTGTGAACTCTTGCAGCATTCAGAAATAGTTGTATTTTTGCATCCGCAATTGAAACAAAAAATTGTTGGTCCGTTCGTCTAGGGGTTAGGACGCCAGGTTTTCATCCTGGTAACAGGGGTTCGATTCCCCTACGGACTACTAAAGAACACAAGTTATTTGTGTTGTCGTGAAGCCTTAAGTGGCATAAAATATTGAGAATATTTGGTCCGTTCGTCTAGGGGTTAGGACGCCAGGTTTTCATCCTGGTAACAGGGGTTCGATTCCCCTACGGACTACTTTTAAAGAATTAATTAAATTATTTGTAATGGCAAATCATAAGTCAGCGTTAAAGAGAATCCGTAGCAACGAGGCTAAAAGGCTTAGAAATCGCTATCAGCATAAAACTACTAGAAACGCAATCAAAAAATTGCGTGATACTGAAGATAAGAAAGAGGCAGAAACTCTTTATCCTTCTGTAGTTTCTATGATTGATAAGTTGGCTAAAAAGAACATTATACACACAAATAAAGCTTCTAACTTAAAGTCTAAGCTAGCTAAGCATGTAGCTGCACTTTAATTTAGAATTTATAAGTGTTCAATTTATAGAGGAATGCTCTCTTCTTTTAGGGAGCATTTTTTTATTGTTCGACTTTTAGTGAAAAAATAAAGCTCCTTCAATTAATTTGTAGGAGCTTTTCATATTTCTAAGAATTAAGATTTTAGAATACAGATAATCCTGTTAAGGTTGTTAGTCTTTCCAGGGCTTTCATGCCTAATTCAGAATTTCCTTTCTTGTTTAAAACCGGGCTCCAAACAGCAACCGAATATTGTTGCGGATGAATAGCAGCTATACCACCACCAACACCACTTTTTCCCGGTAAGCCTACTTCAAAACTAAATTCACCAGATTCATCATAGAATCCGCAGGTTTGCATCAAAGCATTTAATCGCTTTACCGTACTAGGATTCAATACCTGTTCTCCCGTATGTAATATAGCTCCTTTATTCGCATATAGCATAAATGCTTTTGCCAGAGATTTACAGGACATGGCAATCGAACATGAGTAGAAATAGAAGTCTACGATCTTTTCTACATCACATTTAATGTTTCCTAGAGCTTTCATGTAATTAACAAGGGCGATATTGCGGTAACCAGAAGATAATTCAGATTGGGCAACATTTTCATCATAATCTATATGATCTTCACCTGTGATCTTTCTAACAAATTCCAGTAGTTCTTTTTTAGGATTATCTAAAACATCAACCAGGATATCTGAGATCACTAAAGCACCCGAATTTATAAATGGATTTCTTGGGATTCCGCGGTCTTGTTCCAACTGCATCAATGAATTAAATGGGTTTCCAGATGGTTCTACGTGAACGCGTTCCCAAACCTTGGTGCCTAAATTTCTAATAGCCAAAGACAATGTAAATACTTTACTTATCGATTGGATAGAAAATTTTTCTTCATGATCACCAAAACCGTAAAATTCGTGTTCATTTCTATACAAATGCAATCCGAATTTTTTTGGATCTACCTTTGCTAATTCAGGAATATAAGATGCTACTTTTCCCTTCACATCTCGATAACTCATTTCTTCCTGAATAGTATCTAATATTTGTTGGTAATCTATCATTAATTAAGATCTGTTAGTATGGTGCCTGTTTCAACCTCATAAGCTTCTTCATTACATTTAAAGATCCTGGCAGAAAGTTTTCCTTTCAGGATCACTTCATTATTATCTAATGCTAACCAGCTGCCTTCACGTAAACCAACAACAGGTTGACTATTAAAATGATGAAACTCCTTGATTCTGGTTTCTCTGGTTTCTCCTTTATGCGTAGAATTTGTATCTGGATCTAGATAATGGGGATTTATATTAAACGGCACCAAACCTAAGGTTTTAAATGATTTTGGAAGAACAATAGGCATATCGTTGGTTGTTCCCATAGTAAGGCCTCCAATATTTGTACCTGCACTAGTTCCCATATATGGCGTGCCTGCAGCGATGACTTTTTGAAGAACCTCTACGATTCCGATCCTATATAATTCGCTTACCAGTAAAAAAGTATTCCCGCCCCCGGTAAAAATCCCTTCAGCTTTTTCTAAAGCTTCAACAGGTTTTTTATATTCATGAATACCTTTAATATTAAGATTAGCCTTTTTAAAGGCATCTTTTGCTTTGGCTGTATATTTTTCGTGAGAAATTCCTCCTGGCCTTGCGTAAGGAATAAATATAATCTCCTTATTACTTCCGTAGAGATCATTAAGATGTGGGGTCAAATACTCCAAATAAGCCTGGCCATGCAGCGTTGAGGTGCTGGCAAGTATTGCTTTCTTCATTATCATCATTTTTGGCAAAAGTAGAGAGAAATCAGACTTTTAACAAAAGTTTACGCTGTGTATATAGCTAATTTTAGGTTAAGAATTCTTACTTTAAACTTATAAATTCATCTTATGTGCCGTACCATTTTTTGTTTTCTATTGCTTGTCTCTACTATTGGATTTTCCCAAAATAGTAATGTACAGCTTACAGGTAAAATTACTGTTCCAGAAGGTGACGATCCAGATGGGATAACCATTTTTAATGAAGCAACGAGTAAAGGAACAATTTCTAACGAGCAGGGAGAATTTAAGATCATCGCGAGCTTAAATGACAGAATCGTTTTTTCTTCACTTCAATTTGAACAATTCTCTATAAGAATTACAGAAGATATTTTAGAATCGAGGATGCTAAATGTGTCTATTAATATTGCTTTAAACGAACTTCCAGAGGTTCGAGTTTCTGCAGGAACACTTTCTGGTTCGATCGCAGTAGATGTGAACCGAATCGAAGTTACTCCTGCACAAATCCCCAATATGAACGTATCAATGATGGGAACTCCAAAAATTGATACGCCAGAAACTCACCCTGTTCGTAACGAGGCACAGCTTTCCGGCCAGACGTATATGGTGAACGGCTTAAACTTAATTAATGTATTTAAATTAGTGACCGGTAAATACGGTAAAGAGAAAAATGATTATCGTACAATACCTTATGCGCAGCTGGATGATGAAATTAAAGAAATGTATAGTAACGATTTCTTCAAAGAAACCTTAAATCTTGATGCGAATCAGGTAAACGACTTTATTTTCTTTGCAGCAGACAATGGTCTGGATGGTCGCATGCTTACAGAAGAAAACGAATTAGATATCATTCAGTTTCTAGTAGAGCAACGCACAGCATATCAAAGCTATTTAGATGCTGAAGTTGAAACACTAGACTGATATTTGTCGATTTTCGATATAATTTTTTAGAATTATTGAAGTTATACTGTAAGAGAATTTATAAGATCTTTCATTGAAGAATGCTTTCAAAATATCCAGATAGTTGATAGAGGTTGAAGTATTTAATCTCGATTATCGAGTAAATTTTCTTAGTTAGTTATCATCATCAATCAAATTATTCTTTGCGAAATCAGGTTCTATTAGTATTTGTTTTAGCGATGCCAGCCATTGGTTTTTCTCAATCTAAAGTGATCGAAGGAAAAATTGTAGCCGATTCTTTAGATGGAAGTCTCATCAATATTGTGAATACATCTTTAGGTAGAGGAACAACAAGTGATAAATTTGGATATTTTACGATTTCGGCTTCAGTAAACGATATTATCTTATTTTCTTCAATTCAGTATAAAAAGAAAGAAATCTTAATAGATTCTTCGGTTTACAAAAAAGGATTTCTTATTGTAGAATTACAGCTTAATGTAAATCAATTAGATGAGGTTATATTACCAAGTCTTTCAGGGAATTTAGCTTTAGATATAAAATCCTTCCCTGTAAACGACAAGTATGCGTTAAATGCTCCAATGTCCAGGCAAGGATCGCTTAGTCACGAAGAAAAATTGCTTTACACTGCAACCACGGGGCCCGGTGGTACAAGATTTAAATGGTACGGACTTTTATTTGGCAGCGTTCCGTTAGATCCAGTTATTAATGGAATAAGCGGAAGAACCAAAATGCTTAAAAAGCTCAATAAAAATATAAGGGAGGAAAAAGAACTGGAAACCGAATTAGATCTTCGGAAAAGTTTTTTGCTCGAGAAATGTCATTTAACCGAAGAACAGGTCTATCTTTTTATCAATTACTGCTTTGCGCAACCGGGATACCTAGAATTACTGAAAGATCCAGATAAATTGAAGCTTTTAGAATATTATAAAAAAGCGTCGACAGAGTTTTTAGGTCTCTTGGCTAAAGAAAATATTGAAACTAAAAGCGATAGTAATAATTTAAAAAATCCATAGTGCTAAAGAATTTATTCTTATTTCTTTTTGTGATCATTACTTCGGTTTTAAATGCTCAACAGCCTGTAGAACTAGAGGGTAGAATCTTGGCCGATAGTTTAGAATATACTTTTATCAATATTATAAACAAAACAGCTCATCGTGGCACGACTAACGATCCAGATGGCCGTTTTGTGGTGCAGGTAAATGAGAATGATACCTTAGAATTTTCATCGGTTCAGTATCAAAAAAAAGAGGTGGTAATCAATAAAACCATTCTGGAAGCCAATTTTTTAGAAGTAATTTTATTGCCAGGCGTTAATCAGCTGGAAGAGGTTTATGTTTCTAATTCTGATTTAGTGGGGGATCTGGAAAAGGACTTCTCTAAGATCGATTTTTACGATAAATACCAGTTAAATGCACCGCAGCTAAAACAAGATATTAGTCCGCTTATAGATCGAAAGATAGCAGCTACCGGTGGTGATCCTTCAAATTTACTTTTAAATACCATTACAGGAGAGCGCCAACGATTAAAGAAGATCAAAGCGAATATGGTTTATGATGAGCGCGTAGAGAAATCACTGATGCTAATTGGTCGCGATAATATTATAAAAATGGGAATCAATGAAGATGAACTAATGTTGTTCGTTTATTTCTGTGCTGAAGATAAGAGATTTGATCTCTATGTAGATCAGGAAAGTAAAGCAGCACTTTTCGACTTTTTTCAGCATAAAGTGGAATCCTGGGAAAAAAGAAAAGATCAATAATGCGATATTGGCTATTTTTTATATTCATTTTTTTTAAAGTAAGCTTTGGTTTTTCTCAGGAACGCGAGGAATTACTTGGGAAGATTACCAACGATTCTTTAGGGGATACTTTCATTAATATTGTGAATTTAACTGCGGAAACTGGTACGGTAAACGAGCCCGATGGCCGATTTGGTATTTTGGTGCGAGAGAACGACAGTATTTTATTTTCTTCAGTGCAATTTCAAAAAGAATACATTCTCATAACAAAAGAAATTTTAAACGAAGGCTTTCTGGAGGTCACTTTATCCGAAGAAATCAATCAATTAGAAAATGTTTATTTAAGTGATGTAAAACTTATTGGTGATCTGGAAAGTGATATTAAACACATGAAGGTGAAGCCGCTCATGTTTATTCCGCCGCCACGAAAAAAACTAACTATGGCCCAGCGAAAAATGGGCTCTTATGGTGGAGGTTTAGGAATGCTTATCGGGATGATAAACGGTGATTTAAAATATCTAAAAAAAGCTCAGGCAAATTACGAATTACAAGCTGAAGCACAACAACTACTAGAAACGATACCAAAATCGATATTTACAGATGATTTTGGATTGGAGGAAGGAGAAATTATCAATTTTATGTTCTACTGTGCCCGTAAAGACGATTCAGAGCTTCAGCAATTAGTAGCTAATGATGAAACTCTAAAGCTTATCGATTATTTTAAAGCCGAAGCAGAAGATTTTAAAAGACTAAGCCGTGAAGGCGATGTGCCAGAACTTGAAAGTGCTACCGAAAATCGATAAATCTCAGCATAAATCTTAAAAAGTCACTTAAATTATTGAACTTCGTGCTTTGGACTAAAATTTGTTATTCCTGAAATAAATTTTAAAAATGAAAAAAGCACTATTGCTCATATTGGTTGTTTTTACCAGTCTTTCTTTCAAAACAACGCCTCATAAGTTTTATTTAAGTGTTACGGAAATTGAATATAAAGAAGAACAAAAAGATCTTCAGATCATTTCTAAGGTCTTTATCGATGATTTTCAGAAAGTTTTAGAAACACGCTATGAAGAATCGATCACCTTATCTAAAGATGAAGAATCTGGCCCGGTAAAAGAACTAATTCAGAAATATTTAAGATCAAAACTTCATATTTCAGCAGATGGGAAAGAAGTGAAATTAAGATACCTGGGAAAAAAATACGATAAAGACCAGCTGGTTTTATTTATTGAAGGAGAGAATTTAGAGCCGTTTAAAAAAATAAGTATTACCAATGCAGTGCTTACAGATATGTTCGACGATCAAAAAAATGTTGTGAACGTAAAAGTAAAAGATGAGGTAAAAAGCCTTATGCTGCGTAGAGATGCCGATACAGATGTGTTAAATTTCGGTAGTTAATTCTAAATCAGTTGAGAAAATAATTATATTTTAGCGATAATTAACAAATCCAACGTAAATGAAGACAATTAAATTTTTATGTTCTGCGTTTTTAATGTTTGCGATTACTGGTGTGAACGCCCAGGATCAGCAAGAACCCCAAAAACCGCAGGGTCATACTAATCAAAACAAATTTAGACAATTATATCAGGAATTTAGAGACCCAAGTATGTACCGTACTGCTTCTGGAGCTCCTGGAGAAGCTTATTATCAAAACGAAGCCGATTATGAAATGGATATCGTTTTAGATGATGAGAATACAAAATTAAGCGGTGAAGAAACAATTACCTACCATAACAACTCTAAAAATAAACTAGAATATTTATGGATGCAATTAGATCAAAACATTCGTAAGAAAGATGCTCCTGCTTTAGAGAAAGGATCTAGCGGAATGGCACCTGTTTCTCAGCCCGGTCGTTTTGCAGATCAATTTCTTAAAGAACCTTTTGATGGTGGTTTTAATATAGAAGAAGTTAAGACTGGTGGCGATAAGCTTTCTTACACGATCAATAATACTATGATGCGTATCGATCTTCCAGAGCCATTAGAGGCGGGAGAGAGCTTTACGTTTTCAGTAAAATGGTGGTACAATGTAAATAATCACATCACAGATAGAGCACGTTCTGGTTACGAAGAATTTGAAGATGGTCATAGAGCATACGAGATCGCTCAGTTTTTCCCAAGAATGGCTGTTTACAATGATGTAGAAGGCTGGCAAAATATGCAGTTTTGGGGAAGTGGAGAGTTTGCGCTTCCTTTTGGAGACTACGAAGTAAGTATTACGGTACCTGCAGATCACGTGATGGAAGCTACAGGTGTACTTCAAAATCGTGATGATGTTTACACTAAAGATATGATGAAGCGCTATAAAAAAGCGCAAAAATCTTATGATGAGCCGGTAATTATTAGAACTCAGGAAGAAGCGGTAGAAGCTTCTAAAGGTTTCGAGAAAAAGACAAAAACCTGGGAGTACAAAGCAGAGATGGTTCGTGATTTTGCTTTTGCAACTTCAAGAAGATTTATCTTAGATATGATGGCTGTTAAAATGAATGATGACAGCGATGTAATGGCAGTATCTATTTATCCAAAAGAGGGAAATCCACTTTGGGAAAAATGGTCTACCCGAGTAGTTGCATCTACACTTCAAAGTTATTCAGATCATACATTTATCTATCCTTATCATAAAGCGGTTTCAGTTCATGCTAAAAATCAGGGGATGGAATATCCAATGATTTGTTGGAACTATGGTCGTCCAGATGAAAATGGAGAATATAGTGACCGCGTGAAATTTGGAATGATGGGAGTTATTATCCACGAGGTTGGTCACAACTTCTTCCCTATGATCGTAAATAGTGACGAGCGCCAGTGGGGATGGATGGACGAAGGTATTAATACCTTTGTACAATACATGGCAGAACAGGAATTTGGAGAGCGTTATCCAGAAGCCATCGAAGGTTACGACACCTATCCTTCTCGTCGTGGTATTCCTGCTAATATTGTTCCTTATATGAGAGGAAACCAGGATTTTATTGCGCCAATTATGGCAAATCCAGAAGAGGTTTATCAATTGGGTAACAATGCTTATGGAAAACCAGCAACTGCTTTAAATATTCTAAGAGAGACAGTAATGGGACGTGAACTTTTTGATCATGCTTTCCATACTTATTCTAAAAGATGGATGTTTAAACACCCAACTCCAGAAGATTTCTTTAGAACTATGGAAGATGCGTCTGCTGTAGATTTAGATTGGTTTTGGAGAGGTTGGTTCTACACCACAGATTACACAGATATGGGCGTAGAAGATGTGAAAAAATATTACTTAACAGATAAGCAAACCAAACAGGGGCGAGAGCTTTTAGAGCGTTACGGTGCTAACCCAGATGAAATAGATGCAATCTATGTTGTAGAAGAAGGAAGCGAAGAGTTTGAAGAAAGTATGAAAGGTAAAACGATCTTCGAAAACTCTAAGAAACTGAATGAATATGTAATGGATAATTTCTCTTCTGAAGAGCGTAGCAATTTAGAAGTGCCTAAGTATTTCTATCAGGTTACGTTCAATAAGCCAGGAGGATTGGTAATGCCGTTGATCGTAGAATATACATACGCTGATGGTTCTACTGAAATGAAAAGATATCCTGTGCAGGTTTGGATGAAAAATGATAGCCAGGTAACTAAAACTATCGCTTCAGATAAAGAAATTACCAAAGTTGTTGTAGATCCAGATCTTGAGACTGCAGACATAGATCTAAGCAATAACAGCTGGCCAAAAGAAGAAACTCCTAACGAGTTTGAACAATTTAAAAACAATACAGACGGATAGTCTAAAAAAGTTGATAAATTTTTAAGCCGACTTTAACGAGTCGGCTTTTTTTATGCAGATATTTGTATCTATATTTGTTATTATTATGGTGACTACACTTCCATTTTTTATTAGTGGCGCAGAGATAGGCTTTATCATCTTTATCTTGGTAATGGTTTTTGGAGCAGATAAAATTCCAGAGATCGCAAGAGGTATGGGAAAAGGAATGAGGATGTTAAGAAATGCCTCAGATGATATTAAAAGCGAAATCACTAAAAGCGCAGACAAACAGGGGATCGATACCAAAAACATTACCAGCGATGTAAAAGGTGAGATCGATAAAGTTAAAGACGATATCGACGAGATTACCGGTTCCATAAAACGTAAATTCTAATAAAACTTTCCTTGAATGTTCGAACAGCTTAAGCAGTGGGATAGAGAACTCTTTGTGTATCTCAATGGTTTAGGCATCGAAGATTATGATAACTTCTGGATCTGGTTTACTCAAATTAGACATTGGATTCCGTTGTATATTCTTTTCTTCATCTTATTTTTTCTGGCTTTTCATAAAAAGAAAGCTATTTATTCTTCGATCTTTCTTTTAGTTTCCTGGGCAGTAACTTTTGGAATTACATTCTGGACAAAGAATGTTGTTCTTCGATTGCGGCCTAATAATAATCCAGAGATCAATGAGATCATTAGGATTCTGCAAGAACCAACAAATTTTAGTTTTTTCTCAGGTCATACCTCTTCAGCTTTCGTGCTTGTAACCTTTGTGGTTTTGGTGTTAAGACACACGTATAAATGGATCTGGCTTCTTTACATTTGGGCATTTATGCTTTCTTTAAGCCGAATTTTTGTTGGAGTACATTACCCAAGCGACCTGTTTGTTGGTGGATTGGTAGGTGTGCTTATGGCGTGGATATTTTATAAAATCTATTTAAAATATGAAGATCGATTTTATTGATTTTTAACTCTACTTAAAGTTAGTCCGTCTCGAAGCGGTAAGATCACTGTTTCAATACGATCATCTTCAGCTAGCATTTTATTATATTTTAAAAGCGCTTCCGTAGAAAAATCATTTCTCTTTACTTCCTCCAAAACTTTACCACTCCATAAAACATTATCAGATAAAATTAAACCGCCGGGATTCATTTTATCGATAATAATTTCAAAGTAATTTGGGTAATTTGGTTTATCCGCATCGATAAAAACAAGGTCAAATTTGAGGTCTAGCCGCGGAATTATTTTTGTTGCGTCGCCTAAATGCTGAATGATCTGATCTTTAAATTCAGATTCCTGAAAGTATTTTTGCTGAAAATCAAAAAGTTCTTCATTAATATCTATCGTATGAAGTTTTCCGTTAGTTTGAAGACCTTCAGCAAGACAAAGCGCTGAATATCCTGTATACGTTCCTATTTCAAGAATGTTTTTAGGATTTACCAGTTTAGAAATTAAACTGAGTAAGCGTCCCTGGTAATGCCCGCTAAGCATACGTGGTTGTAAAACCTTTTGGTGAGTTTCTCTATTCAGTTTTGCTAAATATTTAGGTTCTTTTTCAGAATGATTTTCGCAATATTCAATAATACTTTCAGATAAAAACTCCATAAAATTCTTTTCGGCAAAAATACTAAAATAAACGGCTCCGTTTTTTATCTAATTTCAATACAAAATCTTCACAAAAGCTTCAATATTCAAATACTGTTATTCTAAAGCCTAAGTTGTATTTTAGCAAAAATTACAATCCACATGCAATTTGAAAATTCCCGCACTTTTGCACAGCAATTAGATGCCAAAGATCCATTAGCTAAATATCGTAATGAGTTTATTTTTCCGCAGATAAATAATAAAGATGCGATTTATTTTACTGGTAATTCTTTAGGATTACAACCAAGATCAGCTCAAAATTATGTTAATGATATTATGAGCGATTGGGGAAATTTTGCGGTCGAAGGGCATTTTCAAGCTGAAAAGCCCTGGTGGGATTATCACGAGCGTTTTGCAGAACAACTATCAAAAGTGGTAGGGGCAAAGCCAAAAGAGGTCACGGTAATGAATACGCTTACGGTCAATCTTCATCTTATGATGGTATCTTTTTATCGTCCAACAAAAAAGCGATACAAGATCATTTGTGAAGAAAAAGCTTTCCCAAGCGATCAATATATGATTTCTAGCCAGGTTCGTTTTCATGGATTTGATCCTGAAGATGCTATTGTTGAGCTGAAAAAGCGAGATGGAGAGCATAATTTTAGAACTGAAGATATTCTTGCGAAAATCGAAGAAGTAGGAGAGGAATGTGCTTTGGTTTTAATTGGTGGCGTAAATTATTACACCGGGCAGGTTTTTGATATGAAAACCATTACTGAAGCCGGGCATAAAGTAGGAGCTTTTGTAGGTTGGGATTTAGCGCACGCAGCCGGAAATATAAAATTAGAATTGCACGATTGGGACGTAGATTTTGCAGCCTGGTGCAGTTATAAATACATGAATAGTGGCCCGGGTAGTGCTTCAGGTTGTTTTGTGAATGAAAAATATCATAACCAAAAAGACATTCCGCGTTTTGAGGGTTGGTGGGGCCATAATAAAGATCGAAGGTTTTTAATGGAACCCGAATTTCAGCCAGAAGACGGTGCAAATGCCTGGCAAATAAGTAATGCGCCAGTTTTAGCTTTAGCACCTTATTTAGCTTCATTGCAAATGTTTGACGAGGTTGGGATGGATGCTCTTATTGAAAAAAGAAATAAGATCGTCGCTTATTTGGAGTTTATTTTGCATGAAATCGATAAAGAAGTTGATAGCACTTTTGAAGTGATCACCCCGGCTAACCAGGAAGAACGCGGAACTCAACTATCGGTGTTTTTGCATGGGGAAGGCAAAGAACTTTTTAATTACTTAATGCAGAACGGCGTAATTCCAGATTGGCGAGAACCAAACGTAATACGTCTAGCACCAGCACCTTTTTATTGCTCTTATGAAGATATGTACGAATTTGGGCAAATCTTAAAAAGAGGCATTCTAGAGAAGTGATCTCAAAAGCTTATTACAACTCCGGTAACACTGGTGGTGGAGGCGGAGGAGCAGGAATATTTAAATCAAATATAATCGAATTTATTAGTGGTTTTTGAATTTTAGATTCTAATTCTTCATTGGCTTCAAATAGTTTCTTTAATGTAATTTTTACTTCAGAAATTCTAGCTGAATCTGGATAGTCGATAAAGAATAGATTTTTTCTTGGACGGTCTATATTATAGGAAAGTTGTGAGTCTTTAACGAGCTCATCAATTTTTATATCTAAATGATCGATAGAGAACTTGGTTTTATAATCTTCAAAAATGGAGTCATTATAGATGCTAATAAAATTAGATCTAAAATAACAGCGAATCTCTCGAGAATCAGGACAGGCGTGAAAAGCTACAAGATGATATTGTTTGTTTTCAAGCTTAAATTTTATGGTAGAAAGGTGACCATCACAACTATTCGCATCAAGAATTGATCGTAGATCGCAATAATTATCTAAAGCATCCAAGTCGATAATCGGTAATTTTTGATCCTGCATTTCTAAAAATCGTTTAGAATACAATTTTTCAGTAGGCTCGATATTTTGAAGATTTTCATGCTCAAATTCAGAACAGGAAGTGAAAATGAAAAGTAGTGATAGCGTGATGGAGTAAAGTTTTTTCATGGTAAACTGATTGATAGGATGGTGAAAACAACAATCAGTCCGAAAATTCAGCTAAGATCAATTTCAATAAAAAAAATCCAGCGATTTATATGAAAAGTATAAAGCGCCGGATTTGATATTCGATAAAAATGAAGCCTATTTTATTACAATATCGGTAAAATATAATTGAAAGTTTCCGTCTTCAGATTTGTGCATCTTCGCAATAGGGATTCCCATAAACTCTTCATAATCTTCCCAGGTTGTTGCCATTTGGCGATCACCGCCTGCAGCTTTGTAAACCCATTCTTCGATCATGTGATCGTCTCCGTAGTAAATATCATACGTGTCGCCGGGAGTATAACCACCATCGGTGTTATAAGCAACTTCTAACTTTGTAAGTGTATCGCCACTAATAGGTGCAGCGACTTCTTTTTCTTCCGTAAGCTTGGCGTCGCTCCATACTAATTGATAAGGGAAAAGTAGCCAGTAAGAATCATTAATAAATTTTTGGTCGATACTCACTTTATCTTCAGGAATCGAATCAGTTTTGGTGTATGATTGGGTAATATCGCCTTCTGTCAAGCTAATTTCACTGGTTTTGGTATTCCATTTCCAATGGCGTGAAGAACGAACAGTATCGTTTACTTTTACATTGAAGGTAAATTCAACTTCTGTAGCATCTTTAAACTTATCAAGTCCGTTTGCCATTGCGATAGTATTACCAATGCCATCTTTTTGTTCAGAAGAAGCAACTTCAGTAGTTTCAGAAGTCATTTCAGCATCGCTATTATCGCTTTCAGAATTTTTACAGGAAATGATACTGAGTGCAAGTAAGAGTGGTAAAAATGTTTTTTTCATAATAAAGTGTTTAGCCGTAAGTTCTAAAGGTACAAAACAATTAAATAGCATTAATACTCATGCCACCATCGGCAACGATATTTTGACCTGTGATATAACTAGACTGATCCATCGCAAGAAATGCCGCGATATTTGCCATTTCTGAAGCTTCTGCAACTCGTTTAAGCGGAGTTCTCCTTAGGATAGGTTTCATTCTTTCTTCTTCGGCCAGCAATCCTTTAGTGAGCGGTGTTACTGTAAACCAGGGAGAAACTGCATTAACTCGAATTCCGTCTGCTGCCCATTCTACCGCTAAACTTCTTGTTTGCTGGAGCATTGCCGCTTTAGACATAGCATAAGGCACGCCGGTCCCTACATCTTGCATTGCTGCGGAAGAGGCAATATTTACGATTTTTGAATTGCCTGAAATTTTCAAATACGGATGCAATTTTAAACTGAGTTCAAAAACCGAAAATTGGTTGATCTCGATCACTTTTCTGTATTCATCTTCAGTGTATTCCAGCGCCTTCTTTCTAATATTGATGCCGGCATTATTTACGAGAATATCAAGTTTACCCCATTTTTCTTTTATAGCTGTCACGATCTTATCCTGATCTTCCTTAATAATCGCATCTGCAACTAAGCCTGTTACATCGTAATTTTTCGCCCGTAATTCTTCTTCCAGTTTCAAAATATCTTCTTTATTTCTGGCTGTAAAAATGACGCTGGCGCCTAACCGCGCAAACTCTTCTACGCAAGCTCTTCCGATACCTTTAGAGCCTCCGGTAATTAAGGCGATTTTATTATTTAGATTCCACATAGCATTCAAATTTTGTAGGGTAATATTTATAGTAGACTAAGTTTGTCTTAAGTAATTGATCCTGTTTTTTGAGTAAATATATAAAAAAGAAAACCTCCCAATTTGGGAGGTTTTCGATAGATTCGATTCAATAAAAATTATAACCTGCGTCCTGTTAGTAATCTATAAAGTAATAAAATTACAGCCAGAACTATAAGAATGTGTATAATGCTTCCTAGATCTGGAAAGGCAAAATAACCTACAAGCCATCCAATAATTAACAGGACGATGATTAGCCAAATTATATCTCTCATTTTAGTTGGTTTTTAGTGACTTTTTGGTCACGTTAGTTAATTGCTATTTTGATTTTTTGGTTAGTTAGCAAGGCTTTAAAAGCCTTTATTAACCAGTTAGTTAAATCTAATTTATAGAATAGGTGGTCTGGCTAAAAGCTATTTAACTCGTAATTAACTCGTATGTTAAAAATCTGATGGGTTTTTAATAATTTGGGCTGCTCGCTCTTTAATTTTTGCTATTTCTTTAGCATCTTTTTTTTCCAACAAACTCATCATCATATTCATTCGCTGGTTGTTTTTAAAGAATTCTTTCTTGTCATCTAGAAAATTCCAGTATAGGCTATTAAATGGGCAGGCATCCTCTTCAGTTTTCTTACTCACTTTATAATGGCAACTTTTACAATAGTTACTCATTTTATTTATATAACTACCGCTGGATACATAAGGTTTTGTAGCTACAATGCCGCCATCAGCAAACTGGCTCATTCCGCGGGTATTTGTAATTTCTACCCATTCTATGGCATCGATATAAATTCCCAGATACCAGGCATCAACTTCGTCGGGATGGCATTGGGTAAGTAAAGCATAATTCCCAGTGATCATTAAACGCTGAATATGATGTGCGTAAGCATTATCTAAACTTTGGATGATCGAATGATGCAAACAATTCATTTTGGTATTCCCATCCCAGTAAAATGGAGGTAATTCGTTTTGATTATCTAGTTTATTGCTTCTGCGATATCCTGGCATTTTTAACCAGTAAATACCGCGCATATATTCTCTCCAGCCTAAAATTTGCCGTATAAAACCTTCAACCTGAGAAATATCGATTTCATCTTTATGCTCGTAATAATATCCAACTACAGATTCGATCACCTCCTTTGGACTCAGCATTTTTGAATTCATGCAAAAAGATAATCGAGAATGAAAAAGATAAGCTTGTTCGGTGTGCAAAGCATCCTGGAAATCCCCAAAATGAACGAGTAAATTTTTACAGAAATAATTTAAAACCGAAAGTCCGTCTTCTCTAGAAGTTGGCCAGTTGAAACTTTTCTCATCAATATTACCCATAGTTTTGATGCCGGCCTCTTCAATTTCTTTTACTAAACCTGAAACATCTTTTCTAAAACCACGCTCATGCGGAATTTCAGGTTTTCCCGTCCATTTTTTACGATTCGATTTGTCGAAATTCCATTTTCCACCTTCAGGATCCTTTTTTGTGGCCATCATAATGTCATATTTCTTCCGCATATCACGGTAAAAATATTCCATCGTCATTTGCTTTTTGCCTTTGTAGAATTTTTCCAGATCATCTCGTTGCGTTAAAAAATGCTCTGTATCATAAGCTTCAGATTCGACCGAAAGTGAATCGCAAATTTCCTTTAGTTGTTCATCCAGGCGATATTCATCCGGGAGTTGATATTCGAACTTTTCAATATCATTTTTTTTAATGAGCTGCTTTAAATTTTCAGCCAGATCCTGTTGATTTTCTTTATAGTTGATATGGTAGTAAATGACCTCATGATCCCTTTCTTTAAGATATTCAGCGAAATTCCGCATAGCTAAAAAGAAACCCACTACTTTTTGAATATGATGTACGGTGTAATCTGTCTCCTGACGCATTTCCATCAAGACATAAATGATCTCGTCCTGCTCTTCCTTATACCAACTATGCTGATGGTTTAATTGATCGCCTAAGATTAGCCTTAATTTCTTTAGTTTTTTAGCCATGTATCAATATATTCGTTATTAGGATCGTAACGCTCTGCCTGCTTTTTAATATTGAATTTTCTGTCACGAGGATCGTTACCCACGCCGCTATTGTACATCCAGTTTCCCCAGTTACTGTGCACATCATAATCGATTAAAACACTTTCAAAATAGGCAGCGCCCGCTCGCCAGTCTTGTTTTAATTCTTTCGCCCAAAAGCTATTCACGTTTTGCCGGCCACGATTGCTCATAAAACCGGTTACCGCAATCTCTTTCATATTGGCATTTACAAAATCTTCTTTAGTTTCACCATCGATCCAGCTTTGCAGCTTTTCTTTGCTGAAGTTCCAGTCGAGTTCTTTATTTAAAATTCCGCTTAAAAAGAAGATTGAATTTCCATGTTTTAGGGAAATGTATTTGAAAAAATCTCGCCAGATAAGTTCGAATATTAACCAATAAGTATCTTGATTTTTGATGATTTCCTGCTCAAATTTTTTGATTTCGTGATAAATGCTTACTGCGGAAATACTTCCGTTTGCCAGCCAGGCCGAAAGTTTAGAACTATAATCTTTACCCAACAATCCGTTACGAGTTTGTTTATATTCTGCAAGATTTTTTGTTTTCCAGAAGTAGTGCTTTATTCTTTTCCAGGCTTCATCTTCACCTCCTTTAAAGGGAAAAGCGGTTCTTGGATCCTGCTCAAAATTTTCTAATCCCAGATCTTCAAGATTGGGGATTTTTGAAGTATTTTTTAGAAGATTACTTTCTGGTTTTTGCTGCGGAATTTCAATCTCATCGCGAACATCAACGTATTTTTCGCACTTTTTTCTGAATTCAGTATAAACCTTCGGGATCTTACTAAAATCATCATAAGGAATATCTTCAGGATGAAATAAAAACTGCGTGTAGAAAGATCGAAAATCGATATTTTGAAGCTTATTTTTTAGAGCATCGATAAGCTGTTTTTCTTCTGAAGTCCATTCTTCCTGAAAATAAATGGCTTCAATTTGGTGATCTTCTACAATTTCAGGAATAATTTCTTCTGGCTTTTTATGGAAAGTGAGGAAACTGATGTTTAATTCTGCTAAATTCTGCTGAAGTTGAATAACACTTTCAATCAAAAATTGAGCTCTAAATTTCCCTGTTTTGGGAAATCCGTATGTAGTTTCTTTAAACTTCCTGGGATCAAAACAATAAATAGCGATTACACTTTCATGGTTTTCACAGGCTTTAAAAAGAGCCTCGTTATCTTTTACTCTTAAATTATTTTCAAACCAGATTAATCCTGTACTCATTAATGATACTTCAATTATTTTTCGATTTTGTTCGGCGACATTTTTCGCTGCAATAAATTACATTTTCCCAATTTTTTGCCTATTTCTTTCGCCAGGTAAAAGGCCTGTTGCAAACAGGGCAAATCTTTTCAGGTAAGTTTTCTTTCTTTAGGTTTTTCAATCTTTGGGCTCATTGTTATCAAAAAAACTTTTGATCTCCTGGCCGGGTCTCGCATAATGAAATCGGTCTAAAAGTGCTGGGAGGGCATAAGCATCTAAACCATTTATCGCCACGGTGCCGGCATCTTCTAGTCGCAACCAGCCATCTGGCGTTTGGATGCTTTCATCAAAATAAACATGCTTTATTGCCCCGATCACCAAAGCGGTTCCGTTTTCTTTGATCTGATATTCGTTTACATATTCGCAACCAATTTTGACGGCGCATTGTTTCACATAAGGCGCATAGAATTCATCTAAATATTCCTCTTCGAGTCCGGTTTTTTTGAATTCAGATACTTCCTCTTCGTATTTTGCAGCGGTTTGATGTGCTTTCGCGATCATATCCTGATGAATATGATTTACAGTAAAGTATTTAGTATCTTTTATATTCTTATAGGTATTTCGCGGTACCGTTTCTGGCCGGGTTACAAAACCCAGTAACGCAGGATCGCTTCCTAAATGAGTAACCGAACTAAAAACAGCAACATTGGCTCCTTTTTCTTCAGATTTTGTGGCAATAAGATTAGCACTTTTATAACCAGACAGGCTATTTACCAGGTTTAACCTAAAGATTTTTTCCATGCCTTCAATATCACTGGCGCTAACATGTTTCATGAGAAATTATATTTTGAGGTGAGACTCGATATTCAATAAAAAAGAGGTTAGTTTTTAAACTAACCTCAATTTACAACTCTGTTTTTATACCTGCTGTTAATGGATTTTTAAATTAATCTTGTAATTCCAGCTGGTTAATTTTCATCTCGTAAGCTTCGATGGCTTTGTTTACAGCGTCAATATTATCTGAAGATCGCTGGTGCGCATCTTCCATTGCCTTTTCTAATTCTTTATCAGGATGCTCAAATAAATCTGTGATTACATGATTTATTTTATCGATAATACTTTCCTGACTGTTTTTAATGTCTTCCAGCTTATTTAAAGTGGAACGCATATTATCAATTTTCTCTTGATCCATAATTCTTAAATTTTGAATTGAATTTAAAAGTAGTGGTTTGAATTCTTTAAAATCAATCAATTAACCAATTTTAGTAGGCTTTTAATGAAAGATTATGAATTGTTATGTGAAAATAGAAATCTAAAATAATTCGAGTTTTATCGACAATGCAGTGCGAAATGTTGCATAAATGCTAAAGAATAAGGTCTTTCGCAAAATATCTGTATTTTTGTATTCTAAATTGTATTTGTTTTCCTTACAAAGCAGATCGCGTACTTCAAATTAATTCATGCAACAATCTAAGAATATTGCAATCGTTGGCTCTGGCCTGGTAGGATCTTTACTAGCGGTTTATTTAAGAAAAGCCGGACATCAGGTAACTATTTTTGATCGTAGACCAGATGTTAGAAAAGTAGAATTTTCCGGTAGGTCAATTAACCTGGCAATGTCTAATCGTGGTTGGAGTGCATTACGAAGAATAGGATTAGAAGACGAAATTAGAAAACTGGCACTGCCTTTAGATAAGCGTGCTATGCACGTAAACGAGAAGCCACTTTATTTTCAGAAATACGGAAAAGAAGGCGAAGCGATCTATTCGATTTCCCGCGGAATTTTAAACCGAAAAATGATCGATCTTGCTGAAGAAGCTGGTGCGGTTTTTAAGTTCGAAGAGAAGGTTTGGGATATCGATCTAAAGCAAGCCACAATTTATACCGGCGATTCAGAGACTACACCTTGGACCGAGTATAAATTCGATCTTATTTTTGGCGCAGATGGCGCTTTTTCTCGCGTAAGACATAAAATGCAACGACAAAGCAGGTTCAATTATTCGCAGCATTTTATCGATGTGGCTTATAAAGAACTTACGATTCCTGCAAATCCAGACGGTTCTCATAAACTAGATAATGCTTCTTTTCATATTTGGCCACGTGGTAAATTTATGCTTATTGCGATGCCTAATTTAGATGGAAGTTTTACCTGTACTTTGTTTATGCCTTTTGAAGGTGAAGTTTCTTTTGAAAGTATCGATACTGAAGCCAAAGCTGAAGCTTTTTTCGAAAAATATTTTCCAGATATTAAAGAAGATATCGCTAATTTAAAGAAAGACTTCTTTAAAAATCCAACGAGTGCGATGGTGACGATTAAATGTTTTCCTTGGCGTTATGATGATAAAGTGGCCTTAATTGGAGATTCTGCTCATGCAATTGTACCGTTTTATGGACAGGGAATGAATGCAGGTTTTGAAGATATTTCGGTACTTTTTGATAAGATGGAAACACATGGAGATGATTGGGATAAGATATTTTCTGAATATCAAATTGCCAGAAAGCCTAACGGAGATGCTATCGCTGAATTAAGTTACAGGAACTTTATAGAAATGAGTAGTAAGACAGCGAATCCTATGTTTTTACTTCAGAAAAAAATAGAAAAGAAATTTGCTGAAAATCATCCTGAAGCCTGGGTGCCATTATATTCCCGAGTAACTTTTTCAGATCATTCTTATGCTGAAGCTTTAAAGATAGGCGATAAGCAGGAAAGGATCATGGCTGAGGTTTTACAAATGCCAGATATAGAATCTAATTGGGATAGTCCTGAAGTTGAAGAGCGTATTTTAGAATTACTTGGCGAAAAAGTAACAGTTTAATTTTATTGGCACCGCCAAAGGGTATAATACCCCGAGGCTTGCCTCGCAATTAAAAATTTGTTTCCAACGAATGCCTTGAGGGCTTGCCCTAAGGTAGTTTACTACTCGATTTCTTCCAGTTCTTCTTTAACTTCTAAAGCATCGTAAACCTGCGTCATTGTTCGTTCGTCTTCACTAAGAACGATCAAAATATCATTAGCTTCGATCGCTGTAGTTCCTTTTGGAGTTATAAATTGCTCGTTTCTGGAAATCATGGCAATGATCGCTTTCTTAGGAAAACCAAGTTCTACAATTCGTTTTCCCACCGCATTATTATTTTCTGGAATTAAAATTTCTCGAATTATAGATTTAGCACCATCAGATAAAAAAGTTTCTACCTGGCTTTTTGGTTTTACGCGTTCGGGTAAAGCAACATGCAACCATTTTGCAACTACAGATAAAGTTGTTCCCTGTATAATCACAGAGCTTAGCGATACAAAAAAGACAATATTAAATATAAAGTTTGCTTTGTCTACACCGGCTAGCAGTGGATAAGTAGCGAACACAATAGGAACGGCACCACGTAAACCAACCCAGCTAACATACCATCGACGACGCATTTTCATTTTAAAGAATGATAAGCTTATAAATACTCCAAGTGGTCTTGCAACGAAAATTAGGAATATTGAAATGACTAATCCAATTCCTATTACAGGAACGATCTGGCTAGGATAAACAAGCAATCCAAGGGTAAGGAAAAGTACGATTTGCATTAACCAAGCAAGCCCATCAAACATTTGCATAATGGTTTTTTTGCGGATAAGGTTTTGGTTGCCTAAATACACTCCGCTTAGATAAACCGCTAAAAAGCCATTACCGCCCATAAAGTTTGTGGCTGAAAATACAATGAACATCAGCGCGATCGCGAGTACAGGATATAATCCGTCGAAATCTAACTTAATTTTATTGATTACAACTTTACAGAGTTTCCCAAAAATGAATCCCAATAATCCGCCAATTAAGATCTGCTGAATAAAAAGTGGGATAATACTCCAAATACTTTGCTCTGGATTTAAAACCAGGCCTAGAAAAGCGATGGTGAGAAAGTATGCCATTGGGTCGTTACTACCACTTTCCAGCTCTAATGTTGGTCTTAAATGTGATTTTAAAGCCAGGTTTTTAGATCTTAAAATCGAAAATACGGCAGCGGCATCTGTAGAGGAAACAATAGCACCAAGTAACAAGCCTTCGTAAATAGAAAAATCTGTTATCGCCCAAACAAAAGTTCCTACACCAAGAGCTGTAAATAAAACTCCGACTGTAGAAAGAGAAATTCCCTGCCAAACTACTGGCTTAATACTTTTCCAGTTGGTGTCTAATCCCCCTGAAAATAAAATGAAGTTTAAAGATGCAATTCCGATAAACTGAGCGATCTCTGGATCGTTAAAATAAATACCACCAATACCTTCACTACCAGCTAGAATCCCTACAGAAAGAAATAAAACCAGCGTTGGTACACCAAATCTATAAGAGGTTTTACCAGCAAGAATACTAATAAAGAGTAGGAGAGAACCTACTAAAAGAATGTTCTCTATAGTGATGCTCATTAGGGGCTACAATTTTTTTACTAAAATACACTTTTAGTCAATAATCGATATTGAAATGATCTAATGCTTCGGCCAAAATCAAAAAAAAGAACCCGAAATTATCGAATTTCGGGTTCTCCTCAAATTAATATAAATTTTAATGAGCGTTTTCTTTTAGTAGCTCTGGAAATTTTTTCTTGAATCGATTAATTCTTGGGATCGATACACTTTGAATGTATGGATTTTCAGGATGATATTTCTCATAATCTTGGTGATAATCTTCGGCTACCCAGAATTTTTGAAATGGCAAAACTTCAGCAGCGATTGGACTGTCGTAGTTCTTAGCAACTTCAGCTTTTACTTTTTCTATAGTCTTTTTTTGTGCTTCATTTTGATAAAAAACGATCGATCTGTATTGCGAACCACGATCTGGTCCCTGCCCGTTTACCTGTGTAGGATTTTGCGAACCAAAATAAACCTGCACTAAAGTTTCAAAACTTACGACCTCTGGATCGTAAATAACTTCTACACTTTCAGCATGGCCCGTTCTTCCGGTATTACTTTGTTCGTAAGTTGGATTTTTAGTGTGACCACCAGAGTAGCCAGAGATTGCTTCATCTACTCCTTTTACACTTTCGTAAACAGCTTCAACACACCAAAAGCATCCACTGGCAAAGTAAGCTTTTTTTAATCCATTTTCTGCAGGAACTTCAACAGGTTCAGCATTTGCGATTTCAGGTTTTGTGGCTGGATTGTTTTGGGCATTATTTCCGCAGGCAAAAAGAACTAGGCAAACGGCAGTTAAAATAAATGATCTCATTTTTTAATTAGCTTTTTGTAAAGTTTCCTTCTAATGTTTTCTTTCCAAAGATCGCATAATCTGTTGCCAGTTGTCCATCGATCTTAAAACCTAACCAATCAAGTTTTAGGCCAGTTTTTGTAGGTTCTAGGCTGGCAATAGGTTCGTCTTTAGAAAAATCTTCCCATGGCAGATCTTCGTTGGTATTTTTTGAAGACGGACTCACATAAAAGGCATCGTAACCGCTGGCTGTTTTCTCGAACCTAACATTAATATACATACGGTCTGGCTGAAGACAAAACTCTGAATTTCCCGTTAGGCTAACTTCTACACAGTAGCAATTGCAGGCTTCATCCATTTCACCTTGCTTGGTGTATCTTCCCGAGATTTCCCCGGCAGCGCTATTGGTTTTAGAAGTATCTACAGGTTCTTCAAGATTATCGATATTATCATAACGATTAATGTCGCTTTCTTGATCTACTTCTCGTTCGTTGCTTTCAACCTCAACTTCAGGATCTGAAGAATTTTCAGAGGTTTCTTTATTTTCATTTCTACAGGCAAAAGCAAGTAAAGCGAATACGATTATAACAGTTTTCTTTATCATAATTTTTTGTGTTAGTTGCTTAGTAAAGTTAAGTTTTTAAGCTCGCTTTATTGTGAAATCCTTGTTAATCAATATTCTTGCTTTTTTTGATGATTAAGTTAAGACATAAAAAAACTGCTTAGAAATATCGAATATCTCTAAGCAGTTTTTAATATGATTAAATCAAATTTTTAAGCTATTACATGCTTTGGAAAAGTTGATCCATTTTTTCTTTTTCTTCTTTTGCAAGATCTTCATCTACAAGAATACGACCACTGTGCTCGTCTGTAATGATCTTTTTTCTTCCGGCAATTTCCATAATTACCTGTGGAGGAATCGTAAAGTAAGAACCACCTGAAGCACCACGTTCTACAGGCACAATAGCTAAACCATTTTTTACATTGGTACGAATACGTTTGTAAGCTTTTACTAAACGTGCATCGATCTCATTCTCGTATTGTTCTGATCTGTCGATAAGCGCCTGCTCTTCTTTTTCGGTCTCTGCAAGAATCGCATCAAGTTCTCCTTTTTTGTGCTCTAAGTGAGCTTGGCGATCTTTAAGACGCTCTTGGGTTTGCTCGATCACTTGTTTCTTTTGCTCGATCTGAGCTTTGTATTCTTTGATGTGCTTTTCAGCAAGTTCGATCTCTAATTCCTGGTATTCAACTTCTTTTGTTAAAGCGTTGAATTCCCGGTTATTACGAACATTTTTTTGCTGCTCAGAATATTTTTTGATGGTCGTCTTAGACTCGTCGATAAGATTTTTCTTATTCTTAATATCGTTGTTGATTACTTCGATATCACCATCTAATTTTTGTAAACGTTTATTCAATCCGGCTACTTCATCTTCTAAATCCTGTACCTCTAAAGGAAGTTCGCCTCTCACGTTTCGAATTTCATCAATTCTGGAATCTACCAACTGAAGATCGTATAAAGCTCTTAACTTCTCTTCTACAGTAAGATCATTTTTCTTTGCCATACTTAAATATACTTGATAGGATTGCTATTTGTCTCTGCTAAAATAAGTGCAAAATTACTAAATTTTTTCGTTAAAAAAGAATATAGTAAATTTTTTGTAAACTGTTCGCTTTCATAGTGTCCAATATCGGCTAACACTATATTTTGCTCGGCTTTATAGAAGTCGTGGTATTTTAAATCTGCAGTAATATACATATCTGCACCTGCTTTTTTCGCATTTTCGATCGCAAAAGCGCCACTTCCACCTAAAACTGCAACTTTTTTTATCGGTTTTTCAAGTAATGCTGAATGCCGTACACAGCCGGTTTTAAAGGTAGATTTTATATGTTTTAGGAAGGTTTTTTCGTCTTGTGGTTCTTCCAGTTCACCGATCATGCCCATACCAAGATGTTGATTGGTATTTTCCAGGCTGGTGATTTCATACGCAACTTCTTCGTAAGGATGGGAACTAAATAGTGCATTTAAAATGTTGCCCTCTACATGAGCCGGGAAAGTGATCCCGATCTGGGTTTCTTCTTCAAAATGAATGTTACCTCGCTCCCCAATCACAGGGTTAGATGCTTCATTTCCTTTAAAACTTCCCTGTCCGTTTACATTAAAGCTGCAATTATCATAGTTTCCAATACTACCGCCGCCTACATCAAAGATCGCTTTTCGAACTTTTTCAGCATCTTTTTTAGGAACAAAGGTGAGCAGTTTTTTAATACTGTTCTTCTTAGGGATCAATATTTGGCGATGTACGAGTCCTATTTTCTCGCAGATCATATCATTAACGCCTTTGTGCTGATTGTCTAATGCAGTATGAATTGCATAAATAGCAATATCATTTTTTATTGCTTTTAGAACCACTCGCTCTACATAATTTCTACCGGTGATCTTTTTGAGTCCAGAGAATATGATAGGATGAAAACTAACAATAAGATTACACTTTTTGGCAATTGCTTCGTCTACCGTAGCTTCAAGCGTATCTAAAGTGATAAGTGCTCTGGTAACTTCATCATTTTTATCACCAACCAAAAGTCCCACATTATCGAAGTCTTCAGCATAATTTAGTGGAGCAAATGCTTCAATTTCTTTTATGATATCCTGAATAATCATATTTTTAAATTTTAAATGCCTTTACCAAGGTCTTTTTGTTAATTCAGTAATTAATGGGTTCTTTTTAAATAATGTATTAATTTTCAAAAAGCATCCAAAAACTGTAACTAACAAATGATAGTAAGCTGATCTGATGCATTTAATCGATCAGTTAAATTATCAAAATGCGTAAAATTAGATGTCAAAGATAAATATTATAGCCCGCCCTGTATGAATTTACTACGAAAATTCCTTTTTCCGTTTGCCTTTTTATATGGAATAATTGTATGGTTTAGAAATAAATTTTTTGACGCCGGAATTTTAAAAAGTTCCAGTTATGATTTTCCGGTGATCTGTGTGGGGAATCTTAGTGCTGGCGGAACGGGCAAATCTCCAATGATCGAATATTTACTGCGGAAGTTAAACTATAAGAATATTGCTGTTTTAAGTAGAGGTTATAAAAGATCTACGGAAGGTTTTTTAAATCTGAAAGGAACTGAAGAAGCTATCGAAACCGGCGATGAACCTTTGCAATTTAAAACCAAGTTCCCTAAAACAATGGTCGCTGTAGATGCCGATCGTAGAAATGGAATTGCCGAATTAAGAAAACAAAATGCTGAAATTGTACTTTTAGATGACGCTTTTCAGCATAGAAAAGTAAAGGCAGGATTTAATATTTTACTCACTGCTTATGGCGATCTGTATTCTAATGATTTTTTATTGCCTACCGGAAATCTGCGTGAAACATATTCTGGCGCCGATAGGGCACAGGTGATCATCGTTACAAAATGTCCTGCGAATATTACATTAAAAGAGCGTGAACATATAAGATTTAAGCTTCAGATTAAACAATATCAAGATCTTTATTTTTCTACCATAAAATATGCAAATACGATCTTTAGTCAAAATCGAGAATTTTCTTTAAAAGATATCAAAGGGAACGTAACAGTAGTGACTGGAATCGCCAAGCCAGAACCTTTTATTGAGTATCTAAAGGCGGAAAATATACATTTTGAGCATCAAAAATTTCCAGATCATCACAATTTTACTGCAAGCGAGATCGAGATATTAAATGGCAAAGAAAGTATTCTTACGACCGAGAAAGATTTTATGCGTTTAAAGGATAAGATTAGTGTTCCGCTTTATTATTTACCTATTGAAACCGATTTTGTAGAAAATGAATCACATTTTTTAAACCGGGTAAATAAATTTATAGTAGAACATCAAAAATAAAAAAAAGCGGCCTATCAGACGTCCGCTTTTTTATGAATTGTAAGTTATCTCAATTCTCTAGGAATCAAGCTTTAGCTTCTTGTTTTGCCAGGTATTTATTGATCTTGGTAAAAAACTCTTCCGTTTTATATGGTTTCGGGATAATATCATTGAAACCATTTAGGTAAAATTCATCCAGATTTTCATCTAAAGTAACCGCTGTTAAAGCGATAATAGGGATTTCAGGATCAAATTTTCTAATTTCCTTGGTTGCCTCAATACCACTAATTCCTGGCATGTGAATATCCATTAAAATTAGATTGAAATTTCCTTCTTTTACCATTTCTATGGCGGTGGTACCGTTATCGGCAACTTTGCAGATAGCTTTGTTTTTCTCGATGATCTTCTTAGTGATCATTTGATTGATCTTATTATCTTCTACTACAAGAATTTCTTTGCCTTCAAGATAATCCTCGTTCTTAACCGGTAGTTTCTGCTTAGTTTCTGCTGGTTTCGAAGCTGGTTCTACGATAATGAAATTAAGGTCGAAAGAAAATTTAGAACCTTTTCCTAAGTCACTTTCCAGGCTAATTTCGCTACCCATAAGAGTAAGCAGGTTTTTCACAATAGAAAGTCCTAAACCTGTACCACCAAATTTACGGTTAATCTGCGTCGAACCCTGGGTGAAATTCTCGAATATCGCTTTTTGCTTTTCTTTCGAAATTCCCTCACCGTTATCTTTGATTTCAAAATGAAGGGAAACTTCGTCTTTAACCTGTTCGATCAATTCAACTTTTATCCAAATATCTCCATCTTCAGTAAATTTGATCGAATTCCCGATAAGATTGATCAAAATCTGAGATAATTTTAGTGGATCTCCTTTTAATTTCTTCGGAATATTTTTTCCGAAATCGAAGTGAATATTAATGTTCTTATCGTCTGCAGAATTTTTAAGCGCTACTAAAACATCTGAAATTCTCTTCTTTAGATCGAACGAAGAATTTACGATCTCTACTTTATTTGCTTCAAGTTTGTTAAGGTCAAGGATGTTATTGATCAAACTCAATAAGTATTCCCCTGAAAATTTTAAAGAATTCAGATGTTCTTTTTGATTAGGAGTTGGATTTTCTTCCAGTAATAAATGCGTTAGTCCGGTAACGGCATAAAGCGGTGTCCTAAGTTCGTGAGTGATCGTACTCAAAAACTGCGCTTTGGCAGTTGTAGCACGTTCAGCATTTTCCTTGGCTAAAGTAAGTTCACGATTCTTCTTTTGAAGCAATCCGTTTGCTCTCGCTCTTAAGTTGTTGTTCTTATAAAGTGATAGCGTAAGCAAGGATAAGATCGTGATTAACGCAACACTTAAAATGGTGGTGAGTTTATTCACTTTTAAAGAACGCTCGTTTTCTTCTCTTTGAGCAGCAAGTTCCTTTATCTCGCTTTTTAAGGCGTCGTTGCCATATTTACTGTAATGATCTTTAGCAAGTGCTTTTTTATTAATATCAAAAAGTCGGTCACGCTCTGTATTTGCCAATTTTAGGTAGCTTAAAGCCTCTTCGGTATTTCCCTGCACTTCGTAAATTTGGCTAAGAAGATTGTAAGAGCTCATTACCATTCCTATAAACTTCTTTTGCTGGGCAATTCCTAAAGCAATATTGGCATATCTAGTAGCTTCAGAATAATTTTTTCTGTAAAGTTCTGTTCTTGCTAAATAATAATGAAGTCTTGTGTATTCGTATGGATTAGAAAGAGAATCCAGATCTGTTTTCGCTTTCATTAAATGCTGAAAAGCTTTATTTGGAGAATCGTCTAAATTCAAGAAAATAATAGCGCGCTGTAAATTCAGCAGAGAAAGGTATTGATCTAGATATTTATTATTTGATTTCTTATAATGGCTTTCAGATAGATTAAGGTAATCCATCGCTCGTTGCCGTTCCTTCTGGGAAATTAGGATCTTAGAAAAGCTAAGGTAGCTGTAGGCAAGGCCTTTTTCGTCTAATATCTCACGCTGTATAGCAATCGCTCTGTTTATAGCCGTAGTGGCATCACTATAGTTGTGTTGTATATAATTAAGTTTAGAGGAGATACTGCTGGCTAAGGCAATGTTCCTCTTATGGTTAATATCCTGTGCTAGTTCTAATGATCGGTTAAGTTCATCTGTTGCTTTGTCAAATTCGTACCTGTTTACAGAAAGTTCTGCACTCTTTAAAAGGCTATCAATTTGACGGGTAATTTTTTCTCTATTCTGGTTTTGGGCGCTAGTTGAAAAAATTAAAAAGCAAGTAAAAAGCAGGAAATACGTAAGCTTTAACTTATTCATTTTACAGCTAAAAGGCTAAAAATTGCTGCTAAAGATACTTAAATTAATAGAAAGTAGAAATTAAATCTATCAACCTGCTTGAATATCCAACTTCGTTATCGTACCAGCCTATAAGTTTTATTAATTTTCCGTCAATTACTGAAGTCATTTCTGCATCAAAAACACAAGAATGAGGGTTTCCAGAGATATCTTTAGAAACTATTGGGTCTTCTGTATAGCTTAAAATTCCGCGTAAACTTGTTGCTGAAGCGGTTTTAAAAATTTCATTTACTTCTTCTATCGAAGTAGATTTTGAGACATTAATTGTCATATCGGTTAACGAGCCGTTGGGAACCGGTACTCTAATTCCGCAGCCACCAATCACATCACTTAGCTCTGGAAATATAGAAGTCAGCGCTTTTGCTGCTCCTGTTGTTGTAGGAATTATCGACTGTGTTGCCGCTCTGCTTCGTCGAAGATCTCGATGTGGCTGGTCGTGCAAACTTTGGTCTGATGTAAAAGAATGTACGGTGGTAATATAAGCTTGTTCTACGGCAAAATTTTCGTGAATAAGCTTCAGCATCGGTGCAGCATTATTGGTAGTACAGCTGGCATTAGAAATAATATCTTCGCTACCATCTAAAATATGCTCGTTCACACCAAGAACCACCATTTTAATACTTTCGTCTTGCGGCGGAACAGATAAGATCACTTTTTTTACAGTCTCTCCTAAATGTTTTTGCAGTTCTGGACGGGTTTTAAATTTCCCGGTAGCTTCAACTACAATATCTACTTCAGAAGAAGTCCAATCGATTTTAGAAGGGTGATTTTGGTTAAAAACGGTGGTAGTTTTTCCGTTAACCACAAGCTTGTTTTCTTCCGCAGCAATTTCAGCATTAAAGATTCCGTGGATGCTATCGTATTTTAATAAATGCGCCAGTGTTTTTGCATCGGCAAGGTCGTTGATAGCGACCACATTTATTTGAGGATGGTCAATAAGCAATCTAAACAAATTTCGACCAATGCGGCCAAAACCGTTTATTCCAAGATTAATGATTTTAGGCATTTTCTTAGTTAATATGCTTTTGCGCTTTGTAAGAAGATCTTACCAAAGCACTACTTTCTACGTGTCTAAATCCAAGATCTAAACCTATAGCTTCGTACTTTTTAAATTGATCTGGTGTGATAAATTGCTTTACCGGTAAGTGACGTTTACTTGGTTGTAAATACTGCCCAATAGTCACCACATCTACATTAGCGTCTTTAAGATCGTGAAGTGTTTGGATCACTTCTTCTTCAGTTTCGCCAAGACCAAGCATAATTCCCGATTTTGTACGATTTATGCCCTGTTCTTTTAAATAGCGCAAGACTTCTAAAGAGCGATCGTATTTTGCCTGGATTCTTACCTCTCGCGTTAATCTGCGAACCGTTTCCATGTTATGAGAAACAACTTCTGGAGCTACTTCTACGATACGATCGATATTTCTGGTATTTCCCTGAAAATCTGGGATAAGTGTTTCTAAGGTGGTTTCAGGATTCATTCGGCGAATGGCTTTTACCGTTTCTGCCCAAATGATCGATCCCATATCCTTTAAATCATCACGGTCTACACTTGTAACTACCGCGTGCTTAATTTTCATTAATTTAATAGAGCGTGCTACTTTCTCTGGCTCGTCCCAATCTACCGTTTCTGGTCTACCAGTTTTTACACCACAAAATCCGCAAGATCGTGTACAAATATTACCTAATATCATAAAAGTTGCGGTTCCTTCGCTCCAGCATTCTCCCATGTTTGGGCAACTTCCCGAAGTACAGATCGTATGTAGATCGTATTTGTCTACAAGACTACGTAATTCGGTATATTTTTTACCTGTAGGAAGCTTCACACGAAGCCATTTTGGTTTTCCTTTAGGTGTTGTTTTTGTAGGTGTAAGTGTTTCTGTACTCATAGCAAAAATCTCTTGTTCAAAGATACAATATTCTATCTAATTGCATAATTAGACGCAGGTAGTTTAAAAACCTTAATTAGCTTTTACGATCTTCGATAATTTCTGAAAGTAATTTTTTGGCTCTTAATAGTTTAACCTTTACATTATTCATAGGTTCTCCTAAAGATTCTGAAATTTCTTTATAGGATTTCTCCTGAAAAAAACGAAGGTTTAAAACTTCCTGATAATGTGGCTTTAGTTTTTTGATATCCTGAAGCAATTGTGCCAAATTTTGTTCAGTAATAAGTTTGTCTTCTATAGAAGGTGTTTCGTCTACGATCGTATTTACTTTATCGCTGGCTTCAGAAATAGTATTTATGCGTAACTGGCTGTTTTTCTTCCGAAGAATATCTACATGAATATTTTTAGAAATGGCAATTAACCAGGTGCTAAAGGAATAATTTTCATCAAAAGTTTCTAATCGTTTAAAAGCTTTCGAGAAGGTTTGGATCGTAATATCTTCAGCTTCATATTCATTTTGTGTTTTTTTAAGCTGAAATCCATAAACATCGTTCCAAAACTTATCGAGCAAATAGTTGAAAGCCGACTGACTTCCTTTTTTCGCCTCCTGAATTTTTTGTAATAATAACTCCTGATTTATTTCCAATGTGAGGGTTTTGAAATAATGTTGGCTATAAATATACCTAATTGTGATAGGATTAGGAAAGGTTCGAGAATGGGAAATAACCAAATAACGTCTTTTTCGTCTAGTTTTTTGGCCGACTGAAAATATACAATTCCTTCGATAATTAAAGTGAGTCCCAAAACACCTAAAGTGAATGGCCAGTATATTTTAAAAACTAATAGAATAATTAATAGGATCCAAAACAATAATCTGCTAGTGTAAAATAGACCTAGCAAAAGTTTATGTTTCGATTTATAGAATTTAGCTACAGAGGCATGTCTTCTTTTTTGTCTAAACCATTTAGAAATACTGGTTTTAGGGACACTTCTGGTAATACTTTCTTTGTGATCGCAAACCACTACATTTTTATTGGTCGCTGCTTCGTTTACAAAAAGATCATCATCACCAGATCTAATTTGTAGGTGAGAGGCAAAACCATTCAGTTTGTAAAATTGGCCGGAAGTATAAGCTAAATTTCTGCCTACACCCATATATGGATTGCCAAGTTTAGCGTACGAAAAATACTGAATAGCCGTTAAAAGGGTTTCAAAGCGAATTAACTTATTAATGAATGATTTTTTATACTGAAAGTATCCGCCGTACCCTAAAACAATAGTTTTTTCTTCTGAAAACCCTGAAGCCATATGGCGTAACCAATGAATCGATTGAGGGGCACAATCTGCATCAGTAAAAACTAAGTGTTCGTTTTGGGCTTTTTTGATGCCTAGCGTAAGTGCATATTTTTTGTTCGCCCAAAAGGCTTCGTTATTTTCAACATTCACGATCTTTATCCTGGGGTCGATCTGTTGAAATTCTTCAATAATATCTAAAGTATGATCTGCAGAAGCATCGTTGATCACGATCACTTCGAAATCGGGATAATCCTGTTCTAAGATCGAAGGCAGGAAGTTTTGTAGATTTTCAGCTTCATTTTTAGCACAAACAATTACCGAAACAGGAAATGTTACCGGTTTAGCTTCAGAAGATCTGGAGCCAGAAAAGCTAAAAAAAGCTATAAAATAACTAAGGTTAATTGCCGCGAATAAAAGAAAAAGGGCAAATAGAACTGTCGCCATTCAGCATTAATTGGTCTGTTGCTGTGGATTTTTACACTTTTCGTCTGGCGCTTTTCCGCAGAAACTACAAGGTTCGCCTTCTTTATTTAAAAAAGGGCTCTGGCTGGCGCAGGTTCCTGCAAACTCACCATCTTTCTTTCCCCATATTTTAATTGCAATACCCGCAAAGGCCAATCCTAATAAAACCGCTGTTATGATAAATAGTTCCATAATTAAATCTTGTGATGCAAAAATACGAATTATTCGCTCGTTTTTAAAATAAGTCGCAGGTTTAGTAATTGCTTTACATTCTTTAACGAAGTTTTACCGTAATGAGATTTTAAGTGGCTGTATTTTAGAAGTATGAAACAGATACTATTAATTTTTGCGGCTCTTTTTTTATGGACTTCTTGCGATAATTTAAAAGAAAAACAGCGGCAAAATATGATCGACGAGTTGAAATTAGAAGATAGTTTGGTTGATATTAGCAACACAAAGCGAATGAAAGCAATAACCGAGTCTAGAAGTATTGCTAATATCGCTGCAGAAGATGTTAAGCTTTCTAATTTTAATCAAATTCTTCAAAATGGAGATCTGGCGGCGACTTTATTGAAAGGACGTGGGCCTTACACAGTTTTTGCCCCGCAAGATGATGCTTTTAAAAATATAAATTATGCTGAATCGCGCTTTGCCTTATGAAAAATTAAAGCCTGAAATTATCGAAAATCAGCATCAGTTATTAGTAGAAAACATGGAAGGCTCCAGGTTAAAGTTTGTAGAAAAAGATGGTGAAATTTATATAAAATCGGCTGCTGGAGAATGGCTGAAATTGGCTAAACCCGCCAAAGCTTCAAACGGATTTCTATATAAAATAAACGGAATTGTAGGGCGGAATTAAATAATATTCACTTCGGGTTCCAGGTCGATCCCAAATTTCTCTTTTACAACTTCCCTAACTTTTATAGAGAGCATCAAAATGTCGTTTCCACTGGCATTGCCATAATTCACTAAAACTAAAGCCTGTTTTTTGTGTACTCCGGCATCGCCATCGCGATACCCTTTTAATCCCGACTGGTCGATAAGCCAACCGGCAGGAACTTTAACTTCAGTTTCGCTAATTGGATAGCTAGGTATTTCAGGAAATTGTTTCTGTAAGTTTTTAAAAACTTCTGCAGAAATAACAGGATTTTTAAAAAAGCTTCCAGAATTACCAATTTCGGCAGGATTGGGTAATTTACTTTCCCTGATTTTGATCACCGCATTCGAAATATCTTTAATCGTTGGATTTTCTATATATTCCAGTTCAGTTCTGATGGCACCATAATCCATCTTTAGCTGATGGTTTTTAGAACTCAGTTTAAAGTTTACACTGGTGATGATATATTGGCCTTTCAGCTTGTTTTTAAAAACTGAATTTCGATAACCAAAATCACAATCTTCCAATGTAAAAGTCCGGCTTTCCAGTGTTTGAATATTTATGGCTTCGCAAGAGACAAAACTGTCTTTAAGTTCTACGCCATAAGCACCAATATTCTGAATAGGAGAGGTGCCCACATTTCCCGGAATGAGTGAAAGGTTTTCTAGACCGCCAAAATTTTGCTCTAGCGTCCATAAAACAAACTCATGCCAGTTTTCACCGGCATGAGCTTTTATAATTACATGATCGTTTTTTTCTTCTACAACTTCTTTTCCTTTTAGGTCGATTTGGAGCACTGTTTTGTGAATGTCTCCGGTTAGAAGCATATTGCTGCCACCGCCTAGGATAAAAAGTTCTTCAGCATAGGTTTTCCTCAAAATCTTCTTTAGATCCTCGATTTCTTTGATCTTGATGAATTTACTTGCTCTTACATCAATACCAAAGGTGTTGTAGGGCTTTAAAGAAACATTGTGGATTACCTTCATGATCTTATTTGCTGGTATATTCTTTAATCGCTACTTCTAGAATTTGTAGTGCGCGTTCAAGATTTTCTCTTTTTAGCACGTAAGCGATTCGCACCTGGTTTAATCCTGTGTTGGGAGTCGAATAAAAACCAGCTGCAGGAGCGACCATTACGGTTTCACCTTCGTATTCAAAATCTTCTAATAGCCATTGAGCAAAATCATCTGCACTTTTTATAGGAAGTTCTGCAATACAATAAAAAGCACCTTTTGGTTTAGCTACGTTAACGCCTTCGATCTTTTCTAGGCCTTCAACAAGGATATTTCTTCTTAAGGTATATTCTTCGTTTACTTCTTCAAAATATTCCTGTGGAGTATCTAAAGCGGCTTCACTGGCAATTTGTGCTAAAGTTGGCGGGCTAAGTCTTGCCTGCGCAAACTTCATTGCAGTAGTGATCACTTCTTTGTTTTTAGAAACCAAACATCCAATACGAGCACCGCACATACTAAAACGCTTAGAAACCGAATCTACCATAATGGCGTTATTCGCTAATTCTGGAATACTCATAATACTATTATGTTTTACTCCGTCGTAAGTGAATTCACGATACACTTCATCGGCCACTACAAAAAGATCATGCTTTATAGCAAGATCGGCGATTTGTTGTACTTCTTCTTTAGTGTAAAGATATCCTGTTGGATTTCCAGGATTACAAAGAAGTATCGCTTTTGTACTTTCTGTAATTAATTTCTCGAATTCTGAAATTGGAGGAAGCGCAAAATTGGTTTCTATTGAAGATTCAATAGGCACAATTGTTACTCCGCTAGAAGTTGCAAAACCATTGTAATTTGCATAAAACGGTTCAGGAATAATTACTTCATCTCCGGGATCGGTAATAGTTCCCATTGCGAATAAAAGTGCTTCAGAACCACCAGTGGTTACGATAATATCTTCCGCAGAAACATGAATATCGTTTCTTTCGTAATATTTAGCCAGTTTTTCGCGATAACTTGCAAATCCTGCAGAGTGGCTATAAGATAAAACTTCGATGCTATTATCCTTTACAGCCTGCATGGCAACATCTGGAGTTTTTATATCTGGCTGGCCAATATTTAACTGGTATATCTTTTTACCTTTTTTCGCTGCAGCTTCTGCAAACGGAACTAATTTCCTTATCGGAGATTCGGGCATGCTAAGCCCTTTTTTAGAAATTGAAGGCATTCTTTTGCGTTTTATGTTTGGTGCAAAAATGCAAAATTAAAGTAAGAATGTTGGGAAGCTTTTATTGAAATTTGACTCGGTGTTCAAGAATAATTGCTCTGGATGTGTTAATTATCAAGATGGATTTTAAAGAATCAGTTTTCTTGAAAGTATCCAAGATTTTGTTTGTAGTCAATTAAATCGTTAAGAACAATATTTCTACATAAAAAAAACTCCCGATAGTCGGGAGTTTTAAGTTTGTTGTTATCGTAAATTACTTGGTGTCGGTATCACCATCATCGGTCTTAGCAGCTTCAGCATCTATAACCCTACCTTTAATTTTTAAGGCTTTGGTGGGTTCTTCAGCATTAGAATATACCGTTACCGTTTTTCTTATTGGCCCAACACGTCTTGTATCGTATTTTACTTCGATCTTTCCAGATTCTCCAGGTTTTACCGGGCCGTCTGGTTTTTTAGGAATTGTACAGCCGCAGCTCGAAGTTACATTGGTGATCACCAAATCGATGTCCCCCGTATTTGTAAATTCGAAAACACGAACGCCGTCGCTTCCTTTTTTAATTTCACCATAGTCTAAAGTTTCAGACTTAAATTCCATTTTTGCGGCTTTCTGCGCGAGGGCAGAGTTGAAGCCTACAAAAGCCAAAATGGCGATTAATGCTAGTTTTTTCATAATTCAATAATTTTCGGAAAAGTAAAGATACACTGAATTGCTACAGATTCAAAAATTATATTCAATTCAACTTCTTTTAAATTCCTTCACTTATAATTACTTTTGCCTTTATTTTCAAAAACTAGACCAATTATGGCAATCGCTTCACAATACAGCGCAAATAAAGTAGAAGATAAATGGTATAAATACTGGATGGATAATAAATACTTCCATTCTGAGGTAGACGAAAGAGAACCTTATACCATTGTCATCCCGCCACCAAACGTAACAGGAGTCCTGCATATGGGGCACATGCTGAATAATACTATTCAGGATGTATTGGTGAGAAGAGCTCGTTTAAAAGGATTTAATGCGTGCTGGGTTCCGGGTACAGATCATGCTTCTATCGCTACTGAAGCTAAGGTTGTGGCAAAACTTAAAAGCGAAGGAATTAGTAAAAATGATCTTTCTCGTGAGGAATTTTTAGAGCATGCCTGGGAATGGACGCATAAACATGGTGGGATTATCCTAGATCAGCTTAAGAAATTAGGAGCGTCATGTGATTGGGATCGTACAAAATTTACGATGGACGACAATATGTCTGCATCTGTGATCAAAGTTTTCGTAGATCTGTATGAAAAAGGTTTGGTTTATCGTGGATTTAGAATGGTAAACTGGGATCCTGAAGCTAAAACTACACTTTCTGACGAAGAGGTGATCTACCAGGAAAAACAAGGTCATTTATATTATCTTAATTATAAGATCGAAGGAAGTGAAGAGGTCGTAACTATCGCTACAACACGTCCTGAAACGATTCTTGGAGATACTGCGATTTGTATTAATCCTAACGACGAGCGTTTTACGCATCTTAAAGGTAAAAATGCGATCGTGCCAATTTGTGGTCGAGTAATCCCTATTATTGAAGATGAATATGTAGATCTGGAATTTGGTACAGGTTGCTTAAAAGTTACTCCGGCGCACGACGAGAATGATAAAATGTTAGGAGATAAGCACAACCTTGAAATCATCGATATTTTTAATGATGATGCAACGCTTAATGATTTCGGGATGCATTATTCCGGCAAAGATCGTTTTGCCGTAAGAAAAGAAATTGTTGCAGAATTAAAAGAATCTGGAGTTTTAGTTAAAACTGAAGATCATACCAATAAAGTAGGAACCAGTGAACGTACCGGTGCGGTTATCGAGCCAAAACTAAGTGACCAATGGTTCTTAAAGATGAAAGACCTGGCGCAACCAGCCATCGATGCCGTTGTTGGTGACGATATTAATTTAGTGCCAGAAAAGTTTTTAAGTACATACCACCACTGGATGGAAAATGTGCGTGATTGGAACATTTCTCGTCAGCTATGGTGGGGACACCAAATTCCGGCGTATTACTATGGCGATGGAACTAATGATTTTGTAGTTGCCGAATCACTAGAGGATGCAGTTAAAAAAGCACAGGAAAAAACAGGAAATTCGGCATTAACTGCTGAAGATCTTACACAGGATAAAGATGCTTTAGATACCTGGTTCTCTTCCTGGTTATGGCCAATGAGCGTTTTCAATGGAGTTTTGGAACCAGAAAATGAAGAAATAAAATATTATTACCCAACTAACGATTTGGTAACCGCACCAGAGATTTTATTCTTCTGGGTTGCAAGAATGATCATTGCAGGTTACGAATATAGAGGTGAGCGACCATTTAAGAATGTGTATCTAACAGGGATCGTTCGTGATAAACAACGTCGTAAGATGTCTAAATCTTTAGGGAATTCACCAGATCCGCTTGGATTGATCGATCAATATGGTGCCGATGGTGTACGTGTAGGAATGTTGCTAAGTTCTCCTGCCGGTAACGATTTGATGTTTGATGAAGATCTTTGTAAGCAGGGTAGTGCTTTCGCAAATAAAATATGGAATGCATTTCGTTTAGTGATGGGATGGGAAGTTTCAGCAGAAATCGAGCAGCCAGAAACATCGAAAATTGCGATCGATTGGTATAAGGCGAAATTCCAGAAGAGTTTGGCTGAAATCGAAGATCATTATTCTAAATACAGAATTAGTGATGCATTGATGGGAACCTATAAGCTAATTTGGGACGATTACTGTAGCTGGTTCTTAGAGATGGTGAAGCCTGGTTATGAGCAACCAATCGATAAGAAAACATTTGATGCGGTAATCGAAATTTTAGAAGATAATTTAAGGGTTCTTCATCCGTTTATGCCTTTTGTTACTGAAGAGATCTGGCAAACCATTAGTAAAAGAACTCCAGAAGAAGCTTTAATCGTAGAAAAATGGCCAGAGCAGATTTCTTATGATGAAAACATCATTAATGAATTTGTCTTTGCTTCTGAAGTAATTTCCGGAGTAAGAAAGATTAGAAAAGATAAGAATATCGCTTTTAAGAACGAGATCGATCTTAAAGTTCAGAATAATGATAAAGTTTCAGACTCTTTTGATAAAGTGATCGCTAAAATGGGGAATATCGGCAATCTGGAATATGTGAACGAACAGGTTGAAGGCGCTTTATCTTTCCGTGTAAAATCCAACGATTATTTTATTCCGGTTGTTGGTGCAATAGATGTAGAAGCTGAAATTGCTAAGCTGGAAGAAGAATTAAAATATACTGAAGGTTTCTTAAATTCAGTAAATAAAAAGCTTTCTAACGAGCGTTTTGTAAATAACGCACCAGAGAAAGTTGTGGCCGTTGAAAAAGCTAAAAAAGCCGATGCTGAAGCTAAAATTGAAGCTTTAAAAGCAAGTTTGTCTAGTTTGAAATAGAATATTGTAGATCAAGAATAAATTGAGCCCCACGATTAGTGGGGCTTTTTTATTTGCGCCGCCCAAGGCTATAATATCTCGAAGCTTGCCTCGAAATTAAAAATTGATTTCTGGCGAATGCCTTGTGAGTTTGCACTAGGTAATTTACTTGGTTTTTTTCGAGAATAGAGCGCTGCAGGTCTAAAATAAAAAAAGATAGAAAAGAGAAAAAGAGGTGACAATTTAGATGCAGAATCTAATAGCTAAAAACTAGTAAAGAATTCAGATTTAATGAAGTCTGAAATTGTAGAGAGAATTTTTCTTGGCTTCTAATTTAAAATCTTAAGAATCTAATGTCCTTAAACCTTAAACCTATTCAGGGACTTTGCCGATATGTTCTTCAACAAGCTCGATGTATCTTTCTTCTGCCTCTTGTTTACTAAGATTTTTAACCTGTACAAGAGCGTTCACTTTAAAAGCGCTGCGTAGATCTCCGCTGTTGGTTGGTGGAATGTAAAATCCGTTTTGCTCTGTAGCTCTTTTGTAATACGAATAGAAGTGGAGCAATACATCTGGAGGAAATTTCTTATCGGTATTGCTGGCCATTTCGTAGGCTTTCAAAAAGCGTTCCCTGGTCTTTTCAGGCATAACTAAAAAATAAAATTAAACTTCAGCAATAACGGTTATCCCGCCTTTTACTTTTTCATTTAATGAAACTTTAACCGGAGTGCCTATAGGTAAGAACACATCTACACGAGATCCAAATTTAATGAATCCACTATCGCTACCCTGCACTACTTCTTTACCTTCTTCAGCATAATTAACAATTCGCTTTGCTAATGCTCCTGCTATTTGACGATAAAGTACGGGACCTGTTACAGCATTTTCTACAACAACGGTAGTTCTTTCGTTTTCTTCACTCGATTTTGGATGCCATGCAACCAAAAATTTTCCTGGGTGGTATTTACTGTATTTTACGATTCCGCCTATTGGATGCCTGGTGACATGAACGTTTAGCGGAGACATGAAAATACTAATCTGTAATTTTTTTTCCTGAAAATATTCCTTTTCGAAAACTTCTTCAATCGCTACAACTTTACCATCTACCGGCGCCACTACATGATCATCGTTTAAAGAAGTGCGTCTGTTCGGGTTTCTAAAAAACTGAACGATAAGGATAAAAAATACTATAGAGGCCAAAAGGATGGCAAATTTTATCCAATATTGATTTATTAATGAATAAGAACCAATATTTATTACCAGCAGTGTTACTGCTGTAATGGCCATTATTTTGTATCCTTCTTTATGAAACATAATTTAAAAGGTATAAGTAAGCATAGATAAAAGGGGCAGCAAAAATAATACTATCTAGTCTATCAAACAAGCCTCCGTGGCCAGGCATTAATTTTCCGCTGTCTTTTACGCCAGCCTGTCGCTTAAATTTTGATTGAATAAGATCACCTAAAGTCCCAAAAATACTAATGAAAATAGCTAATCCTATCCAGTCTTTATAACTTAAAAAGTCTGTGTATATTGAAATAAAATAACTCACGATTGCGGTGAAAATAATTCCGCCAATAAAGCCTTCAATCGTTTTATTAGGTGAGATTCTTTCAAATAATTTACGCTTTCCAAAGTTCTTACCAATAATATAAGCAAAAGTATCGTTTGTCCAAATTAATCCAAAAATTCCTACAACCAACTTAGGTTTAAACTCACCCTCGATCGTTGGTATTAAGGTTAAGAAGATCACAGAAGAAATTAAGTAGAATATGATAATGATGTATTTCTTCTTCTCGAAAACGGGAATCTTTCGTATCACCAAAAGATCCTTTACTAAAAAGAGATTTACAAAAATGGTAACTGCTAAAAGAAGCAGTGTTGCATTTTGATCAAATTTTAGAATACTAAAAAGATAGAATAATAGAGCCTGTACTACGTATAATGCATAACTTTTTAAATGTAAAAGTTTTTGCATTTCGATAAGGCAAATAAGCCCGAGCACGTAAAATAGACCAATAAAAATTAGTTCTGAAGAAAGGATGGATGCTACTAACATAGAAATATAAAGTAGCCCTGATACGGTTCTAATAATCGCTTCCCTCATAAAATATTAAAGATCTTCCAGAAGAAGTAAGTATAAATTTTTGCTACTGCTACCGTAGCTCATAAAATCACTTTCTTTCTGTGGTTCAAAGTTTTTAATGGTCGTAATGTTTGAGGGAATACGTTGTTTGTTCTTAAATTTGATGCCTCTTAAGCCTTCCCCAATGCTATCTATAAGCTGACTTGTTGATGAAAGAATGATGAAATCTGATGGTAACTCTCTTAGCTTTCTTTCTTTAATTTGATTGCTCGAAATTAAAATAGAGCCGTCGTTTGCAACCAGATATTCACAGGTTGAAAGAAAAAACGGAGCGCCTGCCGATAAATTAAAATCTAGGTTGAAACTATCGAATTTGCTCTTTAGGTTTTCATCAAAGCAGCAACATTGCTTTTCGTACCAGTCGTTTTCTAATAAAATATTATCGAAAGCTTCCTGTACTTCTTCTTCGTCCTCGCAATATAAAAACTTGCCACCGTTATTTTTAAAATTGAGCATAAAACGCTCGTCTGTAGGAAGCTTCACTTCAGGCATATATTTCCCACGGTCAGCATTCTCAGGAATTTCCTGGTCTTTGTCTGACTTATTTTTTTTAGGGTTTAAGAATCTCCTAAATAGATTCATATAGTTTTGGGTGTGGTTCTAAATATCATTTTAACCAAAGGTAAAAAATCTTAATTTAACGCTTAGATAAATTAAGATTTTTTAGCATTAGTCCAAATTTTATTTGTCTAGCGAAGTAGTTCCTTTGATGTCTTCGCTTTCAGCTTCTTTTGGTGCGCTACTAGAATTTGATGCAGAAGGAGCAGATTCTTCGCTCTCTCTTATTTCATGTCCTTCTTTTTTCGCGAAGGGACGCTCGCCAAAAATGTTTTGCAGATCATCTTTAAATATTACTTCCTTGTCTAATAATATCTCGGCAAGTTGTGTAAGTTTATCTTTATTATCGGTAAGAAGATCTACGGCTCTTTGGTATTGGCTTTCAATTAAGTTTGAAATCTCTTTATCTATAAGCTCTGAAGTTTTTTCACTATATGGTTTGGTGAAATTATATTCACTTTGTCCCGAAGAATCGTAATAGGTAAGGTTTCCTACTTTATCGTTAAGTCCGTATATAGTTACCATAGCTTTAGCCTGCTTGGTTACTTTTTCTAAGTCACTTAAAGCCCCAGTCGAAATCTTATCAAAAATCACTTTTTCCGCAGCACGACCACCAAGAGCAGCACACATTTCATCGAGCATTTGTTCTGGGCGAACGATTAAGCGTTCTTCAGGTAAATACCATGCAGCACCAAGTGATTGTCCACGAGGTACAATTGTAACTTTAACTAATGGAGCAGCATGCTCTAACATCCAGCTTACTGTTGCGTGGCCAGCTTCGTGAAAAGCAATCGCTTTTTTCTCGTCTGGAGTGATGATCTTGTTTTTCTTTTCAAGACCTCCAACAATACGATCTACTGCATCCAAAAAATCCTGTTTGCCAACAGCTTTATTTCCTTTTCTTGCTGCGATAAGCGCTGCTTCGTTACAGACATTGGCAATATCTGCCCCAGAGAATCCGGGAGTTTGTTTTGCTAGAAATTCAGTATCAAGTTCATCTGCAACTTTTTTAAGTGGCTTTAGGTGAACTTCAAAAATCTCGCGTCTTTCGTTAAGGTCTGGAAGATCTACATAGATCTGTCTATCAAAACGACCGGCACGCATTAGAGCTTTATCAAGAACATCGGCACGGTTAGTAGCAGCTATAACAATTACGTTAGTATTAGTGCCAAAACCATCCATTTCTGTCAATAACTGGTTTAAAGTATTTTCTCTCTCATCGTTAGAACCAGAGAAGTTACTTTTTCCACGAGCACGTCCAATAGCATCGATTTCATCAATAAAGATAATAGATGGCGATTTTTCTTTCGCTTGTTTAAACAAGTCTCTAACTCTGGATGCACCAACTCCTACGAACATTTCTACGAAATCTGATCCAGAAAGAGAGAAGAAAGGTACTTTAGCTTCACCGGCAACAGCTTTAGCTAATAAAGTTTTACCAGTTCCCGGAGGTCCTACAAGTAAAGCTCCTTTAGGTATCTTACCACCCAGGCTGGTATATTTCTCAGGTTGTTTTAGAAAATCTACAATTTCCTGAACTTCTTCTTTTGCACCTTCAAGACCGGCAACATTTTTAAAAGAAGTCTTTACATCTGTATTTTGATCAAATAATTTAGCCTTGGATTTACCAATATTGAAAATTTGTCCGCCTGCGCCACCGGCACCACCAGAACTCATTTTACGCATAATGAAGATCCAGATCCCAATGATAAGAACAAATGGTAAAAGTGTAATTAATATTTCTCCTAAGTAATTGTTATCTTGATCGAAGCTAAGTTTCGCATTTACATTGTTCTTATTTTGAATCTTCTCAATATCTTCCTCAAATTTATCTAAACTCCCAATTTGAAAACTATAATCTGCAGTGGCACCTGTATTTAAAAAATCAGAATCACCACTTTTTTTGTGGATAGCTTTTTCTTTGGCCTCGTCGGTGAGATAAACTTTAGCGATAGTTTTGTTTATAACAACTGTTTTCTGAATATCTCCTTCAGAAAGGTAATTCATATACTGCTGAGGAGTGATTTTTGATGGTTCTCCAAATCCACTACCACCAAAAAAGTTGATTCCTAAAAATATTAGTATGATGATCGCATATATCCAGTATGCACTAAATTTAGGTTTTTTAGGATCTAATTTTTTATTTGATTGCTTTTTCGCCATTCTTGGTCTTTCTTTCTTCTAAGTAATTAATATTTTGTCTCGATAGATGTTATTTTTGCATCTCCCCATAGACTTTCGATGTCGTAAAACTCCCTAATGTGTTTCTGGAATACATGAACTACTACATTCACATAATCCATTAAAACCCACTCGGCATTTTCGCTACCTTCGATATGCCAGGGCTTATCTTTTAAAGCTTTACTAACAGATTTTTGAACGGAATTAACGATGGCGTTAACCTGAGTGTTAGAAGTACCGTTGCAGATAACAAAATAATCACAAACTGTATTATCAATCTCTCTTAAGTCGAGGATATCTATATCATTTCCTTTAACATCTTCTATTCCCTTAATGATATGTGCTATAAGTTGATCGCTGTTTGTTTCTTTTTTCGTCATTAAATTTATTTATTTACGCAAAGTTATGTTTTTTTGGCTTTTTATAGACCTACTTAACACAACATTTAGCGACAATCTTTTCTTTATTCTATTATGCGTATAATCAAAGTTGATGCCATCCCCTCTACAAACGACTTTGTGAAGCAATATTACTCTGGTAATTCTAGCTTCGAACCAGTTTGTGTTTCTGCTCGTTTTCAAACAAAAGGGAAAGGACAAAGAGGTTCTGTTTGGAACGTGACCGCAGGCAAAAATCTAACATTCAGCTTACTTTATCCTAAGATAAGCGTAACGATAAATCATCACTTTTTATTGAGTGCCGTTGTTTCACTTTCGGTTATAAATGTACTACGGAAGTTTAATACTCCAAAATTAAGTGTAAAATGGCCCAACGACATAATGTCAGGAAACTTTAAGATTGGCGGAATTCTTATCGAAAATATCCTGAAGCAAACTGACATCGCGGCCAGTGTTATTGGTATAGGTTTAAATATAAATCAGGACGATTTTGGTGATTTAAAGCAGGCTTCTTCATTAAAACTTCAAACCGGTAATGATTTTGATCTGGATGAGATATTACATGCAATCCTGGAAGAACTTTTAAAACGTTTAGAAGTGCTTTCAGAAGAAAATGAAACACAAATTTTAGAAGAATATGCCGCTTTGATGTTTAAAAAAGACGTTGTGGCTACTTTTCAGTATCCAAACGGAGATTTTTTTAACGGAATTATTCGCGGAGTGACTATAAACGGACTTTTAAATGTTGAAATCGAAGAGGCTGTTTTTAAGACTTTCGATCTAAAAGAAGTAAAATTAATGTATTAAAAAAGCTGTTTCAAAATATCGAATTTTAAAACAGCTTCTAAGTTATAGATTATCAGTAATTTGTAATAATTCGTTTATTTCGTCATTCCGAACCTGCCCGTCCGGCAGGCGGGATTGATCCGGAATCTCATACTGTAATGAAAAATCAATTATTAGGATGAGACCCTGAATCAAGTTCAGGGTGACCAGATCTCATTATGATCTATTGCGGATATATGTTTAAAATTTATCCAATATCGAAATCTATAATTTCGAAATATTTTCGCTTAGGTTATTGATGAATTTTTGCAGCGGACTTTTTACCATCATCGCCATCATGGCATTAAATTCACCATTAAATAAAAACTGAACTTCACTTCCTGTACCAGCTTCATTAATATGAATGCTTAGCGTGAATGGAAATTTATCTGATCCAGATCCTAAAACCACAAGATTTGGTTCATCTGTGTTTACGATTTTAAGAACGATCTCTGGCATTCCTTTTAACTGAAAAAGAAATTTTTCTGAAGATAGAACTTCAAATTTCTCTTTGCTGCTAGGCATTATTTGGTCGTAATTCTCTACGTTCGTCAGGAAATTGTACATTTCCTGCTGGCTTTTACTGGCAGTTACTTTTGGGCTTTTTAAATTCATATTATTGCGGACTCCAATTTGCGGGATCTTTTCTCCAGCTTTTTAAAACTTCAACTTCAGATTCTTTTATATAGCTTGTGCGCTGCGCGGTATCGATTAAATAATCGTAATTACTTAACGTATGCACATCTAGATCTGCATTTTTAATATTTTCTTCAGCAATATCAAAACCATAAGAAAATATCGCGAGCATACCTTTAACGTTAGCACCACTTTCTCTTAATGCTTTTACCGCATTTAAACTGCTACCGCCAGTGCTTATTAGATCTTCGATAACGACTACGGTTTGGCCGGCTTCAAGATTGCCTTCGATTTGGTTTTTTCTACCGTGAGATTTCGCTTCTGGTCTTACATAAACAAAAGGCAGGCTAAGATATTCTGCAACCAGCATCCCAATACCAATGGCACCGGTGGCGACGCCAGCAATTACATCTGGTTTTCCATAAATTTCTTCAACCTGCTTAGCGAAATTTTCACGTATAAAGTTTCTAATCAAAGGATAGGACAAAACGATACGATTATCGCAGTAAATAGGAGACTGCCATCCGCTGGCCCAAGTAAAAGGCTCTTGTGGTTCTAATTTTATTGCTTTAATTTGCAATAATACTTCAGCAGTTTTTATTGCTGTTTCTTTATTTAAAATCATACTACAAATGTATAAAGTTTTTGTGAATGATACCCCGATAATTCTTTCCACAAAAAAAGATCTGGGAGGCGAATATAAAACCTATTCCATCAAAACCGTACGATTAAAACGTTTAATTAGAAAAATTAATAAGGGTAAAATTACACATGTAAATCTTTATCATAGAAAAGAAGAAAAGCTTTTAAAATTTCTTCGGAGAAAAATAAAGGTTGTTGTTGCCGGTGGCGGTAAAGTATACAATGATAAAGGCGAGATCCTTTTTATCTACAGAAATAAAAAATGGGATTTACCTAAAGGGAAAATTGAAAAAGGCGAAACCATAGAAGAATGTGCGATTCGGGAAGTTGCTGAGGAAACTGCAATTACCGGATTAGAAATCACCGGCTTTTTAAGAACTACTTTCCATATTTTTAAGCGCAAAGGAAAATATCGTTTAAAAGAAACCCACTGGTATAATATGACTAGTGATTTTGATGGTGAATTGATTCCGCAGGAAAAAGAGGGTATTGAGAAAGTAAAATGGAAAAACCCTGAAAAGGCAGAAAAAGCACTTAAAAACTCTTACGCGAACATAAAATTATTGTTTGAAGAAGACGAAATTACCGTTCCTAAAACCTCTAACGTGGTATCCTGAAAATTGGATAGCGTAAATGCGCATTCTCATAATATTTAGAATGTTTGTGAATCCATTCTAGTTGCGCATACCAGTTTTCTGCAAAATCGGGATCGTTTGTTTTCTTTTCTTCAAAAGAAGCTTTTAGATCTGCATTTTTGGCAAGCAGGTCTTTTGCAATATCTTCGAAAACATAAGGAGAAAAATGTTCTTTTTGCTGAAGTACGGTGTCAAAATAATTCCAGTTGAAGAAAGAATCCTCTGCAGTTGGTTCTAGCATTTCCAGTAAATAGCGAACACCATCCTGAAAAGTGCTGATATAATAATCTCCTTTTCTAAATCTTATAGAATCCATACTTGCCGAGACTTCGGTATTTCGATGCATATAATGTCCTTCGTAGGCGCTATTGCCGGTCTCGTAATTTTCGATCTTATATTGCTGTACGTAAAGCGTAGTATCTTTTTCAAAAGCTTTCATTTTAATGTTATTCAGCTCTAACAGATCAATAACATTCCACCATCCTTGCGGAATAACGTAAGCTCTAGGAATATCGATACGGTCTTCAGCAATAAAATTGTTGAAATATTCGATATCTTGTGTAAAAGGTTTGCTGCGGTCGTATTTTAAACGCTCGCCGTCGGTAACCTCACTCGGTATCATTTCGCCCTCATATCCTTTAAACTCGCGGATACTTGGATCTTCCATATCTGGTTTATAGTGTACAGGATACCAGCGTTTGGTAAGATATTTTTTATTTTCAGCAGCTCTTAATTCTTTTATTTTTTCAGATTGATTGTCGGTAATTGCAACCATAGATTGCATAAGCTCGTAAGTTCCCCAAACACGCTTGTCGTAAGGCTTCAGCATATGTGTTTCGACCATCATTCCTAAAGTATTCCACATCGTTGTATAGCCGGTAGAATAACGAGGATAATCTACAAATTGAGAAAATCCATTTTCAGGAACTTCATTAAAAACATTCACATAAGGCGTAATATCAAGATTCTTTATTTTTAAGGAATCTTCTAAAGCCGGCATCATTTTCTCATCCAGATATTTACCAATATCGCCCCCCAACCTGTTATGCTGAGTAAAAAGATGGGTTAAAACATATTGATAATCTGCGCCATTGCTTACGTGATTATCGATAAAAACTTCTGGATCCAAATAATGGTAAATTTTATAAAAAGCACGGGCATTTTTAGAGTCTGCTTTCGCAAAATCACGATTTAGATCGTAATTACGAGCGTTTCCTCTAAATCCGTAAGCTTTTGGTCCATTTTGATTGGTTCTGGAAAATGAGTTTCTATTTAAAGCACCGCCAATATTGTAAACAGGAATAGTTGCGATTACCACATTTTCTGGAACTTTGATAGAATCTTGCGCCATATCCCTAAACATCATCATGGTGGCGTCGATACCGTCACTTTCGCCGGGATGAATTCCGTTTAAGACCAATAAAATACTCTTATTTTCTTTGATTTTTGCGATGTCGAACTGCGCATCTGGATTAAAGATGGCTAGATGCAAAGGTTCTCCGCTATCGGTAGTATCAAATGCTTTTAGTTGTACAGAAGGGTAAGCTTTAGCCAGATCTTCGTAAAAACTGATTACGTTGGGATAGGTATCGGTTTCAGTTCCATTAGAAATTTCAAAACGAGTCGTAAAATCATAATCGTCCTGAAGCTGATATTTAGAGAAATCGCAGGAACCAAAAGCAATAATTATAAAACCTAAGAAAAGAATTCTTTTCATAAATACTAACTAACAACAAATATAGGTTGTAAACATACTTAAAATATGCTAAAGCCGCTAATTTAGAGTGCTAATAATAGATTCTTGTAAGAGAATACGTGATTTAAAATTGTAGGTTTTAGACTATGTTTTTTCACAAAACATTTTGTCTTAGCGCTTTTTGCTGTTAAACTATACTTAATCCTTAGTAATGATTTTTCTGAAGTCTTATTTCAGTTTATTTTCGGGAAAAAGCTAAGAAATGAAAAAGAAGACAATATTAAGTGTTTGTTTGTCAACACTCATAGGTTTTTCAGGAATCGCGCAAATGCAGGAGGAATTACCTAAAAAGATGAAAAAGGAATTAGCGAAGCAGCCACCAGTAACTGTTCAAACTACAGTTGGACCTCTAGAGTTGCCTTCGCCATTTTCAACAGAATCTGTAGAGAAGCGAAGCGAGATCGTGCCATGGCCAGAAGGACAAATGCCAACAGCACCTGCAGGTTTTAAAGTTTCTAAATTTGCTGAAGATTTAGATCATCCTAGAAGATCGTATGTAGCACCTAACGGAAAAGATATTTTTGTAGTAGAAAGTGATGATGCTAAGAAAAGTGCCAATAGAATTACACTTTTTAGAGATGCCAATAAGGATGGGAAACCAGAAGAACGTTTTATTTTTGCTGAAGATCTAAATCAGCCATACGGAATGCTAATTCTAGATGGTTATTTTTATGTGGCTAATGTTGACGCCATAAAAAGATGGTCTTATAAAGAAGGAATGATGTCGTTAGAAGGAGAAGGCGAATTGGTTAAAGAATTACCTGCCGGAGGTTATAACCACCACTGGACGCGTAATTTAATCGCAAGCAAAGACGGAAACAAATTGGTGGTTACCGTTGGATCTTCCAGTAACGCCGGTGAACACGGTATGGAAAAAGAAAAGCGCAGAGCAAATGTGCTTATGATGGATCCAGATGGTAGTAATGAGATCGTTTATGCGGCTGGTTTAAGAAATCCAGTTGGCGTAGATTATAATCCAATAACGGGAGAACTTTGGGCTGCCGTTAACGAACGTGATAAAATTGGTGATAATTTAGTGCCAGATTATGTAACTAGCGTTAAACAAGGTGGCTGGTATGGTTGGCCTTATTCATATTATGGAGATATTAAAGATCCAAGATGGCATAAAGAACCGCATAATGATATGGTAGAAAAAGCGATAATTCCAGATGTTCCTGTAGGATCACATACAGCATCTTTGGGAATCACTTTTTACGATAAAAATCAATTTCCTGAAAAATATAAAAACGGAGCATTTGTAGGACAACACGGTTCATGGAATCGTTCAAATTTTGCAGGATATAAAGTACTTTTTATTCCATTTGATGCCAACGGAAAGCCACAGCAACCAGAAGATTTCTTAACAGGTTTTATTGCCAATGAAGATGGCAGCAAAGTTTATGGTCGCCCGGTTGGAGTTACTACTTTACCAAACGGAGATCTATTGGTGAACGATGATAACGGCGGAGTAGTGTGGAGAGTTTCTGCGGAATAATAAGTAATTTAGTTTCTTAAAGAAGAGCAATTGAAGAAAATAATTATAGCGCTAATATTGGTGATTTGCGCACAACAATCTTTTTGTCAGAATCTGAAAGGGCAAATTTTAAATGGAACAACTTCTGAAGCGATCGCAAATGTAAATATCATTGCGGCTTCAGAAGTTGTTGCTGTTTCAGGTAAAGATGGTTTTTTTGATATTCAGAATATAGACTTTCCGTTAGTTTTACAATTCAGTGCAATAGGATTTGAAACAAAAAAGCTTAGATTCGATAAAAATGACACTAATTTTAAAGTTTACCTGGCACCTTCAAACGAATCACTTTCCGAAGTAAAATTAAGAAGCACACTAATCCCAACCGAATTACAAAAAACACCCGCAGCGGTAAGTTTACTCTCCAAAAACGATCTGGAAAGAACCGATGCTACAAATTTTGTGGATAATCTTAATTATGTGCCCGGAGTTTATGTGAATCAGGGTGCTTTAAATACCAATAAGATCAATATTCGCGGAATTGGAGGTAGAGCGCAATATGCTACAAATAGAATTCAGGCGTATTTCGACGGAATTCCGCTGGCAACGGCAGAAGGTTCGCTCACTTTAGATGATATCGACCAGGAATCTTTAGAACGTGTTGAGGTGATAAAAGGCCCAACAAGTAGTATTTATGGAGCAGGACTTGGTGGTTCGATAAATTTATACTCGGCAGATCCCGGAGCAAATGAAAGTCGGGTTGGTGTAAAAGTACAGGGCGGAAGTTACAATACCTGGAAAAAATCTGATGTAATTTCTATAAATGGAGCAAATTCTTCAGTTTTTGCGACCTATAATCATGTTCAAAGTGATGGCTGGCGCGAGAATGGTTCTTACGATAGAAAATCTGGATTGGTAAATGCAAAATTGCTGACTTCAGGAAAAAATAGTCTGTCATTTTTGGCCTATTTCGTCAAACTAAAAGCTTATATCCCAAGTTCGATAAATGAGGACGGTTTTTTAAATGATCCAGAAAGTGCCGCATACACCTGGGGAGCTTCCAGAGGTTACGAAAGTTATGATCGTGGTTTGTTGGGCGTGAGTTATAAACATCATTTTTCCGAGAATTTCACCAATCAAACCAGCGTTTTCTTAAGTTTTAGAAATGGCTACGAACCAAGACCATTCGATATTTTAAAAGAAGAGCGATTATCTGCCGGTGCAAGAACCAATTTTAGCCTTTCTACAAAACTTTTTGAATTGCCTTCAGAATTTAGTTTTGGCGCGCAATATTATAATGAATGGTACGAAACCGGCACTTTTGAAAATTTTTACGAAGATTTCGATAATCTTGGTAGTGTGCGTGGAGAACGCTTAAGTAATAATGAGCAGGATCGCCATTATGCGAATTTCTTTGCGCAAGTAAATATAGATTTAAGCGAGCGTTTGTTGTTAGAAGCCGGCTTAAATTTTAACACAACCGCTTATAGTTTAGATGATTTTTATGCTGAAGATAATATCGATCAAACCGGGAGTTATACTTTTGATGCCGTTTTTTCTCCAAGATTGGGGTTGTCGTATGAAGTTGCTGAACTGAAGAATATTTACGCATCTGTAAGCCATGGGTTTTCTACGCCAACGGTTGCTGAAACCTTAACTCCGGAAGGGCAAATAAACACCGATCTACAAGCCGAGACAGGTTTTAATTACGAAATAGGTTTTAAAGGAAACTGGTTAAATAATCGATTATATACTGAAGTTTCTTTATACAGCATCCAGGTGCGAAATTTATTGGTGGCGCAAAGAGTTGCTGAAGATCAATATGTAGGAATTAACGCGGGTAAAACCGACCATAACGGAATTGAATTGCTTGGAAAATATAGCTTAGATCTTGCTGAAAACTGGCAGGTGAGTCCGTTTGTAAATGCAGCGTTCAACTTTTTTGAATTCGATCGTTTTGTGAATGAAGAAGTAGATTATTCGGGGAATGAGCTACCCGGAGTTCCAAAACATACTATAAATGCAGGATTTGATCTTAGTACAGAATTTGGTTTCAGTTTCAATGCACTTTATAGAAATGTAGGTGAAATTCCGCTAAACGATGCAAATGCGCTGTATACAAATTCTTATGATCTGGTAAATCTAAAAGCAGCGTATGCTTTTGATATTATAAAGGATCTTCAGCTAAATATTTACGGCGGAATAAATAATGTTTTTGATGAACATTATGCCGCCAGTGTTTTACCAAATGCGGTTGGTTTTGGTGGCGCCGCACCACGATATTATTATCCTGGCTATCCACGTAATTATTTTACAGGCGTAGCAGTTAATTATTTTTTCTAAATTGAAGTAAATACAATCCCTATGATACGAAGTTATTTTAACGAGCAGTGGAAAGAAGTCGAGTTTGGCGATAATGTTTCAGATGAAATTCGCTATAAAATTTCCAATTTGGGCCGAGTAATTAAAATTACTGAAGAAGGTGAAGAACTTCAGGAGAAGCGACTGGGAAATGGATATGAAATGATTCGTATAAAACTTAAAAATGGTGTTTGGTCCAGCCGATATACTCATAAAATTTTAGCTGAAAATTTCTTGGAACCAAAAGAAGGGCAGCGCTATGTAATTCATTTAAATTACGATAAGACCGATAATCGCTTAGAGAATTTGCAATGGGCGACAAAGCGAGAAAAAGAGATCCATCAATTTAGTAATCCTGAAAATAAGAATATTAAAAGAAAGCTTCCTAGCCACGCAAAACTAACTGAAACTAAAGTGAAGTTTATTAAGCGTAAGATCTTTGATCCTAACAGAAGAACACGTTTAAAAATGATCGCTAAACAATTTGGGATTTCAGAAATGCAGTTGCACCGAATCAAAACTGGAGAAAACTGGGGACATGTAACGGAGTATTAGAGATTAGATCGCTGGTACTGTGAGATAGTAGATTTTAGATGATAGAATTTAGGGATACGATATTGGAGGTTTTCAATATAAATTTTTTAAAAGTTTGCTTGACAGGTCTGTAATCTGAAAACTTAGTTATAAAATTTACTCACTACTCACTGAATCCGGTACCATAAACTCATATTTCCCGCCGTGTTGCATCACATCTCTTACAACGGTAGAAGAAATATGTTCGAAGCCAGAAGAAGCGATTAGAAAAACCGTTTCGATATTTTCCATTTTGTAGTTGGTTTGGCCAATAGCTTTTTCAAATTCTAGATCGATCCCGTTTCTAAGTCCGCGAAGTAAGAATTTAGCGTCAATTTCTTTGCAAAAATCAACTGTTAGTCCGCTGTAGGTGGTTACCTTAATTTTAGACTCGTTTTGGAAGGTTTTTTCAAGGAATTCAAGTCGTTTTTCTAAAGAAAACATATACTTTTTACTGCTGTTGGTTCCAATTGCCAGAACGATTTCATCAAAAAGAGGAAGTCCTCTTTCAATAATATCTACATGCCCTAAAGTAATAGGATCAAATGATCCTGGAAATACTGCTCTTTTCATAGAAAATCGATTATCAATACTAATGTCTTATAAAAAAAGAAGGAAACAAAATTTCGATTGATATTATAGATGTAAGCGTTATTTTTATATATTCGCCTTTTCGAAAACGCATCGATCAAAAAATGAACAAAATCATCACAGTATTAGTAATTTTTATTTTTTCAAGTTCAGGTTTAAAAGCACAAAACACTTCCGTAGAAAAATCCTTATTCGGTATTCAAACCGGTGTTTTAGGGATTTGGGGGTACAATGAATCGAGATTAGCAGATCAGTTTGCGCTAAGAACAGAAATTGGTTTCGATGCTGGATTATGGGGAGGAACTCTATATGATAATAGCGTAAATTTTGCTTTAATTCCGGTAATTACCTTCGAGCCACGCTGGTATTATAACATAAAAAAGCGTGCAAATAAAAAACGAAGAACCTGGAATAACGGAGCTAATTTTCTTAGTTTAGAAACTAGTTTTTATCCAGATCTTTTTGTGATATCTAATGCGAAAAATGTAGGAGTTGCTAACCAGATTTATTTTATCCCAAAATGGGGGATTAAAAGAAATATAGGAAAGCACTTTGGATTTGAAGCCGGTTTAGGTGCAGGCTATGGAACTTTATTAGAAAGAAAAAGTACTTTAGATGATGGTTTTACAGTAGATCTGCATTTAAAAATCGGCTATAATTTTTAATAAACTTAGCTTAAAGCCGCTTCTATTGCACTCGCATATAATTCTTTTAAACTAATTCCTGCTTTCGCTGCTTGCTGAGGTAAAATACTGGCTTGGCTTAATCCCGGAGTGGTGTTCATTTCAATAAAATGTGGTTCACCGTTATGGAATATAAATTCAGAGCGTGTAAAACCTTTCATTTTTAATTTCTGATAGATCAGTTTAGCGATTTCCTGAACCTTTTTTGTGTCTTCTTCTGAAATTCTTGCAGGAGTGATCTCCTGAGATTTGCCCAGATATTTCGCTTCATAATCGAAGAATTCATTTTCTGAAACAATTTCGGTTACCGGAAGCGCGAGTAATTCACCATTATAAGTGATTACACCCACAGAAACTTCAGTGCCATCAAGGAAAGATTCGATAATTGCTTCATCATCTTCCTGAAATGCATTTTGAGCCGCTCGATATAATTCGTCTTTATGTTTCACCTTTGTGATACCAAAGCTACTTCCCGCGCGATTCGCCTTTACAAAACAGGGAAGTCCTACTTTTTCAATAATGGCTTCAGTATCTACAATATCACCTTTATTTAGAAAATAGTTTTTAGCGGTTTTAATTCCGTAGGGCTGTAAAACGCTAATAAGGTCACGTTTGTTAAAAGTCAACGCCGATTGATAATGATCTGCTGCCGTTTGTGGAATATTCAGCAATTCTAAATAGGCCTGCAATAATCCGTTTTCGCCGGGTGTGCCGTGAATGGTATTAAAAACACAGTCAAATTTGATGATTTTACCATTAATTTTTACCGTGAAATCACTTCTGTTTATTGGATACGGCGTATCATCTGCAGCTACAACAAACCATTCGTTCTGTAAAATATGCACGCGGTAAGGCTCGTATTTATCAAGATCCAGATTTTCGTAAACCATGTTTCCACTATTTATAGAAATGCGGTATTCACTTGAAAAACCGCCCATTGCGATGGCAATTTTCTTCTTCATATTCAATATATCGGGTTATGTAGCGTTTAAAACAAAAATATCACGAAAAAAGGGTGTCACCAAAACCAAGGTGTTTTTATATCTTTGCTTTTTATTTTGTAAATATATGGGATTGTTCAGATTCATTTTCAGTAAAACATTTTTAATTCAGCTGGTGCTGGCAATTATTTTAGTAGTGGTATTGGGCTATGCAACTATGCAGTGGCTAGACTATACTACGAACCAGGGAGATCGTATAGAAGTTCCTAACCTGGCCGAGCTTTCTTTAAGCGATGTGGAAACAATGTTGAAGGAAAAGGATCTGAGATATGAGATTTTGGATTCGGCTAATTTTAATCCGGATTATCCAAGATTCTCTGTTATAGAGCAAGTCCCAAAAGCTGGGAAATTTGTAAAAGAAAATAGGAAAATATATCTGACTTTAAATCCGTCTGGTTATCGTAAAATAATGATCCCTGATCTTATTCGTCGTACGCGCAGACAGGCCGAGCCGACTTTAAAGTCTTTAGGTTTCGAGATTGGTGAGATCACTTATAAGCCAGATATTGCTGAAGATGCCGTTTTAGAGCTACGCCATAATGGTGAACTAATAGAAGCAGGAGACGAATTAATGAAAACCTCTAAAATCGATATGGTCTTAGGTGATGGCTCTGGAAGTTATGGACAACCTGTAGAAGAGGATAGTGTAGAGACACAGGAAACGAACGAAGACCAATTTGATTTTTAATGAAGGAGCATCCCGAAGAAAATAACGAGCTAGAAGAGCAGCTGGAAGACCAGAATGACGAAACGCTTTACGAACATCATAAATTTATTGCTGAAAAGGGCCAAAATCCCCTACGAGTTGATAAATATTTGATGAATTATATCGAGAAAGCAACTCGTAACAAAATTCAGAAGGCAGCAAAAGATGGGAATATTTATGTGAATGATGTTCCTGTAAAACAAAATTATAAAGTAAAGGCTGGTGATGTGGTGCAGGTAATGTTCGAGCATCCGCCGTATGAGTTTTTACTTACTCCAGAGAATATTCCGTTAGATATCGTTTATGAAGATGATACTGTTCTTGTGGTGAATAAACCGGCAGGAATGGTGGTGCATCCCGGGCATGGAAATTATAGCGGAACCTTGATCAATGCACTGGTGTATCATTTCGAAAACTTGCCAAATAACAGCAGTGATCGTCCTGGTTTGGTACACCGAATCGATAAAGATACCAGCGGACTTTTAGTGATCGCGAAAACCGAACATGCTATGGCGCATTTATCGAAGCAGTTTTTCGATAAAACCAGTGAGCGCGAGTATGTTGCCATGGTTTGGGGAAATGTTGAAGAAGATGAAGGAACGGTTGAAGGAAATATTGGAAGACATCCAAAAAACAGACTCCAGAATACCGTTTATGAAGGTGATGATGCTGAAAAAGGGAAACCCGCCGTAACTCATTTTAAAGTTTTGGAGCGTTTTGGTTATGTCACCTTGGTAGCTTGTAAATTAGAAACCGGTAGAACGCATCAGATTCGTGTGCATATGAAATATATTGGGCATACCCTTTTTAATGATGAGCGCTATGGTGGCGAGAAAATTCTAAAAGGAACTACCTTTACCAAATACAAGCAATTTGTAGAGAATTGTTTTAAAGTATTACCAAGGCAGGCGCTTCATGCAAAAACTTTAGGCTTTACACATCCAAAAACAGGAGAGTGGATGAGTTTTAATTCAGATTTGCCAGAAGATATGGTGGGCGCGATAGAGAAGTGGCGTAACTATGCCAAGAACCAGAAAGAAATGCTAGAGTAGTTTAGCGCAATTCGATAAAATATAAGACCTTTTTATTGCTGTATAAATAAGTAATTGAAGGTCTTTTTTATTTTCGGGAAGCGAAGTCTTATCTTTACTTATGAAACGAAAAATAGAAATTCAAACCTTTTTTTGAGTTCAAATTAACACAGTTCATTTTGATGAACTTTTTTCAAAAACAGAAAGAAAAATGAAAATAGTTGTTTCACCGGCAAAAAGTCTGGATTACGAATCTAAATTACCCACTACTCGAGGAACGCAACCTGCTTTTTTGGAAACCACGGGAAAACTGAATCGTAAATTGGCCAGAATGACCAAAAAAGAGATTTCAGAATTAATGAGTATTAGCGATAAGCTGGCCGATCTAAATTATACCCGTTACCAGGAATTTCAAGAAGATCATACCAAAAAGAATTCTCGCCCCGCAATGTATGCGTTTAATGGCGATGTTTATAATGGTTTAGATGCGTATACACTGCCAGAAGAAAACTTGGATGATATTCAAAATACGCTCAGAATTCTTTCTGGTCTCTACGGAATCTTAAAACCACTCGATCTAATTCAGCCTTATCGTTTGGAGATGGGAACTAAAATCGGGATCGAAAGTAAGGACAGCCTTTACGCAGTTTGGAAAGAAAAAGTGACCGATTATTTGAATTCAGAATTAGAAGAAGATGAGTTGTTTGTGAATCTTGCCAGTAACGAATATTTTAAAGCAGTAGACACTAAAGCTTTAAAAGTTCCGGTGATTTCTCCTGTTTTTAAAGATTACAAGAACGGAAAATTGAAGATTATCAGTTTTTATGCAAAGAAAGCTCGTGGTTCTATGGTGCGATATATTATCGATTCTTCGGCTAAATCTTTAGAAGATATTAAAGGCTTCGATTACGATGATTATAAATTTAGTGCAGAGTATACCGAGAAAGAAAACGAACCAGTTTTTATTCGATAAAACTATATAAAAAGTCATTCTGATTTTATTTTAGAGTCTCATGATGCGGATTATTTCTCTTTTATGAGAACCTGAAACGAGCCCGCCTGCAGGGCGAACAGGATTAGCTTGACAAAAATTGATTTTTTAAATAGTATTTTAACTGAAATTCTAGTGTAATATTTCAATTTAAACACCTAACCAAAACTTAATATTAGCTAAAACTAGCTTTATTTCTTCGGAAGTAATTTCGTAGAAAAATCCAAAAAACCAATAAGCATGGCTGAAATTAAAGCAGCAATTTTCGATTTCGACGGTACATTAGTAGATTCAGAACATTATCATTACAATTCCTGGGTTGAGGTTTTAAAAGATTACGACGCTCAGCTAGACTACGATTATTATATAAAAACTTATGCAGGTACGCCTTCGCCAATTAATGCAAAGGCGATCATAGCTCAATTCGATCTGCCAATTTCTGAAGAAGAACTAATCTACAAGCGCGAGCGAATGGCCGAAAAACTGGTAAAGGAATCTGAAGTTGAATTTATGCCTTTTGCGATAGAAACTTTAGATTTCTTCAAAGAAAAGGGAATCCCGATTTATTTGGTTACCGGTAGTCCACGGAATAATGTTGAGTTTCTTTTGGAGAAAACGGGTATCGCAAAATATTTTGAATTTGAGATTACCAGAACCGACGTAAAAAACAGCAAACCAGATCCAGAAAGTTATCTTACCGCGATCGAAAAGATCAACCTCCCAAAAGAAAATATGATCGTTTTTGAAGATACCAGAACCGGAGTAGCTTCAGCAAAGGGAGCAGGATTAGAATGTATGGCAATTCAGGGGAATCCTAATTTAAAAGAAAATGTAGAGGCTGCAGATAAGATTCTTGATGATCTTCAACAGGCAACACAGTACTTAGAAAAAGAAGGCAGAATTTAAACAATATCGATATTTTTCATCATAAACATCCATTTTCGCCATTTATACCTGAAGGTGCTACCAAGCTTATTGTTGGAACCTTGCCGCCACCGCGTTTTACGCAGCGTAGACTAAAAGAGCGAGATGTAGATTTTTGCTACGGAAGTCAGGATGGTTTACTTTGGCCAATTTTAGACCGAATTTTTGAATTAGAACTGATCTACGATAATTCAGAAGCAGCCGTTTTACAGCGAAAGGGTTTTCTTCAGAAACGAGGAATAGGTATTTGTGACGTGGTTGAAAGTAGTTTTAGGGAAAAGATCGATGCCTCAGATCTAGGAATGCAAAAGGTGGAACTAAGAAATATGCTTCAGATTCTACGAAAGCATCCAAAGATCGATACTTTATTATTTACCGGCGGCAATAGTAAAAACGGACCGGAATATTTTTTCAGAAGACATTTAAAAGATTCCGGAGAAAATATAAAACTTAAAATCGTAAATAACGAGCCGCCAAGAATTCATCAATTTGTTATGGATGGACGATTAATAAAAACCGTTTCTTTAATTGCGCCGTCTGGAGCAGCGAATATGGCGGTTGGAAGTATGCAGCTTTATAAAGAATTGAAGGCTAAAAACCCCAATTTTAATACGCTAGATTTTAGGGTAGTTCAGTATAAGGAGTTTTTTTGAGTTCTCAGTAAACAAAAAAACCTCACAGGTTTAGAAACCTGTGAGGTTTGATTTTATTCTAAATAAATATCATTGTAAATCTTTTTTATCCTGCTCTGCAAGAGTGGTTGGCTTTACTTTAAACTTTTTACGCTTAGGTCGTAGTTTACCGGTGGTTCCGATTGCTATTTTCCCTCGTTTAGTTTTTTTATCGCCTCTTCCCATAAATCTATTACTTTTTATTTTGTTGATCTTTGATCGTTTTTTCGTCGATATCTACTTTATTGGTAGTTTCGTTTCTATTTCCACTTGGTTGCGTGGGATTAGATTGTTCTGTTTTTCTCGATTTGTGATTATCTTTAATAGGACCTCCCATAATTCTGTGTTTTTATGATTCAACTTAAAGATAAGAATCGATACTCTTAAAACCTGCTAAGAGCTTGTTAGACTTTGGTTAAACCGGCCGAACCGATTTTACAAAATCTTCGATATTGTTTTTACCATGCTTGTTTAAATGCTTAATAAAAGCGCTCCCAATAATGGCACCTTTTGCATATTTAGTGGCATCGTTAAACGTATCTTCGTCACTAATTCCGAAACCAACAACCTGTGGATTTTTCAGTTTCATGTCTGCAATTCGTTTAAAATAAGCTTTAGTTTCTTCACCAAAACCTTTAGTGCTTCCCGTAACGCTGGCGGTACTTACCATATAAATGAATCCGTCGGAAACTTCGTCAATAAAACGAATACGTTCTTCTGAAGTTTGTGGCGTAATAAGGAAAATATTTTTTAGTCCGTGTTTATCGAATATCGCCTTATAATTATCGTTATAAACGTCTACCGGAAGATCTGGGATTATGAGTCCGTCGATACCAACTTCTTCACATTTTGCGCAGAATTTTTCTACACCAAATTGAAGAATAGGATTAAAATATCCCATTATTATTAGAGGAATTGAAACTTCTGAACGAATATCTTTTAATTGCTCAAAAAGTTTATTGGTGGTCATTCCACTTTTTAGCGCGATGGTAGAACTCTCCTGAATCGTTGGCCCATCGGCTAAAGGATCACTAAACGGAAGCCCAATTTCGATAAAATCGACACCATTTTTTTCAAGGCTTTTAATAATCTGTACCGTGTCGTTAATTTCAGGATATCCTGAAGTAAAATATATAGAAAGCAGTTTTTTATCTTCCTGCAGTTTTTCTTTAATTCTGTTCATTTTTTTAATTTTTAGCCTTCAGTAAAGAGCTTTTAGCTTTCAGCTTTTTTTATCAATATTCGCAATTTGAAAGATGAAATTTTAAATACGTCATCCTGAACCTGCCCGTCCGGCAGGCGGACTTGATTCAGGGTCTTATCCTATAATTAAAATCATTTATCTATCTCGAATTATGAGATTCCGTGTCGAGCACGGAATGACGATAATTACACTTTAAATTTTATAGAATGTCAACAAATACTATAATTCAAAATAATCGATATACGTATTTAAATCTTTATCGCCACGGCCAGAAAGATTTACAACAACTACATCATCTTCTTTAAATTTTCGATCTTCAAAAATCGCAAGAGCGTGAGAGGATTCGATTGCCGGGATAATTCCTTCCAGTTTTGCTAATTGTAAGCCGGCTTTCATTGCGGCATCATCGGTAATCGAAATAAATTCTCCACGACCACTTCTAAACAAATGCGCATGCATTGGCCCAACTCCCGGATAATCTAAACCAGCCGAAATCGAATACGGCTCGGTTATTTGTCCGTCGTCAGTCTGCATCAATAAAGTTTTACTTCCGTGAATAATTCCTTCTTTTCCCAAAGCTGAGGTTGCGGCACTTTCGCCGGTATAAATTCCTTTTCCGGCAGCTTCAACAGCAATAATTCCAACTTCCGGAGTATCTAAATAATGAAAAAAAGCTCCAGCAGCATTACTTCCACCACCAACACAAGCCACTACATAATCTGGGTTTTCACGATTTTCTTTTTCCTTTAGTTGCGTTTTAATTTCTTCGGAAATCACCGCCTGAAATCTCGCCACCATATCAGGATAAGGATGTGGCCCAACTACAGATCCAATAATGTAATGCGTGTCTACCGGATTATTGATCCAATCACGAATAGCTTCGTTCGTTGCATCTTTTAAGGTTTTACTACCCGATTTCGCCGGAACTACTTTAGCACCCAACATTTTCATTCTTGCAACATTTGGTGCCTGGCGTTCAATATCGATCTCGCCCATGTAAACAATACACTCGATTCCCATTAGTGCACAAACTGTAGCTGTTGCAACTCCGTGTTGGCCGGCACCGGTTTCAGCGATAATTCGGTTTTTACCCAAGCGTTTTGCCATTAAGATCTGGCCAATTGTGTTGTTCACTTTGTGTGCACCGGTATGGCAAAGATCCTCACGTTTTAAATATACTTTGGTGTTATATTTTTTACTGAAACGCTCGGCATAATAAAGTGGAGTAGGGCGACCTACATAATCTTTTAAAAGCGCCTTGAATTCTTTCTGAAAAGAATCTTCTTTCATAATGTCTAAATACTGCTTGCGCAATTCTTCAACATTAGGGTATAGCATTTCGGGAATAAAGGCGCCACCAAATTCGCCATAATATCCTTTTTCGTCTGCCTGGTATGTCATTTTATTTAGCTTTTTAGCATAGAACATTTAGCTCTCAGCTATTTATTTTAGTTATAGTTAACTGTTGACGGTTTACAATTTTTTTGGTTTATAGCTTTTGGTAATTGGTCAGTTTAATCTCATTTAAGATTTAAAATAAGTAGTCTTGTCTCTTTTTGATTTTCAAATCACCACATTGCCACATTATCAAATCATCTCGTCAACAAATTGTTTTAATTTTTTTGTATTCTTAAGTCCTGGTTCGGTTTCGAAAGCACTGTTTACATCTACAGCATAAAGCAAATGTTCTTTGCCAATTTTGGTTAAATACACATAGAATTTTTTTAGATCTTCCAGCTGTTCTAACCCGATCCCGCCGCTTAGAAAAAATGGTTTTTCTGAAGGATATTCTTTTAATAAAGTCCAATCAAAGGTTTCTCCATTTCCTCCTTTGTGTTTGCCTTTGGTATCGAATAAAAAATAATCTACATAATCTTCAAAAGGAGCTAATTGATTAAAATCGAATTCAGATTTTACTGAAAATACTTTGATGATCTCGATATTCGTTTCTTTTAAAACAGTTTTTAATTTTGCACAAAACTCAGCCGACTCACCTCCATGAAGCTGAATCGCATCAAGCTTATATTCGTTAATTTTAGCAAGAATTTCAGCGATCGCTGCTTTTACAAAAACTCCGGTCTTTTTTATCGAATCTGAGATCTTAGGGATTTCAGCATCAAAAAAACGTGGTGTTTTTTCATAGAAAATAAAACCCATATAATCTGGTTGCAATGCAGCGACCTCCTGAATATTTTCAGGATGCTTCATTCCGCATATTTTGAGTTTTAGGTTCATGTTTTTTTAGCTTTTAGCTATCAGCCTTAAGCTGTCAGCTTTTTTACTTTGTTATCTCGATCTTTAGATAGCTTCTTTTAAGAAATTTGACTTTTATTTCAAATTAGATATTTTCTATTTATACTTTTCTTTTTTCTATTGATGAAAAAAGAAACAAACCCGCCTGCCGGCCGGGCAGGAAAATCTAGGCTTACGAAACTGACTCTAAATTGTATGTTCGGAAGCTAAATTTTGGAAACTCGCCTACGGCTCAAACAGTCCAAAATTATAACGCTTCTCTCACTCCCAATTTTACGAGTAATTTTCGATAGGCCACTTTTCTTTCAAAATTTAAGTAATTTTCAAATTACCACATCATCTATTCTCTATATTCTAACAGTGAAACGGTCTATTTTCTATAGAAGTTCATCAATAAACTCCTTCGCGCTTTTACCGGGATTATCGGTTTTCATAAAGTTTTCTCCAATTAAAAAACCTTCGTAGCCGTATTGTTTTAGGTCTTTTATCGCTTCAACCGAGCTGATGCCGCTTTCGCTGACTTTTACAAAATCATCTGGAATTTTAGTCGAAAGGTCTTTGCTGGTTTGGGTGCTGACTTCAAAAGTCTTTAAATTTCTATTATTTACGCCCAACATATCTAAACTCGGCATGATCGATTTTTCCAGTTCTTCCTGATTGTGCACTTCTAAAAGTACATCTAAACCAAGATTCTTGGCAAATTCAGATAATTGTTTGATCTGCTCGCGTTCTAAAACTGCAGCGATCAATAAAATTACATCGGCCCCATGAGCTTTCGCTTCCAGTAGCTGATATTCGTCGATTATAAACTCTTTTCTTAGAATGGGCATCTTCACCGCAGCACGAGCGTACAATAGATCGTCTAAAGATCCCCCGAAATATTTTCCATCGGTTAAAACCGACATTCCGCTTACTCCTGCATTTTCGTAACCTTTGGCTACATCTTCTACATTTAAACTTTGATTGATCACCGATTTTGAAGGAGAGCGACGTTTATGTTCTGCGATAATTCCGCTTTTACTTTTTCTAAGCGCATCGGCTAAAGAAACGGTTGTTTTTTCAAATAAGGCTGAACTTTCCAATTGTGAAACGGGAACGACCAGTTTTTTTAAAACCAGTTCTTTATGTTTATCTGCAATTATTTTATCAAGAATGTTCATAGATCTTATTCGCTTAAATCCTGTAATTTTTTTAATGCCTCTAATGCTTTTCCAGACTTTATAGATTCTTTTGCTGCTGAAAATCCTTCTTTTACGCTTAAGTTTTTAGCGGTCGCAATTGCCATACCGGCGTTTGCACAAACCACATTTTCCTGAGCTTCGGTTCCTTCACCTCGAAGAATATTTACCAGAATCATTGCTGAATTCTCTATTGTTCCACCGCCGTAGATTTCTTTCTGCTCTAATTTTCGAACTCCGAAGTCGGCCGGTTTCAGCATACTTTCAGTTTCATTGGAAATTACTTTAGTATCGCTGGTTAAGGAAATTTCGTCATAACCATCTAAAGCATGAAGAATACTAAAGTTCTTATCGGTATTTTGATATAAATAACCATACATTCTTGCCAGTTCTAAATTGAAAACCCCAACCAACTGATTTTTTGGAAAAGCCGGATTTACCATTGGCCCCAACATATTAAAGAATGTTTTTACCGCTAAGCTTTTTCGAATTGGCGCCACATTTTTCATGGCCGGGTGAAATAGGGGAGCGTGCAAAACACAAATTCCGGCTTTATCGATACATTTTTCTAAAAATGCAGGATCGTTGCTAAAGCGAACTCCTAAATGTTCCATCGCGTTCGAGCTACCACTTACAGAAGATACTCCGTAATTTCCATGTTTTGCTACATTTACGCCAGCACCAGCAGTGACAAAAGACGAGGTTGTAGAAATATTGAAGGTATTTTTACCATCACCACCGGTACCACAAAGATCGATAGGATCGTAAGCGCTAAGATCTACTGCCACACAAAGTTCTAAAAGCGCATCTCTAAAACCTTCAAGCTCGGCAATAGTAACACTTCGCATCATATAGACCGTAAGAAATGCAGCAATCTGACTTTCGTTATATTCTCCGTTAGAAATATTGAATAAGGCTTGTTTTGCTTCCGCTTTACTTATCGTTTCGTGGTTAATAAGCCTGTTTAGTAATTCTTTCATTTTATTAAGAATGAATCGGTTAAACCGAATCTAAATTTATAGGTTTTGAAAATTCTATGCCTGGTTTGCTGCCGGTTTTTCTGAAGTTTCTTTATTGAAATCTGAGTTTACCCAGTTTTCGATCATTTTTTTCCCCTCTGGAGTTAAAACCGATTCTGGGTGAAATTGTACACCGCGAACATCAAATTCTCGATGTCTAAGAGACATAATTTGTCCTTTATCATCAAAAGAAGTAGCTTCTAAAGCATCGGGTAATTCTTTTAAAACCACCCAGGAATGATAGCGACCTACTTTTATTTTGTTGTCTAAACCTGCAAATAAAAGTTCGTCATTTACTACAATATCGATATCTGTAGCAACGCCGTGATAAACAGATTCTAAGTTACCAAGTGTGCCACCGTAGACTTCCCCAATGGCTTGCTGGCCAAGACAAACACCAAAAATACTTTTGGTAGCGCCATATTTTTCTATGATAGGTTTTAATAATCCGGCTTCAGATGGAATTCCCGGGCCTGGAGACAATAAAATTTTATCGAAATTTTGTACAAAATCGATATCCAGTTGATCGTTTCTTCTTACCGTTACCTGGCAATCCAGATCTTCCAGGTAATGTACCAGGTTATACACAAACGAATCGTAATTATCTATAACTAATACTTTTTTCATCTTCTTTATTATTCGGAAGATTTCTCCCGATGTTTTAATTCTATTTTCGTTTTTCGAACTCTTCGGTTTTTCCGGAGTTTATAGTTCTATTTGCGTTAGGGATTGAGGTATTGTTGGAGCTCTTTTTAAATGAGTAACATTTAAAAAAGCGACTACCGAAAGCCCGACCGCCCCTTAGGGTGGTAACGCCATTATTTTATATCTTCAGCAATCTCTAATGCTTTGGTTAAGGCTCCAAGTTTGTTGTAAACTTCCTGAAGCTCGTTCTCGTCTTTAGATTCTGAAACCACACCGGCACCGGCCTGGTAATGCAATTGATGATTTTTACTCACAAAAGATCGAATGATGATCGCGTGGTTGAAGTTGCCGTGAAAATCCATAAAACCAATCGCACCACCGTAAGCGTCGCGGTTTACATTTTCACATTCTTCGATAAGTTTCATAGCGCTGTGTTTCGGCGCACCACTCAACGTCCCTGCCGGGAAAGTATCTGCCACCACCTGCATGGTTGGCGTGTCTGGATTTTTGGTCCCGGTAACTTTACTTACCAGGTGAATTACATGCGAGAAAAACTGAATTTCGCGATAGGTTTCTACTTTTACATTGCTTCCGTTACGGCTTAGATCGTTACGGGCAAGGTCTACCAACATCACGTGCTCGGCATTTTCTTTCTCATCGGCGCTAAGTTGTTTGGCAATTTCGGCGTCTTTTTCGTCGTTTCCGGTACGTTTAAAAGTTCCGGCAATTGGATGAATTTCGGCCTGACCTTCGTCTACTACTAATTGTGCTTCAGGCGAGCTACCAAATATTTTAAAGTTTCCGTAGTCGAAATAGAAAAGATATGGAGAAGGATTGATACTTCGTAAAGCGCGGTACACATTAAATTCGTCGCCTTTAAATTTTTGAGAAAAGCGTCTGGAAAGCACGATTTGGAAAACGTCGCCACGATAGCAATGTTTTTTTCCGAATTTCACCTGTTCGATAAATTCTTCGTCGGTTAGATTACTTTCGGTTTCGCCCTGGCGGTGGAAATCGTATGTGGCAAAATTCTTAACGCTAATAAGCTGTTCAATCTCTTCGATCTTATTATCATCACTATAGGAGTGGTTAAAAATAAACGCCTGATTATTGAAATGATTTATCGCGATGATGTTTTGATACACCGCGTAGTACATGTCTGGTAATTCTAGATCGCCTTTTTTCTTGGTGATCTCGATGTCTTCAAAATAGCGTACACCATCGTAAGAAATGTAACCAAAAAGGCCGTTGTTGATAAATTTGAAGTCAGATTCCTGGGTATCGAACAACTTTCCAAAATCCTGAATTTTCTCCGGAAGATTAACTTCAGGAGTGATTTTGGTTGTTTTTGAAGTACCATCTGGAAATTCTTCAGTAATTTCTTCGTTTTGAACTTTTATTGAAGCAATGGGATTACAGCAGATATACGAAAAACTATTTTTATTGGCGTGATAATCACTACTTTCTAATAAAAGGCTATTTGGATATTTATCCCTTACTTTTAAATAAACACTAACCGGAGTAATAGTATCTGCTAAGAGTTTTTTGTAGTTGGTTTTTAATGTGTACATAATTTTAAAGCATCTTGAAACAAAAAAAGGCTTGTCGTGAGACAAGCCTTTTAGTTATATATTTTTATACAATGGCAATTTAGCTCACGAAGTTTGAACGTAAGTTAGACCACCACCAAGTATTTGCAATTCTGTTTTTCATTGTTTCAAATATAGTTATGAAATTTTAAACAGCAAACATTTTATTAAAAAATAAATCCCGTAATCTGTAGGGTAGCTTACGGGATTAAATTTACAATGGTTGGATTTTTTAGAATTTTAAATCTACAGAGATTTCAAAATCGTCATAGATTGTATTGTCCCCTAAATTATCGAAGAAACTTCCAGAACCATAACGAACTTCGTATTTAGTACGATCGATAGTTAAATCTGCAGTTGCACTTTTACCATCGTAAGTTAAATCGAATGCTATAGGATTAGTAATTCCTTTTATTGTAAGATCTGCAACAACACCGTAAGTGTTACTAGATTTTTTAGAAGCAGTATTAATTACCAGTTTAGCAGTTTTGTGATTAGCAGTACCAAAGAAATCATCAGATTTTAAGTGACCTTCTAATTTTCCTTTACTTTCGCCTTCTAAATCTGTTACATTAATAGATGTCATGTCTATAACAAATTCTCCACCTACTACTTTGTCGCCTTCTACATTAAGGAAACCAGATTCTAAATCTATAGTGCCTTCGTGGTGGCCTGTAACCTTTTTCCCTACCCAGGTAACTTTACTTTCTTTTACATCTACTTTTTTAGCAATACTTGTAAATGATAATGTTGCAATTACAACAACTGAAGCCAGGGCTCCTTTAAAAACATTCTTTTTCATAGCAATTTTTAATATTTGATTTTATATAAAGTTGAATAAATCCTCTGTTGATTTGCGCACCTTGGCAGCATGCTGGTATTTGTCTTCTTCGCTTCTATACCCTACACAGGCAATTACTGCAGTGTGAAGACCTTTTTCTTGCAATCCTAAAATGGTGTCGAATTCTTCTGCAGAGAAACCTTCCATTGGGCAAACATCAATTTTTAACTCGGCTGCTGTATTGAGTAGGAAGCCAAGAGCTAAATAGCACTGTTTCTGAGCCCATTCATTTTGCATTTCAGCTGGCATTTGCAGTGTAGAGTTTTTAATCATATCTGCCATACCTTGTAAATCTTCTATCTTCATATCTCTGGTTTCAGCAATATTTTTAATGTAGTTGTCTACATAAGCTTCGTCCAGGCTTTTATGATTAGCAAACACAACAACCTGAGAGGCATCTGTAAGCTGTGTTTGATTCCATGCGGCCGATTTTAGTTTTTCTCTTATTTCTGAATCTTCAATTACAAAGATCTGATAAGGTTGTAAGCCATAAGATGAAGCAGAAAGCTGAACGCCTTCTAGAAGTGTTTCTAAATTCTCTTTAGATATTTTTTTGGTGGCATCAAATTTTTTAGTCGCATACCTCCATTTAAGACTTTCAATAATAGAACTCATAATTCTTGGTTTTTATTAGTTTCTTACTTTTTCAAGTATCTCGTTTAATTTAGTTAATTCTTCAGTAGTAATATGTTTAGAAAAATCGTTCTCCAAATCGTCAACTATAGGATCAAGAATATCTAAAAGTTTTAAACCATCTTCGGTAATAATGATCTCTACTTTTCTACGGTTTTCTTCGCAAATACATCTATCAACTAGATTTTTTTTGATCAGTTTGTCAACTAATCGGGTGGTATTACTCATTTTATTCACCATCCTATCTTGAATGGTGCTGAGGTTTGCAGGTTTCCCCTTTTGCCCTCTTAGTATGCGTAATACATTAAATTGTTGCATCGAAATGTCGTAGGGTTTAAGTGCATCATTCATCATAGTTGTAGCTTTTCCAGCACACAGCATAATGTTGATAACCAATTTTTTGGTATCTTTAAGATGATCTGTTTTTAATAACTCCTCAGTTTTCATTGTTTCTACAACATTTGTATGTACAAATATAAGTTAGCTTTGTTAGTTAATTACTAAATAAATGTTAAAAAAATACACTTGTTTACTAGCTAAAGGATGGCAGTTGGTTTAGAAGTGTATCTTTACATTGCTTAATATAAAATCTACAAAATAATGAAAGAACTTGAACAGGAAGAATGGAGAGAGCAGCTTAGTAAAGATGAGAATGCTGCTATTCTTGATGTTAGAACTGAAGAGGAAGTAGAAGAGGGATATATACCTAATTCTAAAAATATAGACATATATAAAGGGCAGGGATTTATCGATGAAGTAGAAAAGCTTGATAAGGATAAAAATTATTATATCTACTGTAGATCTGGAAAGCGAAGCGCCCAGGCATGTTCGATACTAGATCAACTTGGTTTTTCGAATACGTATAACCTTGAAGGTGGATTTATGAACTGGGAAGGCGATATCACAGAAGACTAATGAAAAAGATCTTTCTAATAGTTCCACTATTACTGCTATCCTTACAAAGCTGTAAGAAAGTAGAAGCTAGCGAGATTGAAATGATTTCTCCTGAAGAGATGCTAGATCGTATGGAGAAAGATGATATCCAGGTTTTGGATGTACGATCTGCAAGAGAGTTTGATGATGCACATCTCTTTAAGGCTAAAAATATCATTTTGAGTGAGAACAATGATAACTCTTTGTTTTTTGATACTCTTGCGAAAGATAAACCTGTAGTTATTTATGGTAAAAATAAGGAGAATACGAAAAAAGCTATCGAGATTTTAAAGGAAGATGGCTTTGAGGAAGTTTACGAACTTGAAGGCGGAATAGAAAACTGGATACTAGTAGGAGGAGAAGTCTATAAGTAATATATTAGTAAGATATTTGAAAAAACCGCAGAGAAATCTGCGTTTTTTTGTTTAAAATAATACGTTTTAGCAATTGAACGCATCTAAAATTAACATTTTATGTTAAAATAAAATCAACGCTATAAGTTTTTTATACAAACGCTTATAAATACTTAGTTTGTGATCGTTTTCGTTGCTTTTATTGTAAGAAAATACCTATGTAAGTTCTATTTTTGGATCTTCGCGATGTTGCATTGTATCGATAAAATTATAATTTGGAAGAAAATTAACCATTTTATAAACTAAACATAATGATGTTAAAAACTACACGTGCTTTAGCTGCAGGATTAAGCTTTGCAGCTTTGTTAGCCTCTTGTGCAAATGACAAAGAAACTAATGAGATTATTACCGAAGAGCAATTAGCCGCTCCAGCAGAAGCTTCTGCAATTAAGGGGCAATACATTGTTGTCTATAAAGAAGATGTGGCTAAGCAGGCTATAGGTGAGACTTCTGATTATGGAAAAGCGCAGGAAGCAATGAAAGCGATGACTAAAAGAATGTTTCAGGAATCTGGCGTAAAAGATGCTGAAGTCATTTCAACTTTTAGTAAAACTATTAAAGGTGCTGCGATCAAGTTAAGTGCAGATCAGGTGTCCAGACTTCAGGGTAGAGGAGATGTAGACTATATTGAAGAAGATAAGATTGTGATCTTTGCGCCACCATGTGGGACACCAAATGGAGTTCCTTGTAGCGAAGATCCGGGAGATGGTGATGGCGGAGGTAGTTCCTCACAGGAGACGCCTTATGGTATCGCTAGGGTGAATGGAGTTTCATCTTATTCTGGTTCTGCTGTGGCATGGGTGATAGATACTGGTATCGATTTAGATCATGAAGATCTTTATGTTGATAGTTCCAGAGGATTCAATGCATTTACGAGTGGTAAAGACGGAAAGTCTTTAGACGATGGTAATGGTCACGGTACTCACGTAGCCGGAACAATTGGCGCACTAAATAATAATGTAGGAGTAATTGGTGTTGCTCCTGGTGCGACAGTGATACCAGTTAAGGTATTAGATAGTAGAGGTAGCGGTTCTTACTCTGGTGTTATAGCTGGTGTAGACTTTGTTGCAGCAAATGGATCCAATGGTGATGTTGCTAATATGAGTCTTGGGGGACCAATTTCTCAGGCTTTAGATGATGCAGTGTTAGCAGCTTCTCAGCAGGGGATTAAATTTGTACTAGCTGCAGGGAACGAAAGTGACGATGCGAATAGTCATTCTCCAGCCAGAGTAAACGGAAGTAATATTTATACAATCTCGGCTATGGATAGTAATGATTCATGGGCTTACTTCTCTAACTACGGAAATCCACCAGTAGATTACGTAGCACCTGGAGTAGGAATAAAAAGTACGTGGAAAAGCGGAGGATATAACACGATTAGTGGTACCTCTATGGCTTCTCCACATGCTGCCGGAGTTCTTTTACTAGGAAACCCTTCTACAGACGGGACTGTTTCTGGAGATCCAGATGGAACAAGTGATGCGATAATCGTGCATTAATTTAATTAGTTAATAGGATTAGCAAAAAACGGCACTATTTTTCGGTGCCGTTTTTAGTTTGTCTTATTTTTCATATCTAGCTAACAATTCAGCATAATTTTAAGTAATTAAACTAAAACTCTGTAAATAAGATGATTTATACCTTTTTGCGATAAGTAATTAAAGTTTACGAATTTTATGTGCAGTATTGATTTTAGTTCTATCTATTTGTTTATCAGTGTTCTACTTAGTTTTTTAAGTTTTTTTTCAATCTTGAAAAAATATAATGAGTTTATCTCAGAATTAATATATTTACCCCATTAACTTTTCCCTAAACTTATTAGTTAATGAAAAAAAATATTACTCTTTTCATATTTAGTTTACTTTTCAGTTTCAGTGCATTTTCCCAAGATTATACGGTCGGTCTAAAGGCTGGTGTTAGCATAGGTCATGGAGGAGAAATTGTAGGTGATCCTCATCAGGCTTATCCTGGTCGAGTACACACTTCAATATACAAAGAAGGCTTTCATGGCGGGATTTTTATGCAATTAGAAATGAAACAATTTTTTTTAAGAGCTGAAGGCTTATATAATAGAATTCAAACAGAATTTCAATTTGATCGCCGGCCGTCCGCTTATAGCATTGATAAAATTAGTGTACCTGTACTAGGTGGATATCATATTTATGGACCTTTCGACATTTATTTGGGGCCCGGACTTAGTATTAATAATGGTAATGCGACATTAGAGGATGAATTGGCAAATAACGGAGAAATACCCATAGATGATTTTTATGTTGCATTAAATGCTGGGATAAAAGCACATTTAGGAAGATTTGAACTTGATGTAAGGTATGAGTATAATTTGGAGTCAAATGAAGAGTTTTCAATTACTATGGATTATACTTCTAATGGGATTGGCCCAGCAACATTTACAAATCGTAGAATCAATCAACTAATGATTAGTGCTTCTGTTGGACTTTTTGATTCTAAATACAGGCCAAAAAAATCAAAAAGAAAAAGAGGTTGTTATTTTAGATAAAATCGATACGCATTTTTGTTGAATTTAAAGTAAAAAAAGCTCCTACAAAAGGAGCTTTTATATTTTAAGGATATAAGTAAAAAGCAGTAGCATATAAATGAAAATATATCTAAAAAAACCACCAATAAAAACAATTCCGCTACTGCTTTTTTATCACCTAACCACTAATCTGTAATATTCTATAGTACAAAAATAGAGATGAAACTTCGCTTTTTGCAGCAATTTAGATGAAGTATCGTTTTACTGAAGTCGAACTGAAGAGATGTGTGGGTAAATGGTAATTTTGAATAGTGTTTCAAAAAAAGTAGTTATTGAAAGCTTATATTCGATGATCTATAGATCAATTTTAGAGAGATCTATCTACTAATAATAGAATTCACGATTCTTTGTATAACATATGGAAGCATAAAAAAACCGGTTTCATTTGAAACCGGTTTCTATATAAGAGAGTAATAATTGTTTTTATTTATTTTACTTTATCAACAATTGCTTTAAACGCTTCTGGGTGGTTCATCGCTAAATCAGCTAAAACCTTACGGTTTAATCCAATTTCGTTAGCTTTTACTTTTCCCATAAATTGCGAATAAGACATTCCTTGTTGACGAGCAGCAGCGTTAATACGCATAATCCATAATGAACGGAAATTACGTTTTTTAGCTTTGCGATCTCTATAAGAGTAAAGCATAGCTTTTTCAACTGCATTTTTTGCTACTGTCCAAACGTTTTTACGTCTTCCAAAGTAGCCTTTTGCTTGCTTAAGAACTTTTTTTCTTCTAGCTCTCTTCGCAACAGAATTTACTGATCTTGGCATAATTTTAAAATTTTGTAGCAGGCGATCGAAAATCGATACTTTTAAACTAAAAATTACATTTTAATTTGCCCAACTCCAGGGTTTATAAATGGTTAAAACCGTTAATCTTCAGATTACTTTAAACGTAATTGAAGTTTAACATTATTGGTGTCAGCATCAGATACTAATGTACTGTGCGTCAACGCAAGCTTACGTTTTTTAGACTTCTTTGTTAAGATGTGACTTTTAAACGCGTGCTTTCTTTTAATTTTTCCAGTACCTGTAAGCTTAAAACGCTTTTTCGCACTAGATTTTGTTTTCATTTTAGGCATGCTATCCTTCTTTTATAATTAAAACTCTCTTAGTCTTTTATTTTTTCTTGGAGGTCGTAGGTGCCATGAACATTGTCATTCGCTTACCTTCAAGCTTTGGCATTTGTTCTACTTTTCCAAACTCTTCTAAATCTGTTGCTAGACGTAACAAAAGAATCTCTCCCTTATCCTTAAACACTATAGAACGACCTTTAAAGAATACGAATGCTTTTAACTTTGCTCCATCTTTTAGGAATTTTTCAGCATTTCTTTTCTTGAACTCGTAATCATGGTCATCTGTATTAGGCCCAAAACGAATTTCCTTAACGACAACTTTACTAGCTTTGGCCTTCATGGCCTTTTCACGTTTTTTCTGTTCGTAAAGGAATTTCTTATAATCCATTGCCTTTACCACAGGTGGTTTGGCATTTGGAGAAATTTCTACTAAGTCAAGTCCTAGATCTTCAGCAATTGCTAAAGCTTTCTCGATAGGGTAAACATCCATTTCGACATTGTCACCTACAAGGCGCACTTCCTTAGCCCTAATTTTCTGGTTAATTCTGTGTTGATCTTCTTTACGAGTTACTCTTTGTTGTCTCGATTTTTTTCTTCGTATTGCTATGGCTTCAGTATTTTAGTTAAACTTCAAACGCTTTTAGCGTTTTTCCAATTTCGTTATTAATAATTTGAGCGAATTCTTCTACTGGCATTGTACCAATATCTCCCTCGCCATGTTTTCGTACAGAAATCGTACCATCTTTTGCTTCTTGTTCTCCAACAATCAACATATAAGGAAACTTTTTAACTTCAGCTTCTCTTATCTTTTTTCCGATGGTTTCGTTTCTGTTGTCTAGTACGCCGCGAATTTCGTGATTTTCTAATAAACTTAAAACTTTTTGACTATATTTTTCATATTTCTCGCTGAGAGAGAGTATGATAGCTTGTTCAGGCATTAACCATAGCGGGAAGTTTCCTCCGGTGTGCTCTAGAAGGATGGCAATAAATCTTTCCATACTTCCAAATGGAGCCCTGTGAATCATAACCGGGCGATGTGATTCATTATCACTTCCCTTATATGTCAGGTCAAATCGTTCAGGTAAATTATAATCTACCTGAATGGTGCCAAGTTGCCAGCTTCTGCCAAGCGCGTCCTTTACCATAAAATCTAACTTTGGCCCATAAAACGCCGCTTCACCGGTTTCTATGATATAATTAAGGCCTTTTTCTTTAGCGGCATTAATAATAGCATTTTCCGCTTTTTCCCAAACATCGTCACTACCAATATATTTTTCCTTATTCTCTGGGTCGCGTAATGAAACCTGTGCGGTAAAATTTTCAAAACCTAAACTGTCGAATACATATAAGGTAAGGTCGATTACTTTTTTAAATTCTTCATCTAACTGTTCAGGGGTGCAAAATATATGAGCGTCATCTTGTGTAAAACCTCTAACACGGGTTAACCCATGTAATTCTCCACTTTGTTCATAGCGATAAACCGTACCAAATTCAGCAAAACGTTTTGGTAGATCACGGTAACTCCATGATTGTGAATTATACATTTCACAATGGTGAGGGCAGTTCATGGGTTTTAAAAGAAACTCTTCACCTTCGTGCGGAGTTTTAATGGGTTGAAAACTGTCTTCTCCATATTTAGCATAGTGACCAGAGGTTACATATAATTCCTTATTTCCTATATGAGGGCTTACAACCATCTCATATCCTGCTTTTTTCTGTGCTTTTTTAAGGAAGTTTTCCAGGCGTTCTCTTAAAGCAGCTCCTTTTGGAAGCCATAATGGTAAACCTTGTCCAACTTTTTGAGAAAAAGTAAAAAGTTCTAATTCTTTACCAAGCTTTCTGTGATCTCTCTTTTTAGCTTCTTCAAGAAGTTCTAGGTATTCCTTAAGTTCTTTTTGTTTGGGGAAACTTGTACCATAAACACGGGTAAGCTGTGGATTATTTTCATTGCCTCGCCAATATGCTCCGGCAACATTCATTAATTTTACAGCCTTAATTATTCCGGTGTTTGGAATATGCCCGCCACGACATAGATCGGTAAATGTGTCATGATCACAAAAAGTGATTGTTCCATCTTCAAGATTTTCGATTAATTCAACCTTAAATGGGTTATCGATTTTTTTATAGTAATCAAGAGCTTCCTCTTTAGTTACTGAACGCATTTTAAAGTCATGCTTTCCTCTGGCAATTTCTAGCATGCGATTTTCGATCTTTTGGAAATCACTTTCAGAAATTTTCTGTTCACCAAAATCTACATCGTAATAAAATCCATTTTCTATAGAAGGGCCAATAGTTAATTTGGCGCCTGGATATAAATCCTGAATGGCTTGTGCCATAACATGAGAAGTAGAATGCCAAAAAGCTTGTTTACCTTCATCATCATTCCATGTATATAAGGTAAGATTACCATCTGTTGTTAAAGGAGTGGATGTTTCTACAATGGTGTCATTATATTTTGCTGAAATTACATTTCTTGCAAGCCCGGCACTAATACTTTGTGCCACATCCATAGGAGTAGAGCCCTGTTCAAATTCCTTAATACTGCCATCAGGCAATGTTACCTTTATCATGTCTATATATTATAGTCGTTATTATAGTGGGCAAAGATAATAGGTTGTACTTGTTTGCGCAATACAAGCTTTTAGTATTTTATGGGCGTTTCACTATATAATTATATAGTGACCGGGCTATCCACTATATCTTGGCGGTTTTTCTTAGAAGAGTTTTATAAGTGAGTGTAATTTCGCTAAGAAATTCATGGTTTAAGACGAAGACAAGCGCCAAGGATGCCGTTTCTATCCCTAACGCCTTTTAATTTTATTTTCAATTGATTGTTTTTTAGTTGTTTAGGTTTTAATATTAAATTAATTTTAAAATTTGTTGATTTTTGTGTTGCCAAATCGAAATTAGGATATATATTTGCACCCGCTTAGCCGCTGTGGTGGTGTTAAAAAAGCGGAAGTTCATTGAGGTTCTAGGATATTTAGGAGCGAAAAAAAACTTAAAAAAAGATTTGGTTTGTAATTAAAAAAGCCGGTATCTTTGCGTCCCGCTAACGGAGTAATATTGTGAAGTTAGGGTAGGAGTTCATTGAGTTTTTACTGAAAATTAGCTTTAAAAAAAACTTTAAAAAAGTTTTGCTGGTTAAAGAAAAAGAGTTGTATATTTGCAGCCGCTTTAACGGCGAGGTTCTTTGGAGGTTTTGAGTAAGGAAAAAGTAAAAAAAATATTTTTAAATTTTTCTTGTGAGTTTTAAAAGTAGTTGTATATTTGCAGCCGCTTTGAGAGAAAGCTAAAATGCTCTTAAAATTTTGGAAGAACAGAAATACCGACTGGGGTTTATAATAAGGTTCGATTCCTTAGATTTCAACGAAAGGATCTTTAATTAGATCCGGACTTTTGAATAAGTTCATTGACATATTGAATTGACTAGACGATACTAATTT
>NZ_FOKV01000031.1 GCF_900112105.1 Zunongwangia mangrovi | reverse complement strand
CTTCATCCGTTATTCGATGTTTTTAGCTATATTTATTATAAGCGGACAAAACCTGGCAAACCAACTCGCAACTGTCCATACTCGAAACCGTTAGCACACATTTGAGAAAAATCATGAAAATTGAAAGACCACATATTAAACTTCACAGAATAGATAACCAAACTGTTCTTGATGTTGATACGTGGGAATTAAAAGACATTATCGAAGATTATTTGCGTGAAGAGTGTGAAATAGACTACGAATTTTTTCAAGAAATAAATCCTGAATTAGCTAAAACCAATTACGAAAGTTATCGACTTTTCTTCTCTAAAGAGTACTCTGAAAACAAAATAGTTGACTTTTTGAAAAAATACTCTGACAAAGAATTGATTGAAATTGTGCAATTTCAAAGAGCTCAAGCAAATGGCAGATTTTACTGCGATTGTTGTGGTTACAATACGCTGAATGAAAAACCAAATGGAACTTATCAGATTTGTACAATTTGCTTTTGGGAAGATGACCCAATTCAAAAAAATGACCCGAACTATAAAGGTGGCGCAAATCGAGTTTCATTAAACCAAGCAAAAAAGAACTTTGCGGAATTTGGAGCTTGTGAAAGAGATTTGATAAAAAACGTGCAGAAGGTTCATAGAAGTGATATTCGAAATCCAAAATACGAAGCTGAATAAAAAACGTGTGCTAACAATGTATAACAACAATTGCGGCTTTGTGTCCTTCGGACACAACCGCGCAAGCATAAAAGTCAGTAATTTTAGCTATCTTAGTTTTCAACCAATCCGCAACTGATTGTTATACAAGACCGTTACCACACATTTGAGAAAAATGGCAATAATTAAGAAAATACTCAATGAATTATTAGCATTACTAACGATATTCAATTTATTTTATTTCGACCTTTTCAGTTCAATGCCTGACTTGGAACTTAACCTCATTATATTATTTCTAGCAATGATGGGAATTGTAATATTAATGGAATATTTTGAATTCAAAAAAAGAAACTCCGACCCCTTTGTTTACTTGAGAACTAACAACGACCAATATTCACAAATTACCAGATTTATATTTGGTGGATTGGTTATTTCAGGAACAATCGTCTGTTCATTGATGACCGACATAAACATCAATTTTCTTTTTTTAGTTTTTGTTATAGGAATATCGACTTTTACTAGAGGCTTTTTTCCCGTTAAGACTACAAAAATAAAGCTTGTTAATCCAGCATTAGTTATTGATCATTTAGGTAAAAATTATACCTTAAAAATGAACTCTATCTCTGGGATTAAAATAACAGAAAATGAAATAGTTTTTAACCTTGAACCAAACCAAAAACATACAGTAGGATTTTTAGCATTATCCGAAACTGACATTATTAAAATAAAAGATATTCTTAAATTACCAATTGAAAAATAAAACGTGTGGTAACAACGCGTATAGCCAATTGCGGCTAAATACTTAATCGAAATTCGATGATTTTAGCTATATTTATTTTAAGCGGACAGAACCTGGCTAACCAACCCGCAACTGTCCATACTC
>NZ_FOKV01000010.1 GCF_900112105.1 Zunongwangia mangrovi | reverse complement strand
AATATTGGTTGAAATTGCACAATTGTTTGCATCACGAACGGTGAGTGTATAATTTCCAGTGGAAATATTTTCGAAAGTGGAAGTTGTAAAAAAATCGGTTCCGTTTATAGAATATTGATACGGAGCTGTTCCGCCTGAAATCGTTCCTGCGGAAATTGACCCATCATTGCCACCAAAACAAGAAACATTTTCGGTAGTTGCCGGAGCCATGGTTAACTGATCTGGCTGGGTAATTTCAATATTGGTTGAAATCGAACAATTATTTGCGTCTTGCACAGTCAGTGTATAATTTCCTGCTGAAAGATCTTCGAAAGTTGAGTTTGTAAAAAAGTCAGTCCCATTTATCGAATATTGATATGGTGGAGTTCCACCCGAAATAGTTTCTGCTGAAATTGACCCATCATTCCCACCAAAACAAGAAACGTTTGATGAGGTGAAAGACTCTATTAAAAGTTCGTTTGGCTGAATTATGGTAATAGATTCACTACCGTGATTTCCTGCATCGTCTGAAACAGATACTACATAGGTTCCTGCCTCAAGATTTTCGATGTCTTCTTCAGAAGAATTAAAAGAGTTAGGGCCAGTCCACGTAAACGTGTAATTTCCATTGCCGCCCGAAATGTCAAGATCAATACTTCCGTCTTTGGCATTAAAACAACTTAGATTTACCTGTGAAGATGTGATAATAAGATCCTCTTCCAGTCCAAAAGAATCAGATTGGTTTGATAGGAATATTATAAAAAATAGACCCAGTATTAAAATAGTACCGGGGAAAGTAGTTTTCTTCATAGGCATCATAGCTTATGTTTCTTCAACTTTACTATTTTAATTTAAAGAACAGTTGTTTACAAACATTTGTATGAAACTAAAATTTCATTCGGCGAATGTAATATTTTTATTTAAGAATATCGATAAAAGGTTGATTTTTAGGTTTAAGTGTTATATTTAATTGTAAATTTTTCCATTAATTTTATATAATTTAAGATTTGTTTAATTTCATTTTAGCTTAATAAAATTCTAAACAAAAAAGGTCGCCTAGATAGGCGACCTTAAATCAAATACTTATATGATAAAGATTACTCTTTCATAAAAGGGTATTTATAATCTGTTGCAGGAACAAAGGTTTCTTTTATTAATCTAGGAGAAATCCATCTCATTAAATTAAGTTTAGATCCTGCTTTATCGTTAGTACCACTACCTCTTGCTCCACCAAATGGTTGTTGTCCTACAACTGCACCTGTTGGTTTATCATTAATATAGAAGTTACCGGCAGCATTTTGTAAAATATCTGTTGCTTTAGCAGCTTCGTATCTATCACCAGAGAAAACACCACCTGTAAGTGCATATTGACTTGTGTTATCTACTACATGAAGTGTTTCTTCCCATTTTTCATCCTCATAAACATAAATAGTTACTACAGGACCAAAAAGTTCTTCTTCCATTGTAGTATAATGTGGATCTTTAGCTAACACTACTGTTGGTTCTACAAAATAACCTACAGATTTATCATAATTACCACCAACAACGATCTCTGCGTCATCATCTTTTTTCACTTTTTCGATATAAGACGCTAATTTATCGAAAGAACGTTCATGAATCACAGCAGTGAAGAAATTGGTGAAATCTTCTGGAGATCCCATCTTAATAGATTGAACATCCTCTACTAAGAAGTCTTTAATTTCTGGCCATAAACTTTTTGGTAGATAAACTCTGGATGCTGCACTACATTTTTGTCCCTGGAATTCAAAAGCTCCTCTGGTAATTGCAGTAGCAACTTGTTTTGGGTTAGAAGTTGGATGAGCAATAATAAAATCTTTACCTCCTGTTTCACCAACAATTCTAGGGTATGATTTATATTTATCGATGTTGTTTCCAATCTTAGCCCAAATGTTTTTGAAAACAGCTGTACTACCTGTGTAGTGAATACCTGCAAAATCTGGACTTTCAAGTACAGTGTCGGTGATCATTTCTGGATCTCCCATTACCATATTAATTACACCATCTGGTACACCTGCTTCTTTAAATACATCCATTAATATCTGAGCAGATAGCATTTGGCTGTCACTTGGTTTCCAAACAGCAACGTTACCCATCAATGCAGCACTAGTTGGTAAGTTACCAGCAATTGCAGTAAAGTTAAATGGAGTTACAGCATATACAAAACCTTCTAAAGGTCTATATTCAACGCGGTTCCAACATCCGTCTGAAGAGTTTGGTTGTTCATTGTAAAGTTCTGTCATATACTCTACATTGAAGCGCAAAAAGTCACAGATCTCTGCAGCCGAATCAATTTCTGCCTGGAAGATCGTTTTAGATTGTCCTATCATTGTAGCTGCATTCATCTTTTGGCGGTATGGGCCAGAGATTAGATCTGCAGCTTTTAGAAATACAGCAGCTCTTTGTTCCCACTCTAGTTTAGCCCATTTTTTACGAGCTTCAAGAGCAGTTTCAATTGCTTGTTCAATATGTTTTTTTTCAGCTAAATGATAAACGCCGCACTCATGTTTGTGATCGTGAGGAGGGTTAATAGTGGCGGTTTTACCTGTTCTAATTTCTTCAGAACCTATGTAAAGAGGTACATCAAATTTTGTATTGTACAACTCTTTATATGTTAATAATACTTCTTCTCTTTCTGGTGTTCCCGGAGCGTAAGTTTTTACTGGCTCATTTTCAGCTTTAGGAACGTGAAAAAATCCTTTTCCCATGTTATTGTATCTAGTTTTTATAGGTTTTTAAATCAATCTAAAGGTAAAAAAATAATAAGGATTTAAATCAATAAGATAGCGGTTTTAAGTAAGCTTAACTTTTTTCGTAAATTCAGCTTTCTGTTTAAGAAAAAATTATGTGTACAGTAAGTATTTTTCCGCGGGAAAAGCATTTAAAATCCTTTGTATTAAGCTTTAACCGCGACGAGGCGATAGAACGACAAACTTATCCACCCAAAAAGGATAATGTTAATGGATGTGAAATGTTATTCCCAAAAGATGCGGTTGCCGGAGGTACCTGGCTGGGTGTAAGCGAACACAAACGTTTAGTAGGGATTATGAACGGAGAATTTAAAGCGCATAAACGCAATCCGCCTTACCGAAAAAGCAGGGGAGTGGTGGTGAAAGAATTTTTAGCTGCGGAAGATGTGAAAATGTATGCTGAAAACTATGATTTTGAAGGTATCGAGCCTTTTACAATGCTTTGTGTTGACTGGTCTTCAGATCTAATAATTATTGAAATTGTTTGGGATGCAAAACGCTTGCATGTTAAAAATATACCTTTAAAACCTCGAATTTGGTCTTCTTCACCATTGTATAATTCAGCAATGAAAGAACAGCGAGTGAATTGGTTTAATGATTTTAGAAATGCAACTGAGACTACTTCTGAAATTACTGCGGAAGCGATCTGGGATTTTCATCATAAAGCAGGCATTGGTGATTCAGAGATCGATCTTATTGTGGATCGCGGTTTTTTAAAAACTCAGAGTATCTCACAGATCGAAATTAGCGAAAAACGGAAGCAATTTAAATATGAAGAGTTGTCTACAGGAAAAATAACCACTATAGATCTTGAAGACCTAGTTTAGAGCAAATGGTGCACTCAATTTAAAAGATGGGATCTTCACTCTAAACTTACGAGTAGAAGTAAAATTTATCATATTATAATAACCGCTCATCGCACCAAAAGGAGTGTTTAAAAGACAACCACTTTGATAAGTATGCTTTTCACCGGGTTTGATAACCGGTTTTTTACCAATAACACCTTCGCCTTCTACGGTTTCGGTCTTATTTAAAGCATCTTTAATTTTCCAGAATCTCGATTTTAGCTGAACGGAATCATTACTCTGGTTTTCGATCGTGATCTTATAGCCAAAGGCATATTTTACCTGATAGCGATCGTAAAGAATGCCATCGAAAAACGTCTGTACAGAAATTTTTATGCCTTTAGTAATTTGTTCAACCATAGTGATCTTAAAAAATTGCGAACGAACCAAATATAGATATTAGTCCAACAATTAGGGCTAAGGTAAAAAATATTATGTTGAGAATCACAAATTTAACAATGGTTTTGAATTTTCCCTGCTCGTAAAATTTCCGCAGTCCCTGGTATAGGTAGCCTATAAAAATGATGTTAGCAATATTTACTGCGTAACTGTTTTTAGTGATCATGTCTATTAATAGAGCAACCCCGTATAAGATAAAACACATACTTTGCGTGTGGAAGGCAAATGTGAGATGCTCCATATAATTATATTTTGATCGAATATAAAGCAAGCTTAAAAACAGCGTGAATATTGGTAAAAAGATAAATATGATGAAGGGAAGCTTACTTATTAAGTAGTTTAAAAAGAATTGAGGATTTTCTCGTACTACATTAAAATCCTTTACCTTTTTAAATAACCAGCGATTGTAAGCAGTGTTATCTAATTTTAATTCGGTTAGCGCCTGCTCTGAATTTGAAATTTGAGTTTCCTTTAAATAATGGTCAAATAACTTGATTTTTGCACTAAACGCATCATTTATAGACATAGTATCTATTTGCTGTTGCGTTACCAAATAATCTTTGTAGCTTTTCTTTTTGCTAGACTTAATAATTGAATCTAATTGTACGAACGGGTTACCTTCAAATTCGATATCTGCGTTATTTTTTTCGCTTAGTTTCTCTAATTCTGTAGTAATATCTTCTGGATCTTTATCAAGATTAAGACCGTCGAAGGTAGTATCGTAGCCGTAAATTAAAAAGAAAACAATAGCTGTGGTTAGGAAGAAACGATAAGGATTTACATAGCGCATCCTTTTTCCGTGGATATAATCTTTAGAGATTTTCCCAGGTTTAAATAAGAGAACTCTCATCGTTCTTATAAACCTGGAGTCGTAGGCAAAAAGACCAGAAAAGAATTCAGAAAAGAAATCGCCTAGCGCAAGTTTTTTGGTCGAATTCAGTTGTCCGCAACTTGGACAAAATTTATGTTCTTCTTCTAAACTTCTTCCGCAGTTAAGGCATTCTTCACCGCGATACTTCACTAAAGCACGCTTAGATTTCATGTAATTATTTTGGTTGGTTAGTTGCTAATATTCTCGGAATTTGCCATTCCTATTCCTATGATCCTGTCGTACCTTCCTCCAATCTCGCGATAATAGATAAGCACATGATATTCATTTTCGGTTTCATCATAATTACCGCTAATAAAGCCATCATCTATGCTTCCATCCTTATTTACAAGAATGTATTTGTAATTATAGTATCCCTGCTTAAAAAGTCTGGCATTTTCGTAATATCCGGTTTCCTCGTTGTAATGAAGTGCTGTACTATTATCAATAGTGAAATTATTAAAATTTCCGTAAATATGTAACTTTCCTCCGCTTAAAGGTTCATAATTTTTTAGGTTGAAGTGAATCCAGGTATATTCAGCTTCGGTATCTACATTTTCAGCACCAAGTTGCCGAATTACAAATCCACCATTAATATCTGGATTATAAGTGTATGGGGTAGTGGCTCTCGCAATATCTCGATTTAAATAATGATGATAAAGTTGGTCTACATCAATTCTTGCAATATCTGCTGTTGTAGCCCTAAGGTCTTTAGTGTCGAATTGTAAATATTCGTTGCCACCCCAAAACGAAGTAGGTATATCGTAGCGATAAATTAATTCGTTCCCAACGGTATATTGAGGTTTGATATTTTTAATTGCAGTTTTTAGGTTTTTATTCTGAAGAATGAGAGGTTTTACCGTTTGATCTGGATTTCTTAAAAGAATATTTGGCGATTCTACTGTAAAATTCACGACCTGTTTTGTGTCTATGAAATTCAGGTCTCTGGCTCTTTTTATAGCTACTGAAACATTTGTTTTAGATTCGTAGATCATAAATTTTCTAGAGAAAACTAATTCTTCATTTTCATTGAAAACCTTGATCATGTAGTTACCTGAAACTTTAAGTGCTTTTGTGTATTGGTTTGGAATACTTAATTCGTAATGTGAAAAGGGCTGAAGTGTATTGTATGAATTTTGATAATTCATAATACGTATGTCGTCTAAGCCTTCTAAATATTCATTTTTAGAAAGCTGGCTGGGCTGCCAATTGTAATCGTAGTGTTGTATTTCGTAATAATAATCTGCTTCGTCCCCAATAATATCATCAAATGTTAAATTTAACATTCCGTTTATTGGTATCGCTGGGTTGCCGTTATTTAGCGAATTTTCACCAAATAATTGTATCGTTCTTATATAATTTGGAGGTGTTTTTTCTTCAGCTATCTGCCCAATGGCAAGGCCTGTAAAGAATAAACATGCTATCAGAAAAATTAATTTATTCATCATTAAAAAATATGGGTAAATGTAGGTACAATTAATGTACCTGTTTTTAATGCTTCTTATTTTAACAATTGACTAAGCCGAAAAAACCTTAGTTTGTTGGGAAAAATCTCGTGAAAAATATAAATTTGCACGACTTTAAAATAAACTTTATAACATACACTCCATCCTATGTCAAAAGACATTCGAATTAAAAGAGGACTTACTCTACGATTAAAAGGGGAGGCGGAAAAACAAATAGTTGAGGCCCCAAGGTCCAAGACCTATGCGATTAAACCTCCAGATTTTCACTCAGTTGTTCCTAAAATGGTTCTTAAAGAAGGAGCCAAAGTATTAGCAGGAGACGAAATTTTCTTTTCTAAGTATACAGAAGAGGTAAGATTTACTTCACCGGTTAGCGGAACCCTGAAAGAAATTAAAAGAGCTGAAAAGCGCCGAATAGTTGAGGTGATTATCGAAGCCGATGCTACAGATTCTTACAAAGATTTTGGAAAACTTAATGCAGCGACCGCTCCGGCTGAAGCTGTTAAAGAAAAGATCCTTGCAAGTGGTTGCGGTGCTTTTATCATGCAACGTCCTTACGACATTGTTGCAGATCCAAAAGATACACCAAAGGCAATTTTTATCTCTGCCGTAACTACAGCACCTTTAGCTGCAGATTTGGGCTTTGTACTTAAAGACAAAGTAAAATCTTTCCAGGAAGGGATCTATGCTTTACAAAAACTTACACCAGGGAAAATTCATCTTTCTGTAGATGATTCTTCTTATCCTGTTCTTAAGGATATCGAAGGTGTAGAGTTGCATAAAGTTAGTGGGCCACATCCTGCCGGTAACGTAGGTGTTCAAATCCATGAGATCGATCCTGTAAATGCAGGTGAGCGCGTTTGGGTTGTAGGTGCAGATCATGTTCCTGTGATTGGTGATTTATTTTTAACTGGTTATTTTCAGCCAAAGAAAATAGTAGCAGTTGCAGGTAGCGAAGCTCAGGAAAGAAAATATTATGATGTAATTATTGGAGCGAATTCTGCAGATCTTATTGGTAATCAAATCCCAGATGACGTTCGTATCATTTCTGGTGATGTGCTAACAGGAGATCAGATTTCTAATAATCACTATTTAGGGTTTTATCATAATACATTAACCTTAATTCCTGAAGGTAACAATTACAGAATGTTTGGATGGTTGCCTTTTACGTATAATAATATCCACTCTAATTCGAAAACATCACTATCCTGGTTGTTTCCGAAGAGAAAATACGAGCCAACTACGAACCTTCATGGTGAAGAACGTGCTTTAGTGGTAACAGGAGAAATGGAAGAAGTTTTTCCAATGGATATCTATCCAATGCAGTTACTAAAAGCATGCATGGCCGGGGATCTCGAGAAGATGGAGAATTTAGGGATCTACGAAGTAGCTCCTGAGGATTTTGCATTGATAGATTATGTAAACACTTCTAAACTAGAAGCTCAGGAAATCATACGTCTTGGTTTAGATCTAATGATTACTGAGGTAGGATAAAAAGTTTAATTATGGAATGGATAAGACAACGATTAGATAAATTTAAAGAGCCTTTTGGTAAAGGGAAAAAACTTGAAAAGTATGCTCCTGCCATCAATGCTCTTGATACTTTTTTGTTTACACCTAATCACACCACTAAAACTGGTGCGCACATTCGTGATGGTGTAGATCTTAAAAGAACAATGATTACAGTAGTGTTAGCACTAATCCCAGCCTTGATCTTTGGTATGTGGAATGGTGGTTACCAGTACTTACATCAATTACCAGAATATGCAGATGGTGTTCCTTTTATGGATGCCTTTATAGAAGGAGCTATTAAGATCGTTCCTATGATCGTAGTTTCTTATGCTATTGGTCTTGGAATTGAATTTGCTTTTGCAATTTTTAGAGGTCACGAAGTAAACGAAGGTTACCTGGTAACTGGTTTACTTATTCCTATGGTAATGCCAATTGATATTCCGCTTTGGATGGTTGGTGTTTCTGTAGTATTCTCTGTTATTATAGGGAAAGAAGCTTTTGGAGGTACAGGAATGAACATTCTTAACCCGGCTTTAACAGCACGTGCATTTGCATTCTTTGCATATCCAACTTATATGTCTGGTAACACAGTTTGGGTTCATAATGCTTCTGAAATTGATGGAGTATCAGGAGAAACGATTCTTGGTAAATTAGCATCAGGAACAGAAGTGCCTTATAACACTATGGATATGTTCTCTGGTTTAATTCCGGGATCGATCTCAGAAACCTCTACTATATGTATTCTTGCTGGTGCTTTACTTTTAATACTTACTAAAGTAGGTAGCTGGAGAATTATCGTAAGTGGATTTGCAGGAGCAGCAGTAATGGCATTAATTTTTAACTCTCTTCCATCTTTAGGAATAGAGGGTAACGATCTTACAAACTTCCCTTGGTATAATCACCTTGTAATTGGTGGTCTTGCTTTTGGTGTTGTGTTTATGGCAACAGATCCTGTTTCTGCCGCACAAACCATGAAAGGAAAGTGGATCTATGGATTCCTAATTGGATTCTTTGCAATTATGATTAGAATCTTTAACCCTGCTTATCCAGAAGGAATTATGTTAGCTATCTTATTGATGAACGTTTTTGCTCCGGTAATCGATCACTATGTGGTCCAGGGTAATGTGAAGAAGAGAAAGAAAAGATTAGCTACAGTTAAAGAAGTGAAAACAGCTTAGTTATGGAAGAGAAAACAGTAAATAAAACAAATACAAACGGCTATACTTTTATTTTCGCTATTATTATGGTGTTAGTTGTAGCCAGTGTACTTGCTTTTACAGCGACATCGCTAAAGCCTTTACAAAACGAGAATGTTCGTAATGAAAAAATGCAGAATATTCTTGCTACAGTAGGTATAGAAACAAGTAGAGATAGCGCACAGGCATTGTACGATCAGTATATTACAGAAACAGTTTCTTTAACAGAAGATGGATCTGTTGATGAATCTGTTGATGCTTTCGAGGTAGATCTTACCAAAGAATTACGTAGACCGGTAGAAGAGCAAATCTATCCTTTATATATTGCAGATATTGAAGGTTCTAAATATTACATTATTCCTCTTAGAGGAAAAGGACTTTGGGATGCAATCTGGGGTTATATTTCTTTAAAAGATGATGTAAATACGGTTAAAGGAGCTGTATTTGATCACAAAGGTGAAACACCAGGTCTAGGAGCCGAAATTACACAGGCATGGTTTCAGGAACGTTTTGCAGATGAAAAAATCTTTGACGAAAACGGGAATCTTGTAGGAGTGTCTGTTGTAAAAGGAAGTAAGGGAGATGCTAATAAAGATGATAATCAGGTAGACGCCATTTCTGGTGCAACGATTACTGGTAACGGTGTGTCTGATATGATTTCTGAAAGATTAAAGCATTATCTTCCTTATTTCAAGCAACAAACAGACGTAAAAGTAGCAACTAAGTAATTATGAAGACAGATAACACAAAAACTTCTACAGATTCAGCTAAAGCAGCTGCTGAGAAGAAAAAAGATGAAATGATTCTGTTCCTGTCAAGTTCAGAAGAGAAAGAACATTTTCTGTCTAAGAATAACAGGAAATTATTATCAGATCCATTCGACGACAATAACCCAATTACCGTACAGGTATTAGGTATTTGTTCTGCATTAGCGATTACTGTACAGTTAAGACCTGCATTAGTAATGTCTATTGCTGTAATTGCAGTAGTTGCTTTTTCTAACGTGATTGTTTCTTTAATTAGAAATTTGATTCCAAACCGAATTAGAATTATTGTACAGCTTGTAGTTGTTGCATCACTTGTAATATTGGTGGATCAGATACTTAAAGCTTATTCGTATGATGTTAGTAAGCAGCTCTCGGTTTTCGTAGGGCTTATTATTACCAACTGTATCGTAATGGGACGTCTAGAAGCCTTTGCATTAGGGAATGGCGTTTACAAATCGTTTCTAGATGGTATAGGAAACGGTGCTGGTTATGGTTTTATCCTAATTGTAGTAGCTTTCTTTAGAGAACTATTAGGATCTGGAAAGTTATTTGGATATGAAGTTTTAGGTCATAAAGCACCAACTTTAGCAGATTCTACAGGTCTTTATGCTTTAGGGTATGAAAATAACGGTTTGATGTTGCTATCGCCAATGGCTCTTATTATAGTAGGAATCATTATTTGGGTACAACGTTCTAGAAACCGTAAACTAATCGAAGAATAAATCAACAGCGAATTATCTTATTATGGAATATTTAAATTTATTTGTTAGAAGTATTTTCATAGAAAATATGATTTTTGCCTACTTCTTAGGAATGTGTTCCTATTTAGCAGTGTCAAAAACAGTGAACACCGCTGTTGGTCTTGGTGCGGCAGTAATATTTGTACTTACCGTAACTGTACCAATCAACTTTCTATTAGATCAATATTTATTAAGCCCTGGTGCTCTTCAATGGTTGAGTCCAGAATATGCTGATGTAGACCTTAGTTTCTTAAGTTTTATCATGTTTATTGCGGTAATCGCTTCTATGGTACAACTTGTAGAAATGATCGTTGAAAAATTTGCTCCTGCTCTTTATGGTGCTCTAGGTATTTTCCTTCCACTTATCGCGGTAAACTGTGCGATCTTAGGAGGATCTTTATTTATGCAACAAAAGAACTTTGGAGGAATAGGCGAAGCAGTAACTTACGGTTTTGGTAGTGGTATTGGATGGTTTTTAGCCATCATCGCTATTGCAGCAATTAGAGAAAAAATTACCTACTCTAACGTACCTGCACCATTAAAAGGTCTTGGGATTACATTTATCATCACAGGATTAATGGCGATAGGATTTATGAGTTTTATGGGAATTAAATTATAAAAGAAAAACAACAACAATGACAGTTATAATTGCAAGTATAGTTGTATTCTTAATTTTGATCCTTCTTTTGGTTTCTATCCTTTTAGGAGCTAAAGCGAAGTTAATCCCTTCGGGACCGGTTAAGATTAATGTAAATGGAGAAAAAGACCTTGAAGTAAGTTCTGGAGGAACACTGCTAGGTACTTTAGGTTCAGAAAAACTTTTCCTTCCTTCTGCTTGTGGTGGAGGTGGTACCTGCATCCAGTGTAAGTGTATCGTATCTGAAGGTGGAGGATCACTGTTACCTACAGAAGAGCCACATTTTACGCGTAAAGAAATCGCTGATGGTTGGAGACTTGGATGCCAGGTGAAAGTAAAGCAGGATATGAAAATTCAGATTCCTGAAGAAGTATTTGGTATTAAAAAATGGGAAGCTACCGTTGTTAGAAATTATAACGTAGCCTCTTTTATTAAGGAATTTGTGGTAGAAATTCCTGAAGATATGGATTACAAAGCAGGAGGATATATTCAGATCGAAATTCCAAAATGTGAAGTACCATATAAAGATATTGATATTACAGCTCACCCAGAAGAGCATGAAACTCCAGATAAGTTTCAGGCAGAGTGGGATAAGTTTGGTCTATGGCCATTAGTAATGAAAAATAATGAAACTGTAGAGCGTGCTTACTCTATGGCTTCTTATCCTGCAGAAGGACGAGAAATCATGCTTAACGTACGTATTGCTACGCCGCCATGGGATAGAGGTAAGAACGGTTGGATGGATGTGAATCCTGGTATTGCTTCATCTTACATCTTCTCTAGAAAGAAAGGTGATAAAGTAACCATTTCTGGCCCTTATGGAGAGTTCTTTATCAACGAAAGTGACGCAGAGATGCTTTATGTTGGTGGTGGAGCCGGTATGGCGCCAATGCGTTCTCACTTGTACCACCTTTTCCGTACTGTAAAAACAGGAAGAAAAGTTACTTATTGGTATGGAGGCCGTTCTAAAAGAGAGCTTTTCTATACAGAGCACTTTAGAGCATTAGAAAGAGATTTCCCTAACTTTAAATTCTATCTTGCACTTTCTGAACCTTTAGAAGAGGATAACTGGAAAGTAAAAGACGGTATTGATGGTGAAGGAGATGGTTTTGTTGGCTTTATTCATCAGGTTGTAATTGATAACTATTTAAGTCATCATGATGAGCCAGAGGATATAGAGTTCTATTTCTGTGGACCACCACTAATGAACAAAGCGGTAGAGAAAATGACTGAAGATTTTGGAGTACCTCGTGAGAATGTAAGATTCGATGATTTTGGAGGATAATTCAAAATTTAAAAATAATACTAAGCCGACTTATATAAGTCGGCTTTTTTTGTGTTCTTTTTCTAGCGTTTAAGTCTTCTATTTGTAATTTTGCAGCATGGCAAACGAGTTAACAAAACAGGAGCTTCACAACCTTGCAATGAATGTGGTAGGCGAAGATTTAGAAAAAAATGGCTATGAGTTTTTAGGGGTAAACAGTAGTATAAAAGCAAATCCGCAATTTGTAGCATTGAAAAATAAAAAACTTCATTTTGTGGTGGTTCGTGCTATAAGTTATCCTATGGATCCAAAAGTTATGGATAGAATTTATATGGAAACTATGAAGCAGCACGCTACTAAGTTTAAAGCTAGAACTTTTTATGCCGGGGTTGGTATCGCGAATGCTAAAGATTATGAATTACCAGTAACTCACGAAGAAAATTATATTATTAATTACGATGGCTGGCAGGAAATTTAAATACACCATATCAATATTCGTTGTTTTATGCGCTTCTTTTTTTATTGGCTGCGAAGGCAATGAATTCGAAGAAAAAAATTATGCCGGTGAGGCTTTGGGCACTTCTTATCATATTAAAATCTTCACAGGAAAGGACGATTTACAGGTAGAAAAGGCTTTGGATAGTATTTTCGATGTGATAAATCAGTCAATGAGTACTTATTGGGAGAATTCCGATATCTCTTTAATCAATAAAGGAGTAGATTCAGTAAAAATCGACAGTCATTTTAAACGAGTTTTCCAAGCTTCTGGTAAAATATATCAAGAAACCGAAGGTTATTTTGATCCTACGGTAGGGAATTTAGTAAATGCATATGGTTTTGGACCAGATAGTCATTTAGATGCCTTGGATGATAAAACCATCGATTCTTTACTGCAATATGTAGGTTTTGATAAGTTGAAGCTGAATTCAGAATCTGAAATTGTAAAAGAAGACCCAAAAATTTATCTTGATTTTAATGCAATCGCTAAAGGGTATACGATCGATGTTATAGCTGAATATTTTGAAAGTAGGGGAGTGCAAAATTATTTGATTGAATTAGGTGGAGAATTAGTAAGCAAAGGCGAGCATATCACAAAACAGAAGCCTTTTATTGTCGCTATAGATGATCCATTGCAGGAAGAAGGAGAAAGGACTTTTCAGGCTACGTTGAAGCTTAAAAATAGAGGTATGGCAACCTCAGGGAACTATCGAAAATTCAGAATAGATTCGGTTACCGGCGAACGTTATGTACATACCATAAATCCGCTTACTGGTAAGCCAGAAAGAAGCAATTTGCTAAGTGCATCTGTTCTTGCTGAAAGTTGTATGCTTGCCGATGGATATGCTACTGCATTTATGGCTTTAGGGCTAGATAAGGCTAAAGAATTATCATCGAAATTGGATAATATCGAGGTTTATTTTATTTATGCTGAAAATGATTCAACTAAAGTTTATACCTCTGAAGGATTTCAGGAAGTTTTAATTAGTGAGTAATTGCTGGTTTTCGCTTCAAGCTTCAATATTAGATATTCTGAAGCAGAAATTTTAAAATTTTAGTTGATCAAAATTCAGGTTTATGGCAAACCGGAATAATTTCACCTTTGGCAAGTCGGAATTTATCAACCTGTTCAGCAGAAAGTTCTGAAGTAAAGTTGACTTCTTCAACGTCAAAACCAATGTTTCTTAATTTATCAAAGTAATCTCTTCCGTAAACACGAACGTGGTCATATTGGCCAAAAATTTGGGCTCTCTCTTTTGGATCTGTGATACTGTCATCTTCGAAAGTAGTGGCGCGATCTAACTCCTGCGGAATTTGTAAAATAGCCGTTCCTCCAGGTTTAAGCACACGCAAAATTTCCTGCATGGCTTTAGTATCATCTGGAATATGCTCTAAAACATGATTGCACAGAATAAAATCAAACTCGTTATCCTTAAAAGGAAGATTACAGATGTCTGCTTTTACGTCAGCTAAGGGCGAATTAAGATCTGTTGTAGTATAATCGAGATTATCTAATTGTCTGAAACGTTTGTAAAAAGCCTGCTCTGGCGCAAAATGAAGCACTTTGATATTTGCCTCAAAAAGGCTTGTTTTTTGCTTCAAATAAAGCCATAATAAGCGATGACGTTCTAAAGAAAGCGTCGATGGAGATAAAACATTTTCCCGCTGATTCTCATACCCATAAGGTAAAAACTTTTTAAAGCTTTTACCATCTATAGGATCCGTATAGGTGCTGCCTTTAAGTGTTAAGACCAAAAATGGCTTAACAAAATAACTAAGACGTATTAATAACGGTCTTGGTACTGTATTGAGAATCTTTTTAAAAAGCCTTTTCATTTAAGTATATCTTTCCGGAGCCAAAGATATTCAAATTAAATGCTTTCAACAGGAAATTATCTCGAATGTCTATACTTCGATATCTCCCCAGTTCTCACCAGATTTAATTCGGTAAAGCTGCATTTCTGAAACTCCAAATTGTTTCGCAAGAACACGAATTCTTGTTTTTCTATTTGGGTCCAGTAATTTCTTTTTAAGGATTACCGCCTGTGCATAGGTTAATTTAGAATAAGAAGTAACCTTTCTAAGTTTACGTTTTTTCTTGTTCTCTTTAACGCTAGGGCTGTTGTATTGATGTGCAACCCATTCGTCTTTGGTTGCCCATGCAATATTTTCTACGCGGTTATCGTCTTTCTTAAAGTTCTTGTGAATTACATACTTATCTCCTTCTTTTTTGTCCAGAAAAAGTTCTGCAACAATACGGTGTATGTAATACGTCTTGGACTTTCCAGACTTTAATTTCACAGCGAAATTAAGGTAGCCTCCAACCCGGCCGCCACGCATTAATTCGCCTTCTTCTTTGTTTTTTAGGAAGCTTACCAGTCTACCGTAATTAGATACTTTGTAGACAAAACGGTCTTCCCATTCTTCTTTGTGTAGGGTTTTCCAAACCTCTCCTCTGAAATTTTTAATCATAGGTTTTTGCTCTAAATTCGTCTTCTTCGTTACTTTCTATGCCTAAAGCTTCATAGATATAACTGAAGGTGGACAACAGCTCCGGTTTGCCGTCGATTAAGGCTACATCGTGTTCAAAATGAGCACTTGGTTTGTTATCTGCAGTTAGAATCGTCCAGCCATCGGGAAGCTGTTTAATACGACGTGTACCCAAATTCGTCATGGGTTCTATCGCAACTACCATTCCTTCTACAAATTTCTTTCCTCGACCTTTTCTGCCATAATTAGGCATTTCTGGGTCTTCGTGCATTTTAGCGCCAAGGCCGTGACCAACAAGCTCACGAACAACTCCGTAACCATGGTCTTCAGTAAATTTCTGAATAGCATAGCCAACATCACCGACACGATTGCCGGCTTTGAATTCTCTTATTCCTACATAAAGTGATTCTTTGGTAACCTCCAGGAGTTTTTGTGTTTCTGGGGCGACTTCTCCTACAGCGAAGGTATAAGCATGATCTCCGTAGAAACCATTTTTTAAAGCACCACAATCAATAGAAATAATATCACCTTCAACAAGGGGCTTATCGTTAGGAATCCCGTGCACTACCTGTGCATTTGGACTCATACATAAGGAATTTGGAAAATCGTACATTCCTAAAAATCCTGGATGGGCGCCATGATCTCTAATAAATTCTTCTGCCATTTTATCCAGCTGAAGTGTAGAAATACCAGGCTTAACTTCTTTGGCCAGCATCCCCAGGGTTTTCGATACGATTTGTGCACTTTCCCTAATTAATTCAATCTGTTCCCTTGTTTTAGGTATAATCATTAGTGTTAATCTTTATAGTCTACCGAAAAATCGGTTTTTCTTTTTTTTAATTTGCTTTGAGTGCTTGCTCCCTGTCTTTTGAGAAATCATTTGGTAGATTTCTCCCCATCCTAACATACCGCCAATATTACGGTCGTCAATAAAAATATCGGCCAAAATCTTACGACTAAGGCTTTCATCAAACTTTTCTTCAGGGTAGCTTTTATTTACAGCATAGAAATTTATGCCATTTTTTTTGCAAAATGTTACGGCCTCTTCTAAACGAGTGCCTTTGCGGTAAGTCCATAGAATAAGGTTATGCCCATCTTCTTGTAGCTTTTTTAATGTTTCAAAAGCAAACAAAAGGGGCTTACCTATTTCTGGGTACTTATTTTCTACAATAGTACCGTCAAAATCTATCGCTATTGTTAGTGTAGGGGACATAACGTTCAGCAAAAATAAATGAATAGCAGTTAACTACCCGTTTTCAAACACTTATTTATTTACTCGGCGTACGAGTTTTTGTACTTTTTACCACTTACTATTTTAGCAATATCTTCTTCAAGACTTTCTTGCGCAAATTCTACAAAACGGTTTACTTCTTTACCGTCTTTGTAAAAAATGATAGTAGGTACACGATCTAGGTTTACTTCGTCTTCGTACTTTTCTGGTGTAGATTTGCTATAGTCTACTGCGATAGCCGTAAGCTTATCTTGATCGTAACCGGTCTCATCTAATATTTTAAAGAAACGTGGTGTTTCTCTTTTACTATCGCCACACCAGGTACCCATAAAGATCTTAATTTCGTAATCATTAATGTTTTCCTTGATGGTTTCCATAGCTTCAGCCTTTGGTTCAAATTTTTCGTACCTGGACTCAAACCAGGAAGCATAAGGCTGCTGCTGCAGGTCTTCTTTTTTGAATTTACCTAATAGCATACTTTGTTGCACTTCTGCTACAGATGCCTCGTTATTGCTTTCTTTAGAAGTATTTACGGTGCCGCACCCTAAAAGTACGGAAACCATAAAGGGAATTAGTTTTGTCATTTTTTTTAGCGTCTTGCTTTTAATTAAACAAGGGAATCCTGCGTCATTAATTCAGGCTTCTCGATTCCCATCAATTTTAAAATAGTTGGTGCAATATCGCCCAATTTACCACTTTTTATTTCTTTAATGTCTTTATCTAAAAGAATTAATGGAACTGGGTTCGTAGTATGCGCTGTATTTGGAGATCCGTCTTCGTTGATCATCGTTTCACTATTTCCATGATCTGCAATCACAATTACAGAATAATCATTATCCATAGCAGTAGTACATACATCTTTTGCACATTCATCTACAGTTTCACATGCTTTTACAGCGGCTTCAAAAACACCTGTGTGTCCAACCATGTCTGGATTCGCGAAATTTAAGCAAATAAAATCAGCCGATTTTTTATTTAATTCAGGAACAATCTTATCTCTAATTTCGTAAGCACTCATCTCTGGCTGTAGGTCGTAGGTAGCTACTTTTGGAGAATTACACATAATCCTTTTTTCTCCTTTAAATGGTTCTTCACGACCACCAGAGAAGAAGAAAGTAACGTGCGGATATTTCTCAGTTTCAGCAATTCTGATCTGCTTTTTACCAACAAACTCCAGTACTTCACCTAATGTACTTTTTATGTTTTCTTTTTTAAAGATCACATTTACGTTTTTAAAGCTATCATCATACTTGGTTAGCGTCACATAATATAAAGGCATTTTCTTCATATCATATTCAGCAAAGTCATCCTGACTTAGAGCCTGGGTTAACTGTCTACCACGATCTGTTCTAAAATTAAAGAAAATTACAACATCTTTTTCCTGAAGTTTAGCAACAGGCGTGCCATCTTCTTTTGTAATAACGATTGGCTTTATAAATTCGTCTGTAACTTCATCGTCATAACTATCTTGTACAGCTTGTACGGGATCCTGAGTTTCTTTTCCTTCTCCCTTAACGATTAGGTCGTAAGCTTGTTCTACACGTTCCCATCTTTTATCACGATCCATGGCATAATAACGGCCAATAATAGATGCTAATTCTCCATTAGTTTCTTTAAGGTGTTGTTGTATCTCTTCTACAAAACCTTTTCCAGAGCGAGGATCTACATCTCGGCCATCTGTAAAAGCGTGTAGATATTTATTTTCAATGCCGTAATCTTCAGCAGCGGTTAAAAGACCTTTAAGGTGTTTAATATGAGAGTGTACACCACCATCACTTAAAAGTCCCATAAAATGGATTGGCTTATCATTTTTCTTAGCATACTCAAAAGCTTCGCGTAATGCGGGCTCTTCAATTAAAGTTTTATTTTCTACAGCCTGATTGATCTTTACAAGATCCTGATAAACCACACGACCAGCTCCAAGATTCATGTGACCAACTTCACTATTTCCCATTTGCCCTTCTGGTAAACCAACGTTCATTCCATCAGTTCTTAATTGAGCGTGAGGATATTTTTTAGAAATTTCGTCTACAAATGGAGTGTTCGCTTTTGCGACAGCAGAAACATCTTCGTTTTGAGTAAGTCCCCAACCGTCTAATATCATTAATAATACCTTCTTGTTCATTGTAATGGTGTAAATTTTGGATAAAGATAAAAACAAATTAAAAGTTGCTAAATGCTGCAACCTTAATGTTTTATTAAAGTTATTCACTTTTTGGAGATTAAAATTGAGATCTTAAAATATTTTTCAACGAAAACGATTTAAAACCTTAAAAAATAATTTTGTCAATTTTTTTTAACATATCGGGATTATAAAATTTAACATTTTATGGATCGGTTTATGTAATAACATAGGTCAATCAGCGTTCATGAAATAGTATGATGCTTATTGTTAAATTAGATTTAACAGCTTAGATTTCAAATAATTATTATGAAAATTGTGTAAGCATGTTATTTTTTGTATGTTGGCAAAAATTTTAGATAAAATTAACAAAACAAACCCCAAAATGACGAAACGATTAATGGCTGTAGCGGTAGTTTTAATGTTTTCAACTGCCTTTTCGGGATCTACTGCAACTTCTGAAATTAAAATTAAAAAAGACCAAAAATTATTAGCTGAATTAGATAATTTCGAGATTAAAAAAACTGAACTTACTTTTGAAGATAAGGTAGGTATGTTATATGATACTTTTAAAGATAAAAATGAAAGTATGCCTAAACTTGTTGCTTTTCAAAATGCAATGAAAGGCTATTACAAGTTAGAAGATGAAGGTAAAGTAAAAAATAAGTTGCTTACGATCATTGATTTTGATCTTTCTTCTAAGCTAAAAAGATTTTGGGTTTTAGATATGGAAAATCAGGATGTGCTTTTTAATACTTATACATCGCATGGTAAAAATTCTGGTTGGGAATTTGCTAAAACTTTCTCTAATGCTGTAAATAGTCATAAAAGTAGTTTAGGTTTTTATGTGACCGGTGAGACTTATTATGGTAAAAACGGTCTTTCTCTTTTTATTGATGGAATGGAGAAAAAATTTAATAGCAACGCAAGAAAACGTTATGTTGTTATTCACGGTTCAGATTATGTGACCGAGAGATTTGTGAATAGTAGAGGTAGAGCTGGTCGCAGTTATGGTTGTCCTGCAGTGCCTAGAAAGATTTCTAGAGAGATCATTAATACGATTAAAGGAAATTCTGTGGTTTATATTAATAAAAGTTCTCAGGACTACTTATCCAATAGTACATTTTTAAATCAAAAGGCTTAATAATAAGCTTTACATTATAAAAAACTAGGGCTGAAATTGTACAATTTCAGCCCTAGTTTTTTCTTAATATTAATTATGCCCTAACATCAGAGTATTCTGAATAACGCTCGAACATTACCTCTGCAAATGGGCAAAGTGGTTCGATCTTCAAGTCTTTTTCTCTCGCATATTTAACAGTTTCAGCCACTAGTTTGGTTGCTTTTCCCTGTCCTTCATATTGGCGTTTTACTTCTGTATGGTCTATAGTTATAAGTCCGTTTCCAGATTTTGTATAGGTAAGTTCAGCAATGATTCCTTTCTCACCTTCCATATAAAACATGCCCATGCGGTCGTTTTCCTTGTGTTTAATAGGGCTTTCCATATCTTTTATTTTAGGATACCATCAACAATGCCGTAGTCTAAAGATTCCTGCGCATCCATCCAGTAATCACGGTTAAAGTCTTTCATCACTTTTTCTGCAGTTTGTCCGCAGTTTTCAGCAAGGATCTTCGCGCTAAGTTCTTTAGTTTTTAAGATCTCTGTAGCCTGAATTTCGATATTTGAAGCCTGACCTCTCGCACCACCAGAAGGTTGATGTATCATTACTTTAGCATGAGGTTGTATAAATCGTCTTCCTTTTTTTCCTGCAGAAAGTAAAATAGATCCCATAGATGCTGCAAGACCGGTGCAAATAGTAGAAACCGGCGCTTCTATGGCCTGTATCGTATCGTAAATTGCAAAACCATCTGTAACATAACCACCCGGGCTATTGATATAAAGCTGAATTTCTTCTTTTCCTTTCAAATCAAGATAAAGTAAACGATCTATCACGTGTTTGGCCGATTTATCGTCTACCGGTCCCCACATAAATATTTTACGTTCCTCTAAAAATTTAGCGTCTATTTTATCCTGAATTTTTCCTGGCTTATCTTTCATTATGCTTTCTTTTCAAAAAATTATTATCACATAAAAATATGATTAATTTTGAAGAAAAATAAAATTTGGAGCTTTCATTTAACAGGATTTTAAAGGAAGAAATTGATATTATAATTCCGCTTATCCAGCAACTGGCTATAATGCCTATTCCTGCTGAAGTTTTAAAAGAACGATTCACAGAAATGTTTTCGCAAAATTACACATGCTATGGCGTTTTTGATAGCGATCGAATTATTGGAGTTTTTGGTTTATGGGAGATGACCAGGCATTATGCCGGTAAAATGTACGAAGCAGATCATATTGTTATTGCTGAAGAATACCGCGGAAAAGGAGTAGGGAAGCAATTATTTGCTTTTATTGATGAGTTGGCTAAAAAGAATAATGCAGCTACGGTTGAATTAAATACGTATGTAGAAAATTTTAAATCGCATAAGTTTTACATGAACGAAGGTTATGTGATACGTGGTTATCATTTTCAGAAAAAATATTGAAAAATATTTGGAGAGATAGACAAATCTAATTTATCTTTGCCACCGCTTTAGGCGGGAGTAGCTCAGTTGGTAGAGCGTCAGCCTTCCAAGCTGAATGTCGCCGGTTCGAACCCGGTCTCCCGCTCTAGAACAACCCTGTTGGAAAATCCGGCAGGGTTTTGTTTTTATAAGCTCATTTTAGTAATTTTTGAGCTACATTTTTTGGGTGTAAAAAATAAAGCCTCGCATTGCGAGGCTTTTTAATTTCCTAAATTAGTATTTATTACGGCCATTACTTTAGGAAAAGTTTTTTATTGGCACCGCCAAAGATATCATATCCCGACGCTTGCCTGGAAATTAAAAATTTGTTTCCAAAGAATGCCTCGAAGGCTTGCCTCTAGGTAGTTTACTATAAATTCTCGGCAGGGCAACCACATGTTAAGGATATCAGAAGTGAACGCAAAAATATGATGAAAGAAGTAACAGCGATCACCCCAACCGAAAATTAACCTATTAACTAACAACCAAAATCATTTGCATAGGCACTAATCAAACAATTTTTAATTAAGAAGCCAGTAACCTGGCTAATGTACTATTAGAAACAACATTCATTGCTGTTGGATATTCTACATTAATAATTTCGATATCAGAATCTTTTAAAAAAGGAATAATATTAAATGCATTTTTCCTTTTACACTTCATCGTTCTACCGTCTGATGGTAGGTATGCATGCGTTATTTTTTGTCCTTCTACGAAGTTATTGAACGCATTCCTGGTACCTCCAAAAAATATATCTATGGTAATTGAATTGATGATGTCCCGATATTTATTTTCAAGAGCGATCATTGCTTCATTAAATGCTTCAGATTTTAATTCTTCCAGATGATCATCTTTTGAATAAAAAAGAAGCTCTGTGATTGATGATGAAAGTGATGCTCCATAAACCAAAACAATATTGGTCTTTTGCTCGCAATCATCTAGCGCACGCTTTAAAAGCGTTAGAGAATTCACAGAGAAATCTGTCGGAACTAAAATCTTTCTCATAGCAATTTGTTTCTAACAAACTTATCTTATGCTTGTTAGAAACCTATTAATACAAGATTAGAATACCATTAGAATTTAAAGTGCGATGGGAATTTTAATTTCGATCACGGTTCCTTCAGTTTTAGAAGATGTTGCCACAACATTACCCTTATGCATATTAATTACATTGCGGGTTAAAGGAAGTCCGATTCCGTAGCCGTGAAAATTTTCAGTATTACTTCCTCTAAAAAATGGATCGAAGATATAAGGCAGGTCGTTTTCCGGGATGCCTATTCCTTTATCTTTTACAACAATAATCACATCCTTATCTGATGCTGCTAGTGCGAAATTCACTTTTTCGTTCTTAGAATATTTGCAGGCATTCATCACTACATTAGAGATCGCAAGGTGTAGTAATTGGGCGTTCCCGTTAATGGATAATTTCTCTGGATTTTCAGGTAAAAGATCAAAATCTAGGTGAATATGTGCATCAGGATAAATTTTTTCGACCGTTTCTTTAACATCAATTACCAGTTCGTCAATGCGCAAGCTTGTAAATGTTTGTGCTTTGCCATCATAACCTGTTTGGGCTAAAAAAAGTAGTGCTTTGGTCTTTTTATCAAGTTTGCCGGCTTCTTCTAATATGTTCTTAAGTGATGAAACATATTCTTCGTTAGATCTTTCTTTCGCAAGCGTTACATCTGCTTCCCCAATAATCGAAGTTAGTGGTGTATTAAGTTCGTGAGAGGCATTACTGATAAAGTTCTTTTGGGTTTCAAAGGAAGTTTCCAGCCTGTTTAGCATATTATTAAAGGTAGAAGTAAGGCTACGAAGTTCTTCATTATCTTCTGGTTCTCTAAGTCGAAAATTGAGGTTTTCTGTACTAATTTTTTTCATGTCCTCAATAATAATCTGTAGCGGTAGCAATACCCTTCTTGAAAAGAACCATGCAATAAATACTATAATTAAAATAGAAATTAAAAGTGCAATGAATAATAAGTTCCTCAAATAAACAATATGGTGAGTGTTATAATAGTTTTCTGCGGAAACGATCACTAAATAATCTCTGCCACGGTTATGATATTTTATACCTGAATAAAATGTATTCTTCTCTTTGTAATAAGCACGTTCTAATTCTTCGATATCTTCTAAAAAAGAGATCGGAATGGCTAAGCTTGATTGTGAATGAATATCGAAACGTTGCAAATCGATGATCGTGATCTTTTCGTTAGGTAATTCTTCCAGGAAATCCTGACGAATTTCTTTAACGGCATTGATGTCCTGGTCGTCCTCCAATTCGATTTTAGCCATAGTGATGGCGCGAATCTCCAGTCGTTTGTAAAAATCTGTATACGAATAATCACTAATAGAAAAATAAATAAACCCGCTAAAAACAAGAATGTAAGCGAGAAATATTGAAGTAAGAAAAAGAATAATTTTATTCTGCGTTTTCATCGTCTTCTTTTAAAACATATCCCATCCCGATTACAGTATGGATAAGTCTTTCGTTATTTTCTTTTTCTAATTTTTTCCGAAGATAATTCACGTAAACATCTACGACGTTAGTCCCAATATCATAGTTTACACCCCAAACATTTTCAAGTAATTCTGTTCTGGAAATTACTCTTCCCGGCGCTTTCAAGAAGGCGAGTAGCAGTTTATATTCCGTAGAGGTTAAAGCAATTTTTTTGCCGTTACGTGTAACAGTTTTGGCAGAATCATTAAGTTTAATATCTGCAAATCTATAACTGTCGTCTGGTGCGTTCGAGTTGAAATTACGTGATCTACGCAGTAAACTTTTAACTCTGGCAATAAGTTCTATGAATTTAAAGGGTTTTGCCAGGTAATCATCAGCGCCACTGTTTAGTCCCATCGCAATATTTTCAGAACTGCCCAGGGCTGTTAAAAATAGGATAGGAACCTGCTGATTTTCCTCTCTTACTGCTTTGCAGATCTCCATGCCATTCATTTCAGGCAACATAATATCGAGAATAAGCAGATCGAATTTGTTAGACGAGGCCATTTGATAGCCTTCTTTTCCGTTTAAAGCAATACTTACCTCAAAACCTTCTTCAGTAAGACCCTTATTGATGAAGGCGCAAACTTTGGTGTCATCTTCAACAAGTAATATTTTGGCGTTTTTTGTATCCATAATAATTCTAGATAGGCCTAAAATAACAAGAAATTAATCAATAAACAGGAAAAATGAGTTAATAAAAAAGCGGCTATAAAAAGCCGCTTTTGATATAATGAATGAATAACTTTTGCTTAGCCGTTCATGCTAATAAGAAATTCTTCGTTGTTATTCGTCTGCTTAATTTTTTGCTGAATAAATTCCATTGCTTCAACAGGATTCATATCGGCAAGATATTTACGCATTATCCACATACGTTGGATAGTTGTTTCATCTAAAAGAAGATCATCACGACGCGTACTTGAAGAAATAAGGTCGATCGCCGGGAATACTCTACGGTTAGAAATTCTACGATCTAACTGAAGCTCCATGTTACCGGTTCCTTTAAATTCTTCAAAGATTACCTCGTCCATTTTAGAACCAGTATCGGTTAATGCTGTTGCAATGATAGAAAGTGATCCACCACCTTCGATATTACGGGCAGCACCAAAGAAACGTTTTGGTTTGTGTAGCGCATTAGCATCTACACCACCACTTAATACCTTACCACTGGCAGGTTGTACGGTGTTGTAGGCTCTTGCAAGACGAGTTATCGAATCTAATAAGATCACTACATCGTGCCCGCATTCTACGAGACGTTTAGCTTTTTCTAAAACAATATTTGCAACTCTTACGTGCTCGTGCGCTTCTTTATCGAAAGTAGAAGCAACAACTTCACCTTGTACGTTACGTTGCATATCGGTAACTTCTTCTGGACGTTCGTCGATAAGAAGTATGATTTGATAAACTTCTGGATGGTTTGCAGCAATGGCGTTAGCAATGTCTTTTAATAACATTGTTTTACCAGTTTTAGGCTGCGAAACGATCATACCACGTTGTCCTTTTCCGATAGGAGAAAATAGATCCATCACTCGTGTAGAAATAGAACTTTCTTTATCTGCGATGTTAAATTTCTCTTTTGGGAAGAGCGGAGTAAGATGCTCGAAAGAAACACGGTCTCGTACTACCTGTGGATCAAGACCATTAATTTTATTGATCTTGATTAAAGGGAAATATTTTTCGCCCTCTTTTGGAGGTCTAATTTGCCCTAGTACTGTATCACCGGTTTTTAATCCAAATAAACGAATTTGAGACTGTGATACATAAATATCGTCTGGAGAAGTAAGGTAATTATAATCTGAAGATCTAAGGAAACCGTAGTTATCCTGCATAATATCAAGTACACCTTCACTTTCTATAATTGCATCAAACTCATAATCTGGCTCGCGGTAGCGGTTGCGATTGTCGCGGTTACCGTGATTTTTATGATTATTGTTGTTGCTATTATTATCGCTGCGATTGTCCTTCTTGTTGTTATTGTTTCTGGAATCTTTACGATTGTTGTTTCGATTATTCGATCTGGATGAATTATCCTCGCTTTTGTTAGATTCCTTCTCCTTTTTAGGAGCTTTATTTTCTGGCTTAGGAGTGTTGTCCTGGCTTTCCTTTTTAGGAATGTCCTTTTTTACTTCTGAAGTTGATTCTTCGGTTTTCTTAGGTCTGCCTGGTTTTTTGTCACTACCAATTTTCTTTCTTGGTCTTTTTGGCTTATCCTCGGTTTTTTTCTCTTCGGCCTTTTCTTCTTGCAAAGCTTCTTTCGTCTTCGTAGGATTAGCAGCCTGATAATCTAAGATTTGATAAACTAGATCTAATTTTTTAAGACTTCTAAACTTTGGGACGTTTAGGGATTTGGCAATCTCCTGAAGCTCAGGTAGCTTTTTAGCTTTTAATTCAGAAATTTCAAACATGAATAGTCAAGAATAAATTTGTTTGGATTGATTGTATAGACTTCTTTTTGGAAGAATAGAAAAATAAATTTTTTGGAGTCATAAGTAACCTGTAAAGAACCGGTTACGAAATGTGTATGCAATTATACAACTTTATTTAGAAAAATAGCTGTTTTTTCTAAAAACTTTATTTTATTTTTGTCGGCAGATTTAAGACAATATGCTTCAAAGAATACAGACAGTTTATTTACTCATAGCAGCAATAGTAAGCCTTGGGCTTATATTTGTATTTGCTTTGTGGCAAACTGAAGAAGGTAGCGCAGTTTACGCTTTAGATCAATTAACGGTGTTTATCATGTTTATTGCATCTGGATTATTATCTTTGATCAGTATTTTTATGTTTAAGAATAGAAAGCTTCAATTTGTATTGGGGCGTATCAATATCATATTAAACTTTTTTTTACTAGGAGTGTTTGTTTATTGGTCACTAAGTTTACCCGGAGAAATGAATATTTCAGAGAAGGGTATTGGGATGTTTCTTCCTATCATTTCTATCGTTTTTCTAGTTCTGGCGAATAAAGCCATTAAAAAGGACGAAGATCTTGTAAAATCTGTAGACCGATTACGATAAGCCTATCATCTTAGTAGTATTAGTGCGTTAAAAACCCGAAGTGAAGACTTCGGGTTTTTTTATTAGCACCGCCAAAGGCTATAATATCCTGAAGTAGTTTGCTGATCATTTTCAAATAAATTCTAGATTATTACCAAGTCAAAATTCGATCTTTTCAAGCTAAATTATTTAAAACTTAAGCTCAAACCGCCTTCCTGGACTGCCTACAGTGACTGTTAATTTTACGTCGCAATAACCGACTGCTTACTGAAGCTGCCAACTCAATACCTAAAACTATTTCCCTGCCAGTTCAATAACTTCCAGGTCTTTAATGTCTTCACCATCGATTACAAATCTTAGCATAGTTCGTTGTTTATGCCAACCGTGTTTTCCCGCAGCACCGGGATTCATGTGTAGTAAACCTAAATCTTTATCCATCATTACTTTTAAAATATGTGAATGGCCACAAATAAATAATTTAGGCGGATTTTGCCGAATTTCATCTCTTACCGCCGGATTATATTTCTTAGGATAGCCACCAATATGTGTGATCCAAACATCTACACCTTCGCACATCCAGCGCTGGTTTAGAGGAAATTCCTTTCTAATTTCAGCATTATCGATATTTCCAAAAACAGCGATCAGGGGTTTTCCTGTAGCTTTTAGTTTATCGGTTACCTCTATAGTTCCAATATCGCCGGCATGCCAAATCTCGTCGGCTTGTTCAGCATAATGGATAATTCTATCGTCGATATAAGAATGTGTATCACTTAATAATAATATCTTTTTCAAAGCAGAATTGTTTTCAGGTTAAAGCTTTTGCTTAAGTTCGATTTAGCAGAATAAATGCCTTATCTTTGTGCGCTGCAAAATTAGAAAATTCAGTTTAGCTTTGAGGTATTTTATAGATTTAGCCTATTTGGGTACTGCTTATCATGGCTGGCAAATTCAGCCAGATGCTGTTAGTGTTCAGCAGGTACTTCAGGAGGCGCTTTCAAAAATTCTTCAGCAAAATATAGAAGTAGTAGGAGCGGGCAGGACAGATGCCGGTGTGCATGCCAAACAATTGTATGCGCATTTTGATGCCAAGATGAAATTCGATGAAAAAACACTTCAATTTAAACTGAATTCATTTTTACCAAAAGATATTTCGATTCAGCAACTATTTAAGGTTCAGCCAGAGGCACATGCGCGTTTTGATGCGTCTAGCCGAAGTTACGAATATCATATTGTAAATTCTAAAGACCCATTTAAGATCGATTTGGCGTACTATCTTTTAAAGCAACCGGATATCGAAAAAATGAATCGCGCAGCGGCTATGTTGAAAGATTACACTAATTTTAAGTGCTTTTCAAAAAGCCGAACCGATGTAAAAACGTATAATTGCAGCATTACTGAAGCTTTTTGGGAACAAACTGAAGACGAACTTATATTCCATATTTCAGCAAATCGTTTTTTGCGAAATATGGTGAGAGCGATCGTTGGAACCTTGCTGGATATTGGTCTTGGTAAAAATTCGGTTGAATTTTTGAAAGAAATCCTTAAAAGCGAAGACAGAAGTATGGCGGGAACTTCGGTTCCGGCGCATGGTTTATATTTAACCAAAATAGAATACCCTAAAACAGCACTTTTTGATGGCCTCTAAGACAGGAAATGCATTTGATTTTGATCTTTTTAAGCGCCTGCTTAAATATACAAATCCCTATAAATTAACTTTTTACTTTGTAGCTATAACGGCTATTTTATTGTCGTTTTTTGCTGTTGCAAGACCTTATTTATTACAGGTAACTATAGACGATTCTATCACACCAAAAGATAACGGAAACCTTATTTTCTACGTTTCTTTAATGATAGGTTTTCTTATTTTAGAAGTGACTTCGCAGTTTTTCTTTATCTACTTTGCAAACCTGTTAGGACAAAATGTTGTTCGAGATCTGCGGGTAAATTTATTTAAGCATATGCTTCAGTTTAAGATGAAGTATTATGATAAATCTGCTGTGGGGCGATTGGTAACTCGTGCGGTTAGTGATATCGAAACGATTTCAAGTATTTTTAGCCAGGGACTTTTTATGATCATTAGTGATCTTTTAAAAATGATCGTGGTACTAGGTTTTATGTTTTATAAAAGCTGGCAATTAACCTTATTGGTTATAACGGTGTTGCCATTTATTATTTACGCCACCAGGGTTTTTCAGAAAAAAATGAAAATTGCTTTTGAAGAAGTGAGAACCCAGGTAGCCGATCTTAATACTTTTGTGCAAGAACGAATTACTGGGATGAAGATCGTTCAGCTTTTTAATCGTGAGAAAGCCGAATATCAGAATTTTAAAAATATCAACGATAAACATCGAAAAGCATGGGTAAGAACTGTTTGGTATAACTCTATTTTCTTTCCTATTGCTGAAATGTCTACTTCGATCACCGTTGGTCTAATCGTGTGGTTTGGTGGTTTGCAGGCAGTAAATGATAATCCAAATATCACCCTTGGTGTTATTATCGCTTTTATTGAATTATCGCAGATGTTGTTTAGACCATTGCGTCAAATTGCCGATAAATTCAATACGTTGCAGATGGGAATGGTTGCCGCAAATCGTGTTTTTGGGATTTTAGATACCGATTCTACGATTACAGATGAAGGTGAAAAAGAGCTTCAATCTATTAAAGGAGATATCGAATTTAATAAAGTTCGTTTTAGTTATGTAGAGGGAGAAGAAGTTTTACGTGGTGTAAACTTTACGGCAAAAGCAGGTGAAACGATCGCCATTGTTGGAGCAACAGGAGCTGGAAAATCTACCATTATTAATCTGCTGAACAGATTTTACGAGATCGACAGCGGAACAATTTCTGTAGATGGTATCGATATTAAAGATGTTACTTTAAGATCGCTGCGTTCTGAAATTGCTGTGGTGCTTCAGAATGTGTTTTTATTTGCCGATACGATAATGCATAATATCAAATTAGATAATCCAGATATTACTGAAGACGATGTGATCACGGCTGCTAAACAAATCGGGATACACGATTTTATAAGTTCGTTACCAAACGGCTATCATTATAATGTAAAAGAACGTGGTGTGATGTTAAGTTCTGGGCAACGCCAGTTAATCTCGTTCTTAAGAGCCTATGTAAGTAATCCTAGTATTTTGGTACTGGATGAAGCAACATCTTCTGTAGATACTTACAGTGAACAGCTTATCCAGGAGGCTACAGATAAAATTACCAAAGGAAGAACCTCGATCGTTATTGCGCATCGATTGGCTACCATTAAAAAAGCCGATAAGATCATGGTAATGGACAGTGGTGAAATCGTAGAAATGGGAACGCATGACGAATTATTACTGAAAGATAATGGTCATTATCGCAAGCTTTACGAAGTGCAGTTTATGGCTGAAGAATCTGCTTAAGTCGGTAGTTGAAAAATTTAATCTCGTTTTATCGAATCTTGCTAATATAAGCTTAGTCTTTTTTAAACTGAATGTTGAAAAGCTTTACCTGCACCCGTTGCAACGATTATTAACGCTGAAACTATCACAACTCCAAGTAAGAATTTGGCCTGCATTATCATTTATTCCGGGTAATTCTAAACTTTCAGGATAAAACTTTCTAAGAAAAAATATTTGAAAACCTGCAAGGGTAAGTCCGATCGTAAACTAACTAATTACATTCAGGTATCGTTTTCTTACGCCAGTGATATAACTATCTATAACTTTTTCTGGAGCTTTGAAAAGCGTGGTAAATGTCTTTAGAAAAGTATTGTCGATATTAAAAAAAATGGTGCTGAATTCTTCAAAAACCAGCTTTAGATCTAATCTCGAATCAATTTTTTTGCTCTGCAAGCATAGCAATACACATGTTCACTAGAAAGTGGAGCATGGCAGTTTTTACAAAAATAAGCTTCAGAATGTAAAATTTCGTTTTTCATAAAACCTCGAAAAAAAAAGTATAGACCTTTTTAGAAATTAGAACATAAATACTAGGTCGATTCGCTTTCCGTTTTTAGCGGCTTAAAAGTTTAGATAGGAGACTATAGAAATTAGACTTTTAAAGCTTCAATTTGAAAAAGAATTTCGTGTTCTCTTCTGATTTCTAATTGTCTGATTACAATTTTCTCAAATCTCAAATCTCAAATCCTTTATCTTAGGTCTTCTTTTAATCGCTCACGTAATTCAGTATTACTTTCAAACATGGTAAATTCTCCATCACGGATGTACGAAATTTGTCCTGTTTCTTCACTCACTACAAGTGCTAAAGCATCGGTTTTTTCAGTAATACCAACAGCAGCACGGTGTCTTAATCCAAATCTAAGCGGTATCGATCGATCGTTAGAAACTGGCAAAATAACTCTTGTGGCTGTTACTTTGTTTTCTTCGATCACCATGGCACCATCATGCAGCGGACTATTTTTGAAGAAAATCGACTCGATAATTGGCTGATTTAATTCAATATTCATCTCGTCACCACTGTTCTTTACAAAATCTAATTTGGTACTTCTTTGGATCACGATTAGCGCTCCCGTTTTAGTACGTCCCATAGATTCGCAAGCATCTACGATTACATCTACGTTAGTAGCACCATCATCAGAATCGTTACGAGTAAATTTTAAATTTCTGAAAAAACGCCCGTTATATGTAATATTTGCAGACCCGATCATTAAAAGAAATTTTCTTATTTCCTGCTGAAAAACCACAATTAGAGCAAACATTCCTACGCCTACAAACTGGTCTAAAACGCTACTTAAAAGTTCCATTTGAAGAAGCTGTGTAAGTCGCCACACCAAATAGATGATCACGATACCAATAAAGATATTTACCGCTACTGTGCCCCTTACCAGTTTATAAACATAGTACAAAAGCATTGCGATAAGAACAATATCGAGAATATCCAGGAAGCGAATACTTAAAATATCCAAATTTGCGAGGTTTTATGTAAAAATAGAAAATAAAAGATTACTTGCTGAAATGCGATACTAATTTTATAGCTTCTATTGCTTCTTTAACATCATGAACTCTTAAAATCGACGCACCTTTGGTAAGCGCTAAAGTATTTAGAACGGTAGTGCCATTAAGTGCTTCAGTTGGATCGATATTCAATGTTTTGTAAATCATTGTTTTTCTGGAAATCCCAATAAGCATGGGAAGCTTAAAGCTTGAAAACAGATCTGATTTTTTCAGTAATTCAAAATTCTGCTCGGTTGTTTTTGCAAAACCAAAACCGGGATCTAAAATAATATCGTTAATGCCTAAAGCTCGAGCTTCTTTAATTTTTTCTGAAAAATAATAGGTGATGTCGCCAACCAGATCCTCATATTCGGTTAACTGCCTCATGGTTTTTGGTGTACCACGCATATGCATCATAATATACGGAACCTGATATTGTGCGATTAAGGGCATCATTTTTTCGTCCAGATTTCCGGCTGCGATATCATTAATTATTGCTGCACCAGCTTCAATAGCTTCAGCAGCAACCTTACTTCTAAAAGTGTCTACAGAAATTAAAATTTCAGGAAATTCTTTTACCAAAATTTCGATAGCAGGCATTACCCGGTTTAATTCTTCATCTTCAGCAACATCATTAGCATCTGGGCGACTGCTATATCCGCCAATATCGATAAAAGTAGCACCCTGCTTCAGCATTAATTCGGCTTTTTTAAGAAGATCGCTTTCGTTTTGCATTCGGCTATGTTCAAAAAAAGAATCGGGCGTAATATTTAATATTCCCATCACTTTGGGAGAAGAAAGATCGATAAGCTTGCCTTTGCAATTGATGGTCATGCTGTTAGAAGTTTTAAATTTTGGGGCGGTTCAAAATAATTTTGACCAGCTGGAATATTTGCCCGAAATTTACGCAAATTACCACGGTTTTATGCAAGATACCTCGAAACAATACGATGCAGTAATTGAAATCTGCCGCAGTTTGTTTACCAAGAAAATGAAAGATTATGGTTGTGCATGGCGAATTTTAAGACTGCCATCTTTAACCGATCAAATCTTTATTAAAGCACAGCGAATAAGAAAACTTCAGGAAAATGAAGTAAGAAAAGTAGATGAAGACGAAAAATCTGAGTTTATTGGCATTATCAATTATTCGATCATGGCACTTATTCAGCTTGAAAAAGGAATTGCAGATCAGCCAGATTTAGATGCAGATGAAGCTTCAAAACTTTATGACGAAAAGATCACTGCAACCAAAGAATTGATGATGAATAAAAATCACGATTATGGCGAGGCATGGCGTGATATGCGTATAAGTTCGTTAACCGATCTTATTCTTCAGAAATTATTACGCGTAAAGCAAATTGAAGATAATAAAGGTAAAACTTTAGTGAGCGAAGGTATCGATGCCAACTATCAGGATATGATCAATTACGCGGTATTTGCGATGATCCATTTTGCTGAAGCTGAAGAAAAATAATATCCAAAAACCACCAATTTTAAGATGAAGTTATTAGTGAAATTCGCCCGTATTTTTGTTGGGGTCCTTTTTATTTTTTCAGGATTTATAAAACTGAACGATCCTATTGGATTCTCTTATAAACTTCAGGAATATTTTTCACCAGAGGTTTTAGGTCTAGATTTTCTATCTCCTTTTGCGCTGGTAATTGCCATCTTAATTTGTGTTTTCGAGCTGGTATTGGGAATTATGCTGCTCATTGGATATTTGCCAAAATTCACGATGTGGAGTTTGGTGCTAATGATCATTTTCTTCACTTTTCTCACGTTCTATTCGGCTTACTTTAATAAAGTGACCGATTGTGGTTGTTTTGGAGATGCTATTCCGCTCACACCCTGGCAAAGCTTTACCAAGGATCTCATCTTGCTGGTTTTTATATTGATATTGTTCTTTAATAAAAAGATGATCACTCCAGTTTTTGTTCCAGCGAGCCATCGTTGGATCATTTTCTTAAGTTATATGTTATGTTTTTTATACGCATATTATGTGTTGATGCATTTGCCGGTGATCGATTTTAGACCGTATAAAGTAGGAAATAATATACCAGAACTGCGTGATATTCCAGAAGGTGCAGCGACCGATGTTTTTGAATATCATTGGAAATTCAACGTAAATGGAAAGGAAGAAGTGGTAGTAACCGATGGAAGTTATCCACAACATGAAGGTGAATTTATTGAGGTAGATACTGAAATGATCGAAGAAGGTTATGTTCCGCCAATTCACGATTTCCAGATTTTGGATGATGGAGAAGATATTACTTCAGAAATTCTTGAAGCCGAAAAAGTATTACTAATTGTAGCTTACGATCTAAATCTTACCGAAAAGCAAGGTTACGAAGCTATTAAATCTTTAGAGAGAGAAGCTAATAGCAAAGGTTACCAGGTGGTTGGTTTAACAGCTTCAGGTGACGCTTTAAAATCACAGATCAAAGAAGAATTCAGTCTTAATTTTCCTTTTTATCAAACCGATGCTACGGCTCTTAAAACGGTGGTACGCGCTAATCCCGGAATTTTGGTTTTAGAAAAGGGAACGATAACACAAAAAAAGCACTGGTCAGACGCTTCAGCTATAAAATTATAAGCAAATTCTAAAAAGTCTTAGAAGATTAATAAAAAGCTATAAAAGCCTTTTATACAAAGGACTTATGTGTGATCGAATCGGTATATTTGTAGAAATCAGCTTAAAATTTAAACAACTTTAGAATACTAAATTATGAGAAAAAATATTGTAGCCGGAAACTGGAAAATGAATAATGACCTGGCTCAAACCCAGGAGCTAATCGCAGATCTTAAAAAACAAGTTTCTGCAGATCCAGCAGCAACGATCATGGTTGCGCCAACGTATACTAATTTATATCCTGCTTTTGAAGCTTTAAAAGATACGCCAATAACTGTAGCAGCACAAAATATGCATCAAAATGCAAATGGTGCTTTTACAGGAGAAATCTCCGCAGCGATGCTTAAAAGTGTAGGTGTAGAAACAGTAATTTTAGGGCACAGTGAAAGACGTGCTTATTTTAAAGAATCTAACGAGCTTCTTGCTGAAAAAGTAAATACAGCTCTAGAAAATGATATGACCGTGATTTTTTGCTTTGGGGAAGAATTAGAAGATCGTAAAGCAGATAAGCATTTCGATTTAGTTGAAAGTCAGCTTAAAGAAAGTTTATACCATCTTTCTAAAGAGAGCTGGAAAAATATTATCCTTGCTTACGAGCCAGTTTGGGCTATTGGTACAGGAGAAACTGCATCACCAGAGCAAGCTCAAGAAATGCACGCATTTATTAGAAAGAGCGTTGCAGATGCTTACGGAAGCGAAATTGCAGAAGAAGTTTCTATCCTTTACGGCGGTAGCTGTAAGCCTGGAAATGCTAAAGAGATCTTTGCTAACAAAGATGTAGATGGAGGTTTAATTGGTGGAGCAAGTCTTAAGGCAGAAGACTTTTTAGCAATAGTGAACTCATTTTAAAAATGGCATCAAATTATCTAGAATTTCAGTTTAAAATAGATCCGCCAGTTCCTGCTTCAGAGATATTAATTGCTGAATTAGGTGCTTTGGGATTTGAGAGTTTTGTGGAAAATGAAGATGGCGTTACAGCATATATTCTGAAAGATGAATTTCAGGAAGAAATGCTGGCTGAAGTTCAGATATTAGATTCTGATGAATTTGAAATCTCCTATTCTTCTTCTGAAATACAACAGGTAAATTGGAATGAAGAATGGGAGAAAAATTTTCAGCCCATCGTGGTTGATGATATTTGTAGTGTACGGGCTCCTTTTCATCCAAAACCAGAAACCGAATTCGATATTGTTATCGAGCCAAAAATGAGTTTTGGAACCGGGCATCATGCAACAACGCACATGATGATTCAGTTTATCCTGAAAAACGAATGGAAGGGAAAATCTGTTTTGGATATGGGCTGCGGAACCGGAGTTTTGGCTATTTTAAGTGCGCAAAAAGGCGCAAACCCTGTTGAAGCCATCGATATTGATAACTGGTGCTATCTAAATACACTGGAAAATATTGAACGCAATAACGTTCCTGAAATTAGCGTTAAAGAAGGCGGAGCAGAACGGCTGGGCGAAAAAAAATATGACGCTATAATAGCGAATATTAACCGTAATATTTTGCTGAATGATATGGCGAAATATGTTTCGGTATTAAAACCTGGCGGAGATTTGTACTTAAGTGGATTCTATAAAGAAGACATCCCGATTATTCAGGAAGCTTGCGAAAAGCTAGGATTAAAATTTCAGGAAAACCTTGAAAAAGATAAGTGGGTGGCGGTAAAGTTTTCTTTATGAGAGTTTTAACTTACTTTTTTGTACTTTTGCAAAGTATCTGAATCAAAATTAATACCCTATGAGTACCCAAGAAGAAGTTTTAGAGAAGGTAGATACCCAAGTAGGCAAAGAAAACGAGATTGTTTTATATAACGACGATTACAATACGTTTGATCATGTAATCGAGACTTTAATTTACGCTTGTGATCATACTCCAGAGCAGGCAGAACAATGCTCTATTTTGGTACATTATAAAGGAAAATGTACGGTAAAAACCGGAGCTTTTGATGATTTAAAACCGAGATGTTCTAAGCTTTTAGACGCAGGTTTGAGTGCAGAAATCGTCTAAGCTAATATTGTCGAAATACAGTATAAATTCTTTTTAATAAGGAAAGTTGTTACTCGCTAGGCATTAATACTTTATAAATTTAATCTGTTTTTTCTTCAAAAAAAGTATCTAAAAGTTTTTCTGAATCTAAAATAAAGAATATATTTGCACCCGCTTAAAGCATTTGCCTTTAGCGAACAAATTAAGGCCTCGTGGCGCAACTGAATAGCGCATCTGATTACGGCTCAGAAGGTTGCAGGTTTGAATCCTGCCGAGGTCACTTTTAAAGAAGATAGAAAGAACTAAAACCCTGTAAATACTATGATTTACAGGGTTTTATGTTTTTAGAGGGTTTTGTTTGTGAGCGTTTTATTACCTTTAGTAGTTCACAGATCGTCAACATAATTTTATTCTGTCAACATGTTGACACTTTGATTATCAGTGATTTAAAATTTGGTGGTTTGACTTTCGTCTTTACTGAGTATTAACTTAAAGACGACTATTATGCGTACTTCAAAAACTTTTTCCATTTTATTCTGGGTGTATTCCTCCAGAGTGAAGAACAATCAAACTAATCTTTATGTCAGAATCTCTCTGGACAATCAACGGGTAAATGTTAGTTTGAAATCCAAAATCCCCTATGATTTATGGGATGCTACAGCCCAACGCTTAAATGGTAATTCTAAACTTGCCAAAGAATCTAATAACCTAATAGATGAGACCCGGACGAAGATTTTTCAGAACTATCAGGATTTGCGCTTCCAAAATAGGGAGGTAACCGCGGAGCTTTTAAAAGCTAATTTCTTAGGAGAAGGTCCAAAAGATAAAACATTGGTTGACATTTTGGATTATCATGCTCAAAAAATCAATGGTACATTAACCAAAGGCACTATCCGAAATTTTAAGGTTACTGAAAACTATATTTATCGATTCTTAAAAGAAGAGCTTCATACAAATTCTATCTACTTAAGTGAGCTTAATTATAAGTTCATTAATGATTTTTCGAATTTTCTTTTTACATGTTGGCCTAAGGGACATATTAATGCTATGAGTCATAATACGGTGATGAAGCATGTTCAACGCCTTAGAAAAATAGTAACATTGGCTTTTCATCTAGAGTGGATTGATAAGGATCCTTTTGTTCGTTGGAAGCCCACCTTTGAGAAGAAAGAGCGTGATTTTCTTAATTCAAACGAATTAAAAATAATAGAGGATTTTATTTTTCATAACGAGCGATTGGATAGGGTAAGAGATCTATTTATATTCAGTTGTTACACCGGCATTAGTTTCTCGGATATTAATCAACTTACGAAGGATAATATACGGATAGGATTAGATGGGCAAAAATGGATATTTACCTTTAGAAATAAAACGAAAACAAAGGTCAAGATTCCGTTGCTTGACAAAGCTTTAGAGCTTATTGAAAAATATGAGCATCATCCTATGACAGCGATAGCTGGGAGTCTTTTGCCTTTAATTACCAATGTTAAAGTGAATTTTTATTTGAAAGAAGTGGCAGAGCTTTGTGATATAAAGAGAAACCTTACGTTTCATATGGCCAGACATACCTTTGCTACTACGGTAACCCTGGCAAACGGTGTTCCTATAGAAACTGTTTCAAAACTATTAGGGCATACGAAAATAGCCACTACTCAAATTTATGCTAGAGTTTTGGAGGATAAATTGAGTAATGATATGTCAGATCTTAGTAAGAAATTACGGAATCGATAAGTCTTTGTAATTTTGAAAATAAAAAGGATAGTTAAGAAAGCTATCCTTTTTTTAATAATATTCGTGCATTTATTTCTACACTTTATCGTACAAAAGCTACCTATTGATACCAAATTAAAGGTGGTCCATTTTGGATAACTTATAAACCTTGATTTTTTAGTTTTAGTATTTATGTATTCGGAAAGTTAACCACTCTACTATTTACTTTTAGATCGATATGGCGTTCGCCATTTGCTTCGTTGAGATCAATAAAAAGCCGTTTATCTTTAGCCATGGAAAACTTATCATATGCGACGACAAAACTCGCTTTTGCTCCACCAGTTATTTTAGTAGGTATTTGGTGGGAGTATATAGGTTTTTTCAGAACACTTTGCATGGATTTTTTCTTTCCCCTTTTCTTCGTTTGTACATAGAGTTTAAGAAAATTAAGATCATAGTCCAGAGTAGAGGTATTGCTTAATTGAAATTTAAAATACAGCTGATGATCCCTAAACACAATATTTTGAAGTTCCAGTTTGATGCCATACTTACTTTTTTTCTTTTTTCGAATATGCTCCTGACTATTTAAGATTGCCTTGCATGTTGGTTTATAATCAATACTATCATTTTTAATCATAGGAGAATCACTTGTAATATTCTGGTTCTTTTGCTGTTCCGATACTTCTGTTTGATAGTATTCATTTCCAATACTTGATTCTGCACTCAAAAAATAAGTGAGTTTGGAGAGTTCTTTTCTATACTTTAGGATATAGCTATATACCGAACCATCATTGCAGATCACCAGTAAATTGGTAAGTGTACCGGGACTGGCCTGTAAAAGTCCAAGATTTTGCTGTTGATCACGATTAAATGTAAAAGCAAAATTTTCAGCTCCCGTAATTCCCTGACGAATTGGTTTTGAAAAAAACAAGGCTACATTATAGGTTTCGTTAGCATAAAGGGTATCCAGAGCTTTAGAAGTTTCTGCCTGAATACTTCCATAGAAAAGGATAAGAAAAAGAGTAAATACAGTTTTCATGGTTTTAAATATTAGAAGGTTTTAAAAGAAGTTTATAGTTATTGCTAATGGTGACTTTGATATTGCGGTGATTTTTTCTGAAAATCCGTTGAAGACCACTGACCTGTGGAACTCCTGTTATTTGAATATCATCAACGACATCTCCAAAGACTTCCTGGCTTGCTTCGGCCTGAAAGCTATTTTGGATATAAATACCAGCATTACCGTCACTCTGATCATAAGCCATTAATGCTATAGGTTCATGGTTGATTCGTGAGATATCAATGAGCACGCGATTAGGTTGAAATCGTACAAACCCGAATAGTTTGGTGTTTTTAGGATATCGATGACCATTGATACTACAATCTTTACTTAATCGCAGTTGCAAACGATAACCGGATCGAACGACCTGATGCCCATCAACAACAGCTGGAATAACAGAGTCTGTAAAAGTATTATGGAGTAATTGTTTTTCGGAATGTGCCGTAAAAAACAATTGATGATCTAATGCCCGCTCTTTCATATTAAAATGATATTCAAAAGAGTCAGAAGATCTGGTTAAGCTAGGATTTAAATGATTTGCTGAACTATTCTCGACCTCTGTTTTTTTTGAGCTTTGCGCATGTGGCGGTGGATTGGGTAGTAAACTATCCTGCATGGGAATGGAGGGATTAATCCCACTGGATGGACTCCTGCTATTCAGGCGATCTTTATCATATTCCTGATAAATACTAGGCGCGGTTCGCTCTTTTGTTTCTTCCAGATTATTGAGTGCTTCTAATTTGGAAGTATAAGTTATGGGCTCTTCAGAGAGTTCGGGGATACCCGTGCGTTGAAGGTTTTCATTTTCCTGCCCATCATCAAGATACCAAAATATGGCGCCGACAATAAAGGCAATTACAATCACCGTAAGAGTGATAAAAACAATACTGTTTTTAGGTATTTTCATAATTTTTAATTTTAATAGGTTACTTTTTGAAGGGAGTTTTCGTAAAAGTCAGTGATCAGCATTCCATGCGGGTTTTTAGGAAAATGCCGTTCTACCCGGAGTATTTTTCCGGAAGTAATAAGCTTATAGGTATCCGTAATTCCCCCACGGTTAATTTTAAAAATTGTGGTGGTTCGAAACGGAATAGGAGTGTTCTGTATATCAATCTCACTCTGTACCTGAGTCACCTGTTGTACTAAGGAATATTGCAGCAAGCGATTATAAACACCATCAGCCTTTTTTTGTTGGTATAAATCGCTTACGGATTGATCCCCGAGCCATAAGGCTTTTTCAATATGTTTTTCGTAGGTTCCTGATTCCAGCTCATAGAAATACCGGTGAAAATTATCCAGGTGCGCCAATACTTCCACATCCAGATGATCTTGTTTGTTTTCCCAAGTTAAGGAGAGTACGTTGCCATTGGCATCAACAGCAAATGCATTATTTAATGCTTCATTATGGATGGAATAGGTTAGCCATGCGGAGTAGCTAATCGCAAGGAATGCACCAATGCTTATACTTATGGAGACCAGACGGTTTAATTTTAGTATTGCAAAAATATCAGTATAAGGCGTTTTCATAATTAAATGGATTAGAGATGAATTTTACCCGATAATCGGGATTTGATAGGCTTAAGCGCTACCTGAATAAGAAAGGTTAATGAACTACTTCATGAGGTAAATAAGCGAAGACTAAAACTGGTCGCTTTTTTATAGAGTTTAAACTTCAGGAATACAATAAAGCCTATGGAGCCTGCTTCAATAATGATGTTGATCAACGCATTATCCATCGTTACACCGAGAAGCTCATTCCAGAAATTTGCATTGATTTGGGTATAAAGTGTATTGATGAAAATGTTGACCAGAAAAAATGCCGGAACCAGCATGTAGACAGCGGTGTAGAGTCTAAAGAACTGGTACGCCATAGATCGGAATTTATCAAATACCGAAAGGCTGATGATCAGTGGGAAAAATGCTTGCATTAGTCCTAATAAAAAATAGCGCTCGGCCAGAAATAATGGATATATAAATAGATCCAGGATCCATAAAAACAGACCCGCCATAAAGGAAATCATTTTGACGCCGTAAAGCGGGGTAACCAAAACATCGTATAAAGTTGCCAGTGCCTTTTGCGCTACCTCTATGCCACCGGCAATTCCGGTATATTCTGTTTCCAGTTCCATTTCCTGTAGCTGAAGAGGAAGCAACGGAGGTGCCGTATCCCGATAGTCCTCTTCAATAGCAACAAGAATAGTGTCAAAGAAGCCCAAAAGCTGCGTGGAAAACACAACGACTAAGATCACGGCAAAATTTTTGACTAATGCCCCGGGGCTGAGTCCCCAGGTATATCCTTCACGGTCAGCAATTCCCTCATTGTATTTTTTCAGAATATTCACTAGAAATAATACAACACCAAGTCCTTTTATTCCGGTGATAGTATACTGAGAGAAGTCACTGTCTTTAATAATCTGAAAGACACTATCTACGTATTCCAGACCAATACTATAAGCTGGCAAAGCATTCATTAGAATTCATTTTCGCGATTATTGATTTTATCCTGCATCTCCCGGAAGGAGATGATGTCCCGGTATCTTTTTGTTTTCTGATTGATTTCCATTACCATTTGCCGCGAGGCCTCCTTTTTCTCCTGAAGGATTTTTGCCCGTTCTGCATCGCTCATTTTGAGATAATCACTGGATAAAATACTTTCCATATAACTAAGATCTTCAAGGCTGGTTTCAATGATGCGATTAAAAGCATCACTGACCCTTTCGATTTCTGAAGGTCGGATATAGGGAGAGGCTAAGATTTCCCGAAGATCATCACGAACCATCCGGTATAGGCGCTGGTTATTTTCGGTAATTTCCTGAACGGCATGTAATTGTTTGACAACATTGGTTACCTTTTCCAGATTTTCTTTTTGCTCCTTTAAGAAGTTTACGGTCTGTACCAAATTGGATGTTTGTTTGGCTGATTCGATCAGTTGTTGCGCCAAGCTGATAAAGTTGGTATTGTCATAGACCGGCATTCCCTGAGCTTGTATGTTTCCCGGAATTAGTATTAGAAATGAGATGATGGTAATACATATAAGGTGCTGTTTAGCGGTAAGTAATGTTTTCATAAGCTGTAAGTTTTATGGATTTAAAAATTCTTTTATAGCCGCTTCCATATCATTGGTTTTATTGTAATTGTCCATTATCGCTTCATTTTCGGCACCATCGGTGAGGTAAGCGGCATAAACTTCGGGAGGTACTTCCAAGCGAAAGATGTTACTTTCTTTTCCAATCTTAATGAAGATCTCGGTATACTTTCGCGACCCCGAGAAATTGTTACGGATGGATCGCAGTTGCGTTAGATCATGATCGGATAACTTCAATCTCGAGGCGAGCTCATCATATCCTTTCTCATTGTTAAGACTGTAAATAACCTGCGTATTTTCAAGAATACTGGCAGCCGTTGTATTTCCGGGAAGTTGATTGATCGATTGAAGGATAATACCGATGGCACCGTTTTGTTTACGAATGGCCTGATAATAGAATTCAACGCTTTCGAGTACATTATCAAATTTGAGTTGCTTGGCGAATTCATCAAACAAAATAATTCCGCGCTCGGATCGGTTTCTCCAAATCGTTCGCTGTACCGCTGTTTTGATAAGCTTTAGCATTACCGAAAGAATTTCTTTGTTATCACGAACTTCATCAAGTTCAAAAATTATTAAGCGTTTATCTTCCAGTTTATAGGTTTGATCTTCCTGATCTTCAAATAGGAAACTATAGATCCCGTTCTCCACATACTCAGACATAACATGAAGAAAATCAGATCGGTTAAAGTATTCCATTTTGATTCCCAGTGCTGCAGGTAGTGATTCACCGGAGTCATCAATGAAATGATAGAAACCGGCTAAAGAAGGAATCCCGGATTCTTGTTGGTAATAGGCTTTTAAGATCTTTTTGAGTGCTACAGATTGCGCTTTTTCAATCCTGGTGCCGGGAGCGAAGAGCTCAAATATAAATATTGCCAGATCTTCAAGCCGTTCGGTAGTGAGATCTTTAGCTGTAGCGATATAGAAAGGATTGATCCCAAGACTTTCTCCCTCATGATATCGCATTACGGTATATTGCCCGGGATAGAGCTTGGCAAGCTTTGTATAGGAACCTCCAAGATCGATAATTACCAGACGAATTCCCTGCTCAAAATATTGACGAAGTATATTATTGGCTAAAAAAGATTTCCCTTCCCCGGTCGGGGCAAAAATGGCAAAATTACGAGCTTTTATCCGTTTCTTTCGTTCATCCCAAACATCCTTAAATACGGGTATATTATAAGCCCTGTCATTAAAAATTATGCCTTGTGGATCAGATCGGTAAGAGGTGTTATTGATTAAAAGACATAAAGCTTGTTTAAGTTCACTTACATAAAGATCGTGGTCTTTGAAATTAGTAGCATGAGCCCAGTAGCTGTTAAGGATATAATGCTTTAAAGCTTCCCCTTTCGGAGCATAGGGTATAATATCCAACTCCTTAAATTCCGAATTGATTTTTGAGGCAATGTTCGAGAGCCGGTATGGCTTTTTTGTCCAGTATATAATATTTAAATGCCCTCTTATAATTCGGGACTGCTCATCATCGTTAATACGGTCTAGGATTTCCTGTATTTTACCTAAAATGATTTTGTTTTGGGAACCAAAATTGACACTTTTTTTCAATGCCTCAATTTTTTGTTCCAGGATCCGGCGCCATTTGTATTTATCATCAAGGATCATAACCTGATTAATCATATGATTTTCGTGAAGGGCGAGACCAAGACCATCAATAAATCCCATTTGAAAGCTAAAGGTGTCGGAAGTAAAAGCTTCATTGATTTTACTGGTATGCAGTTGATCGCCAAAACACAACTCATTATTGATTGCCATAGCACCATAATGATGTTCTCCAACACTTACGCCATCACGATGCAGTAACATATCTGTTTTATGATCTTCGTGATATCCATTAAAATAATCTTCTGTAAGTTGGAGCGATTGCTCAGGAGACAATGGACTTAAGCTAATTTTTCGACTATTGTTTAGGAAGGAAACCGCATCTGATACACTGCTTACAAATTGATCTACACGCTCGGATATGCGTTTGGGAATTGTGGTATTCAGCTTTTTGAACGGATTGACAAACCGAGTACTTTGAATGGATTTACCGGCTGGAAGGACAAAAAATAAATGACACTCATGATAGAGATATTCCCTTCCCTTAAAATAGGTATAAGTTGCTTTTTCTAAAAAGCGCTGTTTTGGAAGGGCAGAAGCGGAATATTCCTTTTTGTGATAGGTGTCTTGCTTGTGAACAAGGCATCCGGAAGGCAATGATTTTAGAGATTGAAACCAGCTCGAATGTAGCTTTTCAAAATCTTTTTCAGAAAGAGAATAGATTTCCGGTAGATGTACACTGTAGCCTAAAATCACGTTACCGTTATTGGCATATGCTAAATTACCATCCATATGGATTAGCGGATGATATTTTGAAAATTCAAGTCTTTTCATAAGTTATTCCTGAATAAAATTTATTGGTGATATGCTTTGGAAATCGTCCCTTTGGTGTGAATGAAATAGGACGGTTGCTCATTCGCAGTAAAAGGATATATAATCCAAGGTTCCATAGTAATGCGCTAGCAATAATTGTCATGCTAAAAGCAAAAATGATGATCAAAAGGGAGCCGATTACCGATACCATACATAGAGCGAATAGGGGTATCGGTAATCCAAAAATAACGGCACCCTTACGGATATTGCGGTAGGTGTCAAAAGAAGTCATATTCTTTTCTTTAAACCACAATACCAAGGATATAGGAGAAGATTCCTACCACGGCTCCGGCAATAAGTACAAATACCAATACCCGGGTAATCCCTTTTTTAATATCCGAGTTCTCTCCAAAGAAATGACCGGCATTAAAAAGAAAGCCTACTAAAAAGATCACTGCCAAAATAATAGGAAATACACTTCGGATCGTACTGGCGATATCATTTACGGAATCTTCAATACCCCCAATCTGAGCAAAAAGTGGCGTCGCAAAAACGCTTAACATTAAAGTAAGTACAATTGATTTTCTCATAACATAATGATTTAGAATTTGTTATGATAAAGTTATAGTTTTAAGGATGTAAAATACTGTAAATCAATAATTTGTGAATAAAATAAAGTTTAGTGTCGGATGATAGATTTTAGTGCTAATTGGCAATAAATATTATGATGAGAACCAATAATCTGTTGATAACTTATTCAATGGAATATATCGGAGGTCTCAAAAACGACAATGTATCGTTCATTTACCTAAAGTTTATTTTTAAAATCCCCCGAAAATATACTTCAAAAACATACGCAACTTTTTCATTATCAGTGTATCTATATAGAAACCAATACTAGTCATTATGAAAAAAGTTTACGAATTAATTTTGTTGCTATTCATTGTTGCTTCCTGCAGTACGAATCCTGAAAATGACAATAGCTTTTCTTTTTCTAATGGGAATACCGCGGAATACGACGAAATGGGAGAGTTTCAAACTGGAGATCAATATGAAGAATATGTAGAGAATCCATTTGTGTATACCTCAGAAGCTCCAATTTCCACATTCTCCATTGATGCCGATGGTGCTTCCTATGGGAATATGAGAAGATTTATAATGCAGGAAAATATGTTACCTCCAAGAGGAGCCATTCGTACAGAGGAGCTTATTAATTATTTTAACCTGGATTACGAGTTTAATGGAGGCGAACATCCCATTGGTTTAAATGGGGAGCTTAGTGGAAATCCATGGAATAGTGAAAACAAATTGATTAGAATTGGAATAAAAGGTAAAACAATACCTGAAAGTGAAGATGTACCATCAAACTTTGTCTTTCTTATTGATGTCTCAGGATCGATGGCCAGTGAAGATAAGCTGGAACTTTTAAAGAATGGTTTTAAATATTTCGTTGATGGATTAGGGGCAGAGGATCGTATAGCAATAGTGACTTATGCCGGTAGTGCCGGAGTCTTATTAGCATCAACATCCGGGACAGAAAAAAATACCATCAAAAATGCAATCGATCAATTAGGTGCGGGAGGAAGTACAGCCGGAGCAGCAGGAATTTCTACTGCATACGAGATCGCACAGGAAAATTTTATTGAAAATGGCAATAACCGAATTATTCTGGGAACTGATGGCGACTTTAATGTGGGAATAAGTAACCGAGAGGAACTCATAGCGCTTATAGAAGAGAAAAGAGCTTCCAAAATATTTCTAACGGTCTTGGGAGTAGGTCGAGGGAATTTAAACGATGCTGCCCTGGAGCAGATTGCCAACCACGGAAATGGAAATTATGAATATATCGATAATCCGGAGCAATTACGGAAAGTCTTTATTTACGATTATAGTAAATTTTATACCATAGCCAAAGATGTTAAAGTTCAGGTAGCTTTTAATCCTGAAGTAGTGGAAGCTTATCGCTTAATTGGATATGAAAACAGAATTTTAGATACAGAAGATTTTGAAGATGATACGGAAGATGCCGGGGAGATCGGTGCAGGGCAAAATATCACTGCACTCTATGAAATTGTTCCTGTTGGTAATGTTTCTGAAAACCTTCCGGCTTTTACAGTAGATTTTCGATATAAGTTACCGGATAGCGATGTTAGCATTCCTATTCAGTTGGAAATTTTTGATGAAGCAAAAACTTTTTCTGAGTCATCTGATTTCATGAAGTTTACCGCTGGTATTTCAGCATTCTCGATGCTCCTTTCTGATTCCGAATATAAAGGGACAAGTAGTTATTCTCAGGTATTGGAATGGATCAACAGTACCAACCTACGAGATGAACATGGCTTTAAAGCGGAGTTTAAAGAAATAGTCACAAAGGCCAAAGATTTGTGATTATTTAATAGCAATTATAGTTATATACCGGATAATAAAGGAATGTGCCAAAAGCATATTCCTTTTATTTTCTTTTGTCTCCGGTGTGTTTCTGAAAGGCGATGAGGTTAAACATTTCTTTCATTCGGCTTCGTACTCGTATACCATAACGGGATTCTAATTCTTCGGCGTTGAGGTTAGTGGTAGCATGTGTTTTAAAGGTTCCTTTACTTAGGTTATGACGTTCATATCGGGAGAGTAAAACTTCGCCCATGACATTACAATCTTTTCCGTAAAATCTTCCGGGAAGTTCCACTCCAAGATCATCAAAACAATAGTAGCCTGAATTCCCATAATCTTCAATAGTTTTATAACCGATATGGTTGAATCCGAAGCTTACATTACGGCATGGAATCATTTCATAAAAACGCCGCTGTGGATCCAAGTGTCGTAATAATTTCATGAGACTGGTTTTACCACAGCCTACCGGTCCGGAAAGTAATATTCCTTTATTGATATCGATATCATATTTCGCACAGGTGGTTGCATCCCTAATCATGTAGGAGCATAATTGTAATAGTATTTTTCGATCTTTCTTGAAGAGCTCAAAATGTGATCCAAACAGTAATTTTCCTTTGGCTTCCAGGTAAACCAGAATCTTAGAAAAATCATAGTGTACACAGCAGCCATCAAATCTTCCGAGGGAATAGGTGACGCCACCTTCAACAATTTTAGAGGGGTTGTCCATAATCTTTATCGTTAGTTGTTTTTAAGAAGTCTATATCCTTTTCAGATTTGGGATGCCTGATCTTGTTTTTCTTTTCAAAAGCATGTTGCCTATCGATCCATTTTTTCGCGAGTGATTTCCAGTTCTTAATGGCTAGACCATCACCGGTAACCCAATTTTGTCCTTGATAGTGGTCAAAAAAATGATTGGCACTTGATTTTTTTGATTTTAGATTTTTAAAAAATAAAATAACCTCCTTCCGGTTTGGTGTTTTAATGTTTAAAGGTTTATTATGTTTTATATTAGATACGCATGCTTGTTCGCTCACGGGATACTTCCGATCGTCGAGCTGTTCAGTGGTGGGATGGTAGCGTTCGGCAAGCTGTTCTAATTTGGGATCGTAACCGGATGCTAATTCCTGCTCGGTATCGTCAAGAAGTTGCATCCTAATTCTACTGCCTTTAAACGGATTGAAAGAAGGGTAATATATTAGATATCCCCAGTCGTGTAGTTGTACGATACAACGATGGTAGGTTGAAGTAGAACCGATCTTGGAAATTTTCATAAGCAAATGCCTATCAGCATAAAATTCTATGGCAAAACGACTGATATTCCATTCTTGAAAAAGAGCCATGTATAAACTAACATGGGACGGACTTAGCCGGCTATCTTTATAAAACTGCTCATAGGCCGCGGTCAGTAGTTTGATATAATTGCGCATTAAAGTTTCATTTTATGATGAATACTGTTTTGATCTAAAACTTTTTGAATCTGCTGGGTATCGTAATAAATAATGCCTCCCATTTTAGTATAGGGCAGGGTACCGTTAATTCTTAAGTTTTGAAGTGTTCCCGGACTGATTTGAAGCATATCCATAACTTCGGCAGATTTTAAATAGCGTTTTACTTTATTCTTAGATTGTGAGGTGAGCAGTTTTTTAATGTCTTCGAGTAGCTCTACTTTAAATTCTCTTAAATCGTCGGTTGTAATAATTGAACTTGGCATAATAAATTGGTTTTAAAGGAATGGGCTATCAAGGTTGATTGTTTTTAAATGATAGCCCTTTCCATGATTTGACTTTCGTTCTATAAAATTGGTGGACTTTGATGGTCTTTTTTCGGTAGGAGCTTCGTAGTACGAAAAACTTTAACTTTTGATAGGATTTAGCTTGTTATGACCTGATTTAAATAGGGGAAGGAGGAATAAGAGGTAGGTAAGGCGTAAAATAGGAAAGAATTTTACGAGAAATGAACTTTTCGTAGTACGAGTTGACTACGAATATCTATTTTTTATCGTCTTCTCGCATTTTAGCGTCCATGATTGCGGCAAGTGAATGAAGATATTTGGTACGAGGATCTTTACGGGATTTTATTTCGCCGTATGTTTTGTAGAAATTATCGATCTTGATATTAAAGAAATCTTCAAAAGCTGCAAAAAGAGTTTTTAGATCTACGGTTCCATGATTGATGTCTCCATTAAAATAAAAAGAATAGATCATTTCGACCAAATTGGTTTTGGTACCGGACCAAATTAAAAGATTAGGTTTTCGTTCCCTGAAATTACTGCTGCTTCCCGGTTCTATTCTTTCCAGTTTTTCCCGAATATAATGAATGTAACGGTAAAGCGCTTGTACCTGAGACCAAAGCAAATCATGAGAGGTGGAGAATTCCGGGTATTGGTAGTAGAAAATATTGGGGTTAAACGAAAAATCTCTTTTCCCGTGACGACTAAAGAACATATGATCAAGATACGTATGCCCCTGTTCCATATAACTCACAAAACTGTTGTTCTCCGAAAAGAATTGATTGATCTTTTTCATTTCTTTCTCAAGAAATCGCACCTTATTAGAATTACCGATTTTTGGTAGTTTAATCTCACAATGACGTACCTGAGAGAAGTAGATATGGTAACTCATTGGAAGGGGTTTAATATTCCTGAAGAAGTCTATTTCCGATTGGGGATCTTCAAAATCCTTCTTATCCACGTGTTTTTGAAGTTTAGTGAGCGTTTTTACCGAGAGCTGAATTCCGGATTCAGCCTTTTTAAGATCGGAATCACCGGAATGAATCAGGCTATCGATGTTTTCGCTAAAAGTCGACATAATGTTCTCGATCATGGGGTGCGTATTTAAAGATAACAAATAGTGACGTTGTTGTGCTAGTTTCAAACTTTTGAGTTGATTAGAAATAGAGCCAAACTAATTAAAATTACTCCTGTCTTAGCCATTCCAGAGATTCCAGGTTGAAATTATCAGATGTCTGTATATAGGCACAATTTTGATACAAATGAGCACCTAATTTACGCTTCTCAAAACCTGCTGTAATTCCGAAGTCAATGCGCTTAGCTCCTAATTTTTTAGCCTCTAATATAGAATGATATAACAGTTGGCGGTAGATACCAAACTTCTCATTGAAGTCGTAGTCAAGACCTACAAGACCAGGCACGAAAATGCTATTATGATTGAAATAGCAAAACATGACTCCGATTATTTGGTTGGGAACTTTTACTTTTTTTACTAAGATAAACCGCCAATCCCGACTATTATTCATATTCTTAAAAAGTTTTATCGGATAATCAAAAGTATTCAGTCCGGGGTTATTTCTTTTAACATTTAAATAGAGTTGAAAACAATGCTTTAATTCTCGCTCTTTTAATTGATGTGTAACTTCAATGACTACATGTTGCTCTTTTGGTAATATATCATTTCTGAAATGTCGGCGAGATCTCTGACTAAGACTTTGGAAATAGCTTTCCTTTGTATCCCATGTGAAATGATTATAGAATGCTCCTTCCGGCATACTAACCTTCATATACCCTTTATGGTGAAATAGTTGTTCCAATTCTCTATCCGATGGATCAAAGTCTCTCATAATAATTGAATCCGGTCGAAGCTTTCGTTCCAAATCTTCAATTTTTTTTAGCATAAGATGAAATGCATCCTGCCATAGTAGATGTTCTCGGTCGAGATAGAGATGAGATGCTTCGCTAAAAATACTTCCCATACTCATACTGGAGGAAGTAAAATAATAGGGATCTTTTTCTCTTTGCTTTTCAATCTTTAAAGAGACAGGGGCTGAAGCCAGCATATCCTCCTTCAATAAACCATAAGTAAAAAAACTTATAAGTATCGGGTGGAACTCACGGTCACGAATAATAATATAGTAAAATTGAAAATTATGTTCTGGTTTGTCATTTCCAGAGAAGCTTTCTTCAAGAAACTTTAATCCCTTCCAGTCAAGCATTCCTCGATCTGCCATATGCGTATTCCAAAGCTCAGGATCAATAGCATTTATCGAATGCTCGATGTTATAATGTAAATGTTTACTTTTTTCAGTCTTAAAAGACTTAGAAGTCATTCCGAAAGCAAAATGTACCCGACCGAGATCGGTATGTGTTTCATTTAAAGATTTGGGATAATGAAAGTTCAAACTTCTAACGAGCTTTTCGATATCCTTTTCTTTGTTATGTAATGAAATGGTTATTCTTAATCCCGTATTTTTTATGGGTACTGCAGGAAAGATTCCCAGATTCGTGTAGAAACCATCATTCATTAAACGTTGCACTAAGTTATATCCTGTTTCAGGGCTACCTGCGCCGATAAAAAATACTGGAGAATCATTCTGAGTAATCAATGGAAGCTTTGTGCCTTCCAAAAGATCATTGAAGAATATTACTCGTTTCTGAAGTTGCTGTTGTAAATCAACTATTTCGGGGGATAAATGAATTTTAGCCGATGCTATGGCAGCACCTACGGATGCCGGTTCTAATTGTGCTGAAAAGCTGAGTGGTCCTCCATAATTTTTAATTCTGGAAAATAGATTTTTATCCTTGCATACCATGACTGAGCCGCTTGCACCAAATGTCTTGCTCAGAGTTCCAAAAATAACGACCTTATCCGGTAAATTCTTTAATTTACTCATCACAAACCCATTACCATGATCTCCTTTCCAGCTCATCCCATGGACATCATCAAAGTAAAAATATAATTTGGGATACTTTTTGGATAGTTCCATGAGTTCCTTTATCGGTGCATAGTCTCCATACATGGAGTATACACCATCTGCCATATACCAGATTTTATTTCGTGAAGTTTGTAATTTTTTGATTTTGTCTTCTAGCATGTTCAGGTCGTTATGCCGAACCATTTCTACAGGGATTGATCTTAATTTTAGTGGAGCAACAGCATTTTGAACACTCCAATGCACCTGATGATCGAGTAAAACCCCATCTCCATCATCCATAATTGATGGGATGACCGCAATATGTCCTAGCGTACTATTTTTTGTAATGATGATATAATTATTATCATAGATGGATCTCATCAAAGACTCTAATTCGTAGTACAGAGGATGTGATATATAGCTTTTTGATAATGGGAATTGTGTTCCATAATTCTGTATCGCTGCAATGGCTGCCTCTTTTAAACGTTGATCCTGTTCCAATCCTAAATATCCGGTTGTTCCAAAATGATACATTTGATGTCCGGAGACCTTGATATGGCGACCATTAAAACTTGTTCCTTCGGCGTATAGATGCAAGGCTCCGGCATCTTTAGCTCCGGACAATACGGAAACTATAGTATTCAATACATTATTGGTCTTAATTTTTGCCATCGATTTATAATTTGCAGGATTGTGGGCTATTTCTAAATCAAACTAAAAAATAAATACTGATCTAGAAGTGAAAACATAGGGTAGACCGTTAATTAATACTTTTTAGACAAGTATTAATCCTTTGATGACAACTTTTTAAGCCTAATTGTAATTAAATTCGTTCAAACGGGAACAAATGGATAGATAATTAATGTAATAAAAGGTTCCTGTCTTACCCAAATTTATCGAGAATATGAATTATATTAAAAATGAGTATTCTGAATTATTTATTCAGGATGGGGTCTTGTTTTTTAAATATTTGCCCTTTGAAAATTTTGACTTAGCAGCGGCAGAGAAGATTGTCGCTGCGCGATTGTCTTTACAGCGTGAAATAGCCTTTCCGGTCTTATGCGATGTAAGACAAATTGGGAAACCGAACTTAAGTGCCAGACGATTTCTCGCGGTGCAAGGATCGGTGTTGGCGAAAGCCGTGGCTTATGTGGCCAATTCCTATAGTAAAGAAAAATTGGCCGATTTTTTTATTACTGTGGATCAACCTACGGCTCCTACAGCTGTTTTCTCTACGCAAGAGGCTGCTCTACAATTTTTAAAACCATATGTCAGTGAATAAAAAGGAATTAGCTAAAATTGATGATATATTAGAAATGATTGTTCAACTAGCTTTGGGAAACTTTGCTTATCGATATCAAGTAGAAAATCCTGAAAGTGAAATTGAAAATATAGGAGAACGACTTAATTATTTGGCAGAGGAATTAGGAATGTTTATTTCTCACCCCGGAGTGTTTGGAATAAAGAATATGGCAGACCCCTATGTATTTGCGGTTAATGAAGAGTTTAAAATTACCGGTGTTAATTGTCGGTTTGTGGATCTTATGCAAATTCCTGAAAAAAAATTGTTGGAACTGCCTTTAAGTGAGGTCGTAACCGAATCAACTTATGCTGCTATAACCCAACAGCTCAAAGTTCATTTTGAGGAAGAACGAACTCATACCCCGGTACGATTATTAATTTCCTTTCATTTAAAATCAGGGAATATTTTAGATTGTTGGGGATATTGTCATTTTGTAAAGGGAGCGGACGGAGTCTATTTTTTATTTCGTGGCTTACCGATTGCAGAGAAGGAGATAAAAGTGCCGTTACTGCAGCCAAAAACAAAATCCAGAAACAAGGAACACTCTATTATTCAGTATCAGGCTGATATAATGAATTTAAGAAAAGTACATCAGTACATCCTGAGTAATTTGCACCAAAAATTACCTTCCCTCAATGAAATTGCTCGTAAGTTTAATTTAAACGAGTTCAAATTAAAAAAGGGATTTAAAGCACTTTATCAAACCCCTGTTGTTAAATTTCATCGTGAAAAGCGGCTGGAAATGGCTTATCAGATGATTGTTAATACTCCAACACCCTTAAGTGTTATAGCAAAAAATTTCGGGTTTATGGACTATCCGTATTTTTCAAAAGCCTTTAAAAAGAAGTATGGAAAATCACCTTCTAAATTTAAAGACGATAATTATATCAATTAATTCTTCAAAATACCTGTAAGACAATATTTTATTCTTAAAGAGCAAAATTGTTTTATCAACTTTATCCTATTGGAAATAGGAAGGTCATGAAAAACACTTTGAGAAAGTATTTGGAAATTATTATTCGGTATATTTTTATTATACTCTTTTTATACGCTGCCATAAGCAAGCTTATCGATTATCGAAAGTTTTATAATGATCTTTTAAACAGTCCCATTTTTGGATATTCCTTTCTTGCTCGATTTGTGTCTATTATAATACCGATGCTAGAAATTGGAATTTCAGGATTACTTATAAGTGGTAAATACTTAAAAACAGGATGGTACCTGGTGTTTTTACTGATGCTTATTTTTAGTATTTACTTAGGAGGAATACTTGTTTTTAGCGATAACCTACCTTGTTCCTGCGGAGGTATTGTAAGTGAATTAAGCTGGAAAGAACATTTAATTTTCAATGTAAGTCTTACACTTTTAAGCGGCCTTGGAATATATCTTAATAGTAAAAATGAATATAAAAATATTGTTACGTGACGATGCAGGGGAAGCCGAAAACCTGAAAGGATAGAGTAGGTATGAATTAAAACTCAAAAATTATGAAATCTTCAAAAATTTTAATGCCGGTAATGGCAATCGCAATGGCTGTTGGTCTTGCTTTTTCAACAAAAGCGAATGAACAACAGTCCAATGGATGGATAGAGCAAAATGATACGGCGGTTCAACTATCACAGGATCCTTGTAATTCTCAAACATCTGAGCCATGCCAGGTAAGATTTTCTGACGATCTTAGTACCGTCTATCCAGTTTTTATGGATGAAGAATTAACCGAGGAAAAAGAGGGAGGAACACAAATACCTTATATTATTGAAAGATAATTTAAGAGTGTTTAATTTTAGAGGCTGCTTTGAAGGCAGCCTCTATTTTTATTTGCGTTAAATTTTATTTGTGAATATCAAGTGATTATCATTATTTAAATAGTCATTGGCAATCTTACGCAGGTCGCTAACACTTAATTTGTCTATATATTCTTGAGATTGTGCTATGGATACTAAAGGGATTTTATGTCTATAGTTATTATAAAGTCGATTCATATCGGATTTACTGGAGTGTTCAAATTTTTTAGACCATTCAGGCAAATACATACTGCTTTTTACCAGTGTTAGAAAACTTTCATTTTGTAACTCATTTTTGAGGTCTTTTATGATTTCCTGGCAATATATCAATACTTGCTCGTAGTCCTTGCTATCACATTGAAGGTTGATTTGAATGTCCCTGGTCCCGGTGTCATAATTAATAGATTGTGTAGCGGCATAAAAATATACACCCAGCTGTGCTTTAAAACGAAGTTCATTTAAACGATGAAAAATAGCCGTTTTTATTAATTCCGTATGAATCTCTTCTTCAAATGTTCTGGAATCCAGGCTTGTTCTATAATCAATCGTCAAAAATCTATTCTTTACTCGATAAGGAGAATTAGGCGTTACAGTATCCTTTTCAGTAAAAGCAACTGAATTTAATAAAGTGTCATTCTTATCCAGAGCTTGTAAGCTACTATCTTCTTTATTCAATTCTATACTTCCCAAGTATCGACTTAACAACGGGATAATTTCTTTTTTTACAAAATTCCCTGTGATTATGACCGTGAAATTACCGGGGTTATTATGTAACTCTCTATATAAAGAGAAAGATTTATGATACTTAATTTTTTTACTTTGCTCGTATCGTTTTTCACCACGAGGAAGTCCAGACATATCTAATTTTTGTTTTACAAAATCATTAAAATCTATTTGAGGATTAGGAGCTCTAGTAAAACTTTCCAGTTCTTTATATTTCCAATATTTAAATGCTTTTACATCATACCTTGGTTTTGTAAAGGATAAATAAATCAACGCTAAAAAGCGTTCTAAATCTTCAGCTACCACCTCATTTTCGAATCCAGTTTCATATTTGTTTATGTAATCGTTATAACCGGATAGAATACTGGTGTTTTGCAGAAAGTTCCTTATTTCGAAATAGGAATGCTCCCCCAAACCACTATATTTAATGATTTGTGGAGAAAAATCAGCCTGAATTTCTTCTTCTTCTTTAAATTGACTGCTACCAAAAGGGCTAAAGCCCCTAATCGTAATTTTATCTTTATGATTTCCAGATATACAGGAGTTACTTTTCAAAACTACTTTAAGTCCATTCTCAAAAGTGATGATATCCTCATTTATGGAACCAAATTGATGATCGATAATTTTCGCTTCTTTAGGAATTTTTTTTAAAAGCTGATTGGGTTTATCAATGGGTTCCGGGATAAAGGCTTTTGATAAACCATCTTTTATCCAATTGTTTACTTGCGCTCTCGAATATTCATTTTTGCTCGTATTGAATGGAACGATAACAGCTATATCATCGGGATACCAGCTATAATTTTTCAATAAGTTATTTAATGTTGAGGTAGTTAGTTTTGCGAACAGTTTTTCGCGGAGTTTTTTATTCTCCATTCTAGCATTTGAATGATCAGTTTTTTGATCGTAAAAATTTAACCAGTCTCTTGACGAACTATATCGTTTATTTTCAGTCCCCTCATTTATGTAATTTTCAATTAATCTATATTCATCCGCCGTTATCTCTTGTTCTTTGAAAGACTGAAGAACACCAAAAACTTTGCCTATACTTTTCTTAGGATTTTCCAATAGATTGATTTCTAAAAATGAGGCTGGATATGGCATATTATCTTGAAAATATGTATTGAACTTAGATTCATAATTATGTTTTAATTTCTGTAATCTTGAATTAATGATGATTTTTAAAATTTCTTTCAGGAATGGATATTCTGAACTGTCAAATCCTTCAAACCGATTACTATTATCCCTGTAGTAAAATTGAAAAACAGTTTGAAGTTTTGCTGTATCATACTGATTTTTGGTAATAAAATTTGGCTCGCTTTGTAATATATCTTTTGAACAATCTTTAAGGGATTTTATTTCTCTTTTTGGTTTTGGAATAGCCGCAAATTTCTGTTTAATTTTTTCACGTACTTCTTCGATATTTTCAAAATTTCCGGTAATAATTAAAGTTGCAAGATCCGGTTGGTACCATTGCCTGTAAAAACGTTTTAAAGCTTGATTGGAACCTTTTAATATAAAATCCTCGTAGTGATCAGGATCAGGATATGTGGATGTACACCCAAATAAGGTTTCCTCAATTTTAAGGTATGGATATCTTCTCGGGCTATTACCAAAAAAATATTCCTGATAAATGGCTTTTCGCTCTAAAGCAATCTGATGCTCATTAAATAGAACATTACCTGAAATAATATCAGAATATATGCTTAAAATGGTATCGAGACCACGAGTGTTATTGGCAGGATAGTCAAAAATATACCGTGTTCTATACCCTCCGGTATTTGCTACGTAATTTGTTTTTTTTACACCTAAATCTATATATAATTGATCATTATTGGATATGTTCGGAAAATGAAAAAGATAATTGAAAGCTATATGCTCCAATAAATGAGCATTGTTGAATTGATCTTCTTCCTCCATTGCTGATCCGGCTTTGATAACAAGACTTAAAAAATTTCTTTTTTCGTCATTTATAGGTTTAATAATATACTTTAAACCATTTGCAAGGCTATCAATAATCACTTCTTCTTGATCATTTGAGTTTTTCAATGGAACATCCTGACAGTATAATTTGCTGACATTGAATACAATTAATAGAAGTATTATTTTATGTATTTGCATATAATTATTCATTTAATATCCTGGATTTTGATTAAGATTAGGATTTCTTTCCCGTTCACTATCTGGAATAGGAAATAACAAGGATCTGGGGGTGCTGAATTCGGAATTGTTTTTTTCACTAAGCTCCTCAAGCATTTCAAATCGTACTAAATCGAACCAACGATGTCCCCATTCACTAAAGAGTTCTTTTCTACGTTCATTAATTACCAATTGCAGAATGAGGTCTTGATTGTGTGAATCCTCTGTATTTGAAATTGGACTAATCCCTGATCGCTCTCTTATCGTATTAATATCTTCAATAGCCTGCGCGAATTTTGATAACATGGTTCTGGCTTCTGCCCTTATTAGATATTGCTCGGCAAAACGCATAACCATGGAATATTCAGTGATCTCTCCAGAATTTTCATATTGAATTTTATATTTATAAGGATAAAATAGCGTGTCTTCGTTTTGAATAATGTAATCCACCCAATTTTCTAATCGTAGATCAGTAGGATCGTAGCTTTCCAAAAAATTTCTTGATAGTGCTAATGGAGTGCTCACAGTAGGTGTTTTAATTAAAGCGTTACCATCGCGGGTATGTGTGAAACTTGTTCCCCATCCAATAGGTGAAATCTGCCAAATAGCTTCCTCACTATCTGCAAGGAATACCATGTCGAAATCTGATAACAAAGTGTATTGGTCACTTGCCTGAATCACAAGTGAACTATAGTCTTCTGCTGCCTGGTAATTTTCTAAAAATAAATGAACTCTGGCGAGTAAAGCATAACAAGCATAAGTATTGGGAACGGTACGGTCATTATCGGCATAACTATCAGATAACAATTCGCTCGCAGTTTCAAGATCCAAAATGATTTGATTATAAATTTCCTGACGATCTGTTTCGCTAGCAAGTGCATTTGATTGATAGTCGGTGGTCAAAATCAATGGGACTTCATCGTAAAGGTTTAAAAGATGGAAATAAGTGAAGGCACGAACGAACCTTGAAACCCCTTCAATTTTATTTACAAGTGCCGTTGATAAATCAGAATTATCCCTAACGCCTTCCAGTAATGCATTTGATTGATATATCGCATTATAGGCTCCACTCCATAAGCTAAGGTTGTTATTGTTATTTACAGGGATGTTATTATAATAGAAGCTTATTAGCTCTTGCGAGTTCGAGTATAGATCATAATTATCTGCTGATAAACCTCCCAGAAAACTCACGGATTGATAAGATCCATTGGCAAAGCTTATATTGAATAACTGGTTCAGCATTCCTCTTAGAGCTCTATCTGCCGATTCATCATTGTTATAAACATTCTGAGTGGTTAGAAAGTAATCAGGAGTTTCTACTTCCACAAAATCTTCACAGGACCAGATCAGAAAGCAGCCGATGACAATGATACATTTTGAAATATTTGATATAATTTTCATGAGTTATAAAATTTAAAAGGTTAAGGATAATCCTGCTGAAATCGTTCTTAATGGAGGAAGATTTCGGCTACCGGGGGACTGGGGATCAAGACCTTTGTAATTTGTAATTGTAAAGAGATTTTGTCCCTGTACAAATAATTGGATATCTGGTAATGACTGAGATGAAAATAGTTTTTCGGGAATCTTATAACTTAGATCCACCGTTTTCATTCGTAAAAAACTAGCATCAGAAATCCAGAGATCACTTCTAACGACATTTTCATAAGCTAATAATGCATCAATAGATTGTGAGGGCCCTTGCACACCATCATTCACCGCCAGCCCATTAACATATTGTCCATTGTCAATGAGATAACCAAAAAAGCCTGGAGTATTTATATAAAACTCATTCCCTTTATGCTTTACAAATTCCATCAATAAGCTTAAAGAGAAGTTTTTATAACTTAGTTGATTATAAAGACCTCCAAAGTAGACTCTCCCCAAATCTTCATTGATAATTTGATCCTGATAATCATAGCGACCATCATCATTAGCATCTTCAATTTGGTATAATCCTGTTTCAGTATCTAAACCGTTAAAGTGATATACCTTTTGAATGCTTAGTGGTTCACCAACTTCAAAAGCTCTTGCATAAGAACTTTGTTCAATGTCTTCAAATGCTATCAATTCGTTTTTTGGAATGCTAAGATTGATTGAACTACGCCAATTGAAGTTTTTATTCTTTATAATATCCGAAGAGAGTTCCAATTCCCAACCCTGATTTTGAACAGTGGCAGGTAAGTTGGCTTCAACGCTTGTAAATCCGGTGATTGATGGTAATGTGTACCCCACTAATTGATTTGAAGAACGGTTGCGGTACCAGCTAAGATTTAAGTTCGTTCTGTTCTTAAATAAGCCTAACTCCAAGGCAAACTCTAGTTTTTTGGTAGACTCCCATGAAAAGTTCGAGTTGGCTAATTGAGTGGGGTATAAGCCGCCGGGACCAGGTGTTGCCCGGTAGGCATCCAGATATCTATAATCTCCGATTTGATCATTTCCTGTAATCCCATAACTTCCTCGAAGTTTTCCAAAACTTATAAAATCAAGATTGTCCTCTAAAAACTTACTGGAGCTAAAAATCCAGGCGGCACCTACTGCGCCAAAATTGGAAAACCGATTTTTTGGACTAAATCGTGAAGATCCGTCTCTTCTTCCGGTTAAGTTTAAAAATAATCTTTTATCAAAATTATATCCTATCCTGGCGAAAATAGCATGGTATTTATAGATTAAACTTTGATCTGCAGTAGAAACTACGGCATCTGCGGCATTTAGATTTCCAATAAGTTGAGCGTTTGCATACCCGGTTCCATTAAATCCTAGTCTACTATCTTCGCTATGCTGAAAAGTTGTTCCCAACAACAGGTCAAATTGATTTTTTTTAAATGTTTTAGTATAGTTTATTTGAGGTTCGGCGATCCATGAGATACGATTATTTATTAATAGACGCGATTGATTGGAGACTCTATCCCATATAGCGGGATCATAAATCACGATAGGTAGCTTAAGATCATCCCGACTATCCAATGTGTTATATCCCAGATTGGTCTTTAAATAAAATCCCTCAAATAATTTATAACTAAGATTAAGACTACTAATAAGTATTTTTCCTTCATTTTTACCCGAACCGTTAAGCGGAGCTAAAGGATTACTCCAGGTAGAATTTTCCCAATTAAGACTACCATCCTCGTTGTATATGGCTGGAGCATTAGGAGGCAGGCTTAAAGCATTACCCACAAAGTTTGATGTACTAAAGAGATCATTATCTGTTAAGCCATAATTTATGGTAAGGTTAGTTTGAAATCTTTGATTTTTGGATCGATGATTAAGATTAAGGCTTATATTCTTTTTCTGAAAAGAATAATTTCCGGGGAAAACCATTCCTTGTTTAAAATAAGAAGCTCCAATATTAAAATTGGTATATTCGTTTCCGCCTGAATAGTTAATATAAGCATTAAAGGTGGGTGAATGTTGACCGAAGAGTTCTTTTTGCCAATCGGTATCCCGTTCTTGATCCCATAGTACTAAATCCTCAGCATTTGCTACAGTTGGTTCTACTCCGTCATTTTCGAATGCCTCTCGCCGGATGGCTAAATATTGAGGAGTGTTTAGCATTTCTAAATAATTGGAAACATTGCTAACACCACTATAAACACGGATTAGGAATTTTTCCTGTTGCTGACTATAGTTCTTATTGTTTGTGGTAATTAAAACGACACCATTAGACCCTCTGGATCCATAAATAGCAGTAGCATCGGCATCTTTTAAAACTTCAATACTTTTAATGCTGGACAAATCAATACCATTTAGCGGGTCGATACCAATACTACTGTTAAAGCGATTGATAGAATTTATTGGAGCTGAATTCACAGGAACCCCATCAATGATGTATAGAGGTAAATTACCATTATCATTAAAACCGGTTCTAAGACTGTTTTGTCCTCGTATACGTATGGTAGGAGCAGCTCCCGGGACACCGGTTTGCTGTACAATTTCAACTCCTGCCATTCTTCCCTGCAATGCCTGTATCGGGCTTACCACAGGTTGCAGTTCTATTTCCTCAGCAGTAACCCTTGCGATATTACCCGTTCTCTCTCGCTCGGTTGTATTATAGTAGCCGGCGTTAATAACGACCTCGGATAAGGCATCGGTTGCCGGGTGCATTATCAAGTCCCCATTAAACCCGGGCGTGAGTTTTTTTTCTATGGTTTGGTAGCCTATAAAAGAGTAGAGGATGGTATCACCAATAGAAACAAGGATACTGTAATGACCATCCATATTACTCATGGTTCCGGTAGCGCTTCCTTTAATAAGAACATTCACGCCCGGAAGTGGTAAACCGTCCTGGTCACTAATGATACCGGAAATGGTTTGCTGATTTTGATTGGTTTGGCTGTAGACTTTTCCAGTCTCTAGCTGAAGAATTATATATAATAGGGGTATTAGCACTACAAGATTGCAGCACCTGTAATTATTTTTCATAATTTCGCTGTGGTTTTGTTTTACTTTATTAGTTAATCAAGCCTTAAGCCTTCCCTCTGCTTCCAAACTTGCGGGAAGGCTTTTTAGCTAATAGCCTAGCCTAAGGCCATTTCAAATTGTGTGGTTTTGCTTTCTTTTATTCTTATAGATTTTGTTTTAGATTACACATTTATTTTACATCATTTTAGGGCATACCTCACCCGCCCATCACCACAGTAATAAATTTTAGAAATAGGGTTTGTTGCGATTCCCGGAATAGCCACTAGGAAGCTCCCTATGGATTACCAATAAAAAAGTAGGGTCTTAAAACTGCAAAACCAGTACTATAATATAGAGGAAGAAAAGCTTTGAATGAAGTCTAAAAAGAAAGGGCATGGTGACTTACTTATGCTATCGCGGTACTGGTAATACCGTTGGAACAATAAGTAAGCCCACGCCCGCGGTCGTGAGCATTTACACTTATCATCTCGTTCCTTAAATTACCAGTTTTCGATAGCGAGATTCAAAGCGAATGCTTCTAATATTTTTACTTAAGAAGTTTCGCAAATATAATAAACAGGATAAATATAGAATAATTTTTCGGTACGCCAAAGCGTACCGAAAAATATTTTAAGTTATAGTTAATTGCATCAATGGAAGAAAAAGCAATTGACCATATTAAACTTAGGACTTCTTTAGCATTGAATAAATTGCTTTTACAAAGTAAACTTTATAAGGATTTAGATTTTGACGATACTATTAAGTTCGCAAAAAGCTATAGTAAGATTTCAACTAATGCTGATTTACGTAAAGCAACAGTTTCCGATAATTTTAATGCAAAAAGCAACGTAAGATTTTCGACTTTAATTTCTATAGTTGAAGGGATGGGATTTACATTGGTTGAGTTTGCTGAGGTATATAATTCAATCAAAAAAACAGAAATAGATCAATTTGCTAAAGGTCTTCAAAAGAAGAATAAATAGTAATCTACAGAGTTTCTGATTTCTCCCAAATTTAATTATCAGTTTTTTCTTTATTTTACGGTAAACCGTATTTTTTCTATACGCGAGGTTAATATATTTATAGTGTTGATATCCAGAAAATAGTAATAATATATGATTACTATTATATAGATATAACGAGTTACCCACAATTATGACTAAAAAATTTTTGCTCCTATTTTTTCTAATTTCTGCTATTGGAAATACACAAAATATATTCAACTACGAAAAAAAAATTAAACAGAAAAAAGAGTATAATTTTATAGATATTGGATTTTTCAATGCATTTGATAATATCAAGCTTTCAGGTACTCTTATAGAACCCAAAAAAGATTATGACAAAATTGTTGTCATCATACCTGGTAGTACTGAAGACACTAGACATTCTCATTTTATTCTTGCAGAGGAATTACTAAAGAATGGCATTGCAGTTTATCGTTTTGATGAAAGAGGAATCGCAAAATCAGAAGGTAGTTATACCGACTCTGCAACAAAACTATCACAAGATCTTTCAAGTTTATTTAAAAAGCTAAAAATATCTTATAAAGATAAAAAAATTGGATTCGTAGGACATAGTCGCGGAGGAATGGCCAGTTTAGAAATGATTCAAAATGGTCTAAATCCGACTTTCTTAATATTAATTGGAACACCAGTACTTAAAAATGGAAATTATATCTTAAATAGAATTAAAAACGACATACAAAACAATCCGAGTATTATTGAAAAAGGTAAAACTGAAAAAGAAACCATTGAATTATTTGGTGATATGTTTAAAATATTGGCTGATAATTCGAATTCAAGAGATATAAAAGAACAGACTAAAGAGTTACTTGATAAAAAAGGTTTTAATCGCAAATATTTAAAATTTCTTAAAGACTTTTTAAGTGATGATGTATTTATGGAGTTGGTCAGAAAAGATTATGAAACAGTCATTAGAAACTTATCCATTCCTACACTTTATTTTGTAGGTTCTGACGACGCAATTCTTAATGCTAAACTGGAATCCGATTATATAAAATCCTTTAAAAATGAATTTATTGAAGTTAAAGTTTTTGAAGATCTCAACCATTATTTGACAGAAAAAAATGCACCTGTAGGAACATCTTTGTATAAAATGGATAAAGCTCCATTGAACAAAATAATA
>NZ_FOKV01000023.1 GCF_900112105.1 Zunongwangia mangrovi | reverse complement strand
CTTCATCCGTTATTCGATGTTTTTAGCTATATTTATTATAAGCGGACAAAACCTGGCAAACCAACTCGCAACTGTCCATACTCGAAACCGTTAGCCAAAATAACTCCTGACAAAAAAACTTCCTGAAAACCGAACTGACCGCAGAAAAATCAACACTCGAAATTCCATAAAAACGAAGAACATTTTTAAAAAGAAAAGCGGAAAAAACTCGCTGATAAAACCGATCGGATCGCAAAAAATTATAATCAAAATTCGCTAAAATCGGACTCTATTTTTAAAGACTTAAAGAATAAAAAAACCAAATAATTGAAACCTGATATTGGATAAAATTGACGGTTATTATTAGAAGCTAAAACTGCCTTTAAGCGGACAAGCACGAAAAAAAATACTGAAAATTTGAACTTTTAAATGAAATCTGAACTCTAGAATCATCAGCGATGCGGAAATCATCACGCAGAACAAATCTCTCCCTAAATATGAATTGAAAATTCAGCTAACAATTAAAAAGCAACACTGGAAAAACTTCAAATTGTAAAATTTCGCTTTAAATTTTAGAATTTTAAACTCCTCTCCCACTCCGAAAAACATTAAAATTTAAAATCTAATCTAAGCCGATATTAGATAAATCTGATAACATTTTTAAAGAATAAGAACTAAAAACTAAATTTGGCGTGTCGTTACATTGGCTAACAACGTATAATAGCAATTGCGGCTTTGTGTCCTGCGGACACATCCGCGCAAGCATAAAAGTCAGTAATTTTAGCTATCTTAGTTTTTAACCAATCCGCAACTGACGATTATACGAAGACGTTGTGCAAAATAATTAATAAAAATATGGGAACACCACACAAAATAGACTCTAGATTAAGCAATCTAATTCAAATGAATGAAACATTCACCCTAGAATTAATTGAAGTACTTAAACAAAATTACCTGGATAATAAACTAGAAATTGGAGAAGTGAACTATTCCGAACCAATGGAATTTGGAGCAATCTGTACTATCGTTGATTCTGAGTTTGAAAATGTAATACTTCATTTTATTCATAAACATACAGATTCTGGTTATCCTTATGAGATTGTAGTTGAGATGCGATATTTAGATTCACCTGTAGAATGGAAAATTTCAATAGATGATTATTTAATTTCCAAATTGCCAGAAGAAATGATTTCAGAGATGGAATCAAAGATGGATGAACTTTTGGAAGAAAGATTTAATTAAAAATGCAGGAAACGGAAAAGATTGCTAGTTGGATCAAAAATAATGCGAAAGAAATTATTGCAAATATTGAATATGAAAGTATTGAAGTTTACGAGTATCTATCAAGACAATTTAAAGAATCAGATGTAAGCGAAAATCCTTTATTCCAATTCGTGTATAGAAGTTATTATAGAATAGACAATGCAGGACTGACCCAAGAATTTAAGAAAGAATACTTTAATCTATTAGAAGAGTTTAAAGTTAAAAAAGAACTTGAGATTATTGAGATCATTGATCGATTATATAAATACAGAAATTTAAAAGATCAGAAGTCAATTCAATTTTCATTTGCAACAAAACTTGTAAATACAATTGACAAAAAAACTCCAATTTATGATAGCAAAGTATGCCGAGTTTTTAATTTTAAAAATCCTCCTCAGAAAAGTTTCGATAAAAAAGTGAATAAATACTTGGAACAATTGTCAATAATCTCGGCAACTTATCACGATATTTTAGATTCTGGATTATTATCAAAAGTTATATTTATGTTCGACTGTAAATTTGAAAATAATTTATCCCCAGTGAATAAACTAGACTTTATCTTTTGGTCGGCAGGTAAGATTCTAACAAAAAATGATAAGAAAAATTCCTTTGAAAATAGTATTTCTAAAATAACTTCCGTTTAAATTACTTTGCACAACAACGATTAATCGCAAATAGCGGTTTTATTATAAAAAAGTGTAATTTTAGATATTAAGCAAGAAAAGGTTAAGCCGACAAATCCGCGTCCCTTACTCCGCTACTTTCGATAATCGAAACCGTTGTGTGCAAGCGGACAAAAAATGATGGATAAAGAATTAAAATATTATCACAGAATAAATTCGGCTTTTATCGGACGCAAAATAATTGAAGTTTATTATGAAGAGTTGGATTACAAAACCGATTCTGAATTTTGGGAACATTCTACTGATATCCACTCTGTAGATATGAATGTGATTTTTAGACTGGATAATAATGAACTGATTCAAATAAAATGGGATAATGAATTTTACTGTTACGGAATTGGTTTTGAAAAGTTAAACGAGATAAATATCCGCGAGGGAATTAAAACAATCAAACTGACTGAAAATAAAAATTGGGCAAAACTTATCGGAAAAGAAATCTCGGAAATTATTGTTTTATGGGACATTAGCGAGGGAATCACAAAGGAATATAAAAATAACCGAGTTATTAAATCTGAAAAAACAATTACCAAACTTCCTCAAACTTGGCAAATCGAATTTGGAGTTGAGAAAATATGGGTTTCAGCACTTGAAATAAAAGAAAATGGAACTAACTCATATTGGGCTGACCATTTGACTATTTTATTTAATAATAGTGAACAAGAAAAATATCAACTTATTAAAAACGCCAGCACACAACAACGATTAATCGCAAATAGCGGCTTTTAGATAAAAAGTGTAATTTTAGAGACCAAGCAAGAAAAGTTTAAGCCGACAAATCCGCGTACCTTACTCCGCCACTTGCGATAATCGAGATCGTTGTAAATAATGGCTTTCAAAATCTCAAATGAAGAGGAATGAGTCTAAAAATTATCAAAAAAAAATTAAGTAAAATCAATAGACTCAAATATTTCATAATTGTAGTTGTTTTCTTCTCGAATAATTTAATTGCTCAAACCAGAACTGAAAAAAATAATGAAATATTCTTTCTGGAAACTTTTATAGGCGGATATACCGGAGATGCAGGTGGTTTTCTATGGGGTGGTGATCTGAATTACCAATTAAATAAAAACCTATTTTCTGTTAGATACTCGAAAAAAAATGATATTGATATTTCCGCGAATAATTTGGTAGGTATTCCAACCTCAAATACAAATGCTTACTCGGATGAAATTGCATTACTATATGGTAGACGAAAAATTGAAAATGGACATTCTTGGAGTGCTTCTGTTGGCGCATCGTACAATCACTACTCATTAAACAATCTAAACGATACCGAAAAAGAAAAAATAAGCGCTTTAGGTGCTGCTTTCGAAGCAAATATAAAGTGGTTTAAAAACAGAAAGAAAAATCCATTCGGATTTAGTTATGGATTAAAATTTTCTGGAAATATTTCGAAAGAATACTATCTAGGATTATCATTCATATTAGGCCTGGGCTGGCATAAAAATTATAATAAATAATAGTAATTTCAATAAACGCCACAATTTACAACTACGCGTATGGTCAATTGCGGCTAAATACTTAATCGATATTCGATGTTTTTAGCTATATTTATTGTAAGCGGACAAAACCTGGC
>NZ_FOKV01000024.1 GCF_900112105.1 Zunongwangia mangrovi | reverse complement strand
TATCTTTAGAGTATAAAACACCAAATATGGTATACAAATTAACTGCTTAAAATCATGTTCAACCTGTAGCCATATTTCAGGACTAGACAGCTGAAAAAAATGAAATCCGAAAAATATATTAGTTTAGGAAAAAAAAATAAAAAAGCCAGTTGTAAAAACGAGTTGCAACAAGCCAAAACTTAATAGATGAGAAAGAAAATTGGAGAAATTTTAGTACAAATAATACCAGTTATGATTGGCGTTTATTTGGGGTTCGTTTTATCAAATTGGTCGGAAACGAATAAAAGGAAATCTCAAACAGAACTCTTAAGAAAAAATATTATAACCGAAATAAAATCTAACAAATCAAAAATTTCCGAGGTATTAAATTATCACATAATGCTTAGAGATAGCTCACGAATTATTCAAAATTCAGATAACATTGAAATGAAAACATTACCGCCGTTTTTTAAGGGAACTCGGACCGTTATTTTAGGTAATGGTGCTTTTGACACAGGAATTCAAACTGGGCTTATCAACAGTTTAAAATTTCAAGAAATTCAAAATATTAATGAAATCTATACGATGCAATCAGCATATAAAGATTTTAGTCAACTCATACTGTCAAATTTGATGATGAAAATTGACTTTAAAGAAAACGATAATGGTGATAGAAAATTTTACGGATTTTTAGCTGTAACTATGACAGACATTGTATTAAAAGAAAAAAGACTAATACAGAATTACGAAAATTTATTGGAAGAGATTGATACGGAATAAAGCCAGTTGCCAACAACGCGTATGGTCAATTGCGGCTAAATACTTAATCGATATTGGTTGTTTTTAGCTATATTTATTTTAAGCGGACACAACCTGGCCAACAAGCCCGCAACTGTCCATACTCGATACCGTTGTAAAACATTTTGACCAAATGAATCACATCTTTCCAATTTTGGGAATTTTAATTATACTGATTAGTTGTAAATCAACTAAAGTCGGACAGAAATCGGAATTTAATTTGGAAAACGATTCTGTAAATCTTTATGCTTTTGTCGGAGAAAAAATATCCGTAATTGAATTTGACCCAAATGAAAATAATACTCGAATAGAAATTGACTCAATAACTGGAGATACAATTCGGAGAGTAAGTTATGTTATGGATTACGGATTCAAAAACAAATATAGAGTTGTTAAAAATGTGTTTAACGACTTGAAAACAGACACGATTGAATTTGTTGCTTATGACCATTATGGACGTCCAGGATTTGAAAATTATGAAAACGTGATTTTGTACATTTCCTTGAATAAGAAAAAAGGTCATTATTATCATCAAAAATATCAATATGACCCAGTACAAAAAACAAAAAACGGAACTTGGAAAGGACTTAATGGAGAAAGCATCGAAAAGCTGTTTAACGAAAAGAAAAAAGGAGTACTAACCGCTCGTGGATTATTTGATGAATAAAAAACGTTTTACAACAATGTATAACAACAACTGCGGCTTTGTGTCCTGCGGACACAACCGCGCAAACATAAAAGTCAGTAATTTTAGCTATCTTAGTTTCCAACCAATCCGCAACTGATTGTTATACAAGACCGTTGGCAACAAGCTGAAAAAATACGAATGAAAAACAAAATACTGATTTTACTACTGACTCTTTTACCAATTATTGGATTCAGTCAAAACCAGAATGAAAACGTTTTATACGTTGTAGATTCAATTCCTGTTATCGAAGAACCGAAAGAAGGATTCGGAATGCTGACTGAAAACGAAATTGACAGAGTTGAAGTGGTAAAGAACAAAAAAGCAATTGAGGAAATTGGATATAAAGACTTGGACGGAATTATTTATGTTTTCACAAAGGAATATGTAAAAAGACCTGACAGCATAAAAGCAATTCCAACTACCAAATTGATGACCAAAAAAAATGGAACTTGGTATTTAAAAGGTAGCTCAACACCTTATTCGGGTGGATTTATCGATTACTATCTGACAGGAAAAAAACAAGGGGAAGGAACTTTATTCAACGGAAAACTAAAAGGCAAACGTCTAATGTATCATTTAAACGGCAACGTATCAGATGAAGTTGAATATGAGAACGGACTTTCCAATGGAATGGAAAAACGATTTTACAAAGACGGAACTCTAATGCAAAAAGGCGAGTTTAAAAACGGACAAGAAATTGGAATTTGGGAAATGTATCATCCAAATGGACAGTTAAAACAACAAACAAATTTTGTGAACGGAAAAATGGACGGAGAATCCGTTTCCTACTATTCGACAGGAGAAATAAAAGGGAAAAACGTTTATAAAAATGGTGTTTACCAAAAGGATAAGGTAAACGACAAACTTTTCAAATTATACAACGAATCTCAAGAGTTGTATAAACAATTAAACTATAAAGGAGCAATTAAGAAATTGGATAAAGCATTAGAATTAGAACCAAATTGGGCTGACGGATATTTTGCAAGAGCCACAATGAAATTAAACAACTTTCAATTCGATGAAGCAATTAAAGATTTCAACAAAACTCTTGATATTGAGCCATATTTTACTAACGCTTATTCCAATCGAGCTTTTGCAATTTTGAGAAAATACGAACTTGGAAATAGTCGAACATTATCAAAATCAAAGGATGTTCAAATCATCGCTTCAAAAGAAACTGAAATACCAGAATCTGAATTGACAAAAATTTGTGCTGATTTGAATAAAGCCGTTTCGCTTGGAGATGATAATTGGATGGTTTTAGAAGCATTAGAAAAACACTGTAATGAATAAAAAAAGCCAGTTGCCAACAACGCGTATAGCCAATTGCGGCTAAATACTTAATCGATATTCGAAGTTTTTAGCTATATTTATTTTAAGCGGACAAAAACTGGTTAACCAACCCGCAACTGTCCATACTCAAAACCGTTGT
>NZ_FOKV01000027.1 GCF_900112105.1 Zunongwangia mangrovi | reverse complement strand
GTTGGTTAGCCAGGTTTTGTCCGCTTACAATAAATATAGCTAAAAACATCGAATATCGATTAAGTGTTTAGCCGCAATTGACCATACGCGTTGTTAGCGGCTGACTGTCTATTCATTTTTTATATATTTTATGTCCAGTTTTCCGATTTTTAAAATTTGTCTAGTTCTCAACTTTTCATTTTCTAGTTGTTTTTTTTCTAATTGTTTACCGATCGTTTTTTCCCATTTTTCTATATTCAAAGGATATAGTTTAGACCAATGAAATATTTCAATAAGAGCATTCATATTCTCCTCAAAGTTTGGGTTCATCGAATCTTTAGGAATTAAAAAGGCATGATGATTTTCAAATGTGACATTACCAATGTAATAATCACCGCTCAACTTATCCTCGAAATCATTATCATTTAATTTTGGATCAAAATCATAAAAAGCTTCGATAATTTCATATTCCAATTTTCTATTTTTCTTATAGATTTTCACCGTTTTGCTTATATTATAGATTCTAAAATAAAAATTTTTATAAACTCCTTCGAAATATAGATCTGGATTTAATTTGAAGTTGTTTTTATCTAAAAAACTATATCTTATAGACTGTAATTGATTGATTTTCTTTTTCCTTAGATAATATTCTTGACTAAAAAAGCCTACAACACAGAAAATGAAAATGATTGTAAAACAACAAATTAACCCATTATAAAATGAATTTAATAAGCTATTTTCTATTAGAGATAGGAGGAAAAGAAAAGTTCCAGTTATTATTCCTCCAAAACAACCATTTATCCAATAACCTTTAAATTTTTCTTTTCTTAATAAAGGAACATTATTCATAAAATTAATAGCAAAATGTTCAACGAAGTTTGCCGCTAACGGTCTTGTATAACAATCAGTTGCGGATTGATTAGAGACTAAGATAGCTAAAATTACCGACTTTTATGCTTGCGCGGTTGTGTCCGCAGGACACAAAGCCGCAATTGTTGTTATACATTGTTATGTGCTGGCTTTTAATCTTCATTTAGTTCAGAGCAAATCAATCTGTATGCCGTGAAATATTCAATGTCATTATAAATATTAGATTCCATATGGTCTAATTCATTTAGGACTAATTCATTTTTCGAACATTTTCTTCGTAGACAACCACCAAAAAAATCAAAATCCATTGGATTACGTTTTGTAGCGAGTTTACCAAGTTCATAATGGTAAGTTACTGGTCTTTCTATGTTATCTCTTGATATCTGCGAAGCGTCAACGAAACTTATATCAAAGATTGGCTTCTCAATATCGTTGTTTTCTATTCTTTTTCTGGGTTCAAAAAGCTCAACTGCATATTCTCTCTTTTCTTTTAGACTACTTCTCAAGTCTTGATAAAATTTATCTATCAAATTTTCATACCTCTTATGTTCCTCTTTTCTTTTATTTATTTTCAATAATGATTCTTTATCATAGATGAAATCATACTCAAAAATGGATTCATAAAATACTTCTGAAATTTTAAGAATTTCCTCAAGACTTTTTTTGTCTATTAAGCTTTCTATTTTTTCAATTTCTTTAGTGAAGTCGGTTAGTATTTTCTTTAGTTTGATTAAAATTTTGTCGAAGTAATTGTTTAAAAAATCTTTATGTCTGTGTATTATTTCAGAGACTGCATACTCCATTGATTCAAACTTGTAGTCATTGTCTTTATGGTATCTTAAATAAACAATTTTATCACTGCCACCATTGTAACCAAAAAGACAAGATGAAATAAATTGTCCTTTGTGTTTTCTTATCGGATGTCCTACGAGTTCGTTGCGTATTTCTCTATTAATTAAATAGTTTGAATCCTTTTTTAAATCTCTTTTGTTTATTCCACATTTGAAGATAATCAGTAATTCTTCGATAAAATCTTGTTGGACATATATGCTTTGAAGTAAGCTAATTTGATTAGAAAATCGGTCGGCGTAGGATTTTGAGTTTCTATTGTCAAATATTATGTCAAAAGTATCTTGAAAATAACCTAAAATATCTCCGAAATAATTGGTTTGGACTTCAGGTGTAAACTTGATTCTCTTTTTACAGAATTCATATTCCCAAATATATGAATTCCAAATGTCAGCAATTCGGTCAAGTTTATATGTTACTTTTTCTTTCAATTCTCAATGTTCTATTCAGCTGTCTAGTCCTGAAATATGGCTACAGGTTGAACATGATTTTAAGCAGTTAATTTGTATACCATATTTGGTGTTTTATACTCTAAAGATA
>NZ_FOKV01000028.1 GCF_900112105.1 Zunongwangia mangrovi | reverse complement strand
AATTTAAACGATTCACTGTAGCGTCTAATTACTTTGTCATTTTTGTACATAATTATTAAAATTATGTAGCCTTATTTCCGGACGGGTCAAAATTATGCACAACGGTCTAGGCTATGAGTAGTTGCGTGGGTTAGCACTTAACTTTGCAAGTACACACCAAACTGAAAATTCGCGAGGATTTTCAGAAGCAAGCGAGAACAAGCAATTACTTATAGCCATTGTTGTGCAACGTACTTTTTGTGTTTATTTAATTCTTTCCGTGTATTTTTTCATTATCCAACCAGTTTCTGGTAAATTGTCATTCGGGTTTAAATAACTTACATAAATCCATTTGTGATTTATATTAAGAACTACAAATTCAAATCCTTTCTCAATATTTACAACAACTTTCGACTTTGATTTTGGTTTCAGGAAAACTTTGCATTTTCGATTAGTTATTCTGTATTCTTTTTGTTCTTTTAATTTCTTTTCAAAATTTGTAAAATGTCTGGTTATAGTTTTATCAACTTCTTCCTGCGTTGCAAATTCAGGTTTTGGTGTCCAATTTCTTATTTCACTTGTAATTGCTAAAATAAAACTTATCAAAGCGAGTACTTTCCAAAATATGGCAGAAGAACTTTTGTCTTGATTATCTATTTTAACTTCAATTCTGCTTAAAAATTCATTTAAATATTCAAGATTCTCATTTGATAGTCCTTCCTCTTCAATTATTCTATCGTTTATAGAAACAGCTTCTTCTGTTATTTCGTCAAAGTCTTCTAAAATGTCCCACTTTTGTTGTGATGAAGCAATTTTCGCAAGTTGAGCAGAAAGTCCAGATAAAGCAAATTGTAAATTCGGAATTTCTATTGCAGTTGTCAATGATTTTGAAAGTACTAAAGCACTATTTATTCCTTCAAATAATCGACTATTTTGATTTCCGATTGAATTTAATAAATCTAAAGTTGTATTTGGAATAGCAAAATTTGGTTGTGTATTTATCCGTTTTGTCATTTCATAAGCAGATGAGCTAATGTTATTATAAGATGAAACACCTTTTAAAAGTGCTTCAGTCATTTTTAAAGTATCAGGTTGTTTCGTCCAATTTGTAGAACTCAAAATTTTTGTAATTGAGTCAAATGGGTTTATTTGATTATTAATTTTTTGAGCAAAATTCTGGGTTTTTAGTATATCGTTTAAATTCATAATTTTTAATGCTCAAATGTTGTTTTTCGGTTTTTCAGTATGTTGCACAACGGTCTCGGTTATCGCCAGTTGGCGGAGTAGGGAACTCGGATTTGTCGGCTTAGAATTGGTTTGTTGGTCAATTTAATTATTTTCTTACTAACTGTGCCGCTTATTGGCGATTAACCGTTGTTGTGCATAGTTTTTTTATTAAATACATGATTGAGTAGATATACCAATTTCAACCAAACCAGTCTTTTCTAATATCATCAATTAACGAGTTTTCAATTTTTCTTTGACTTCTCCAGAGAAATGGATGTATAGCATTGGCTCTAACGTAAGCTAAACACCTTACATATATTTCTTTATTTTCATATACAACAAATAGTTCTCTTCCTAAATGATACGCTATTTTAGCTTTTTCTATTATTATTACGTGGGATTGCTTGTCCGATTTAACAATTTTCCAACCATTTCTATGACATATATTCTCTACTAGATCTATGTTTGTTTTCTTGCCTATACCTTTTGTTTTTCTAAATTTTGAGGCTTTAATTATTTGAGTATAAATAAAATGAGCATAAAAAATACTAGCTATTAAAGTAACTATAGAAAGGGGTAATAGAATTACATTTTTAATATTTAGTTGGACGATCAGAAATCCAACACTTAAAATTAAAGGGAATATTATAATCACAAAATTTTGAAAGTATTGAAATATTCTAATTATAAATAATTCATTAAATACTAACCTTTTTTGCTGAACAGATTTACTAGAATTGAAAGTATAATATCTCATAAAAATGTCTAGTCCTGAAATATGGCTACAGGTTGAACATGATTTTAAGCAGTTAATTTGTATACCATATTTGGTGTTTTATACTCTAAAGATAA
>NZ_FOKV01000030.1 GCF_900112105.1 Zunongwangia mangrovi | reverse complement strand
ATTTATCTTTAGAGTATAAAACACCAAATATGGTATACAAATTAACTGCTTAAAATCATGTTCAACCTGTAGCCATATTTCAGGACTAGACATTTACAAACTCACGAACAGATGAATAAATTAATATCATTAGTCTTTCTTTTTATTTCGTTAATCACATTCGGACAGACATACGAGGAAAAAATTGCAAAAAAATCTTGTGAGTGTATTTCTAAAGATTCTGAAACTGAAAACTTGAATGACCTTTTGAAAAAATGTATCGTTTCATCAAAAATTGACGTTGAAAATAATGACACAAGCGAAAAGGACAATAGACAATTTACAGTAGAGGGAATTCGCAAAACTTTTAGCGATGTATCAAAACTTGTTATAGAAGAATGTCCATCGTTAAGAACAAAAGTTTTTGAAAAGAAAAAACAAGAATTTTATAGACTTTCTGACAATCAGAAAGCAAATGAATATTTTGAAAAAGGAAATCAACTACAAGATAAAGAACAGTTTAAATTAGCAATAGAACAATACGAAAAAGCAATTAAAAAAGATAAAAAATTTGTAATGGCTTATGACCATTTGGGGGTAGCCTACCGAATGAAAAATGATTTGAATAAAGCTATAAAAACTTATAAGAAATCTCTTGAGATATTTCCAGAAGGAGATTTTGCGCTTTTAAATATTGCTGCAATTTATTCAATGAAAGAAAATGAAACAGAAGCACAAAATTTTTATCAAAACTTAATTAATTTTTACCCCGAAAATCCTGAGGGTTATTACGGAAATGGAAAAACAAATTTGATTTTAGGCAATAATGAAATTGCTTTAAAAAATACATTAGAGTCAATAATTTTATACAAAAACCAGAATTCAAACAAAATATCGGATGCTGAAAATCTTTTGAATTTTGTTCACGCAAAAATGAAAGAGGATAAAGAATTAGATAAATTTAATGAGATTATAAAAGAATATAATTTTGAACTTAAAGAATAAAAAACTGCCTACAACACCGTATATTTGCAATTGTGGCTTTGTGTCCTGCGGACACAAACGCTTATACGTAAAATAATTTCTTTTTGTGATCTTTATTTCCTAATTCCCACAACTGACAAATATACAAGACCGTTACCCAAAATAGCTCCAGACAAAAACACTTCCTGAAAACTGAACTGACCGCAGAAAAATTATAATCAAAATTCGATAAAATAGGACACCATTTTTAAAGACTTCAGGAATAAAAATCCAAACAAATAAAAGTTGATATTAGATAAAATTGACTCTTATTTTTAGAAACCAAAACTGACTTTGAGCGGACAAGCTCAAAAAAAAGATCTGAAAACCTGAACTTTTAATTGAAAACGGAACTTCAGAATAATCAACGACGCGGAAAGCATCACTAGAACCAATCTCTCTCAAAATTTGAGTAGAAAAATCCAACTAAAAATTAAAAAAGCAACGCTGGAGAAACTTAAAATTATAAACTTTTACTATCAATTTTAAACTTCAAAAGCTTCTCTCCCACTCTGATAAACAATTAAAGAAAATTTAATCTAAGCCGATATTCGATAAATCTGACGACAATTTAAAAGAATTAAAAAATAAACTGAGCGTGTCGCTACATTGGGTAACAACGTATAATAGCAATTGCGGCATTTTGTCCTGCGGACAAAACCGCGTAAGCATAATATTCAGTAATTTTAGCTATCTTAGTTTCAACCAATCCGCAACTGACGATTATACGAAACCGTTACCCCCAATTATGACTAAAAAATTTTTGCTCCTATTTTTTCTAATTTCTGCTATTGGAAATACACAAAATATATTCAACTACGAAAAAAAAATTAAACAG